>CAVTRG010000001.1:0-516729 GCA_963737045.1 uncultured Acidobacteriaceae bacterium
AACTCGCTATTTCTGTCTGCAGAGTGCGCGTTTTCGACGCTGCCCATGATTCGACCTTTGATTTCTAATGTGATCGGGACATGGGCAGCGTGGCATTTTTTCTGCTGTCGTCTCAAGGCGATAACGCGTTTTGTTTCCTCTAAGGAGAGTGCCCAACCCGCCCAATCGGTGCCACGCATTCTTTGCTGTGATCTTGAATCTCGCGCCTGATATTCAGGAGATGGAGGCTGAGGCTTGCAGGGGTTATGTGTCTTGAGAGAATCGGGAGCAGAGCGCGCTTTAAGCGCAAAACAGAAATTGTTCGGCAATCGTTCGTTCGACCCGAAGCGGAAATTTCGCAGTTTACCTTCGATAATTCGGGCTTTATGAACGTTAAGCAGTTCGGGCTGCGGCGAACCTCGTGCGGGGCCCCGGTCGACTGGAATACGCGTTCCACTTGATGCGGCAGCGTCACACCAGACACGAAGACGGCTTGCGGGTGTTCCAATCAGTTACACCATCGGTTGCGGGATGCCCTCAGGTCAGAGTGTAAGCAACCCGTACACGCTAGGCCTATGACTTGACTGACCTTGCGATGCAGGCTCCTATTCTGTCTCGAATCCGCTGTGGTAGCGAACTTCAACGTCCGACCGTTCTCTGTTACCGTTCGCACGATGTTTTCAGAGGCTCAGCCGGGATTTGGGCTTCTATCTCCAGAGTGACCCGCACAGATGATCCAACCAGGCCAGCGAGATGGGTGATGACTTCATCCGCGATGCGGCCGGCGTCACGACCAACCCGCGTCGGGTCGAGATTCACCATGCCGTGATAGCGTTTCGGTGTTGATTGCGGTGCCAGTCCGGATGGCGGTGAAGTCGGCCCCGCTGTCGGCGAAGGTGCTGTGGAAGCGTCCGACGCAACGGGGGCTGTCGGGGCAGCTTCTGAGTTATTTGCTGTCTTGCTGCGTCCGGCTTTATAAGCAGCCCCGCATCGTCGCTAGTAATGGAAATCTGGACGGCTGATTGAAGCCCTCGATAGCGGTTGGCGACATCGTCGTAGCTCTCGGCGTACGCGAAGGCGTCTTGTTCCCAGGTTAGAAGTGATAGCCCGGAGCGAATCGCATTAACAAGGACGATGGAAGTCTGTAAACGCGGCAGGTAAAGGTAGCGTGCAAAGTCATCGACAACTTGCCGGATTGAAACGTGGTTGCCGCGCCATAGCGGCACGCGGTCCATCTGCAGCGCCGGGTGGACCAGCGACGACCCAGGGAATAAGCACTTCCTTCGGAGCCGCTCCCACGAACGTCTACGCTCACAATTTGCTGCTGCGAAAAGGCCCGAGCTTCCGTGTCTACGTTCGTTGGCTTCGGGGGACAAATGGCCCGGACTCACCGCAATGTCAATCCTTCATTCGACGACCCAGAATCCTTCTCGATCGACATCAAAACAGGAGTTCTCCGCGCCAATATTGGCGATATCAGCAACTACCTTAATGCGACCGGAATGGTGAACTCTCCGCTAAAGAATATCAAGCTTTCCGGCGACGGAAACCAGATCAAACTCGCGGGAACTCTGCACAAGATGATCTCGCTGCCGATTCAATTAATGGGCACGATCGCGGCTGTTCCCGATAACCGCATCCAGATTCACGTCACAAAATTGACCGTTCTAAAGATACCCTTCAAGGCTCTCCTTGGTGGATTACACATCACCGTCTCTGATCTTTTCGGCGCTCAGCGCATCCCCGGCATTGAGTCTCGGGCAACGATATCTTTTTGGATACCCAGCGGCTTCTGCCCCCGCCCCACATCCGCGGACATTTGACCAGCGTGCGTGTCGTCAACCCCGATCTTGAAGAGATCTACGGAGACGCTCAGACTGATGTAACGCGCGTGGAACAATGGCGCAATTTTCTCCGCCTAAGTGATGGCACTATCGATTTTGGAAAACTGACCATGCATCATGTCGACCTCATGATGATCGATATCTCGAAGGACCCCTTGGTTCGATCTTGATCTCGCCAACTATCAGGAACAGCTTGTCAACGGCTATACTCGTATGACCCCTCGAGCTGGCCTGCAAATCTTCATGCCCGACTTCAGGGAAATTCCTAACAATAAGACGACCCAGAACATTAGCATTGAGTGGTTCAAGAATGGCAACATCCCGCCTCTCCCAGATGTGCTGTCGAAATGAAGTTCCCAGGTCGAACGGCTGAAAATGGGTCTCCCCTCCAAAGCGAGTGACATATTCCAAGCGCGACTATGAGCGTGCCAACGCGAGGTGGCATCGCACGAGCACGCCGTTTGACCCGCGTGTGTTGAGCGAGCGTCGAGCAAGAGCCCCAAATTCACCGTTCGGCTGCGAATTCACGCATCTCCGCGCGATAGCGGATCTTATTGGAACGGAGTTCCGTCCAATAACTATGAGACTTTTGCCCACAAATGGGAGGGCCGAACACAACCGACTGTACGTCGCCTATAAGGAAGCATGGCAACGCTTTTCGTCAAACGTCAGCTACCTCCAGGCTTTGGAATCGGCTGCGCACGACCACGGACTTGCCCTCGACCGAGCGCGCGATGCAGTGCGTCATACGGAAGCTTCGTACCGTAAGAGCCGAAATCACCTCGCAGAATATATGCTCGTCAACTCATCGGAGCAAATTGTGAACTGTGGAAAGAGTCGGAATGGTACATCACCCTGACACGCGGTCGCCGCGAACTCGCTCTTGAGTCCTCGCGTTCGCAGCTTGATACGAAATGCGGCTTTGGATTGAGGTGTCTGAGGTAGGCAGGTTTCCGCTGAAATAGTTATTTCTTTGAACCGGAAAGCCCAACGTCTCTTCGAACATTTTCAGGCTCTAGCGCACGACCATTACGAGTAGAGGCGTTTCATCGGATCACGACCTTGCATTGTAAACGGCTGGGATAGCGTCGGGATATTGCGATCCGGACGAATCCCGGACGCTCGGCGACGCGAAAATGAGAATGCCAACGGGCGTTTTCCGCATAGATCTTTCCTTCCCGCGCAGCGTAGATCAACAGGGGAAGCAATATAAGATTCGAAGTGAAGATTGTCTTATAGGACGCTATTAGGAGCGTCGGCCTGAAACTCCCCTGGTCTGCAATTGCTCAACGCTACGACGAGGGCGATTCGCGAACTCCCGTTCGTGTATCGTGAAGAGCATCATGCGGAGACTACTGGCAAAAAACGCTCTTATTACTGGGGCATCATCAGGCATCGGTGAGCGATAGCAATACGATTTGCGGAAGAAGGCGCTCCACCTCGGCACGTGCTCTCGGATCATCGATCCAAGCCTTGTTTATGGGAGTAATAATCGCACCCGGCCCAACCGCATTCACCCGAATGCCCCGATCCGCGTATTCGAGGGCGAGCGATTTAGTGAGGTTTTCGAGGCCACCTTTACTGATCGAGTACGGAAGATATTTAGGCTTTGGAATAATCTCGTGCACGCTCGAGTTGTTAACAATCACTCCCGCGCCTTTGCGAGCAAGAAAGTGCCCTATTGCTTCGCGCGAGCAGATAAACGCGCCGCGAAGATTAACGCCCGGTATCCTGTCGAAATCAGCCATTTTCAGTTCATGACTGGGCACCGCTTTCTGGATGCCGGAATTGTTTACGAGGATGTCGATCGTTCCTAGCGCATCCAGGACCTGAGCGAACATCCGTTTCACCTCTTCTTCGTTTGAGACGTCGGCCTGAACAGTTATCACTTTGCCCGAATCGCGGACTGCCATGCCTGAATTGCGTACTTTATCCTTTACGGCCTCTGCGCGATTCGCACCACTGTTGTAGTTGATCGCGACATTCGCGCCATATTCCGATGGGGCGTGCTGGGACGGCTGAGGAGATCGCGGCCGTATTCGCCTTTCTCGCATCCGAAGACGCGTCGTACATCACAGGACAAACCATATTTGCGTGCGGTGGCTTGACCTTATATCCGGAGTTCCGCGTCGCCTGGTCCTCGGGTGAGTAAGGTTTCCCGGTCCCGATGCGCCCGAAGAACTGGCTCAAATAGTGGATAGCACCGCTGATGACGATGTTGTCGTATCCGAAGAGCAGGCGACCAAACTCTAGATGCTACCTGCGATGATCAGGTATCGTTTGCTGGAACACGCCGAAACGCTCAATGGCAAACGCATCGTGCGAGCGCGTAGGGGGTTCGGCCTCTCACGGGATCGGCTTGCGTCGATAGAGCCACTAGGGCGACGGCGGGATGATGGGCTCTAGCTTGGCTGGGACACAGAACTGAAGTGGAATCGCAAAGAGCACCGTTGTTTTCGATGAGCTACGCGAGACATCTCGCGTTCCCGAGATCGAAGCCACCTTATGTCTGGCGCTGAAAGCCGTCTCGTCCCGTGATTGAGAGCCGCATTTTTCTTATTCGGGTCAGAACGTTCTCCTCATAGCGACTTAGCAGGACGGGGCTTCTTCGGGCCCACACCCTATTCGGTCACGGCTTAATCAGGTGGAACAGTCATGCGCTATCAATCAAATACGAGCCGGGGTACTGCTGGTCCTGATTCTCTTATTCCCCCAGATGCAATTTAATCGAAATGCATTCAGGACCTAAGCTCGGAGCATGAGCATTTCAAAAGCTTCCACACTCCTATCGAAGATGGGTCAACTTTGGTGCAGGTTCGCACATGACGAACTCATGTGGCCTAGTAGCGCCCAATATCAATGCCGCCGCTGTTTGCGCTATCATCCGATTCCGTGGACAGTTCCGCCTCCGCGCGAGAAGACAACGCAGCAAGCTACAGTCGCTCAGCCAGCGGGCGCGGTGCTGTTATCAAAAGCGTGTTGACGTAAGCGCGCTGACTACGGGACAACTCCAAGCTCTGCCCATTGTTTTAATCGTCCGGACACAATTCGTAAACCCTTAGATAGCTACTGTTGTAATCGCTCAAAATCGGCGCTTGGGGCGCATAAGAGCCCACAACAGAACGCAAATAACCGTGGCGCCCACATAAAACGTTACCGGATAGAACTGCTTTACACAGGGGACAAGCGTACTGTCCAGTGGGCAGACGCCCAGATGGGCTTGCCTCGCGCCTCCCGAGAGCCCGCTCGTTGCCGATTTCGCTGCATATTCCACAGCCGCCTGTGCGTGCGCGGCCGTCGCGAGCGTGAGTCCCCAGAGGTACCGCAGGGCGATGCGGAAAGCCATCATCTCTACCCGACCCTTCAGTGGAACAAGTCTACCACTCCATACGTAAGCATTCGGGCGTGATCGATGTCGTTTTCCGGATTGCGGGATCCGGAAGTTTAGGGCTTACTTGGGTTCGGGTGCTTCGATCCTGTCAGGTACGTGACGGACAGTGTTCCCTTAGCCTCGGCGATCGGCAGCAGAGTTGGATAGAACTGGACAAACGTATTGTCTACAGCCGTGTGGGCGGCATGGCAACTATAGCAATCAGCCGAAGTTGGAATCATCTTTGCAGGTTTATCGCCATCAAAGCCGAAGAAGGCCCACTTGCCCGGAAAGCGTGCTTCGTCCTTTACGTGTACCTCAACCCCCATGCGGGCTCCCTGATAGTTCCCTTTCTGGTTGATCGAACCCCGCCCCTCCGCGCGGCGAAGTTCGAGCACCAGGAAGGTCTTGTCGGGCCAAGTTCCCGTTTGTATGAATGCCTTATATGCCTGTGCATTTACGAAGACGTTGTCGAACGTGTGGTGGTCATCCGTCGATATACCAGGGTTATAGCTCATGTCAAATCCTGAACTCAGGTATACCCAGTCCCGATAGTGCTCGGGATACCGAAGGCGAGAGTCACTGGTGTACTCCGGACCTGAGCTTGGACCCGAACCCGCGGCGGCATTTCGTTGCGGCGCCGCCGGTGTCAGCGCGACTAGTGGCAACAGAACCATTGCAAAGAGGAGTACGGTCTTCGACGTGGCGAACATGCCTATAGTATGGAACCGGTTTCGTTCGCGGCCAGATAGCTTACTACACTCCCTCGCCGATTCTCTGCATTTCGGCGCAAGTTGGATGCGGCCGTCTTCTGTCGGATTCAGCGTTCGATCATCGTCTTTGAATCGACTTTGCGGCCCCACACAGAACGATTACCGCCGAAGCTGAAACGTCCGGCTCGAGCTTTCGTGGTGTCAGCCGGATCCCAACGTGGGCAGCCTGAACGCGCGCCTCATCGGACAGGGAATCTCCAAAAGCGACCGCTTCAGAGACAGTGTAAAGCGAACTCGCGTCGCCATTGTTTAAGTGCATGCGCTCACTCAGAGCGGCGAGGGCTTGCTCGATGGCGTCACGGGTGAAGCGCGGAAACTTGGCGGCCGATATTTTGTGTGTTGCATTTGGCTGCGGAGTGGTTTATTCACGATCGGACGATTATGGAAGATGGCCCAAGAACCTTCAGAACCGCCGCAATGAAACCCAACGTATGTGCCATGCCCGCATGCCAGGGAGCCGCGCACGTCATCTGTGGCGTGTGATCGGGTACGATCACGCCGCCAAATCCATTCGCGTGAAGGATGGACAGAATACGAACCATATCTACCTCACCTTCATCGATGAATGTTTCCCGGTAATAAGGCACTTTCCCAATAACATTGCGAAGGTGGACATATGCAATTTTATTCTGCTTACTATATCGATCTACAGCTTCGTACACATCGCCTTCGGTCATCTCCGCAAGCGTGCCCACGCAAAGTTCCAAGGCGTTGCTGTCGCTCGACACTCGATCAATTAGTTTCTGGTACAGATAGGGCTGATAGACCAGGCGGGGCTGCTGGCGCATGATCGGCATAGGTGGATCGTCGGGATGCGCCGCCAATCGAACGCCGGAACTTTCAGCAACGGGAATCACTTCCTCCAAAAAATCACCCAGCCTGCGCCACAGCTCTTCATGAGAAATGGATGGCAGGGTTCCGGCGGGGGCATCTGCGTCGTAGATCATGTTCCACACCATTCCGTTCGGAATGGATAACTCTGCCGGGCCATCCATCCCTACGGTGACTGCACTTCCGCGTCCAAATGGACCACTAACGCGGCCGCACACGCCACCTATACTGAAGTTGTATCCCAACACTGGAATGCCTGCTTCTCCCATCCGGCGAATGATCGTCCTCACGTTTTCGATGTGTTGAGAGCGAAGCGGACCGTCCAGAAGAACGTCGTACCAAAACGCGGGATCGAGATTTTCTATCGCCGCCAAATCGAGACCGGCTGCCTCGATCTCTCGACGGATTTTCTTCAGCTGTTCGACCGTCCAGAGCGCGTTCGGATCCCCAGCTACACCCCACGGCTCATATTTCTTGCCGGTCGGCTGATTATTACGAGGATTGCGTGAACCGCGGTTGAAGTAGTCGACCAGATGCACAACCAGGTGTGTACAGCCCGCTTGACGAGCGAAAGCGTAATACTCAGTTGTCAACATATGACTGTAGAGTCCTAGGCCCAGGTGCATGGATTGTTCGCCTTGCCGAACTACATGATTCCGTACTTTTCAAATGCTGCAACCGCGGTACTGCCTTCATCGAGAGCCTTCTTGAGGATTCGCTCGCCGCGCGCCTTCTCGATAGCTTTCGAAAAAACCTCAGTCTCAGCGCTCCCAGGAACGACAAGCACCCCATCGATATCTCCGAACAGTATGTCGCCTGGACTAACTCGAACACTCCCAATCTCAATGGGAATTCTGAAATCAACCACTTTGTATCGCGGAGCTGAATCTTGTCCGTAACTGCCCCACGAAAATGTCGGAAAATTCAGTTTCAAGATACGCTTCGTGTCCCGGCTGTAACCATTCAAGACAGCGCCACTAGCTTTCAGCTTCATCGCGCGAATGCTCATCATCTCACCCCATAGTGCGTTTCGCGGAGATGACCCGGTGTTGATGTAAACCTCGTTCGCGCTGAGGTCGTCCAGAGCTTCCAACATGAGACCAAACGGCTTTGCCATAAGGGGATTTGCGGTTCCAGCGATTCTCTCGTCGAAAACATCGACCGACAAGACAGGCATGGCCCGTCCAATCACCACCATCTCCCGCTGCAAGGGCTGAATGGCCGGCGGCAAAAACTGATGGAGCAACTGAAGCTTGTCCATCACGTCTCCGACGACCGATGTAAATAGCTCCCGGCGAGCAAGCGCAAACAGTTCGTCATCCCCGTTCCACACACTCATGACCTCAATTGTCCTATTCAGTTACGAGTGCTCGGCACGGAAACTGTAGGAGACCTTGTAGGCTACGGCAGCCAACCGTGCTGGATCTCGCGGGCCTACGCGCACCCGAGAACGATCAAGGCAGGTCGATGCTCGACGGCGAGACCCGTATGGCACTCTTCTTCGCCGACTATTCCTTGGGCCGACTGGGTCTCCGTGACGGCTCGCGGAAATTCATCTATGAACTGAACTCAGGCCGCTCGAGATTGTTCGATCTGGCGAAAGATCCGCAAGAGAAGCTCGATCTATCAAAAAGGCTTCCCGAGCAAGCGCGTTGGTACGCACAAGACTTGCAAAGCTGGATAGCGGCGCAGAGTCACGTGCTGAAAACCACAGAGTGAACATTCAGCTTGGTCGGTGCCCAGAGTTCCGTTCGAGGAAGTCCCCCACAAGGGTAGATCGCCACTAACGGCGTTTAGAATCGGTTTCCGGCTCAGTGCCATGAAAGTGGCGTTATCGTCAACTGAGCCGGCCGCTGCCGTTCGTTTTCTGTGGTCAGACTCTCCCACGAAGCCGGTCGATTTTACGGCGATCGCGTTTCGATGGTTTCCCTTCCCGCAATGCTTCGAAATATGCTATCGATTTGCGCTCTTCTGCTAACTTTAGCCGCAAATCCCGGCTCGCCTCTGTTTCACGGTAGAGCATCTGGGCAACGGCTGCCGGGCCGCGCATCTCACTTAGAACCAGGACCTCCAACCGAAAGTCACCACCGTTGTTCTTGACGCCCAGGAGGTCGCCAACTCGGACTTCGCGCGAGGACTTGGCTTGTTTTCTGTTCGACTCGATCCTGCCGAGTTCACATGCCCTTGCGGCCAGCGAGCGCGTCTTGAAGAATCGGGCGGCCCAGAGCCACTTGTCCATTCTCACTGTCCTGTCGGCTGAGTTCCTGGGCCGTCCCTGGCTGCTCGCTGCTGTTCCCTCTACTAGGGTGATACCCTCAATGGATCGTAATCTACGATCCCCTTGCCTCCTTCAGACATAAGCGTACCCAGCGGCCGGACTGAGCTCGCGCGGCAGTTTTCCTTAACCGATTCCATCGCTATTGTTGCCGGCTGCATGATCGGGGGCGGCATCTTTCTGGTTCCGAACCTGGTGGCGCGCAGCCTGCCGTCGATGCCAATGATCATGACAGTGTGGTTCCTTGCCGGTGTGGTGTCATTGGCCGGAGCGCTGGCCTGCGCTGAACTCGGCGCCGCTTTTCCCGCCACTGGCGGCCAGTACGTTTTCCTGCGCGAGGCGTACGGACCCGCTGCGGCTTTCCTTTGCGGTTGGTCGCTTTTCACCGTGGCGCGTAGCGCGCAGGTGGCCTGGCTGGCAGTAGTGTTCTCGATCTATGTCGGTTACTTCGTGCCGGTGGGAAGTTTCTCGAAACCGCTCAGTCTGGCTGTCCTTGCTTTATTCACCTGGGTGAATTACCGCGGCGTGAAATTCGGGGCGATGGTTCAGAACAGCTTTACTCTCTCGAAAATTGTGGGCATCCTCATTATCATTGCCGGCGCCCTACTTTTGAGCGGGCACACGGCACAAAAGGTGGCGACAACACTTCGTACGCAGGATCTTTCCGGAGGCGCTCTCAGCAGTTTCGGGGTAGCACTCGTTGCATGTTTGCTGAGTTACGACGGTTGGGTGCAGTTGAGCTTCGTAGCGGGCGAGATCCGCAAACCGCAGCGCAATGTTCTGCGTGCGCTTACTTGCGGCACCTTGCTGGTCGGAGGACTCTATCTGCTCGTGAACCTTGCCTACATGCGGGTCTTATCGATTCCCGCGATAGCGGCCAGTGAACACGTTGGCGCTGACGCTGCGGGAAGAGTATTTGGCGCGGCGGGCGGCAAGATGGTTTCGCTGCTCATCCTGGTCTCGGTCGTGGGCACGCTGAACGGCTGTTTTATCACAAGCCCGCGCGTCTATTTTGCGCAAGCTGCGGACGGACTCTTCTTCCGCAAATTTGCCGAGATTCATCCGGTCAACCGCACTCCCGGCTTCGCCATTCTCGCGCAGGGCTTTTGGTCTGCCGTCCTGATCGTGTCGGGCACTTACGAATCGCTCATTGATTACGCTCTATTCGGAATTTGGATCTTTTACGGGCTGATGATTGCAGCTGTGATCGTTCTGCGCCACACGCGGCCCGATCTCGCGCGGCCATACCGGATGTGGGGCTACCCTGTAACCCCGCTCGCGTTTCTCGCCATTACGCTCTGGTTCCTGATCAACATGCTGGTGACGCGGCCGGGCGCCTCGTTCGCGAGCCTGGGCTTGATGCTCACCGGTGTACCGGCATATTTCCTCTGGCGTCGCCGCCGCCAACGCGCCGAATTGCCGAAGCCAGCCTCCGCGCTCGTTTAGCTGACAGATCCATGGACCAGCTGCTCGAGTGGCGTAAAGAATTCCCCATCCTCGAGAAAACCATTTACCTCGTCAGCCATTCACTCGGCGCCATGCCCCGCCGCACCGCGGATGCGCTGCAGGAATTTGCTCAAACCTGGGCATCGCGTGGGGTTCGCGCGTGGGAGGAGGGCTGGTGGGAGATGCCCGTCAGCGTCGGCGATCTCCTCAGTTCGATCATTGGCGCGGGACCTGGCGAGGTCGTCATGCACCGGAACGTTTCCATATGTCAGTCGCTGGTTAGTTCCTGTTTCAATTGGAATGGCTCGCGCAACAAGCTCGTCACGGACGGCTTGAACTTCCCTTCGAACGACTACATTTATTACGAACTCGAGCGCCGGGGAGCGCGCATATGCCCGGTTGCTTCACCTGACGGTATCCGCATGCCCCTTGAGCGCGTGCTTGACGCAATCGACGAACAAACTCAATTGGTATCTGTATCGCACGTGGCGTTCCGCAGTTCGTTTGTGCAGGATGTCGCCGCCATCACCTGGCGAGCGCACCAAGTGGGAGCCCTGGTGATTGCGGACCTCTACCAATCCGCGGGAACGTTGCCCGTGGATGTTCGAGCCCTTCAGCTGGATTTTGCAACCGGCGGATCGGTGAAATGGCTGTGCGGAGGTCCGGGCGCCGGCTACTTATATGTGCAGCCCGACGTGCGGAGCCAACTGCGGCCCGCCGCTACGGGATGGATGGCCCATCGCCAGCCGTTTGAGTTCCAGTCGGGGCACATCGACTTTGCGGACGACGCATACCGGTTCCTGAATGGAACCCCCAATATTCCAGCCCTGTACTCGGCCCGGTCCGGCTACGAGATTATAAACCAGATCGGCGTCGATGCGATACGTGCAAAGTCAGTCCGTCAGACACAGCGCCTGATTGAGTTCGCGGACGAAGCTGGTTTCCCCGTGGCTTCCTGTCGCGATCCTCTGACCCGTGGCGGTGTTGTCGTTATAGATGTTCCGAACGGAAAGGAGGTCACGCGTGAGCTGGCGCGTCGTGAGGTGTTGGTGGATTACAGGCCGAACGCCGGAATCCGCATTGCCCCTCACTTTTATACTTCGGATAATGAACTCGATCGAGCGATGGCCGAGATCCAGTCCGCTGCGAACCTGTTTCAGCGTGAGTAGCGGCTTTAAAAGCCAAGGGACCGGGCGTTGACTCGTCCTCCTCTTCATATTGTGAATGGGCGGCGCACCTCGAACCTGATTCGCATAGATCCGGCCTGAACGGCGTACTGGCGATCTGGAAATCCAAGGGGCCAGCCGCCGGGGCACGCTCGCCACTTCCCGACAGGTCGCGGGTGATCGCTATTTCACCTCAACCACGACCATCGCGAACCTCTTAGAGCCGAGATTAGTGGTCGCATGGGTGACCGTTCCACTCCAGAGCACATCCCCCGACAAAGCCCTCAGCGCAGTAGTGGATCCATCCGCGACCCTGACATTCGCGTCGAGATCGGTTAACAGTACCGCCACTCGCCCGGCCCCGGTGTGCTCGTGCATGTTCTCCGTCGCGCCAGCTTCGCGCCAACTTCGAAACACTCGCACCTGTTCATTCTCCAGTAACAGGACATTGTGTTTCGGGTCGATGGCGACGGGATCCAGGTCGTGACTCCGCGCTGCCGGTGTTACCGGGGTCTGTTTCTTCAGTTCGATCTCGATAAACCGCATGGGCGCCGATCCGATATTCTTGCCGGTATACGACTCACCTGCCCGAATCCAAAGCGCCTGCCCTTCCCCCCAGTGCTGGTGGCTTCGGCGCCCATCGGCGTAGATACGCTGGATATTACCTGCGTCGAGAGCAATCAGCACCCGATTCCTCCCGTCGCCGGGCATCGTACGGGTGGTTCGCGGAGCGTTCACAACCTGCTCGATCCGGACAACGGGGTTATCCACTTTCGTTCCGTCCTCGGACGCGTACAGATATGCAAAGCAAACAGCGAGCGCGGCCAGTAATCGCATTCTGGTGGAGGATAGCACTCTCAAGCCGATTACGGCTGTGTCGTCTGCCCTCGGGAACTTGGGCGCGAGATAGGGCGAGCCGAAGAGTGGTGCGAGTCCTGTGACCCGCGAGTGACGCCCCAGCGTTTAGCGATGGTTCGACTCACTCGCTGTGAAGTGGCGCTATATCGGACAAGCGCGGCCATCGACTAGGTCGAAGGAACCGGCAATGATGCGGCTGAATCGATTCGCGGTCGCAAAATATATTGAACGTTGTCGGTCTTCATCTCGCTCCAGCTCCGGCCGCTTGAATGGACGTCATAGCAAGGCTCTGCGACACGTGATTCTGCGGCCGGCGGGCATCCTCTATATAAGGGAACAAGTTGTGGTCGTCTCCACACATCCAAACAGAAGGATGACAACCGCGCGCGTAAGAGCACGGGTACGCACATCAGGTGTGGAGTCCAGGTGGAGTCCAAATGCCGAATTCCCGGGCTGTGGCGTCCAATTGGCGTCCAAATCACGTGGGGCTAAGTCTCTTGTTTTCAGCAAATGATGCCTGTAAGTAGTTGATATTTCTTGCTTGGGGTGCAAGAGGTCCCGGGTTCAAATCCCGGCGGCCCGACCAACTGCGATCTACTAATTAACGCGTAGCTGCTCAACTCATGCTACATTTCCCTGGAATCCCAGGCGATCATTGGTTCCCAGCGGTTGTTAGAATCGGCTTATCATGGCTGAAAAACGCGCCTTGGTCACCGGGTCATGTGGGCTAATCGGCTCCGAGGTTAGTCTCCATCTTGGACGGCATGGGTTCCGGATCTTTGGCGTGGATAACAACGAGCGCGCGGTTTTCTTCGGACCCGAGGGTGATACGCGCTGGTCGCTTCAGCGATTGCGGTCCAACATCTCCGATTACACGCACTTCGACGTCGATATTCGAGATCGTGAAGGCATTCTGCATCTCATGGCCGAGATTAAACCGAACGCGATCGTGCATACGGCTGCGCAACCCTCGCATGACCGCGCGGCTTCGATCCCGTTCGATGATTTTGACACGAATGCCGTCGGCACTCTCAATCTCCTCGAGGCTGCTCGCCGCTCCTGTCCCGAGGCGCCGTTCGTAAGTATGTCGACCAATAAGGTCTATGGCGATCTGCCGAACACAATTCCTCTGCGGGAGCTTGAAACGCGTTGGGATTACGATGATCCGGATTACCAGCACGGAATCCCCGAGACCTTTTCCATCGATCAATCCAAACATTCTCTCTTCGGTGCTTCCAAAGTGGCTGGCGACGTTATGGTGCAGGAGTACGGGCGCTATTTCGGCATGCCGACATGCTGCTTGCGCGGTGGATGCTTAACTGGCCCAAATCACTCAGGAGTCGAGCTGCACGGCTTTTTAAGTTATCTCGTCCGGTGCAATATCGAGGAGCGCGAATACAAAGTCTTCGGATACAAAGGCAAGCAGGTACGGGATAATATCCACTCCGAAGACGTGGCGAATCTCGTCCTCTCCTTCTGTGAGTCGCCCCGATGCGGAGAGGTCTACAACGTGGGTGGCGGAGGTGAAAATTCGTGCTCTATCCTGGAGGCCTTCGCTGCCGTGAAAGAGCTGACGGGCAAGCCGCAAAAATATACGTATATCGAGCAGAATCGTATCGGCGACCACATTTGCTACTACAGCGATTTACGTAAAATCAAGGCGCATTTTCCAGGGTGGACGATCACCAGGCCGTTGCCGGATGTCTTTCGAGAGATCGTGGATTCCTGGCAAGCGCGGCTTCGAAGCGCTTCCGAGGTCGTCACCGGCATTAAAGGATGAAGATTCTCATTACGGGAATCTGTGGCTTCGTTGGGAGCCGGCTGGCTATCGCGATACGTGAACGGGTGGACGGTGCCCAGATATTCGGGATTGATAATCTCCTCAGGCCCGGAGCGGAAGGTAATCGCTCCGTATTGGCTTCACGTGGCATCGTATTCTCTCATGGCGATCTGCGCATGCGCAGCGATGTGGAGGTAATTCCAGCCTGTGACTGGGTCATCGATGCCGCGGCGAATCCCAGTGTGCTCGCAGGTGTGGATGGACGCTCCAGCCCGCGCCAGCTTGGCGAACACAACTTGACCGGAACGCTGAACGTGCTTGAATACTGCCGTGAAAAAAAGGCCGGCCTTGTTCTTCTGAGCAGCAGCCGTGTTTACTCGGTGAGAGACCTGGCCGAGCTGCCGGTCAGTGAATGTCGTCGATCGTTTGTTCTCGACACCACGAAGCCTCTGCCCGGCGGCGTTAGCGAAAACGGCATCGCTGAATCTTTTCCGGTTCGCCAGCCCATCTCGCTCTATGGCGCTACGAAACTTTCGTCCGAAATTATGGCCATCGAATACGGCTCCACGTTCAACTTCCCGGTCTGGATCGACCGATGCGGAGTGCTCGCCGGTGCCGGCCAGTTTGGCACTGCTGAGCAGGGTATTTTCTCGTACTGGCTGCACGCGCACGCTGCGAGAGTACGGCTTCGCTACATCGGATTTGGAGGCCGCGGGTATCAGGTTCGCGACGCATTCCATCCGGAGGATCTGGCTGATCTCGTATTGGCTCAAATGCGCCGCAATCCACCCCAGGACGCAATCTATAACGTGGGCGGCGGTGCGTTGAATGCAATGTCCCTGGCCCAATTGACGGAATGGTGCGATGCCCGTTTCGGCAAACACGTTCCAGCATCCGACCTGCAGCCTCGGCCATACGACATTCCCTGGATCATAATGAATTCGGCCACCGTTGCTCGCGAGTTCGGGTGGGCTCCCAAGCGGTCATTGAGCTCGATTCTCGATGAGATCGCGATCCACGTCCAGCAGAACCCCGATTGGCTAATGCGGTCGGCGGCGAAATGAACGGACAAGCGCCCGCATCCGGCAGGGAACCTCTCCATCTTCTCAGCGTCGTGATTCCCGCCCGCGATGAGGAAGGGTGCATCGCGTCAACGGTCGAACACTTGTTCGTCGAGCTGCGTATTCATGGCGTCCCGCACGAAATCGTCGTCGTGGATGACGGCAGCACAGATTCAACTTGGGAGAAGCTGGTCAAATTGCGCGAACGCGTGCCGACTTTGAATCCCGTGCAAAACGACGGAGCACACGGGTTTGGGCGAGCCATTGAGCGCGGTTTCGATCACATGGAAGGCGACGCAGTGGTGGTGATGATGGCCGACGAATCCGATGATTGCCGGGACGTCGTACGGTACTGGGAAATCCTGAATCAGGGATGGGATGCGGTGTTCGGCTCCCGTTTCGTGAGAGGCGGAGGCGTGATCGATTACCCATGGCTTAAGTTAAAAGTCAATCGCCTGGCGAACTTCTTTATCCGGATTATGTTTGGAATCCGGCTGAACGACACTACAAACGCGTTTAAAGCTTATCGCCGGTCGGTTATCGAAGGCTGCCGACCTCTTCTCTCGCCGCACTTCAATCTAACAGTGGAGCTGCCGCTCAAAGCGATCATTCGCGACTACACCTGGACCGTAATCCCGATCACCTGGCGAAATCGCAGAACGGGGGAAGCCAAGCTCAAAATAAAAGAAATGGGGAGCAGATATCTTTTTATCTGTCTCTATGTCTGGCTCGAGAAGTACTTTAGCCGAGGCGACTACCGCAGATCTCAGTGACTTGGATTTCCTGCGAGCAGCTTGATATTTTGCAGCTCCCGCACGGCTGTTTGAACTTGAGGATCGTATTGGGCGGCGATTTCGTCGCCCTTCTCCACGCCCTTAGCCTGCGTAAGGATGTCTTCTTTCAGCCTGTTTGTAACCCATGACCGTTCTCGGGTCCAGTCAGCTACGCTGGGCTGAATACGCCGTGTCGACACGAAAACTTTGAAGTCATCGATTATCTCTGGCGTCACTTCGAAATCCGCTGCTATGGGCGAGTGCTGTGATATATACTGCGTCGCAAACGCCGTGATGGCTCCGCTAGCGTCGAGAACCGTTTCGAGCTGGGTCAGCGCCGCAACGTCAACACGAATATCGGGCTGAATCCCGCCGCCTCCAGTCACCAGGCGGCCCTTATCTGTCTTAAATACGGGTCCCGACGTTGACGGTTTATTTTCGAAGGTCTCAGATAATGCAGAGTTCCGTAGCGGCCGTTGTATCGAGCGCCCGCTTGGCGTGTAATAAAACGCAGTGGTAATTGCGAGCCCAGCCCCATTTGAGAGAGGTACGACGCTTTGCACTAGCCCCTTACCGTAGCTGGGCTCCCCCACCACGACCGCCCGGTCGTGATCTTGCAGCGCACCCGAAAGGATTTCTGAGGCGCTCGCTGTCTTTTCATTAATCAGCAGTGCCAATCGGAATCGGTACGGAACTGCTTGCTTCGGAACATCGGCTACTTCGCTCTCACCCGTCCTTCCCTTAGCAGTCAGTATTCGCTGCCCTGCCTGCAGAAACATGGAAGCAACATCTAGTGCAGCCTTCACAACCCCGCCCGGATTGTTGCGCAGATCTAGCACTAATCCATTTAGTTGATTTCCGCCCAGCTTCTCGATCGCGTCGCGCAGCTGCTTGGCCGTCTGCAAATCCCAGCTCCCTATCCGTATGTAGCCCAACCCTGGCTGCAGCATGAATACTCGATCAACACTTGGCGAGTCGACAAGTTCGGGTGTCAACGCGAATTGCAGAACCTTCGGAGATCCCTGCCGTCGTATATACACTGAAACTCTTTCTTGGCGAGCCTCCGTCAGTAACTGAACAATTTGTTGCGGTTCGAGAGAACCAATAGTGACGTTGTTGACCGCGACCAGTTCATCCCCCGGCTGAATACCGGCCTTGTTCGATGGCGTACCGGGCAGTGTTTGCAAGAAAATAACTTGGCCCGGCAGAACCGAAACAACGCTGCCGAAGCCTTTCTGCTCCGATTGTTCCATCTGCTGTAATTGCTGAAATTGTGCTGGATCGAAGAACTGGGTGTGCGGGTCAAGTTGGCGAAGCATTGAAGGGATTGCACCCTCGTATATCAGCTTGTCGACAGACACCGGGTCCGGCGCCTCCGCCTGAACGGTGGACAACACTGAGATGAAACGCCGCAGTGACGGAGCAATCTGCTCTGCTGGATCCCTTTCAGGCATGTGCTGAGAAGCCAGCTTTGGAGCTGGGCCGGTATTTTGTGCCGCCAAAGCCAACGATATTGTGCACGCACAGATACACTGGGTGGCGGCAAACACGGCGGCCCCGGTTTTCAGAGTCATCGCGAATAGCGAAGCTGGCTTCTTGTCCGCGCTCTATCCAAGGCCAAGCCGATTAACCTGTCCAGCAACTTCCCATACGGAATGCCGGAGTACTCCCACATTTTTGGCGCCATGCTTATGGACGTGAATCCGGGAATCGTGTTGATCTCGTTGACGAAAAGTTTGCCGTCGTTGCCCTCCATAAGGAAATCCACCCTGGCCATGCCTTCACAATCCACGGCATCGAAGCTGGCAAGCGCTAGCCGCTGCACTTCGCTGATTTGTCTTTCGGTCAGCTTCGCCGGCAAATCAATCACAGCCTTGTCCAGCAGGTATTTGTCTTCATAGGTGTAAAACTCTTGTGACGGAAAGATCTCGCAAGGCGTTGATGCCCTCGGTTTATCCCCGCCCAAAACCCCGCACTCAAACTCCCTGCCCTGGATTCCCTGTTCGACCACGATTTTGCGATCATATTGCGCCGCAATTTCGAGAGCATCCTTCAACTCCCGGCAGTCTCTTGCTTTCGTTATGCCGACCGATGACCCGAGATTAGCGGGCTTCACAAACACTGGAAACGGAAAAGGCAGTTGCAGGCAGGCTGGATCAAATTGACCTCGTATTAACACAGCATGCTCTACGACTGGAATGCCAGCTTCTTTACACAGCCGCTTCGTTATCGCTTTGTCCATCGAAACTGCCGAAGCCAATACTCCCGCTCCGACATAAGGAAGTTCCGCTAGCTCGAGCAGTCCCTGTATCGTTCCGTCTTCGCCGAAGGTGCCGTGCAACACGGGAAAAACAACATCGATCCCATCGTTCGCCCGAGGTTCCGGCAGTATAGGCCGCGGATCCCACTTCCCGTCCTTGTGGATGAAGTATTCATCGACGCAATATCTCGTTTGATCGAGTGCGCCTATTATCGACTCAGCGGAACGAACTGAAATCTCGTGTTCACCCGACCGGCCTCCGTATACGACGGCGACGGCGATCTTGCTTAGATCTTTACCCAACTTTCCATTGTCTCTCGATTTCCGCAGGATCTAAATAGAAAAGCCACCTCGCTGCCTGGCAACGAAGTGGCTTTAAATTAGATTCAAATAGGCAGAAACTTACTTGCGTGACGAATCGCGGTCCAACGCATGGATGAACGGTTTCGCAGCGGCAGGAACCTTCATATTGCTGTCGAGTATCTCCTTGTTGCTGATCTCAGATCCGTACAACTCACGGTTAGAATCTTTATCTTCCGTTACGGCTGCACCCGTGAGATCCAGGCCACCAAAGAGTCCACGCTGGCGCGAATATGTCAGGATTTCGGCGTGCATCTCAGCGTCCGTCATCGCGGACGTATCTCGCCCGAGCGGCCCGGCGGCCGCCGAAGCTTCACCGCCTAGCTGAAATTTGTCGCTCAGCAGATGCTGCATCCCGGTCTGATTCATAACCAGCATAATGACGTCGGTTTCGGCCGCTCCAATCAGAAGACCGAACTTGCCACCCGAAATCCTGATCGAGCCAGGAGCGCTCCAGCCTACTCCGCTCGACTTCCGGCATGTAAAAAAGCCCTTTCCGTACTCAGCTCCTACGATGAAGCCACCCTTTTTGAGATTCGGAATTACGACCACGCAGGTCGCTTTGTTCAACAAGTCCTGCGGGATCCCCTTGTCGGACGCATTCATGATCTCGTGTAGATCCGTCGTCGCGGCTTGCAGCCGTGCTGCCGCCGTTTTTTGTGCAAATCCTGGAACAGCAATCAGCGTCGCCAACACTGCTCCACATAAAACCTTGATCATCACTCCTCCTGCTATCTTCCTTCTGGGCTTTTGAATGCGACCTTCGCTCGCATTTTGTAAGACGACGTTCCAGCCTAATTCAACACCGAGTTTTTCGCGAATCTTCGCTGTGCATCGCTTATAAATTGTTAATTTGGCGCATCCGTGGCTTCTACGTAGTCCATATTACATTTCTCCCGCATACAGATTGTCTTTGCCGTTTGTTTGGCCAGCCGCACACAATCGGGGATGCCGACGCCTTCGTACGCATTCCCGACCAAGTGCAAACCCGGGCGGGTTTCAAGCATTTGCGCGATTTGACGCGAACGTTGATCGTGGCCCAAGACGTACTGCGGCATCGACCTGGGCCACACCTGCACAGTCTCAAAAAGGGGAGCCTGATCGATTCCCATCAAACGCTTAAGCTCATCCCGAACCAAATTAACGACATCGGCTTGCGGCACATCCATGAGTAGCTCGGCATCCGCCCCCACGATGAACACCCTAATAACGGCGAGGCTTTCTGGCACTCTGGACGGAAATTTGGTGCTCACCCACGTTGCTGCCGCGACGTGCCGTCTCTCAACTCGAGGCACAAGAAAACCGAAGCCCTTAAGCGGGTGCTGTAATGTCGCCCGTTCGTAAGCTAACGTAACGAGAATGGCTGATGAATAAGGGATCTCGGCCAGCTTGGCGGCGAGGGCCGGGTCCGCACTTTCCAGCAGGCGACTACAAACGTGGGCCGGGCAAGCAAGAACGATCTGACTGCTTTGAAGCCAGTCATCCCCGACCTTCACGGCCCACTTGTTACCTGCCCTTCCAACGCGCGTGACCTCTGCGTGGATCACGTTCATATGAGGCTCACTCGCCCGCGCAAGGGAATCGGTAAGCGCCTGCATCCCTCCCCGGAATGACAAAAAGAGGCTGCCTCCAGATGATTTTTCCCTACGCTCACGCCGCACGCCGCGTATCAAACTTCCATCAGCTCGCTCGTATCGAAGAAATCTCGGCATCACACTTTCAGTGCTCAGAGCGGCGGGAGTACCGCCATAAACACCTGAAAGCAGCGGGTCAGCGGCATACTGAACAACTTCCGTGCCGAAGTGATCTCCTATGAATTCTTCAACCGACACGTCGCGCGCACGCTTCCGCGGAATGGAAAACCTCTCGATCACAAAGCGCGCCTTCGTCCTTAGGCCGAAAAGCTTGGATGTCAGGACCGGCTTCCACAATCCCGGAACCATCATCACCATCCCTTCCGGCATGGGTACCAGCTTTGCCCGTCGCACAATGAAAATACGGCGCGATTTGTCAGCCGTCCCGATGATCTGCTCTTTCAAATCGCTCAGCTCTTCTGCGAGTTCTGTCACTGCCGGCTTGTTCGCGATGTAGCTGTCGGGACCCGCTTCGAGTTGGCATCCTTCGATCAAATCGGTTCGGATCAACCCTCCAAGCCGCACCGACTTTTCTATAACTGTTGACTGAATCCTCTGTTTTCCAAGAAAGTAGGCTGTCGCGAGCCCTGAAATCCCGCCACCGACGATGATGACTCTGTCTTCCGCCACTCTAGCTTGCGGTCCTGCAGCCACCCTTTACCGATGGAAGTTGCGGACCATGTCCACGACTGCCTTCACGTTCTCTACGGGTGTCTCGGGCAGAATGCCGTGCCCGAGATTGACAATATGTCCCGGTCTGGTTCCTGTTCTGCGTAGGAGTTCGATGACTTTGGTGCGGAGCTCTGCCGGAGGAGCAAACAGCGCTGCCGGATCGAGATTGCCTTGTATCGCGGACCGGTAACCGATCTCCGTCCATGCCTGGTCGATATTGATGCGCCAATCGACGCCGATTACGTCTCCGCCCGCAGCATGCAATTCGCGGAGGAATGCGCCGGCCCCAGTTCCAAAGTGTATGACTGGCACGCCTGCCGCGCGGACACGTTCGATCAGTGCTCTTGAATATTGCTGGACGTAGCGTACATAGTCTTCGGGGCTAAGCGCGCCCACCCAGCTATCAAAGACCTGAATTGCGCGCGCTCCCGCGCCGACTTGCATTCCCGCAAAGTCTCCCAACACGTCCACCAACTTACCCATCAGGCGGCGCCATACGACCTCATTGCCAAACATCAGGCTTTTTGTTTTAAGGAAGGTCCGGGAAGGACCGCCCTCGATCATGTAGCTCGCCAGCGTGAACGGGGCGCTCACGAAGCCAATAACCGGTACTCTATCGGCCAGCGCTCGCGCCACAATCTGAATCGCCTCTCCGACGTACCCTAAATCATCAGTGCTGCCTATCGAGAGCGCATCGATGTCCTCGGGATTGGAAATCGGATTCTCGATCAAGGGCCCTTCCCCGCTGATGTATCTCAGCTTGAGTCCCATCGGTTCCACGGGCAGCAGGAGATCCGCGAAAATGATGGCGGCGTCTACGTCCAGGATTTCGATTGGCTGAAGGGTCACCGCCGCAGCCAGTTCGGGCTTCTTGCAAATTTCGAGAATTCCGTGTTTTGCTCGGATCTCGCGGTACGGTTTCAGGTAACGGCCCGCTTGGCGCATAAACCACACCGGCCGCACGTCCGTTGCGCGGCGTCGGCATGCCTCGAGGAACCTGCCGCTAACGGGTGCTAAGCGCATCGTGCCCTTGCCTGTAATTGGAAATCAGCCGATATGTTACCCAGGCGAGTGTTCCTCGTCACGAGGGCGGCCGCGGCGGACCCGCTTCATCAGATGTTCCATCCTGCCACCCACATTCGAGAGCACGTCCGCCTCGAAGTGTAGCTCCGGCACTCGATACATATTCAGCCGTTCCGCCAACTGGCACCGTAGAAAATGCCGCGCCCCATCCAGCGCTCGAAGAGCCTCTTGCCCTTGGCCGTCCAACTGGAGACGTACCTGGGCGCGCTTCATATCAGGAGAAACCAGTACTTCCGTAACCGTAACGTTGCCGATTCGCGGATCGGAAAGTTCATAGGCAATCATCTCGCTAAGTTCCTCCCGCAGCGCCTCCGAAACGCGCTCGGTGCGATGGCTGTCCATGCCGGCCTCCATTTTGAGTGTACTTTTCGGGCTTTGTGAACTCAGCTGTGTGGCTATATTTCTACATCCATTCAATATTAGTCGCGGCCAACGCGCCCCCCAGGAGGCTCGCTGCATGAGCTTCCACAGCGTGAAGCACTTGTTCCGCATGCACGCGGTCATTGGAGACAATCGCGGCCGCGATCACAGAAGCTTGCCACGAATCGAGACCGTCAATTTCGGCAACCGAGACATTGAACCGCTCCCGCACCCGATCTTTTAAGCTCTTTACAACGTGTCTTTTCTCTTTTAAGGAGTGTGAGTGTTCCACCCGAATTTCGAGCGTCAACACACCGACGACGGGCATAAGCTCGATGATGCGGAACCGTATTTTTGTTTTCTATCCGGTCCGCGATCTTATTGTTGTACCGGCATTTCCGCCGCGACCCGTTGCATAGTGAACGCTTCTAAAACATCGCCCACCTGAACGGCATTGAAGTTAGTCAGCGAGATACCGCATTCCAGACCGTTTTTAACCTCGCTCGCGTCATTCTTGAAACGCTTAAGAGAGTCAATCCTCGCCGTGTGGACGACGTCACCCGCCCGTACCACGCGGATTTGGCTATCTCTGCGTATAACACCATCCGCCACGTAGCAGCCGGCCACCGTGCCCACCTTGCTGATCTTAAACGTCTCGCGCACTTCCGCGTGCCCCTGAATCGTTTCCTTATATACAGGCTCCAACAGACCCGTCATGGAACGTTGCACTTCATCAATCAATTCGTAAATGATGCTATGCAGACGAATCTCAACCTTCTGCTGTTCAGCGGTCGATTGTGCACTGCGTTCCGGTCGAACGTTGAAGCCGATGATTATGGCATCCGATGCTGACGCAAGCAAAACGTCATCTTCGGTAATTGCCCCCACCCCCGCACGAAGCACCCGCACCCGCACCTTCTCGTTTGAGAGCTGCTGTAACGTGTCAGAAAGGACCTCTGCCGTGCCACCTACGTCGGCTTTGATGATTACGTTCAGATCCTTGAGCTCGCCCTCTTTGAACTGCTCATTCAGAGAAGCCAGTGTGGCCACGCGCGCGCCTTTGGCCATGGCCGCTTCACGCGCCTTTGCCTCGCGGTAGATTACAATCTGTTTCGCTTTGGATGTGTCTGAAACAACTTGAAAACTGTCGCCCACCTCCGGGAGACTCTCAAGACCGATCACCTCGACCGGCATGGACGGCTCGGCGTCCTTGGCCGCACTCCCTCGGTCGTCAAACATCGCCCGCACCTTGCTGAAGAGTGCGCCGCAGATGAAGTAATCACCCACACGCAGAGTTCCATTGCGAACCAGCATGGTCGCAACGGGTCCCCGGCCTTTGTCTAGCTGCGCTTCCAGTACAGTGCCCAGCGCAGGCCGGTTCGGATTTGCTTTCAGATCTTGAATGTCGGCCATCAACAACAGCATTTCGAGCAACAAATCGAGGTTTTGACCCGTTTTCGCCGAGACCGGAACCATTACTACGTCGCCGCCCCAATCTTCAGCCAAAAGGCCGCGATCGGCGAGTTGCTGTTTCACGCGCTCGGGCTGAGCGTCAGGCTTGTCAATTTTGTTGATGGCGACCAGCATGGGAACGCTCGCAGCTCTGGCGTGGTCGATGGCTTCCACCGTCTGAGGCATTACGCCGTCATCGGCGGAAACGACCAACACCACGATGTCGGTAACTTTTGCCCCGCGCGCTCGCATCCGCGTGAATGCCTGGTGTCCAGGCGTATCGATGAAAACGATCTTGCGGCCGTTTTTTTCGACGTGATATGCACCGATGTGCTGCGTAATGCCGCCAGCCTCGCGCCCGGCTACGTTCGTTTGGCGTATCGCGTCGAGCAGCGATGTCTTTCCATGGTCCACGTGACCCATCACGGTCACCACCGGCGCGCGACGTACCAGGTCCTTAGTCTCTTCCGCCAGCTCTAGGTCTTGGGTGCTCTCTTGCTCGTAACTGACTTGATTCGTGGATGCGCCGAATTCGCGAGCGAGCTCTTCAGCCAACCTAACGTCGAGAGTCTGATTGATCGTGGCGAAAATTTTCTTTTCAACCAGCTTCTTGACCACGAGATTTGCTTTGACTCCGAGTTTTTCGGATAGCTCCTTAACAGTGACGCCCTCGGCAACTGTTATCTCGCGATCGATGGGCGGTGGCTCGAGCACCGCGGTACGTTTGGAAATTCGTTCCCGAAGGTTTCCTTCTTCGTGATCTTCACGCTTACGAACGCCTTGGCGCAATCCCGGCTTCGCTTGATGGCGCCGCTGTTGCTCGCCGGGTAATGGGGTTGCCGGCTCGGCTCGCAGCGGAGTTGTCGGGTGCATCGGACGCAGACTGGGCCGTCGTTGCCCAGGTTGCATTGGCACGCTCGGGATGCCCGGCCCACGCATCACCGGTTGTCCAGGTCGAACCGGACCCCGATAAATGGGCTGGCCCGGAGCAGGTGATGGCCGCCCGGGAGCTGCTGGTGTTGGACGGGTCTGTTGCAAACGCTTCACTAAATCGGGTCGTGGAGGAACCACGGGACGTAGCGCCGGTTGTCCGGCTAAACTCGGCCGCGCTCCCTGAGGACGCGGTGCAATGGGTGCACCTGGCGTCAAACCTGGCGCGGGACGCGACGGCCCCGGGCGAGGTGGAACCGGAGCCCCAGGTACAGCGGGCGACGTCGGTGCGGAGGGCGCAGGTCCCGGGAGGACCATGTGAGTAGGCGCTTGAGGCGGTCTGGGTGGTGGCGGCGGAGGCATTGCCGGCGTACTAGCTGGACCCTCCTGCCGACCGATACGTTCAGAAGTACTGGCCGCGCGTGGGCGGGTTTCGGGCAGCGGTTGTCGCGGACCTGCGGCGACCCGGCTTGACGGCCCCGGTATAGGCAGAGGCGCTGGCCGTGCTGGCACGGAAATGGGCCGACTCGCAGGCCCGGATCCAAGCGGATGGCTTCCCGGCCATGCTAACGGCGGATGCAGGGCGCCCTTTGATCCGCCTAATGGCGGACGTAACGGATGGAACTTCGGCGTTGGCGGTTGAGACTCTGCAGGTGTTTCCCCGGACTCGCTGAATAACGGGCTATTTGGGTTAGGCGTACTTTGTGGCGCTATTGCTCCAGGCGCACTCTGTTCCTCATGACTGGCCGATGTGCCGGTGCCGACTTCGGAAGGTTCGGCCTCAGCGGTCTCTACACTCGCGCGAATAGGAGCTTGTACTGGCGGCGCGGGCGGAGCTTGCTGCACCGGTGGTTCCGCTAGGGTCGCATCCGTTCGAGATAGGCCCTCGCGAACGCCGGACGGAATTTCCCGATCTTCGATGCGCTCCTGAAGATGCCCGTTTGAGCTCTCCTGCACCGACCCAAGCGCGTCGCCCGAGCCCATCAAGCGCTCTCGCAATTTAAGCGCGACGTCCTCGTCGATCGAGCTCGAATGCGTCTTCTTTTCCTCGACGCCCAGTTCAGGGAGCATCTCGAGAATGACGCCGGGCTTCACTTCGAGTTCCCGTGCCAGCTCGTTGATTCTGATTTTCTTCATAGAAGAGACTGCTAGTAACTCCTTACACTACCGTACTTTGCTGGCTAATCGGATTTTTCCATGTTACCAGATCCGTCGTTTTCGGCAATCTCCTCTGAAGCCACTGCGGCCCGCAGCGTAGAAGGAGCTGCCGAGAGGCCTTCTACATTTCCCAAATCCAAGATTTCACCTTCCGGAGTGTCTTCGACGTCCGCAGCTTCATGCCTCGCGAAGTCATGCTCGAGCACTCCCGTTTCTATGTTTTCGAAGCCCGGAGGATTCTCGAGCTCGTCCGGTTCCGCGGCTTCCGATTGTTCATTCATACTCGCGTCGATAGCTGTCTCGATGCTCTCGGCATCAGCCGGAGCCGCCTCATCCTCAGGCGTATCGTACTGCCCGTAGAAAGACACTACAGCCGATTGAATCTGGCTCACTGTGGTTTCATCAATTTCGGGAATAGCTTCCAATTCCTCGGGCGTCATCGCACCGAGCCGCTCGACTGTACCGATATCAGCCGCGACCAGTTTCTCGACAATGCCTTCATCCAGACCGTGATCGATCAGTACCGAAACCGGAGCACCCGAAATCACCATATCCTCCATCCGGAGATCCAACTCCCGCCGCTTTTCCTCTTCGCTCTTGATATCGATCTTCCAGCCGATCAATTTTGCCGCCAACCGTACGTTTTGGCCACGCTTGCCGATCGCCAGTGATAACTGCAAATCATCGACCACTACTTCCATGTGTTTCTCCGCCGGATCGACAATCGTCACCCGTGAGATCTTGGCGGGGCTCAGCGCTTTCGTTACATACTGAATCGGATCATCGGAATATTCAATGATGTCGATCTTTTCGCCGCGCAGCTCACGAATAATCGACTGCACTCGCATGCCCTTCATCCCAACGCACGCGCCCACGCTATCGACATCGCGATCACGGCTGAAAACGGCGATCTTGGTGCGTTCGCCCGCTTCTCGCGCGCAGGCCTTGATTGAGACAGTATTGTCGTAAATCTCGGGCACCTCTTGCTCGAACAGCCGCATTACCAGCTCAGGCGCGGCGCGCGATACGACTACTCCGGAATTCTTGCCGCCCCGTTCGACTCCCTTAATTACGCATCGGACGCGATCGCCCACGCTGAAGGTTTCTACCCGCGACTGCTCCTTCTTTGGAAGGCGAGCTTCCGTCTTGCCGATATCGACGATGTAGTCCTGCAGCTCCAGCCTCTTAATCGTGCAGTTCACAAGTTCGCCTTGGCGTCCCTGAAACTCAGAAAATACGCTGTCGCGCTCCGCTTCCCGCACCTTTTGCAGGATCACCTGCTTCGCGGTCTGGGCAGAGATGCGCCCCAAGGCGTCAGTAGGCTTCAAAACGCGGATCTCCGCCCCGATGTCGGCGCTCTCGTCTATTCGCTTCGCTGCCGAAACGCTGATTTGCTTTGCCGGGTCCTCAACCGCATCTACCACCTGCTTCACGGTGTAGATCTGAATATTACCGGTACTTTCGTCCAAATCTGCCACCAGATCTTCTTGAGACCGGAAATGCTTTCGGGCAGCAGCTAGCATCGCGTCCTTTACCGCGTCCAGAACGATCTGCGGATCTATGCCTTTTTCTTTGCTCAATATCTCAATAGACTGATAGATCGAAGCCACGTGAATACCTCTGTACCGACTGATGTTTGATGTTCAGCTAACTGGAAAGCTACCGGATCACCACTCGAACTTCAGGTTGGCCTTTTGCACATTCGCAAGCGGCACACGGACCAGGTGTCCAGGTCCGGTCTCGAGTTCAAGCACGCCATCAGCGACCCCGGTAAGCCTACCCTCGAACCGCCTTTGGCCCTCAAGTGGTTGCTGAATGCCCACCTGGATTTTCTGTCCCAGTACCCGCTCGAAATCGCGCGGCTTAGATAGCCGGCGCTCTAAGCCGAGCGAACTTACTTCCAGCGTGTAACTTTCTCCCGGCACTGCATCTTCAGCGTCCAGCAGTGCCCCTAGACGGCTTGAGATCAACTCACAATCGCCGTGAGTGACGCCTCCGGCTTTATCGATATAGACGCGCAGCAGACGCGCCTTTCCAGCGCCCCGCAACTGAATCTCCGCGATTTCGATCCCGGTATTCGCCGCCGCCTGTTCGCCCAGTTCGGTGATCCTCTCTACGATTCCGGTTTGCTCTACTGCCGGCATTTATCTTTCCGCGCAACAAAAAAGTGGGCCTTTTGCCCACTCTTGACTCGACAACTTCTTCCTATATTAAAACATCCCGAGCGAGATACTGCAAACATCGGTACCATATGCCTGATCGGAATTCCCAAGTCATACCGAACGAGCCCCTTGCTCGGCGTGAATTTCTCGGAAGCTGCGCCGGAGGATTGTCGATACCACTGCTCGCGCGACAAATGGCCGCCGCAAAGCCTACGGATGTTTCTCTGCCGGGTGATGGCCCCGCAATCTTCCCGGCACCCTCGGTCCTTTCCCTTTTACAGGGCGATTTCGACCTTACAGACGAGGTATCGATTCTCGTCCCGCAGAACTCAGCCGCTCCCGATCTCTTCTTAGCTCGGTGGCTGCGTGACGAATTGGCCGATTGGTTCGGATTGATCGTGAAAGTTCAACGCACAGCCAGCCTCTCCGCGGGCCGCAGTGCAATCGTAATCGGAGACACATCGAATCCTCTCGTCCAGGCTTCTCTGCGGGAAGCTGGATTGGCAGCCCCGAATGTACCGGAAAGTTATGTGCTGCGCGTTCGACCCGATAAGATCCTGATCGCGGGCGCGGACGCTCGCGGCGTCTCCTATGGCTTGCAGTCCTTGCTCCAACTGCTGAATAAAAAGGAAGACAGGCTCCGCTTTCAAGCGATCGATATTAATGATCAACCGAGTAAACTCTTTCGCGGGTTGAAAGTCTATCTGCCCGGTCGCGCGAACATTGCATTTTTTAAGCGCTTTGTTCGCGAATTCGTCGTCGCCCACAAATACAACACTCTGGTTATCGAGATGAATGCAGCCATGCGGTTCGAGACCCATCCGGAGCTGAACCTAGGCTGGCGCGAACTCGTCGACGATACCAACTACAGCCGCCGGAATTATCCGCCCGGCGCTCTTCACAACCGTGAACAGAACTCCTCGCATCACGATCTGGCCGATGGCGGATTTCTCGAAAAGCGCCAACTGGCCGAGATTGCCGATTGGGTCCGATCCCACGGTATCGAACTCATCCCGGAGTTGCCTTCCTTCACTCACAGCTACTACCTCTTAACCCGTCACCGGGAACTCTCCGAAGTTCCGGGAGATAAATGGCCGGATACATACTGCCCGTCCGACTCTCGCACGTACGAGCTCTTATTCGATATTTATGACGAATACATTGATCTGCTAAAGCCGAGAATGGTCCACGCCGGTCATGATGAACTCTTCGCGCCCATCGGCTTGTGCCCTAGGTGCAAAGACAGAGACATAGGCGAACGCTACGGTGAAGATGTCGCGCGCATCCAGAGCTATCTCAAAAAGAAAAATGTCCGAATGGCGATGTGGGGCGACATGCTACTCGAAACCGTCCGAGGGAAAGGTTTGCGATCGAAACACGCTCCGGATGGATGGGAGTACAAGGTTGCCGGAGGCCTCACGCCCGAGCAGGTGCAACGGCTCGTCCCCAAAGACATCCTCATCTTCAATTGGTTCTGGCACCAAGAAGAGGGCTTGTGGTCGGAAGAGCAGGCCGAAAACAATGAAACGTTACTCGACCACATGGGATTCCAACAGATTTTCGGTAATTTTGGCCCTGTGATCGCGAATTACCAGGCGCGTAGTAAGAGGGCGACGCTGCTCGGAGGGGCTCCATCTGCATGGTTCGCCACAAATGAATTCAATTTCGGCAAGAATACGTTGGCGGACTTCCTTGGCTGCAGCAATACTCTCTGGAGCGGCAATGTTCTCGACGAGCACGAATTGCTCCGCATAACTCAATCGCATGTGCCGGACATACGCGCCCGGTTCCGAGGAACTCGGCCGCCCAGCGCCACAGAACCTGCGATCGTGCCCGTGAACATTTCGAAGAGCTTCAATATCGGGGAAACCGAACTGGATTTGGGCAATTTACGGCAAGGACCGGTATCACTCGGGCGTATCCGCTTCGATCTTGCGAGGAACGAAACCAAAATTGCCATTGCCGTTGCAACTCGGGGGAAGACGAAAATCGCGCTGCCGACGGCTGTCGAGGGAATCAGCATCGGTGTCGATGCCTCGAGTCTGCTGTTTCTGCATGCGTCGGCGAAACCGGCGTTTAATCGCGAACCGGATCGCCTGCTCTGGGACGTTCCCGATTCTGCAGACCTGCTTGGCTGGTACGAGATTGTATACGAGGATGGCTTCCTCGACACCATTCCGATCCGTTATGGAGTCAATATCGCAGAATTAGGATGGGCGAAACAGAACTCAGCCGAAAACTATTGCTACGGAGCGGATCCGCTTCCGATTGCCGCGACGGATTCAAGCAAAGTCACCTTTTTCGCGTTCGAGTGGGTGAATCCTCGCCTCGGCAAAATCATCCGCGAATTGCGAATCCGCGGCACCCACCACTTTAAGGGAGCAGACCCCGACTTCACGAACAATTACGGTCCGGTCATCCCGAGCAATGCTGTCATCTTGAAGGCCCTTAGCTTTGTAGAGAAGAGGCCCGCGAGTGCCTGATCCCAAGATTAACCGCTGGCCTTCCCTGATTGTCCTTGGCCTTTCTGCCATGCTCGTGTCCGGGTTCGCGTTTGCGCAGACTGACTGGCCCGCATACGGGCATGATGCCGCCGGAACGCGTTATTCTCCGATTGGCCAAATCAACCCCAGCAACGTTGCGCAACTTCAGCGAGCCTGGACCTACCATACAGGTGAAAAACCGAATGTTTCCGGTCCGCGCGGCCAGAGGCAAACTGCGTTTGAAACCACGCCTCTTGTTATCAACGGTGTCCTTTACTTGACCACCCCTGCAAACCGCGTGATCGCTCTTGATCCAGTTTCCGGACGCGAGATTTGGATCTTCGATCCGCAAGCCAAGACAAAGAAGCCGCTTCAGTATCACGCGCACCGCGGCGTTTCGTATTGGCCAGGGGACGAAACTCATCCAGCTCGGATCCTGCTCGGCACGCTCGACGGCCGGCTGATTGCTTTGAATGCCCAAACCGGTGTCCCCGTTCCGAGCTTCGGCGACGAAGGAGAAGTGAATCTTCGAAAGGGTGTTGCGGACGATTCCCCCGATTTGACCTATGCCGTCACTTCCCCGCCCGCAATTTACCGCGACCTTGTGATTACCGGAGCGGAAGTGCCGGAGAGTCCCGGACGTGGACCTTCGGGCGATATTCGCGCATGGAATGTTGTCACGGGAAAGCTCGTTTGGACTTTTCATACAGTTCCGCGGCCCGGTGAGCCGGGGCACGAGACCTGGGCGCCCGATGCCTGGCAACATCGTACCGGCGTAAATGTCTGGACCGGTTTCACTGTAGATGCTCAGACCGGAACAGTCTTTCTGGCAATCGGATCCCCGGCTTACGACTTCTACGGAGGTGATCGCAAAGGCGAGGATCTATACGGCGATTCCGTCGTCGCTCTGAACGCCGCGACGGGAGCGCATCTTTGGCATTACCAGCTCGTACACCACGATATTTGGGACTACGATCCGCCTGCCCCGCCCGCGTTGATTACGGTCGTGCGCGGCGCAGAAAAGATCCCGGCTCTGGTTGAAGTCACAAAGATGGGTCTCGCGTTCATCCTCGATCGCCGGAACGGCGCGCCCGTCTTCCCCATCGAGGAAAGACCGATGCCGCACAGCGAAGTCCCGGGCGAGGCGTCTTGGCCAACACAGCCGATCCCGACCAAGCCGCCTCCTCTCTCGCGCTCGAGCATCACGTCAGAGGACATCACGAATGTCACACCGCAAGCTCACCAATTCTGTGCTGATGTGTTTTCGAAGCTGGAGAACAAAGGCCGTTATACGCCTTACGGGACCCGGCTGACAGTCGTGTTCCCCGGCACTTTAGGAGGAGCCACCTGGTCCGGCGTCTCCTACGACCCTACGATCGGATACATTTTCGTAAACACGAACGAAGTCGGTGCCATTGGCCAGATGAAAGAACAGCTGCAAGGATCGCAAACGGCTTGGCGTCGCACCAGTTCATTAGGAGAATATGGGCGTTTTTGGGATGCAAATCTTTGGCCCTGCCAAAAACCTCCCTGGGGCTTGTTGACGGCCGTGAACGTGAATACTGGCGAGATTGCATGGCGTGTTCCACTCGGTATCAATGAAGAGCTGGAAGCTCGGGGCATCCACCACACGGGTGCATTGAATATCGGCGGTTCCATCGCGACTGCTGGAGGCTTGGTCTTTATCGCCGGAACGAATGACAGCCGATTTCGAGCCTTTGAGTCACGCACCGGCCAGGAGCTTTGGTCGGCAAAGATTGACGCTAGCGGACACGCCACACCCATGACCTATCTGGGTCGCGACGGACGTCAGTACGTAGTGATCGCAGCGGGCGGGGGCGGGTTTTTCGGCAGCCCACCGTCAGACGTTGTGATAGCCTTTGCGCTTCCGGCGAAATAACTATCGTGCCGCCGCCGTAGCTGTTTCGGGCGATTTCGCGGGAGAAAACACGGTCCAGCGATTCGCCTTCAAGTCCTCGAGCAGCGGCTGCTGCCATGCATATTCCTTATGAGCCTGCAAGAATTCCGCAGCATGAAACTCGACTCCGCAGGGGTGTCCCATTCCAGCGACGAATGACATCTTTTCCGCCATTGCGCTGTCCGCGACCTTCGCCTCCGCCGTTCCCGCAGGCCCATATGGATCCTGCCACGGCTTCAATCCCCGGCTCGATTTATCAATATGGCCGCAGATCGTCCGCTCATTCGGGTCAATCTCTTTCGTGATCATGTCGTAATGATCGGTCTCGAACTTTTCGCCTTCGACAACGTCGATGTGCCCCTTATTCTGCGCCATGAGCTGATCCCATCGGCGATGCCGCACCTGGTTCGGCGTGTTCGGATCGTTAATCGGAAAGTCTGTTTCCTCCGCAATCAGCTTCGGGTTGATCGGGAAGTTCGAGCCCACAAAATAGCCATCCTTCGTCCGATCGAGCGTCACGTTTTTCAGCCCCAGCTCCAATCGCCCGATCTCATTAGTTTTCCGATCGCCAACCAGCCAGGTGTTCGCATAGCCGCCGTTGTTCCCTTCCTTCATGAGCCGGGTGAAATCATCAATGGATTCCGAGTACTGCATTGCTTTGCGCGCGCGCACAAACTCCGGTGTAGCATTCTTATCGAAGCCATGGAAATTCCCAATCGTGGTTTCTGTGATCATGATGCCCGCATCGTTGATTCCAAAATCGTCCCCGCTGTGAATCAACCCAGGCATGCCGTCCATGATGAAGTGGTGGCCCGATGTAGGAGCAATATCGAACACGATGTTCCAGCGGCTGCCGGTCAGATAATCCGTCCAATTATTGTGGCCGATTACGATGCGCCCGTCTTTCGTGTAACTCCCGGTGGCCACAAAGGCGCTGCAATGTTCCGCCGGGTTGCTAACCACACCTTTCGTCTCCAGCCGGCGTGCTTCGCCGTAATAGTAGGAGTACTCCAAGTACCCGTTCATTGCCACTAAATCCATCACGTCGAGCTTCGATCCGTGTGCCCGTAACCCATCCGCGATGCCTCCGAGCTCCTGCCGGTACTCGTCCGGCACGCGTGGCCAAAAATACTTCAGCGCCACGTCCCGCAGCTCAGTCCAGTTGTGATTCACGCCATGAGTCGTGCTGAGCTCAATCGCGCGCTTCGAGTCCTCAATCTCTGGAGCCAGCAAATAGCCATGCTGGAAACCGATAGCGGACGGACTACCTTCGAGATGGACGAAAATCCATCCCTCTTTTACTGGATTGCGGAAACCACCCTGCAATCTCGAGTCTGACGTTTGAGGCTGTGTCGCGCACTGCGCCGCGAACGCGCCACAAAAAATGACGCCGATTGCAAACCACTGAAAACGCGAAAACCTTGACATGTACTCGATTACAGCACAAATGTCCACGCTTGACTTTGCGACCCCCTTACGCGTGACTGAACCGCGGGCTGGTCGCTACTGCGGCTGCTTGTTGTCTTGCGGCTGCTTGTTGTCTCCGGTTACTGCGTTCTTGCTTCCCTTGGCGGCGTTCTTGGCCGCATGGCCTGTCCCCACTGCCATTTTCGCGACTCCCTTTCCTACGCCTTTACCGAAATCTTTCGTGCCTTCCACTACGTCTCCATGCTTCAGCTCAGAACCAGCTTCTTTCGTGCCCTGCCCTATGTCCTTTGCGCCCTTTCCATACGAGTGCTTGAGGTTTTCCCCGGCTGCATCGAACTCGGCGCTCGTCGACGCCGGCTTAACTCCTAGGCTGTCCAGTGTCTTCGGCCCCAGCCGTCCGTCCGCAGTGATGTTCTCCTTCTCTTGATAGTTCCGAACTGCAGCTTTCGTCAGTGGTCCATTGATGCCGTCGATTGGACCCGGATCGTACCCTTTATCCTTCAAAGCCTGTTGGGCCTGGCGCACCGTATCGTGACTTTGCGACAGGGCTGGAATGGCGCAGAGCGCCGCGCCAAGAACTAGAGCCGCCAGAATGTTTCGCATGCTCTTTCTCCTTCTTATGTTGGACTTCGAGCGCAAGGAAAGGTAACTTCGCAAGTCGTCAACACCTCCAAATTCCAGCCTCGTATAGTGTAAAGACGGTCACTAGTATTAAGACAGCCAGCTCGCTCCAAGACGAGCCGGTCACAATCTACTAACTCCAGGAGACAAAAGTGACAGCTTCTTCTTCCCTCGTCGAGACTCAAGCCTCTTCCAAAACCGTGCGACCGCCCGACCCGTCGCAAATTCTACTTCAATTCGCCACGGCCTATGTTCCTTGTGCCGCCCTCTGGGTTGCGGCCGAACTTAAGGTCGCCGATCTCATCGGCGCGGGATCGAAACCAGTTGCCGAGCTGGCGGAGCGGACCAGCGCCAACGAAGATGCACTCTTCCGCATTCTGCGTCTGCTTGCCATGGTGGGCATCTTCACGGAGACCGAGCCCAGGCATTTTGCCCTCACGGCCTCCGCCGATCTGCTGCGCTCCGACCATCCCCAATCCATGCGCGACACCGTACTATGGTTGGCCGATCCGTTTCATTTCAACATCGCCGCTGAGCTTCTGCATTCGGTGCGCACCGGACAGCCTACGGTCGAGCACGTCACCGGCAAGCCGGCGTTCGAATACTTCGCCGACGATCAGGTGGAGTTTAAACGGTTTCATCTGGCCATGACTAACTTGAGCGCGATGGCGGTTGGCGCGGCGCTCGAGGCTTACGACTTCTTGCCGTTTCACACCATCGTTGACGTGGGCGGCGGCCACGGTTTCGCGATCTGCTCGATTCTGCAGAAATACCCACACATGGGCGGTGTTCTCTTTGATTTAAAAGATATTGTGCCCGGCGCGGATAAGCGCATCCGCGAACTCGGCCTGGAGGAGCGTTGCCGCACTGCATCCGGCGATTTCTTCCAGGCTGTGCCGAAAGGAGGAGACGTTTACTTCATGAAAAGCGTACTTCATGACTGGACGGACGAGCAGGCGACGACAATTCTTCGGAATTGCCGCCGCGCATTGGACAGCAAGGGTAACGCGAACCGTAACGGCAAGCTCGTGCTTCTGGAATTTGTCGTGCCGCCCGGGAACCAGCCGCACCCGTCGAAGATCATTGACATCGAAATGCTCTTCTTCCCCGGTGGCCGAGAACGCATGGAGCAAGAATGGCGTGACCTATTCGCAGGTGCCGGGTTTCGTCTCTCGCGTATCGTGCCCACTAAGTCGCCGTTCAGCGTGATCGAAGCGGAGGTGGCGTAGTATGATCAATCGCCTCACCTCGTAATTGAGTCCTGTTGCCTCGATCAATGGGATGCTAACCAAGGCACGAAGAAGTTCGTGATTCCTCATCTGGAGCATCGGTGGATGACCGACGCGCATCTTGCGCTGCATCTCGAGTATGAGAACGCCTACAAAGCCGACTTGTGGGGACTAATGTGGTCAGTCCTAAGGCTCAAAAAAACGGCCGGTTGTTCGTTCTTGCTCTGCGCCACGCCGCAGAAATCGGCGACAGCCTGTGGGGGTATGCGGGCTTGGGATTTGTTTATGCGCGAGCTGGGCAGTTGGAGCAAGCCAGGGAGGTTCTGGCCAAATTGCAGCAAGTAGGTAGCGAACGACACGTTCCCGCCATCTACTCTGCTGCCGTGCACTCCGGCCTCGGTGAAATCGATGAGGCATTGAAATGCCTCGAACGCGAGTTGAGGAGCGCAACTGGGAAATGGCGTGGCTGCACATTGACGGCTTCTGGGATAACATCCGCTCGGATCCGCGGTTCCGGAGTCTTCAACTGCAACTCGGTCTGCCTTTCACCTGGGGTTCGGCCGTAGCTCCCGCTGAGCGGCGTTAACTTTCCCGATAAGCCTATGTCCTTCTCACCCGATAATTCGACCATCGGGGCCCCCCCTGACGCATCATAGTAATTGAGGATGCCTTCCCCGACCGACACAGTTGCCCGCCAGCGTGAGCTCAACTCCCTCTCTGTCTTCACCGTCATCATCCTCCTCGCCACCGTCACCATGACTTTCGGCGCGATGATTGCCGTGTTCCTGATCCGTTCACAAGCCCCGCTGTTCTGGGGCCGCATCTCGCTTCCACCCATTCTGTGGGTGACCACCGCCGTTCTCCTGGCTAGTAGCGCCACCTTCGAAGCGGCTCGCCGGCATCTGACCGAGCATGACCAGCACGGGTTCTTCCGCCTCATGATCTGGACCACTGCGCTCGGGCTACTTTTCCTGGCTGGGCAGATCGCCGCATGGCTGCAGATCCTTCACTCCGGCATCATTCTCGCCCGGAATCCGCATTCCTGGTTCATTTTCATGTTCACGGGACTGCATGGCCTGCACATCGTCGCCGGCCTCGCGGGGTTGATCTATCTGTTAATCCGCACCCGTGAGCCTGCGAGCGGTCCGAAGTACCAGATGAACACCCGCGCCATAGCGAACGGCGTGTCCATCTTCTGGCACTACCTCGATTTCATTTGGATCGTGCTGTTTACTCTTCTCTTGACTTGGCGGCGCTGACACCGCTCGATCGCATGCCGCTCTCGCCTACCGGCGCCAGGAGCTTCTTATCGATCCATTTCTTTACGATCCCGACTAGCTGGTCAGCTTGAAAGGGCTTCGACAGGTAATCGTCCATGCCCGCATTCAAGCATTTGTCTCGTTCTCCCACCAAGGCATTGGCCGTAACCGCAATGATCGCGGGCTGCGGCTCGCCGAGCTCCCGAATATGCCGGCAAGCCTCGAACCCGTCCATCACTGGCATCTGGCAATCCATCAAAATCACGTCGTATGCATTCAAGCGATGCGCTTCAACCGCCTCGCTCCCATCCGCAACTAAATCGATAGCGAAACCCGCTCGCTGCAGAATGAGCTTCCCCACACGTTGATTGATGGCATTGTCCTCAGCCATTAGGATGCGGGCTTCGGCTTGCATTCCAGTCTCTTATCCGTCCTTCTATAAGGGCCGTCGACAGGCTTAAAGATACAACAATTCGTGTACTAAGGGTTAGTGCCTGATTGGCTGGAAATCGCTCTCGGATGCCGGTCGATTCTAAAGATTTTTCTGGCTCAGTGCCTGGTAATCTCGTCCCGCTCGACCTTCCCGTCGCGGATATGAATGATCCTATGGGCGTGCATCGCGATGTCGGCTTCATGCGTCACCAACACGATGGTATTCCCTTCTTCATGCAAACGCTCGAATAGCGACATAATTTCGTTGCCAGTATGTGTGTCCAATGCTCCCGTTGGCTCATCGGCCAGCAGAATCGAAGGATGATTCACCAGCGCTCGCGCAATGGCCACACGCTGTCTTTGTCCGCCCGAAAGTTCATTGGGCTTATGCTGCATGCGCTGCTCGAGATCCACCGCGCCTAACGCCTGTCGTGCCCGTTCCACCCGCTGTTGAGACGGCATGCCCGCATAGATCAACGGTAGTTCCACATTGTGCAAGGCCGACGCGCGCGCCAGCAGATTGAACGTCTGAAAAACGAACCCGATCTCTTTGTTCCGAATCCGCGCGAGCTCGTCGTCCTCCATGTCGCTGACAAGCTTTCCGTTCAGGTAATAAAGTCCCTTGGTCGGAGTATCCAGGCAGCCGATCAAGTTCATCAGCGTCGACTTGCCCGACCCCGACGGACCCATAATCGCTACATATTCGCCTCGCTTAATTTCGATGTCAACCCCAGAAACCGCGTGGATCTCCTGGTCGCCCATGATGTATGTCTTCCAGAGATCGTACGTGCGGATAACAATGCCTTCGCCCCTGAGTTGCTGTCCGAGCTCCTCGCGCTGCTTTGCACTGAGTTCCTCTAACGCAGTTTCGATTCCCGGCACCGGCTATCCTTCAATCGGACTGGAGGGCATCTCGCGTTTCTTATTGTCCACCTTTACCTTGGCATCATTCCGAATGGTGCGGATCACCTGATAGCTGCCGGTAACGATTTGATCGCCTTCTTTCAATCCGCTCAAAACTTCAATATCCGTGATTCCCGTAATTCCGGTGTCCACCTTCCTGAATTCAGCCTTACCCCCATTCACAACAAATACGCCCTGCAACTCTTCCTTCGCCGCCTTCTCGGCCGCGGGGTCGGGCGGATCACTGCTTGGCTTCTGGCCGGGCTTGCGAACCTCGAGTTGTCCCTTTTGCCGTATGGTCAACGCCTGAATCGGAATCGAAAGCGCATGCGACCGAGTAGCAGTTGTAATCTTTGCCGTGCACGATAATCCGGGCCGCACGAAATCTTCTGGTATATCCAGCGCGATAACTACTTTGAAATCCTTCGCCTCTTGGCTTGATGTCTGGCTTTGCGATGCCGCCACTCCGGACGACCGCACGATCGCCGTATCGCCGATCTCGATCACTTTCCCCTTGAACGTCCTGTTCGGGATAGCGTCAATGGTGACTTCCGCAGGCTCACCCAGCTTGACGCTCACGATATCGGTTTCGTCCACATGAACCTCTGCCGTGATGATCGACATATCGGCAATCGTCATGATCGTCGATGAAGCTGAGTTCTGAATTCCGGGCACTACGGTTTCACCCACCCGGACAGGCAGATTAGTCACCACACCGTCTAAAGGCGCCACTGCGTCGTATTGGGAAAGCACATTCTCAGAGCGCGTGACCATCGCTTGTGCCTGGGCCACCTTCTTTTGAGCTGAGGCAAGCTGCGCGGCCGATTGCGCCCGCTGCGACTGCGCCTGTGCGACCCGCCTCTCCGACTCGACCAGAGTAGATTGGGCCAAATCGTAAGTCGCCTTTTTGGCCTCGAAATCTTGTGGTGCGATGAGCTTCGCATCGTAAAGCTGCTGAGCCCGTTTCAGATCGATCTTTTTCTGCTCCAAATCAGCACGATCGTGCTCGACTGTCGCCTGCGCGACGGCGATATTATCGTCAGCCGATTTAAGAGCTGCTTCGTTGGCCGCCGAATCTGCCAACGCCGAATTGACCAATGCCTTCGAGGACGCCACATCCGCGCTCGGCTGCACGTCCGCCAGCCGCGCCAGCACCTGCCCTTTCTTTACGTGCTCGCCCTCCTTTACGTAAATGGCTGTGATAGGTGCCGGGTTCTGCGCATTGGTTCCTATGTTGATATAGTTTCGCGGCTTAACTTCGCCTGAAGCGGTCACAACTGAGGTCAAATCCATTCGCGTCACCTTGCCGGTCTCGACGGTCACCACCCCGCGCTGGCTGATTTTGATGCTCGCGAGCACTGCGCCGGCAACCAGCACCAGTAATCCGAGCAAGATTATGACCTTCCACTTCTTTTTCAATAGACGAACTCCTGCCTCTTGCCAGACGGAAACCTGCGTTGGAATGTTCCCGTTTTGTACGGGCTTAACTATTAGAGCTTCGAGCTCCGACTAGCTCGCCGGAATCATAGGCCTCCAGCAATTCGGCAAGCCTGAAAATGCGCTCGAATTCACAATCGAGTGCACGAAGGCGCTCTTCCGCGCCTTCTTCGCGATCGACTAAACAGATCGCTCCTAAAACCGCCATTCCGGCGCGTCTTGCTTTTTCAATCGCCTCAACCGTCGATCCTCCCGTGGTGCACACGTCATCGACGATGACCACTGCCAGCCCTGTCGGCTCATCGACGCCTTCGATGAATTTATGCAGCCCGTGCGTTTTTGCTTCTTTGCGAACCAGGAACGCGTCAATTGGACTGTTAGCCTCCACGCTTTCGCGCGCCACAGCGTTTACGATTGGGTCCGCACCCAGGATCAGCCCTCCAATCGCTTGCGGCTGCCACCGATGCTCCCGAATTTTTTCAAGAAATAGGCGCCCGACCAGCGGCATCGCTGGTGCATGCAGAGTCGTGAGCTTGGCGTCCACGTAGAGATGGCTCGTCAAACCGGAAGCCAGTGTAAAGTCGCCCCGCCGCACCGATCGCGCCGCAAGCAGTCGCTTCAACTGCTCCCGGTCGCTCGCAACAGACATTGAACGGCCATTTTAGCATCCGTTCCGAGGGCTTTAGATCACGATTACTTCGCGTTCGCCACTGCTGCTGCACGCTGGCGAGCGTACGAAACGAGCGCCTCAAACCGAGGGTCTCCGTGAAGCGATTTCAGTTCGGATTCTTTCTCCATGCCCAGCATTGTTTCCACATCTAAATGATTGTCGAGCGCCTCGCGTATAAGCAAGATCGCCTTGTCACGATGTCCCAGATGCGCCGCAATTCCGGCAAGATTATAGGTCGTGGCTGCAGTGTCCGGATGATCTGGCCCAAGAACCCGGCGCTGGATATCGAGTACTTGTCGCTCCAGCTTCCCCGCCTCGTCGTAGTTGCCTATATGCATCAGAGCTGCACCCAAATTGGACATCGAACGAAGAGTCTCCGGGTGCTCCCATCCGACCAATCGCCGCCGAGCATCCAGCACTTCTCGCTCCACCTTCACCGCTTCCGCGTACTTCCCTTCCTCATCCAGCGTGATGGCGAGGTTCTCACGTGAACCCACTGTGTTCTTGTCATCCGGACCAAACACGTGGTCTTCGATATCGATGGCTTGACGCATCAGCTTTTCGGCCTCTGCATAATGGCCCTGTTCGCCAAGGCTATTGGCCAGGTTGTTCATCGAAGCTAAAGTGTCCGCGTGGTCTGGCCCGAGTGTCCGGCGTCGAATGTCCAGCACCTGACGGTGAAACTTCTCCGCCTCGGCGTAACGCCCTTCCTCGTCGAAAGTCGTACCCAAATTGTTCATCGATTTCAACGTATCGGGATGCCCCATACCGAGAATGCGAGTGCGAATCTCCAGTGCCCGAGCCAATAGAGCATGCGCCTGCGAGTACAAGCCGAGATTGAAATACACCGTTCCCATCACGTTCATCATCTGGGCCTGCGTTCCAGGGTCACTCGCCAGTCCTGTACCGATCTCTTTCGATGCTCTGTCCAGGATTTCCCGAGCGGTCACCTTGTTGCCTCGCGCTTCGCTCGGATTTGAAACTTTGAACATGCTTGTCATAAAGTTCGTCACGCGATCCGCGCGGTCACGCTCGCGCATAGTCCGTCGCAGTTGAAACCCTTCTGTTATCGCGAACGCGACTAACAATAGGACCAGAGTTGTCGCGGCAGCCACTCCAAGTCGATGGCGCCGAACGTATTTTCGCGCGCGATAGGCGATATCCGCAGGCCTGGCCGAAACCGGCTCGTTCCGAAGGTATCTCCCGAGATCGCCTGCCAGGTCCGATGCCATTCCATAACGGCGTGAGCGATTCTTTTCGAGTGCTTTCAAAGTGATCGAGTCCAGATCACCCCGCAACTGCCGTGTTAGTGCCGCCGGTTCCGTGCGGCGCTTATGCGCTGCGGGCGTGGACTGATCACCCAACGTTCGTAGCTTCGTGCTTGGCTTCTGAGCATCCTCCTCGCGCAGCTTGCGGAGCATCTCGTCGAAAGCGAGCTTGCGAAAGTCCAGCGGGAGGGCGCCCACCAGCAGCTCATACAGCACTACCCCGAGCGAATATACATCGGTACGTGTATCGATGTCTTCTCCCGCCGAATCCGCCTGTTCCGGGCTCATATACTCCGGTGTCCCGACGATCGCTCCAACCCGCGTGAACATCGTCTCCGCCGTGAGCCGGTGAGAAATTGCTTTCGCAACCCCAAAATCGATAATCTTCGGAACCGGCTTACCATCCACTTCCGTAACCAGAATGTTGGAAGGTTTAAGATCGCGATGAATGATTGCCTTCTGATGCGCATGCTGCACGCCTTCGCAAACGTGCACAAACAGTTCCAGCCGCTCGCGCGTGCTTAGCGTGTGCTTATCGCAGTAACTCGTGATCGGGATACCGGCCACATACTCCATTGCGAAGTATGGTCGGCCTTGAGGGGTCGATCCTGCATCGAAGACTTTCGCGATCGCGGGATGGTCCATCAGGGCCAGCGCTTGCCGCTCGGATTCAAACCGCGCCACGACCTCGCGCGTGTCCATACCGGCTTTGATCAGCTTGAGCGCGACCCGTCGGCGCACGGGATACTTTTGCTCGGCCAGCCAGACCTCTCCCATACCGCCTTCTCCGATCCGTTCCAGCAGATGGTATGGGCCAATTACTGCTCCCGGAATCGCGCCGGACTCACGTGTGGCACTCAACGCAGCTGGATCATCGTTAGGCGGCATCTGGGGCGGCAAGGCGGCCACTCGGTCTTCCGACGGGGTAACAGGTTATTGGGTTCAGTCTAGCTCAAGAACCGCAAACGCGAAAAGCATCCGCCCGTTACACGTAAATCCGCTTTACCCGGGCATGGATCCCGCACAGCACGCTATAAGATATGGTTCCGGCCTGCCTCGCAATCTGCTGTGCATCGATGCTCACGTTTCCCTCAGATCCGAGCAGCGTGACCGCGTCTCCCACCCGAACCTCCGGCGCACTCAGTCACATCAATCGACGTGAGGTCCATCGAAACCGCCCCGACGATAGGGGCCAGCTTGCCGTTCACAATCACGCTGCCCCGATTCGATAGCCTGTGCGGAATCCCATCCGCATAACCCGCCGCCAATACCGCCACACGCGTCGGACGCGCTGCGCGAAACATGCCTCCGTATCCGATCAACGCTCCCGGGGGCACTTCCTTGACTGAGAGCACTGTAGCGCGCCACGTCAATGCCGGCTTGACTTGGAGAATCTTCCCCGGCGCGTGTCCGCGGGCAGGCGAAACGTACCCATAAATCGCATGGCCCGGCCGTATCATGTTTCTCCATGCTGCCCGCCTCCCGTAGGCAACCGGAATCGTGCTCGATAAATGCACCAGTGCAGGATGAACGCCCGCGCTCTCCAGTCCGTCAACGAGTCGCTCAAACAGCGCCGACTGCTCGTCCGTCTGGCTCGTCTGATAATTCGCAGCCGAAGCGAAATGCGTCATCAGCCCTTCAAGTTCAATGTTCTTGGCCGCAAGAATCGATTCACCGATCTCCCCGGCTTCGGCCCGCACCCCCAGCCTTCCCATGCCCGAATCGATCTTCAGGTGATACCGGCATTTCTGTCCGCGCGCCGCTGCCAATCGGTTCAACTCCGCCACATCTTCAAGCGAGTGGATCACCGGGGTCAGGCCGTACCCCAGCATCACCTCGCGAGCAAATGGCAGAAAATCCGCCATCACCAAAATCCGTGCCTGAATGCCGGCGTCGCGCAATGCTACTCCTTCGTCCGTGCTGCTGACTGCCAGCCACCTCGCGCCTTGTCCCTCGAGCGTTCGCGACACCTCGATCGCGCCGTGCCGATAGGCGTCCGCCTTCACCACCGGCATCACTTCTACGCCTTCGCCTACAACCTTCCGGATCGCCTGATAATTCGCCGCGATCTGTGCCCGCGAGACTTCCACCCAGGAGCGAAATGGGCATGAACTCTGGGTCATGCGGTCAATCGCCGGAACAATGCCTCGTACGCATCCGTGACGACGCTCCAGCTGTAGTGCTCCTGCACTCTGCGCATCGCCCGGCATCCCCATGTCCGGCGTTCATCCTCGCCGATATCCACTGCGCGTTGCAGCTTCTCGGTCAAATCATTCTTGAACGGAATCGCCGCGTCACCCGCTACTTCCGCGCTCACCGGCACGTTCAGGTACAGCACCAACGCGCCTCGGCCCATGGCTTCAATCAGCGCCGGATGCGTGCCGCCTACCTCTGTCGCTTGCACATATGTGTGGCAGTGAGATTGCAGCTGCTTGTATCCTTCTCCGTAGATTGCGCCTGGTATCACAACGCGCGAATCGCGGGTGTCTTTCACCTGCCGTATATATTCCGCCGCATACGGCGCATCGCCCACCAAGGCGAGCTTGAATTCGGTCGTCACCCTTTCAAAAGCTTGTCGAACCATCAACGCATTGTTCTCAGGCTCCATGCGGCTGACATACAAAACGTATCTGCCCGGCTCTAAACCTAGCCCCCGAACGAGATCGCTCGATTCCGTGCGCCCCACTTCCGCTCCATATGGAATGAATGTTGAGTCCTTGCCGTAGCGCCCCAAGTAGTATTCGCGAATCCGCTGAGCATCCGAAACAATTTCTGAGCAGCACCATGTCGCCAGCCACTCCGATACGAGATACCATGTCTTCGCCGCGCGATTCCATTTCTTTCGGCGTCGCTCCACACCATCCACGTTCAATGCAGTCCGTTTACCCAGCAGCCGCGGCCACAATGTGAACACCGCGTTCGCCGCATTACAGTAGAGCAGCACGTCGAATTTGCGAAACAATGCGTCAGCAGTCGACAACGCGGTGTGCGCAAGGGTATCGAGATACTTATGCCGGATCGTCGGCAGATATCGGAGCCGCACCCCGCGATAGACCGGCTGGCTATACCGTTCCCGGCAATATACGGTAACGGAATGGCCCCGCTCTGCTAACCGTACCGAGATCTCCTCGGCAAACGTCTCGAACCCACCATAATTGGCCGGAATGCCGCGCGTACCCAGCAAGCCTATGCGCATCGCTAGCTACGTGTCGCTCTAATTTCGCAGCTCGATCACGTGATTGCCATCGTCTGTTTATCTACTACATTCGACGCAGCCTGCGTAGCCGGGTAACTCACCGGCTTACTGGAAAACCATCCCGCTATGTATTCGTCGCTCGCCCGTCTTCGCGCCATGATCTCTCGCCGCTTCATCAAGATTCGCCGAAGATTGCGCACGATGAATGGAAACGCCCGAAGCGATCCGAACTCCTTCAGAAAGCAGCCCGCAATCACCACGCAATCCCGCAGCGTCGTTTCGAACCACGTCCGCCGGTATAGGTGGCCGGTCATGTTCTTTATGCGCATCAGCCAGCGGTTCTTCACCGAATGCATATTCAGAACAGGCGCGATCGAACCCCGGTTGTCAGGCAACACGGTTCGCACGTGATACCCGACCGCCGTAGGCACATACAAGCATTTCCAGCCCAGCAGCTGTGCGCGCCACGCCACATCCGCGTCCTCGCGGTACGCAAAAAAATCCGCATCGAAGAACTCGCCCGAAACAGTTATATCTTCGATCATCTCCCTGCGATACAGCGCCGCCGCACCACTCGCCCCGAATACATACTCCGGCTGCTCATATTGAGCTTGGTCCAGCTCCTCGCTTCCGCGGTCAAAGTGCCGCATTGCGGGCGTGAAGTACATCCCGGTAGAATCCAAAACCGGCCTCGCCGGCACACCAAGATCCGCGGACATCCTTAGTAACTTGCCGCACAAACTGCCCGTGTTCCCGTCCGACTCCCCGGCGGCCACCAAGGCGCTGACGAAATCCGGACGCAGTTTCACATCCGGGTTCAATACCACAACCCACTCGCCCCGGCACTCCGCGATTGCCTGGTTCTGTCCCGCGGCAAATCCCACGTTCTCGCTGTTATAGATGATGCGGATGCGGTCTTCAAGCGTCCGCAGGATTTCCCGCGTGCCATCCGTTGACGCATTATCCACCACAACCACTTCTTTTTGGCGATAATCCTGCCCTAAAACCGACGCTAGGCACTGCTCAATATAGCGGCCGCTGTTGAACGTAACAATCGTCACAGTGACCATCCCGTTTTCCATCAGACCCGGCTCTACACGTTCAACCTAACACGCCCCTAGGCCCGTGTTACCGTCGTCCTGTATGCGTGTTATTTGCATTACGTTCTTGGCCGCCGCCTCCGTCGCGCAGAGCCTTCTCGCCGATGAAGGCATGTGGACGTTCGACAACCTGCCCCTCAAACAGCTTCAACAAAAGTACAAATTTACTCCAACTAAAGAGTGGCTCGCGCATCTCCAACTCGCATCAGTACGACTCTCCGATGGCGGATCAGGGTCCTTCGTCAGCCCCGACGGCCTGCTGCTCACGAATCATCACGTCGCTCGCGGGCAGCTCCAGAAGAGCTCCACTCCGGAGCACGACTACATCAAAGACGGTTTCTACGCCCAAACTCACGACCAGGAGATCAAATCTCCCGACCTCGAAGTCGCCGTGCTCATCTCGACCGAGAACGTCACCGATCGCATCTTGAGTCACATCAAGAACATCACTGATGACAAGCAGCAGTTCAAAGCGCGCAAAGCCGCTATGTCGCAGATTGAGCAGGAGAGCCAAACCAAGACCGGTCTTCAGAGCCAGGTCGTTACGCTCTATTCAGGTGGCGAGTATTGGCTCTACCGATATAAGCGCTACACAGATGTGCGCATCGTCTTCGCCCCCGAGCAGCAAGCCGCGTTCTTCGGCGGCGACCCAGACAATTTCACCTATCCCCGCTACGACATGGATCTCGCGCTGTTCCGTGTATACGAGAATGGCAAGCCCATTCACAGCGAAAACTATCTGAAGTGGAATTCGAATGGCGTCGATGATGGCGATCTCGTCTTTGTTTCCGGCAATCCCGGCACTACCCGCCGCCTCGCCACCGTTTCCCAGCTCCTTTTTGATCGCGATGTCTTGGACCCGCTACTTCTCGATCTCTTCAAGAGCCGGATCGCCGAGCTTCAGCAGTACTCTGCCCGCGGCCCTGAACAAGCCCGGCAGGCCGCGTCAGAAATCTTTAACTTGCAGAACTCACAGAAAGCGGTCAAAGGTGAGCGCGACGCCCTGCTGAATAAGCAGACCTTCGAGAAGAAGCAAAAGGAAGAAGATGCCTTTCGCGCTCTCGTCAAGGCAAACCCGCAGTGGAAGCAGCAGTTCGGCGGGGCATGGGATGCGATTGCGACGGCTGAACGCAAAGCGGAATCAAGAATTAAGATGGCGATCTTTTACCGTCTCGATTCACAACTGGTTCAGCTCGCCCAAACCATGGTCGACTACGTCAGCGAAATCAAAAAACCTGCCGGCGACCGGCTCCGCGGCTTTCAGGAAGCCCGCCTCCCCTCGCTCCGTCTGCAGCTCTTCTCCCCTGCTCCGATCTATCCCGAATTCGAAAAAGCCAAGTTGGCAAACAGCCTCAGCCTCGCCGTTCGCGAGCTTGGGCCTGACGACCCGTTCCTGAAAATCGTACTCGGCGGTAAGACGCCCGAACAGGCGGCCGCGGCTCTCGTCAACGGTTGCAAGCTCGCGGATCCAGCGCTGCGGAAGAAGCTAGTCGAAGGCGGAGAAGCCGCTGTGAATGCTTCCGACGATCCGATCATTGTACTCGCGCGCCAGCTCGATCCCCTACGCCGCGAGCTGATCAAGTGGCAAGAAGATAATGTCACCAGCGTCATCCAACATGCGGGCGAAGAGCTGGGCAAAGCGCGCTTTCTTGCCTACGGAAAATCCACCTATCCGGACGCCACATTCACGCTCCGCCTGTCCTACGGTCAGGTGAAAGGCTATCCCATGAATGGAACCATAGCGCCACCAAAAACCACCTTTTATGGTCTTTACAACCGAGCCGCCGGATTCGATGACCGTGGACCATTCGTATTACCCGATCGTTACGAAAAAGGCCGCGGTAAATTAACTCTCTCGACCCCCTTGAACTTCGTGACCACCAACGACATCGTCGGAGGTAATTCCGGCTCGCCAGTTGTCAACCGTGCCGGAGAGTTAGTCGGTCTCATTTTCGACGGCAATATCGAATCTCTTGCCGGCGACTACGTCTACGATGAAACCGTCAATCGCTCGGTAGCCGTTCATACAGCCGGTATCACCGAAGTGCTGCGGAAACTTTACGACGTCAGCCCGCTCGTTAAGGAGCTGCAAATCGCGCAGCCATCGTCTTCTGGCGGGACGCCTTAGCCTCGGTTTACTGCAATGATCTGGGCGCCCGCACTAACCCAAAATAGAATCGCCAGTACAAATCGAACCCGATCTGCTTCTGTAATCGCCGTATTTCGCGCTCGCTCTCCTCAACAGCCGCTTCGATTGCGCTTCTAGGCTTGACCTCGCCTCTAAATGCCGACCATTGCCGCAAGCCTTCCCACTTGCCCCGCAGTGCTGCTAGCAAGTGTCCCTTCTTCGCCGCTGCGAGCACCGCCAGTATCTGCCCCACGAAAATCGGCCATGCGAACCGCCGCACCGTTTCCGCAGGGTAATGCTTGGCCAATAACAACACCTGATTTCTCGCCGTGAGAAACATCACCCTCCAGTCGTGCTTCCCGAGCGTGCTCTTCCCCATGTGGATGGCCACTGCCGCCGGCTCATAAATCCCTTCCAGCCCGGCCAGCGCGCACCTCACGCCGAAGTCCACGTCCTCGTAATACGATTCGAACCGCGTCTCGAGCATTCCGATCTGTTCGAATACGCGCCGGTTGAACAGCGCCGCGGTCATCGGCGCAAGCGCGATCTTCCGCCGCACCGACCACACTGCTCCATCCATCCGCCCATAACCGCACCGCCACGCATAGGCGGCACGCGAGACCAGGTCCCAACTGCCATCGAGCACCTCAACATCATCCATGCGGAGCAGCTTGCCTGCCGCGAATGACACGTTTTCCTGTTCTGCGGTGCCCAGTAAACGCTCCAGCCATTCCGGCGCTAACACGACATCGTTATTCACGATCAGCACCCATTCGCCGCTCGCCCGCCGGATTCCCTCGTTGACCGCCGCCGCAAAACCGCGGTTCTCTGGAAAGACCGCCAAATCCGTGCCAAATTCACGCGCTACAAGCTGTGTCGCATCCGTACTGCCGTTATCAACGACAATCACCTGATCCGGCGGCCGCGTCTGCGAACCCAGATTGGCAAGAATGGATCTGAGTAAATCGGCCCGATTCCACGTTGGAATGATCGCCGAGACACTCGCCATCTGTTTCCATAATCTTACGGAAGTATGTGTCTGCACCCACCCGCGCAAGCGACATATCAATAGGCCCCAACGCCCCGAACCGTGGGAAGCCGCTCTCAGTTATCCCCGACCGTAAGTCGCAACTCCCTTTATGGTGGCCCCGTAGAGCTTTAGACTTGGGTCTCCTACAAAGAGCGCTCCGATTGCCGCAAAGTCGCCTCCTATGTTGACACCGGTGAAGTCCCCCACGCATGGACTATAACTGTACAAACCATCTTCGGATCTTGACTCCTCAAGTGGGGAGACGAAGCTCACGTCCACTGCCCCATCGACCGACATTCCTCGCGCTTCGACGGGACTGATTCGAGATCTAGCAGAGACAAATCGCGTAACCGGGCGTGCATGAGAATGACGCCACCCGGGAAAATACAATCCTTCAGCAGTATGGGGGTCAACGCTCTCCCATTTGGCCCCGCTGCATGGGTTAACTCAAGTTTTTCCTTTACAAGCGACTTAGCGAAGCAACACCACGCTCCGGTACCTCAACAATGTGCGATACGACATTTCTAGGAAACGTGAGTGGTAGGTACAGAATAAGGTTACGAAGTACATCGGTACGTATCTCTCGTGGTGTATTCCCTTCGGTTTCTAGGTCTCTATCTGATAATAGATTGTTAATTAGATGAATTTTTTTTGAGTTTAGTTTGATTGTTGGTATTGTTTGTGAGATGTTTTTAAATTTTTATTATGTAATTATATTATTTAGTAGATAGAATGTTTTAGTTTTATCATCTGTTCCCATAGTGTTGCGCATTCGTCTTCTACTGCTCGGGTTCGCCTCAGTGCCCGGCAGGCGCTTCCCCCGGCGGTCTGCGCTTCGCAAGCCACACCACGAGAGCCCCGATGAAGCTGGCAATGATAAATATCCAAATCACGTCTATATATGCAAGCACCGCAGATTGCCGTTGGACCGCTTGATACACGAGCCCCGTTGCCAGTTGCCCCGCCGCGTGAGCACCTGCACCGCCTGCGGTTAATCGCTGAGTCACAGCGCTGACGTAATGTTCGTAGGCTGAAGAACCAGGTGCAATGTTCGCGGCGAGAAAGGTCTGATGCACTTGTTCGCGCCGCGCCAGCATAGTGCTGAAAATAGAAATGCCCACAGACCCGCCAATGTTCCGCATCAGGTTAACCATGGCTGAAACTTGGTTGTTTTGTTCCCTCGGGATATCGGTATAGGAAATCGTGTTGATCGGCACAAAGAGGAACGCAAGGCTCAAAGCTTGATGAATACGCCACCACACCGCTGTGTGGAAATCGATTGCCAAATTGATATGGGATAACTCGAAGAGCGCCAGACCACTGACAACAAAACCGAACGCGATCAGTAATCGAGGATCAATTTTCGTAACCAGCTTCCCGACAATGGGGAGAATCAGCAACAGTGCGAAGCCGCCAGGAGTGAGAACCTCGCCTGCTTTTTGTGCTGAATATCCCAACAGGGTCTGCAGGAATTGCGGAATCAGAACCGCGCTGCCAAGAAGCACAGCGCCTAACAAAAACATGAGCACGTTCGATGTCGCGTAGTTACGGTTTCGGAACAGTTTCAAATTGACAACCGGATACTTATGGCGCCAATCCCAATACAGAAAAAAAATGATCGAAGTGATCGAAATAACAGTGAATATTCTGATGAATGATGAAGCGAACCACTCGTCGCGCTGGCCTTTGTCCAGCACGACCTGAAAGGTTCCGAGGCTAGTCGCTACCAGCACCAGTCCCAGAAAATCAATACCCCTCTGCTTTGCCTCCGCTCGAGACTTTTCAAGCCACGGTGGGTCTTTCACCATGATTTGCGCGAGCGAGAGCGACAGAATTCCAAACGGCACGTTCACATAAAAGATCCAGCGCCATGAGTAATGGTCTGTAATCCAGCCGCCCAGAGTAGGCCCAATTGCCGGCGCAAGCACCACCGCCATCCCGTACACCGCGAACGCCATGCCTCTCTTTTGCGGAGGAAACGTATCCGCAAGTATCGCCTGCTCGGAGGGACCCAGTCCTCCCCCGCCGAGACCTTGCAGCACGCGAAAGAAAACCAAAAGGCCCAGGGACGGCGCCAGGCCGCACAAGAAGCTGCTTACCGTAAATAGCGCCACGCAAGTCATATAGAAACGCTTGCGGCCATATCGATCCGAAAGCCACGCCGAGATCGGCAACACTGCCGCATTTGAAACCAGATAGCTTGTGAGCACCCACGTGCTCTCGTCCAACCCAGCCGAGAGGCCCCCGGCAATATGCGGCAGAGCGACGTTCGCAATGGACGTGTCCATCACTTCCATGAACGTCGCGATGGTCACAGTCAGCGCGACAAGCCACGGATTGTGACCCGGATGCCAACCTTCTTCCATGCGGATCTTCTCCTCTGCTTAGCATGAGCCCCACGCTTTCGAATTTTATTCGCTTCGGATAATTAGCCGCTGCCCGATTCCCGCATCTCCTCACAACTTTTCAGTCTCCTCAGACATCCATATTCGGAGAAACTCATGGCAAAGAAACCTCAGAAACTAATTCTCGTTACAGGAGCTACTGGCAAACAGGGTGGCGCAGTTTCTCACCATCTGCAAGAACGCGGGTTTCCGGTCCGGCTTCTTACCCGTAATCCCGACAAGCCCGAGGTGCGGTCCTTAGTCGGAAAAGGCGTCGATGTCGTTCAAGGCGATTTCGACGATTCCGCCTCACTGACGCGGGCGCTCGATGGTGTTTACGGCGTGTACTCGGTACAAGACTGGACGGGAGGCGCCGAAACGGAGATTCGGCAAGGTGTCGCGTTAGCCGATGCGGCGAACCGGTCAGGTGTGAGCCACCTGGTCTATAGTTCCGTCGGCAGCGCGGACCGGAACACCGGCATTCCTCATTTCGATAGCAAATTCCGTATCGAAGAGCATATCCGAGCCACTGGTATTCGATACACCATCTTTCGCCCCGTTTTCTTCATGGAAAACTGGTTCGGCAGCAAGGAACAGATTGAGCAAGGAATGCTCTCGCTTCCGCTGAATCCTGAAACGCGCTTTCAAATGATAGCCGTAGATGACATAGGCGCCTTCGTCGCTCTGGCTTTCGAGCACCCAGGCCACTGGCAAGGACGCGCCGTCGATATAGCCGGCGATGAGCTATCGATGCTTGAAATCGCTCGAGCGTTCAGTACAGCCGTTGGCCGGGACGTACGTTATCAGCAGATGCCTTGGGCAGAATTTGAAAAACACGTTGGGCGCGAGATTACCGTGATGTTTCGCTGGTTCCAGGATGTTGGCTATCACGTCGATCTCGGTGCGCTCCGGCAAGAACTCCCAAATCTCACGAGCTTTGAGCGCTGGCTGAATACCAAATGGCGGACCGCGCTTAGTGAAGAGGGAAAAACTGCGAGCGCTTGACCGACGCCTGCTTCTTCCCCCTCAGTCGCCGGGCCGGCTCGTCACACTTGGGAAACTCACCTGAACCGTCGTTCCGGCTCCCGCGAGCACATTGACATCGCCGCCGAGCTGCTGGGCCAGCACATGCACCAGCTTGAGCCCGAGTGAAGAGGCTTGCCGGTAATGAAATCCTGCCGGCATTCCCACCCCGGTATCAGCCACTACCAGCGCGATTTTATTCGCTTCTTGACGTATCGCCACGGTCATCGCGCCATGCCGTCCGTCAGGAAAAGCATGCTTCAGAACGTTCGAGACCAGCTCGTTTAGCAGTAGACCGTAGGGCACTGCACGTTCCAACTCCAGCACGGTCCCGCCCCCTGCAATCTCTACCTCGATCTGATTGTCCGCGCCATAGAAGTGTACAAGGTCAGGCACGAGCTGCCGCGCATAAGCAGTCAGATCGATACCAGAGAACGAGCTCGACTGGTACAGCAGCTCGTGGATCGCCGCAAGGGACAAGACCCGGTTTCGCGCCTCTTCAAAAAGCGTCAGCACGCGCCGATCTTTGACCTGGCCGGCTTGCAAATTAAGCAAGCTGGTGATCACCTGTAGGTTATTCTTGACCCGGTGATGCACCTCTTTAAGCAGCTCTTCCTTTTCTGCGAGTGAGGTTCGAAGTGCCGCTTCGACAAGTTTGCGCCCAGTGATATCGCGCGTGGAACCAGCCACCGCTTCTACCTCGAGGTCCGCCCCGAATACAGGTCTGAAAATATATTCGTAATACCCGTCCACACCCGTCGGGCTGGTGTATGCGGTTTCATCTGTCAGCCCCTTCCCGGTGTCAAAGACTTCTTGAATCTGCTGCTGAAGTCGTGCCGCAAGGTCCTCCGGGTAATGTAGATCGTAAAAGTTTTTGCCCACCGCCTCCTCCAGCCTCAGCCCCCACAGATCCAGCAGTGGTTGATTGGCAAAAACAAATCTTCCATCGCGATCAAAGATGTAAGCGAAGTCAGTTATGGTTGATAGCGTTGTATGGAAGATGCGCGCCTGACGCTCGATTTCGACGCGGCTGTCGCGCAGACGTGCTTCGGCCCGCTCCTCGCTCTCGCGCAGTTGTGCTTTTGCCCTGACCTCCGCGGTCGTATCGGTCACCACGGCCAGCGTGCCCGCTGGCTTCCCGTCGTCGTTCAGGATGGGAGAGCAGTGCAGATTAAACCATGTGCTGCTGAGCGCCGCCATCGCCTGCCACGCAGAATTCCTGATCGCGAAAGGAAAGGCTCTCACCCGATAGCGCCGCGCGAACCGTCTGAATTGGGAAGGCGCCAAATTCGGCCCAGCCCTCCGCTATCCCGCATCCCAACAGTCCCGGATGGTGCCTTCCTGCGATTGGGATGAAGGCATCGTTGTACAGAGAAACGCCCTCCGAGCCCCAACTGATCGTCATCGCGACGGGTGACCGCAACATCAGGTCGATCGCGGTCTTCAGCGTTTTGGGCCACTCGTCTTTCGAGCCCAGCGATGTTCGCGACCAGTCATGTACGCGAATCCGCGCTCCCATTTCGCCGCCGCCTTCGGGCCACTTCGCGTTGTCCCGTTCTGGAGCTACGTCCTGCACTGTCGCGGCCGCCTCGCCCGAGTGCGTCTCCTCAGCGCGCTCCAACAGAGCCGTTGAGGGTCACTCCAAGCTCTTAATCCTTACCCAGCACACGACTGATCGCGGCGTCCAGATCAGCCGCGCGAAACGGCTTTCCAACGCAGGGCTCCGGGGCTTGCTCCTGCTCGCTCTTTGATCGCGCCTGGTTCAGCGCCGTAAGGTAAATTACCGGAACTTCGCGAGCGGCCCGGATACTTTGAGCCGCCGTGATTCCGTTCATCGACCCCTTGAGCCGCACATCCATCAAAACGAGATCGGGCTCCAGTTGGGCAGCTTTGCTGATCGCTTCCTCGCCCGACGAGGCCACCCCAACCACTACGTACCCGAGATGCTCCAGCTGATAACGCAAGTCGAGTTGGATAATCTTCTCATCTTCCACTACAAGAATGCGTCCGATCAATTAACGCCTCTATTCTCTCTCTGAATGAGCTGGAAATGGAATCTCAAACCGTGTTCCGTTGCTGCGGTCCAGCCGAACACGCCCTTGCAGTTGTTCCGCCAAAATCGGTATCAGTTGCAGACCCAGGGAGTTCGTTTCCTCGATATTCAGCTGTTCTGGCAAGCCTACTCCATCATCGGCTACCACAAGAACGCAGTCGCCTCCAGCGGACCCCAAAGACACTTCTATCGTGCCCGATCGTCCCCCCGGAAACGCATGTTTCACGCAGTTAGTCACTAACTCATTCACGATCAGGGCGCACGGAATCGCCTGGTCAATCTCCAAATCGGCGGACTCGGCGTTGATGGTCAGATGAATCCGCTTCTCATCCACGCCATAGAACGAGAACAGATCCCGTACCAAGCGCCGGAGATAGACTCCAAAATCGACGCGCGCCAAATCCGGCGCGTTATACAGCAGTTCGTGAATCCGGCCAATCGCCCGCACACGGTTGCAGGATTCGTCAAATAGCGTCCGCGTCGCTTCGTCCGAGATATGTTCGGATTGCAATCTCAGCAAGCTGATAATCACCTGCAGGTTGTTCTTGACGCGGTGGTGAATCTCCTTTAACAGCGACTCTTTTTCCTTCAAAGAGGCACGGATCTGCTCGTCGGCCTGGCGGTGCTCGGTCTCATCGCGCATGACTTTCGCAAAACCGTGCAGCCGGCGTTGCTGATCGCGCATTGCAGTCAGCACGCCACTCGCCCAGAAGCGCGCCCCATCTTTCCGGATATGCCATCGCTCGTCTGCCGACCGGCCTGAGGTAACAGCTCGTTGGATTTCACGCCCCGCTTCTCCTCGGGCGACATCCTCGGGCGTAAACAGGCGCGCAAACGGCTGCCCCAAAATCTCGTCTTCGGAATAGCCCAGCACGCGCTCGGCGCCGGGATTCCAAGTCACGATTCGGCCCTCTTCGTCCAGTTGCAGAAACGCGTAGTCGCGAACACTCTCCGCGTACAACCGGAATCGATCCTCGTTCTCCTGCAGCGCCTGCTGGACCCGCTTCCGCTCCGTTATATCCACACAGGCGCCCGATAGGTAGCTCGGCTTACCCTCGGTGTCGTATATCACTTCGCCCTGATCCAGCAGCCAGTGCTCGCTGCCGTCGGGCCATACCACCCGAAACTCTGTGTCGAGATGAATGCCTTCCCTCAGCGTGCGATCGAATGCCGCGATCACCTGCTGGCGATCGTCCGCATGCACGATAGCGTAGAAATCTTCAATCGTCCTGATCTCCTGCTCCGCGCGTAATCCGAATAATCCTCGCAAGCTATCGTCTATGGTGTCGGTATTCGTATGAAGATCCCAATGCCAGGTGCCGGTACGGGCGGCTTTGAGAGCCACTCTTAGCCGCTCTTCCTGTTCCCTGAGCGTCTGTTCGATCCGCCGCCGGGCGGTAGCGTCGCGCGTAATCTTGGCAAAACCAGTAACCGTGTCGCCGTTGTCCCGAATCGCCGTCAAAGTTCCTTCGGCCCAGTAGCGTTCCCCGCTTTGGCGAACCAGCCAACGAGTGTCGTCCGCCACACCGTGCTCGCGGGCCTCGGCCAGTTCCCTTTCAGGGACCCGCTGTTCGCGATCTTCCGCCGTGAAAAATATGCCGTAATAGCGGTCGATGATTTCCGCCGCCTTATACCCCGTGATCCGTTCCGCCCCAGCATTCCAGGTCCTGATCCTTCCGGACAGGTCGATCGTGAAAATAGAGTAGTCCGTCACTCCAGCGACGAGCAGGCCGAAGCGAGTCTCCGCTTCTTTCAGAGCCGCTGCGTGCTGTCGCCGTTCACGCTCCCGGTCGCGTTCCAGATCGCGCCGGTAGAGAGCCACTTGAACCACTGCTGCCAGGTCGCGCGGTTCGACAGGCTTGCTGATGAAAGCCAGAGGCTCGGTGTCCTGCGCTCGATCTACAACCTCCTGATCCGAATAGCCCGTCACATAAATTACAGGCACTCCTATCCGCTTAAGTTCTCTGGCAACCGCAATGCCATCTACGCCCCCTGGCAGCATGATGTCCATGAGCACTACGTCCGGCCGCGTCTGGCTTGCTAGCTTTACTGCGTCCTCAGCCGAATCGAGAATGCCGTGAACTTCGTAGCCCTTCGCTGTCAGCGTTCGCTTGAACTCTGCGGCCGTAATCGGATCGTCTTCGACGATCAGAATCCCTTTCCCCAAGAGATTGCTCTCCTTACTGCCCGGATTCAGATGATTAAGGTGAATTGGGGACGTGTTCCGGACGCATTGGGTGAGTGCTGTCCGCCCCCGAAGCAGATGCTGACCAATGATACGCTGGAGTGACCAGCCAGGCAAGAACCAGGGATTCTACGGGCTACCTTTCGTGCGAGCCTCAAACCGCCGCGCCCGTTCGCTCCCGCCGTTCGCTATCCGGCAAGCGGGTAAAGCTCTTCACTACCTCTACAAATCGCTCTAAGCTCGGTGGCTTGGTCACGTAATCCCGTGCGCCAAGCGCCAAGGATTTGTCCCGGTCCTCTGCATTTGATGACGTTGTGAACATAACCACTGGGATGTCCGCGCAGAGAAGGAGTGTCCTTCAGAACCCGAAGAACCTCGAATCCATTCCTCCTCGGCAGATTCAAATCCAGCAGTATCAGCTCGGGCTTCGGTGCATTCTCGTCGCTTCCGCGACTTTGAAGAAGTGAGACCGCCTGTTCCCCATCCGAAGCCCGAAGAGCTGGATGGACGGATCTGCTTCTTTAAGCACCATTTCCAAGAGAAAGAAAGCCGCATTGTCATCTTCGACAGAAAGGAACAGGCGTGGGTGCATGGGCGCGCTTTTCTAAAAAGACGATTTCGCGCCCCGTCACCCTACATACGCGATTGCTGGGATCTTTACTGGCATCTGCGGGAAAATACTTCCGCTTTGCCAGGCTCAATCGTGCTTGGCTAAACTATTCTGTTTTTTTCGACCACGAATCCGTGATTAGATAAGAGACGTGCAGGGCGCGAGCATTCTCATCGTAGAAGACGAGGCGATCGTTGCGGCCGAAATCCAGCAGCAACTCCGCGCCGACGGATTCAAAGTCAATGGGATCGCGAAATCGGGTGAAGAGGCCGTGCGACTGGCTGCGGAGATGCTTCCTGATCTGGTGTTGATGGACGTATGTCTCCAGGGCACGCATAGACGGCGTAGAGGCGGCCCGCCGCATACATCAGAGTACCGGCGCGCCCGTTGTATATCTCACCGCCTATCCCGGGGTTTTTATTCAGGATCCGGCGCGAATGCAAGCAACCTAAGCTGTGCGTCACTAAGCCTTTTCTGGCCTCTAATCTGCGTACCGTGATCGATGCAGCTTTAGCCCGACGGCGAGTCGCGCAACCGGCCCTGTTGAGAACCAAATTGGGTGAAGATGGGCTCGAACGCATTCAAGCTCTCGAAATCGAGCTCGCCAAGATGCCAGGAAGAATGCGCTGCAGTTACGGACCGGCTGAGCGCCTCTCTCGCAGAAAAGAGATCTGCTCCTTAAGAGAAATCCACCATACAGTCAAGAACAATCTGCAGGTCATCTCGAGCCTCATTTCCTTGCAGGCACGCGTTACGACACACCTCGATATGCAGAGCGTTTTCGATGAGTTGCAAGACCGGGTGCGTGCCATTGCGGCGCTGCATGAAAACCTCTACAGCTCACCAGACCTTCGAAATATTCTTTTTGGCTCTTATATGGAGCAGCTTTTACGTGAGCTTTTCGCGTTCCATTCCAGCGAATCGCATCGTATCTCGCTTGCCATTGAAACGGCTGACGTGGTTGTCAAAGCCGAACAAGCGTTACCGCTTGGACTGATCGTGAACGAGCTCGTTACTAACTCTCTGAAACATGCCTTCCCGAACGAGGATAAAGGCGAGATCAAGGTGTGCTTACAATATTTGCCTACTGGCGGTGCGCAGACGCTCGACGATGCGCAGTGTGAGCTTTCCATAACCGATAACGGGCGCGGACTGGCGCTTATCAATGACGCCCATACTATGGGTCTGCGCATTGTTGACCTTCTGGTCAGTGAGCTAAAAGGCACTTTTCACATCGATCGGGACCGCCCTCACGGTGCCAAGTTCACGGTCCGTTTCCCTTTGGAGCCCGACGAGTGATGCCCTTTGCAACAAAAATTACTTTACGTTTGGGGCACACCGATTGACATACAAAACAGTTCCTGAATACGCTTGTATTTGCGCCGGTGTAGCTCAGGTGGTTAGAGCGACGGTCTCATAATCCGTAGGTCGCAGGTTCAACTCCTGCCGCCGGCACGACCCTCACTCCTTCACGATTACCGAGTAGATCCGGTCCAGGTCGTCCTTCGAGTAATACTCGATTTCCAGCCGCCCCGCCGAACCGGATCTTGAAATCAGCTTCACCTTCGTCCCGAGTGCGGCAGCCATCTCATCGAGCGCCGCCCGGACATTTGGATCGAGACTTGCTTCCTCTTTCGGCTTAGCTTGCGTCGCCTCCGGATTGCTTAAGGACTTTACCAGCTTTTCCGTTTCTCGGACGGAGAGCTGCTGAGAAATTATCTTTCGGCACGCTTCCATCTGTGCTGCGCCATTTTCAACATTCAGCAGAGCCCGCGCGTGACCGACCGAAATCGAGCCCCGGGTTAACTCGTTCAATACGAGCGGGGAGAGCTTCAGTAGCCGCACAAAGTTGGTGATGGTCGAGCGGTCCTTTCCTGTCCGTTCTGCAATCTGCTCATGGCTCAGGCCGTGTTCGGAAACCAAGCGCTGAAAGGCGCTGGCGGTCTCCACGGGGTTCAAATCTTCCCGCTGAAGGTTTTCAATGAGAGCAAGTTCGAGAATCCGTCCTCGTTCAACACTGCGAACCAGGGCGGGTATCTCTTTCAGTCCTGCAAGCCGCGCCGCTCGCCATCTCCGCTCTCCGGCGATAATCGCGTATGTCCCGTTCTGTTCCTTGCGGACCGTAATGGGCTGAATCAAGCCGTTCACGCGGATCGACTGCGCCAATTGCTCGAGCCCTTCCGCATCAAAGGTCTCTCTGGGCTGCTCCTCATGCGGACGCAGCTGGTCTAGGGGAATATTTTGGAACTGCTCGAAGTGCTCCGGCAGGTCTTGGCGGCCTACAACTCGCTCCGTATGCTCGGCAGCAACTGGCGAGGACTCCCGGGGCGACAAGAGAGTCGCCAGCCCCTTACCCAGCGCTTTTCGCGGATTCCGGTTTGGCTCTGTGCTCATGGGCCATAATCTCCTTTGCGAGCTGAATATAGCTTTCGGCGCCACGCGACCTTGGATCATACGCCAAGATCGTCTTTCCGAAACTGGGAGCTTCCGCCAAGCGAATGCTTCGCGGGATGACGGTTTTGAAAACTTCCCGCCCGAAGAATTCCCTTAGGTCTGCCTCAACCTGACGGGCTAAATTTGTTCGGTCGTCATACATCGTAAGCAGAACACCTTCTATGCGCAGTTCGTGATTGAACCCGTGCCGAACCCGATCGACCGTATCCATTAGCTGTGAAATGCCTTCCAGGGCGAAAAACTCGCACTGAATAGGAATCAGAACAGAATTTGAAGCCACCAATGCGTTCAGGGTGAGCAGGTCCAAAGCAGGAGGACAGTCCACGATAATGTAGTCGTAGCTATCCTTTATTTCCTTGATCGCGCTCTGAAGACGGGAGTCGCGTCCGTCCTGGTCCACCAATTCCAGATTGGTCGCCACTAGGTTTTGGTCTGAAGGGACGACTGCTAAGCCGTCGTAGTCTGTTTGCCGAATGACCTCTGAAACCGGAGCTTGTCCGAGGAGAACGTCATATAACGTCCTATGGTCACCAGACTTATCGAGCCCGACCCCAGTTGTTGAGTTGCCCTGCGGGTCCGAGTCTATGAGCAGTACGCGAACTTCAGACGCAGCGAGGGCTGCGGCCAAATTGATCGCCGTTGTGGTCTTTCCGACCCCGCCCTTCTGGTTTGCTATGGAAATGACGCGAGCCAAGAGTCTAGCCGATTCTCGATGATCCTATCATGTTTCACGCGAAACGTCGCTTGAGACCCACATGTTTCACGTGAAACATGGTTTCAAACTCAAATAAACATCCAAAATGGCAATTGCAGCCGGGGTGACGCCTGGGATGCGCCCCGCTTGTCCTAAGGTCTCAGGTCGAACACGCATAAGCTTTTGCTGAACTTCAGTCGATAACCCTGGAATTCCCTCATAAGTGAAGCTCCTCGGGATACGGCGTCCTTCTGCGTCTTTCAATTGCTGAATGTTCCGGTCCTGCTGGGCAATGTACCCCGCGTATTTAGTTTCCGTTTCGACTGTGGTCAGAACGCCTGGTGCCAGTGGCCGACCCACTTGACGGGCTATCCAGCTCTCCAACTGCAAAATCCGCGCTTCCGGGCGGCGCAACCAGATCGAAAGCGTCGGATTATCGGTCGCCGCTTCTAAACCGACGAATTCCGGTACCGCACTGGCGCGCGTGCGTTCTAGCAGGTTTGTTACTTCGATCTTTTGCTCCTGCTTGGCAGTAAAGCAAAACCAGCGGTCGTCGCCTACCAAACCCAGCCGTCTTCCCAATGGCGTAAGCCGCTCATCGGCATTATCGATCCTCAGATTCAGCCTGAATTCTGCTCGCGAGGTAAACATCCGGTACGGTTCGTCAGCACCTTTATTGATCAAATCGTCAATTAGGATGCCCACATACCCGCTGTGCCGCTCCACCGCGAATTCCGGAACGCCTTTGACCTTGCAGGCTGCATTCAGGCCCGCAATCAAGCCCTGACACCCCGCTTCCTCGTACCCCGAGGTCCCGTTAATCTGTCCAGCAAGGAAAAGACCGGAAATCGCCTTCACCTCGAGCGAATGCTTAAGCTCCCGCGGGTCTACTGCGTCATACTCGATCGCATAGCCTGGCCGGATCATCTCCGCGCGTTCCAGACCCGCAACAGAGGCGATCATCGCCGTTTGAACGTCAATCGGCATGCTCGTCGACATACCGTTTACGTAAATTTCGTGAGTGTCGAGTCCCTCAGGTTCCAGGAAAATCTGATGCCGCTTCTTGTCCGGAAATTTGACGATTTTGTCCTCGATTGAGGGGCAGTACCGAGGCCCGATTCCCTCAATCTGACCGCTATACAGGGGCGATCGGGCAATACTGTCACTGAGAATACGGTGTGTCTCTTCTGTCGTGTACGCCAAATAGCAGCAGATCTGCTCGCGGTCGATCCGCTCTGTCATAAAGGAAAACGGCGTCGGAACCCGGTCGCCCGGCTGCTTTTCAAACCTAGACCAATCGATGGTTCGGCCGTCCAGGCGCGGCGGCGTTCCGGTCTTAAGCCTGGTCCACTGTAAATCTAGATTTCGGAGCTGTCCACCAAGCGTATTTGACGGCGCCTCCCCGTTTCGTCCGCAGGCATATTTCTGCTCGCCCACATGCGCCAAGCCGTTCAGAAATGTCCCCGTCGTGACCACAACAGCGTCGGCGGCAAGCTCCCGCCCATCTTTTAATCGAACGCCAGCGACTCTTCGGGGGAGTTCGTTTCGCAAAAATAGCAGTTCCCCGACTTCTGCTTGCAGAATTCTCAGGTTTGGCTCGTTTTCGAGCCACTCGCGCATCCGAATCCGGTACTGCTTCTTATCGCACTGCGCCCTGGGCGACCAAACCGCTGGACCGCGGCTCGTGTTTAATAGCCGGAACTGGATCCCCACCGCATCCGTAAGCTCACCCATGACGCCGCCCAAAGCGTCAATTTCCCGGACCAGATGACCCTTGGCAATCCCGCCGATAGCTGGATTGCACGACATTTGGGCGATGAGGTCGAGGTTCATCGTGACCATGGCCGTGTTCAGACCAAGCCGAGCGCATGCCCGCGCGGCTTCACACCCGGCGTGCCCGGCACCGACCACGATCACGTCATACTTCTTCTGCATTAGGTTATCCGCTATTCTAGCTGTCTTGAAGGTGCTAATCATAGGCGGCGGAGGCCGCGAACATGCACTCGCATGGCGACTGTCGAAATCACCGTCGGTGAAGGGAATTGTCGCCTCTCCAGGAAATCCAGGTATAGCCGAAGTCGCGGAATGCGTGGCCGCTCCCACCGATGTCGCGGGTTACGTCGACCTTGCGAGTGCGTACAAAATCGATTTGACGATTGTGGGCCCCGAAGCGCCTCTTGTCCTCGGGGTTGTCGACCGTTTTCAGGAGCGCAACTTAAAGATTATAGGTCCTACTCAGGCCGCAGCCCAGCTGGAGGGCTCCAAACTCTTCGCTAAAAAGTTCTTTGCCCGAGCGGGTATTCCGACGGCGCGCACAGCCGAGCGCCTCGAACACATGTCATTCCCGGCCGTCATTAAAGCCGACGGGCTCGCGGCAGGCAAAGGCGTCGTGATCGCAAACAATAGAGAGGAAGCCGAACGAGCAGTTGATCGGCTAGGCCCGAAGGTCGTGATTGAGGAGTTTTTAGAGGGAGAAGAGGTCAGCTTTATCGGGCTCAGCGATGGCCAGATGATCCTGCCGTTTGCTCCCACACAAGATCACAAAAGAATCTTCGATGGAGATCGCGGCCCGAATACTGGCGGAATGGGAGCGTACTGCGATCGACGAATCCTCTCGGCTGAGCAGAGCGGGGAAGTCATGGAGCGAATTATGCTTCCCGCGCTCGGGCAAATGCGAAAGGACGGGACGCCTTTCACTGGATTCCTGTATGCAGGCCTGATGATGACCTCCGAGGGACCGAAAGTCCTCGAATTCAATGTGCGCCTGGGAGATCCGGAAACGCAGGTGCTCATGCACAGCTTCGAAGGAGATTTTGCCGAAGTTCTCAGTACCGGCATAGTTCCCTTCGATTCTTGGAAGAGTTGCTCTGTCTGTGTTGTTCTCGCCTCACAAGGTTATCCGGATCAGGCGCGCACGGGCGACATCATCACCGGGATCGAAGAAGCCGAAGCGACCGGAGCAACCGTCTTTCACGCCGGAACCAAACGCAGCGGCGGCAAACTGCTAACAAACGGCGGGCGCGTGCTGGGCGTCACTGCGAGTGCCGCGAACCTGAAGGACGCGATAGAAAACGCCTATCGTGCTGTCGAGAAGATCCATTTCGACGGCATGCAATATCGCAACGACATCGGGCAAAAGGGATTACAGCGCTGGTAGATTGGGAACAGCCACCGCATGGCGGCCAAACAGAATGGGGACGTAGCTCAGATGGATAGAGCAGCCGCCTCCTAAGCGGCAGGTCGGCAGTTCGAATCTGCCCGTCCCTACCAACTTCACTTTCGATACACCATCCCGCCCTTCATGACAAATTCCACTTTCTGCACGGTGCTGATGTCTTGCAACGGATTGCCGGGAACGGCGATTATGTCGGCCAGGTAGCCTGGCTTTAACGCCCCGATTTGGCCTTCCCAGCCGAGCAGTTTGGCGCCATGGATCAGGTCCGCCTGGAGTACCGCAACAGGCTTCATTCCGTAATTGACCATGAGGGCAAATTCGCGCCCCTGTGTGCCGTGCGGGAAAGGTCCGACATCTGAACCTACGGCCATCGGCACTCCGGCCGCAAGCTGTTTCCGAAATTCCTGCGCTTTATAGTCGAGCATCTTGTGCTCGAGGGCGGCCTGGGCTGGTGAAGCGGCGTGATTGGCGAAATATTCAAAGATGGTGAAGGTGGGGACTGCAAAAATCTGTTTCTCGCGCATGATCCGGATCGTTTCATCGCTGAGTTGATTGGCGTGATCGATCGAAACAACGCCCGCCTGCGCGGCGTAGAGCGTTCCCGGCTCGCCCGTCGCATGCACCGCCACGCGCTTGCCCACGCGTGCCGCCTCCGCAACCGCGGCACTCAACTCGGCTGCAGTATATTGATACGGCGTTGAAAACTGGCCTTCCCGGATAGAATCGCGGCCTGTTTCATAGATTTTGGTGAAGTCGGCACCCTCTTTGGTCTGTTCACGAATCACCTTCACCAGATCAGCCACGTTGTTGGCATACGTCGCGTTTGAGAGCACGTGCTGGGCAGGGTTGTAACCAATTGCATCTTCGTGCCCGCCGAGAATATCGACGGCATTTCCGCTGATCCGAAGCCGCGGCCCTGGAATCAGCCCTTGATCTATTGCATTTCGAACGGCTGTATCGGCCGAACCCGCTCCTTCGGTTCCCATATCGCGCTCGGCTGTGAATCCGGCCATAAGGTCAGCCCGTGCAGCGGTAACCGCAATGATCGTTCGCTGCGGCACGGACTCTTGAACGGTCTGCAAGTCTTCCGCGCCCGGATGGAGAAACAAATGCACGTGTGCATCGATCAACCCGGGTAAGATCGTTCGGTCACCGAGATCAATCGTTTCGGCGTCAGGCGAATGCGCGACCTTTTGCCCGGCCTCCCGGATGCGTTCGCCCTCAACTAGCACCTCGCCGGGTTCAATGATGCGGCCGCTCTCGATATCGAGCAGACGTGCCGCATGCAGGACGAGACGGTGGCTCGCTTCGTGATCCGACTGAGCCGAGGTGTTGCTCAGCCCACAAAACAGCAGGACTAACGTGACGACAGTGGATAATTGGAGTTTTGTCATCTTATGCCTAAATTGAAACACTTTCGCGCCCTCCTGTTTCTGGCCAGTGCTGTGACTGCCTTCGCTCAGGAGCCCACCACGGAAACCAGTGGGGAGGCGAATCTTCTGCTGCCCGACCTCCACCAAGCGACGTTTTTTAATGGCCTGATCGATGGGCGCTCGCTCCTTCTATACAGCTTGATTTTTGTTGCGCTGGGGCTACTGTTCGGAATCGTCATTTATCGCCAGCTCAAGAACTTGCCCGTTCACCGGTCCATGTTGGAAATCTCAGAGCTGATCTATGAGACGTGCAAAACCTATCTGATCACGCAGGCTAAGTTCCTGCTGATCCTCGAAGTGTTCATCGGCGTAATCATCGTCTTTTATTTCGGGTTCCTGCAGCACTTTGACGCAATCAAGGTGTTGATCATTCTGCTCTTCAGCGTTGTCGGCATATGCGGAAGCTCCGGGGTCGCTTGGTTCGGAATCCGCGTAAACACGTTTGCCAATTCTCGAACCGCGTTCGCCAGTCTACGGGGCAAGCCGTTCCCCTGCCACGAAATTCCGCTCAAAGCAGGGATGAGCATAGGCATGTTACTCGTCAGTGTCGAGCTGGTGATCATGCTTTTCATCCTGCTCTTCATCCCGCACGATTATTCCGGGCCGTGCTTTATCGGATTCGCAATTGGCGAATCGCTTGGCGCGGCAGCGCTTCGAGTTGCCGGAGGCATTTTCACCAAAATCGCGGATATCGGCGCAGATTTGATGAAGATCGTTTTCAAAATCAAGGAAGACGACGCCCGCAACCCTGGGGTAATTGCCGACTGCACCGGTGACAACGCAGGCGATTCAGTTGGCCCGAGCGCGGATGGTTTCGAGACGTACGGCGTTACCGGCGTGGCCCTGATCTCGTTCATTGTGCTTGCCGTGCGTAGCCCGCTCGTGCAGAGCCAGCTTTTGGTTTGGATTTTCGCCATGCGCGTGATGATGGTGATTTCATCCGGGCTGTCGTACATGTTGAACGCGGCGCTTGCGAAAGCGAAATATAAGAACGCAGACGAAATGAATTTCGAGGCGCCCCTGACGACCCTAGTCTGGCTCACCTCGATCGTGTCTATCGTGGCAACGTATATCGTCTCGTACGCGATGATTCCGGATTTAGGTGGCGATAGCACGTTGTGGTGGAAGCTATCGAGCGTGATCACGTGCGGAACGCTTGCGGGCGCAGTGATTCCCGAACTAGTGAAAGTATTCACCTCGATGGATTCGCGCCACGTACGGGAAGTCGTCGCATCCTCTCGCGAAGGCGGCGCATCGCTGAACATTCTTTCCGGTTTTGTGGCCGGCAACATGAGCGCGTACTGGCTGGGGACGGCGATTCTGGCCCTAATGGCAGCGGCTTACGGCGTTAGCACGGCTGGACTCGGAACTATTATGATTGCGCCTGCGGTGTTTGCCTTTGGCCTGGTCGCTTTTGGATTCTTAGGCATGGGACCGGTGACCATAGCAGTGGATTCTTACGGCCCTGTAACGGACAATGCGCAGTCCGTTTACGAGCTCTCGACCATTGAGCAGATTCCAGGCGTAGAGCAGGACATCAGAAGCAATTATGGGTTCAATGTCAACTTCGAAAAGGCGAAGGACAATTTGGAAGAGAACGACGGAGCGGGGAACACGTTCAAAGCCACCGCAAAGCCGGTCCTGATCGGCACGGCCGTCGTAGGCGCGACAACCATGATTTTTTCGATTGTGGTGGCGCTGACACGCGGGTTGCGGCCAGACATGCTCTCGAATCTTTCAATCCTGCATCCGCCTTTTCTCTTGGGGCTGATTGCCGGCGGCTCGATTATCTACTGGTTCACCGGCGCTTCGACCCAGGCCGTAACCACGGGAGCTTATCGGGCTGTTGAGTTCATCAAAGCCAATATCAAGCTGGAAGGCGTGACGAAGGCTTCGGTTGCGGATAGCAAGAAAGTTGTCGAGATTTGTACCCGGTACGCGCAACGGGGCATGTTCAATATCTTCCTAGCTGTGTTTTTCGTGACACTAGCCTTTGCATTTATCGAGCCGTATTACTTCATTGGCTATCTGATTTCGATTGCGCTATTCGGTCTATATCAAGCGATTTTCATGGCGAATGCTGGCGGTGCGTGGGACAACGCGAAGAAGATAGTCGAAACCGAACTGAAGCAAAAAGGCACAGACCTGCACGATGCGACGGTAGTTGGCGACACGGTTGGCGATCCGTTTAAGGACACCTCGTCGGTCGCGCTGAATCCGATTATTAAATTTACGACGTTATTCGGGCTGCTCGCTGTAGAATTAGCAGTTTCGCTTTCGGGCGAGCGGGGTTACGGACTTGGCTGGTTCCTGGCGGCACTGTTCCTACTCACAGCGATGATTTTCATCTGGCGATCATTCTTCCGGATGAGAATCGGGAGTGAGTAGAATGCGAAGGGCGAAAACGCCTACGCCAACCCCGTGCTCCGGGCGAACTTAAGCGCCTCGATGGCCGCCCCGCGGGCGCCTGCCGTATCGCCGTTGGGCATGACATAGATCGGAATGTCCGCCTGCTCTTCGCGTTGCTCGGGCATGGCCGCGCGAATCTCGTCGAGGAACCAGCGCTGAAACTCTGGCGTCGTTTCGAGCGCTCCCCCGCCGACGATCAAAGCGTCGGGGTCGAAGGTGTTGATCATTGAATCGAAAAAAAGCCCGAGCGCGTGGGCTTGGACTCGGAAGATCTCCTTGCACATCGCGTCGCCGCTTTGTGCAAAGCCCCGCACAAGCTTTGCGGCTTGATGAACATCGCCGAGTGTTCCGAGTTCGTGGCCGGGATGGTGCTGCATGAAAAACGGAAGAAGACACTTCTCAATAGCTGTGAGAGAGCAAAGTGATTCCAAATCTCCCAAGCGGCCGCAATTGCATTCCGGCTTAAGCCCTCGGACTCCACGGATGCTCTGGTAGGGAAGCAGCACGTGGCCCAACTCTCCGCCATAGCCCATGCGCCCCTTGACGACTTCACCATCGGTGATCACGCCGCCGCCGAGGCCGGTACCGATGATGGCTGAAATGGACGTGCCTCGAGCGCTTGCGCCAAAGATGACGAAGTGACCCCAGAGCGCTCCCGCGTTTCCGTCGTTGAGATATGTCACCGGTTTTTCGAGTCGGTTTTCAAGACTCTGGCGTATGTCGAACCCGCTCCAGCTCGGATGTACGAAGTTTGTAGAACCTCGGGCGCTGAGTACGCCTGCCGCAGTCGCGGGCCCTGGAGTATCGAGGCCGACGACCGTAACATCGCCAAGCGAAACGTTTGCAATTTTGGCAGCGATTTCAAAACCGTCTGCGATCTGCTGCAGGCAGACCTCTGGTCCTTCCTTCGACCGGGCGGGGTACTCGCACATTTCTTCGATGAGAAACTGCTCTTGCCCGTTCAAGAACGTATAGTTGACAGCGGTTCCACCAAGATCCACTCCGGCTACTATCGGCAAGGGCCGTACCTCATTTGGCAGGATCGACTGCCCGAAGTTGTCAGAGTATCAGGCCGGGCCAACCCGTAATACATCGAATTCGTAAAGAGTATTACAGTACCTGAAAAAATCTCAATAATTCACGCTCACATCGAGAACTATACGCGTATTCGGTTCACTTCCTTTTGATGTCCGAAACTGCCGAGCGCAGTGAGAAATCTGTACAGCTCCCTGGTGGAATAGGAACGGCAGCCGAGAGATTCCCGCCAGGGAGTGATCGGGAACCGCATCCGGGTCTCAACAGCAAGCTCGAAACTTTGTGGCAGGATGTGCGTTACGCAGCGCGGGTGCTGTACAAGAAGCCCGGCTTCACGATCGTTGCCGTTTTAACGCTCGCGCTGGGCATTGGAGCGAATACCGCGATTTTCAGCGTCGTCCATGCGGCTCTTCTAACTCCGATTGCAATGCCCGAGCCCGACCGCGTCGTCATGATCTGGACGGATAACGTCGCGCTCAGCTCGCAAGGCTTCCAAGCGTCCGGCCCAGATTTTCTCGACTGGCAAGCCAGCGACGTCTTTGAGAAGCTCGGCGGATTCACAACCGACGGATTCAACCTGCTGATCGGGACGCGCCCAGAACGGGTGCAAGGCGCCTCGGTGACGCGGGAGTGGTTTGAGATTCAGCGCGTGAAGCCGTATATAGGGCGAGTATTTGGCCAGGAAGACATGCAACCGGGGCGCGACCAGGTGACAATTCTCTCCTACAACCTCTGGAGTTCCCGGTTTCGCTCCGATCCTTCGATTGTGGGGAAGAGTGTCAACATCAACAGCGTTCCACATACGATTTTGGGCGTGCTGCCGAAAAAACTTGTCAGGGTCGCGGATGAAGAACTCTATCTTCCTCTAGTATTCGAGCCACCCCTAACAACAGACCGGGCGATTCGTGAGATCAGCGCAGTAGGAAGGCTTTCTCCGAATCTCAGCCTGCGGGCCGCTGAGAGTAGAATGCGCGACCTCAGTATGCGGCTGGCGCGAGAATATCCAAAAGAAGATGGGGCTTTCAGGGCTCGGCTCCAGCCCATCGAGGAGGCCTATGTCGAAGACGTACACACCCTACTCTGGGTGTTATTCGGCGCCGTGGCATTTGTGCTCCTGGTGGCATGCGCCAATATCGCGAATCTGCTGTTGGTGCGCGGTGCGGCACGCAAAAGGGAAATCGCTATCCGGAGCGCATTAGGAGCCGGCAAGTGGAGGCTTGTCAGGCAGCTGCTCACCGAGAGCGTGTTGCTGTCGCTCATTGCGGGATTGGCTGGAATAGTTCCGGCGTTCTTCGGGATTCGTTTTCTGACGAAATTCCAACTTGCAAACCTGCCGAACGCGGATCTTGTCAACCTGAATGCCAGCGTTCTGATCTTCACTCTCATGATCGCGGTCGGGACGGGCGCCATCTTCGGATTGGTACCTGCTTGGCAAGCGTGGAGAACGAATGCGAATGCGCCGTTGAGGGAGCGGTCGCAATCCTCAGGGACCCAACGGCGATTCGGAAACCTATTTGTCATCGCAGAAGTCGCTGTGACCGTGGTTCTCGTGACGGGAGCCGGGTTGATGCTCCGAAGCTTCCTTCACCTGCGATCGACGAATCCAGGCTACAGGTCGCAAGGCGTGCTTACGCTGCGTATGGCTCTCTCTGGGAAACAGTACAACGCGCCGAATAAGCAAGCCGCTTTATATAAGGAGCTTTTACGGCGCCTGAGCACTTTGCCGGGTGTCGAAAGCGCCGGCGCCATTGATTGTTTGCCGACGAGTAACGACGTGCAAGGCGGTCATTTGCACTTTACAGACAGGCCGGAGCCCAGGGCCAGCGATCTACCGCCGGTGGTCATCAGTTCCATCGCTCCGGATTACTTGCGCGCGATGCGGATCCCGCTCGTTAAGGGTAGGTTTTTCTCCGAAACAGATGGCGCATCGGATCCTTTGGTGGTGATTGTCGATCGGGAGCTTGCAAAACAATACTGGCCGAATCAGGATGCAGTCGGAAAACTAGTGAAATTGCGGCTCCGTTCTCCGGCGCGGAAGATCGTGGGTGTTGTGGGCAATATCGATCTCAGTATCGCGGCGAAGATGAAGGGGCACATGGGCCAAGTCTATATTCCGCTGGCCCAATCTCCGGATTTGGATCCTAGTTGGGGAATGTCGCTCGTAATCGCGACACCGATGAATCCGGCAAGTCTCAGCTCGGCGGTGCGTGGTGAAATCGCGAGCCTAGCGCCTGATCAACCGGTTTTTGATGTTGAAAGTATGGAAGACGCACGGGCCAAGGGGCGCGCGTCGGCACGGTTTGCTACTTGGCTGCTGGGCTTCTTTGCGGCATTGGCTCTGTTGCTGGCCGCGGTTGGCGTTTACGGGATTGTGTCATACACGGTTGGACAGCAAACTCGAGAGATCGGAGTGCGAATGGCTCTCGGTGCTGACGAGTCCGATGTCTTGCGAATGGTACTAGCGCGAGGAGTCTTGCTGATCGTTGTGGGCGTGACGTTCGGTGTACTGGGCGCATTCGCGTTAACGAGAGTCATGGGAACTCTGCTTCAGGGCGTAAGCGCGACGGATCCTATTACCTTCCTCGGCGTGTGTACCTTATTACTGACAGTTGGATTATTGGCGAGCTACATCCCCGCTTGGCGCGCAAGCCGGGTAGACCCCATGGTGGCGCTGCGGTACGAGTAAGACCGCGCCGCCACACTAGGGATGCGCAATCACCATCAGCGTGGGTGCGCGTTCGAGCGTGCATTCCAGGGCCACGCGTAGGTTTTCCGGATCAAGCGCTGCGAAACTTTCGTCGAGGATCACGAGGTCGGCGCGCCCGAGCAGCGCTCGGGCAATATAGATGCGGCTGCGCTCGCCGTGTGAGAGCTGCCAGCCCCCTTCTCCGACCATCTGCAAGATGCCGCTCGGCATGGTATCGAGCAGATCGCCGAGTCCGAGTCTGCGGCAGAGCGCTTCAGCCTCTTGCATGTCAGATGCCGAGGGCGGCCAGCGACGTCCCATTAGCAGGTTGAAGGCGAGCGTTTCTGTGAGAATGTGATTCTCGTGAAATTGCGGTGCGGCAGCGACGCGTTCGCGCCAGCGGTCCGTCCCCAGCGTGTGCATGTCGAGCCCATTGGCAAGCAGAAGTCCCGATTCGGGCTGGCGCATTCCGCAGAGCAGCGAGGCGAATGTTGTCTTGCCGCCTCCCGAAGGGCCTTCGAGCAGAATGCGATCACCTTTTTTGATGGTGAGGCTGCAGGCCTGTAGGGCCGGATTTCCTTCTTTCCGGTATCTGTAGGTCAGCCGATCGGCTTCGATAATCTTTTCGAGTGAATGAGAGGACTCGTTCTCGCTAACGAAGAGTTCGCCGGTAAGTTCCGGGCGCGATGCTGCGCGAAAGAGAGGCAAGATCCGCTTCCATGCAACCCAGGCTCCAGCGATATCGCTGAACGAGGTCGTCAAGCGTTTGAAAGCGGCAAACGCCAGCAATATGCCACCCAGCAATACGGCGGTTTGGATGCCTGAATTTTGGCCGGCGACGATTGCGGGCCCAAGGCTCGTAAGGCCGATGATCAGCCAAGCTCGCGGGATCGCCGCAATCAATTGGCTCGCGAATCGGTCAAGGGAAAGTGATCTGTCGAAGTAAGTAGCGAGCGCCCGATCTTCGGAGTCGTGCCAGAGCGGCCGGGGCAGCTGCGCCAATCTAGTCCTGTGCCCGACCATTGACTCGATGAGATCGTTCGTTATTTCCATACGCGTGTCTGTCCAGCATTGAAAGCGGTTCAGGAACCGCCATCCCAGAACGAAAGCGATTCCGCACCATACGAACAGCAGTATGGACAAACGTCCGAGCACCACAGCGGAAACGGCGAGTTCGAGAGTGGCAAGCACGCCCGCAACCGCCCCGTTGAGAGCCAGCGTTTCGACGGCCTCAGCTTCGAGGGCCTGACCGAGAAAGGTGCCGATGCCGCTCTTCCGCATTTCCTCCGGGCCGAGGCGCATCGCGCCCGCCAGTAGACGGCGTTTCAGCAACCCGCCAAGGCCGATTGCAAGCAATCCTTGGAGCCATGTCGTGAGCACGCGAAACGGGATGAGTGTGAGTAGGAGCAACACCCAAGCGAATAGCCATCCGCGATCCATTCGGCCTTCGAATGACAACCGGCCGATGATGACCCAAGATGCCAGCCAAAGTAGGTATTGAGCGGTGTGGGCAACCAGAAGCCCGATTCCATTTGGGACCGCGCCTACTTGGCGGACCCAGGCGAGCGGATGGACACCAGGAGCTTCGCGCAAAACCCAGCACTGATCAAACCGGTTTTCGCCGAGCTGTTCCTTTAAGAGAAGCGACACGATGCATTCTCGCCGGGAACGCGGGATCTCCGCCTCGCGCAGCAAGCGCTCGAATTGAGAACGGCCAGCCCCCTCAGCGGGTTCGCGTATTGCCTGAGCGACATCGCCAACGGAAACATCGCGCACGGCGAGATCGGGCGTCAACACCGAAAGAGTGCGGCGCTTGCCTCGGATAACGGCAAGGAAAGAGGAATCGGAAATGCGCAACAGTGCCGGGTAGCAAGCTGGCAGTTCGTGCTCCAGGTCCCTCAACGCGATCTCGACCGGTTCAGCTTCGAGCGCAAAATGTTTTGCAGCGCGCTCGATCCAGCGGAAATCAGGCTGCCGGGGATTCCGTATCTCCATCCAAGTAGAGCTTAATCCAGTCTTGCGGATGAGGGCGGAGAGGCAATCGCCCGCTCGAGAGACGGGCCAGCCGAATGCTTCGAGCTTGCGCAGGTCCGTCAGGCGACCTCGGTTTCCCGCTGCTTCTCTGATAAAGGCTCTGGGACTTTTTCAACAATTCTGCCTGAGTGGATGTGAACGCGATGCCACAATCTGCTCGACCACAGGCCAGAGCGGGTTTGCGCTTCTGCGTCGAGCAGGTGCGAATAACGCGAATCCACGGAACGGCACAATTGCTCCGGACTGCCGTCCTGGGCAAGACGGCCATGCTCGATCACCAGCACTCGATCGAATTGCTGAGTTTCTTCGAGATCGTGCGTGATGCAGAGTAGAGTGCAGTGACGCCATAATCTGCGTGCGCGCCGCAGTAGTTCGCGGCGTTTTTCGCGATCGAGTCCGCGGAAGGGCTCGTCGAGAATCACGAGACGGGCGTTTTCGCGAAGAATCGCTCGGCCAAGCCGGATGCGCTGTCCTTCTCCACCCGAGACGAGGGCGCCGCCTTCGCCCAGTTTTGTCTGTAAACCTTCAGGGAGGGATTCGAGAAAGCTGCGAAGCAGAGCGGCATCCATAGCGCGCCCCAACCCGGGTGATTGTTGCTCTGAACCGTAGGCGAGATTTGACAATAGTGACCGGTTCCAGAGCTGAACTGCGGGGTCGACCCAGGCAGTCGAGAGCCGAAGCTGATCGACATCGAGCGGCAGTCCGTTTACGAGGACCTCGCCGGCGACCGGCCTTAGCCAGCCCAGCAGGATGCCGACGACGCTGGACTTGCCCGCTCCAGAGGGTCCGACGATCGCGACATGAGAGCCGGGCCTGATCTCGGCATCGATGTCCTGGAGAATGGGATGCCCGGAAACCGCGACGGAAACGCCACGAAAGGAAATCGACGGGGCTTCTTTCAATGCGTCGCATTGCTCCGGGGTCTCTCGCGATTCCTCAGGCGCTCCGAGGGGCTCGAGCAGGCGGAGTGTGAGATTGCGGTAAGAGGGGTATTGGCGCGCGATTACGCCGATGTCTTGTCCGAGTACTGGAAGATTCAAGGCCCAGTACAAGACGAGTAGGGCTCGTCCGATATCTGTTCCTTGGAATTGATGGCTAAGTACCAGCCACCCAACCAAACCAAAACTGGCGGCGAACTGCAGTGCTTCGACGCTGAGTACCGCCTTCTGGAGCCGTAGAGCCGCATTCGCCCATTCGCCGATAAGCTTTTCGTGCTCGCGGCGAAGGCTCCGTTCTGCCCCGTGAGCCCGGATTGCAACCAAGCCGAGCATTGCATCCAAATAGAAACGGGTCAATCCTGCGGCGTGGCTGCGGGTCCGCAAATCGCGCTCGGTGAATGATGACTGAGACGCCAAAACGGGCAGCAAGCAAGCCGCGAGGATCAATATGACCAGGGGAGCCGTAGAAGGCTCGATCCAAATGATTCCAGCCGCGGTGGCGCAAAGCTCAAATATCGAACGTGTGAACTGGCGGGCCAGAACGGGCACTTGGCGGAGACGGTGCGTCGAGTGGCTTCTCTCAGCCATGTCTGACGTGAGGCGACTCTGGAAATAGCGATCTCCGAGTTTCGGGATTTTGGAGAGGAAAGCGATCCGGAGCCGGATCTCGAGCTGGCGTCCTAGCCTCACGGCTCCCGAAAAGATGGGAAGCTCCAACAAGAGGAGGGCAACGCTGAAGAGGAGAATGGCTGTGATTGCGCCTAGGCGCTGGCCTGTGACGTGCAACTCCCCAGCGAGATCGAAGAGACCTCGGAACAGCAGTGCCTCTATTGCGACTCCACCGGCTGCTGCAGCGAGAGCGAAGGTTAAGGTGGCCAGAGACCACGAACCGCTCTTCCACAGGAAGCCGAGCAACTCCCGACTAGGGTGAGGCGGGGTTTGCTCAACTGCTGCGGCCAGCTCGGCTGTGAGCGGCTCCTGAACGGGTGCGGTCTTCTTTCCTCGAACGCGGACCAGTACGGCTCCGCGCATGAAGACTTGTTCTCCGTCATTATTGTTGGGACCGGCGCGGGCAGACCAGTAAGCCGGCGGGATCAGCTCAGGACTATCCGAAAGGCGAGCGAGCAAGTGGGCACCCTCTGAGTGCCTTAAATTATTCGCCTGAACAAGAGATGCGATCAGACGCGCTGCAGCATCGAGACTGGCAAGGTTCCGCCAGGTTTTCCCTGTGACCGCTTGCGTCGTAAGGCGGCCAATTTCGTGATTTGAAACGCCGATTCGGCGGAGGCGTGTTATGAGTGCGGATTGAAACTCATCGGAACCGGCGAACTCGAGCCATCCTTCAGCCGGAACGAGCAAGGTATGCGAGAAGACTTCCTTCGCAAATTGGCGCGAGGTGACCCAGCGACGCCCCACGGCCGGATCCATAACCTGGATTGCATTTCCGTGCAAGCGCCACGCGACAACAAAATGCGTAAGGCCGGTCGGCAGCTTAATTACGACGACTGCGGGCAGAGCCTTGGATTGGGGAAGCAGAAGGTGATCGGCAGGCAGCATCACCTGCTCGGCTTCAAGCCCGAGCTGGTTAGCGACGGTTTCTATCGTATCGATGGAGGTGCCATCGATGCTGGTTTGACAGGCCTCCCGGAGACGGTCATAGCTTACGTGCGTTCCAAATCCTTCGAGCAAACATTTGAGTGAGGCAGGTCCGCAGTCCAGGTTGGATGTCTGGACCACCTCGGGCGCGAAGAAGCGCTTCAACGGCTACCTACCAACTCGCCGGCAGAGCGCAGAACCAGGGCGGCGGGCGAGATACGCTCAATTTGCACTTCGACCGACCCAGGAAGCCCGTGCTGGAAGGGGATGCGGGAAGGGGAAGCAGAATCTACCCGGAGCTCGACACGGACTTTCCCATTACGAATCTCTCCGGCAACCTGAGAAACTTGCGCGGAAACGATCCCGTATTGCGCCCAGGGGAACCCTTGAAGGCGCAAAACTGCAGGCTGTCCTGGACGTACTTTGCCAAGGGCTGCCGAGGGCAAAAACTCGGCGACCACTTGTAATTTGCCGCTGGAGAGAATCACTCCGAGTTGCTGTCCCTCGCTGATATGGGAGCCCGGACGGAGCGCTGCGCATTCGCCCAAGCGCCCCGCGACGGGAGCCCGGATGCGCCGGCGTTCAATCGCGTACTGGAGACGCTTGACGGCAGCAGCGGATACGGCTGAGGCGGCCTGAAGCTTCGCGAGATCGCCGAGGATTTGCCGGACCCGAACCTGGCGGTCAGTGTTACGAACCTGCAGTTCGGGTTCGAGGCGGGCTACTGCAAGCTTTAGACTTTCAGCAGCCGCTCGCTTGCTTTCGGCTACCGTTTGGGCACGCTGAGCGTCAGCCTTGGACACGATACCCTCATCCCGCAGGCGGGAAGCACGCTGGGCGTCCTGTTCCGCGGAAAGGGCTTGAACTTGCGCCTCTTGATATTGGGCACGGGATTCCTCAATTGAGACCTTCAGCACCCCGCGCTCCTCGGATCCGCCTTGGTTTTCGGATTGCACTTGGGACTGCAGCGCCGCGATCTGGGGGATGAGAGTGGCGAGCCGGGTGCGCTCTTCCTGTAAGCTGAGCCGGGCATCTTCACCATCAACCTCGGCAAGCACATCCCCCGCGCGGACTTGCTTGCCTAGAACAAGTTGGTATGTGACCAGCCGCCCCGCTACGCTTGCCTGAACAGGGTAAGGCGCTCCGTTCACTTCAATACGCGCGGACTCGGAGCTTTCATAGCGAGTTACGCGCGCCCTGAAGGCCCATATCACCCAAGCAGTGAGAAGAGATAGGGCGATCAGCACTGCTACATTCGAGCGTAGAGCGGTATCGGCTCGAAGGGATTGGCTCACGCGATGAAAACTATTCGCCATCTAGAACAATGGTGTGAAAAAAGGCCGCTTGCGAATGCAAAGCGGCCGGGTAGTGTAAACTATTTGTCGCGAAGCGCCGAAGAGAGTATTAGGCGCCCCAAAGGGATTGGCCGGCTTTTAGATTGGTCTTTACTTTCATGGCTATCCTCCTTTCTCGCGTTTGGAGTCTTGCGGGCAAGGCAAGACTCCAATCAGATACGAAACGCCTAAAGAAGAGAATTACGCGCCCCACAGGGACTGGCCAGCTTTAACGTTGGTCTTAACTTTCATTGTTTGTTCTCCTTTCTTGAATTCGAGCTTGCGGGCAAGGCAAAGCTCGGAGCTGTTCCCACTGATATCCGTCAGAGGCCTATTTTCATTGACCCGAATCGAAATGGCGACATAGTCGCGCGCATCATTTTTTTGATTTGTTGAGCCAGTATAGCTGGGTTTGCACCTTAGTCAAATAGCTTTGGGGTGCTAAGTGGGTAGGATTAGTCTTAGGCGCGTACTGGGGGTCTTGAGATATTAAGTACTAATGAGTTACAACTTAGACAGCAACTTATGCGCAGTTAGCCGACTGAGTTATGTTGCTCACTGCCGGTTCAGTAGATAGGTCTGAACGAAGTCGGCTGTCGCCGCGGCTAGGAAATCGCGGTTTCTCTTTTTAGCAAAACCGTGGCCTTCATCCTCAGCGAGTAAATACCAGACGGGTACATTATCCTTTCGCAGAGCCTCTGTCATCTGTTGGCCCTCGGTGTAAGGCACGCGCGGGTCATTGCGACCGGCGACGATGAACATCGGCTTGGTGATTTTGGCAGCATTGTTCAAAGGCGAAATGCTTTCAAAGAAATCACGCGTCTTTGGATCACGCTCATCTCCGTATTCCACTCTGCGGAGATCGCGGCGGTACGCTTCGGTGTGCTCGAGAAAAGTGCGGAAGTTGCTGATACCCACCTGCTCGACGGCGCAGCGCACGCGATCGCTGTAATGAGTCATGGTGGCCAGAGTCATGTACCCGCCATAGCTTCCACCAGTCACCATAATGCGGCTCGAATCGAGATTGGGTTGGGTCTTGATCCAATCGAGCAGCGCGCCAATGTCTTTGACCGAATCTTCGCGCTTCATGCCGTTATCGAGATTGAGGAAGGTCTTACCGAAACCGGTTGAGCCCCGGACGTTAGGGAAGATCAACGCAATGCCGAGCTCATCCGGATAATAGTTCAGTGCGCCGAGATAGTTGGGTCGATCCTGTCCTTCGGGCCCACCATGAATGTCGATGATGACCGGGCGAGCCCCTTTAAATCGATCTGCAGCAGCATAGAGAAAGCCAGAAATTGAACGCCCATCGAAAGAATTCCAGTGGATGAGCTTAGGTACCGAGAAACGGGCGGTATCGACGTTCCCCGTTTCACTGTGAGTCCAGCGATCGACTTGTCTCGTATCGACGTTCACAGAATAGGCATCGCCGGGGGTGAGAGCTGAGGAAACAGTAAAGCCTATTTCGTGCGTGCCGGGCCGCCAGCGGACGCCGGTAATCACGCCGAATGGTAACGCCGGTGGCGCGATATCTTGGCGCGACTGAGTATCGAGCACGTGGAGCTTGCCATAGCCATCCTCATTTACCAGGTAGGCGACATAGCGGCCATCACGCGAGACGTCCAGACCGTCAACATCCCAATGCAGATCAGGGCGAATGTCGGCCAGTTTCTTCGAGGCGAGATCGACGTAAGCCAGCTGGCTGAAATCCGTTCCGGCATTCGAGATCACATACGCGCCTTTCTGATCATTGGCGAACTTGGCGTGGAACCAGCCGCTGTCTGGCGACTCGGGACCAAGCTTCGTTTTCTGACCGGATGCCACGTCGAGCAGATAGAGCTCGCTTACGACTGCCGAACGTTCGAGTATCACAAGGAGTTGCTTGCCATCTGGCGACCAGTCGCTTACGAACCATCCCGGCTCGGTCGTTTGCAGGAGAATATGGGCCGATTTAGGGTCGTGAGGTTCAACCATCCAGATATCGGCATTTTGGCCGTCGCGGGCCGTCGAGCTATACGCGATATGGCGGCCATCACGGGACCAGAGGGCACCCGTGTTTCGTGAGCGGCCGCCATTCGTGAGTAGCGTGATGTTGCCGCTGTGAAGGGTTTCGACGTAGAGCTGGTAAAATTCACCGCCGCCGATGTCCTTCGAAAAAGACATCTCATCCGCATTTGACGGATTGAAAAGAGCTTCACTCACACGGTCTGTGAAAAAAGTGAGTTGCTGGCGCGCTCCTCCAGGCATGGCGACACGATGGATTTGCGGCACGTCGCCGAAGCGCGTTGAAATGAGAATTTCGCGGCCCGCTGGCCCCCAGTCAAGCAGCGCGGCGGAACGGAACTCAGTGTACCGGTTTACTTCGTCGAAAAGCGTGCGAGGAATCTGAGGAAGGCCGTCGGGCTTGAGATTGGAAGGAACGGGTAAGGGTGCATCGGCAGCGTAAAGGAAGCCGAGCGAAATAGCGAATAGAGCACAGGCGCGCATATCGGGTTCGATTGTAGCGGAAACGAGTGTGAGCGGGTCAAGGTTTATGAAGGAGGATGCAATGGCAGTTACGGTGAAGCCGACTAAGCTTTGGCGAAAGGAGATCAGCAACACACCCGGAGCACTTGCCGGGACTCTGGAGCTGCTGGCGGCGCAAGCGCAGATTTGCACAGCTTACATTGCCAAATCTCGTCATTGCGTGGCGTGCTCCCACCCCATTGACGTTCATATACTTGCGTAACGCTTCAATCTATAAATCCGCCAGCGTATTTCCTACGTCGCGCCAAGATCCGATCGAGGCTATCACGCAACTCATCAGAGGCGATGGTCTGTTCTGACACGTAAATCTGTCCCTCAGTAAATAGCTTTTTGGCCACAGTTGCATAAGCGTCCTTCACACCCGTACCTTCCTGGAGTGGTCCCCGCTTCTCCTTGGGCGGTGTTTGTCGGGCTACGTTCATGACAAGATGCAACATCTTATAGTTGCGGTCCTTCGAAGCCCTATCAAATTCAAATATCTGAACACCCGTGGACGGATGTATTAGCCAGTCTTCTTGGCGCAGATAGCGGGCCAGTAGTTTGGGGATTGCGATTCTGAAAAAGTCGTCGAAATCGCCAACTCTTAAAGCCTCGGAGCTTCGGTATCCTGTTCGCGCCGCTAGGATGTCCTCCAGGTCAGGATTGTCTTTGAGGTTCGCAGAGACTCCCTCTTGAAGGAGGTGCAGGTAGTCCGAAGTCAGGTTTGGAGGCCCAATCTGGGTGGTGTACATCAATACAAATTCGTCAATCTGACTCTTATCAGGCAACCGGAGATCGCGCTGCCATCGAAGGATCTGAATGAAAGCATTCACCATTTTGCCCGGGAATTCGTCATGCGGCTTCAATAGAAATTCTTCGAGATCAAGATTGATGACATCAAACGGGAAGTGACGAATAAAAAGCCGTCTCTGAGCGATAAGGCGCTGGTGTTCCCGGCTAACCGCTGTGTCTAGCGTAGGCACCTCCCAGCCTAATGGGTCCGTGACACTGATCCCGGCTTCCTCTTCCGGATCTTCAGCCAATACAAGCTTTGTGAAATCGGCAGGAAATCCATTCGCCCCCGGAATATTCTTGAAGGTCTCATTAACGGCCTCTTCATTCCGATCGAAGAAAACCACAGTGTCAAATTTACCCGCAGGGGAGCGCGTAACAATATTGGCGACGTCAAGCATGAGCACGTCAATCGCTCCCCTAGGCACAAAATGTAAAGTAACGAAGGCGTCGCTTTTTGGGCTTACTACGAATCGCGTCTAGTCTTTGTCGGCAGGCTGGTAACCAGCCGTTAACTCGAACGTGGTGCTTGAGCAGATCGTCCTCAAATTTGAAACGGCTAGCCGATTCCATTTCGCTGCTACCAGCGACTGAGGAGATCCATCAATAGTTCTGTGAAGCGCTCGCGTTGCTTCTCTTTAGTCCGTTCACGAGTTGCCACCTCGAAAAGCGTCAGTAACGCAGATGCTAAGGGCTTCTGGCCTTTTTTTGTAGGTAGCTGCGCGTTGGACGGCAAAGTTACCACGACCTGCTTCGGTGTCTCTTCTATACTGGCCGTATCGGAATCCTTCGCCGTTTGCATTTTGACAGGGAAAGAGAATGCAGCCGTGAGGACGGTCTTCAATCCTGCTTTCCGCTCGACGTCCCGTTTTTCTGCTTTCTCCTTTGAGCGACGCTCAAGCTTCTTGTACACTTCCCGGAACACTTCCTGTCTCAACAACGTGTGCACATATTCCTGTAATGCACGAAACTCCGGGTGGAATTTGTTAAAGCTATCTCGATCGATGTTTAGAGCGTCTTCGAGGCCCTCATCGACATAAATTTCGCTTGTTATCCATCGATTCCTCGGTCCCTCGTTGTCCCGAAAATCAAGGAGTGACGGATCATAGTATCCGATGGCAACGTCCTTGATTCGAATCAGAATGCCTCGCAGTTCATCAGGCCTGATTTGGTGACCTTCCTGAACTGCTATATAACCGTGAAAACGAAGACTCCTGCCATATACCCTCAGAGACTCGTCCTGAATCCGCTTGGTTGTGTATCCAGCCTCATTGCCCTTGAGGTAAACGGGCTTGAACAGTTGAATGCCATCGACGATGACATGAAAGTCGTACTGCCGCAGTCTCGCTTGCTCATCTCGCACAAGTCCTTCCGGTAGGGCGTCTGCGCTTACATACTGAACTGGACATGCGACAGAAAGTTCCCACAACAACCGCCAGTAATCGCCAAGCTCTTGAAGTGACCGATGCTGGGCCATGATTTTGATAGCTCTGGCCCAATCGAGCGGCACATCTTGATACCCTTCCGACGAGACACTTTGCTGGAAGGCTCTCACGAAAGCAGGATGAAGATCATCGGCGAGTATTAGCGTGCCACGATCAAAGCTTTCCGGCTCGAATGGCTCGATGTCATATTCGCCCACGTTTACAACAATTTCCTTACCTTCGCCCTCTTCTATGACCTCTTCTGAATCAACGTCTAGCTTCTGCTTAATCAGATCAGTGAGTTTCACGCGCGCCTTAAATCCGCGCCCGTCAGATGTCTTAGAAGTGATTGTGAAGCCGTGGCATATTTGAGCAATGCCTAACATGCCAATGCCAAGTCGCCCGACAACTTGTCGGGCATTCATTAAGATGAGCGATTCGGAGCGTTTCTGACTGTTGCCGATTCCGCCCTGCATGAGATCGTCAAATTCTTGTTGGGTAAAACCCGTTCCGTTATCCTGCACGGACAATTGGAAAAACTTGGGAGCCGTGGTTGTGACGCGCACTAATGTGGCGTTCGCATCCCAAGCGTTGCTTACCAATTCCCGGAGGGCACTGGCTGGACTTCTATACAGCCCTCTGCTCAGATGGGCAAGCGCCTTTTCGTGGACCCTTATTTGCGGCAAGATACCCTTTAGTCGCTACTATGAGCCCGCAAGGGCTTTCTGAGAAGCAGAACATTCTCATTGAGAATGCGCTGTGTTGTGCTCGCTCGTCGTGTACGCCAGCGACGTATGCCAGTGCACTCGAAACCAGTTTGCTCCGCTAATCCTGCCAATATCAAAGCTGTTGGTACATGGACTCGCAAGTAGTTTGACTGATCTCCCAGCACGTACGCACAACGTCCACCGGGCCGTACTAACGGAAATAGGGCTTCAAAATGTCGGAGCATGCCACCGAAGTATTGCTTAATCACAACTCCATATAAGCGCGCAAATCCGTGATTCTTGCCAGAAGCTCTATCATCGATCTCAGCTGCAATCGCGGAAATCGGAGCATTGTCCCGGACGCGAATGTGATCAGAATCGCTCAAATAAATGCCTTTGGTATGGCAACGGATCATCGATTTCTTAATCGTCCGGAGTTCTTCCACGCTGGCCACAGCTTCTAGGAAGGCCAATTCTAACCGAGAGTTTCTGGTGTAGTCGTGCTCGGCTGGATAGGGAGGCGAACAAATGATCGAGGTGATTGACTTTCTCAATTTCAGAACCGAGAAAGTTACGCGAGTCGCCCTGTATCACTCTTGTTGGTACCGATCGCCTAGCGCGAACGTGCTCCAAGTCATCGGTCATCCGATCTACACGATCCTCGAAACCTCGAAACACATCGACGGTCCTTCGACGAGGACCGCAGTAAAGTTCAGGACCGAATTTTACATTCGCAGCGGATTCAATGATTTCGCTAATAAGCGCGAGCATTAAGAAATCTTCGTACGCTTTGCTCGTGCGAAGCTTTCGGATCGAAAGCTTGATTGCGATTGCTTCAAGGAGAGGCTGGCCGCAGATCCATCCTCGTTCGAGCAGTCCGGCGCTCTTCAGGTATTTAACCGTCACGTCGGTTGCTATGGCCGGACTCGTAAGTCGCAGGCGCGTGACCTTGGGCTCCAGTTCATGTAGAAGTAGGGATATCTCGGATTGAGAAAGAGACCATTCAGTCTTAACCTTTGTGGCAAAGCAACTGGATGGGTTCGCATCGATGCCGATCGAGGGAATGCCGCGTTTTTTGCACTCGACTAGGGTTGTGCCAGATCCACAGAATGGATCAAGGGTCAGATCTCTCGCTGGATCGAGTCCGAACTCGTCAATGAGAGACGAGACAAGTTCATCGGAGTAGCCCAGCCTCAGGCGATACCACGAATGCACTGCGTCATCAATGTGAGCCTGCCCCTGGCGAACCGTGCGCAGATCGCCAATATCACAGTATGCGTGAGGGAGAGCCACGATCGCATCTTAATAGATTGCTGCTGAAAAGTCGATCGGAAATGTGGGCGTACACTTCGTTTTTCGGAGTGCCGATGCATGTTTCGTACTTTGCCGCCAATTAATGTCTCGTCGCCTTCCATCGCGCCACAGAGCTTTTTAAAGGACTTCGCACGCATGACAACGCGGACACGATGAAGCAGGAACCATGCCGTCTTTTTGCGTGACCTTCAGATCCCGCGCCACCTCATAGGACCTGATGCCATTCTTGCAAGTCGCATGAGCCACGCTGCCGGAAGCCACTTGTCTAAACCAATCGGCGAATCCTCGAAGATTGTCCCGACCTTCACCGAGAACTGTTGTTTTTGTTGATTATTCCTGCATTTCCAGCGCCGCTGGTTCTTATTAAATCACCCCTAAGCCGCGTTGGAAGATGCCCGCCAACCGAATGAACAGAGCCGCCAGTGCAGCGCCGCAGAGTGGACCGAAAATGGGAACCCAGGCGTAGCTCCAATCGGAAGCTCCCTTACCGGAGATCGGAAGAAAGGTGTGCGCAAGGCGCGGCCCTAAATCGCGCGCCGGATTGATGGCGTATCCGGTGGTTGCTCCCAACGATAGGCCAATGCTCCAGACCAGCGCGCCGACCAGCACGGGACCCAGTCCAGGTGCGACGCCGCCCGGTGCCAAGCGATGCGATACGAGCGCGCTTGCAACCAGGACCAGCACAAACGTTGCAATCACTTCGCTGAGAAAGTTACATGGCAGATTGCGGATGGCTGGAATCGTTGAGAAGCACGCCAACTTCTTTTCCGGGTTTTCCGTAGGCTCCCAATGCGGCAGATAAAACAGCCAGACCAGGACTCCGCCGACAAATGCGCCAAGAATTTGGGCCGGGATATAGGTGAGCAGGCGGCCGGCATGACCGGTCATTAGAACGGAAGCGACTGTGAAAGCAGGATTGATATGCGCATCCGTATCGCCGATTGAGATGCTCACTGCGACAGCCGAAAAGACTGCCAGACCCCATCCAGCGGTAATGGACAGCCATCCGGCCCCTTCCGCTTTAGAGCGGGCGAGCAAGACGGCTCCGACGACGCCGTTACCCAAGAGAATCAGGACCATGGTCCCGACAAATTCGCCGACTGTCGCATTGTCAAGATGCATTGTAGGAACGGAATCTCCGCACTTGTATCACAGAAGTTCGTTTTCGTGATCTGATCGGATCTCCCAGCTTCGAGCGCGTTCTAGCGCCCGCGCCCAGCCAGCACGCCTATTTCCGCGCTCCGCGCTGCTGATCGCAGGAGTGAACTGCCGGTCCGCAGTCCATTGATGCGCGATGGCGGCGTGATCCGGCCAATAACCGACGGCGAGTCCGGCGAGAAAGGCGGCTCCAAGCGCCGTGGCTTCGGGATTTGAAGAACGCGTGACCGGTATACCGAGCAGATCAGTCTGGATCTGCATGAGGAGATTATTGCGGGCCGCACCGCCATCTACCCGAAGCTCTTCCAATGGCACGCCGGAATCCCGCTGCATGGCCGCGAGCACGTCGGCCACTTGAAACGCGATCGCCTCGAGCGCCGCGCGTGCGATGTGAGCTCGATTGGAGCCACGCGTCAAACCAACGATAGAGCCGCGAGCATATTGATCCCAATGAGGGGCCCCAAGTCCAGAAAAAGCGGGGACGAAATACACGCCATGGTTATCCGGCACCGAGGAAGCGAGCGTTTCGATCTCCTCGGCACTGCGAATAATCTGCAGCTCATCGCGGAGCCACTGAACCACTGCTCCCGCAATGAAAATACTGCCTTCGAGTGCATAGTAGGTGTTGCCACCCATGCTCCAAGCAATGGTAGTCAGCAGTTTGCTTCGAGAGGTGACCGGATTGCTGCCAGTGTTCAGAAGCATAAACGCGCCGGTTCCGTAGGTACACTTCACCATTCCGGGACGTGTGCACATCTGGCCAAAGAGTGCTGCCTGTTGATCTCCGGCGATGCCCGCAATAGAAATGCCTTCGAGCATGCCGGCCGTCTCGCCACAAACCTCGCTGGAGCTGACAATTTCGGGGAGCAGGGACGCAGGAATATCGAAGATTGCGAGCAACTCTGGATCCCACTGCTGGGTGCGCAAATTGAAGAGCATCGTGCGCGATGCGTTTGTGACATCAGTGACGTGACGTGCACCCGCGGTGAGATTCCAAATCAGCCAGCTGTCGACAGTGCCGAATGCGAGCTCACCCCTCGCGGCACGTTCCTTTGCACGGGGGATGTTGTCGAGCATCCAGCGAATCTTGCTCGCGGAAAAGTACGCGTCGATCACCAAGCCGGTCTTTTGCTGAATGAGCGGCTCATACCCGTCTGCACGTAGTTGATCGCAAAATGTTGAGGTGCGCCGGTCCTGCCACACGATGGCGTTTGAGATCGGGGCGCCCGTTTTTCGATCCCAAAGAATCGTCGTCTCTCGCTGATTGGTGATGCCGATCCCGGCTACGTGATCTGCGCTCACACCAGCTTGTGCGAGCGCTTCAATCGCAACTCCAAGCTGCGAAGACCAGATGTCGACGGGATCATGCTCTACCCAGCCCGGCTTGGGAAAGATCTGCTGGAACGGCTTCTGCGCCGATCCATGAACACGGCTATCGGGGCCTATCAATAAGGCTCGCGAACTGGTCGTGCCCTGATCGAGGGCGAGGATGTATTTCACTGACTGGTTAGAGGCTACCGAATACCGGCGACCTCTAACCGTGCCAAACGCGTACTTGGATTATTGGCAGGGCGGCCCTGCATCCGTGAGGAATGTTGCGTTGTTGGAGAACCAATGATGAATGCCGATCGACGGCTCGCCGAAAAACCACGAGAAGAACGCCTGCTCCTGCAGATGGTATGTGAAACCGTTCGACCCAGCGATTGGAATTCCGGGCGTACCGGTTAACGGGTCACCGGTTTCGAGATTGCCTTGGCAGCCCCCGACTTGCCCCGTATGTCCCCAAGGCGGTGTTGGATTATCGTCGAACGGGTCATTCATCCATTCCGCCACCTCGTGAGAGGGGACATAGGAATCCCGGATTTCAGGACTCGCGAAAAACCCGGTGTTGTCGTCGAAATCCATCGGCGAATAGGTCTGTATCGGCAAACCCGTGTACCCGTGATAGCCGATAAAGCAGCAATCATTCAAATTAGTTACCGGAGAAGCCCAAACCACATCGTGGACTAGGAAAATCGGGAAATTCGATGGATTCACACCCTCCGATGCCAGCGCGGGAATGACGGTGCTGTCAAGATAAGCGTCGAACCAATTGATATCGACAATGCCTTCGGTAGCACAAGTACCTGTTAACGAAGTTGGGAGCGTCGTGCCGTACTTTCCCGGTACGTTGATGACCACTGTTTTGAGAGTTTTGACAGGGCCGAGTAGAACGTGATACGTGTCGTGATCATCTACTTCCCAGAAATTCGCCCGCTGGAATGCGTCGACGTATTGCGTTGTGCCCACAAGCGTCCCGCCGAAAGCGAAGGTTGCAGACCTGAAGATAGGCGACTGTTCGAATAGAGTCAGCGGAACATCGTTGGGCGCGGTTAGGCACGCTTTGTCGGCTACTGTCGGATTGAATGTGGTGGTACCCGGCTTTGTGCTAATGATTCCTTGACTATTAATCCCGGTTCCAATCGTGTTGGTCTTGATAATCACCGGAACTACGTAGGTCGGGACGCTGACGCTTCCTCCACCGTGGAAGGGATCACGACCCACCATCACGCCACTGTAGGCATTATGGTCACGAGATGATTCGGTGAAGAAAGTCCAAAGCGGCAAGGTCTTACTCGATCCTGCCGCAGCCAAACTCTTTGTCGCTTCAACGTTACCGGAGCTCGGCGGTGGCTTTACCCAGGAATAAGCCTTTATCGGCGGCAGCTTCTTGCTTGCTTGTGCCTGGTCCTGCCCGAACGAGGCCGACACAGTCATGCACAAGGCGACAGTCGTGCAGGAGAAAAATAAACTCAGTTTACGCTGCAATTCAATACCTCCTGTTTATCGATAGTCTATTCACGAGGATGGTGTCAATCAGGAATTAAGAAACCGGTGTTGGTTAGACGTCCGTTAGATTGCCTCTGCCGGCTACCGGTTTTTCCGACAGCCCGCAGCGGCATTAAACGTGGGCTGGTTACTGGCAGGGTGGCCCGGCATCCGTAGTGAAGGTATCGTTATTCGAAAACCAGCCGTTGATTCCTATGGAATGCGAGGTATAGAACCAGGAGAAGAATGCTAACTCCTGAAGGTGATACGTAAAGTGGTTCGGCATTTCGATCCGAATGGATTCCGTGCCGCTCAAGGGGTCGCCGACTTCAAGGTTGCCCTGGCAGCCTGAAACTTGGCCAATGTGTCCCCAGGGCGGAGTTGCATTGTCGCCGAAGGGATCGTTCACCCATTCCGCCACTTCATGCGATGCAGAGTAGGAATTCATAAAATCGAAGCCGAACAGTCCGGTGGAATCGAAATCGACGGGCGAGTAGGTTTGGATCGGGAAACCGGTTGTGCCGTGATACCCGAGAACGCAGCACTGGGCTAAGGTAGGAGGCCCGAAAGAATCAACAACGTTGTATTCCGGAAAAACAGGAAAGTTTGACGGGTTTACCCCTTGTTTTTTCAGTGCTGGAAGAACTGTGTTGTCCAGGTAAGCGTCAAACCAGTTAATATCGACAACTCCCAAGGGGCCGCAAGCACCGAAAAGCGCACCGGGAATCGCGGCGCCACTGGCTGCAGGGACGTTTATCTCGACGGCTTTAAGCCCGATCACTGGATCGAGAAGCACGTGATACGAAGAGTGATCGTCTACCTGCCAGAAGTTGGCGCGTTGAAATGCATCGACGTATTGAGTGTGACCGACAATCGTGCCGCCGAAGTCGAAGGTTGCATCCTTGAAGATCGGGGATTGTTCGTAGAGAGTGAGCGGAACGTCATTGGGGGCGGCTAAGCAAGCTTTATCAGCCACAGTCGGATTAAATATGGTAACGCCCGATTTAGTTTTGAAGCTGCCGTCCGCGTTGACAGCGGTTACGATGCGATTGGTCCTAATAATAAGTGGGACAATGTAGGTTTTGGCCTCGGCAACTCCACCTCCGCTAAATGGGTCGCGGCCTACCATCACACCGGTATAAGCATTATGGTCCCGCGTCGATTCGACAAAAAAAGTCCAGAGCGGTAGAGATTGGGTTTCGCTGAAACCACCGATCTGGCTCTTGGTGGCCTCAACATCCGACTTCGGCGCCGATTTCACATAGAAATAGCCCTTGAGCTTTTTAGTTGGCTTGGTTTGTGGTTCCTGGGCCTGACCGAACGCGGTTGCGGAAATGCACAACAGAACGGTGGCACAGGAGAAAAATAAATTCAGTTTATGCTGCAATTCAAATGCCTCCTGTTCATCGATAATCTATCGCAAGGTTAGTGTCAATGAACAAAGCCGCAATTTAGTACTTTTGAGGGTACTGGACAAAACGCTCTGTAAAATAATTGTCAAAGTATCGTGTCATTCACCCGAACCAAGTCATAGCGCTGCTTTTGTATACTGAGATTTCAGGACTAAACGCACTGAGAGCGGTGTGCCCTCGCGTTAGCAGCTCCCAGGTTGGAGAGTAAGGATTTGTAATGCCAAAGCGAACGTTTCAGCCGAATAATCGGCACAGGGCGAAGACCCACGGATTCCGGAAGCGCATGAAAACTTCCGACGGGCGAGCGGTTCTTGCGAGGCGGCGCGCCAAGGGCCGGCACAAATTGACGGTGAGCGACGAGCCCGCTGTTCGGGACGCGAAGTAATCGGCGCGCGAAAAATTTGGTCCGCTGTCACTTCCCAAAACAAGACGGGTTCTCCGGTCCGCTGAATTTCGCAGAATCTACGACACCGGCACTCGCATGGCGAATCGCTTCTTTACCGCGTTCTGTTTGCAGGTTCATCGGGAGTCGGCGCCCTCGCGATTCGGGTTCACCGTGCCGAGGAGTTTGGGTAATGCCGTTGAGCGCAACCGCATGAAGCGACGTATGAGAGAAGCGGTACGGACACAATTCGCGAAGATGCCTGACGGCTGGGCTATCGTGTTCAACCCCAAACGCCCTGTTTTGGATGCGCCATTCGAAAGTCTATGCCGGGAAATCGGGAGAGTGTTTGTCCGATGCAGAGAATCATGATTGCTGCCCTGAAAGGGTACAAATTGTTTCTCTCTCCGCTGTTGCCATCGGCTTGCCGCTTTTATCCAACCTGCTCGGAGTACATGATGGAAGCAATCGCGAAGCATGGACCCTGGCGCGGATGCTGGCTGGGGATGAGGCGCATCGGCCGTTGTCATCCATTTCATAGCGGCGGATTCGATCCGGTCCGGTAATGAAGCGCCGATGTTTAGAGATGCGGAATAGCTATGCCGAATAAGCCCGGTGATCCCAATCAGCCACTCTCGCTAGAGAAGCGGCTTCCCATTGCCTTGGCGCTCATGATGCTAGTGCTGCTGGCCTCGCAATATCTTTTCAAACCGGCGCCCGGGCCGAAACCCGTGACTCCGGTGAACGACAAGAGTGCGGCGAAAGTAGCTGTCAAACCGGCAGCTCCCATTTCGGGAACGCAAGCGTTGGCTTCTACTGGCATCACGGCGGGTCAGATTCAAGCGACATCTGAACTTACGGATGAGATAGATACGAAGCTCTATCACGTTGTGTTTACAAACCGGGGAGCGGCGATTAAGAGTTGGGTTTTGAAGGGCTACCGGGACAATGCCGGGAAGCCTTTGGAACTGATCAACCCTGCGGCGGCGCAGATTGGGCTGCCCTTCACGATCGCAGTGAAGGATCAGAAACTTTCGGTAGATCCAAACACGGTTCTCTATCAGCGGAAAATCTCGGCGGACGGCAGCGAGATCGATTATGAATTTTCCGACGGCAAGACGGAGGTTCGGAAGTCGTTCCGCTTCGGTAAAGATAGCTTTCTTGCGAATGTGCGGTCAGCTGTGCTCGAAAATGGCGCTCCGGTTTCACACTTTCTGGTTTGGCGTGGCGGATTCGGTGATTTAACCATTCGGAACGCGGCCACGACGGAACAGACTGTCCGCTACGACGCAAGCGCCGGAAAGCTAATCAAAAAGGGTGTAAAAGACGCAAAGAACGGCCCCATTACAGATACCGGCAATTACACATTCGGCGGGTTGGAGGACAACTTTTTTGCCGCGGTTGCTCTTCCCTCTGATTCCTCCTCGTCGCTCGAGATCCGTACGTATAGCGATGAGGTGAAAGCTCCGGGTGAGGATAAGGCCACGCCATTCATCGGCGCGGGTATCGCAACCGGCGCGCAAAATGATTTCTCTCTTTACGTCGGTCCGAAGGACATCGACATCCTACGTCAAGTCAACCCCAAGCTGGGGCAGCTTGTTGATTGGGGATTTTTCGGAATACTCGCGAAGCCGCTGTTTCTTTCGCTGAACTGGGTACACGACCATTGGACGAACAATTACGGTTGGGCGATCATTCTCGTGACTCTGATCATTAACATCCTGCTGTTCCCTTTCAAGCTGACGAGCTTGAAATCGGCGCGCAAGATGCAAAAACTGCAACCGCAGATCCAGGCCATCAACGCCAAATATAAGGACGTCAGCATTCGCGATCCGAGGAAGGCCGAGCAGAACCAGGAGGTAATGGCGCTCTATAAGAGGGAAGGCGTCAATCCTTTGGGTGGATGTCTGCCCATGCTGCTGCAACTACCATTCTTTTATGCTTTCTATCGCGTGCTGAACATTGCGATTGAGCTGCGGCACGCAGGGTGGCTGTGGGTGCCCGATCTCTCTACCGCCGAAGCGCTTCCCATTCACCTGCTGCCGATCATCTTAATCGCAACTCAATTCTTTTCACAGAAGCTGACGCCCGCCGCCGGTGTCGACCCCAACCAGCAGAAGATGATGATGTTCATGCCCCTAATGATGGGCTTTTTCTTCTACTATGCGTCCGCCGGACTTGTACTATATTGGTTGACCAGCAACCTGGTGGGCATCGCTCAGCAACTCATTATCAATAAGTTCATGCCTCCTCCCGCGCCCGCGTTGCCGCCGCCGAAAGCGCCGGTCAAGAAAACAGTCAAGAAATAAAAGTGCATGAAATACACCGTCGACTCGTTGAAGCCGAAACTGGATCATTTTCTTAGGCCACTACTGGACCGCGCCGGATTCGAGCTTGCATACGAGTTGCATACGGGTGAGAATCCGCATCCCGAAGTAGAAAATCCGGAAGTCACCGTGAGGTTTCAAGGCGCGGATGTCGAATTGTTGCTAACGAATCGCGCGGAATTGCTGCTGGCTCTCGAGCATCTTTCGATGGAGGCGCTGCGGATTCCACCTGAGGACCACTCGCTGATCTCGTTCGACGCTAACGAATACCGCCTTATGCGAGTAGAGGAACTGCGCATGAGCGCGCTCGCCGCGGCGGAGAAAGTGAAGCGTACGCGGACACCGTTTCATTTCAACCCCATGACGAGCCGGGAGCGCCGGGTGATTCACCTGGCTTTGCGCGGCGAAAAAGATCTACGCAGCGAGAGTGTCGGTTTCGGACCAGCGCGCGCGGTCGTCATTGTACCTGCCGACATGCCCACCCCTCCCGCACCGCCCGTCTCTATTCGCGGACCTCAGCGTGGCTTGCGCGGTAACGAACGCGGTGGTGAGGGCAGATACCGGGGTGGCGGGAGCCGCCGCGAAGGGCAGCATCGAAGCGGCAATCGACCTCCCGGCGACCGTGGCCGTCGCCCACACTGATCCATTTCGTCGATGAATGTGCGCGACACGATTGTCGCTATCAGCACCCCTTTGGGTCGTGGTGGTATTGGCGTTGTGCGCCTCTCTGGAGCGCGGAGCCGTGAAATTGCAGAGGGCATGCTCCGGTTTGCTGGTCCGCCGCGCTGGCGGAGTTGGGCCAGTGAATTCGCCGAACTCGTCGACTCTCAAGGCGCACCCATCGATCAGGTAGTCGTCTCGTTTTTCGAAAGCCCTCGGTCCTACACGGCCGAGGACGTGGTCGAGATTTCCTGCCATGGCGCGCCTGTTGTGTTGCGCTTTTGCCTGGAGCGCGCGGTTGAACGAGGCGCGCGGCTGGCCGAACCTGGCGAATTTACGCTCCGCGCGTACGTGAACGGGCGCATTGACCTGCCTAAGGCCGAGGCGGTGCGGGATTTGATCGATGCCACGACGTTGTATCAAGCCCGAGTCGCTGCTCAGCAGATCGACGGCTCGGTCTCACGGCGCATCCGTCCGGTTAAGGAGCAACTGATCGAACTAATTGCGCTGCTCGAAGCCGGAATCGATTTCGCCGAAGACGACATCAGCGTTGCCTCAAATGAGGAGATCCTTCGGAGGCTGGAACCGATCGGGAGTGCAGTGCGCGATCTGCTTCATAGCTTTGCAGCCGGCAAACTGGTTCATCAAGGTTTCACTCTTGCCATTGCGGGACGGCCGAATGTCGGCAAGAGCAGCTTGTTCAACCGGCTGCTTAGCCAGGACCGCGCCATCGTCACGGAGATCCCGGGTACCACTCGTGACCTCGTTTCAGAGGCGATGTCGCTGGATGGCATTCCCGTGAAACTGGTCGATACGGCAGGAATCCGGAAGTCGCAAGATCTAGTTGAGTCGCTGGGCGTCGAGCGGAGTTACCAGGCGATGGCCGATGCCGATCTCACTCTCCTGGTTCTTGATCTCGCGGCGGGAATAACGGGCGAAGACGAAGCACTGTTAGAGAAGCTACGAAATCGAAAGCCGATCATCGTGGGAAACAAATGCGATCTTGAGCCCCGGTTCCCGGAATCCGTAGATTTGTTACCCGTTTCCGCCATGACGGGAGAAGGGATCGCGAACCTTCAGAATGCTATTCTACGGCGGCTTGCACCGGATGGATTAATTGCGCCAGAGAGCGGCGGTATCACAAACATCCGCCACGAGGCGCTCTTACGAGAAAGTCTGGAAGCGCTCGACAACGCGCACAAGGCCGTCGAGTTTCGAATCCCGCACGAGATGCTGCTGCTTGACTTGTACGCTGCGCTCCGGCCTATTGACGCCGTAACGGGTGCAACTACCGCTGATGACATCCTGAACCGCATTTTTTCAACCTTTTGCATCGGCAAGTAAAGTTGGCTTTCGGACAGTTGCAGACTGCGCATTAAATCGAAAAATACTCCGAAGCGCAGCGGCTCGCTTGCAGCGTCAACATAACGGAAGGAAATATTTTATGGCGGAAGTTGATGTCAAAAAATCATCCCAGAGCTCAACGGAAAAGCAAGGCTCTGGCACGAGTGATCAAGGACTCCAGAGGCAAGGAAGCGGAACGGAACTGTCGCGTTCACGCGGCCGGGATCCTTTCGGCTTTTCTTTGACTCCTTCGGACTTCTTCTCGGCTAACCCCTTCTCGATAATGAGGCGGATGAGCGAGGAGATGGATCGCACATTCGGCAGCTTCTTCGGACAGAGTTCGAGCGGTAGAACCGGAAACTGGTTTCCGGCTATCGAAGTGTCTGAGCAAAACGGCCAATTGCAAGTCCATGCTGAGTTACCCGGTGTTAAGCCGGAGGACGTGAAGGTAGAGGTGACGAACGATTCGCTGATTCTTCATGGCGAAAGAAAATCGGAGCACGAACACAAGATCGGCGGCGCGTATCGCTCCGAGCGGCGTTACGGCGAATTTTATCGGGAGATCCCTTTGCCGGAAGGCGTAAATCCGGAGAATGCGAAGGCACAGTTCCGGAATGGTTTACTCGAGATCACATTGCCGATTCCCGAGCAAGCCTCCAATCGACGGCAGATTCCGATACAAACTGGCGAGGCAACCGGAAGCGCGACTTCAGCTGCGGCTGCGGGATCGCAGAGCGGTTCTTCAAGCGGTAGCGGATCGCGGATCGGCCCGTCGTCCGCGGGAGCCGGGGCAGGAACCTCTAGCAAGACAGCTACGGGTACGTAATTACATGCGGGATGCGCTCCCGAGGGCCGTCACGGGCTCGTTCTGGGAGCGCACCCCCGCCACCGGGATGCCTACCGACCAACAGCTTTCATGGCCTGCTCAGGGTAGCGCGGACCTGAAGCTGCACCGCGAGGGAATACTTGGTCAATCCGTGCTAAATCTTCGGAACTCAAGCGGATCTGAATAGCCGCGACGTTCTCCTCCAGGTAGCGGATCCGCTTGGTTCCGGGAATTGGGACAATGTCTTGGCCCTGTGCCAAAACCCAGGCCAAGGCAAGCTGCGAAGGTGTGCAACTCTTCTCTCGAGCCATCAACTCGATTTGGGAAACCAATTCAAGATTCTTGGAAAAATTATCGCCTTGGAAGCGCGGAGCCCTTCGACGGTAATCGTCGGTCTCGAGATCCTCAATGCTCTTTATGTGTCCGCTTAAGAAGCCCCGGCCTAGTGGGCTGTACGCGACGAAGCCGATCCCCAAATCGCGGAGGGTAGCTAGGATTTCATCTTCGGGATCGCGGGTCCACAGCGAATATTCGGTTTGGAGGGCGGCAATCGGGTGAACAGCGTGCGCTCGCCGCACAGTCTGCGGAGCGGCTTCCGAAAGGCCGAGAAACCGAACCTTACCCTCACGCACTAAGTCGGCCATTGCTCCCACTGTGTCTTCGATTGGGGTATCGGGATCGACGCGATGCTGATAGTACAGATCGATGACTTCCACGTCCAGGCGGCGAAGACTGGCCTCGCAAGCTGAGCGGACATACTCGGGTTTGCCATTGACGCCCAAGAAAGCTCCATCTTGACCGCGAACATTGCCGAATTTTGTGGCAAGCACGACCTGATCCCGGTGGCCGCGCAGAGCACGCCCGACCAGTTCTTCATTCCGGCCCTGACCATACATGTCGGCGGTGTCCAGAAAAGTGACGCCGAGATCGATCGCCTTGTGAATGACTGCGATGGATTCAGCCTCATCACCAGATCCGTAAAACTCCGACATTCCCATGCAGCCGAGACCCAGGGCTGAGACTTGCAGGCCGTTACGACCGAGCATACGTTTTTCCATGGTCTCTTCGATGTCTGGGTGGGGCTAAAGGGTGCAGCCCTTTGGAACTGAAGGCTTCCGTAGGCGATCGCGCAGTTCCGAGGTGCGGGCACGATGGCACTTTAAGCAAAGCGTACGCATATTGGAGAGATCACATTCACCGCCGCCTTCTGCGACGGGTATTAAGTGGTCGGCGTCCCATAAGCTTTTGCGTCCGCGGAGTCCCCATTGCGTTACCGCCTTCAGGCGTGCTGCGCGTCGCAGACGTTTGATCCGCTGGAATTCCTCTAAGCAGTTCAGACCGCAGCCTGCGCATACGCCGTGATCACGGGCCAGGAGTTTCTCGCGAAGGTAGCCGGGGTCGGTGCGGAGTTTCCATTCTTCAACGCACCACTCCGAGCAGAACGTGAATCGGCTTCGCGGCACTTCCAAATTGCACCAGCGACACAACGCACGTCCGTTCTGTCCCTTGGGCAGGTCGGCACGGTCAACCCGCCCGCCGGGCATCGTCCGGGGACTCATGACTTCGCTAGGCGACTGCTTCGTGATCCATAAGCGCGAGAGGCGACTCGTGACCGCGCGCCGTGACCGGCTCGACTTCTACTATGCGCCCGTCGACGACAAATAGAGCCTGGTCGAAGTTGTTGACCGTGGGACAGACGTGCCGGGGAAAGAGGTAGAGTTTTTCGCCGAGCGCGGGGATGCTGTCCGGAGAGGGACCTTCAATCGGCAAGTGTTCTTCGCTGGGTTTCAGCGGTTTCAGTTCCGGGTGTCCGATAACCGCGCAGGTGGGTACCCCCGCATCAGCCGAAACACTCTTGTGTCCGGCGTCGCAGGTGACGGATTGAGGAGTGGGATGACTTACGACAGTCGAAAGGACGATGGCAGCGGGTGCGTAACCGTATTCGGCGAGCTGCTCCAGGCTGCTCATGTCGTTAAACACAACGGTCCCGGGCGATACGCGATGTAGAATCGAACCATCCTGGAATGCAGGATAAGAGACGGCGAAGGGCGTAGCCGGCGTTCCCGATGTGATCAATTCACCTATCTCGAGACCAGCTGCTTTGACGGCCTTCACTATTTCAAACAGCCGATCGTACCCCTCGTGAACGCGGCTCTCCCGGTCAGAGAGCGTAAAGGCGGAGATGTGCCCGTCGTAATAATGCAGCCCGCGGAATTGGTTCCCGAGCTGCTGAGCTAGCTCAACGATTTCTCCGATTCGTTCCTGCGCGATTCCAGTTCGGTTCATGCCCGAATTTACATCGATAAAGATGCCGATTGGGGAGCCGCGCCACGCCATCGCCTGCTGAGCGGTTTCGACCAGCACTGAAACTCGCGTGCGTGGGAACGATTCTGCGATTTCGAGGGTCCGCCGGGCACCTGCGCCCATCACTGAATATGCAAGGAGGACGTCGGTAGCACCTGCTTGACAAGCCGTCAACAGCTCAAGCGTGGTGGAGCATTTAAAGTTCACGACACGGCGATCCAGTAACTGCCGCAGCACGGCCGCCAGCTTTGCAGTCTTGATGTGTGGCCGCCAGCGATTCGGATCATTGCCAAGCATCCGCAACGTCGCATCGATGTTCCTCTCGACCATCTTGGGATAGACGAGCAATGCGGGCGTGATTATGCGGTCAACGTCCTCGATCCGATAGGCGTCGAGTTGGAGCGGCGTCATTCGGGTTTCCTCTTACGGGGACGGCGACCTGCGCTGGTCCCCGCAGGAGCGCGCTTCCGCGCAGCGACCTTCTTCGGTTTGGGAGGCGGCGGATTTGGCTCGAAGATCGTAGGTTGGCCCTCAACAATCGGCTGCGGCTCGTCCTCTTCTTCTTCCACAACCGCTTCGGGCGCGACTTCGGGCAAAGCTGGCGGATAGAACTCAGCGCCCAATTGCACGATGATGCCGCGCTCCTCATCCGGCTCGGCGCGGACCACGGTCTTGTCCTGCGCATAGTTCAGGAACTCAGAAAATTGCTGGAAGCCGAACTTCGCCAAGTCGAAGTTCGGGTGCTCGCTTTGCACCCATTGTTCCAGCTCCTCGGCTGTCGCACCGTTCTCGAGTTCCATCCGATGTGTTTCCAGTACGTCGCGCAACAACGGCAGCGCTTCTTCGGGTTTTGGAGCAACCTTTTCCGCAGTATGGCCGCCGCGACGTTCAATGACGTAGCGTCCGCCCGAGCCGCTTACGTTGACAAACTCGGCCTTCTTGAGTTTCTCTACGAAATCAGAAAAGCTCCCCGCTCCATAGGCCCGCTCACTAAATGCCGGATCGAGCTGGAGCATGGTGCTCTTAAGAAGCCCGAGTTGCGGTTGAACGGCGCGCCGCTCGAGTACTTGTAAAGCACGCTCAACCAGCGGCATCACTTGCGTCAGATCCAGCGGAGCAGGGCGCTGGCCGCGTTCCTTCTTATCTCTGCGGTCCTGGCGGTCCGGCCGTTCAGTACGTTCACCGCGTTCGCGACGATCGGGCATGGGCTGCGGGACAATGCGGTCGCCATCTTCGAGCAGAGATTCATAGCTCACGAATTCGTGGCAATTCTGCTGAAGAATTGTGCTCGTGAATGCTTTCCCGCCGACTACGAATACAGTCTTGCCGTACTCTTTCAGCTTGTTCACCAGCGGAATAAAGTCGCTATCGCCGCTGACGATCGCAAACGCATTCACGTGCGCATGCGTGAAGGCCATCTCGAGAGCGTCGAGAGCCAGATTGATATCCGCGCCGTTCTTGTCGCCCCGAGGGGAGGGGATACGCTGCACCATCTGCACGGCGTTTTCCGCCATCTGGCGGGTAGCGCCTTCCTGGCGTCCCCAATTGGCATATGCGAATTTTGCGACAATATCGCCGCGCTCCTTCAGTGCGCCGAGGGGAAGCGATACGTCGAATTCGCGCCGTAACGTCGATTTCACGCCAATTTCGATATTGTCGTAATCGACGAACACGGCAATGTTCAGTCTGTCCTGCATGATTTCCTTTTTGGGTTCATTGCGCGCCGTTTCAAGCTGAGCCGGAGCCACACGGATCACGTTCGACGGGACCACGCTCACGCTGCTTGTTTCACCGACTCGCGAATGAACTGAATGATTTTTTCGAGTGAAGCGCCGGGCTGAAATACCTCGGCGACTCCAATCTTCTTGAGTTCCGCCGCGTCCTCGTCGGGAATAATCCCGCCGACGACCACCAGAACATCAGTCATCTCCTTTTGGCGCAGCAATTCCATCAGGCGCGGCACAATTGCATTGTGGGCGCCTGACAGGATGGAGAGTCCAATCACTTGGACATCTTCCTGCAAAGCTGCGTTCACGATCATCTCCGGCGTTTGCCGGAGACCGGTGTAAATCACTTCCATGCCCGCGTCACGCAGAGCGCGTGCGATCACTTTGGCGCCGCGGTCGTGTCCATCGAGGCCTGGTTTGGCGACGAGTACACGAATCGGAATGCTCATACTTACACTGTCCAGATTATAAGACCGCGAACACCGGGATACATCGCTGATGCAAACTCTGAAGCGAGATCTGAGCTGCGAGTGAATCCTGAGATGGACGGACCCTAGTTGTATTAGAGCATGTTTTGTTTATGCGGTATCGGAGTGGGCGTGCCCGCCCCCTACGGGCCGGTCCAGGTTAGAGGTTTACGGGGATTCGGGAGTGTGGAGGGGGCCGGCATGGCCGGTACCGGCGGATCTTTCGCGTGCGATGAGCTCGATCCACTGTGGCCATAAAATTCTTTGCACGACTTTGGGAACCTCCCCCGGGCGCGTGTGAGCAGGTTTGGCCCATGCATATTCAGGCGGGATGCCGTCTTCGAACAGAATGCTGCGGCTGATGTAGATGGGAGGCGTGGGGCGGTTGGCCGCCTGGTCGAGGAGTTCCTGGTTGCTCGGATAACCGTAGGTCCGGGCGATTCCGCCAGCGACTTCGACTTCCACAGCCTGAGCGAATCGAATCTGGTCAACGGCGGCAGCGTCGGACTTATCGAGCCTTTTAAATTCGACGGCGGCGAGTTTGGCGAAGGCGAGCTCGCGGGCCTGGTCGTCGCGGTGGATGCGGTGGTAATGCGCCTCGACTTCTTTGTAATAGCGAAGAAATGAGCGCTCAGCAGTGGTGTGATAGCGGGTGAACGTGGCGTAGCGCTTCTGGTACTCCTCGGTCCAGTGGTGGGCGTTGCCGGGGAGCTGCCATTCGATTTCTTCGAGGCGTTTGGTGTTCCGTTTGAGCTTCCAGTGGGCGAGAGCGAGTTGTTCGACTAAGCCGATGGCGGGTTGGGTGTCGGGGCTGTAATGATCGAACCAGGCCTGGACGGTGGCCTCAAATTCGGCGGGATCTTCGTCGGGCAGCACGGTTTTCTCCGAGCGGCAGCCGTGCTTGAGAGAATTTTGGCTGGATTTCGCTTTACCGTCCGGGGTGCGCGGACCCGTAGGGCCGGTGCGGTGCTCGGGCGGGAGTTCGTCGATGATGAATTCGTCCATCGAATCTTTTCGCGTCATTGTTGCGGGGCGGGAGTGCCGGGCGGTGACGCGAGTAACAGATAAGAGATTGATTCAGAGTGGGATGGAAGATTTTTGGGATCAGTGAACGAGTGTGGAGCGAGAATGCGCGGGTGGGAACGCGGGCGTTTTTACCGAACGAACTCGGTTGGCTTATCCAGAGTTGCCTATGGTTGGCCTTTGTGACGGAGGACGTGAGGCCCAGGAGCGCTTGCAAAATGGGCGGGAACACTGAAGGCGTTTACTTTAGTCAGATCGACCGGATGTATCTTACTTTTGGACAAGGCGCGGTGGGATAGATCCGATTAATCGCAGGACACAACGGCGTTTTTCGGGACTAATCTCCATTTCGCTGATCGCAGTTCTGAAAAAGGCTGGCGTCGGCGGTTCGATTCCGTCCCTGGCCACCATCATTTCAAGAGCTTACAAAGCTTCCACTCAGCACTTTCATTCCAATTCATTCCAAAACTATGGCGCGAGACGATTCGCCTCGTCTGGAATGCTGCATGGATGCGGGTCGTAAGCAAAGCTCTCGCGTTCGCTATTTACCAGCTCTTGCCAAGGCGGAACAAGGGGGCGCTGCCCCCTTGTATATCCTCCGGGATTTTCCGCTTTCCTGCCGGAGCTGGTTGCGTTAGTATTCGTTTCGGGCCAGCCGGAGGATAGGGCAATGCAGGGATGCAACCCGAGCGCCGCGCTGGAGGCCGGGGCTGGTCGGGCGTGGAAACATGCCCTTCCGGCTTAGAACATTTCCTGCCATGTTCGTGGTAGCCTTGAATTGTCCCCCCACGAGCATCTGGAGGTGCCCAGCAATGGCAAAGGGCAATAGCGGCGGTGAAGACCGCGCCAAAGTAAAATTACGCGTCATCGAATTTGAACTTGAGGGTGCGAATAGCTCCGTTGAGAACAGCATCCGGCAGCTAACCACAGCGCTCACGGCGCGCACAAACGGCACGCCCAAATTGCCGCCTACCAAGCCCAAGCCGCCGAAAGAGCTGGCATCCGGTGATGCGAGCCAAGATTACGAACAAGCGGAAGAGGTGGAAGCTGAAATCGTTGACGAAAACGCCGACACGCCTCCGGTAAAGACCAAAACGGCAAAGCCCAAGGGCAAGCCGAAACCGCCAAACTATCTGCACGATTTGGTAAAGGATTCCGATTCGTTAAAAGCATTCGCTGCCGAAAAGAAGCCGTCAAGCAAACTGAGGCAGTACCTGACTGCGATGTACTGGCTCAAGGAAATGAACGGCACGCCCATCGTGAACACGGACTGCATTTACACCTTCTATAAGACGGCAGGCTGGTCGGTCGGCTTCAACGATTGGTCGCAGCCATTCCATAACCTCGTCCACGATGACCTTATCCGTAAGGGCGAGACGAAGGGCGAATTTACCATCAATCCGACAGGTGAGGATGTAGTAAAGTCCCTTCCTGAATGACGGTCAAGGAGTTCGTCGCCGCTGTACCCGGCTTCGCCGCGCTTCAGCATCCAGATAAGATTCTGCATTTCGGCTGGTATCTCCACACGCACGGCGGCAAAGAGCGCTTTGACCAGGCGGCAATCCGCGCCTGTTATAGGGGCGAGCATCTGCCGGAGCCGAATTACAGTGAGCAATTCAAGCGGGTGGCGGAACGTCGCCCGAAAGTGCTGTTGCAGGACAACGGCGGCTATAGGCTTGAACACGCGACGCGCGCGAACCTGGACGATAAGTACGGGGAACACGAAACCACGATTGCGGTCTCGAAGCTGTTGAAAGACCTTCCCGGCAAGGTGGCAGACGAAGCGGAGCGCATCTTCCTCAAGGAAGCAATCAGTTGCTACCACCACAGAAACTTCCGCGCCGCGATAATCATGGCGTGGAATCTTACCTATGACCACCTGCTGCGCTGGATAGTTGCCGATTCGGGTCGGACTGCGGCTTTCCAAGCGAACATTGCAGGCCGCATAGGACAGAAGAAAGCTGCATCGATCACCATTGCCAATCGGGAGACCTTCGAGGATTTGAAAGAAGCGGAAACGCTGGATATATGTGGAAGCGCGGGGCTTTTCCCCTCCGGGAACATCAAGAAGATTCTTGATATGCAGCTTACGAAGCGGAATCTAGCGGCGCATCCCACGTTGCAGGAGATTGGCGCGGCTCAGGCCGACGACGCCATTACAAGCTTGGTGCAAAATGTCGTGCTGGTTCTGAAATAGCGCGTGATTACGTGCGCCTCCTAAGCGTGGGGAAACGATTCTGATTCCTCGCTCGACGAATACGCGAAGGTGGGGATTTGAAAGAGAAAAGCCCGACAGTTTCCTGTCGGGCTTCTCGGCGCGGAGCTTCGGAAAGCTACGCGGTCTTTTCGCAATTCCACTATACGCCTGCCACAAAAATTGCGCCAGTCAGCGGGAATTAGTGTCTAGCCTCCCACTGGACATTGCCGCCCGGAGGACCGGACATTCCGTTCTTCACCCCTCTCCCACGCGATGTCCACCAAAGCATAGCCATACCAACGCATAGGGACCAAGCATAGACAGTCGTCATATTGAAAACAGAGCCACGCGCGTCCCGGCAATAGTTTCCGAAATTAGGTTGCGGCAGGTACAAATGAGATGTGAGTGGCGGAAGCCGCTCATGTGGAAATCGGCGCGAAGTTTCGGATGGTTACGCGGTCTTTTCGCAAAAGTCGCCCCATTCGCGGATTGAACGCCGGTTTCCTCCATATCAATCTGGAGGTCTCCGCAAATGGAGCCTATCAATAAATCGAACGTCACCAGCTTTCCGGCAAACCCGGACAGTTCCACCATCAACCGCAAATTGGCCGTCCGCTGGGGAGGGCAGGAAATCCTGTTCGCCCGGCCGGAAGGTTGGGTCGGTGTTCCCGATTCCTTCCTGCGCCTGTACGCCCGTCTCAAGCCCTACGCACTCACCGTGGGTGAAGCGATGTTCGTGCTCGAGCTGATGTCCTATAAGTGGTCGGAGAATGCTCCTTTTCCGAGCTATAAATCTCTGGCCGCACGCATGGGCGTCACTGACAAAATGGCGCGCCGTTATGCTGCGAATCTCGAAGGCAAGCGGTACTTGCGGCGGGAAGCGCGTATCGGCAGCACTAACACTTTCGACCTCAACCCGCTGTTCACCGCACTCGCGGCGGCGCTGGAAGAGGAAAAGAAGATTGCGCAGGCCGCTTAACCCGTAGTCACTGATAGGGGCCGGAGTGACGCTGAGTGAGTCGCAGCGTTGCTCCGGCTTTATGCGGTTTTTAAACAAGCTTCCTGTGCCCGTATTCTGCACAGAAAAACGCCAGTCTAATCAGGCGGTCAGGTTCGGTGCAGAAATCGTGATTATCGGACAAATCTTTTACGACGACTAGGAAGTCTCCGGTCGTCGGGCTTTGCGAGGTGCCATCCCTCGTCATCGTAGATCGCCAGTGCAAGAATTCATTCGGGCGTTGATAGTCCGGCCAGGGGCCATGTCGTTCCTCAGCCGATTACTCCCGATATGTCGCCTACTTGTCGCCGAAATCGGGTTCGATGCCGATACGATCATTAACTGCATTCCGCAGCCGTTGTTTGCAACCGAGATATCGCTCGGTCGTTTGTACGCTGACGTGACCAAGCAAGAACTGAATTTGCTCTAACTCGCCTCCGGCCAGATGACACAACCTTGCGCACGTTTCAGAACGGCTGACTTGGATTGCTCTAGATCGGGCAGTTTGAGAACGGTTTTCGGTGTTCGCTTACGTTTGTTCTTGGGCATGCCCGCATTTCGCGGTCATACGGCGTAGGGAAATGCTTCGGCGTTTATCGTTCTTGATCGCAGCACTTCGGCCGATGCGTGAGCGGCAAGTAGAGCGTCATGATAAGATTCGCGCACAAGCCATGCCCGTTCTCGACATTCAACCACTCAAATCCTCGTTTCGTGGGGAGCTGTTCGCGCCGGGGGACGCTGGCTATGACGACGCTTGCCGCATTTGGAACGCCAGCGTCCAGAAACATCCGGCGCTGGTCGCTCGCTGTTCAGGGATCGCGGACATTATCGCTGCTGTGAACTTCGCGCAGGAAAAGGATTTACTGACGGCAATCCGAGGTGGTGGTCACAACGTAGGCGGCCGGGCGCTTTGTGACGACGGTCTGGTAATCGACCTTTCGCGAATGCGTTCCGTGCATGTTGATCCAGCCAAACGCACGGTCCGAGTTCAGGGCGGAGCCACTCTGGGAGATCTCGACCGGGAAACACATCCATTCGGTCTCGCCGTCCCGACAGGGATAGTTCCGAAGACTGGTATCGGAGGTCTTACACTGGGTGGCGGTGTTGGTTGGCTGGTTCGCAAGTACGGGATGTCTATCGATAACCTTTTGTCTTGCCAGATAGTTTGCGCCTACGGCAAAGTACTCACCGCCAGCACTGCTGAGAACGGGGATCTCTTCTGGGCTCTTCGCGGAGGGGGCGGAAACTTTGGAATCGTTGTTTCTTTCGAATTTGAGGCCCATCCCGTGAAAACTGTTTTGGGCGGGATGATACTTTACCTGCGCGACGTCGCCGTCGATGTGATCCGCCACTTCCGCAACTACATCGAACTCGCACCGGATGAGCTCACTGCCTATGCAGCGCTTCTCCATGCTCCGGACGGCGTTCCGCTAGTAGCGGTGATTCCGTGCTACTGTGGCGACATTTCGGAGGGCGAACGAGTGCTCGAACCTCTCCGTAGATTCGGCAGCCCTATTGTTGATACCATCCAACCGCTACCCTTCCCGGCGATGCAATCGCTCCTTGCCGCGGCGTTCCCGGATGGCAATCAGAATTATTGGAAATCCACTCTGCAGCGGGAGCTGTCCGACAGTGCGATCGCTGCAATCGTCGAGCATGCGAACAAAATGACGTCGCAGCTCTCGTTCGTTGTGATTGAACACTATGGCGGAGCCGCAGGCCGCGTGCCAAAGGATTCCACGGCATTTCCGCATCGCGATCTGCCGTGGGACATTCTCTTTATCGGCCAGTGGACTGATCCAGCAGAAACGGCGCTCCACCGCGACTGGGCTCGATCGGGTGAAGAAGCTTTACGCCCTTTTTCTGCCAACGCGCATCTGCTTTCCGCGCTGGACGTTGAAAGTAGAGAGGTCATCAATACGGCTTTCGGCCCCAACCTAGCGCGGTTGACCTCTGTCAAAAAGAGATTTGATCCAGTTAACTTCTTTCAGGTAAATTACAACATCGATCCGACCTCGGCGCAGGTCGGCGCCCATTAACTGGGCGTTATAGACCCAATTGGTCCGCGACCGGTAAGCTGCGCTCCATCGTACTGAGGGGTCGGGTTTACGTCGGCCAATGTCCGGACTGCCCGTCATCCGACAACTTGAACTTTTTGCGCGCATTAAACGTACTATCGGGCTGGATCTCGATCAAGGAAGAGGTAACGGGAGCGTACTAGCCGACCGTCGGACAGCGCTAGCAGGCGGAAGATCGAATGCGATCAGCAATCGAAGACGCTGACAGGGACAACACGCAACGAAGATACGCCAGACTTGCGGGGTTTTTGTTCCTTGCTGAAATCATCCTCGCTCTCGGCAGCGGCTTCATCCTCTCCGATATAGCGGGGAGCGGAACCTTCGCAGAAACAGCCAGGAGAATTGCAGCGTCGGAACATCTATACAGAGCAGCGCTCTCGCTCGTGGTGATTGTGACGTTGAGCAGCGCTGTGCTGGCTTTCGCATTGTACGCAACTCTGAAATCCGTCAACTATTTGCTTGCTCAACTTGCGATGATCTTCAGTTTGGGAGATTCATTCCTCGGGATGGTGGTGCGGACGTGTACCTTCGTGCGGGTGCATCTCTACACCTCCGCACAAGACGTTGGAGGCGGTACGGCCACCGCAGGGAAACTGTCGGACCTTATGCGCAGTATTGCCGGTAGCGCCGAGAACATCGGCGGGATTGCTTTCGGCATAGGCTCTCTGCTTTTCTTTTATCTGTTTTTCAAATCGAACTACATCCCGAGAGCCGTGTCAGGGCTGGGCCTGGCTGCCTCGGTAATCTGGACATGCCTGTATTTTGCGACTTTGGTGTTCCCGGAACGGCACGCGTTATTCCAATACATCTGCTTTCCGCCGACGGCTCTGGCCGATGTCATAACCGGCTTCTATCTTGTGCTGTTTGCCGTAAAGACCGAGATAGGTACGGATCCAGTCTCCCCAGCGGCCGCTATCTAGAGGCGGATCACGATGTACTCGAAAGAGGCACTGGAGAATGACTTTCGCAAGCTCGGCATCAAGGCGACCGATACCCTTATGCTGCATGCCTCCGTGCGAGCGGTTGGAGAAGTTGCGGGCGGTCCCGATCAGATACATTTAGCTCTCAAATCGATCGTCACTTCGGAAGGCACTCTGATGATGTATGCAAGTTGCCCGCGTTACTACGACGAGGTGGGGCGAGGAAACCTCACCGTGGAGCAAGACCGCGAGGTCTATGAAAAGTTGCCGGCGTTCGATCCTCTCACGGCGAGATCGGCTCGTGACAACGGGACACTCGTTGAATTCCTTCGTACATTTCCTGACTCTCGAGTGAATCGCCACGTTGCCCGTTTCGTGTTCTGGGGCAAGCAGACTGAGTACCTCATGTCCAGCCAACCGTGGAATTATGCATTCGGCATTGATTCTCCGCTGGAACGATTCTTGATGCTCGACGGCAAGATCGTATTACTGGGATCTGATCACGATGCCGTGACCTTCCTCCACTACGTTGAACATGTTGCCGACATTCCAGGAAAGCGAATCGCACGTTATCAGGTCCCTGTGACTGAGAATGGCTGCCGGATATGGCGCGACATGGAGGAATTTGATACGTCCGCCGGTGGAGCTCATGCGAACTGGCCGGATCGCTTTTTCGCAAAGATCGTCGACAATTTTCTTACCAGAACGAGGAACAACGGTGCACGAGTCGGAGAAGCTATGGCGTATATGTTCAGCGCCCGTGAATTGTTCCATTTCGCCCTGCCCCTAGTGGAAGCTGTCGCCGCCGATCCTGGAGCGGCAGAGTGCTTATAGGGTCGGAGTACTGCTAGCGAGCCGTCGGCGATCCGAAACTGTCATTTAGATACGGAACGGAAGGCGGTTTCTGTCCGCTTGTCGCGCTCACCTCCCTATTTAGACCATTCTCAATTGGAAATGTCCAGCTGGACAGCAAAGTCGGGACCGGCATAGCCGGATCCTGTCAAGACACCACTCTATGGCTCGATGGGTCGGCGGTGAACTCATAACCGACGGTGGGCTGGGCACTCTTAGCTCTCGTGAGGATCCTAGATGCGGTCTCTCACATGCACGATCTGATTTAGGGAGGCGGGCTGGCATAATCGAGAAACGGCGAGCGGCGCGTATGGAGCAGTAATCAGCAGCATGAGCGAGAAGACTTTCAACGAGCCCAGGATAGCTCTCAACCGCATTTACACGCGTATGGGGGATGGCGGGCAGACCCATTTAGTCGGCGGGCAGCGTGTGGCGAAGGACGATCTTCGAATCGATTGCTACGGCACCGTTGATGAATTGAATGCGTTTGTCGGGATCGCGCGATCGACTGCCGAAGAAACGGGGCTTCGCACGGAACAGTTGGGTCCGTTTGCCGGCATTTTGAAACGGGTGCAACATGAGTTGTTCAATCTAGGGTCTATTTTGGCCACCTTGCCGGAAGACGTGCATCCGAGGCAGCCGCGCATCACCATTACGGAAGTCGAACAACTCGAGCGGGAGATCGATGTGGCAAATGAACAGTTAGAACCGCTACGATCATTCGTCTTGCCCGGAGCCACGCGTCTCGATGCCGAGCTCCACATCTGCCGTACCGTATGTCGCAGAGCCGAGCGGCTGCTGGTCAGGTTGGCGAAAGAGCAGAGCGTTCCCGCGGAGGCCGTCCAATATCTAAACCGGCTCAGTGACGCTTTCTTTGTTTGGAGCCGATGGGTGAATCACGCGCTGAGCGCCACAGAAACTCTATGGCAGCCTAATGCAGCGGCGAGCGGGAAAGAGAACGCGTAAAGAATTCGCCGTTTAGATATTGATGCCAACTTGCCAAAGCGCAAAACCGATCGCCTGGCGGAAATAGAGCCAGCGAAGCTCCATTGGGCTGAACGAGCCGGCTGGCGGGCGCGGTGAGCCGTAGACCTTGATGCCTTGCGCCTGTAGCAGCCGTTTCACGCGATAAATATGGTAGCCGTCGCTCACGACAATGCAGGAATGCAGGTTCATGCGCCGCATGATCTCCGCCGAAGCATCTACGCTCTGGGCTGTGGTCTCACCCTGCTGTTCAACGACAATCGCTTCGGAAGGAACGCCATGTTCGGCCAGATAAGCGCGCCCGACCTCGCTTTCTGTATAGAAGGGATCGCCACCGGCGCCCCCAGTAGTAAGGATGTATGGAGCAAGTCCCCTGAGATACAGAAGAAGAGCGTGATTCAATCGGGCTTGTAGGACAGGCGAGGGTTTCCCTCTGTATTCGGCGGCTCCAAGAACAACGATTATGTCAGCGTTCTGCGCGTCGTCGATGGTGGACTGCTTCTGGATTTGTTTTGCGACATAGAACAGATACCCTAAAAGCAGGATTGAGAGCAGGGCGGACAAACCCGCAACCGCGCGCTTCATGTGGCATGCTTCAGCGCTCGAAGTTCGATTTAGCTGAAACCAATAGTCTACGCCGGATAAACACCGTTTACGAATGACGCAGCTCACGAGCAGCAAGAATCCGGTCCTGCTGAGTATTCGCCGCGCTGCCGCGTCGGGGCGTCCAACGGAAGGTGGGCTGATCGTGGCCGAAGGGCCGCATCTCATCGAAGAAGCGCTCCAGAGCGAATGGCAGGTGAAACAGGTGTTCGCGACCGCCGGCGCTCTGATTCGCTATTCGCAAATTTTGCGCAACGCAGAGGCAGAGGTCGTGGAGGTCTCTGAACGTGCGTTGGCTTCTACTGCGACGACCGAGACCACACAGGAATTGTTGGCTTTGCTCGAGCCGCGGGTCTGGAGCTGGCCGGACCTTCTTGGCCCGTCGGCACTCGTTGTCGCGTTAGACGGGATTCAGGACCCGGGAAACGCCGGAACCATTGCACGGTCCGCGGAAGCGTTCGGCTGTACCGGATTGGTTTTTTTGAAAGGCTGCGCACATGTAGCGAATGGGAAGCTGTTGCGGGCCAGTGCGGGATCCATTTTCCGGTTGCCGTTTTTAGAAGGAATCGCGGCGGCAGAGCTCACGGAACATTGCCAGGCCGAGCGTATACCGCTCTATGCTCTGACGACTGGCGCACCCCAAATGCTGGAGGAAGTCGATCTGAGGTCTAGATGCGCGCTCGTGGTGGGGAGCGAAGGTGCCGGCATTTCTCAGGAGCTGGTCGCGGCCGCCTATCCGGTCTCGATTCCGACTGAAAAAGTAGAGTCACTGAATGCCGCAATTGCGTGTTCCATTGCGCTTTTTCAGGCTCAGCAGCAAAGGAGAACGCGATGAGCCTCTTCGATGCGTCTCCGCTCGCGGCCGAGCAGAATGAGAATGCATCGCGGCGTCCGCTCGCCGACCGCATGCGCCCTCGAACGCTTGATGAATATCTCGGTCAAGAGCACATTTTGGGCCCGGGAAAGCCGCTCAGAGCGCAGATCGAGACCGGCCATTTGAGCTCCCTTATTTTGTGGGGCCCACCGGGATCGGGCAAAACGACTTTGGCAGCCCTGATGGCCGAACACAGTAAGTCACATTTCCTGCGCTTCAGTGCGGTGTTGAGCGGGATCAAAGAGATCAAAGCCGTGATGGCCGATGCGGAGAAAGCCAAGCGGTTAGGCCAGAGAACTGTTCTGTTCATCGATGAAATTCATCGTTTTAACAAGGCGCAGCAAGATGCATTCCTGCCGTATGTGGAACGCGGAGATGTGGTCTTGATCGGTGCGACAACGGAGAATCCGTCGTTCGAAGTGGTTTCCGCTTTGCTCTCGCGAACGAAAGTGTACTCGCTTCGGGCGCTCGAGACCTCCGAGGTCGTTACCTTGCTCAAGCGTGCTCTCGAGACCCCCGGGCGAGGGCTGGGCCACCTGGGATTGAAGATTACTGATGAGTTGCTCAATGAGATCGCAGTTGCTTCGAGCGGAGATGCACGGGCGGCGCTGAATACCGTCGAACTTGCTGCTGAATCCGCCCAGGAAGGGGTGCTCGATGAGCACGCTATTGCCGACGCCTTACAGCGAAAGGTGCTGCTGTACGATAAATCGGGCGAGGAGCACTACAACCTTATTTCCGCCCTGCACAAGTCAGTGCGGTCGAGCGATGCAGACGCGGCTTTGTACTGGCTTGCACGCATGATGAAGGCCGGCGAGGACCGGCTGTATCTGGCGAGGCGGCTCGTGCGCATGGCCATTGAAGACATAGGGCTTGCCGATCCCCGAGCTGTTGAGCAGGCGATCGCATGCATGCAGACCGTTCACTTTCTGGGCGTTCCGGGGGGAGATCTAGCATTGGCCCAGCTCACTATTCATTTAGCGCTGGCCCCGAAATCAGACGCTGCATACCAGGCCCTTAATAAGGTGAACGCGACAATTGAAAGCACCGTGGCGCCCCCGGTCCCGCTCCATCTTAGGAACGCTCCCACCCGGCTTATGAAAGAAATGGAATACTCGAAGGGCTACAAACATGCGCACAACGAGGTAGATGGCGTAACGGCCATGCCCTGCTTGCCTCCCGCGCTGACTGGCGCCGTATTCTATAAACCTACCGATCGGGGATTCGAGAATGAATTGCGGGAGCGCCTCGATTGGCTTAACAAAAGACGCGGCAAAGAAAACGAATTTACCTGATTAATTAAAATAATGCGCCCTAATTGTGTACACTTATTATGGAGCTTTACTACGTGCCCGAAAGTACTCTGACTCAAAGCAGGCGCCCCGAAGCTTCGGACGTAGCTGCGGAACGACGCCGATCGAGCCGATTCCCCATCGAGCGGGAACTGCGCTATAAGACGCTGAACCAGAGAACCGAGATTCTATCCGGAAGCGGTAAAACGTTAAATATCAGTAGCTCAGGTGTGCTATTCACGTCCGATCACGATCTGCCGGTGGGAACTCGTCTGGAAGTCTCCATCAGCTGGCCGGCCCAATTGAACGAGCGTTGTCTACTGAATTTGGTCGCGCGTGGGCGCATTAGCCGCCATACGAAAGGTCAATTAGCGTTGCAAATTCAGCAATACGAATTCAGAACTCAAAGTCGCTCGGGAAACGCCAAAGAGAAATAGATTGAGCGGAATGCTCATAACAATGGGAGCCCTATCTGGGCTACCATGACAGTGTTGTGCGCCGACGCTTTGCCCTTGCTGCCGCTGCGCTAGGCTTCCTTATACTGCTTGCGCTTGTCATATGGCAGGGTTCCTTTCGAATTGCGTACTCGCCATCCGGCTTGATCGAAACCATAGTGCTTTGGGCGGTTTCGACCCTTATCTTCGTTCTGACGGTGACGCTGGCCTTTATGCTCTTTCGAGCAGGGGTGAAGCTTTATATCGACCGGCAAAGCAATCGAGAAGGATCACGCATCCGATCCAAATTGCTTTTTGGGGCCCTGGCCCTGACCTTGGCACCGGCGCTCTTCTATGTGCTCTTTAGCGTATATGTGCTGAATCGAACACTTGACCGATGGTTCAGCCGGCCAGCAGAAAACATCCAGCTCAAGCTGCAGGATCTGGATAATTCGTATCGGGAAGAAGCGCAAAAGCGAGTCCAGGCTGAAGCTGATTGGATCAGTCTATTGCCGCAGGTTCAGCAGGTCGCTCAAACGGGCGCCATAGATAAGGCGCTTTTTCAAAATCTCTGCGAAAGCCGGGGCATTCGCCGGCTTACGGTGCAAAGGCCGCAAGCGGCTCCGGTCTCTCTCTGCCAAGACTCATCCAAGACGAGCGGTCCGCTGCTGCAAGCGAATGCGGAGGTATCGATCGGTGGAAAGACCCTAGGCCGTGTAAGCGCGTTTTCGGTAATGAGCCATAATTTGCTGCCCCAGGAGAATGCCATTCAGCAGTTTATTGAAGAGCAGAATCAGCAAGCCGGGCGCCGGAAGTTCTATCACGATACTTACTTCCTCTTGATCTGCCTCATTACGCTTTTCGTTCTCTTTTTTGCTGCCTGGTCGGCGCAGATTCTGTCCAGGCAGATCAGTGTCCCGATCTCGGCACTGCTCGGCGCGGCCCAGGAGGTACGACGCGGCAATTTGTCTTATCGCGTGCGTGTGAACGCGATGGACGAGCTGGCCACATTGGTTCGGGCATTCAACGCCATGACTAGCGAACTGGAGGCGAATGCGCGTGAGCTCGAGGCTCGACGGCGCTTCACCGAAGCGATTCTCGAGAGCATTCCCACCGGTGTGATTTCCGTTTCCGCGGATGAGCGGATCGAGCGTGTCAATCGAGCCTTGACTGGAATTTTTCCGCAAGAGGCGGCGTCATCAGCCGAACGGCTCGACCATTTGTTTTCGCCCGACGATCTCGCCCAGATTCGTTACTTGATGAAACGAGCGCGCCGGACGGGCGTCGCGGCTTGCCAGTTGGAAATACAGCAAACGTCTTCTGTCCTGCACCTCGCCGTGACTAGTGCTTGGCTGGAGGAGCAGCGTGGATTCGTATTGGTCTTGGAAGATACGAGCGACCTGTTGCGCGCGCAAAAAGCCGCCGCTTGGCAGGAGGTGGCGCGCCGTATTGCCCACGAGATCAAGAACCCCTTAACGCCCATTTCGCTGTGCGCGGACCGGATTGCACGACAGTTGCTTCGGCTGCCCGTCGATCCGGCTTCTCGCGCGATTCTCGAAGAATGCACCGGAATCATACAGCAGGAGGTGCAAACTGTTAAGTCATTGGTCGATGAGTTCTCCCAGTTCTCACGCTTTCCCACCCCTCAGCCATTCGCGGTCGATCTCAATGAAATTATCGAAAGCGCCCTATATGTTTTCTCCGGACGGCTTGATCATATATCTGTTTCGCTCGACCTCGATCGCAGCATACCGCTTGTGCTTGCCGACAAAGAACACCTCAAGAGGGTGATCGTCAATTTGATCGACAACGCCGTTGAAGCGATGAATGACGCACCGGTACAAAAATTGCTTGTTGCAAGCGCCCAGAAATCCGGGGAAACGGTTGAGCTATCGGTCACCGATACCGGTTGCGGCATCTCGGCCGAGGGCAAAGAGAAACTCTTCCTCCCATACTTTTCGACTAAGGACCGCGGTACAGGATTAGGTCTTGCCATTGTGAGCCATATCGTCACCGAGCATGGGGGCAGGGTAAGGGTCGAGGACAACCGGCCGAGCGGTGCTCGATTCATTGTCGAGCTGAGTGCTTTCTCCGCCGCCGAACCCGCCTCGCTCACCGAGGCGGAGGATACGCATCCCGCTACCCTGAAGGTGTAGCGGCCCGAAACATGCCTATCCGCGGACCCAGAGTTCTCATTGTCGATGACGAGGCTTCCATTCGCCAATCACTTAAGGGAGTGCTGTCGGATGAGAATTATCAATGCACTGCGGTGGCTAGCGGTGAGGCCTGTCTAGCCGAGTTGGAAAGTGAATCGTACGAAGCGGTCTTGCTCGATATTTGGCTGACCGGTATAGACGGTTTAACCGCGCTCTCAAAGATTCAGGATCTGCCGGCTGGATCGCGTCCTGCCGTCATCATGATCTCGGGACACGGGAACATCGAGACTGCGGTGAAGGCTACTAAGCTCGGGGCCTTCGATTTTATAGAGAAGCCGCTGACTATCGAAAAGGTCAGCGTGATCGTGAGGAACGCCGTCCAGCAGCGTCGAATGAATTTGGAATTAGAGAGGCTGCATGAGGATGCCGGGTTGCCCGAAATCATTGGTGAGAGTGTCGCGATGAAAGCGCTTCGCCAGCAGCTTAAATTGATGGCGGGGACTAACGGCCGGGTCTTGATCTATGGCGAAAGCGGGACCGGTAAGGAACTCGTCGCGCGCGCGATTCATCGCTCGAGTCAGCGATCGAGCGGTCCATTCGTGGAAGTGAATTGCGCGGCATTACCGGAAGACCTGATCGAAAGCGAGCTCTTCGGGCATCGGCGTACAAACCTGGACGGCGCTGCCGACCACAAGATTGGCAAAATGCAGAAAGCGCACGGCGGCACGTTCTTCCTCGACGAAGTAGGGGACATGAGTCTGAAGACGCAGGCCAAGGTTTTGCGTGCTCTCGATGAGCACCGCTTTGAACCGATCGGTGCGCCGCAATCGATTCAGGTCGATGTGCGCGTGATTGCCGCAACTAACAAGAATCTCGAGAAAGAAATCGAGCGCGGCAATTTCCGCGAGGATCTTTTTTATCGGTTAAATGTCATTCCCTTTACAGTCCCTCCTTTGCGAGAGCGAGCAGAAGACGTACCGTCTTTAGCCGCTCACTTTTTACGCGAGTTTGCTGTGGCCTACGGGCGCAAGCCAAAGGAGCTGAGCGAAGATGCTCTCGCTGCCCTGAAAAGCTACGCGTGGCCTGGGAATGTACGCGAATTGCGCAATCTGATGGAAAGAATCGTAATTTTGCATCCACAACACCGGATTGAACTGCGCCATCTGCCTCTCGAACAGGCGCGGAAGGCCCAGAACGGTAAACCCTGGAACGGATTCGGGAGCCTGCAGGAAGTCAAAGAGGCCGCCGAACGCGAATACATCTTGCGAAAGCTCGAAGAGACCGGGGGTAACGTAACCCGCGCATCTGAATTGCTGGGACTCGAGCGAAGTAATCTCTACAGAAAGATGAAAGCTCTCGGTATTGCGCCGAAAGAATAAACAAGCGGCCGAATCGGCGGCTACCGTCTCAAATACTGGTCCGTTTTGTTGATCCAGTCGGCGCGGGGCGGTGTGAAGATGTCGATATCTACGGTATCTTCAATCGCAAGAGCCTCGTGAGGCATGTTGGGCGGGATGCAAAGGAATTCGCCCGCTCGCACCACGATCTCCTCACCATTGATTGAAAACTTGAGCGCGCCTTCCTCGATGTGGGTGATTTGCTCATTCATATGGCTGTGCAAAGGGACGATGCAGCCCTTTTTGAGGAGAACTCGAGCTACCATCACTTGGTCGCCGACTGCGATTTGGCGATCGAGTAACGGATTCAACGATTCGATCGGAATCTCAGACCAACGGACATGCTTCAGTTTGTTTTGTGCCGAGTCTTCAGCGCGGGCTGGATCGCTCATAAGTGTTCCTTTTGCGATTGCAAGATTATCAGGGCTAAAGACCTTTATACATCCCACCGTCCACAAGAATTGTCTGTCCTGTTACGAAGGAGGCGCGTTCAGAGGCAAGCCAAACTATGGCGTCGGCCACTTCTTCCGGTTTCCCTAATCGCTGAATTGGAATCTGATCCACCCAAGTGCGCTCAACCTCTTCTTCACTCTGTTTAGAGTCTGAGGCGCGGCGTACAGAGAGTTCTTTCAAGCGCTCAGTTGCGGTGTACCCCGGGGCGACATTATTCACCAGAATCCCGTCCTTGCCGAATTCGTTAGCGACGCTCCGCACAAGACCCATCACTCCCGCGCGTATGGCGTTCGAAAGCACGAGCTGCGGCTGAGGCTGGCGCACCGTGATCGAGCTGATCGTGATGATTCGTCCCCATTTCCTTTTCTGCATAGGCGGAATGACGGCGCGGGCGAAGGCAGCCGCGCTACGGAGATTCAACACGAAGGCGTCCTCCCATTCGTCATCAGTGGTCTCTAAGAACCACTTCGCTGGCGGTCCACCGGCGTTGGTAACGCACACATCTATACGTCCAAACTCTTTCTCGATGCTCTTTACAAATTCGTCGACGGCCGGAGTATCGCGGACATCGAGAGTACTGGTGTACACGCGAACCTTGAATCGCTCCCGGATTGTACGGGCTGTCTCCTCGAGGGCTTCACTGCCTCTGGCACAGAGCGCTATATGCGCTCCTTCAGACGCAAGCCCGAGCGCTGCGGCGCGCCCGATCCCTTGGCTTCCAGCCGCGATGACGGCAACTCGATTCGCTAGACCGGTTTCCATGCTGATTTATTTCTGCGAACGAAGCGAAAAGGGGACTTGCGTCCCCTTTTGTCGCGTCGATCGTGTTCGACCCTAGAGTTGTGACTAGTTGGTCCCCTTCGAATCGGGGCACTATCGAGTATAACGTTTGGCCTCAGCTCACCTTCTCAGCAATCGATTTCGCCTGCACAAACTGAAGAAGATAATCGGGGCCGCCGGCCTTCGAATCGGTCCCCGACATGTTGAACCCGCCGAAAGGATGGGCTCCGACCATGGCGCCCGTACACTTGCGATTGATATATAAGTTGCCTACAAAAAACTGGCGCTTCGCTTTATCCACTTTCTCCGGGTTGGTCGTGAAAACCGCCCCAGTGAGCCCGTACTCGGAATCGTTCGCGAGCTGCAAAGCGTGATCGAAGTCCCGTGCCTTCGTAACGGCGAGGACAGGCCCGAAGATCTCCTCCTGAAAGATACGCGCTTTCGAATCTATATCGGCGATAACGGTGGGTTTGATGAAATAGCCATCACTTTTAAGAGGTTCGCCTCCCGTGATGAGCCGCCCTTCCTTCTTTCCAGTTTCAATGTAATCGAGAATACTCTCCTTCGCCCGGCGGCTGATGACCGGTCCCATATAGTTACTCAACTCATCTGACGGGCCGATGGTGAGTGCCTCAGCCTTGATTTTGAGTTTTTCGAGAAATTCATCGTAGACAGCTTCATCTACGATGGCGCGTGAACAGGCCGAACACTTCTGTCCCTGGTAGCCGAATGCGGAGTAAAGAACGCCGACAACTGCCTGATCGATATCTGTTTCACGGTCGACTATAATCGCGTCTTTGCCGCCCATCTCGGCGATCACTCGCTTGATCCAGAGCTGTCCTTTCGGCGTCTTGGCAGCGAGCTCGTTGATGTGAAGACCAACATCGCGAGATCCGGTAAACGAGATGAAACGGGTTTTCGGGTGCGATACCAGAATGTCTCCGATGGCAGCCCCGCTTCCCGTAAAGAGAGAAAAGCTCTGGGGCGGAAAACCTGCTTCGAGCAACGCCCCAGCGAATTTGGCCGCGACCGTCGGCGTCTCGCTAGACGGTTTGACGACTACGGTATTCCCAGTCACCAAGGCGGCTGCCGTCATGCCCAGCAAAATGGCGAGAGGGAAGTTCCAAGGCGGAATAATCACGCCGACTCCGAGAGGCAAATAGATCATCTCATCGCGCTCACCTGAGAGCTGAACGGTTGGCTCGGGATCTGCCAGCTTCAGCGCACGGCGCGCGTAATATTCACAAAAATCAATGGCCTCGGATACATCGGCTTCCGCCTCCGCCCAGGTCTTACCAGCTTCAACGACGAGCCACGCATCGAACTCATATTTCCGTTCGCGAAGCACTTCTCCGAGCCCAAGGAGAAGACGGACGCGTTCTTCAATAGGAACTTCACTCCACGTGCGGAAATACGAGTAAGCTGCTTCGACAGCGTCGCGAGCATCTTCATCAGAGCCCTTCTGATGGATGCCGACAATTTCAGAGGGCTTGGATGGATTAACCGACTCCAGCTTAGAGCTTGACCTGCGCCGGTCCCCAGCAATCAGAAGATCGTATTCTTTGCCGAACTCAGAACGAACCTTCTCCAGCGCAGCACGCGCAGCCGCCGCTTTGTCCGCCTTCGTGAAATCGGTATATGGCTCATTGGCAAAAGGAGCTAATTGAGTGATGAGGGTGGCAACCGCGGTCATATTTTATGGGTTCTCAGGCTTTCTCGTTGATGTTCTTTTCAGCGATGCTGCGAGCCCGCTCGAACATATCCGCGGCCTCTTCAGCGATCGCCCTTCCGCGCTCGTACATCTCACGTCCCTGCTCGAACAGGTCGCGGCCCGATTCGAGGAGTGTCTTACGACCCTTTTCGATACGCTCACCGATTTGGCCCCTCGTCCGATTACCCTCTTGGGGCGCCAAGAGCATGGCGACGGCAGCCCCAACCGCTATGCCGCTGACCAGCCATATAACAGCACTGGCAGTATTACGTTCCATATTCGATCCTCAGCTTCATATTATGCTGCAGCCCTCAATCGGCCGTCACGGTCCCATCCCCAGCCAATCTGAGCCACTCCTAGCTGGGAACTGGCGATGATAGGAACATGTCAGCCGCTGCTCGGGAGATCGTCACGATTTTGAAGCAAGCTCCACTGTTCACGGCACTGACGGAATCGGAGCTGATTTCCCTGGCCGCGCGGGCACGATATAAGCGCTATCCCCCAAACGCGCTGCTCTTTTCAGACGGCGAACCCTGCGCCGGTCTATTCGTTATTGCAAAGGGATTGATACGAATTTTCAAAGTTTCGGCAAGCGGACGAGAGCACGTTCTATCGCTTGACGGTCCAGGGCAGTCCGTGGCTGAGCTTCCTGTCTTTGATGGAGGTGCCTATCCGGCGTCGGCAGCCGCTCTGAAGGAATCTGAACTAGTATTCGTTTCGCGGGAAGATTTTCGTTCACTTTGCCTCGAACATCCGGAAGTCGCGCTTAAAGTTCTGGAGGTGGTCGGAAACCGCCTTCGGCGCTTGGTGAGCATCGTCGAAGAACTTTCCTTCACAACCGTGCGACAGAGATTAATCAGCTATTTAGTAAGGAAAGCGAAATCGCAAGGGCGACAGGACAGTGGGGAATGTGCCTTTACCCTCGATAATCAACAGACGATTGCGGCCGAGATTGGCACGGTCCGAGATTTAGTTTCCCGAAATTTGACCCGCTTGCAAGCCGAAGGCTTGCTAACGATTGAGGGGCGTGAGATCAGGATTCCTGTCCTTGGGAGGCTTGCGCTGGAACAGGGCATCGAACAGAGCCGAGCGCAGAGCTCTTCTTGAGGAACGCAATGACCAAAGTCGTTGCCGGACTGCTACAGCGCTTAGTACGTTGAGGGCTGCACAGCCACTCATGTCACCCAAATATTCGGAATCAAATTCAGCTCCACGCCCAAAGCGAAGAGAATTACTTGTCTCAAAGGCATGGATTCAAGCGGTTGTAGTCGTGGTTTTGTTCGGCTTCTTCGTGCTTGGATTTCTGGCTTTCCGCACGTATTCGGGCGAAGCTCCGCTCCCTGGCCATGTCGTTGGGCCGGACGGCGCGATCCTATTCACGCGAGGCGACATCCTGAGCGGCCAACAGGTGTTTCTTCGAAATGGGCTCATGGAGTACGGCTCCATTTTTGGACACGGAGCGTATCTCGGGCCAGACTTCACTGCAGACTACTTGCGGCGCGCGGCGACGATCGTGGCCAAGTCGCACGTCGGAGGGGAGACATCGGAACAAGCGCGAGCCCAAACTGCGCTAGAGTTCAAGACCAACCGATACGATCCGCGGACGGATACGCTGGCGTTCACACCCGGGCAGACAGCGGCGTTCAGTGAACTGGTTAGATATTACAGCAGCTTTTTTGCGGAGCCCAGCACCCGTTTTGGCTTACGTCCGAAGGCGATCAGTGATCCTGCGGAAATCCGGCAACTCACCTCGTTCTTTAGCTGGTCGGCTTGGGCCTCGGCGGCGTTACGGCCCGGTCATAACTATTCCTACACGAACAACTGGCCTCCAGAACCGCTAGTAAACAACAGCGTTACGGCAGACATGATCATCTGGAGCATGCTTTCGCTTGCAGTGCTGCTAGGCGGAATCGGCGTGCTCTTTCTTGCCTTCGGCCGCTGGAATTTTCTTGGCTGGCACGGACGCGAACACCGCACGTTGACGTTTCGCGCACCCGGTGAGGTTGCCCTGACCCCGGCTCAAAAAGTGACTGCCTGGTTCTTCCTTGTAATGGCGGTTCTATTTTTGATACAGACGCTGGTGGGGGGTGCGTCGCAGCACTATCGGGCAGACATTTCGAATTTCTTCGGAGTGGATCTGGCTCGGATTCTGCCCTTCAATCTCGCCAGGACGTGGCATTTGCAGCTGGCGATCTTTTGGGTGGCCACCTCCTATCTCGCGGCTGGAATTTTCTTGGCTCCTATGCTGAGTGGCCGGGAGCCAAAAATCCAGAAGTGGCTTTCGATAGCACTGTTAGCAGCGCTGGCGGTCGTCGTCTTTGGTAGCCTCTTCGGCGAGTTCGCCGGCATTCGCGGCTGGATACGAAAATACTGGAGCTGGTTCGGGGATCAGGGCTTTGAGTATCTGGATCTTGGCCGCTTTTGGCAGGCTCTGCTGACCATAGGGCTGTGCATGTGGGTGGTAATGCTGTATATCGGGCTTCGAGGCAGATTGCGAACGGAGCACAAGGGCAATATGCCCTGGCTGTTCTTTTTTTCAGCACTGTCAATTCCAGCCTTCTATGCCGTGGGTCTGCTCGCCCGGCCGGAAGCTCACTTCACAACCACGGATTTCTGGCGCTTTTGGGTGGTGCATCTTTGGGTTGAGGATTTTCTCGAGCTGTTCACAACGATTATGGTCGCGTGCATTTTCGTGCTGCTCGGCGTCATTGCCGAAACCGTCGCGCTCACGGTCGTATATCTCGATATCGTCCTGTACTCTGTTGGGGGCGTCATCGGCACGATGCATCACTTGTATTTCTCGGGCACCCCGGCGGAGCACATGGCCCTCGGAGCATTCTTTTCGGCAGCGGAGGTGATTCCACTGACGTTTCTGACGGTCGAAGCCTGGAGTTTCCTGCAATTGGGAGCACGGCAAGAGGCAAAATCGCAAACCTCGTTTCCACACTACTGGGCCGTCATGTTCCTCGTCGCGGTTGGATTTTGGAACTTCTTGGGCGCCGGTATTTTTGGCTTTCTGATCAATTTGCCCGTGGTCTCGTATTACGAAATTGGAACGGCGTTGACAACGAATCACGGGCACGCGGCGATGATGGGAGTGTACGGAATGCTTGCGGTTGGCCTGGCGCTTTTCTGTATCCGATATATGATTCCGGAAACGCGCTGGTCTGAACGCGCCGCGAAGATCAGCTTTTGGTCACTGAATGCGGGACTCGCCTGGATGGTGTTTGCAACTCTGTTTCCATTGGGAATGCTCCAGCTATACGAGGCTGTCAATCATGGGTACTTCGAGGCGCGCAGTCTGAAATACATAGGCAATCCAATAAACGCTTTTATTGAGTGGCTGCGTTTTCCAGGCGACGTCGTGTTTATCGTGGGTGGCGTGCTGCCGATTGTATATCTGACTTGGGAGGCAGTTCGAGCCCGGGTTCCGAGAACAACGCTCGAGGAGCCCGCGGAAATTTTGTTTGCAGAAATCACCGGTCCCGCCAATTCAGGCCTGAAGTGATCGGCAGGCTGCACCTCGAATCGGTATTGGCAGCGGCATACGCGATCATGCTGGTCATTCTTGGCGCCGTTTTGGAATGGCTCGCGAAGCACTCTCACAACCGAGCGAATCAGTACCACACTGGAGGGTTCCGGTTTGATCGCGATCGGGACTCATGGGAGTGTCCGATGGGTATTGCGTTGCTAAGGGCTGGAGTGGACCATGAGCATCAAACCGTGCATTACCGGGCCCCTGCTCATACGTGTAATGCCTGCGAGATTAAAGCGCAGTGCACGCATTCGGACCATGGGCGTGAAATCGTTGTACGCATCGATCCCTGGGTGGCTTCCGCTTCCTTGCGATTGCAACGAGGGATGTCGTTGGTAATCTCGATGGTCGCTGGTTTCATTCTGGTTGTCGAGTTATTCCGGAATGCTGATCGGCAGAGCCAGTATCTCCTGGGAACTGTTTTGGCTTTGGTGCTGTGGCGTATCGCAAGACTCGCAAGCCGCCTGCGCGAAGCGAAGGGGAGCACACTGGATACGCCGAGCGTGCACTAATAGTCGTTCTATGGTCGATATGGCTCCAGCTCGACCTTATCGCCGTCCGTCCGGAATGTGATCAGGCCGCGCTCGTCGGTGCGGAACACGATGGCGTGGTGCTGCGCGAGCCGCTCCAATACTTCGGGGCTAGGATGGTGGAACTGATTCTTGTAACCGTCAGAAATGACCGCGAATTGCGGGTTCACTTGGTCGAGGAATTCTTCCGATGAAGACGTTTTGCTTCCATGGTGTCCCACCTTCAGGAGAGTGACGCGGTGCAGTTCGCCATCGGCAAGCATGTCGTCTTCGATCGGTCGTTCCGCATCTCCTGTGAGGAGCACACTGCGTTTTCCATACGTCACTTCGAGCACCAGTGAATCATTGTTGTGTGCGGCCGGGCCAGGAACGTACTCCGGGGAGGGCGCGAGAACACGGACGCGAGCTCCACCAAGCGGCATCGGGGGAGACGCGCGGTTCAGTGCAATAATCCGGATCTTGTCTGCTGCGGCGCGTTGGCAAATTTTCTTCCATTCATCCGTCTCGGGTTCCACGCCGATGAATAGCGCAGTGGGCCGAAAATTGTCGAGAACCGAAGCAAGCCCACCCATGTGGTCGGAGTGTCCATGGGTCAGCGCGACGTAGTCTAAGCGCCGTATGCGGCGGCTCCAAAGGTACGGGGATACCACGTCCTCACCAACGTCGAGCTTCGGTTTGCGAACCATGCGGCTCATTCCCGGAAAGCCGCCAGCGTCGACGAGCATCGTTTCGCCGTCGGGAAAGGCGAGGAAAAGGCTATCGCCCTGACTGACGTCAATCGCGGTCACTTCGAGCATCCCGTGCCGAATATCGGGGTTCCACGGTTGCCAACAGATGAGTACAAATAGAGCGACTGAGCAAGCGAGGGCAGGGCCGATCCATTGCTTACCCCGCCGGATTGCCATCCCAAGCAATATCAGCGAAACACCAAATGCGATCGCGATCCAAACCGGAAGCGCGGCCATTCGCCAGGCGGGCTCAAATTGAGCGTGCCAGGCCGCCATGACTTCCGCCCAGTGGAGAAGCAGCTTGGTAACCGCCGCAAGGGGATGCCAACCAGTGAGAATCGATGCGAAGCCGAACGGGACGACGAGGCACAAAAGCGGAACCACAAAAATGTTTGCCGAAAGGCCCGTGATCGAAAGGCGGTGAAAGTAGCCGATCATCGGCAATGCGAGGCCAAACTGAACGCATGCCGAGACGATCACAACCTCTGCGACGAAGGCCGACAACCATGCAGCTTTCGAAACCACAAAACGCGCCGCCGCACCAGAAAGGCCGGTCCAGCTCCGGAGTGTTTCGGCGAAAAGGCGCAGTTCGACCCGCCATTGTGCCGCTCTTGTCTCGACTTGTGGATCGTAAGCAACTTGATCGAATCGCTTGACGGCCCCGCGGACCGGATGAGTGAAACGGTTCATGGCAGGAACTGCGAGCGCTCCGATAATCGCGCATGAAAGGAACGAGAGCTGGAAGCTCGGGTCAAACAACTGATCCGGATCGAAAGCCAGGTAGACGATGCCAATAGCCGCAAGTAGATTGAGAGTGCGGGTTTTTCGGAAACAATAGCTTGCGGCCATGAACAGCGTGAATCCGGCCGAAGCGCGGATAGCCGGTGAATTGAATCCCGAAATAAACGCATATAGCCAGCAAGCGACAGCCGCCACGAGCAAAGCAGGGGCACGTCTGAACCGAAGCAGCCGGAAAATCCAAAGCAAAGTGATGGCGAGCACTGAGATGTGAAGGCCGGAGATGACAATCGCATGATAGGTACTGGTCACGCGAAAGTCGTTCGTCCAGCGCCGTTCCACCCCGCTGGTTTCCCCGATCAAGGTCGCCTGCAGGAGCCCTCGCGTGTGGAGATCGTCGGGGTAGAGGGAGGTGATTCGACCCAGAGCCCACGTTCGGGCGGCGTAAATCCCGGCCAGAAACGGCGATCCACAACGGCCGGGCAGAACCCGAACGTCGCTGGGGCTCGAAACAGAACCGGTCCAATATATATGTTGATTCGCGAGGTAGGTCACCAGGTCGAATGCGCCGGGATTCTGATAGTTCCGCGGACGCCGGATCTTCGCGGCCACTTCAGCCCGTTGCCCGTAGTCAAGGGTCAGGCTTGTGTCCTGTTTCAGGTTTACTGAAATCCGGGCCCTAGCCCCAGGCGCGAGTTCCAATGTAAACTGTTCGCGATCCGGCGAGAATACAGAGGGGTTGACGACGCAGCCTGAAAGCAGCACCGTTTCCGTATCTTCGGCGTTCAGCCGGGGCGTTTTGCCTTGCCGATGAATGACTTGCGTCGCAATCCCGGCAACCGCCGTAAGGGTGCAAACGACGGCCAGGCGCATACGGCTTGCGCTGGGCAAAGTGAAGGCCAGCACTCCGAAGATGCTACCTGCAATAATAGGGATGGCGAGATCTGGGACCGTGAAGTATGTGAAATGCGCGACCAGGATTCCCGATGCCAATGCGGTCACGGGCAAGATTAAGGGCTCAGTTCGCACTATCGAAAAAGTGGCTCGATCAGCCTTGTTGCTTCTTGTCTATCGAAAAAAGGGCATTTTTCGCCTTGACAATGAGTATCTACTAGGGTCATACTGAAGAAAATTTAATGCACCTATGCCACTGTGTTCCCGAGGCATATGGCCGGGTTTGATTCCCGCGCAGATCAGTTTTGGCAAAGAGAGCGGGTCGAGCTCTCTCGGTTTTAGATCGCTAAACAACTTCTCCTCCAACCCAAAACTTAGGTAGGCTGATCGAGGTAAAACTCGATCAGCCGGTTTTTTTGAAGCCGGAGAAGTTGACAGCGTAGTTTTACCGCCTTTATACTCATAAGGTTTGGCGAGTTGATTCTTCGGCCTCCGTGCTACCGTGCTTGTAGAGGCATCCGGCCGGAAGTCGGGCCCCGCTGTCAGACCAACAAGCTCTCTCACTGCACCTGAGGAGTGACGTTGTGAACTGGCAAGGGCCATACCCGAAGCAGTTACCCTCGCGTTTGAGGCTGGTGAATACGCTATATCAGCCTTCTGTGAAGAACCGTTTGCAGCCGACTGTGTTCGTGCCTGCTTAGCAGCCCTCACGGGCATTAACAACGTTTTATGAGCTTGCGAAAGCGGCGCGTATCGCGTCCCCGTCGCGGGTCAGGATATTTTTGCTTTAGAGAGGACCGTTTTCCAGCGGAAAGTATGCCGACGTTCAATCAACTTGTGCGCAAAGGTCGGAGCGCGACCCGTTACAAGACCGCCAGTCCAGCCTTACAAGCCTGTCCGCAAAGGCGCGGAGTCTGCACGCGTGTCTACACGACCACGCCCAAGAAACCAAATTCGGCATTGCGCAAGGTTGCGCGCGTGCGCCTCACCAATGGCATTGAGGTCACAACTTACATCCCAGGCGTGGGACACAACCTCCAGGAGCACTCGATCGTTCTGATCCGCGGAGGCCGTGTGAAGGATCTGCCGGGCGTTCGGTATCACGTCGTGCGCGGGACTCTCGATACGGCAGGAGTCACGAACCGGAAACAGGGCCGCTCGAAGTACGGTGCGAAACGCCCCAAGGGCGGAGCCGCCGCCCCAGCTAAGAAGAAGTAAGGAGAGCCGAAGTCAATGCCTCGCCGCCGACGTCCAGAGCCAAGAGAAGTTGTCCCGGATCCGCTATACAATTCGACGCTCGTCGAGAAATTTGTGAACTCCATGATGTGGGATGGAAAGAAGACCACAGCGCAACGCCTTTTCTATGAGGCCATGGATACACTGCGGGACCGCTCGGGTGATGATCCACTGAAGCTGTTCAAGAAGGCTATTGAGAATGTTAAGCCTGTTCTCGAGGTAAAAACTCGACGCGTTGGGGGTGCAAACTACCAGGTGCCGATCGAGGTTCCCCAGAATCGCCGCGTCAGCCTCGCTCTGCGCTGGTTGATCACAAATGCCAGGTCGCGTCCTGACAAGAGCATGGCCGAAAAGCTGGCAAACGAGTTGAATGATGCCGCCAACATGCGCGGCGGCGCTGTGAAAAAGAAAGACGATGTGCACCGCATGGCGGAGGCCAATAAAGCTTTCGCGCACTATCGCTGGTAAGTAATTCGGGTCTAAACATCCGAGAGTTGAAGTAAACGAATATGCCCCGCACTGTCCCGCTCGAAAAAATGCGCAATATCGGCATCATGGCGCACATAGATGCCGGTAAGACCACCACGACCGAACGCGTCCTCTATTACACAGGGCGCACGCACAAGATCGGTGAAGTGCATGAGGGTACCGCCACCATGGACTGGATGGCGCAGGAGCAGGAGCGCGGCATCACGATTACGTCCGCGGCAACCACCTGTGAGTGGCGCGATGTCACGATCAACATTATCGATACGCCTGGCCACGTTGATTTCACCGCCGAAGTGGAGCGCAGCTTGCGAGTGCTCGATGGCGCGTGTGCCGTGTTCGATGCCGTTGCGGGTGTGCAGCCGCAATCGGAAACCGTGTGGCGGCAGGCAGATAAGTATCGCGTTCCGCGCATTTGCTTCATCAACAAAATGGACCGGGTGGGCGCCGATTTTTTCCGTTCTGTCGATACCATCATCGAACGCCTGAATGCCCGTCCTGTTCCGATTCAGCTGCCCGTCGGTGCCGAGGATCAGTTCAAGGGCGTTGTGGACCTGATCAGGATGAAAGCTCGCATCTGGCGCGATGAAAGTTTAGGCGCCAAATACGACGATGTCGATATCCCGGCCGATCTCATCGAGAAGGCTAAGGAATACCGCGAGAAGCTGATCGAAGCGGTCGCCGAGACCGACGACACTCTCTTCGAGAAATTCGTAGAAGGTCAGGCCGTTACTGAGCAGGAATTGGCGGCGGGTATTCGCAAGGCGACCATCGCCCAAAAGATCTTCCCGGTTATCTGCGGTTCTGCGTTCAAGAACAAGGGCGTTCAGAACCTGCTTGATGCAGTGTGCGACTACCTGCCGTCTCCGCTCGACGTTCCCCCAATCAAGGGTGTGGCGGTAGACAACCCGCAAGAGATTTTAGAGCGGAAAGCGAGCGACTCGGAACCTTTCGCCGCCTTGGTCTTCAAAATCATGACTGACCCTTTTGTGGGTCAGCTTTGCTTCGTTCGCGTGTACTCGGGCAAGCTGAGCACGGGTGATTCGATCTACAACGTCACGAAGGCTCGGAGGGAGCGCGTCGGGCGGCTCGTGAAAATGCACGCCAATAAGCGCGAAGAGATCCAGGAAATCTTCGCGGGCGATATTTGCGCGGCGGTGGGTCTCAAACAGGTCGTTACAGGAGATACCATCTGCGATGAGAAAGCCCCCATTCTTCTCGAATCTATTGATTTCCCTGCTCCGGTAATTCAGCTCGCGATCGAGCCCAAGACCAAGGCGGACCAAGAGAAGCTCGGCATAGCTATCAATAAATTGGTCACCGAGGATCCGACGTTGCATGTCGCGACGGATCCCGAAACAGGTCAAACCATTCTTTCGGGAATGGGCGAGCTGCACCTCGAGATCATTGTCGATCGCATGCAGCGCGAGTTCAATGTCGGAGCGAATGTCGGTAAGCCTCAGGTTGCCTATCGCGAGACTATCCGTCAAAGGGCGGAGTACGACTACACACATAAGAAGCAGACGGGCGGCAGCGGCCAATATGCGCGCGTGAAGCTGCGCGTTGAACCGGATCCCGAGCAGAATTTCGAGTTTGAAAACAAGGTCACCGGCGGTAATATCCCGAAGGAATTTATTCCTGCCGTAGAAAAAGGCGTAGTTGAAGCGCTCGAAGGCGGAATCTTAGCCGGTTATCCGATCAACAACATCAAAGTTACAGTGTTCGATGGCGCATATCACGAGGTCGATTCTTCGGAAATGGCGTTTAAGATCTGCGGCTCCATCTGTGTAAAGGAAGCTTGCAGCAAAGCCAAGCCTGTTCTGCTGGAACCCGTGATGCGAGTTGAAGTGACGGTTCCCGAAGAATACATGGGCACAGTGAATGGCGATCTGATCTCGCGCCGCGGCCGTCTGGAAGGTACAGAAATCGCTGGAGGCACCCAGATAATCAAGGCCATGGTGCCGTTATCGGAAATGTTTGGCTACGCAACCGAACTGCGCTCACGTACTCAAGGGCGCGGCAGCTTCACGATGCACTTTGGACAGTACGAAGAGGTTCCAAAGAATTTAGCCGAGGAAATTATCAACCGCAATAAAGGCGGAATTGCAATCAAGTAAGGACTGACAGGAAGAAGGTAAGCAGATCATGGCGAAAGAGAAATTTGACCGCAGCAAGCCGCACGTAAATATCGGGACGATTGGGCACATCGATCACGGCAAGACGACCTTGACCGCAGCCATAACCAAGACTTTGTCGAAGCACAATCCGAAGGTAAAGTTCCGGAGCTTCGATTCAATCGATAATGCGCCGGAAGAGAAGGCGCGCGGAATCACAATCGCTGTGGCGCACGTTGAGTACGAGACGGCCAACCGGCACTACGCGCACGTCGACTGCCCGGGACACGCCGACTACATCAAGAACATGATCACGGGCGCAGCACAGATGGATGGGGCGATTCTGGTGGTCGCGGCAACCGACGGGCCGATGCCGCAAACGCGCGAGCACATTCTGCTGGCGCGCCAGGTGGGCGTGCCGTATATTGTCGTGGCGCTGAACAAAGTGGACATGGTGGATGATCCGGAGCTGCTCGAGCTGGTAGAGCTCGAAGTACGCGAGCTCTTGAAGAGCTATCAGTTTCCGGGCGACGATCTGCCGGTGGTGCGGGTGAGCGCGCTGGGCGCATTGAACGACGAAGACCAGTGGGTGAAGACGGTTGACGAGCTGATGGCGAAGGTGGACGAGTATGTTCCGGTGCCGCAGCGAGCGATTGACAAGCCGTTCATCATGCCGATTGAAGACATTTTCTCGATCCAGGGCCGCGGCACGGTGGTGACGGGGCGCATTGAGCGGGGGATCTGCAAGGTCGGCGAGGAGATGGAGATTGTAGGCTTCGCGGACACGCGCAAGACCGTCGTCACCGGAGTGGAAATGTTCAAGAAGCTGCTCGATGAGGGGCGCGCGGGCGATAACGTGGGGCTGCTGCTGCGCGGCATCGAGAAGACGGATGTGGAGCGCGGGCAGGTGATTGCGAAGCCCAACACCATCAAGCCGTATAAAACGTTCAAGGGCGAAGTGTACGTGCTGTCGAAGGAAGAAGGCGGGCGGCACACGCCGTTTTTCAATGGCTACCGGCCGCAGTTTTATTTCCGGACCACGGACGTGACGGGTGTGGCGAAGCTGCCCGAAGGCATGGAGATGGTGATGCCGGGCGATAACGTGGCGATGGAGATTGAGCTGATCACGCCGGTTGCCATGGACAAAGGGCTGCGCTTTGCCATCCGCGAAGGCGGCAGAACGGTCGGCGCCGGCACGGTTACCGACATTGTGGCGTAGGGAGAAATGAACAAGGAACGAATCCGAATCAGGCTCAAGGCATACGATCACCGTATCTTGGACCAGTCGACCGGCGATATCGTCGATACGGCCAAGCGCACGGGCGCGACGGTTGCGGGGCCTATTCCGCTGCCGACTCTGAAGAATCGATATACGGTGCTGCGCTCGCCGCACGTCGACAAAAAGTCGCGCGAGCAGTTTGAGATTCGTACGCACAAGCGTCTGCTCGACATTCTCGAGCCCACGCAAGACACAGTGGATGCGCTGATGAAGCTCGATCTGCCGGCGGGCGTGGATGTCGAGATCAAAGCGTTCGGTAAGAAGTAGGAGATAGAAACCGGAAACACAAATGAGTCCAGGAATTCTCGGCAAGAAAATCGGCATGACTCAGGTCTTTAACGCGGAGGGGCAGGTGATCCCTGTCACGCTCGTCAAGGCAGGTCCTTGCGTGGTGACCCAGCGCAAGACTCCCGCTATCGATGGCTATGATGCGGTGCAGCTCGGTCTTGTCGAATACGCGAAGAAGCAGAACAAGCCCATGGCCAGCCACCTGAAAAAATCGGGAGCCGAAGGCGTTAAGTTTCTGCATGAATTCCGGCTCGATCAGCGAACTGGTGACCTGAAGCAAGGCGATCGGGTTCTCGCAGACGAGTTCAAGGAGAGAGATATCGTCGACGTGATCGGAACCAGCAAGGGCCGAGGATTTGCCGGTCTTGTAAAACGCCACCACTTCCGCGGTGGCCCCGCTTCGCACGGCTCAATGTTCCATCGTGCTGCGGGATCCATTGGCGCCTCCAGCTTTCCGTCGCGGGTATTCCCAGGGATGAAAATGGCTGGCCGGATGGGTACTGACCAGGTGACCGTGCGCAATCTCGAAATTATCAGCGTCGATACGGATGACAACGTCATTGCTGTTAAGGGCGCGATTCCCGGACCCAACGGCGGGTACGTCATGGTTCGGAGAGCGAAGCGATAAAGCTCGTAAAGGATTCTAAGCGATGCCGAGTGTAGATATTTTCGACCTGAACAACACGGCGGTGGGGTCGATTGATCTCTCGGATGCCGTTTTCGGCGCCGAAGTCAATGACGCGCTTCTCTACGAAGCCGTCCGGCAATATACCGCCGCCAAGCGGTCTGGAACCGCGGCTACGAAGACTCGCCATGAGGTTTCCGGTTCCGGCAAGAAGCTCTGGAAGCAGAAAGGCACTGGCCGCGCTCGTATGGGTTCTATTCGCTCGCCGTTATGGCGGCACGGAGGCACGGTGCATGGGCCGCAACCCCGCAGTTACGAGTACAAGCTGCCGCGCAAAATGCAGTTGGGCGCGTTGCGTTCGGCGCTTTCGGCGAAGCTGAGAGACGGCGAATTGAAAGTTGTCAAAGCCTTTGAGCTTGCCGATCATAAGACCAAAAGCATGGTCGGCGTCCTCGGAAGGCTCGAAGCGAAAAAAACGGTGCTGCTGGTTGAGCTGGGCGACAACGTCAATCTGACGCGCGCTTCCCGCAATGTGACCGGTGTGAAACTCGTCCCCGCGAAGGAAGTCAACGTCTACGATTTGCTGGCGCATCAGCAAGTGCTGTTGACAGAGACTGCCGCCAGAAAACTTTCGGAGGCACTCGCGTAATGAACGTCTACGATGTGATCCGCCGCCCGATCATTACCGAAAAGGGTCACGCCAAGCGGGAATCCGAACGCACTTTGTGCTTCGAGGTTCATCGCGAGGCCAACAAAATTGAGATCCGGCAGGCGGTGGAGACTCTCTTCAGGGTCAAAGTGGCAGAAGTCCGAACCGGAAATTTCGCTGGAAAATTGCGCCGGCGGGGGCGCTTTACCGGGTATGCATCGGATTGGAAAAAAGCGTATGTGCGTTTGCAGGCCGGACAGAAAGTTCCCGAATACGCGGATATCTAATGTTGAATCTTCGCCACGCTGAAAACCGCGGGCTCATCCCGAAAGGAAGCTGCACTTAAGATGCCGATAAAAAGTTTTCGACCAGTAACGCCCACGCGGCGCTTCCAGACGTATGTCACGCGCGAAGACATCACCAAAGACACTCCCGAGAAATCGCTTGTTGAGGGCAAGAAGCGAACCGGTGGACGCGATGCGCACGGCTGGATATCGAGCCGTTTTCGAGGTGGTGGAGCGAAAAAGGCTTACCGCATCATCGACTTCAAACGCGATAAGAGTGGCATCGCTGCCAAGGTCGCTGCGATCGAATATGATCCAAACCGCTCGGCGCGTATCGCGCTGCTGCACTATTTGGATGGTGAGAAGCGCTACATTATCTGTCCCATTGGTCTTGAAGTAGGCCGCACCGTAAGCTCGGGACCCGAGGCCGACATTTTGGTCGGCAACGCGCTCCCCCTCAAAAATATTCCGGCCGGTACCGTGGTGCACAACATCGAGTTGAAGCCGGGCAAAGGCGGCCAAATGGCTCGATCTGCCGGAGCGCAAGCGCAATTGGTTTCAAAGGAAGGCGATATCGCGCTTTTGAAACTGCCTTCGGGCGAAGTTCGCAGAGTGCAGATCGAGTGTATGGCGACAATCGGTCAGGTCGGAAATGTGGAGCACGAGAACGTATCGCTCGGCAAAGCCGGCCGCAACCGCTGGCTGGGTCGCCGCCCTCATAATCGCGGAGTTTCCATGAACCCTGTCGACCACCCGCATGGCGGTGGTGAGGGAAAAACTTCAGGAGGCCGTCATCCCGTCACGCCGTGGGGTCAGCCGACGCGCGGCTTCAAAACCCGGAACAACAAACGTACGGATCGCTGGATAGTAACCAGAAAGGCCAAGAAGCGGTAAAGGATTTGAAGGGAGCGCACAGGGCGTTAGTGCCCGTTGTGCGCGGTACATAAACATGAGTCGATCGCTCAAAAAGGGACCGTTCACCGATACTCACCTGATCAAGAAGGTGGAGGATCTGAACACAAGAAATCAAAAAGTCGTCGTTAGGACTTGGTCACGCCGCTCGACGGTCATACCAGATTTCATCGGGCACACGCTTGCCGTGCATAACGGAAAAAAGTTCATTCCCGTCTATGTCACCGAAAACATGGTCGGCCACAAATTAGGCGAATTCTCGCCCACGCGCACGTTCAAAGGCCACGCGGCAAAATCTGCTACTGAGAAGGCGGCGAAGTAGATGAGCCCGCGCACTATCAGCGAGGCGAAGACTTAGGAAAACTAAATGGCGAACGAAACAGCAAATCTGGCGAAAGCAGAAGCCCGCTATATCCACATTTCGCCGCAAAAAGCCCGGCTGGTAGTGGATTTGATTCGCGGCCGGCAGGCTGGCGATGCGATCAATATTCTGAGCGCTACCAATAAGCGCATTGCGCCCGTTGTTGAGAAAGTCCTGCGCTCGGCTATTGCGAATGCCGAAAACAAGTCGCAGGACGTTGATGTCGACAAGCTATTCGTCAGTGAAGCTTACGTCAACGAAGGTCCGCGAGTAAAGCGGATCCGGCCCGCTCCTATGGGGCGCGCGTTTCGGTATCAGCGGAGAATGGCGCACATCGTCGTTAAGGTCGCCGAAAGAGAAACAGCGGAAACGGAGGAATAAGAATAATGGGTCAAAAGGTACATCCTTACGGATTCCGCCTGGGCGTGACCAAGACTTGGCGGTCGCGCTGGTTTGCGAAACAGGAATACTCGAAGCTCTTGCACGAGGATCTCGAGCTGAAGGAATCCTTGCTCAACCGGCTTAAGGCCGCAGGCATCAGTTCCATTGAGGTTGATCGGCCAGGCAACAAGCTCCGCATCACCATCCGGACTTCGCGGCCCGGCATTATTATTGGGCGCAAAGGCGCCGAGATCGAAAAGCTAAAAAGCGATCTCGCGAAAAAGACCAAGCGCGAGGTATTCATTGACATTCAGGAAGTGCACCGGCCCGAGCTGGACGCGCAGCTGGTTTCGGAGTCGATTGCTCTGCAGCTTGAAAAGCGTGTAGCTTTCCGGAGAGCGATGAGGAAAGCTGTCGATTCAGCTCTTCGTTTTGGTTGCAAGGGCATCAAGGTTCGCGTTTCCGGCCGCTTGAATGGTGCGGAGATTGCGCGTAGTGAGTGGTATCTGCAAGGACAGCTTCCGCTGCATACATTGCGCGCCGACATCGATTACGGGTTCAGCCAGGCGTACACCACGTATGGCGTAATTGGTGTCAAAGTTTGGATCTATAAAGGCGAAGTGCTCGATGGCGCCGGCCGCCGCAATTCGTTACGGAACGAAGGCGAGCCTCGCCGCCGCCGCCGTGATGACAGGGATCGCGAACGCAGGCCGTTTGCTCCGACGCCGACTCCTGAGCCGACGGGAGCAGTGACTCAGCAGCCGCCAAGCGAGATGCCGAAACCAGCTTCCGCTCCCATCATTCCACCGCTCGCGCCCGTCGCTCCGTCGTGGAAGCAGGAGCAGAAGCGCGAATCCGGTGAAGCTGCTCCAACTGCGGAGCCGCCCGCCGCGGAAGAGAAGAAGGAGTCGAACGAGTAAGCCGCATCGCTTGCTTCAGGAGCTAAGCCTATGTTGATGCCCAAAAAAGTGAAATATCGAAAGCAACAGCGGGGTCGCATGACGGGCAAAGCCTGGCGCGGCTCGGAGCTCTCGTTCGGCGATTTCGGGTTGAAGGCGCTCAGTTGTGGCTGGGTCACGAACCGCCAGATTGAAGCCGCTCGAATTGCGATGACGCGCTTCATCAAACGCGGAGGAAAGGTTTGGATTCGTGTATTCCCCGATAAGCCGATCACGAAAAAACCGCCGGAAACTCGTATGGGCAAGGGCAAAGGCGCGCCCGAAGGCTGGGTCGCTGTAGTTAAACCAGGCAAGGTTCTGTTCGAGATGGAAGGAGTGTCGCTCGAGACCGCGACCGAAGCAATGCGCCTGGCGGCTATGAAGATATCTGTCCCAACCAAGTTTGTGGCGCGTCCTCAGGTCGGTGAAGAGGCAAAGGTAGGCTGAGCAGATTATGAAGGCGGAAAAATTGCGCGGCATAGATATGGCGGACCTGCAGCGGCAAACGCAGGATGCGCAGGAGCAGCTCTTCCGGTTTCGTTTCCAGATGGGAATGGGCCAGATGGAGGGCTTGAAAAAGTATCGGAATTTGAAGAAGGATCGTGCGCGCATGCTGACCGTGCTCGGCGAAAAACAGGCAAACGGTGAGACTCTCGCTCCGGTCAGTGCCGCTAAAACCGCCGCGAGCAAGAAGACCGAGAAAACGAGAAGGAAATAGAGGCCATGGCTTCAGCAGAGCAGACACAACCTACAGGTCACAAGAACGAAAAAGTCGGCGAAGTTGTCTCGACGAAAATGGCCAAGACCATCGTCGTCGAGGTGACGCGCCGCGTTGCGCACCCGGTTTACAAACGCATCGTCAGCAAACGCAGGAAGTTTTACGCCCATGATGAAAAGCAATCCGCTCAGATGGGAGACGTGGTCCGCATCGCCGAGTGCCGCCCGATGAGCCGACTGAAGCGATGGGAGCTGCGCGATGTCGTTCGCCGCGCGGTACAGGTCGGCGTTGAGCACCCGGCGCTCGCAGCGGATGCCGACACACGCGTGAAAAAGACGGTAAAAAAGAAATAGTTCGTAAGAGTTTCGGGGAGAGATAACGCCATGATTGGAATGCGAACGATGTTGGAGGTGGCCGATAACAGCGGCGCCCGCAAGTTGCAGTGCATCTTGCCCCGCGGCGGCGACCTCGGGCTTCGCGCCGGATTGGGCGACGTGATTACCGCGAGCGTGAAGGAGGCCGCGCCCGATTCAAGTATCAAAAAAGGTAAGGTTGTTCGCTGCGTGGTGGTGCGGATGCGGAAAGAGACGCGCCGCAAAGATGGCACTTATATCCGCTTTGATTCGAATGCGGCTGTCCTTATTAATGAAGTTGGCGAGCCGGTTGGGACACGCGTATTTGGCCCAGTCGCTCGTGAGCTGCGCGACAAGCGTTTCATGAAAATCGTTTCGCTCGCGCCGGAGGTTATTTAGCTATGCCGAAGGTTGCGTATCAACGCCGCCAGAAAAGAGGCGAGCGTAAGCCGGTGCGAATCAAGATCAAGAAGGATGACTTGGTAAGAGTGATCGCGGGCCGCGACAAGGGTAAGACAGGAAAAGTACTCGAAGTCGATCGGTTGGCCCGCAAGGTAACTGTCGAAGGAGTGATGGTGGTGAAGCGCCATACGCGCCCCAACCCTTCCAAGCAAATCAAGGGTGGAATCGCCGATAAGCCTATGCCGATGGATGTCTCAAACGTTATGGTCTTGACCGCTGGAGGCGTGCCAACCCGCATCGCTTACAAGCTCGAATCACTAGGCGGTAAAGTACGTCGCGTCCGCATCGCGCGCAAAGGCGGCGAAACGCTCGATAGAAGGTAGATGAACGATGGCGAAGAAGCCCGAAGCAAAGCCCGGGGAAGCAAAGCCCGGAAAGGAAACAAAAGCTAAAGGGGAGCCCAAGCGCGCGCCCGAAGCAAAGGCCGCACCGCAACCGGAACGCGCGTCAGAGCCAAGAGCTCGGACGGCAACTAAGGCGCGGCTGCGGGAACACTATGCGAAAAACGTAGTCCCGGCTTTGAAGAATGAGTTCGGATACAAGAACCCGATGGCTGTTCCGAAAATCGAGAAGCTGTCGCTCAATATCGGACTCGGCGAAGCGACGGGAAACAGCAAGCTGATGGATGGTGCCGTAAATGAGCTCGCCGCAATCTCCGGTCAAAAACCGGTGGTCACTAAAGCGAAAAAGTCTATCGCTGCTTTCAAATTGCGCGAAGGAATGTCGATCGGGTGTATGGTTACGCTCCGGGGCGATCGTATGTATGAGTTTCTTGATCGCCTCATGAATGTCGCTCTCCCGCGCGTCCGCGACTTTCGGGGGGTTTCACCTAAGTCGTTCGACGGGCGTGGAAATTACACGCTGGGTCTCCGGGACCAGCTCATTTTCCCCGAGATCGATTACAACAAGGTCGAAAAAGTGAAAGGCATGAACGTTTCGATCACCACGACCGCTAAGACGGATGCCGAAGGATTGGCGCTTCTGCGCCACATGGGCATGCCGTTCCGTCAATAAAAGGTTTATTGGATGGCAACTACTGCAAAGATCGCTAAAGAAGAGAACAAACTGGCCGAAATTGAAGCCGCTAAAAAAACTGGAAAGGCCGTCAAATTTCGATCGCGCCTCCGCAATCGATGTAAGCGCTGCGGCCGCCCCCGCGGCTATCTACGCAAGTTTTCCTTGTGCCGGATTTGTTTCCGCCAATTGGCTTTGGCCGGCGAGATCCCGGGTGTGACAAAGGCGAGTTGGTAGAGCCAGGAGGTTACTAGCAAATGACGGCAGACCCCATTGCAGATATGCTGACCCGGGTGCGGAACGCACTGATTGCGCGTCACCCCAAGGTGGACGTTCCGGCATCGCGGCTTAAGAACGAAATCGCCCGCATTCTCAAAGAGGAAGGCTACGTTCTCAATTACAAGCTCACAGAAGAAGGCGCGAAAAAGTACATCCGCTTATATTTGAAGTACACGCCTTCCAATCTGCCGGTGATCTCGCGGGTCGAGCGCGTGTCGCGTCCCGGTTGTCGCGTCTATGTGGGAAGCAAAGAGATCCCGCGTATTTTGGGCGGTCTGGGAATCAATATACTCACCACGCCGAAGGGCGTGATGACTGGAAACACGGCTCGCAAAGAAGGCGTCGGCGGCGAAGTGCTTTGCCAGATCTGGTAAGGGAAAACTCATGTCAAGAGTAGGAAAGAAACCGATTCCGCTGCCTCAAGGCGTAAAGATCAAACTCGGTGAGCGGCTCGAGGTCGAAGGGCCAAAGGGCAAACTCGCGGTCCCGATCCCGCCTGGAATCAGAGTGGAACAGAACAACAATCACTTGGAGCTTGTGCGCGAAAACGACAAGCTTGCCGCGCTCCATGGACTTACTCGAGCTCTAGCGGCGAATGCGGTGCAGGGTGTTTCGACCGGCTTTACTCGCGAGCTCGATATCATCGGAACCGGCTACCGTGCCGATGTGAAGGGGAAAGTTGCTACGTTCACCCTCGGCTATTCGCATCCAATCGAACTCCTGTTGCCTGCTGGCGTGGAGCTTAGGGTCGACAAACAGACGCACCTGGTCCTCAGCGGTTTCGACAGGCAGGTAGTCGGGCAAATCGCATCGCAGATACGATCTTTGCGCCCTCCTGATCCGTATAAGAACAAGGGTGTTCGTTACACCGGCGAAGTACTCCGCAAGAAGGCCGGCAAGACCGGCGCGGGAGGTAAATAATGGCACGCGAATCTCGAAACGATACTCGCATTCGAATCCATAAGCGGATCCGCAGCCGCGTTACCGGGACGCCCGAACGCCCACGTTTGGCCGTATTTCGCAGCATCAATCACATCTATGCGCAGGTCATCGATGATCAGCAGGGCCATACGATGGCGGCGGCTGCTTCTACCGAAAAGGATTTGCGCGGCAAAGGCGGAAATGTCGACGGCGCCAAAGTGGTCGGCAAGGTTGTTGCGGAGCGGGCCAAAGAAAAAGGCATTACTAAAGTAGTTTTCGACCGTGGCGGGTACTTGTATCACGGTCGCGTCAAGGCGCTGGCCGATGCGGCGCGTAAAGCGGGACTGGAGTTTTAAAGAATGGCAGTAAACGGCAAAGCCAAGCGCCTCGATACGCAGAATCTCAATTTGAAGGAACAGGTGGTTAGCATCAATCGCGTCACCAAGGTCGTCAAAGGCGGAAAGAACATGAGCTTTTCGGCTCTCATCGTTGTCGGTGATACGGGCGCCAAAGTAGTGGGCTTTGGGACGGGTAAAGCGAAAGAGGTTCCTTCCGCGATCAAGAAAGGAATCGAAGCCGCCAAGAAAAATTTGCGTAAGATCAATGTGGTCGAAACCACAATCCGCCATCCTGTATTAGGCCGTTTCGGTAGCGGCCTTGTACTCTTGAAACCGGCTCCGGAAGGCACCGGAGTGATCGCAGGCGGTCCCGTGCGAGCGGTAATTCAGGCAGTCGGTATTACGAATGTCCTGACGAAATCGCTGGGCTCGCACAACGCGCATAATGTCGTCAAGGCGACAATCGATGCGCTCGAGCAACTCTGTGACAAGAACGCAATCGCTGATATGCGCGGGCTACCGATCGAGAGACTGTAGCAGGGGTACGCACAAATGGCCGAAGGAAAAATCAAAATTAAGCTGGTGCGCAGCCCTATCTGCACACCGCAAAGGCATAAGGACATCGTGAGGTCTCTTGGCCTTCACAAAATCAATCGCGTAGTCGAGCGCCCGGATACGCCTGGATTTCGTGGCATGGTGGCGAAAGTGCCGCATCTGCTCGAAATCGTTGACGAGTAACTCCGGACCTGAAATGAATTGAACTGAAATGAATTTAAGTAATCTGCGGCCCCCTAAAGGCCAGCAACATAAGAAGCGGCGGATTGGTCAAGGCATGGGCAGCGGCCGTGGCAAATATTCGGGCCGCGGCGCTAAGGGCGCAAAGTCTATTTCCGGGTACAGCAAGATGCGTGGTTTTGAAGGCGGTCAGATGCCATTGCATCGCCGGCTTCCGAAGCGCGGATTTAAGAATATCTTCCGGAAAGAATACGCCATCATCAATCTAGGCTCGCTTGAAAAGCTCGATGGCGACAGCTTTACGCCCGAGTCGCTCGTAGCGAGCGGCGTAGTGAAAAAACTGGGTGATGGGCTCAAGGTTCTGGGCAATGGTGAACTAACCAGAAAGATCAATGTGAAGGCCCACCTGTATTCCAAATCGGCGCTCGACAAAATCCAAAAGCTTGGGGGCAGCGCTGAAGTTCTTTCGAAAGCCGCACCGGCTACGGAAGGCAACGAAACGAAGTAGAGTTGAAGGTATTGGCCTGGATCCATAGCCGGGCAAATAGAAATAACGTTCATGGCAAAGTTTTTTGAAGCTCTAGCTAACGTATTCCGAATACCCGATCTCAGGAAACGGGTTCTCTTCACGCTAGGTTTGCTTGCCGTCTACCGCATTGGAGCGTACATCCCCACGCCGGGGATCGACACGAACCGCTTTCAGGAGTTCTTCGCCCGCAACGCTGGTGGCTTTCTCGGCTATGTCGATCTGTTCAGCGGCGGCATGCTTCGCCGCATGACGATTTTCGCTCTCGGCATCACGCCTTATATAACCGCATCCATCATTCTTCAGTTGTTAACTGTCGTGATTCCGACGCTCGATAAATTGCAGAAGGAAGGTGAACTCGGCCGGCGCAAGATCACGCAGTGGACCCGCTATTTAACGGTTGCGCTTGCGATTATCCAGTCCGTTGGGATCGCTCTAGCGCTCCAGAACTCGGATGGCAACTTTGTTCTAAACCCTGGTTTCGGCTTCATCTTCATGACCACGCTCACCTTCACCACGGGAACCGCGTTCATTATGTGGCTGGGTGAGCAGATCACGGATCGCGGCATTGGTAATGGCATGTCGCTGATCATATTTGTTGGCATCATAGTTGGCCTTCCGCGCGCGATCCTCAGCATCTACCAGAACACGTTTGTTACGCACCAGTGGAACGCGCTGCAAATGATCATCATCCTGGCAGTGATGATCGCAGTGGTCGCATTCATTGTTCTGGTCGAGCGCGGCGAGCGCCGCATACCGGTGCAATACGCCAAACGCATCGTAGGCAGGCGCATGATGGGGGGGCAATCCACTCACTTGCCTCTCAAAGTGAATGCGGGTGGTGTCATTCCGATCATCTTTGCGTCGTCGCTGCTCGCTCTCCCCCAGACGGCGCTGCAATTTCCGGTCGTTAAGAATAGCCCCTGGCTGAGCAGCATGCTCGGTGCTCTCGGCGGCTCGGAACCGCTTTATTACCTCGCGTTTGTTGTCCTGATTGTATTTTTCTGCTTTTTCTACGTCTCGATCATTTTTAATCCGAATGAGGCCGCCGACAACATGCGAAAGTATGGCGGATTTATCCCTGGAATCCGGCCCGGTCGGAATACTGCCGAGTACATGGACAGAATCCTATCGAAGATTACCGTGGTGGGAGGATTGTATCTGTCGATCCTGGCGCTTATTCCGCAGATCATGATCTCGGGAATTAAGCTGCAACGGCTACCTTTTGTCGGGAATTTCATCGATGCGCATTTTCCGCGCTTCTTGCTGGACGGCTTAGGCGTGAACTTCTATTTCGGTGGTACATCCCTGCTAATCGTGGTGGGTGTCGCCATGGACACGGTAAACCAGATCGAAGCGCAGTTGATTATGCGTCATTACGAAGGCTTCACGCCGCGCACCGGACGGATCCGTGGACGCCGCAGCACCACGGTCTAATTGCTTGAGTGCACAGACGACCAGCCGGCCAGCGCCGGTGATCATACTGTTCGGTTCCCCTGGGTCCGGAAAAGGTACGCAGGCGAAGCTGCTGCGCCATTGTCTCCAGATTCCACATATCTCGACCGGCGACATGCTTCGCACGCACATCGATGCCTCGGATGAAATCGGGGAACAATCCCGTGCACTGCTTAGGTCGGGTAGGCTGGTGCCGGACGATCTTGTGAATCGCCTGGTTGAAGAAAGAATCGCGGCTCCGGATTGCCGCTCGGGCATCATTCTCGATGGCTACCCGCGCACAGTGAATCAGGCCGCCGTGCTGCTCGAAATGGTCCAGAAAAGGGGCTTTCGGCCTGTCGTGATACACTTGGTAGTTGACTGCGATGAGATCGTCGCCCGCCTGAGTGGCCGTCGGCAGTGCCCCGTTTGCGGAACCCTTTATAGCTTAACTACGAATCCCCCGAAGATTTCGGGAATTTGTGATATCGACGGGGCTACGTTAATCACCCGCGATGATGATCGTGAGCCGGTCATCCGAGAGCGGCTTGGTCAATATGAGCAGCAAACCCGTCCTCTTCTGAATCACTTTCAGCAGGCGGGTGTTTCGGTATTTGAAATCGAGGGAGCAGCGGCATCGCCCGAGCAGATTATGCGACAGATTTGCCGCTCACTCGCCTCGTCAGGATTTGTTGATGAATCGGTTCTCGCCCGCGAGACGGTGACTTCCGGTGTTACGCGATGATTATTCGCAGAAGTGCCCTCGAATTGGAGAAACTTCGCCGCAGCGGCTTGCTGGTCTACCGCATTCTGCAGGATCTGAAGCCTATGGTCGTCGAAGGCGCCACAACTCAGGATCTCGAGTTGGCTACTGAAAAAATGATTGCAAGCGCGGGGGCGAAGCCGGCGTTCAAGGGTTATCGCACGCAAGTCGCGACGACTAAATTTCCGTATGTACTGTGTACATCGGTAAACGAAGAAATTGTGCATGGCATGCCCTCCGCAAGGCGAAAGCTGAAGAAGGGCGACATCGTATCTCTCGATACGGGTGTTCTCCTGGACGGGTATTACGGGGACTCCGCTATTACGGTTGCTGTTGGTGAAGTGAATGACTCCGTTAAAAGGCTGTTGAAGATCACCGAAGAAAGTTTAGAATTGGCGATTGATTGCGCGCGGGCTGGAAATCGTTTATTCGATGTATGCGGGACGGTAGAGAAGCATGTTACGGCAAACGGATTCTCGATTGTCCGCGAATTTGTTGGGCATGGGATCGGGACTTCTTTACATGAAGAGCCTCAAATTCCAAACTATGTTGACCGGAAGAGTGAGAACCCGCGGTTGAAGCCAGGGATGGTTTTGGCGATTGAGCCCATGGTGAACGCGGGCAAGCCGGATTCCGAAGTTCTTCCAGATAAATGGACCGCAATTGCCAAGGATCGGTCGTACTCGGCGCATTTCGAGCATATGGTTGCCGTGACGGACAATGGACCCTGGGTTCTAACGCGGCCTTAGGTTGAGAGAAGGGTCGAATAAGACATGAAGGTACGAGCATCTGTAAAGAAACTCTGCGACAAGTGCAAGGTGATTCATCGCCACGGAGTGGTGCGCATCATCTGCACGAATCCAAAGCACAAGCAGCGGCAAGGATAAGGAAATAGTTTATGGCGCGTATTGCAGGAATTGATTTACCGGCGAGAAAAAGAGCAGCCATCGGGCTGACTTACATTTACGGCATTGGGCGGACCCGTGCGCTTTCGCTCCTTCACCGTGCCGAGGTCGATCCGGACAAGAAAGTATCAGATCTCAGTGAAGAAGAAGTAAATCATCTGCGTAACCTCATCGAAGGCGAAGGCGCAATCGAGGGCGACCTGCGTAAGGAAGTCTCGATGAACATCAAGCGTCTGATGGAGATGGGCTCGTATCGTGGATTGCGCCACCGCCGCGGGTTACCGGTACGCGGACAGCGCAGCCACACCAATGCGCGTACTCGTAAGGGCCCGCGCAAGGGAACCATCGCGAACAAGAAGAAGTCCGCAGCGAAGACATAGTCGGAGACTACATGGCCAAGGCACCCGCAAAGTCGGCTAAGAAGAAGAGTTTCAAGAAAAAGGAAAAGAAGAACGTCCCGTTTGGGACGGTGCACATTCAGGCGTCGTTCAACAACACGATCATCACCTTTACTGACCCGTTGGGGAATGTGTTGGCTTGGTCGAGTTCCGGTTCACTGGGATTCCGTGGATCTCGAAAAGGAACTCCCTTCGCCGCTCAACAGGCATCCCTCACGGCGGCGAATAAAGCTAAAGAGACTGGCTTGCGAACGGTCGAAGTTCGAGTGGCGGGTCCGGGATCGGGTCGCGAGTCGGCAGTACGCGCTTTATCAACCGCGGGCATCGAAGTTCGATCCATTAAGGACGTAACGCCGATTCCTCATAACGGTTGCCGGCCCCCGAAGAAGCGGCGAGTATGACGAGCGCGCAAGGTGTCGAGGAGAGTGTAGTGGAGGTTAGATTTGGCACGTTATAGCGGCCCCGTATGCCGGCTTTGCCGCCGCGAGGGCATGAAGCTCTTTTTGAAAGGTGAGCGCTGCCACACCGAAAAGTGCGCGATCGAAAAGCGCAATTTCGCTCCAGGCCAGCACGGCAAAGACAAGAAAGCCAAACTGGTCGGATACGGTTTGCAGCTGCGTGAGAAACAGAAGGCACGTCGTTATTACCGAATTCTGGAAGGCCAGTTCAGGAATCTCTACGAGAAGGCAGTTAACCAAAAGGGCATCACTGGCGAGCTCATGCTTGCCATGTTGGAACGGCGGCTTGACAATCTCGTTTACCGCATGGGTCTCGCGACCAGCCGGGCGCAAGGTCGTCAGCTCGTTCGGCACGGCCACGTCATAGTAAACGGCAGAAAGGTGAATATCCCGTCCTACACAGTGAAACCTGGTGATGTGGTTGAGATCCGCGAAAAGAGCCGTGATAATTCCGCAATTCTAGCGGCGCGCGATGCTACCGCACACGCGCCAAGCCCGTCCTGGTTGGAAGTAGATCGTGAGGCGCTCAAAGCGCGAGTGCTGCAACAACCCAAGCGGGATGAGTTGGTGCAGATTCAGCTAAATGAGCAGCTCATCGTTGAGTTGTATTCGAAGTAAGGATTGAGAGTAGAAAAGCTATGTTTAAGGGATTTCAAAAACCAAAGCGTCTAGTTGCAAACACCGAATCGCTCACGGAGCGGTTTGGTCAATTCACGGCCCAGCCCTTCGAGCGTGGATTCGGGTCCACTATCGGGACCGGTCTGCGTCGCGTGCTGTTGAGCTCGATCGAGGGTGCCGCGATCACTGGCGTACGCATTGAAGGCGTATCGCATGAGTTCAGTCCGATTCCGGGCGTAGTCGAAGATGCGACCGATATCATCCTCAACCTCAAGCAGGTTCCGTTCAAGATGATCGGCGAAGGTATGCGGATCGCTCGTCTGCAGGTCAACTCTCCGGGTGAAGTGATGAGCAGCCAGATCGAGACCGACGCCGATGTCGAAGTGCTCGATCGCAATCTCCACATCGCAACCGTCGGCGAGGGTGGCAATCTCAACATCGAAATGCGCATCAAGAGCGGACGCGGCTATGTGTCTGCAGATCGTAACTATGATGAGGATCTGCCGCTCGGCTACATACCAATCGATTCGGTCCACTCGCCTGTTCGCAAGGTCAACTACACGGTGGAAGCAGCTCGTCTGGGTCAGAACACCGACTATGACAAGCTGACGCTCGAGGTGTGGACCAATGGCGCAATCTCACCGCAAGATGCGGTCGGACAAGCCTCCAAGCTGCTGAAAGATCACATGACGATCTTCATCAACTTCGAAGAGACTCCGGAGGTTGTCGAAGAACCGGCAGAGCGAGCCATCAATCAGATGAACGAGGTTCTGAACCGGTCGGTGGAAGAGCTGGAGCTGAGCGTGCGCTCCTACAACTGCCTGAAGAACGCCAATATTCAAACGATCGGCGATCTGGTTCAGAAGTCGGAAGCCGAAATGCTGCGGACCAAAAATTTCGGACGCAAATCGCTGAACGAAATCAAAGAAATTCTCTCGGGCCTGGGGCTTGCGTTCGGCATGAAGTTCGATCAACAGGGCCGTTTGGTCGGTTCGGCACCTCCCGCATCGGCCGCTGACTTTGCAGCCAACGAACACTACGCCGGAGTAGAGGAATAGAGATGCGCCATCGGAAAGCCGGGGTAAAGCTCAAGCGCGATATCGGCGCGCGGCGCGCCCTGCTTCGAGGGCTCGTCACGAATGTAATCGAAGAAGAGCGGATCACCACCACGGTTCCTAAGGCCAAGGCTGCTAAACCGCTGGTCGAAAAAATGATCACGCTTGCGAAGGAGGACAATCTTCATTCGCGGCGGCAGGCGGAAGCTTTTCTTGTGAAGCCTGAAGCGGTGGACAAGCTCTTCGAGAAACTCGGCCCCCGCTTCAACCAGCGCGAAGGCGGGTACACCCGGATCGTGAGGCTGGGCTGGCGGAAGGGCGATGGCGCCGAAACCGCCAAGCTGGAGCTGGTTGGCTCGGAGCTCGTGAAGCGTGCGGCCGATCGCGCTCAACGTCGCGAAGAACGCCTCAAGGCCTTGCGCGAAGGCACTGCAGGCGGAGAAGGGTGAGGGTCCTGAGGAGGACCGATCTTGCTTAAGATCCGATCGTGAATCCAGTGTTCATCCCACCATTCAATGGGATTCACTTGGACGCCCGCAATTAGCATGCTGAAGTGTACGTGATCTCCGAACGCCATCCCGGTTGATCCGCTAACACCGATGTGTTGGGCCTTCTGAATCGAGTCGCCCACCTTCACGTCAATCTTGCTCATGTGCCCATAGAGCGTTTGCAGGCTATAACCGTGATCGAGGATCACGCAGTTTCCGTAAATGCCGAGTCGGTCTGCGTAGATCACCTTGCCTGAATTAGCGGCAAGCACGGACATATTCGAAGTCTGCGCAAGGTCAAATCCAAGATGGACCTGCTCATCGACTTTGTGCCCGTTATAGAAATAGCTGCGGCGGTCTGCAAAATAGGACTCCCGCGCGCCTTTCATGGGCTCGAATGGTCCGGACCATAGGATTCGGGTTTCCGTTCTTGTTCGAAGATCGTATATCTGCTGATTGTTCGCACGGCGCATCTCGCGGTTCAGCTTCACGAAGCGCTCGATCAAGCTGCCAGTCCCTTCCGGATCAAGCTCACCATCGACTTTCTGGAGTTCTTTGTCAGTGAGCTCGATATTGCTTTCGCGAAATTTCTTTGGAAAAATCTTTACCCAGAATGTGGTCGTAGCTTCCGTTCCGGCGATGTTTCGGACGAAGGCAACCGGCGTGGTGTCGGGAGAGACATCCCATGGATAAGGGAACAGCGAAAAGCGATTATTGCTTTTGTCCGGCTGTCCGGGCATGGGGAACGAGCCCGCCGAGTATCGGCCGACTCGTACACCCGCTTCAGTCCAGGATCCGCTCAAATCGAGCGTGACGAGTTCGGATCCACCCTGATTTATGTAATGCTGCCGACCATCGGCGACGATACTCGGCGGGCGAAGAACCACCTGAATGTCCTGCGCGAGGGTGGTTGTGCGGCCGCGGAGGTCGTTCGACGCAGCCTCGATGACGAGCTTCGCAGGCCCTTCTTTCAAAAACGAAGCCTCCTTCTTGCCTGCCGAGAACGTGTATACGCGGCTGATCTGCTTTGATTTCGTTTTGTCTTGATAAATGGTCTGGGTTTGTCCGTTTTGCTCGACGGAGGCCGAGAAAGATTTCACGCCGCTCGGTCCGGCAGCCTGGACGCTAATGACACTATCGTTGCCGATGGCCGGCACCGGTCTCGCAAGCTTCAGGTCGACTTGCTTGCCAGAGAACCAAATGAACCCGAAAACAATCAGGATCAGGATTGCGACGGCGGCTAATAGGCGTTTTAAGTTCAACATCAATTTAGTAGAGTTTAGGTCTTGATGACTCTCCGGCCTTCGATCCGGTAATTGCCCTTAAGTACCCAGGCGATGGCTTCGGAGTAAATTCTATGTTCCTCAACCAAGATTCGGGAGGATAGCGCTTCGAGAGTGTCGCCGTCGAGGACGGGAACGGCCGCCTGAAGCAGAATCGGGCCGCTGTCGAGATCCTGATCGACGAAATGGACCGTGCATCCAGTAATCTTCACGCCGTGAGCGAGCGCCTGATACTGCGCATCGAGTCCGGGGAAGGCGGGGAGGAGCGAAGGGTGGATATTCAGGATGCGGTTGTGAAATTGCGAAACGAAGTGTCCGCTCAGAAAGCGCATGTATCCTGCGAGACAAACCCAATCCACGCCGTGCTGCTTAAGCAATTCAACGACTTGGGTGTCGTAAGCGGTGCGCTCAACACCAGCGGAAGCGAGGGAGCCGCAGGGTAGGCCCAGCTCGCGGGCGCGGGCCAGGCCGGGCGCCGTTAGGCTTATTTGAAAAAACGAACCCAATTTCGCAGTCGAGCTTCCCCGCGAGAACATTGCTGGCGATGGACTCGAAGTTGGAGCCGCGGCCGGACAGCAGGATTCCGAGCCGGCTCATCGATACACCACCTTCGGCTGTTTGGATTGTGAGCGCGTGACGCGGCCGATTTGAAAGAAGGGTTCGCGAAGCTTCTTCAAAATTTGCGAAACGAACCCAATCTTCTTCTCCGAGACGATCAGGACCATGCCAATTCCTAAGTTGAAGGTTCGGCGAAAATCCTCTTCGGGGATGTTGCCCAACCGCTGAAGCAGATCGAATATGGATTGTTTGGGCCAGGAATTAAGGTGGATCTCGACCGAGCAGCCGCGCGGAAGAATGCGGGGGATGTTGCCGGTGAGCCCTCCACCGGTGATATGAGCTGCGCCCTTCAATAACTTTGCTTCCTGCAGCGCGTGAAGGGGCTGGAGGTAGGATTTGTGAATTTTGAGAAGTTCGTCCGCGAGACTTCGGCCAAGCCGAGCGTCGCCCAGCAATTTTCGAGCTAGTGAATAACCGTTGGTGTGCAGGCCATTCGAGGGGAGACCGAGAACGAGATCGCCGGGCGCTATATCGGAGCCTGTGAGCATGCGCTTTCGCTCGACCGCCCCCACTATGAACCCCGCGAGATCGTACTCGCCGGAGGCATACATGCCGGGCATTTCAGCGGTTTCGCCGCCGATGAGCGCGCATCTATTTTTCCGGCAGCCGCGCGCGATCCCGGAGACTACCTGGCTGCAAATATCGGCATCTGAGTTTACCGACTGCAAAATAATCGAGAAAAAAAAGCGGCGTAGCCCCCTGCACCGCGATGTCGTTTACGCAGTGATTGACGAGATCCTCGCCGATTGTGTCGTGACGCCCGGTTGCGAACGCGATTTTGAGTTTCGTCCCAACCCCGTCGGCAGAGCTGACCAAGACCGGATCTCGCCAGCCTTTCAATAGGAAGCCAGCTCCGAAACTGCCGATGGGGGTTAAGACTGCAGAAGTGAGTGTTCTTGCAGCGAGGCTTTTGATCCGCGACACGGCACGATCTGCCTCGTCAATATCGACACCCGCGTCCTTATAGGTTGTTGCGCCCTTCACTCCTGAAGGATCAGTGTAACGGATGAGTGAAAGAGCGTGGTTTACGTTTGTGGAAAGGTGTGATCGGGGTTATACGCCGCACCCGAATCCTGATCCAATTCCGCAGGTTTTAGCGGATTCGATTCGATAGTGGGATTCTGCTTCGGATTTTTCGAATTGGCTTTGAAATGAGCCGCGAGTTTGCTCAGCATAGCTCTGGTCACAGATGGTTTCTTGGGTTCGTTCGACTTCATGACGGCACGGTAACGCGGGCGCGTTGCGGAAGATGTTAACGCACAAAGCCCGGACATGGTTCTTACGTACGCAAGTAACTGTACCGCAATGAATTTCGCCTCCTTGTGACACAATAGAGAATTTCTTTGGGAGTTGTGACTGGGAACGGATCTTCCATGAAGCAGATTTATGTGTTGGTTGCGGCGGCGGTTTGCATAGCTGGCGGGGTTCGCGCGGAAGTGCCGTCGGCAATTGCGATTAAGGATGCACGGATCGTGACGGTGAGCGGCGCCGATATCCCGAAAGGAACGGTATTGCTGCGTGACGGCTTGATTCAGGATGTCGGGCCGAACCTGGCGATTCCGGCGGATGCATGGGTGATTGAAGGAAGTGGATTGACGGTCTATCCGGGTTTTATTGACGGTTTGAGTACGTGGGGAATACCAGGAGCGGCGGAGCCCGCAGGCGGCGGCAGACCGGCGGGCGCAGCGGGACCGGCTCCCACATCACCACGCGCTGTCCCTCCTCACTCGAACGGGCCCGAAGACCGGCCGCAGACTTATTCGTTCGAGCGCGCAGCCGATCTCGTGAGCCCGACGGATCACAGGCTCGAGGCGGCACGAGCGGCGGGTTTTACGACAGCGGCAACGTTTCCGAACCGCGGGATTTTCGAAGGACTGGGAGCGATGGTGAACCTCGCTGGAAAGCGCGGCCGCGACATGGTTGTTGCGGAGCCGATAGGACAGCAGATTGTGTTCCGGACAGGAGGATTCTTTTCAGGGTTTCCGAATTCACTGATGGGAAACATCGCATACATCCGGCAACTCTATTTAGACCTGGATCACTATCGGCAGGCGAAGGAAATCTATACGGCGCACGTGAGCGGAACGAGGAGACCTGAGTACGATCACGATCTGGAAGGGCTGATGCAATCCGGGCGCGTGCTTTTGCCGGCTATGGAAGCACAGCAGATCGATCGCGTCCTGCATTTCGGACCTGAATTGAAAACGCCGTTTATCGTGTACGGCTTGCACGAAGGGTATCGGCGCATTGACGAGTTAAAGAAGGCAAATGTGCCCGTGCTCGTGAGCCTGAAGTGGCCGGAGAAGCCGAAGGATGAAGATCCTGCGGACATTCCGAATTCTCGCGAGCTTGTCATGCGAGATCAGGCGCCAACCGATTCCAGGCATGCTGGCGAAGGCGCAAGTGAAATTCGGCTTTTACTCGGATGGTGTCGATACGGCTCCCGACTTGAAGAAAGCGGTGAAGAAGGCATTGGACCGGGGGTTATCGAGAGCGGACGCGGTTCGCGCACTGACGCTGAATGTTGCCGAGATTTACGGGTTAGCGGATCGATTGGGAAGCGTTGACAAAGGCAAAATCGCGAATCTCGTGGTGACGAAGGGCGATGTGTTTGACGACAAGACGACGGTTGAATACGTGTTTGTAGACGGAACGGAATTCAAACCGACGAAAGAGGTGCAACGAGAGCCTGAAAAGAAGCCGCCTAGCATGAGCTTTGAAAACCGAGATGGAGGCGCGAAATGATGCGGAGCGGCGCGTTGATTATTTCGCTGATTGCCGCCTCAGTGGCATCGAGCGGTGCCGAAACTATATTGATCCGAAATGCCACGGTATTGACGGTAACCAAAGGAACGGTACAGAACGGAAGCGTTCTGGTTGAAAACGGGAAGGTTGCGGCAGTTGGCACGAACGTGAGTGCTCCGGCAGGGGCGACGGTGGTGGACGGGACGGGCAAATACCTGATGCCGGGAATCATCGATTGCCATTCGCACACCGCTATCGAAGGAAACGTAAATGAAGGGAGCGTTTCGGACTCCTCGATGGTGAACATCAAGGACGTTCTGAATCCGTACGACATCAATATCTATCGCGGGCTGGCGGGCGGATTGACCGTATCGAACGTTTTGCATGGGAGCGCGAATGCGATCGGTGGGCAAACGATAGTGATCAAGCTTCGCTGGGGTAAGGACGCGAACGGATTAGTGTTCGAGGGAGCGAAGCCGGGGATCAAGTTTGCGTTGGGTGAGAATCCAAAGCGGCAAGGCTATCCGCCGGATTTCTTCAGCGCAGGGTCAACGCGTCCTCGACGATACCCAGGAACGCGGATGGGAGTGGAGGAGGTAATCCGGGACAGCTTCACGGATGCCAAGAATTATCAGGCGGACTGGAAAGAATACAACGAGCGGGTTGCGCGCGGGGAACACCCGATTCCGCCACGAAGGGATTTGAGATTAGATCCGCTGGTGGAAGTGCTCGAGGGTAAGCGTTATGTGCATGCGCACTGCTACCGATCGGACGAGATTTTGATGTTGATGCGCGTAGCGGATGAGATGGGATTCAAGATTCGCACGTTTCAACACGTTCTCGAAGGGTACAAGGTGGCAAAGGAGATTGCGGCGCATGGCGCTGGGGCATCGACGTTCAGCGATTGGTGGGCGTACAAAATCGAAGCGTACGATGCGACGCCGTATAACGCGGCACTCATGACGCGCAAGGGCGTGGTTGTATCGCTGAATTCGGATTCCGATGAACTGCAGCGTCATCTGAACCTGGAAGCAGCGAAGACGATGCGCTATGGAGGGCTGAGCGAAACGGAAGCTCTCGCTATGGTGACGATCAACCCGGCAAAACAGCTTGGGATCGATGATACGGTGGGCTCGATTGAGGTAGGGAAATCGGGTGATTTGGTGCTGCTCGATCAGCATCCGTTGTCGAATTATTCCAAGGTGCTGAAGGTCTGGATCGATGGACACGAATATTTCGACAGAGATAAAGATCTGGCGGGGCGGAAGGAAGAAGAGCAGAAGAAGAAGGCGCTGATGGATAAGGAGAAAGCTGCCGCGAGTAAGACGGAGAAGCCGAAATGAACGTCACAAGTGCGATTTTGATCGGCGCGCTTTCCGTGGTCCCGATTCTTTCGGGGGCAGCAGAGGATTCGGTGCTCATCACGAACGTGAACATTCATCCGGTTACTGCGCCTGAGATCAAGAACGGCTCGGTTCTGGTGGTTGATGGAAAAATTGCCGAAGTTGGCACGGCGGTCTCGGCGGGGGAAGGCGCGCGCACGGTGGATGGGCACGGCCTGGACTTGTATCCGGGATTGATCAATGCGGCAACGAATGTCGGGTTATCGGAGATATCGGCGATTCGCGACTCGGTCGATTTGGATGAAATCGGTCTATTCAATCCGGAGCTGAGAGCGGAGATCGCGTATAACCCATCGAGCGAGCACATCGATGTCACGCGCGCTTCGGGGATAACGGCAGTGATTAGCCTGCCGGGGAGCGGGTCGAGCGGTTTTGGGCTGGCGAGCGCCGGCGGTGGAACGATCATCGCGGGACAGGGTGCTTTGATGCACCTCGAAGGGTGGACCTGGGAAGAGGCAGCGGTGAAGCGGAGCGCGGTGATGGACATGCTGTTTCCGCAGATACAGACGATTCCACGGCAATTCGCTGTGTTCCTCGGGACGGCACCGCGGACGTACACGGATCTGGAGAAGGAGTATCGGCAGCGGCTGGAGCAGCTGAGCGATTTCTTCGAGCAGGCGCGGCGTTATGAAAAGGCGAAGTCGGCGCCCGGGCCGGATTTCCGGCGGGACGCAAAGCTGGAGGCGATGATTCCGGTGATTGATGGCAAGCTACCGATTTTCATTCGGGCCGGGAAGGAGCGCGCGATCAAAGCTGCGGTCGAGTTCGCCGACAAGGAGAAGGTGAAGATCATTCTTGCGGATCCGCGCGAGGTTGGGAGCACGGGCGCGCTGCTGAAGGCGAGAAATATTCCAGTGGTGCTGGGGAAGACGTTTCAGTTGCCGCTGCGTGATGACGATCCGTATGATGCGCCGTACACGCTGCCGAATGATTTCTACCGTGCGGGAGTGAAGATCTGCTTTGGAACTTTCGATGTCGAGTTTGCGCGGAATGTGCCGTTCGAAGCGGCGCAGGCCGCGGCGTTCGGGCTGCCGCGCGAGGAAGCGCTGAAGGGAATCACGATTAACGCTGCGCAGATTCTTGGCGCGGGAGATCAGTTGGGCTCGATTGAAAAGGGCAAGGTGGCGGATTTGATTTTGACGGATGGCGATCCGTTAGAGGCGAAGACGAACATCAAGCAGATGTTCATCGCGGGGAGGGAAGTGAGTTTGGAATCGCGGCATACGAGGGAGTGGGAGAAGTGGAGGGTGAGGGAGTGAGAGGGTGAGCTGGGATTAAGGCATTATGAGTGAAGTGAACGGGCCAGTTCGTACCGAACACACATCGAGGAAGTGATGGCGGGAGCAATGGTGCTTCGGAACTCCATGCTCGGAGTACAAGGGTGTCGCTACTCTGATGATCGTGAAAATTTCCGATTCGCGGCGCATCTATTCCGAGGGTCGAAACTCGTCGTTAGTGAGGTCAGTTGCCCCTGAGAGCCGCTCTTCCTAGGCTGGCGATGTTCGCATGATCGTACCGCACTACCGTGCTGCCCGGTATACTCAAGGTCGCTACGATCTTTAACCACTGACGTTACTATTCCCAGTGTCTAGGAAGTGGCGGCGGAGCTATGGATGGCTGTAACAATCGCGCTTTTGAATATGAAGGGGGGCGTGGGAAAGACGACCCTCGCAGTGAACCTCGCCTGGTACCTGCACCAATACGAACAGAAGAACATTCTCCTTATCGACCTCGATCCGCAGTTCAATGCGACGCAGTACGTTATGGATTTCAAGACGTTTCAGAGCCACCGTAAGGATGCTGGGACCATCGCCGATCTGTTGATCGACCAACCTAAACTCGACCTACGCCTGAAAAAAGTGAAGAAGAATCCTAAGGCTGCTCTCTACACAATTCGGACCTGAATGGCAAGAAGTTTCATCTTCTACCGGCTGAGCTGGACCTCGCGTGGGTTGTCAAAAATCCCGCACAGATGGATTTCAAGCTAGAAAGACTACTTCTAAAGCTACGAGACGATTATGATTACGTTTTCGTGGATTGTGCGCCAACAGATTCTGTACTGACGACGATGGCATTAAGTGCTTCCGACCACTTGCTTATTCCCATGCGCCCGGACAGGTTTTCAATTTTAGGGTTCGCTAATCTCAATGAAACGATTAAGATATTTCGCGAGAACTGCCCTAATCCCCACAATGTTCAGGTGCTCGGAATCGTATTCACACAGGTTACGGGGACTTCGAATATAGAACTACAATCGATGGAAGATATTCAGGCTGCAGCAACAAAGGAAGACACTTACCTGTTCTCATCATCGCTTGAATACTCGAACTCCTTTATCCGGTCAGTAAAGGACCAGACACCGATCTTTGAGACGCTCTATGCGCAGGGTAAGGCACGGCTCCCGATAATCAAAGTCGCCAAGGAGCTTCTGGGTCGGATCGTCGACCTCACAACAGGGCAGGAAACAAAGGAGACGAAGTAATGAAGAACTCAAACGTCCACGCACTGCTCAGCGAGCTATATCGGCTGCTTAGTGACTACGTTCCAGCAGACTTTCTTCGGGCAAGCAGGTATGCGGGCGCGACACCGCATCTGAAGGAGGCGCTTCAGGCGCTCGCGCTTGAGGCCGAAGCCTCCTCAATCGCTAGTCCCAGGCAGCCGCTTACCCAAAGCGGATCTATTTCAAATTCCGTTCCAAACGTGCCGCTGAACAAAGGGCAACGCACTGAGAAGTCGGATATTGTCTCCTTGATAAGTCAGTCCCCGCGGTTTGACAGTACGCGGGCCATCTTGCAATTTGCCAAGCAGGTTGGTTTAGATGTCGAGAGCCGACCCAAGGAAGGCAAAGAGCGGCTTGCGAATCGGGTCGCAGAGGCGATTCTCCAAACGCCGGACCTACGACGCTCGCAGATCATTGCCCAACTCGTTCGCAGCGGTGATGAGCAGACTCAAGGCTGGATCGATGTGATCAAGGGTGCGCGCTCTTGAGTGGCATCACACCGAAATTTGCCGAGCTACATCAATTTACCACCGAATACCTCGAAGACGGCAGATCGATTATCGAGGGATCGCTGGCCGTCGTCGAAACGAGTTCTGCATTTGCAGAGGTGTATCATATTTCGCTGTCCGTAGATACGGTGCTGGGGGGCCTTAAGTCTGGAAAACTTCGACCTCGCTTAGCCGGTGCGCGGTCTATTGTCTTGCGTCTTCCGCTGCTCATCGGTATCGGACAGCAATCTGTGGCAATGGTTGACCTACGCAGATTTATCGAGCTGATCTGTTGGGCAGTTTACTTCAGCGATCACCCTATTGAGTGGCTGAGCTTCCAGAGACATACAGAGGCCGGATTTTCGCAAGAAATGCGAAGGCCAATCTCGCACGCGGCCCACAGAGAACTCAGTTATTACATTGAGTATGCACACGAATTGATGGCTTCAGAGCCGTCCGGACTCGGACTTAGGGCGGTTGAGTCAATCAAGCAAGTTTCGCATAAGTTAAATGCGGATGTCCATGCTCGACAGATGGCACAGGCGACAGGAAGGCGACCCCCACATGATGACGTCTCGGACGCTGCGCTGCGGAAGTTCGCGCGGTTCCAGCGATTAACTTTTTCCAGCTGCTGTATTCTGTTCTCGGCTTATCGCGCGCGGCAATTCGACCGGTTCAACGCCCCCACAAGGGCCCATTTCGACTGGCTCGTAGGCGCGACAATTCGCCGAAAAGTACGGGAGGGCCCATTTGGACTGCTATATAGGGACCTTCCTAGCTAAGGTGCGATCGACGGAAGTGCTGAAATGGGGAAATGCGTGGATCGTGGACATCGGATGCTAGTCTGGGCTCGGTTAGAGGAGCCAGGCGGCGGATTTGATGTTAACCGACGGCGATCCGCTCGAAGCGAAGACGAGCATCAAGCAGATGTTCATTGCGGGTAGGGAAGTGGGTTTGGAGTCACGGCACACGCGGGAGTCGGAGAAGTGGAGAGGGACGGAGTGGTGGGGAGCGGAAGCGCGGCGTTAGTTTTTCCCCGGGGAGTTCTGGTGCGGACGCGATGACTTTGCGAGTGTGGCCGTGAGGTGGGAGTGGTCGAACGCGATCAATCACGTTCTCGCTTCCAGAAGCCGCCTTAGTGTGACCGAGGATTCTCGTGCCTTATAGAATAGACCTTTAAAGGAGCAGCGATATGAGCAATGAAGGTTCGAATGATAACTTTCTGGACTTGATCCGGGCGATCGCCATAGGTTATAAGACGGGATCTGTGATTCGAAGGGATGCGCTCAAATCTTTATTTCGTCTGGGTCTCTCTGCACAGGGGGCGTATGTCGCGTTGGGTATATTGCCTGGGGAATTTGTGATGGCTCAGTCACGATCCACCCCCTCGCAGGTTCAGCCGCCTCAGGGAGCACCTTCCTCAATCGCCGACCCGGAGATGTATGTTGCCCAGCAAAGCAAGCTCCTCGCTGAAATTGCAGCGAGTCCAACAGTTCAGCACAAGCTCAAAGCTCTTCAGTCGGCTCCCGAAGCCAGCAAGCCAAAGCTTGCGGTGGATCTCATGGAAACTATCCGGGCCTTGCCAGAACTGCAGAACAATAGTACAAACGCCTTGCGTTTGTCGCTGAGGGTGTTCGAAAAGGAGCACCGACCAAAATCGGGGGCTATGCTTGAAGAAGGACTGGCGTCCGTTGGTTTAGGGCAGAGGTCAGTCGCTTTCGGTGAACTTTCGAAAGAAGGTATTGTTACTGCACCAACCTTGGGAGAGCTTAATCAAAAGCTCCAAGACGCGGGAGTTGGACGTTCTGTAGGCACGTTCGACGCACCACCGGGGGCGTCCCACGCTGCTGTCGTGAAACCGATTCCGGGTCTTATTCCACCGGACGCAAAAATGCGCCCACCTGCGCGACCAGGTTCCCCATTACCTAAGTACGCGAATATCAAAGACCTAATTCCTAAGCGGCCCATCGACCCTGATGCCACGACGGTCTGCGGTTCGCTCGGATACCTCGCATGTGTATCAGTAGGAGGATGATAATGGACGTAAATGAGATTAGGGCACAGATCCGTCAGGCCTTTGATGAAATTAGTTGGGTCGTTGCAGCACAACCATTCAAGAGTTTGCTTTGGGAACTGTGGTCCCTTCCCGAGGAGTTGCGGCATGAATTCGTTGAAACCGTGATCCTTGATTCCGAAGAACTTGTCAGACGGGATATTCGCATCCCGGAAGGCGTAAGCATCCAAAGATCATGGTTCGCGGATAACCGCCCTACGCTATTTTGCGTGACGAAATGCCTTCCTGAGAGCGCTGGGTGGAAAAAAGTAACGATTACGTTCGACAACCCCATAAGCGAGCACTGCTCCGTCGGCTGGATTCCAGAATCGTATAGCGTGGCCTCGGCGTAGTTCGGCGACAGCACTCGACAACCCCTGGTTTGCTTCATGCGTGCTTTCCCCTTTGAGACGCTGCAAGCGGTGCCCGACGATCGATGTAGAATCGGACGCCCAAGACTCTTGATTCTACTGCCCGCGCGAAAGCAGGTGGGGTGTGCGCGGCTAGTTAGAAAAGCCATTTTCAAGTGCTCGCGGGTCTGCTGAAGGCAAACCGGTCGCTAATGCTCCCGGCTCGGTTTCGGTGTTCGCTACCGCCGGAACAGAATCCCGATATAGGATGGTAAGGACTCATGACCTTGGATAACTATAAGGTGGTGCTCTACCGAAACGAGCCTCACGGCTGGGTTGGGGAGATTCCATCCATACCCGGTTGCTATGCACTCATGTCTTCCAGGGCGGAAGCGCTATCTGAGCTCGAGCAAGTGTTTGAGACGATTCAGGCCGAGTATCGCGAGAGGCGAGTCACTGCCCACGGACACTACTGAAATCGTACATGCGTAGCGCCAAAGCGGAGGAATTCCGCCGCGCAGCACTGAGCCAAGCGGTGTCTCAACTCTGGCGTTTCGCGATCAGCTCCCTAATCTCGGGTACGAGTTCATAAGGGACACTCATGACGGTCTCAGAGGATTCCACGCCGGCTTCGTCCTCCGCGACTGCTTCCTCCTCTGTTTGTGCTTCGTACGAGGCTAATAAGTCACGTATTCTGGTCTCGTCCCATCCTTTCGGGAACTTGGTTTGCTTCATGAGAGTTCCGTGGGATTAATTTGCGTCACTTCCCCTCGTTGCACGAAATCGACGGCAGTCGCAATCCGGTCGGCCAATGGCTTAAGAGTGGGCCAATGATTCGTCCATAAGATTACGAGGGCCAATTTGCGGCGGGTAAAGTTTTGCTGGTACGCCACGTTTTGATCGCACGTAATTAAGACATCGAACCCGGCCTCCTCGGCTGCATCTAGCAGCTCGCCGTTTCCCAAACTCTGCCATTGAAGCTCGCCAGTGCGAATCACCTGATGTCGCTTGAGGGATCGGGCTAGAGGGGCAGGCGTGTTACTGTCGAACAGAATCTTCACGCCACCGCGGCGGGCTGCTCCAAGGAAGCTTTGGCAAACGCAATCACTTCATGCGCGTGTTCTGGGCTCACTTCCGGAAACCACTCTAAAAACTCGTCGATGGTCGACCCCTTATCGAGATGTTCAAAAAGGGACAGAACGGGAACACGAGTGCTCACGAAGCACCATGCCCCGCCCAGCTTTTGAGGGTTTCGGTCAACTGCGGGGCAGGCATCCCAGGTCATGCCCTCAGTCTACGATGTCCGTCCAAGCATACGTCCTGATCCGGCGCGCTCTACGCCAGAAACACAAGCATGGAAGGGGTGCCTATTGGGGTGTAATGGCCGGTAAAGGTGAGATCGCCGCTTTCGCGATTGATGTGGAATGTTGTGATCACGTCGCTCCGCTGGTTGCAGGAATAGAGGAAGTTTCCTGTGGGATCGAGGGTGAAGCTGCGCGGATAGTCACCGCGAGTCCAGGTCTCGCCGACAAATTTGAGGGTGCCGGAATCGCTGATGGAGAAGAACGCAACACTGTCGTGCAACCGATTGGCGGCGTAGAGGAATCGCCCGTCGGGAGAAATCCTGACCTCCGAAGTGAAATTAGTGCCTCCGCAGCCGGGCGGCAGACTGGATACTGTTTGCCGGGCAGTGAGCCGTCCCGAGGCGGAATTGTAATCGAACAGCATCAGAGTTGAGCCTTCCTCCTGCAGCGAATAGAACCAGCGGCCGTTGGAATGAAAGGCGAAGTGACGGGGTCCGTCGCCAGGCGGCACGGACGCGGTCGCATTCGGAACGAGCGTGCCGTTTGCAGCATCGAACTTCCAGATTTGAAGTTCGTCCAGACCGAGATCAGCGCCGAAAATAAAGTTGCCCGAAGCATCGGATTCGATCATGTGAGCGTGTGGGCTGTCGTGTCCGCTGATGGCGAAGCTGCTGGCAGGAGCACTGGTAGCGTGCGTAGGACCGACCTTGCCGGTGTCCCGCTTGACATCAGTCGCCGGTCCTAGCTGCCCGTCCGGTTGTACAGGAAAAACGGCAAACGTGCCTCCAGCGTAGTTCGCAACCAACACAAATTTGCCTGAAGGGTGAACGCTCAGATGCGTGGGGCCTGCGCCCTGAGAACTGACCATATTCAGTTTGGTGAGATGGCCGGATGAAGAATCGACAGTGAAGGCCGTGACGGAACCCGAGGACGAACCTTGATAATTGTTGACCTCATTCGCCGCGTACAGATACTTTTTTGATGGATGGAGGGCAAGCCAGGAAGGATTCGAGCGGTCTTCAAATACAGCGCGCTGGTTTAGGGCTCCTGTCGATAGGTCGGCCTCAAAGAGATAAATCCCTTGTCCATTGCCTGTGCTACCCTCCGGGCCTTGTGGCGAACTGTAGGTGCCGACGTACGCAAGTGGTCTCCGGGACTGTGCTGCGCGTGATAGTGTGGGGAAGCTCAGGGCTAACGCTGGCGCGGTTGTGACGAATTGGCGCCGTGAAACACTGCAAGAGGGTCGGTTGGGAACGGTGATACGGCGAGTCAAGTTAGCCATGCTAGCAGATGTTGATACCGCCTTTTTACTCCATTCAACACTCGCACGTATTTTACGTGTAAGCTAGACAGAGACTCAATGAAACAAAATATCACCCTTTCGATTGATAAACAGCTTTTGAAGAGGGCGCGGGCCTTTGCCGCTCAGCGCAGAATCAGCATCAGTGCGATGCTTGCGGAAGAATTGCAGAAACTTGTTGCGGAGGAAAAGACATACGAGCAGGCAAAGGCGAAGGCTCTGGCCCATCTGGATTCTCCCTTTCGGCTTGGTGCAGCGAAGATAACGAACCGCGAGGCCTTGCATGATCGACAGAGTCTTCGTTGATTCGAATATCCTCATCTATGCTCACGATTTCGATGCCGGGGTACGACAGCAACGCGCCGCTGATTGCCTGAGGCGATTGTGGGAGGCCCGCTCTGGACGGCTGAGCACCCAAGTGCTCCAAGAATTCTACGTAACCGTTACGCAGAAGATCAGATCGCCGCTGAACAAGAGCGTGGCGCGCGAGGTTGTCAGGAGTTATGCCGAATGGGTGCACTCATTGATAATGCCGGGCACGGTCCTTCGAGCTTCGGAAATCAGCGAAGCGTGGCGCCTGTCCTTTTGGGACAGCATGATTGTTGCCGCTGCCGAGCAGAGCCAGGCTGCGCAACTATTCAGCGAAGACCTGAGTCATGGCGAGGTGATAGCTGGGATTACGGTTGTGAACCCGTTCGTTGCATACGTGCGCTCACATGTTAGATAAGAATTCATCTCCTCGCGGGCGTGCCGAGGCGTTTGCGGATCGCCTGGGTATTCGCCTGCCCGTTCAACTGGCACCCATGGCAGGAGCATGTCCCCCTTCGCTCTCGATTGCGGTGGCGAACGCTGGGGGACTGGGAGCGTGCGGGGCTCTGTTGATGGAGCCGGATGCGATTCGGGCCTGGAGCACGGAGTTCCGCAAAAATAGCGCAGGGGAATTTCAGATCAACTTGTGGATCCCAGATCCAGCGCCGGTGCGGGACCTCGAGTTGGAGAAGCGGCAGCGCGAATTTCTTGCGATGTGGGGGCCACCGGTTGCTGCAGAGGCGGGTGATGCGGTGCTGCCGGATTTTGAGGCGCAATGTCAGGCTTTGCTGACCGTAGCACCGAAGGCGATTTCTTCGATCATGGGGCTGTATCCTCCAGCTTTTGTGTCTGAGATGAAAGCACGCGGAATCCTGTGGTTTGCGACCGTGACAACTGTTGCCGAGGCCAAAGCTGCCGAGCAAGCGGGCGCGGACGTCATTGTCGCCCAGGGCATGGAAGCAGGCGGCCATCGCGGAGCGTTCGATGCGGGCGCGGCGGAGCAAGAGTTGGTGGGCCTGATGGCTCTGGTGCCGCAGGCGGTGGATGCTGTTAGCGTGCCCGTGGTCGCTACGGGCGGGATTGCCGATGCGCGCGGAGCGGCAGCGGCGCTAGTCCTGGGTGCGAGCGCGGTGCAAATGGGAACCGGCTTTTTACGGTCGCCAGAAGCGATGACTCACCCTGCGTACGCAGACAGACTTGCACGGACGGAGGCGCACGAAACGATGATTACGCGCAAGTTTAGTGGGCGGCCTGGCCGCAGCGTGGCGACTCCCTATGTGCGTGCATCGAATGCTCCTCCGCCAGCGCCTTATCCGGTACAACGCGGGCTCACCTCGGCTATGCGGGAAGCTGCGCGGAAATCTGGAGACGCCGACCGGATGCAAATGTGGGCCGGGCAGTCTGCCAAGCTGGCGCGAGCAGAACCGGCTGGGACTATTGCTCAGCAGTTGTGGGAAGATGCGTCGCGCCTACTGCCGTAATTTTTTCGCGCGCGCTTTGGGCGGCTTGCGAACTGCTGCAAGCTTCTTTCTCCCCTGTGCTGCCTTGCTCCAGGCCAGGTGAAGAGCTTCTTGTAGAGTATTTTCATCGACCGATTCCAGGCGTATGTTCGTACTGCCCTGACGTCCCATGCACCTTTTACCGGAACGAAAACCTTGGGTTGAATCTGCATGAAGTTGTCCTGGTGTTCCAAGGGAAGTTTCACCATTGCCCAGTTCTCGTCGGGATAATGCAGAGTCGCGAAGATCTTACCGTTGATCCGGAAATCGGGATGGCCCATATGAGAGCTTTCCGATGCTCCGGGCAATTCGAGCGCTAGGCGTCGAAAGTCATTGCTGGTCATGTAAGACCTTCACTTCTGTGCCGCCATGTTTTCAAATGACACATCTTTGATATGGGTGGCAATCCACCACTTGTAACCGAAGGGATCCCTGACGCCGGACATGCGATCGCCGTAGGGCTGGTCTGCGGGTTCACGAAGACTCTTTCCACCAGCGGCGAGAGCCTGGGAATACATCGCGTCGCAATTTTCCGTATAGATGAGCAGGCTGATGGGCGATCCGCCAAAGTGCTCGACGCTGAGGGCATCCATTTCGGGTGCTTCGTCCGCCATCATGATGGTCGAATCGCCGATTTCGACTTCAGCGTGACCGATACGGCCTTGCGCGTTAGGCATTCGAAATTTTTCCTTCGCACCGAACGCCTTTGTGTAGAAGGTGATCGCATCGGCGCAATTTTTGAGCATGAGATAGGGCTGGACGCTGTGGTATCCGTCCGGAATCGGTTTGACGTTAGGCATTGATTGGTCCTCGCTTTCAATAGCGATTTTGGCGCAGAACCAGCGCCGAGGGATTGTAAGAAATTTACCGGCCTCGTCTTGAGATCTCAGGCGTCAGATCAGGGGGACGTGGTTGAGATGGGGAGTAGCAGCGGCAAGATAGCCGCTCGGCGTGAGACCTGAGAACGACTGAAAATCGTGGATAAAGTGCAGTTGGTCATAGTAGCCGCACTCCAGCGCAATCTGCGCCCAGTCGACATCTTCTTTCCCGTGAATGGTCTGCAGCACGCGCTGGAAGCGGCCCACGCGGCAAAAGACCTTTGGCGACAGGCCGACCTGTCTACGGAATAATTCTATAAAGCGGCGCGAACTCAATCCGATTCGGTCGGTTAACGCGGCCATTCTCGCCGCATACGCCGAGTGTTGGAACTGCTCGAGGGCGTAGGTGACGGCGGGATGCAGTTCAAGAGGCCGGACGAGTTGCTGAAGGAGAAAGCGCTCCAAAGTTGCGAACATCGCCTCAGCACTCGAGGCCGCTAGGAGCTGCTCGCGTATCTCGTCGGTTCGCCCGGGCCAGAGATCTTCGAGGTCGATAGAAATATCTTCTGCTTCCGAGGCGGGCATGTGGAAGAAGGGGAATGCTCCGCCTGGCAGAAACTGCACGCCGATTACACGTTCTTGCTGCTGGGTATCGATGACGAAGCAGCTTGAGCGGGCCCCCGAAAGAACTGCGTGACCATAGGTGGCATAGCGGGAAAGATTCTGCGCGTCGTAAAGGCGAATGGGGTCGTCCCGAAGGTTGAAGATGATGGCGGGTTCACCGTTCGGCAATAGGCGCTCTTTGGAGTGCGTCCGCGGCGCTCCTTCCCAATACCATAAGCAATCCACGAATTTCGAAAGCGGCGTGGGTGGAGTGTATTTACGGGGTTGCATAAGCCGCTCCACTTCAATGTATCGCGCAGGATCATACGGCGGGGCCTGCTAGCTGTACAGCAGTCTCACAGACCATTATGGTGTCGGTGCGGATCTTGTCCCATTCCTGAAGGGTCAGGCCGTGCAGTTCGAAGAACGCACGAATTTTGGATGAGTTCCAGCCAAGAAGGTCTTCGAGCACTGGGACAAGAACACTACATGCGTTGTCGCTGAGAATCGTGCGTCGGGCAATCGGCGTCAGGTATTTATTTTCAGATACGGCTATCGTGAGGCCATCCAAACGATTGACGTGAAGCATGACGTGGACGTCCGAGCTGCCGTCGCCGACATAGACGACGCTGTCGTGACCGATTCGCATTTGTGCTCTGAGCTGATCGACGACGGCTACTTTCCCGTAACCTGCAGGCAGGCGCACGATGGATTCGATCTCGCCCGATTCGGGTTGATAGCGAAAGCGCGTACCGTGAATGTGATCGGGCGGAAGAATTCCTTCGAGCGCCGATTGGATTACCTCTTCCGGGGCCGCGGAAACGACGTGGAAGGCGAACTCATTACCGTCGAGATCGTGTAGGATCTGCGCAAGCAATGGAATATTTGCTTTGAGGCGAATCTGTTTACCGGCCGCCGCAAGGTCCTCTTTTCGAACGCGCCGGAACTGCGGATCGTGAAGGAGTAAGTAGGCGAGTTCGCCTCCCTGTTGCACAAGATGGATGTCAGACAGACCTGACACCCGGTGTTCGAAACCATCTACATTGAGCAGCTTACTGAGGACCAGGCCTGAATCGTTGAAACTCAGAGTCTGATCGAAATCGCTGACAAATAAGTATTGTTTCCCTGAAGGGCTCATATGGATTAGACTCCGCGGCGGATTACAGGTTGCCGATCGGGTAGAAAAGCTGCTATATCCGGATCGGAGTGGGAAAACCCAAGTACCAGGAATTATTGGAATCATTACGGAACGACATTTTCGCCGGGAAGTACAATCCGGGGCAGAAGATGCCGAGCGAAGCGGCGCTCGTGAAGAAGTGTGGGGTCTCGAGAATTACGGTCGCGCGCGCGTTTCGCGAGCTGCAGAACGCGGGTTTGATCGAGCGCGTTGGTGGGTCAGGCAGTTATGTGCGGGATCTGGGGAAAGAAGATCGCCATCCGCATTTGTTTGGGCTTTTGATTCCTGATCTGGGCGAGACGGAAATCTTCGAACCGATCTGTAACGGGATAGCGAATGCGCCCCAAGCGAGCGAGCACGCTCTGCTTTGGGGGCACACAGACAAGCAGGCCAGTAAAACAGATCAGGCGTGGAGTTTGTGCCGGCAGTATGTGGCGCGGAAGGTGTCGGGCGTCTTCTTCGCTCCTCTGGAATTTGAGACTGAAGCGGAGAAGATAAACCGGCGAATCTTGTCGGCACTGAGGGAGGCAAAGATCGCTGTCGTTCTACTCGACCGGCGAGCCTCCAAAGGTCCCGAACGGAATCGTCCCGATCTGGTGGGCATCAATAATCGGCAAGCCGGATACTTGGCTACCGAGCACCTGATCAAATTGGGATGCAATCGCATTGGATTCCTCGGCTATCATGGCGCGGCCTGGACCATTGCCGAACGAGCTGCTGGTTACCGCGATGCTCTCGCGGCGCACGGATTGAAACCAGCGATGGATTCCGCTGTGAACATCAGTGCAGACGAACGGCGATCGATTTCGTGGGGCAGAGAAGTAAAACCTGACGCGCTCGATGCGTTTGTTTGCGTGAACGATCGCTTAGCGGGGCAACTCATGCACGTTTTCCTGGCGCGAGGCGTGCAGATACCACGGGATATTCGTCTGGTGGGAATTGACGACGTGTCCTACGCGAGCTTGCTGCCGATACCGTTAACGACGGTTCGGCAACCGACTCACGAAATAGGCGAGGCTGCGTTGCACACCATATTGGATCGCATCCATCGCCCACATCTGCCGGCGCGAGAGGTTTTATTGGATGGCGAGCTGGTGGTGCGTAAATCTTGCGGCGCAGAGGACGCTACGGCCGCGCTTCGAACACCATATTGAATGGAGTTTCCGATGCACGCCGAAAACGTGTGAATCCGCCGGCCATTACCACTTCGCGGATGCGGGGCTCGCCTGCCTGGGCGCCGAGGCCCAGGCCAACTTCCTGCGACAGCGACGCGGGGACGCAAACCATGGCGGAGGCCGAATAGTAGATGCGTCCGACCGGGTTCAGATTGGCTGCGACGTCGTCATTGGCGAAAGGCTCGACAATCATCCAGGTGCCATCCGGCGCGAGCGCACTGTGCACATGGCGCGATGCACCGACCGGATCGCCCATATCGTGCAAGCAATCAAAAAATGTCACCAGGTCATAACCTGAGCCGGGAAAGTTTTTGGCGGGTGCGACTTCAAAAGTAGCGCGGCTGCCGACTCCTGCACGATCGGCCTGTTCGCGGGCTCTCTGAACGGATTCCAGATGATAATCAAAGCCGAAAAAGTGCGAAGCGGGGAAAGCTTTGGCCATCAGAATGGTAGAAGCGCCATGGCCACAACCGACGTCCGCGACACGTGCTCCCTTTCGCAACTTGTCTTCGACGCCGTCGAGAGCTGGGATCCAGTTCGTCGTTAGGTTGGCGATGTAGTTAGGCCGGAAAAATCGCTCGCAACCCTCGAAAAGTCCCTTCTCATGCTCGTGCCAACCGAACCCTTTTCCGGTACGGAAAGTTTCGGTCAGCTTCTCCTCATCCTTCATGCATGACGCCAGCATGTGATAGAAGCCCGGCAGATGGACTGGCGTGTCGTCGAGAGCGAGAGCAAATGCCTGCTCGGGCGTCATGGAATACGTTCCGGAATCGGCGTGGTACTCGACGTAGTGTCCGGCAGCATTAGCGTTCAGCCACTCGCGGACATATCGCTCAGCCGTGCCCGTGCGCGAAGCGAGCTCAGCGGGCGTGACTGGTTTGCCGTCTGCCATGGCACGATAGAGCCCCAGCCTGTCACCGATCAGGATCAGCGGGGCGTGAAGCGCTGCGCCCATATCCTGGACGGCCTGACCGAGGAGCGCATTTAGCTTATCGTGGTCGATCGGTCTTGATTGCGCCTGTGCACTCATATGCACCTCCGAAAAGTAGTGTTTGTTCAGTATACTGCCGATTCAGCCCGCTTTGCGGAATGTGAGATTGATGCGATGCCGGCCCAACGCAGGATGCTGGTCTTCTTTGAGCGGCAGCACGCCGTGATAGCGAAGCCTGGCAGTGTCGCCCCATACTGCGACATCGCCATGTGTCAGGGTTACGCGGATGGGTTTATCAGCCCTTTTCAGGCCGCCAAATAGGAAGACCGCTGGAATCCCGAGCGAGACGGAGACGATGGGTTGGCGATAATCGCGCTCGTCTTTGTCCTGGTGCAGAGACAGCTTGGTGCCGGGTTCGTAACGATTGATCAGGCAGGCATCGGCTGCGAAATCCATGAATCCGGCGGTCTTAGCCGCCGTGGTTGCGAGAGTTATGAACGGTTCGGGCATGGGTGGCCAGGGCAAGCCGCTGACTGGATCGACAGGGTCGTAGCGATAGCCGGTTCTATCCGAGACCCAGCCAAGCGGACCGCAATTCGTCATAGCGACGGACATGCGATAGCCGCCAGGCGTGATCATGTGGCGAAATGGCGCGACAGCGATTACATTGTGCAAGGCGGCAAGGAGCGGGGCTTCTTCCGCCAGCGCGAACTTGCGCAGAATCATTGCGCCTGGCGCGAGTTGTTCGCGAGGCGATTCGGTTTCGCCCAAATGGTTGAACAGGCTTCCCGTCATGTGCTGTTAGACCAGCGCGCGTGATCGCGTATGGCGGGCGCGTCCGCCGGTGTACTGAGGAGATACTGATCGCCTTGGGTGGGCAGGCCCAACATCCAGACGAGATCTCCAGCGGCTTCTTGCTGCTCGATGAGTTGCAACCAGGCTTGGTAAATGGTATTGCGCTCGGCCGATGCGGCCAACCCGTACTCCTCGAGAATCACTGGTTTCGATGCGCGGCGGGCAGCGTCAATGTGATTCTGAATCCACATCTGGCCGAAGGCGTCGGGGTCTTCATCCTTTGCCCACTGGTCAGGATACATGTGGAAGGTACCGAAGTCGATATTGGGAATGCCGAGGATGTCTTCGGCACTGACTCCGCAGGATCCGTTAAACAGCCAGTTGTTTCCTGCGAACTGGTGATCGAAAAAGCCTTCATCTCCGGCGCTGATGAGCTGGCGGGGGGCTCGCGACCGGATGAACGCGCTCATTTCGGTTAACCAGTTCGTGAGGAGTTGCGTGCCCGAGGGATCGCCTGGGCAGCGGGGCTCATTCGCGATTTCCCAGGCGAGGATTGTGGGATCGTCGGCATAGGTCAAGTTTGTCAGAGCGTTTTGGTGCGTGAGAATTGCTTCAACCCAATTTTGAAACATTCTTATCGCGAGAGCATCGCGATGGAAATCGTTCGGATTCGGAAGACTGAGCCAGCGCGCATATTGCGGAATGCCACCGTAATCCGGGTTGTGATTGGTCAGGGTGAGGATCAGGCGGATGTTACGATCTGACGCAAGTTTGACGGCGCGGTCGAGGCGCTCGAGCCCGAAAGGCCCGTCCCGAAGTGCAGGCGCGCCGCTAGCAGGGTCAAAGAACTGAAAGCATATATCGGTATCGGCGGGCATGGGCGGATTCGGCGGCAGATTGATGTAGTCATTGAACGCCCAAATTCTAAGCACGTTCGAACCGAAGTCGGTGGCGAGGTCGAGGAGGCGGACCTGATCGGCTTCCGTGCTGAACGCGAAGTAATAAATGTTTCCGCCGACGATTCGGAACAGATGGTTGTCGACAATGAGGCAATTATCTTGCCTCTGGACAAAGCTATTGAGCATGCCCATGACCCGGCTGATGGGGGAGCGAGAAGTAGAATGTCGAGCCTTTACCGAGCTCGGATTCAACCCAGATCTGCCCGCCATGTTTCTCAACGATGCGCTTACAGATAGCGAGCCCTATACCCGTGCCCGGAATATCGTAGCCGTGGAGCCGCTTGAAAACTCCGAAAATATTTTCCGCGTAATCGGGCGAAATGCCCATGCCATTGTCGTTCACAGCGAACAGCCAGTCGCTGGAGCGGCGCTCGGCAGTGATGTGGATTCGGGGAACGTCGGCGCTCCGATATTTAATCGCGTTGCTGATCAAATTCTGAAAGAGTTGGACGATCTGTACGTAATCGCCTGAAACTGTCGGAAGCGCGCCATAGCTGATATAGGCTTGGCTCTGCTCAATGACGATTTGCAGATTCATAGTTGCCCAGTGCAATGCGTCAACAATGGGTACGGGGGTAAACGGAATGGTTTCGACGTTGATCACGCGCGAGTAATTGAGGAGGCCGTCAATCAGGGCTTTCATGCGCTGTGCGCCCGAGAGTATGTAACTGAGGAATTCGTCGGCATTCTCATCAAGCTTGCCCTTAAAACGGCGGCTGAGCAGCTCAGCGAAATTCGTTATATTTCGCAGAGGCTCCTGTAAGTCGTGACTGGTAACGTATGCAAACTGTTGTAAGTCAGCATTTGAGCGAGCGAGCTCTTGAGCTTGCTTCGCGAGTTCCTCCTGCGCCTGGATGCGATCGGCGATGAAAGCCTGTACCTGATACTGACGGCGGCGGGCGCGTAACGCCGCTTCGGCGGCACTGACCAGCGTGATGATACGAAGCGGCCTCTCGAGAAGCGAGACATTGCCTAGCGCTTTCAAACGTCGAGTGATATCGAGGCTGCGCCGGGTCGATTCGCCGCCGCTGGTGATTACGATCAACGGAAAATCCGACCAGGGCGGCTGTTTGTCGATCCACGCTTTCAGCCGTTCGAAGTCCGGGTTGGCGAGGGACTCTTCCGCAACGATGCCCGCACCGGCCCCGCTCTCCAACGCGGTGGTGAAGAGCGAGACAGTGGGACAGGATTGGCACTCGATCCCCGTATCTTCGAGCGCGCGGCAGACGAGCCGTGAGTCGCGGCCCGTCGGCAGGAGCGCAAGAACAGTAGTGGAGCGTTCGGGGTTAGGGTTTACCATCTTCGGGCCTGGCTAGCATCCCGGCCTGACCTTGGTAGCGTGGCACTCCAGTTAAAACGCCGGTGAATTCCCGCAGGGGTTCGCCTATGCGAATGCCTTCACCCGTGATCCGCAGCTCACGAATGGTGCGCTCATGGGCGCTCTTGCGCTGCTTGACGATGGAGATTGCCAGGCGCACCTCACCGACGGCCTCGAAATAACGAAGCAGAAGTACGTTATCGGCAAGGTAGCTAACTTCGAGTGGCGTTTGCATGTTCCCCATCAGCCCATGCTGGGCCATCACAAAAATCGTGAGTACGCCTTGTTGTGCGAGGTAGGTAAGCAACTCGTGCATCTGAAGCAATAGGTACTGCTCATTAGGCATGGCATTGAGATATCCGTTAAGACTGTCGATGACAATCACGCGGGCGCCCCGCCGCTGTACTGCATCGAAAACCGCAGCAGCAAACTGGCCAGGAGAGAGTTCGCCGGGATCGATCTGCTGCACTTTGAGAAGGCCGGTTTCAACAAACTCGTCGAGCGGCATTCCCGTTCCAGCAGACCGGTCAAAGAACGTCTTAAGATTTTCTTCAAAGATGCCGCACCAGACGTTTTCTCCGCGCCGACAAGCGGCGAAGACGAACTGGGTAGCGAGGCTTGACTTGCCAGATCCCGCCGGGCCCATGATTAAGGAGCTGGTTCCGCGCTCGAGTCCGCCGCCGAGAAGCGCATCGAGAGCGGCTAAATCACTGGCGGCCCTTTCGCGAGGAAAGCCGGGGCGATGTTCGGCAGCGACGAGACGTGGGAACACGACCAAGCCTCCGGTATCAATAGTGTAGTCATGATAGCCATCGCGGAAGCGTACGCCTCGCATTTTGACAACGTGGAGCCGCCTTCGTGTGATGCCGTATTCAGCATTCACGCGTTCGAGCCGGATCACACCGTGGGAGATGCTCTGTAATTGAAGATCATTCTCGCCCCCGGTGCGGTCGTCGAGGAGCAGCACGGTAGTTCGGCGTCCGGCGAAGAATTGCTTCAAGGCCAGAATCTCCCGGCGGTAACGAAGAGCTGCTTGAGCCAGCAGGCGCAATTCTGAAAGCGAGTCGAAAACCACGCGGCTGGGATTGAGCTGTTCGACGCGCGCAAGAATTCGCTTGGTCGTCTCGGCGAGCTCGATTTCCGCAGGATGGAAAACAGTATATTCCTGGTCTTCCTCGATGTCATTCTGAACGGCCTCGAGCTCGTATAATCCGATGCCGTCGAGCGACCAGCCGTGCGATTCAGCGACGTCGCGCAGCTCGTCCTTGGTCTCCGAAAGGGTGACATATAAGACCTGCTCGCCTTGACGGTGGCCCTCCCGAAGAAATTGCAGAGCGAGTGTTGTCTTGCCCGTGCCCGGATTGCCTTCGATCAGGTATAGTCTGTCGCGCGGTAATCCGCCGGCGAGCACGTCGTCGAGACCGGGGACACCCGTCGCGATGCGTTTCGCGCTAGAAGAATTATTGCGTATAGCCGGTTCGTCCATAATTTTCCTCCCTGGTTCCTGCGTAACTCTTGGGTGCCGGAGCCGCACCGTTTACGGCATTCCAGGGGCAATGGACAGCCGACCAATACATCTTACAGTAAGCCAAACCGTAAAATGCAGGTCAGGGTAGTGATGTCATAGCGGGGAGATCAAATCGTTGAGCGTCCATACCGATCTGTGATTAACCAGACTCCATAGCTGGTGTTACGCGCAAGCTGGAATGGACTCGGCAGAAATTGTAATAGGCGAAGTGTAATGCGAGTGCTGCCTGTAGGTTCTCCCACTTCTTCGAGAATGCATATGTCAGGCGCGTGAGCCGTTTGCACCACTGGCGAAGCGTTCCGTTTTTTCGTTCAACGTGTGACGTGCTGGCACGGTCCAGGTCGGGCATCCCGCTTATTGTGGATACTTGGACGGCTTGGGGGGTTAAAAGGAGGGAAGGCGAGAGCTGAAAAATTGACCCCAGAGAGACGAAAACAGATTAGCCAAGCGGCAATAGCGGCTAGGTGGCAGAAACAAAAGGGTGGAAAGACTTTGGAATAGATGGATCGGAGTAGTACCATGAAGAAGGTTTGGACCAGTCCTGTTGATACCAAGACTGGTCCTATGCGGTGGCGGTAGCTTAATTGGGAAAGCGCGGGATCGGTATTCCCGTGTCGAGAGTTCGAAACTCTCCCGCCACCCACTCATTTTTCGGGGCTGACTCAGGTGCTAGCCTGAAATTTACCCCCGAAGTAAGGCGGTCTCCAGCTATGAGGCGTGCTCTCATTGCGATGGTGATCCGCGTATCAGGCGGGTACATCATCGTTCTCTGGATATAGCCCAAGGCCCTGCTTTTACGAGCGGGGCCTTTTCCTTTTCAAAGACCTACAGATAATCGTGTTTCCCTGGATCGCACGTTTCCCTTGGTACTACACACGGTTATTGGCTCAATCGCGCTGACAACCGACCAGGGCAGTTGTCAACACCTTGCAGCAACTCTAGAATCAGCGAAACTCTAGAATACTGCAATGCTTTTATTATGCACAAATGCATGTAAATCAGCAAATGCATGAACTAGTATGGACACACTACTCCGGGGAGCCGCTCTCCCGTTACAACTACACTACCCAGGTTAGCGCTGACTGAATGCCATTCCCCTGAGGACACCCGCTATTCCGTCTTGAGTTTCTGATACTGCGTACTCGACGGTCACGGCGTTTGCCGGTTGCGGGCCACAGGTGAACTCAGAAGGAGCGTTGCGCATGAGTATACGGGACGGGTCCGGGATAGCGAGGGTGAGCGAACCGTGGTCGGTATCAACGGCAATCCCCGTAGCGCGTCCACCGCTGCAGTTGAATTCGCGCAGCTTTGCCGCGACGCGAAGAATCCGGTCAGTGGGTTCGATAAACGGATTCCAGCCGGAGGTGTTGTGCGGCACGCGCGTGGTTATCAGCTGTGCATGTCCATTGGCATCACGAGTGAATTGGACAGTCAAATCAGTCTGAGCGACGTAGACAAGCTGGGCAGCGTTGGCGCGCTCGGCCGGAGCGGCGGCGTGTTTCATCGCCTGTTGCGCGGCAGCAATGGCGTCGTCACGCTTTCCCAGCTCATTGAGGGCGTAGGACATGGCACTCCAGTACGCGTACGCACGTACCGGAGCCACACTGCGCATGGCACGCAGTTGAGTTACGGCCCTATCGTAATTCCCCGCATTGCTTTCAAGAAGCGCAAGCGCATATCGTGCGTCATCAAAATCCGTACGCAATGCGATGGCTCGCTCTAAAGCAGGGCGGACCTCAATGGCAGGGACGCCCGCATCCTGCGCGAGGGCTGCGTAGCGATAGCACAGGCCGGCATCGTTGATGCCCCCGTCTAGAGCCTGCTTCCAATTTCTGCGAGCGGTATTCGTGTCGCCTTTGCGGAGAGCGATCGTGCCGAGCGCGGCGTAGACGTTTGGATCACTCGGTAATTCGATCGCCTGGTCGCGATACAGCGCTTCTGCCCTATCGTAGTTGCCCGTTGCGAACAGTAAGTCTGCTATCAGCAATCGGGATCCCGAAGGTGAGATACGAGAGACCTCGGAAACGATGGTTCCGGTCACGACGCCGAAGAGTGTGACTGCCGCAAGCTTACCGCGAGAATCGGCCCAGGCGTGCGTATCGCGCAGGATCACATCCAACGGTCTGGCATATACGGAGGTGAGGGCTTGCGCGCCCGGCGTTCCCGAAGCGAGAGCCGCAACGAGAACCGGGAAACGCTTGTGGTACTCAGGCGACAGGACCAGCATTTCGGTCAGAATCCAGCTTTGGGCGTAGAACAAGCGAGTCTTTTCGCGGTCTTGCTGAAATTGAGATTCGACGTTTGGCTTGAGGAACTCTGAAAAAGGCATCCATGAATGCCGGTCTAGCATCTGCGAGTGTGACGGCAAATCGCCGCCCACGCTGCAACCGCGCTCGTTAATGCGAACTGTGGAAGACAACTCTGCAAGGCCTTCGCTCAGCCAGGGTGGGAGCTGGACACCGCTCGCGTGCAAGATCAAATGCGCGTATTCGTGCGCGGCTATGGAAAAGTCGCGCTTCTCGATCGCAGGCATCACGATGTAGTCACGAGCCTCAGTACCCACGTAGTAGGCGTCGGAGGTGGGTCGGAGCCGATACGGCTGATAGTCCTTCGCAGAAGCAAAGGCGATCACGCGGATAGGCGGACGATTGTCCAGCCGTAGGCCCGTTTGCTGCTGAAAAAAAGTGCGCAGTTGCTCGAACCAAATCAGCGCCGAGCGGGCGTTTGCGTCCCTGCCCTGGGAATACAGTTCGAAATGAGCGGTGCGCAGAAGAATCCAGGTGGATGGTGGACGCTCGTGTGCTGTCACGGAAATAGCGAAAACCAAGGCCAAGAACGGGCGCATTTATGCTGCGATGCGAGCGAGTACTAACAGGGTAGCGTCATCCGTCCTTTGCGCGCCATTGCAGAAGCGGTTCAAATCATTCCGGCATGCGGTGATGAGCTCAGGTGGGCCCATCGCGCAATTATGAGTGATCAAATCTCTGAGCCGGTCGGCACCGTACTGCATTCCTGAAGAATCGGCCGCTTCGGAAACTCCGTCAGAGTAAATCACCATGCTTTGACACGGTTCGAGCCAGAATTCGGAAGCGGAGAACTCCTCACCGCAGAACAGACCTACGGGAAGGCCTGATGCTTCCACTGCTAGTACCTGATCGTGGCGCACCAGAAGCGGTGGCGGGTGACCTGCATTGCAGATCTCGACTCTTCCGTTCGGCTCGGCGCGTCCGCAGACCAGGGTCGCGTACTGGGTCGGGAGAGTGCTTTCGCAGAACACACGGCTGGCATGAGCAAGCATGTTCTTAAGAGGCACGCCCACCGAGATCAGGGTGCGAAACATGGCGTGTAAGTGTGCCATTAGCATGGAGGCCGCGACTCCTTTACCGGATACGTCGCCGACCATGAAATAAAACCCGGTATCTGGCGAATCAACGACATCGCAGTAGTCGCCGCTGACCACTCCGACGGGCTCGTAGTGATAGCAGATGTGCCATCCGCAGCACTTAATGTCCTGTTGCGGCAAGAGCGCCCTCTGAACCTGCGCCGCCAACTCGAGATCTCGCTCCAGAGCGGCCCGCTCCGCTTCATTGAGATGGCCCAAACAGAATCTAACGAGCGGATCGGCTATCAGGCGGTCGGCCTCAACCGGTTCGTGGCAAAGTTCGCAGATGCCGTAGGAGCCATTGTTCATCCGCGCCAGGGCAGAATCGACCTCTTCGAGGAGGGAATGGAGGCTGGTTGAGTGGTTCGGCTCGACCTTAACGGCACGTTCGAGCTTATGCCGCCGGTCTAGTAACTGCTCGCGCATGAACGCGTCCATGATTTCTGGCATTTCGTACTACCTATCGATTCGAGAAAAACCCAGCCAATTTGATGCTGAAAACGCGCCGAAGGTTGAGGGGATAATGGCTGATTGTTGTATTCAGGTCAGACGCCCCGGTTTTAAGGAAAAGGGCGATGGGTGGGTTACGCGCCCGCTCAGTTCGTGAGGAAAAAGGTGCGATTCGGATGGCGAAATGCTTGTCGAGATCGGCTTAAGTGCTGTTCGATATCGGGAGACGCAAATTTGAAGCCAAATTCGATGGGTTCGAAGCGCTGGTGGAACCTGTTTCTGGTAGGCGCCTCCGGACAGCAGAACGGTACGGCCGGTGAGACCAGGTCCGATCGCGTTCAGAGAAAATGGCTTTGCCTAGGTTCCCTTTCATTTATGCCCTCGGAAGCACATTTCACGCTAACCGCGCAAATGTGCGGCTCTATTGGTCCCAAGACACCCCTCCGCGTGCGCGGTAGCAGAAAGAAGGCTGCGGGGTAAGCGGGTACTTTCGGCTAAATCGTGGATGTAATATCGCCCGCGGCCGTTAGTATTGATCCAATTTCATTCGAAAGACAGGGAATCACAACGGCAACGGGGGGCTCCACGCGCGATACAACTGCCGCGCGACGCCTTCGCGCAGTTCTCTCATGGGGCTATGAAACTGCCCCGCCCGCGCTCGAGCCATGGCTCGCTCCTGTGCTGGCCGTCGCAGGCGCTTGCATGGCGTTCAAGAGCGAGACGATTCCATCTACAATCTGGCTAACGGCGTTTTGCACGCCTGTCGAATTTAGATTAACTTTCGCTCCAGAAGAGGCCAGCAGGGTGCTGACGAGCGGATCGATGGTGGGAAGAACTTCTTGCATGACCTGCTGCTTTTTCTGGGCCCCACTTCCGCCCCTCTGCTCGGCCTTAACAACAGCGTTTAATACTACTCCGGTGATTGCGCCCGCCGCCGGATTGATCGCTGCTACGACGCTAGGTGCCACATCCTGCCCGATTTTCCCTATCTTGGCTAGCGTTCTTAGGAAGCTCATCTCACATAACTCCTCAGCAGGATTATACAAGCCGAAAAGCGAGTCTGCTACCGCAAACTAAACCCGCAGAGTAGCCCGCCTAACCGGCCCACCGGGTTGCAAGGCCCGGCAACGTCGCCTTAGTTCCCGGCGCAAGGAGTTGATCTCGTTCATTGAGAAGGTGGCATCTGCAGCGTTGTTCAATAGAGTCTCACGAGACGTTGTTATGCAGCTCGATCCGCGGGCGGAGCCTTTGGCTTCTCCGGCGCCTTGGCCTGCTCTTGCGGCGACTTGCCTGTGTTCCGGATATTCATAAACTTATTCAAAGGCGTCAAACCAGAAGGGAGCTCCAAGTGAGACGGCGATAATCGTCAGGATCCAGCCCAGAACGCGCTCCAACCAGAAAACCTTGCCCGGCTGATCGCCCCACCCGAGCACGTTTCCGAGGAGCGTTCGGTCCTGCTCGGTAATCTCCTGGCCAATTGAAGGTGCGATCGTCGGCTTCAACGGATTGTTTGGATTTGCGTACTGCACCATCGCGCTGGGGCGGGGCATCCTCGCCCGCTCCTTGGATTGTTCAACAATCGCCATGCGCATTCCGGGATCTGTCCAGAAGCGGCGGGCAAGGTTAAGCGTATCGGCATTCGTCGCGACTGTGATCAGCAATGCCACCACTATAGTCACGACTTGAATGCGGCGCTTGTACCATCCGGATACACGATCCATTGAGTCGTCGTACCAAGCCTCAATATTTCGCTGGGCGCGACCAAGATCCTTGTCGGCGTCCTGGATTAAAGACAGCAGGACGGTTCTCATACGACCGGGAGGAAGATTCTTGATTCCGTTTTCAAGTGCGTCGAAACTCAAGGGGCCCAGTGTATTGGGTGTAACCAGATCCATAATCGCCCGTGCAAACGATCTTGCAGGGATATACGATGGATGGTCTTGCCGATTAAGCATGGATGCGATTACCGGATGTGCGTAAAACCTCTTGATCAAATCTGCGGCCCCCTGCGGGTCGTCGAGAAGCTGCTCGACGCCTCGCTTGAGATACTTTCCTCGAAAGTTGAAAAGGCCGGCTATCCATTCATTGACGGTCGTGCAGCAAATCGCTAGCAGCAAATAAATGAAGACAAGGCCAACGGCCGTATCCAGAATCGCGGAACCAAAAAGCCCGTTCATGCAAGCCTCCTTGGGTTGTGTTTAAGACAGTGTACTTGTACGCAGATGGAGCGAATACGGGTTCAGTGAGTTTCGACGTATTAGGACGCTCAAGGGATTACTCTCCACAAGTCGGCCCGTATGCGCCAATTTCGGAGGGGAGGGTGGGTGTGGCGTTGCACGGGTAATCACGATGTATTCTGGACCAGTCATCGATACCCACGTGCATCTATGGGACTTGGCGAATGGCTACGCCTGGCTGACTCAAAACGACGCTAATTTCGAGCGATTGTTTGGCAACTACGACCGGCTAAAACGGAACGTTTTCGCTCCCGATTACATAGCGATGACCCGCGACTGCAACATTGTAAAGTCGGTTCACGTACAGGCGTTTGGTTTTCCCGATCACCCTGTCGGGGAAACGGTTTGGCTGCAAGAGCAAGCGGACCAGTATGGTTACCCGCAGGGCATCGTGGCCTACGCTGACTTATCACATCCTGACGTGGAGGAAACGCTGCGCCGGCACTGCACCTGCGCAAATATGCGCGGCATTCGGATGCCGCTGAACTATGCCGAAGAAGGCTGGCGGTGTGCATGACCGACCGGGGAGATTACATGCGGGATGCCCAATGGCGCAGGGGTTTCGCGCTCCTATCTGATTACGGTCTGTCATTTGACTTGCAAATGTATGACCTTCAGACGGCAGACGCAGTGGCTCTGGCGCAATACTTTCCGGAGACCACAATCGTGATCGAACATCTGGCTTGGCTCTCGATGTGTCGTCCGAAGGATTTGATCAATGGAAGCAGCATCTGCACGCATTGTCTAAGTGCTCCAACGTATTTCTGAAGCTGAGCGGCATCGGTTGTGTTTCCGCCAATCGGATCCGGGATGGATTCGGCAGTGGTTGCAGCGGGCCGTGAGTTGCTTCGGCCCAAAACGCTGCATGTTCGGCAGCAACTGCCCGCCGGATACGATCTTCTACGACTTTAAAACGCTGTTGAGAATGTATCTGGAAGCTTTTGCCGATTACGCTTCCAACGAACAGGAGGCCATTTTTTACGGAACGGCGCAACGAATTTACCGGCTGTGATTTGATTGCATCTGAGCGAGCCGAGGAACCGAATCGAAGGTCATCGATAGTTGAAGTTGTGTCCAGTTAATCGGCCACTCGGAAACAATTTCGTTATCGAACAGCTTATTCCCCTGTGATATGCATTTTGGATTGCGCTCGTGGTGCCTTGTCGATCGCGCAACTCTCCAGATCGGTTAGGCGAGGTCCGGCGCATGACGCAACGGGCGCCTGCGCATCGGTTTCTAACTTCGGTAAAGATACGATGGAATCGTCTACGGAGATTGGGGATGCTTTTTCGAATTCAAGCGAGCACAGAACCGGAAGTTGATTTGAACATGGTCTACGATGCGGTGGTCGTGGGCACAGGAGCGGCGGGAGGAATGGCGGCGCACGTCCTTACATCGCAGGGAATGAAGGTGCTGCTGCTCGAAGCCGGCAAGAAAATCGATACCAGCGAGATTCTGCACTCGATGGAATGGCCCTATGATCACCCGCGCCGGGGCAAGATGCCGCCGGACTATCACCCACTGACGCTCAACGAATACAACATTCGCAATCCACCATACGCGCAGAACTCACCCTATAAAAAGGTCACCTCGTATGTGCAAGCGTGGGGCGGGTCGGATTACAGCAAGACCATCGTGGTGGATGAGAAGCAGCATCCGTACACGGGGACGAAATACGCTTGGGTGCGAGCGCGATGCGTGGGTGGAAAAACGAACATTTGGGGGCGGCTGGCTCTACGGCTCTCCGATATCGATTTCAAGGCCGCGAGCCGGGATGGGTTTGGAGAGGATTGGCCCATTTCGTATGCGGACATCGCGCCTTACTACGACAAAGTGGATCTGTACCTGGGCGTCTCCGGCCATCCGGAGAATTACCCAGTGATTCCTGACGGCAAATTTCAGCGAGCGATCAAGTTGAGCGCGTCTGAAATGCACATGCGGGAAACTCTCAAAGGCATGAACCGCGTGCTGACCCCGTATCGAGCCGGCGTGACGACCGACGGCCTGAAACACAACAAATACCGGAGCCGGTGTTGGGGACGCGGCGCATGCAACCGGCACGTGGGAGGCTGCGATATTCACGCGGCATTCGATTCGCCGACAGGATTGATTCGTCCCGCTCAAGATACCGGAAACCTGACACTGAGGCCCAATTCAACCGTGTTTGAAGTGACAGTCGATAAGAACACGGGGAAGGCGAGTGGCGTTTCGTTTGTTGACACGGAGAGTAAGAAGACGTATCAGGCGAAAGCGAAGGTGGTGATTCTGGGGGCCTCAACGCTCGAAACTGCCCGGCTGATGCTGAATTCTAAATCAAGTTTGTACCCGAATGGCATCGCTAATTCCAGCGGGCATGTGGGACATAATTTCTGCGAACACATTATGGGCCCGAGCGTGGCCGGCTACTGGAAGGATCTCGTTGGCAAACCGCGAACCTTGGATGATGGGCGGCCGGGCGGCTTCTATGTTCCACGTTTCCGCAATCTGAACGGGGCGAAATCCGATTTCATCCGGGGCTACGGGTTTGAGGGCGGCAGCGGGACAGGAATGATTCCGGGAACCGCTTTCGACACTCCAGGATTCGGGTCAGAGTACAAGAAGAACGTTCGCGATTACGCGGGCGCGATGATCGAGATGGGCGCCTTTGGTGAGGTATTGGCGCGTTATGAGAACTATGTCGATCTCGACCCGGAAGTGAAAGATCCGTGGGGAGTACCGGCGCTCCGATTCCATTACAAGTTCGGCGACAACGAACTGAAAATGGTGAAAGACATGGCGGCTTCGGCGCGGGAAATGTTCGAGGCGGCGGGATTTGTGATTACCTCGGTGACTGATACACCCGAGACCGAAGGTTGGTCCATTCACGAGCTGGGAACTTCGCGGATGGGTAACGATCCGAAGAAGTCGGTTGTAAACCAATTTCAGCAGGCGCACGACGTAAAGAATTTATTGGTGGTTGACGGCAGCACTCACGTGTCTGCTTCGGCACAGAACCCGACGTGGACGATTATGGCGCTTTGCTGGCGTTCCTGCGACCATTTGGCGGATCAGATGAAGAGAGGGGAGGTGTAGGGCATGCCTCAGATGACTCGACGCGAGTTAGTCGAACTTCTCACGGGCGCGGCGATCGCATTGCAGTTGCCCGCGGCTGAGCCCGGGGCTCCGTTGTTTTTTACCAAGGACGAATTCGCAATGCTCGATTGTCTGACGGATCTGATCATTCCGACGGACGCGCACTCGCCGGGGGCACAGGCTGCGGGAGTGGCGGCATTCATCGACCGCACGACGGCCGAGGCGTTCCTTGCGAAGGATAAGCAGACGTGGCGGGATGGCCTTCAATTGGTCAACAAAATGTCGCAACAATCGAATGGCGCGCCGTTCTTGGGGGCAACGAAAGAACAGCAGGTTGCGCTCTTGACGAAGCTGTCGCAAATGGAAAAACAGAAGGACAAGGACGAAGAAACCGAAAGCCCGGAACACCAGTTCTGGGGGCAGTTGAAGCAGACAACGGCATTTGCGTACTATTCGTCGAAAATCGGAATTCACGAAGAGATGAACTATAAAGGCAACGTGTACCTGCGCGAGTTTGTCGGGTACGACGCGACCTAGGGCTTCGTAACCTAGATAGGTGGCAGCAGCCAGCCAGGAGGGCATCATGGCTTTCACTTCGGAAGAAATTCGCGCAAATCGCGAACACTTCGCTCATAAGCTCCATGCGGAAAAGCAGCGCAATGATGTGCTGCATGCGGTCGAAGGAGGAAATTTCAATTTCGTTCTTCTCGACACGCGCGGAAGAGACGCGTTTAGGAGCGGACATATCACAGGGGCGCTGTGCGCGCCTATGGAGGAGCTGGAGCAACTGATGCCGCTTCTTCCGAGGGATAAAGAAGTCGTGACTTACTGCTGGAGTCACGATTGACAGCTTTCCGCTAAGGTGGCTCTGCAGTTGGCAGAGCAAGGATTTCTGGCGAAAGAGATGAATGTGGGTTGGAAGGAGTGGACGCAGAACCGCCATCCGATTCATCAGGGGAAAGCGGACGGTTTTCGCTGCGAATGCAGTAAGTAGAAAAGCTTCGCTGGCCTTCTATTGGTTCTGGGGGACAGGGGAGTCTGTCCCCTTCGCAGCTTTCAATTTCTCGAGAACAGCTCGCGCTTCGTCTTTCTTGCCTTCGGCAGTGAGAGTTTGGCCCAGAAGATAGATGGCGGCGTGGTTGTTGGGATCGATGAGCAAGGCGCGACGCAGGATGCCTTCCGCGTTGCTGAAGTTCGCTTCTTTGTAATAGCATCTGCCGAGCAGAATGTAGGGGCCGCTGTAGTCGGGATTCAGCCATACGGCGCGCTGGAGATGGGGAATTGCGAGATCCCAATGTTGCTGACGCGTGTAGGCGTCCCCTAGGCGGTACCAGGCTTTGGCGAAGCTGGGATTAATGGCGAGCTCCTTCCCGAGTTCCGCGATGCCGTCGTCAAGGCGTCCGCGGTAGATCGCGACTTCGCCTACCAGGAAGTGGGCTTCGGGTAATTTGGGGTCGAGATCGAGGGCTTTATTGACTTCGATGACGGCCTGATCTTCGTACTCTTTTTTCATCATCATTTGGGCTGCCATGAGATGGCCGGCTGCGGAACCGGGTTTCAGGTTGAACAGGCGGGCGAACGCGGCCTCCGACTGGTCCTGCTGTTTGGTTTGGAGATAGGCGTAGCCGAGCATGTAGTTGGCTTCGTTGACAGCTGGAACTTTCTCGAGCCACGGAATGGCCTTCGGCGCCTGCGACAGCATGAAGTAACTCTGGCCGATTAAGAGCACGGATTCCTTGTATTCGGGCGTGGTGGGATCTTCGGTTTTTACGGCCTGTTCCAGAGCCGTGATCGCGTCCGAATATTTCTGCTGCTTATAAAGATCGACGCCGCGTTGATGTATGTCGCTTGGCGGGTTTGCCAAGAGCAGGAAGGCGGTAACAATTGAGAGCACGTTCAATGCTTGGCCGCAAGACTCGCGCGTGCGCGTTCAAGATCGGCGCGCGCGGTCTGGTGATTCGGATCGATCTTCAATGCCTCTTCGAACGCCTGAGTGGCGCCGGCCAGATCGCCTTGCATCGCGAGGAGAGCGCCTAAATTGGTCTGAATGTCGGCATCGTTCGGTTTCAGGCGCGCCGCTTCGCGAATATGAGGCAGCGCGTCAGCATACCGGTGCTGTAGAAAGTAAATGGTACCGAGGCCGGCTTGGGCGTCAGGATCGTCAGGCTTCTGCTTCAAGAAGGCTGCATATTCGCTGGCAGAAGGATCCAAATCGCCTTTCGCGGCAAGCGCTCGGGCTAAGTTATAACGGGCATTCAAATAGGAGGGATCGAGGCGTAGCGTTTCTCGAAGCTGTGTGATGGCTTCATCGAGCCGGTCCTCGGCCATAAATACTGCAGCGAGGCTGTTGCGTGCGGTCGTGTTCTTCGGCTCGACTTCGAGGGCCTGCTGATAATAGCTGATGGCGTCGGGCAGGTTGCCGCGAAGCTGCGAGAGCGCGCCAAGATTGTAGTGAGCGAGAAAATCGGCCGGATACTTTTCCAAGCGGCGCTGCATGAGAGCTTCCTGCAACTTTAGGCGCGGATCTTGCTGTGATTGCCCGGTAGGCAAGACTTGAAGCCAGACATGGCCCATCTCATCTATGCTGCGATTTCCACCACGGACGCGTATGGGAGGGCGGCTTGGGTTGCGAGCGTTAGCGGAGGAATTATCGTACGTGATTCGCATCGCGACCGTTGTTCCTGCGGGGAGGCTAACCGGCTGGCAATAGGTATAAACAGCCTGCCAGTTGATGTCCCAATCCGGAATCTTGATTAGCCAGCGACGTGTGCCGTCGGGAAGCATCGCCCAGGCTTCGATTTGTTTGCCGACATAGTGCGCATGCGGATAGATAGCGAGCACATCGACGCCGACGGGCAGGGTCAAATGATCCGTCACCTCGAAGTTGCGGTCACCTGGAGGAATGTCGAGCGCTCCGTCGTGCTCAAGCTGTAAAAGCATTGGAAAGAGCGTCGGCGGCTGGGAAGAGAAGTACAGGCCGATGGTGGGTTGAATAATCTCCGGCTTACCGGTGGGCTGTAGATGCAGGTTGAGGATTAGGTCATTACCTGGATCGAGGCGCCAGGTCATGGCTTCGGGTTCGGGCTCCAGGACGGAGCCAGGCTTCCAGAACAGGAAATGAGAATCGGGGTCGAAGAGATCGGGGCTGCCTTCGGTAGTGATGTCCATGCCCGGAAAACCTGGCTGGCCGTCTTTGCTGTGTGCTTCGGGGCTGTCCCGCTCGCGCAATCGCTGGGTACGGTCAATGACCACATTCGCGTGATGCACGACTTTGTTGTTGCCGGGCCGCAACTCGAAGGCGCGGACATATTTCGTTTGCTTCAGGTCAACCGGAATAACGAAGTTTCTGAACACGTCGCTGCCGGCTCCGGGCATGCTGTACGGCTGGGGTAGCGTGAGAACCAGGTCGGGTGGGCCCATTTGCCACCCATCGGTGAAATGAGGCGCGGCGGGTAGATCGACGGGATTTCCTTCTGGCGTACGCTGCTTCACCCATTCGGCGATGAGGTGCAATTGCGCGTCGGAGAGGCGGCGCTCTCCGACGAAGTTTCCGTAGCCCGGCGCGGGCGGCCAGGGCGGCATGTACCGGCTCTGCGTGACAGCGACAATTTGGGCGGCATGGCTGCGGACTTCGCTGTTAGTGATCAGCGGGAATGGTGCGCTTCCGCCAGCGTGATGGCAAGGTGCACAAGACTGAAAAATGATCGGGGCGATGTCTTTATTGAAGGTTGCCGGTTGGCCGAGTAGCGGAACGGCAAGCAACCCGAACAAAACCGCTCTCATCGCAGATTTTCGATAGCGCAACCGACACTTGTGGTCTGGTGAAATGGAGGAATTTTTCCGGCAGAAATGGCCGATAATTCCTCGTCCAAGTCGCGGTGCTCGGGCTGCGCTCTGGCCTTGCCGATGGCGGCGTATGAATCATCGATGCGGCCAAGATAGACCAGCTTGTCTTTGACGAAAACAGCCGCTTCCGGCGTAACACGAGCGTTCGCGCGGGCGACGTAATGATGATCGGGATCGAGAACGGCTGGAATCGAGTAGCCATATTCGTTCGCGTGCTGCTTCATGGCCGCAGGCGTGAGACCCGATTCGGGATAGACCAGCAAGAAATCGATTCCAAATTTCGAGTACACGGTGTACAGACGCTGTAGCTCCGGCGCGTACCGGTTCGAAATGGGGCAATCGGTGCGAATGAAGAGCATGACCTGTGCTTTCGCGGCGTGGGGAGGAACGATTCCGGCCTGCAATGCCGCAAGAAGAACCAAATGCGTAAGCACGGTGAGCTCTACTCAAAAGTATAATTGCGCTTGTTGCAGGCCTCTCGCATTCTTCTGCTCGTCTGTTTGTATTCCGGGCCTGTGGGACGCCTCTCAGCCGAACAAGCCCATCCCTGCCTTCCGTGCCACACCAAACAGGTGGAGCACTTTCAGGATTCCGCAATGGCAGGTTCGTTACAGCATCCGTCATCCCAGGGACCAGGGGAGCCAGCCGGCGAATTCAAACATGAAAGATCAGGCAGCGATGTAAAGGTGTTCTGGAAAGACGGCGAAATGCACCACAGCATCGAAGAGCGTGGGTTATCCGCTGACTATCCGATCGCCTACTCAATCGGCTACGGCAATGTGGGGCACAGCTACTTGATCGATGTGAAGGGGCACTTTTTTCAGTCGCCAGCGGCTTTCTATACGGCTAAGAAGGAGTGGAACGTATCGCCGGGCTATGAGGGAGAAAAGATTCTCGACTTCACGCGACCGATCACCTCGGATTGCTTGTTCTGTCATGCCGGAGCTGTGAAGACAGCAGCCGGCGAAAGAAAGCTTTCGCCTATATCGTGTGATCGTTGTCACGGACCGGGCGATTATCACCGCGGGCATCCATTTCCGGGAACGATCATAAATCCAGCGAAGTTGGGAGGCAGAGAGCGAGACAGCGTGTGCGAACAGTGCCATTTAGAGGGAGCGACCGTCGTCTTGAATCCCGGGAAATACTGGTGGGATTTTCATGCGGGAGAGAGGCTCGAGGAAGTCGAAACGCACTATGTGTTCCGAACAAACAGCGGCGCGGCCTCGAGCATAGCGGCGGTGAGCCAGGCGGAACAGCTAGCATTGAGCGCGTGCTTGCGAGGGAGTGGCGGGAAACTGTGGTGCGGCACGTGCCATGATCCGCACGGAGGGAAGGGGAATCGCGAGCAACAGGTGCGGGAGATTTGCGAATCGTGTCATGCGCCCGCTCACCTATCCTCTAGACACAATGCACAGAAAGACGATTGCGTGGCGTGCCATATGCCGCGGCGGCCGGCGTCGGATGTAACGCATGCGGCAGTAACTGACCACCGGATAGCAAAGCTTCCCGTTCAGGAAAACGGTTCTCCGGGGACCAGGTCGCTGGTCATTTGGCATGATCCAAAGCCGGATTTCGCTCAGCGGAACCTCGGTCTCGCTTATTTCAATGCGGGAAGAGAAGACCGCTCAGTCGAAGAGTTTCAACGAGCATACGAGCTGTTGGCCAAAATTCCAGAGCCCGTGAGAGATGCGCCCGTAGTAGCAGCATTGGGATACATGCTTCTGGGGACCGGCAATGCGACTGGGGCGGTGAATCTGTTCAAGCAAGGGGTCCGCCAAGATCCTGCAAGCGCCGAATATTGGCTGGATTTGGGAGTCGCCGAGAATGCCGCAGGTGATCGGGGTTCCGCGATCACTTCGTTCAACCGGAGTGTAGAGGCCAACCCGTACGACTATCGTCCCTATGAAGCTTTGGCACGCTTATACACCGCTGCCCATCAGCCGCAACAGAGTGGCTCCACGCTGGATGCATACCTAAAGCTGATGCCCGAAAGCATAATTGTGCGCCTGCTGAAGGCGTCCGAGGCAAGCACCACCACCCCGCAGGAAAAGTAAGCTGACTTACACAAAAGCGCCTGGTAGATTAACCAGAAGTCAAAAATTACAAAATCAAAGGTAAGATTTTGACGCACATGCATTACAATAAGCCCGGTGGTGTGAGTTGTTGAGTTGCGGCCCCGGTGCGTCCGGAGTGTCGATTCTCTATTTCTGCTTGTTGAGGGGAGAAGTTATGGTTAAGTCTCGGTGGATCGCTTTCTATTCTTTCTTAGCAATCGTTGCCTTGCTTGTGGGTGCGGGCGTCAGTGTACGTGCCCAGCAGGTCTTTGGCAGTATTATCGGCACAGTTACTGATCCGAGCGGTTCGGCTGTGAACAATGCCAAGGTCACGGTAACTGAAACGACGAAAGGAACCTCGTTCACAACGAACACGAACGAGTCCGGCAATTACACGAAGGGGCAATTGATTCCGGGAACGTACCAGGTAACGATCGAGGCGCCAGGCTTCCAGAAAGTTGTTTCGAGCCTGATTACGGTTCAGGTGGACCAGGCGGCTCAATTCAATGCTGCGATGCAGGTTGGCGAAGTGAGCCAGCAAGTTGAGGTGACAGCGGCGGCGCCGCTGCTGCAAACGGACAGGGCTGATATCGCCCAGACCTTTTCCGCTCAGCAGCTTTCGGAACTGCCTCAGATCGGGCGTAATCTCCAGTCATTTGAGTTGCTGAGTCCCGGGACCATCAAGATGCCTTGGCAGCATGCGGCGGACGAAGACCCGCAAGGGAGCGTTCAGACGGTAGTGAACGGGCAACTGTTTTCAGCCACTGGGTACGAGCTCGACGGTACGGTAAACCAAGATCCAATTCTCGGGATCATCGTCGTGAATCCAACCTTCGATTCGGTGAATGAAGTGAAGATGTCGAATCAGGATTTCGACGCGGAGTTCGAGTACACGGGCGGTGGGCTGATGACGTTTTCAACCAAGTCCGGTACCAACCAATTGCATGGCGACGCGTTTGAATCTCTACAGTTGAATACGCCTGGATTTAACGACTATGCGCGCAATCCTTTCAGTGAAAATAGTGGCTCAGGCGCCCCGACACAACACTACAACCAGTTCGGCGGGTCAATTGCTGGCCGAATTATCAAAGACAAGCTCTTCTTTTTCGGCGATGCGCAGCTGACTCGCAACCACATTGGCGGGTCCGTTTTAACGACCACACCCACCGCTGCGGAGCGCACCGGGAACCTGAGCGACTGGCTTCAAGCTTCACCCGGTTATCCAGGCTGCCTCACGTCCGCAACCGGTTGTCTGTATCAGATCTATGACCCGGCGACTGGAGTAAACGGTGTAGGCCGCACGCCTTTTCCAGGTAATATTATTCCCGCTGCCCGGATAGCTGCAAATCCCCAGGCTCAGGCCCTGCTGAATTTTCTACCTTTGCCGAACACAAACGCATCCGGAACGGTTTATCAGAATAACTTCGCCGGCAGCGGTGTTGACATCAATACTGCCAATCAATGGAACACCCGGTGGGACTATTACGGCAACGAAAAGAACACGTTTTTCGGCCGCTACAGCTATGGCGGTTACACCCTGACAGCGCCGGGAGCTTTTGGCTTGGAAGCCGGCGGCCCGAGTTTCAACGTGCTTCGCTATGGGGGCGATTCCTCTTCGCTTAACCAGAGCGTGGCAACAGGATGGACGCACACCGCGAGCCCCACATTGATCAATGAAATGCGGGTCGGATACATGCGGTATCACGTGGAGGATGTGCCGAACGGCATAAACACGACGCCTGCCGCCGACGCCGGAATCCCTGGGTTGAACGTCAATGGCATTACCGGAGGTATGCCGGGCTTTAATATCAATGAAAATGGCGATACGGGTGCTGGCGGAGGGACGAAACCCGGTTCTATTCAGCTTGGCTATGCGCTGAATACTAACGGCTGCAACTGCCCCTTGACACAGCTCGAACGGCAATATCAGTTTGTCGACAACCTTTCAAAGATACATGGCAATCACACTTTCAAATTCGGCGCGGATATCCGTTATGCCCAGAACTTGCGCGTGCCCAGCGATTCCCACAGGGCGGGCATTCTGGGGTTCGACCCGGGCGGTACGGGGATTGTTCCGGCGAGCGGCGGCAGTGCGGTGAACGGCCTCGGACTCGCGACGTTCCTGTTGGGCGATGTGTCGGCGTTCCAACGCTACTACAGCCAAACCACCAACGCACAGGAGAGCCAGAGGCGTTGGTTCTTTTATGGCCAGGATGAATGGCGCGTTACGCCTAAACTCACCTTTACTTACGGCCTACGCTGGGAATTGATATTCCCGGAGAAAATCAATCTGGCCGGTTTGGGTGCGGAAGCGAATCTGAATACGGGGCAGATCGATGTATTTGGTATAGGTTCGATCCAGAATCATGGCTACCAAGCGATGAACTACCATAATTTCGCCCCGCGAGCCGGGCTTGCGTATCAAATTAGCCCGAAGACAGTGGTGCGCGGGGGGTATGGATGGTCATACAATTTGGGAACCTTTGGATCCACCTTCGGTCACAACATCACACAGAATCCACCGGTCTTGATCAACCAAAACGTTACCAATAGCAACGTATGCGGCAGCAATTTCTGCGATGTGTTTACGCTGGCTGGCGGTCCTCCCGTTCCGACGATTCCTGCGACGAACCCGGACGGAACGATTAGTCTTATCAACTCGATAAATCCGAATAATAATTCGCTCGGGGCCGTGAAAACTCGACCTCCAATATTCACCATGCCTGTGGTGTATCTCTTCAACTTCTCGGTTCAGCATCAGCTCACAAGTAAGATTTCGGTTCAAGGATCATATGTAGGCAACAGAACCCGGCATGGATTCCTGGGAGCCGGCAGCAACACAGTGAACATCAACGAACCACTGTTTATTCCGGGAAATACAAACTCGAATGCCGGGAGACCCTATAACGGCGTTTTAGGACCGCGGTACGACTACGGATTTACGAATGACGTTAACGATTACTGCAACTGTGCGAATGCCTCGTACAACTCGTTCCAGGCGCTGTTCAAGGTGAATGCGGCAGCGGGTTACACGCTGCAAGGAAACTACACGTACCAAGTATCGAAGGCCGATAGCGGCACCTCGACGTACGACCAGTCTTACTACTTCCTCTATGATCGGGCTGCGGGATGGGGGAATATTGATTGGCTTCCGCATCAGCAATGGACGTTCGCTCAGAATTACGAGATTCCATTTGGACGGGGAAGGAAATACGGCTCGAATATGAACCGGTTCGTGGATGCCGCTCTGGGGGGCTGGATCATTGCGGGTATCACTCAGTACTATAGTGGCGTTCCGTTTTCTCCGACCATGGATAGCTACCCGGGCAGACCGAACACTGGACCGAACAACCGTCCTAGCATAGGAAGCGGCAGCCCCTATGCCGGCGCTACGGGCGACCGCAATCAATGGTTCGTGGGCTGTCCCGCCGGAGTCTGTACCAGCGGACCCTTCGTAAACCCGGCCCCGAATACATTCGGCAATTACCCGATTAACACGCTTATCGGGCCTCACTTCATCAGTCAAGATGCGTCTCTCATGAAGGTGTTCTCGATAACCGAGCGATTTAAGTTCACGTTACGCGCAGACGCCACGAACGTGTTCAATCACACCAACCTTGGGCTGCCGAATCAGGACGTGCAGAGTTCGACGGTGGGACAGATCACGGGTACCGCGTTCGGGAACGGGTATCTCATGCGGCGCATTCAGTACACGGGCAGCATCACCTGGTGATTCGCATTTAGCGTATTATTCGGTTCGGCAGGGCGCGAGAGCGCCCTGCCGCTCAGAGCCTACGGTACGGGATTTATCCAGCGGAGATCCTTGAAGCGGCTGAAATCTTGGTCAGTTGAAGCCAGCACAGCGCCATTCTCAATAGTTAATGCAGCCAGGACGGCATCGGTGACAAGCGGTCCGGCAGCGCGGTTCTCGGTTACAAGACGCTCCAGCAATTCTGCGTGGCGTGGACCGGGATTAACAATGACAACGCCCGGCTGAGCCAGCCAGTCGCGAATCTGCTGAAAGGCTTTGGCCGCTGCCATCGGTCTGGGCCACACTCGCGGACTGGTGGTGAGGCGTACAAATGCCCAAAGCGTGATCCAAGCTAGGCCGATCACATCCCATCCGGCAAATAACTGCTCCAGCCACGACGCTGCTGCCGGATGCTGCGGTGAATCAGCTTGGCAAGCATAGAGCAGGACGTTCACATCAACGATGGTCACTTATGATTTACACCCTCGGCGTATTCGAGTAATGCTTCGGTGCAATCATAATTCAACTCTGGATAGTATCCTCCGTGGTGCGGCTCTATTCGGAGTTGTCGGCGGTTGGGTTGAGCTTCTGCCTTTATCAGGGCTCCGCGTAGTAGCTCATTCAAGGTTTCGCGAAACGATGTTCCGCGGGACCGGCTGTGTTGCTTTACACGCTCGATCACATCCTCGTCGAGTGTCACCGTCGTTCTGATGCTCATGATGCTCCCATCATAGCATCAAAATCATCTTGCGATTCCTCTACCTTCGATTACAGTCACGACTTGGTTCGCGTTAACCCCGGCGATCCTATCAATCTGTCCGCTTGGCCAGTGTATTTCGAGGTCGGCTTTGCTCGCTTTGCGCAAGCCGAAATGAACGCGCAGGTCGTTCTGTGAAATGTAGCTGCCTCCGCTTCGCACTTCGTCCATTTGCGGGTGCTCGCCTTCTGGTTTGCAGTAGATGCGCGCGCCGATTCCTGACCGGTTCGATTTGGTGCCGATCGTCTTTACTTTAATCCAGTTATTCTTCAGCGTGCTGTCACAGCGGAGCAATTGGGGAACATCGTTCACGCAGTTCACCACGACATCGAGATCGCCATCATTATCGAAATCGCCTATCGCGCAGCCGCGGGCGGGAACCGTCTCCAGGATTCCAGGGCCAGCTTCGAGCGACACATCCTGAAACTTGCCATTACCCAGGTTGTGATATAGCACCTTTCGTTCGCGGTAGCCCGATTCGCTCTCCTTCTCTCTCACCTCCGGATACACGTGCCCGTTGCACGTAAGGATGTCGGGCCACCCGTCGTTATCAAAGTCGAGGAAGCACGCACCCCAGCCGAGGAAACGCGTGTTGCGGCCAAGGCCGGCCTGAAAGGTCATATCCTCGAAAGTGTCCTTGCCTAGATTGCGATACAGGGTGGAGCTGTCTCCCGCAAAATTCGTCTTAAAGATCGCAAGCTTGCCGTCCCCATACACGTCTGCGGCGGCCACGCCCATGCCCGCCTGAGTCTTCCCATCCGGCCCGAAAGCAACACCCGATTCGAGGCCGATATCGGTGAACGTGCCGTCGTGGTTGTTTCGAAACAATGCGGACGGGCTGGAATCGTCTGCCACGTAAATATCAGGCCAGCCATCGTCGTCGAAATCCGCTATCAGGACGCCTAAGCCGTAGGTTCCCTGCTTCTTCAAGATCCCGGCCTTTTCCGAGACATCCGTGAAGGTGCCGTCTCTGTTGTTGTGGAACAGGATGTCCTTGCCGCCCTGTAAACCAGGAGGACCGCAGGCCACCACTAAACCTTCATACAAGCAGGGTCCGCTTTCCGGCAAGGGAGCTGTTTTCGGATCGAAGTCGATGTAGTTCGCGACGTACAGGTCCAGGTGCCCGTCGCGGTCGTAATCGAGAAAGGCGCATCCTGTGTTCCAACGCTTCAGACCGGTGGTGGTGCGAGTGGTTACTCCGGCTTTTTCGGCAACGTCTGTGAACGTGCCGTTGCCGTTGTTGTGATAGAGTGCGCAATTTCCCCAATACGAGACGAAGAGGTCGTCGTGACCATCGTTATCGTAATCGCCGACGCATACGCCCTGGCCCCAACCGGTGCGTTCGAGACCAGCTTTGACCGTGATGTCAGTGAAGGTGCCATCGCGATTGTTCTTGTACAGGCGGCTGATCGGCTCGGAGCCCTTCGGGTAGGTCGTTTCGAACCGGGTGCCATTGACGAAGAAGATATCGAGCCAGCCGTCGTTGTCGTAGTCGAAGAAAGCGACACCGCAGCCAGTGGTTTCGAGCAAGTATTTGTTTCTCTGTTCGGCCCCGAAAATGGTCTTCTTATTCAGCCCGGCTTCGCGCGCGACGTTAATGAATTGGACGCCGAGAGGTGTTGCCCGCAGCAACTGATCGATGGAAAACACCGGTAGCGTAGCGCACAGGGATTTCACGAAGGATCTGCGAGAGGGCATAGAGGACGCTCGAGGATCGCCGGGAGTTTACTGCGGCGCTTGCGTCAGGGGCTTTGGAAAGGTTCCCCCTCGCATGCCTTGCTCGAGTGTATTGGCAAGCTGGGATTCTTCTTCATGCTTAAGGCGTGCCCCGCTTGCAAATGCCTCTTCACTGCCCTGCTTGTCGCCTTTCATCCGCAAAATCTGCCCCAAAGTGTTGTAGGGCCCTGGCGTACTCGGATCGAGCCGAATGGATTGCTTCAGCTCCGGAATGGCGGCGTCGAGATCACCACTCTGCTTGAGAGCGATTCCGAGCATGTAATGGGCCTGAGCGTAGTCCGAGCGAATCGCGATAGCGGCGCGCATTTCTTGTATTGTCGCCGCAAAATCGCCTAACTGCCAATTCGTTATACCTAGCGTGTAATGCGCCTCGGCCATGGATGGATCAAGCCTGATGACTTCGGCAAACTCTTTTTGAGCGGCTTCGAGTTGGTCCTTCTGCTTGAGCGCTATCCCGAGGTTGTAGTGCCCGGGAATTGAATTCGGGTCGATAGCCACTAGGTCGCGGTATGTCTTCTCGGCCGATTCAAATTCGCCTTTCTTGAGGTACGCATATCCCAAATTGACAAGCGCTGTGATATTGCGCGGGTCGCGGGCGAGCACCTTTTGGCATTCTTCGATGCCGGCATCGGGCTGTCTCGTTTCTATAAGCGCAAGCGCATAATCGTTGCGTGCGTTCGCGTCATCAGGAGCGAGCGTTACCGCGTGCCGATAGGCATCAACGGCGCCCGCGAGGTCTCCGCTGTGCTGCAAGGCGGTTCCAAGAGTGGTCCAGGCTGCCGGTTTGGAAGAATCGAGTACTGCGGCCTGTTTCAATTCGATCGCCGCGTCCGTGTAGTCACCTGTTTCGAGATAGGCCGAACCCAGCCGGAAACGATAATCGAACATGGCGGGCGAGAGCCGCGCGGCTTGCTGAAGTTCGGGCATCGCCCGCTCGTGGTTGTTCGCGAGCCATAAGGCGACTCCGAGATGGTAATGTGCCGGCGCGTATTGAGAATTCAGCGAGATAGATTTCTGAAAGTGGGTCGCGGCGTCGTCTTGGTGCCCGAGGACGGCAAACAGGAAGCCGATTCGGTCTTCCGATTCGGCAGATCCAGGGGTTGCGGCTGCGGCCTGGGAGAGCGCGGAAAGAGCGCCCTGTTTGTCTCCCGTTCGGATGAGTTGTTCAGCGCGGTCGGTCCATTCGGCTGGGGTGTCGGCACACAATAGCGCTCCCGCGAGACACACCACCAACCCAGTCCAGACAGACTTCAATCATGGCCATTATAAAACTTCACCGGAAATCAACCGGTACGGAATAACAACGGAATAAGATCAGCGCGAGGCGTATTTCGGGTCGATCTTGCGGGCGAGGGCCATCTCTGCCTCGGCTTCTTGTTGCTTGTTGATTCGATCAAGCGCGATGCTCAGGCTGTAATGCAGCGAGGCGTTCAGCGGGTTGACGTTTATGCCTTGCCTGTAAAGCTCGATCGCTTCTTCGTATTGACCCTTGGCGTACAACGCGCCACCCCAGTTCAGATACGCAGGCACGTAATCCGGATCGATTTCAATGGTCCGCTTGTATTCCGCGATCTCATCTTGCTTCCCCATCGCGCCGTACGCGAGACCGAGATTGAAATGCGCGCCAGCGTCCCGCGGGTAAAGTCGGGTTGCAATGGTAAGAATTCCAGCACTAACAGTCGGATTACCGCCTTCCCCATACGCTGCGCCGAGCCATGTCAGCGCACGCAGAAGATGCGGATAGATCTTCAATGCGTCTAGCAATTGGTTCACGGATTCCTGTTGCTTGCCTTGCTTCCGCAGCTGCATCGCGTTATTGAATACCTCTTCGGCATCCTCTCGGAAAGTCCGCGACATTCGCTGCAGTATGACGTACTTTCCGTTCGCTTCGAGGACCTCCGAGATCTCTCCGGGCTGGAGGTTCAGTGCTGCCGCAGACCACGCTGGCTCGAGATCGCTTGCTTTGAGATCTCCCAGATAGCCGCCATTGACTGCCGTGCTGCGGTCGATCGAATTGGCCCGGGCGAGTTCAAAGAAAGACGCCCCTGACAGAAGCTGCTGCCGCATAACAGATGCGGCTCCCGCGGTGTCCGAAACAATCATACGCAGGTAGAGATGGTTGGGAGTAATCGTGGTGCGCCATGCCGGATTAGCGGCCGGCACTTTGACCTTTTGCTCGGGATGAACGCGAATCCAGTGCTCGGCGATCGTAAATGCCCCACGTATTTCGTCCGCCATGTGACAAGGAACGCAGCCTGCGGCACGATTGACCGGGCACAAACCCGCGTGCTTCGCTACTGTCGCGCTATGGCATCCCAAACACGTCTTTTCAGCCCTGGCGACCAGCACAGTCCGGGGCGCATCCTGATGCGGGTTGTGACAGTTTGTGCACGTAATGGCACCCGCGCTTTCACGCCAGCACTCGCTGTTTTTCAACGCGGTCACTTGATCGGAAATCAGCACGTCATCCGGCATGGGGTCTTCGAGCACGCTGGAGCCCGCATGACATTGCGAGCAGGGCCGCATCCGCTCGGCAACGGGCAGCTTGCCAGGGTTCAGGATCCCTTTGTCCGCCGTCTTCTTCGAAAGCGCGGCCAAATGCGGCTGTCCCGGGCCGTGACAATTCTCGCAGCTTACGCCGGTCTCCTCACGCCCACCGTGCATTCGTGGCGCGACGTGGCAACCAAGGCACCTCTTTTCCAGATACGGAGTTAATACCCGGCCAAAGGCGGTTTCATACGTTGACGGCTTGTCTTCGGGAAAACCGAGCGAGAACGCAAGCCGGTCCTGCGAGGCAGAGTGGAAATAACGGGCTTCGACCAGACGCGCAAGCGGCAGAGGAGAGCCTTCCAGAGCAGGAACGCGTAAGAGAAAACTGAGGCCGTGGCGTTCGCCGCCAATCGTGACTTCTACAGGAAACTCTTGCGGGGGGTGCCCCGGCATTTGCACTCGATATTGCAGTTCCTGGCCGGTTCTCTTAAGCGCGTACTCGATCGCAGGCGGCGGCCCCTCCGCGCGCGTCTCGGAGTAATTCGCCGGGAGCTGCGGACTGGCAGCGCCTTGCCAGGTCCGCGCCATGTTCGTGCGGGCCTGCGAGGTAGCAATTTCGTTGTGGCAGCCCGCACATACGTCGCGCCCAAGATAACCACTATCGGCGCCGGAACAGGTGAGGGAGAGCGAGAGCAGCAGCAAAAGGAAGAACTTCATTATTCCAGCGGCGGAGAAAGTGCGGAGGTTCGCACCTTCCGCTCCATTTTACAAGCTACCTAATTATCAGCTTTCCACTGATTTCCGGACACGTTATCGAGTTCCCCATCCGCTCGTGTGCGCGGCCTAAAGTGAGCTGTACACCTGGCCGATAAGGCTTATGAGGTTGTTGGGCGTGAATGGCCTTTGAGCTATCGCGATACCGGGTTTAAGTGTTAAGCCTAAGCCGCCCTGGTTGCCGAGGTACATGGACGTATGATAAGGGGAACCGGAAGGATTGGGGAGAGTTTCTGGAAAGGCTTTGCACAGCTAGTTCAAGCGGTTCCATTCGGCACTCACGCCTCGCAGAGGAGCGGGTTATGACAAGTCTGGATAACTATTGCACTCACTACTGTCCTGATTCAGGGTTTTCGCTGATCAGCGAGAACGATTTTGAGTTCGAGGCATGTAACTGTTTCCGAACCGCTGTGGGTACGACGGGGGCCTCCAGCGTAGCCCAAACCGATGGTGCCGCCGTTAAAAGCAGCCCAATTCTGGCCGAGCAGGTCTGGTACCGCACAATCGCGGCGTTAGCGAAGGTCTGCGGGACAGCCAAACCGGTCCAAGTCGAAACGCCAGTCGCAATGCCCGTTGAGCACGAGACGGAACAAGCACTCGCCCGAGTGCGTAAGCGGTAAAGCCAACTGAACGTCGCGGGACCTCCGTAAGCCTCGGCGTGCGTATTCTGAGAAGGTGAGCGCGCGCGTTCCAGAGGTCCGTGGTATTCAACTAGACCCACAGACCCGATGTCTGCATCACCACACAGCACTCGATATCGTCGCAATCAAACCGCGATGCTGCGGCGTCTATTTTGCATGTAAGGACTGCCACGAGGCTTTAGCCGACCATCCGATTCAGGTCTGGGCCCAGAACGAGTGGGACCAGAAGGCGATCCTGTGTGGTTGCTGCTGGACAGAGCTAAGCGTTGATGATTATTTGTCCAGTGAGAATCGCTGCCCAGCGTGCGGCGCACAACTGAATCCAGGGTGTCGGCGGCATCACCATTTCTATTTTGATGTTGGACCCTGAAGCGCCGAGTGTTTTCTGGTGGACGGCATGGGATTCGAACCCACGACCCCCACGTTGCGAACGTGGTGCTCTCCCAGCTGAGCTAGCCGCCCACTCTGACGTCACGCACAGCGGAATGCAGCTATCCCGCGTGCCTGGGTCGCGACTGCGACCACTATAGCATTCAGATACCATTCACGCGTGCTAGGATGACTGTTCATCCGGCGCGTTTTTCATGGTCCTTTCCGACATAGATATTCGGCGCTATCTCGAGCTGGGGAAGATCCGTATCTCTCCCGAGCTTCCGCCCGAGCAGTTTGGAAGCTGTTCAGTGGACTTTCGGCTAGGGGCCGATTTCAGCGTGTTCGAGCACAGTCGCCATGCATACATCGACGTGCGCGAGCGGGGAGCCATTCAGGACATCATGCGCAGCATTCACGTGAAGGCTGGGGAGCCGTTCGTGCTGCAACCTCGTGAATTCGCGCTGGCGATTACGGAAGAAACTCTCGAGCTCGATGATGATGTCTTGGGGCGGCTCGAAGGGCGATCGAGCCTGGGGCGAATCGGAATTATCGTACACGGGACGGCCGGCTTGTTCGATCCGGGTTGGCGCGGGAAAGCGACTCTTGAGCTGAGTAATCTCGGCATTATGCCCGTGGCGCTCTATGCGGGAATGCGCATCTGTTCGTTCACGTTTGAACAGCTCTCATCGCCCGTATCAATGCCCTATTACAAGAAGGCCGGGAACAAATATGCGGGTCAGACGCAGCCATTGGCGAGCAAGCTAACGGCAGAAGTCACTGAAAATAAGTAGTAGCAAAGTTTACCGTCCGGACGAACCAAAGCCGCCGCTCCCGCGGGCCGACTCGGCTAAATCGCCTTCCTCCCACTCGACCGGTTCATACCGCGCCAGAATCATTTGAGCAATGCGATCGCCGGGATGAATCTCATAGGCCGTTTGCCCAACGTTGAGCATAATCACCTTCAATTCGCCGCGGTAACCGGGGTCGATTGTGGCCGGGGAGTTAGGCAGAGTGATCGCATGTTTCAACGCCAAACCGCTTCGCGGGCGAATCTGCACCTCATAACCGGCAGGGATCTCGAGCGCCAGCCCGGTAGGCAGAGCGTGCGGAACGCCCGGATGAAGCACGGCACCTTCAATGCAGCGGATATCCAGGCCGGCGTCTTCATGAGGCCCGTGCGCGTACTCGGGCAGATGCGCGTCTGCGTGCAGTTTCTTAATTCTTATTTGCATGCGGAATCCGCTATCATAGCGGCTTCATGTCTGCGTCCATAGGGGCACCAAACTCGTCAGCGGCAGCACACTCGTCCGGGAAACGAGTGCTCACCGTTGCCCCAATGCCTCCGGAGAAGTTGGCCTACGCTTTGGCCCGCTACAGCCGGTCGCCGGACTCCATTACGCAATCGATTGAATGGGTACGCTCGCATGACTCTGCCAAATTTCTGGAGAGCTTCTATTTCCAGTACGGGCATGCGTCGATAGCCGACCTTGGCCATTTGACTGTGTGCTTTGAAGGCATATCCGAATTAGCAGCAACAGAAATCGAGGACGAGCAGCTTTGGGACGGGCAAGCGAGGAGTTCGCGTTATCAGGATTTCTCAGTTTCAGGCGTCGTGACGCCTCCGGAACTCACGGCAGGCGAGGCTGAGGTTTATACAGCTGCCGCCCAGAATCTCTTGAATGCATACAAGGCGGTGCACGATCGCGCGTTCACATTTTTAGAGGAGCAATTTCCAAGACCGGCAGAGATGAAAGCGGAGGCATACCGGCGTAATATCGGTGCGCGGGCTTTCGATGTGGCCCGCTATTTGTTGCCATTTGGCATCGCCACCGGCGTTGGCCAGGTCACAAGCATTCGGACCTTGGAAAAACAAATACGGCGCTTCAAGGCTTCGGAATTCCAGGAGATAAGGCAATTGTCCGACGAACTGACGGAAGCGTGCACGCAGGCGCCAGAATGCTTGTGGAACACCGAGGAGAATTCCGAGCCGCTCGCGCCCACGTTGGCTCGCCACGCCGAGACGGACGAATATAGAGGCCATCTACGAGCTGATCTCGCCGAATGGGCGGCAGATCATCTGCCGAAATCGAGAGATGGGATGAATCAAGCCATTGATCTGCTGCACCCGACGGATTCATTGGCCGATATCTGCGCGACCCTGCTGTATTCGGTAACTGACCGGCCGTACCGCGAGCTTTACGATCTTGCTTGCGGATGGCCCGGAGTGCGGAGGCAAGAGATAATTGCGGTCGCGCTCGGGAAACGGAGCGGGAAAGACGAGCTGCCGCGTCATTTTCGGACTGCACCTTACGTATTCGACTTCACTATGGATATTGGCGCATATCGTGACCTGCACCGTCATCGCCGTTGCCAGCAGTTTCGCCAGCAATATACGAATTCTTTCGGCTATGAGAGTCCGGAAATGTTGTCAAAGTGCGGGGCATTAGAACTCTATCAACGGGCATTGCACGAGACTGATGAAGCCATTCAGAAACTACCCCAGCCTGCCGCGCAATATTTACTGCCGCTTGCCTCAAGATCTCGATTTCTCTTCAAAATGGATTTCGCCGAACTAGAGTACATCTCGCGGTTGCGCAGCGGAGTGAAAGGACATTTTTCGTACCGAAGGATCGCTTGGGAAATGAAGCAGGCTATGGAGCGTCTGGATCCCGCGCTGGGCGCAATTGTAGATGCAACCCCGCCCGTGGATCGAGGATCCGCTGAAACGATGATCAGGGGTTTTCGCTTAAGCCAGATTGAGCGTCTTCATGAGGCTTCCGCGCTCGGCCTGAATTTTCTTCTGCAGCATCATGATGGCGTAAATGAGCTGCTCCGGGCGCGGCGGGCATCCGGGCACGTACACGTCAACGGGTATCACCTGATTTACGGGGACCAGCGCATAATTGCTGAATACGCCGGTTGAGGTCGCACACGCTCCCATTGAGATGACCCACTTGGGTTCAGGCATCTGGCGGTACAGGTGCCGAATCACAGGCGCCATTTTGTTCGAAACTCTGCCCGCAATAATCATGAGGTCGGATTGTCGTGGCGAGCCTCTGAACACCTCGGCACCGAAGCGGGCGGCATCGTAGCGGGAAGCCATCATGGACATCATCTCGATGGCGCAACATGCAAGGCCGAACGTCATAGGCCAAAGCGAATTTTTTCGAGCCCAGTTCAGCGCGTTATCTAAGGTGGTGGTAATGATGCTTTCGCGGAACTCAGCGCCTTCCTCCTGGTCCGTCCGCGCGAAAAGCTCAGGCGGCTGGCTAATCTCGAATTTCTCTGAGTCGCCCACAAACAAATTATCCCATGGGATGAGCAGCCGAAGTGGTAAGCCTGGTACGGGAATCTTAAATCACGATGCCTGCAGCAGAAATTCGATTTGAAGCGGCGTCAAATTATGAAGATGCACTGGCGCGAGCAGCCGACGACGAAGGTATCGAACGTGAGTATTGGGATATCGTTGGCCAGAAACACGAAGCATCGAGCGATCTGCGGCGCCGGATCTTAGCGGCATCGGGCTGGGATACTTCGATCTTCGAGAGCGTGGAGCAGGAGCGAAAGCGCCGCTTCGAACAAGAGGCTAGATCGGTATTTCCGAAGACTTTGGTTGTCAGCGAATCTGATAAGACCGTGCCGTTGACGATTCCACTCAGTTCAGCTGGCTCAATTTGTTTTGAAATTTTGATGGAAGATGGGCAGCGTCTCGCAGGAAGCCTCGAAACTTCTCAAATCACTGCAGTTTCCGATCTGGTGAGCGACGATGGCAAATGGTCGACATACAAATTGCCTCTTCCTGTAGAGCTGCCGCTGGGTTATCACAGGCTGAAGGTCTCGATAGATGGGAACTCAGTCGGCGAAGGATTCTTGATAGTATGCCCCGATCACGCGTATTTGCCTGAGGATCTGAAGGCGGGAGCTCGAATTGCGGGTTTCAATGTCGCATTGTACGGCTTGCGCTCCGACCGGAATTGGGGCTGCGGCGATTTCACGGATTTACGGTCGATGATTGACTGGGCTGCCGGTGAGCTACAGATAAGCTTCATAGGCCTGAATCCATTGCACGCGCTCCACAATCGCGTACCTTACAACACCAGCCCTTATCTACCGCTGTCGATCTTCTACAAGAACCTGATTTATATCGATATCGAGAGTGTTCCCGAATGCCGGTCGTCGCATTATGCCCGATGTTTGCTCGATTCGCCCCGTTTGCAGAACAAGCTTCGCAAGCTTCGCGAAACCGACTTCGTCCAGTACGAAGCCGTGGACCGGCTCAAGCGGCAATTTTTAAAAGTGCTGTTTCGCCAATTTCGACGAGACCGAACGTCTGCGCGCGCGAAAAGGTTCGCGGAATACGCGAAGCGGGAAGGCGATTTGTTGCACAAATTCGCTATATACTGTGCGCTGGATGAAGTGTTGCATAACCAAAACCGGAATCGGTGGACATGGCGTGATTGGCCCCTTGAATATCAGTTCCCCGATTCGCAGGCGTCTCGTAACTTTGCGGAGCGGAAGTCAAACCTGGTTGAGTTCTACAAGTATGTGCAGTTTGTCATCGATGAACAGCTCTCGGAGGCTAATGCCTATGCCAAACAGCGGCTTCGAATCGGCTTGTATCACGATCTGGCTCTAGCAACCGACAACGCCGGATCCGATTTATGGGCTCACCGGAGCTTCTACGTGAATGGTTGCCGGGTGGGAGCGCCGCCCGATGATTTCTCGCCAAATGGCCAGGATTGGGGATTTCCGCCGCCCAACTCCAGCGCCCACCGCAAAATGGCTACCAGCTTTATCGCGAGAGCATTCGCAAGATCGCAACGTGTGGAGGTGCGCTGCGAATCGATCACGTGATGCGATTGTTCCGGTTATTTTGCATACCCGACGGAATGAATGCGATAGATGGCATGTATGTGCGTGAGAACGCTCTCGATCTGTTGCGTATCTTGGCACTCGAGAGTGTGCGGAGTAAGAACATCATTATTGGCGAAGATCTGGGTACTGTCACGGACGAAATCCGCGTCACGTTATCACGTTTCAGAATTCTGAGTTACCGTCTGTTTTATTTCGAAAAGCACCGGGACGGATCATTCAAGCGCAGCCACGAATATCAACGTCACGCGCTAGTTTCCTCCACTACGCATGACTTGCCCACCCTTTGCGGATTCTGGAAGAGTCGGGATATCGAGGCACGGAAAACGGCCAAGCTGGTGGATGAACGAGGGTACCTAAACCAACTCGAGGATCGCAGACGTGAGAAGCAGCACATGCTCGATACGCTTCACGCCGAGAATTTGTTTTCGCATCAGTATCCCCGAAATGCGGAAGACATCCCCGAAGTCGATGGCGATCTCCACAATGCGGTTATCGGCTTTCTCGCGCGAGTTCCCTCGATGATCCTGTTACTCAATCAGGAGGATTTTACGAAGGAGACCGAGCAGCAGAATTTGCCGGGCAGTACGGCCGAGTATCCGAATTGGCAACGCAAGATGAAGGTGAAAATCGAGGAGCTTCGATCGGCCGCCTGGCAACCGTACGCGGCAATGTTCCGAGACCAGCTTGCGCGAAATGCACGTAGCGCAACTCGTAAGTAACTGAACCTGGGGCTGTAGAATTCGTATTGTTATCAGCCACATGTTTCAAACGCTCCGTTACACACTTCGCAGTCTATTTAGAAACGCCAGCTTCACTATCGCCGCACTTATCTGCCTGGCACTGGGAATAGGCGCCACTTCCGCAATCTTCAGCATTGTGAACGCGGTTATCTTGCGGCCGCTTCCGTACCCGAAATCCGACCGTCTGGTACGCATCTACACTGAGTTCCCCACATTCCCGAACGGCGGTCTTCGCAAATTTTGGGTGTCGGAGCCCGAAGTCTTTGATCTGCGCGCCGCCAAGTCATTCGATTCGATTGGCGCGTGGGCTACAACAGGAACCAATATCGCAGGGATCAGCCGGCCTGTACGAGCGACCACAAGCTTCATTAGCGCGGAAATTATGCCGCTCCTGGGTGTGAAGCTTTTGCTGGGCCACATGATCGCGCACGAAGACGATCTGCCTCATGCGCCTCCGGTTGTGATCCTGTCCTACGGACTATGGAAGCGTGCTTTCGGGGCCGACCGCAATATTGTTGGGAAGAGTACCTATCTTAATAGCGCCAAAGCGACGATTATCGGCGTTATGCCGAAGAGTTTCGTATTTCCACCCGGCGCTGTCGATCAGACCGAAGCCTGGTCTGCTCTTCAACTCGATCCGAAAAGCACAAAGCGCGGTGACCACAACTATGACGTTTTAGGGCGGCTCCGGGGGGGCATGACTCTCGCCCAAGCACGCGATGAGATGTCGCGATTGGTGGCCCGGTGGGGTGAGGCAGAATCTCCCAACAATCACGTATTCAGCCCCCAGCGTCACCCGGTAACGATGTATCCGTTCTATGGCGAAGTAGTGGGTGGCGTGAAAAAGGCAATGCTGATGTTGCTTGGCGCCGTTGTGTTTGTGTTGTTGATTTCTTGCGTGAATGTTGCGAATTTGCTCCTGGCTCGCAGTGAGGCGCGGCAGCGGGAAATCGCGATCCGCAGGGCAGTAGGAGCGTCGACCGGAGACCTACTGAAGCAATTCATCACAGAGGGGGCATTTCTTTCTCTTGTGGGGGCGGCGCTGGGAATCGTGCTGGCCATACAAGGTCTGAAGATCATCGAGGCGACGAACTCAGGAAGCATACCGCGAGTTGATGAAATCCGCTTGGACTGGTATGTCCTGCTATTCACACTTATAGTGTCAATATTCACTGGCGTTCTTTTCGGCCTTGCACCCTTTATCCATGTCTCTGCGATTCGGGTCTACGAAACGCTCAAGGCCTCTACTGGGCGCGCATCTTCGAACACATCGTCGAATCGCTTCCGGCGCACGCTCGTGATCGCTCAGCTGGCGATGGCATTCCTGTTAATTGCCGGTGCTGGGTTGATGGTGCGCGGCTTCTGGAAGCTACAGCAGGTCAACGCTGGTTTCAATCCGGATTCCTTGCTGACCTTCAACCTCGCTTTGCCGGACGCAACGTATAAAGATGCGAATGCAATGAAGAATTTCTGGCGACTCGTCGAGCAACGTATTGGTGAGACTTCCAGGCGTACGCTCGGTCACGCTGATGGCGGGGCTACCGCCTTTGCGGCGCGAAAATGACAACGATACGGAGATCGAGAATTTCGTTCGCGTGCCCGGCGGTCCTCTTCAAAACGTAGCCTATTGGCAGATTGCCGGAGATCGCTTCTTTCAAACACTGGGAGCCCGATTGATTGAGGGGCGTTTTCTGGAGCCGCGCGATGGCAACTCGGCCTCACCTGGCGTGGTAGTGAATGCCACCATGGCTCGAACGTTCTGGCCGCATCAATCAGCCATCGGCAAGCGCGTACGTCTCGACCCAAAGATGCCTTGGATTCCTGTTGTGGGCGTTGTGGCCGATATGAAGAACGGCGGTCTCGACAAGCCAACAGGAACCGAACTTTTCATTCCGTACGAACTCTTTCCGGAGAGCGACGGATTAAACAATCCCGATGTGGTGGTGAAAGCCAGCACGGCGATCCCCTCGCGCTAATGGGTCAGATTCGCCGAATTATCGCGTCTATAGACCCGAGTCTGCCACTCGCGAAGGTTCGCACGATGGACGACGTAATGGCCGCTGCAAGCTCTCGGCCGCGGTTCCTCACTTTAATTCTCACCATGTTCTCGGTCCTTGCTTTAGGGCTTGCAACGGTAGGCATCTACGGCGTGATCTCCTATTCGGTTGAGCAGCGCACGGCTGAGTTCGGAATCAAAATGGCGCTCGGGGCAGAGCCACGACGGTTGCTGGTACAGGTCATGGGTCAAGGTCTGCTGATGGGAATAATCGGCGTAGCTGTAGGCATTGTGGGTGCCTCGCTTCTGACGCGAGCTCTGCGAGGACTGCTCTTTGGAGTGTCGCAGTTTGACCTTTCGTCCTTTGCAGTCACTGCGGGGATTTTGATTCTGGCCACCATCGCAGCGTGTCTGCTTCCTGGGATACGAGCAATGCGCACCGAGCCGGTCAGGGCTTTGCGATACGAGTAACATGATGCTCGGCGTACGCGCGGAATACAGCGTCGGGATGATTGGAATCTGCGCGAACAAATCTGTTTGCAAGAAGCTTGGCGAGATCGTCGAGAGCTGTCCGAAGCGCTGCAGACGCTAATCGGACGCGTTCCGGACTTTCTTGTTTACAACCCGCATCTGCAAATGCGGATAACTGAGGCAGCGACTCAGGAAGAGAGGCTCGATCCGTGCCGGAGTGGAAGTAGTAAATGATGGGGAAGTGAATCAGGTCCACGCGCGTTCTAATGACCTCTAGAGCGAGATCGCCTAGCAGATATTGCGCATCACCGGAAACAATATCGACACCTGTTTGCCGGGACGCTTTTGCCAGAGTAGATGCACGCCTGGCAAGAGTTCGCATTCGGCCGAGGGCGGGATACAGCAGTACGACCCAGGAGACGCTTGCCGTGACCAGCGCAAAACCGGTAAGCGCCTGGAAGGTGACGAGTATGCGAAGCCAGGTGGCAACCGGTAGGAGATCTCCCAAGCCCAGCGTGGTCATCGCCTGCAGTGAGAAATACAACATTAACCAAAAGCCCTGTTCAGGTCTCGGACTTTGCCCGTTCTCCATGCGGAAGCCACCGGGAAAAGCGCCCCAGTAAATCAGCGCAAAGCCCACGGCCTGCAGGAGGGCCCAACCGAGGACGACGATTACCAGCGCGAGCGGCCCCGCAAGGTTGAGAGCTCGAGGCCGCCGACGGAGCAGCCCGAAAACTGTCCTGGCGATAAAATCACTTAGGGATCCGACTCGCGTGGGGTGGAACAGGTCCTGGAAGATCTCTCGAAACGCGAAAGCAACGAGAAGAACGCCGGCGACGATTTTACACGCTGCCCACATGTGATTCGAGATTTCATATCAACACACCAGTTTTACTGTTTTCCAGGGATCTGCCGCTCAGAACTCCAGGCGCAACATGAACTGAAGTCGCCGCGGCGTGCCTATTCCGGTCGCGCCAGTGTTTAGGGGCGAGGTGATCACGCCGAAGCTGGACGACGAAAAATCGGTGTTCGGGTCGCCGTATATCGGATGGTTGAGCACGTTGAACGCCTCGGCTCGGAACTTCAGGGCCAGCTGTTCTGTAATGGGCATCGACTTCTCGAGCGCGGTGTCGATCTCGTAGTAGCCCGGGCCGCGTCCGACGTTGCGTCCCAGGGTCCCCCATGTGCCAGGGGCCGGCACAGCGAAGGCTGCGGGATTGAACCAGTTATTGATTGTTTGGTGGGCGGGGTAAATGGACACGCCGGGGACCAGATCCGGCCGCTGATTCCGTGTGACGGCGTCGGGCAAGTCCTCGGGGCTCCGGTCGACCAGGATGTCAAGCGGGCGGCCGCTGGAGGCCGATGCAATTCCACTCAGCGCCCAACCACCCACCACGGCTGCCACGAAACCGCCGTTATTCAGGAAACGCTTGCCCCTTCCAAACGGAAGCTCGTAGATTGAATTCGCCGAGAAGGCCTGGCGAACGTCGATGTCCGAGTCGCTATAGGAACACTTGATGCAGTTATAGTTTTGGATATGCGGATACTCGCCCGCTCCAAACCCGTTATCTGACATTGCGTGCGACCACATATACTGCGTCTCCCATAGCCACCCGTTTGTGAGGGCACGCCTCAGCGACAGCTGAAGCGAGTGGAAGTTGGCGTTGCCATTATTCCCTTTCTCGTTGTACTCGCCGAAGTCGGGTAATGGGCGTGTTCCTGTTAATGGATCGATCCGATTGGTCCGAATGGCGGAGAACAGATGATGCCCCTCGCTGCCGTCGTAAGCGATCTGGGCCAGAAAGCTATGAGGGAACAGCCGTTGAACCGCAAAATCCCAGTTTTCGTTGTACCCGTCCTTGCGGTTCGGATCCCACGCCTTTGGCGAGTATGACGGGGCAGGCAGGAGGGCCAGAGAAACTGGCCATGCGAGGCCTGGAACATCCGCTGATGAAACATCGAAGCGCTGGGCTGTACTCTCGTGCCCGTCGCTGAAGTCGTCCATCTGGTTCGGGCTAAAGTACATTCCGAATCCAGCGCGGATGACCGTGTTTCCGTTGATTCCCCCAGGCGTCCAGGCTAACCCTACTCGTGGCGCGAAATCCGTCCAGTCGGGCGCATAGAGCGGCGTGCCCTTGGGGCAAAAGCCCCCGCACGAAAACTTTATGACGGCAATGCGGTCCCTCACCTCGTGCAAAACGGTGTAATGCTCGTATCGCAATCCGTAATTGAGCGTGAGATTGGGACGCGCCTTGAACGTATCCTGCACATACGGCATATAGTACGTGCGCCGATTGCCGCCTAGTGGCAACTCCCCAAAGAATGTGTAGTCATCAAGAACGTTGTTCACGAAATTCTGCGGACTGCTATAGGTGAGCGTCCCCGCAGCGACACCCTCGGAGGAATTGTTCAGCCGATGCCGCTCAACCCCGATCCCCATCTTGATGGTGTGTCGTCCTCTGACGATGCTGAGGTCGTCGTAGCCGTCGATGGTCGTGCCTACCTCTGTATCGAGTGAGTTTGTGCTCGGCTGATCGAAGCCGGACACATTCACCCCTACGTACCCGGGCTCACCGTTGGCCGTAGACAGGGGAGATGTTCCGTACTGGTAATGATGCATGGCGGAGCGGTTGAATCCCCCTCTCAACTCGTTGACCACCGTCGGCGAGAACACGTGCGTCAACTGAAGGACAAGATTAGAGGGACGCACGAGAGGCGCATCGATGCCACCCACGGTATCCAAAGGTGCGATCAGCGTGACATCGTCAATGTTGAAGCGGCCGAAAAGCGAAGTTCTGTCGGTGAAGTTGTGGTCTATACGGATGGCCCCGCTGTCCTCACGATTCGAGTTCAGCCCAATGGAAGTCCATTCATCTGTCAGGGCGTCGAAGTGCGTTTGGCCTATCGGCCAGGAATTGAGAAAGGGTGCGAGAGCAGGTGAGGTCGCCAGCACACTCGCCCGGAACGCCGCGTTCGGCACAAATCCGATAATGGTTTGGTGCAAGCTCTGCCGCAGCCCTTCGTAATCGAGGAAGAAGAAAGTGCGGTTCTTTTTGATTGGCCCGCCGAGGCTGCCCCCGAATTGGTTTAAACGGAACGGCGGCACGCTCGGCCCATCGAACGGCGAGCGCGCGTCGAATATATCATTGCGCAAGAACTCGAAAACCCCGCCGTGGAAGGCGTTCGTCCCCGACTTGGAGACGACGCTGATTTGGGCCCCCGCCGACCCTCCGCTTTCCGCAGTATAGACGGAAGAACTCACGCGGAACTCGGCGATGGTTTCGAGCGAAATGTTCAAGCGCACACCGACTTTCTGACTCTGCTCCTGGACGCCGGTAGCATCGATTCCATCGAAAGTGTAGTTGCTGTCGTCTATGCCTCGACCGACGAATCGGATGTCCCTCTGGCCTCCGCCGCCCAAGTTGACGGCGCCTGGAGCGAGTGTCATGAGGGTGGCCCAGTCGCGCCCATTGATCGGAATGTCGTTCACTTGTCGTGCCTGGAGGACCCCTGCGATCTCGGCGTTGCTGTTCTCGAGCGCTTGAGCTGCGCCCTGCACCTCGACCCTCGCAACGGCTGTGCCGACCTCGAGCCGCGCGTCCACAGTGCGAGTCTGGCGAACGAAAAGCTCGATACCCCTCACCTCGAAAGTCTTGAATCCTTCATGAGAGACCGTGACATTGTACGTCCCGATTGGCAGGTCGGTAATGCTGTAAACCCCAGAATCTCCGGTCTCGACCTGCCTTGCGAAACCGGTGGTGGGGGAGTCGAGCTCGACTCGCGCCTTCGGAACACTGGCTCCACTGGGGTCCGTGACTGTGCCAGTCAGCGTGGCACGCTCGATTTGGCCGTAAAGGCTCGTAGTCAGCGCAACAAGGCTAACAATAAAAAGACTGGAAACGCGACCCCGTAGCTCCATAGTGCACCTCCGAAAATTACTAGGAAGTTATCATATACCTTCGGTTCGTACAAGATCTTTCTTGAATCAAGGGACCGCACTGTCCAATCCCTTAGAAAACGCGCTTCTATGCAGATAAAACGAGCAGTACTTTTCATCATCACGAGCGCTGCGCTGGTTGCGCAGGCAGCGGGACCACCGCAAAATCACAGCGACCCCGCCAGTTTGCCGACCTCGGGATTACTGAGTGAACCCGGGCCAACGTTCCGAATCAGCGACGATCAGCTCGGCAGCCCGCCGACCTTCATTACCTATGGCGACACGCGGTTTACCGATCCAACAAACACGGCTTCAACGGATCCGAAGGTCCGCCGTTGGCTGGTGAACCGAATCGCGGAGGAACATCCGGGAGCGGTGATTCTGAACGGAGATGTCCCACTCGCCGGCAATGTAAAAAGCGACTACCAGGTATTTAAGGCCGAGACCCAACCCTGGCGTGATGCTGGTTTACGCGTTTTCCCCGCCTTGGGCAATCACGAGTTCCATGGAGATCCACAGGAGTGCCTCGAGAACTGGTGGCAGGCGTTTCCGGAAATGCGCAATCGCCGCTGGTATTCAGTGCAGCTTGGCTCTCGCGTCTACGTTATCGCTCTCGATAGCAACGCTTCCCTCATGCCCGAAAGCGATCAAGCGCGTTGGCTTAAGCAACAACTGAGTTCCCTGCCGGCGACCGTTGACTTCGTCGTCTTCAGCCTTCATCATCCTCCTGTTGCCGATGTACAGGCGCACATCGAAGTCAATCACAATCCAAGACCGAATGAGATCGCGTTACGAGATTTCCTGTCCGCCGCTGCCCCTCAGTTACACGCGCGGTGTATCGTGAGCGCCGGGCACATTCACAATTACGAACGTCAGATAAAGGATGACGTGCTGTATTTAGTTTCCGGTGGCGGCGGTGCGAAGCCATACTTCATTGAGCGCACGCCTGACGACCTATATAAGAGCGTGCTTTTCCCGAATTACCATTACGTGAAGTTTACTCTTGAAAAGGATCGCCTGCACGGCGTGATGATCCGGGTTTCGGATCCCGAAGCGACAACGCCTGGCTACATCATTAAGGATTCCTTCGATGTTGCCGTGAAATCTATGCCGGTCGCGTCGCGGTAGATTTGTTCTGATGATCATCAATAAAGTTCTGGCTCGATGCTTTGCCTTCGTGAGCATGGCGATCATGTGCATGGCTGCTGAAGCTCCTGGGTTCAAAGTAACCAAGAAGTTTCCTGTGCCGGGCAATGGAGGATTCGATTACATCGTCTTCGATTCTTCCTCAAACCGTCTCTATGTGTCGCACGGCACCGAGGTGAACGTGCTCGATGCGGATTCGGGCAAGGTTCTCGGCACTGTGCAAGATACGCCTGGAGTTCATGGCATCGCCCTTGTTCCGAATCTGCACCGTGGATTCACGACCAACGGCGGGAACGCGACAGTTTCCGTGTTCGACACGAATACGTTCAAGACATTGAAGAAGATCTCGGTTGACAAAGACCCGGACTTCACAGTTTACGATCGGCGGACCAAACGAGTGCTGGTGTGCCATGGCGATGCAGCGGTCATGACGGCGATCGATCCCGAGAAGCAGGAGGTCATTGGAAAGATAGATCTCGGCGGCGGCGCAGAAGCCGCTGTCGTGGATGGTAAAGGAGCGGGCTTCGTGAACCTCGAGGAAGAATCAACCGTTGTCAGCTTCGATCCGCAGCGCCTCGTTGTAAAAGAAAAATGGCCGATTACCGGCTGCAAGACCCCGACCGGCTTGGCTATGGATACGTCGAATTCCCGCCTGTTCATCGGCTGCCGAAGCAAAGTGCTTGCAGTTATGGATGCGAGCAACGGGAAGGTCGTCACCACTCTTCCGATTGGGGAAAGAGTTGACGCTGTGGCCTTCGATGCCGACAATAAACTGATCTTCGCCTCGAACGGCGATGGAACGGTCTCGGTAGTTCGCCAGAAGAATCCGAATGAGTACGAATCCGTTGGCGATATTCGCACTCAGCCAAGCGCAAAGACCATGGCTTTCGATCCGAAGACGAAGCGCCTGTTCCTCTCAGCAGCCGAGATGGTGCCCCCGCCGAATGCCAATGGCCAGAAAGCCAGAATGCGGCCGAAGCCCGGGTCTTTCACTGTTCTCGTCGTAGAACGTCAGTAACTGAAAGTGCTCCCAGAACATTGAACCTGAGGTTCTGAGCAGTCTAGCCGTGAATCAGCTTCGCGACGGAATGCATGGTGGCAACTGCTTCGTCGGGCACACGTCCCGTCCGATCGGGCGCCATATTCAGTAAAAGGTTCGCATTGCGAGCCATGCAGTCGTGATAGGCGCTCGCGATCACGTCAGCGCTCTGCGTCTTGTAACCTTCATGCCAAAGCCAGGTATGCATCGGAGGCAGCGGTTTATAAGGCGGCCCGGTGGGCAGCCACGTCTCGAACGGAAGATAGTATTGCTTCCCTTCGAATTCGATATGCGAATTATGTCCTTCCGGTGGCGGCAATGTATCTTCGCCATTGATGACATCGGTGGGCCAGCTCGCAGGTTCGCAGATGCGTCCCTGATTTCGTCGGCTCTGCTTAAAGCCCTGATTCTCGACGATAACGCAGTTCGGATTCAATTTCTTGACCAGTCTGTATAGCTCCCAACGCTGCTCCAACGAAAGCTTCCAGGTAATGTCGAAAAGCTGATAAAAAGCTCCAGGATAGCGCGTGTGCAGCTCCGTCAAATGATGCCGGATCAGCTTGTAATAGTCAGGTGGAACCGGCGAGTTCCAGTCGAACTTGCCTTCGTTGTGAGGATCGAGAATGCAATAGTAATATCCGTGACGTATGTTGAATTTACGACAGGCGGCCACGAACGCTGCCACCACGTCCGTCTTGTTCCCGCTCGCGGCGACATCGTAGTCGTATCCTTCCGAGTCCCACAGGCAGAAGCCTGACATATATTTCGTGGTAAGCACGGCATATTTCGCCCCTAGTTCATGGGCGACGCTCAGCCATTGATCGACATCCAGGTTTGTGGGGTTGTAGATCGTTGCCGGCACCTTCCCGGGCTCGTAGTCGTCGCCGCTGAATGTATTCGTGCTGAAGTGGTACGACACGCCGAAACGGAGGCGCTCGTATTCAGCGATGAGGGGCGTTCGCTCGGTAGCCGGGCCCACTGGCTGCGTCGCACCACTCAGGAAATTGCTCCCAGACCGCGTGAGCGCTCCAGCAAGCGGAACGGCCATTTGCTTCAATAATCGGCGTCTATTCACTCATCTCTCCTTTTTGGCGTCGTAACTCATGCGGCAAGCGCCTGGTCCAGGTCTTCTTTAAGATCCTCTATATCTTCGATTCCAACTGACAGGCGAATCAGCGTCTCGGAGATCCCTGCGGCACGGCGCTGTTCCGCCGGGACTGACGCGTGCGTCATCATGGCCGGATGCTCGATCAAGCTCTCTACCCCGCCGAGACTCTCGGCGAGCGCAAACACGCGGCAGCGCTCGAGAACTCTGCGTGCGTATGAGACATCGCCTTTCAGAATCAGCGTAATCATTCCGCCGAACGCGCGCATTTGACCGCGGGCGAGCGCGTGCTGAGGATGAGACGACAGGCCAGGGTAGATAACGCGGTCCACGCCAGGATTTCGCTCGAGCCATTCGGCGAGTGCTTGCGCGTTTGCACAATGAGCTTCCATCCGAACGTGTAGCGTCTTAAGCCCTCGCAACACCAGGAAGGAATCGAACGGGCCTGCGATTGCGCCGACGGCATTTTGCAGGAACGCCAAGCGCTCGCCCAACTCGGAATCGGATACGACAATGACGCCGCCTACAATATCCGAGTGACCGTTCAGATACTTAGTCGCTGAATGTACGACGATATCGAATCCGAATTCGATTGGGCGCTGCAGGTATGGAGTCGCGAAGGTATTATCAACGGCTGCAAGTAATTTATGCTCTCTTGCGATCGCAGCGACTGCCTGAAGATCAATAATCTTGAGGAGCGGATTCGAGGGCGTCTCGACCCAGATCATGCGTGTGTTCGGGCGCAAGGCGGCGAGGATCGACTTGGGATCGGACATGTCGAGGAAGCTAAATTCGAGGCCGGCAGATCTCTTGCGGACGCCCTCAAATAAGCGGAAAGTGCCTCCGTAGAGGTCGTCGCTTGCGATCACATGATCGCCTGTATTGAGCAGATCCAAAGTTGTAGCCATGGCTGCAAGGCCGGAGGCAAAAGCAAATCCCCGAGTTCCGCCCTCGAGATCCGCTACGCAGCGCTCATAGGCAAATCTTGTCGGATTCTGTGAACGCGAATATTCGAACCCTTGGTGAACACCGGGGCTCTGTTGGACATAGGTCGAACTCGCATAAATCGGCGTCATGATGGCACCCGTTGAAGGATCGGGGCTTTGGCCGGCGTGGATGGCGCGTGTTCCGAATCGATGAGGCATGCAAATGATTTCGCAGGAAGAATCAGTGTAGCTTTCGTCGTAGATGGCTGAGTAGATCCGAGCGCGTGATCAATCCAACGAAAGTGTCTTGATCGGTAACGAGAGCGACCAGACCGCGATCCAGAATATCGTAGACGGACTCGATACGGGCTTCGGGCGAGACGGTTTCGAGACGGCTGGTCATCGCCTTGCGAACTGGCGAGTGAAACTTAATGGGATCGCCATGGACCGCAAGCAGGAGATCCGATTCGTCCAGAACGCCGATGCATCGACCTTGCTCGACAACAGGCACTTGAGAGATGTCCGCCATCCGCATCCGTTGAAACGCAGTAAGCAGGGTGTCCTCGGGCCCAACCGTAATCACCGCGCCTTCTTCATAGCGGCGCGCGATAAGCTCGCGGAGCGTTCCCGTAGCCGGACGTTCCAGGTAGCCCTGGTCGAGCAGCCAGTAGTCGTTGTACATCTTCGAAAGGTATTTCGCCCCCGTGTCGCAGACAAAAGTGACGACGCGCTTCGGCGAAGTCTGTTCAGTGCAGTAACGCAATGCGGCGGCCAGCAGAGTCCCGGAAGATGGTCCTCCGAAGATGCCGGTGCGCTTTAACAGATCGCGGGCGGTGAGAAAACTTTCAGTATCGCTGATGCTATAGGCCTGGCGGATTCGCGAGAGATCCGCGATTTCCGGCACGCAACCGCCGCCGATGCCTTCAACCGCATAGCTGCCGGACGGCACATGCCTTCCGGTGTGCACGAATTCGGCGAGCGATGAGCCCATGGGATCTGCGAGCACCATTTCCACACTGGGCTGCACGCGCTCAAAAAAGCGGCTCAGGCCGGTCATTGTTCCGCCGGAACCGACGCCGCACACAATCGCATCCAGGCGGTGATCCATCTGGTGCCAGACTTCCGGTGCGGTGGTGATTTCGTGAGCCAATGGATTCGCCGGGTTCCCGAACTGATTGATGTGGTAGCAGCCCGGCGTTTCTTTCGCGATCCGCGCCGCCATTTCCTGGTAGTATGCGGGGTCGCCGGGGCCGACATCCGAGCGCGTCAATCGAATGTCTGCTCCCAAGGCGCGCGCATGTGCGATCTTTTCAGGCGACATTTTGTCAGGGATTACCAGGATGAGCCGATAGCCCTTTACCGCTGCAACCAGAGCCAGCCCGATTCCCGTATTACCCGCGGTAGCTTCGATAATGGTCCCGCCCGGAGCCAGTACGCCGCTTCGCTCGGCCGCCTCGATCATCGCGACCGCCATGCGGTCCTTGATCGAGCCTCCCGGATTCTGCGATTCGAGTTTTAGATACAGCTCGCAAGTGCCCGTATTGAACCCGGTCAGTTGCACCAACGGCGTGTTGCCGATCAGGTTTAGAGTCGGCGGCGCGACCGGCGTGGTGGATGCGAACGTTTGCATTTCCATAAGCGTGCAACGGTCCTGATAGTGGGTCAGCTTGATCTGACGGCCAATGCTGTTGGATGCTTAGGCTGGTAGAGACCCACTTCCCCTCCGCTGGGAAGCAGGATCTTGGCGATCGAACCCCATCTGGCTTCCTGCACGTCCGAAGACTGGACGCCCTTTTCCCTGAGTGCTGATATCTGAGTCTTCAGATCGTCACACATGAAATAGAGTTCGTGCCGGTTATTTCCTTCGGCGGGATGTACCGCCGCTTCTGCCGGGGGCAGCTTGAAAATCAGCCATCCGTGACCAGCGCCTACGGATGGAAATCCGAGGACCTCCCGAAAGAAGGTGCGATCAGCCGTCGCATCCTTGCTGTATACGATTACATGGGCGCCAAAAATCATGCACTTCCCTTTCGCCGCAACCAGACTTCGCCGTGACCCACCCAACGGTCCTGGTTGCTATTTATAAGGATACGGTGAAGACCATAATCGAGCCGTTTCGGATCAAGAGCGTCGAACCGCTTCGTTACACGACGCCCGCTCAGCGCGAGCAGTTCCTTCAGGCGGCCGGTTACAACCTGTTTCTGTTACCGGCGCGCGACATTCTTCTCGATCTGCTCACGGATTCAGGCACGAGCGCCATGTCTACCGAGCAGTGGGCAGCGCTGATGCGCGGCGATGAATCCTATGCGGGCAGTGATAGTTTCTACCGGCTCAAGGACGCAGTGCAGGACCTCACCGGATTCCGCCATGTCATCCCAACGCACCAAGGCCGGGCTGCAGAGCGCATTCTGTTCTCGATTACCTGCTGGCCCGGCGTCACCATACCGAACAACACACATTTCGATACCACCCGGGCCAACATCGAATATCACGGAGGCAGAGCGGTAGATCTACCGGTCGCGGCCGATACCCAAACTCTGCTTCCTTTTAAGGGCAACCTGGATACGGCGGCGCTTGAACGGCTCATCGAAACCGAGGGTGCAGGCAAAATCCCGTTAATCATGATTACCGTCACGAATAACTCGGGGGGCGGTCAGCCGGTCTCGATGAGAAACATCGAAGAGGTTCGGGCGATTGCTTCACGGCATGGAATTCCGCTCTACCTTGATGCGTGCCGGTTCGCTGAAAACGCCTGGTTTATCAAGGAACGGGAGCCTGGGTACGCGGATTGGACGCCCAAGCACATCGCTCAGAAGATGTTTTCGCTGGCCGATGGCTGCACCTTTTCGGCCAAAAAAGATGCGTTTGCGAATATCGGCGGATTCCTCTGCACGAATGACGATAGGCTCGCCGAGCAACAGAAAGATCTGCTGACTCTGACGGAGGGATTTCCGACTTACGGCGGCCTTGCAGGGCGGGACCTTGAAGCAATCGCGGTCGGGCTTCAAGAAGTTCTCCAGCCGGAGTACCTCGAATACAGGATCGCTTCGACGGCCTATCTCGGGCGACACATTGCCGATCACGGCGTGCCCATCGTCGAGCCTCCGGGCGGTCACGCGATCTACATCGATGCGGGTCGAATGCTCCCGCACATCCCGCGTCACCAGTTTCCAGGGCAATCTCTGGCTGTCGAGCTGTACCGGCACGCCAGCGTCCGTTCGGTAGAGATCGGGTCGGTGATGTTCGGCGAGCATGCTCGCCATGAGCTTCTCCGGCTGGCCATTCCTCGCCGCGTCTATACGCAGAGTCACATTGACTATCTGGTTGAAGCGATTCTGGAAGTGAATGAACGAAAAGAGGACTTACGCGGTTTCGAGATTGTTTCCGAGCCGAAATACTTGCGGCATTTTAAGGCGGGGTTTCGGCCGGTGTAGGAGAAGTTATTTCGGCCCTCTGATGTGGGTAGTGCCCAATTGCAGGGGTGCGTGCGGTTTACCAGGACCGAAACCAGGACAGTCAGACGATTCAACCCCAGCAATTTGCGAGGAACTCTTCCAGGCCGCGTGGTTCAACGATGTATTTCTCGACTGCTGCCTTGGTGTCACTGGCAAAGCGCCCGGCTAAAACGGCCCTTGGTCGCGGTTCGCTGAGGTAGATGCCAAATCCAGTTTTGAGAGGAAACGAGTTGATTCCCTTCAGCCTTGCCATCTCAAGCCACTCTTTGCTGACCTCGTTTGCTTTTTCGCTGCCGATGCTTATCGCTGGACATTTTTCAGTGAACCAGTAGTCCCGTTTCCAGCTTCCGGCACTCACAATGAGCGCTCTCTTGAATGGATGCCCTTGACTCCTGCTGTCTATTTCCTCTCTCAATAACCCGCAGGTGTAGCGGTCCAATACTTCCGAAACAATGGTCTCGCCAGCAACGATAAAAACAGTCTCAGGGCCTGCAATTGTTTCGATCTTGAAAGACCTGTCCAGCCGCATCAAATCGTCGTGAAAACGGGGATTGATTGCGAACATCAACTTCAACTTTGCGGTATCGACAACGAGTTGCCCTGCGCTTTCTTGGTCCCTAATAAAATCCCTGTTTTGGTCCTCAACCTGCGCCATAAAATCTAAGGGGAAAAGATCAACGTCAATCCTGTGCGATCGAAGATATCGAATGCCTCTGCCACATATGAGCTGATTTGGATCGAGCATCCCGATCACGACGCGTGTAAGCTTTCTAGAAACGATCCTAGCCGCGCAACAGACTTTTGGAGCGTTCCTGACTGTACACGGCTCTAGGGTTGTATAGAGCGTCCCCCCAGCTACCTCGTCATGAGCCAGTTTGCGTTCTAAAAGACCGAATTCGGCGTGCTCCCCCAGCTCAAGGTCACCTCGATGCGCCTTGCCAAGTTCCTTCCCGTTCGCTACTAACACCGCACCGACCTTTGGCCGAGGCGGCCCAGCCTCCTGTCGCGAAAGCTTGGCGCGTTCAATCGCTGCAATCATGAACGGAATATCGCTGTCGGTGACCAATGTGTTAGTCCCGCAGCAATTTTACAAGACAGAAAGCATGGAAGGATCAGCTAGGCCGAAAGACGCTTAAGGTTACAGGCACTTCGCATCTACGCAATCTGATGAATTGATTCTTCCCACACACCAACATCTCGGCGATCGCGATCTTTATGGCGCGAGGCGCGAATCGGGAACCGGATAACCGATCGCGAAATGGTACACCACTTGTCCCTGCTTGGGCGTGACGTTGAGATACCGGTGCACCTCGTCGTCGTAGAACGCACCAATGCCAGTCGCCGCCAGTCCGAATGCTTCTGCGGCCAGATAGAGCCGTTGGCCGATAGCGCCTGCTTCGAAATGCACATAGCGGTAGCCACGACCGCCATGAGCGCGGACGGCACGGTCGAGATCGCCGATCATCGAGAAGGCGACGCATGCATTACCGGCGAGATCCTGCCCGAGGCTTAGGCCGGCGGCCGGGACGCGCTGGTCGCCACTCCGGATCTGCTCCAACTCAGCATGATCAAGCCACAGCCGGTATACACCGGGTTGCAGTCCGTCGATACGATGGGCGTACAGATAGAGTTGGATAAAACGTGCACCGGCGAAATCGGAAGAGAACGGCCGGCTCGCAAAAGAGAGGATGGCCGAGAGTTGCGCCAGGGACATGGAGCGCATTCCACCCAGGAAGTTGAGCGCCGAACGCCGCCTTCGGGCGACCTCGCCAAAACCGCGCTGCGATGACGCGGCAGTTGGCAGTTTGATTTCGCCGCAGCCAGTGGGAGGCGGCTCGGCGGTGGAAATGCAGTGCTGCGCGTCGTCACTGAGTTTCGTGGCGCTGTGAATCTGTTCAATACGTGGGTATGCGATTGTTTCTGTCGAGATCTGGTTCGCGTGCCCGCCATACCAAACGGGATGGCAGGCGTGTGGTTCGCGCACTGGAATGGACGCGCCGCGCAGCTCGACAATGAGCATCGGCCACTCATCCTTATGAAGGCCGCAGAACTGCGAGACTTCATCGTCCAAGAAACGACCGAACGCAAAGGTGTCGCTTCCGATCGCCCGGGCGGCTAATGCGAGTGCCTGCCAGGCGTGCCCGATGTCATGTAGGCAGTAACGATATGCACGGTCGCGGTACTTCCACGCCTCGCGCCAGACAATGCTGCTGAGGATAAACACGAGGGGCGCGGGGCTGTCGGTCAAATTGAGCTTGAGATCGCCCACCGCACGCTGCTCGGCCATGTGCGTGGAGGGACGATAATGATACAGTCCGTCGGGCCAATTCTTGAGGGCGCGTGTTAGGAAGTGAAACTCGGTCGGATGCAGATTACCGGAGGATGGATTCACGCGCAAAGCGTACCGATCTCCGGTGGATGGGACGCGCTTGGACGCGCTGATTGCAGCGGAATAGAACAGCAGTTGCGAAAGGAAGGCGGGGCCGTCACCGGCAGGCGCGGCGCCGGAGACACCGTTAAGCACCGCGAGCACGGGCACTTCGGGGGCGGGCGGATCGGCTGGCAAATCTAACACCGGCACGCCCTCGTAATGACGGAATGGATCGGGCATGTTAGCCCAATCGAGAAAATGCGGCGCCCTCCTCAGGGATTCAAGGCTGTGCTTGGTAGATCCGTGATATTCGCGCCATGTCATTGCCGAGGGATGGGCGGCCGCTGAAATTGATCTAGCGGCGGAGTTGCCGCTCGATCAACATCGAAACTCATCGAGGCAAGCCGGTAAAATCATTGCAATACTTGATAATTGCAAACCGCCAGCGTACAGTATTCCTTTCATGTCGATCCGAGTTGCGGTCCTAGGCGGTGGCGTTGGCGGCCTCAGTGCCGCGCATGAGCTGATTGAGCGCGGCTTCAAGGTCTCCGTTTACGAAAAGAAGGATGTGTTCGGGGGGAAGGCTCGCAGCCTTTCCGTCGCGAATACAGGAACCGAAGGCCGCAAAGATCTTCCAGGCGAGCACGGGTTCCGCTTCTTCCCGGCCTTTTATCGCCATTTGCCAGACACGATGATGCGCATCCCTTATCCGGGGAATGTAAGCGCGTTCAATAACCTCGTTCACGCGACACGGATTGATGTGGCGCGCGCCGGGAAACCGTCGCTTATTCTCACCGCACGGCTGCCGCAGAATATTGAGGACTGGGCGCTCGCCTTGAGAGAACTATTCGGTGGAATCGGTGTTCCTGATAACGAGCTTCTCTTCTTTATTGATCGCGTGCTCACGCTGCTCACGACCTGTCCGGAACGAAGAATTGCTGAATACGAGCAGATTCCCTGGTGGACTTTTATCGACGCGAACAACCGGTCGATGGCTTATCAGACCCTACTCGGCAAGGGACTCACACGATCGCTCGTTGCCGTACGCGCTCAGGAGGGCAGCACGCGAACGGTCGGGTATACCTTTCTGCAATTAGTCTTCGGCATTTTGACTTGGGGCGGCTTCGACCGCCTGCTTAGCGGACCTACAAATGAAGTCTGGTTGACCCCCTGGATGGCCTATCTCCGCGAGCGCGGCGTCGATTTCCAGCGCGGGACAACCATTAAGGGTTTCAAAGCCGGCGCAAGCGGGATCACCTCCGTTACAGTTGAGACCAACGGGAAAAGCGGCGAAGTTACAGCCGATTATTACGTGTCTGCCATTCCCGTCGAAATTATGTCCGGTCTGGTCGATGCCGAGCTTCAGCGATTAGCTCCGTCACTCGCCAACTTGGGCAAGTTGAGAATCGAATGGATGAACGGCATCCAGTTCTATTTGGCGCAGGATGTACCGCTGGAGTTTGGTCACACGCTTTATGCGGACTCGTCCTGGGCACTGACTTCTGTTTCTCAACGGCAGTTTTGGAGTCAGGTGAACATTACGGATTACGGAAACGGCCAGCTCGGCGGCATTTTGTCCGTCGATATCTCTGATTGGGAAACGCCCGGCATTCTCTACGGAAAGCAAGCTATGCATTGTACGGCAGAAGAGATCAAGAACGAGGTCTGGGCGCAATTGAAGACTCACCTCAATGTTGCGGGTGCGGAGCTCATTCGCGACGATAACTTGATGAGCTGGTTCCTCGACCCTGACGTGCAGTTCCCGAATCCATCCGCCGTAACCAATCTCGAACCGCTAATGATCAATACGGCAGGATCTCTGCAGTACCGGCCTCAGGCGTCCACTGAGATTCCCAACCTGTTTCTCGCTTCGGATTACGTCAAGACCTACACAGATGTGGCATGCATGGAAGCGGCGAACGAGGCTGCAAGGCGCGCTGTCAACGGAATTCTCGATCGTTGCGGATCGAGTACGCCACGCGCTTCTCTTTGGCCGCTTCAGGAACCCGAATGCTTTCAGCCGCTCATCGATTATGACTGCATGCGCTTGCGGCTCGGGCTGCCCCATCAAGGCTCGATAGCCGTTTGACCCGTTTTATCCGCGTAACCCGACTCTATCTGAGTCTTATACTCGGCATTGACAGACACGCCGGAGCCACGCGCCGCTATTGCCTTTTGGCGCACGATCACGCGCCTCGACAAAAGTAAGATCAATCCTTGGATTGCGTTCCGAAACTCACTGGGTGTGGCCCTGCCGCTTGGGATCGGCATCGCACTGGGTAAACCGCTTGGCGGCGTGGCGGTTGCCACTGGAGCGTTGAACGTCTCCTATTCCGATGGCTCCGATCCGTACGCGCAGCGCGCGCGGCGTATGCTCGCCTGGAGTCTTCTGGGCGCGGTCGCTGTATTTACTGGATCGGTAACCGGCAGATCGAATTGGGCCGCTATCTTGGTCGCCGCTGCATGGGCATTTGTCGCAGGAGTGCTCGTTTCGATTAGCACCAGGGCCGGCGATCTCGGCCTGAACACCCTTGTCGCTTTGATTGTGTTTGCCGCGCGTGGAGCGATGTCACCGCGCAATGCGTTGATTGCAGCGCTTCTGGTTCTTGCGGGTGGTCTGCTTCAAACCTGCTTTGCTTTGACGCTATGGCCGATCCGGCGCAAGGAGCCGGAGCGTGCGGCGCTTGGGGAAATTTATCTGGATCTTGCCAAGGATGTCGATCCGGATACGGGAAAGCTTCCTTCGCTCCCATTGAGCACGCCGAGCACTCAGGCTCAAGACATACTTTTGGCCCTTGGCCGGGACCACAGCACCGAAGGCGAGCGCTATCGCTTGCTCTTCGATCAAGCAGACCGCATTCGTATGTCGAGCTACACGCTGGAGCGCCTTCGTCAAGCGCTGAGGAATGGAGTCTCGGAAAGTACGCCTGAGCGGAACGCCATTGACGAATGTGCGGGGCACTTCTTGAAGACAGCCTCGGGCCTGTTGCGCCGTATCAGTGAATCTCTAACGTCGAATCAACCGATTAAAGGCGGGCCGGAGTTGTTGAAGCAGTTGCGTGCGCTCTTCGATGAAGCCCATTGCCCCGCTTCGAATTCCGATCCTCTGCTCGCGGAAATATCCTCCGCCCTGGACACGCTTTCCGGCCAACTGCGCGCCGTGCTCGACCTCGCACAGCACACCACACCAGAAGGTCTTGTCGAATTTGACAAGAGTGAATTAGCACAGCCCTGGAAACTTCAGGTGAAGAACTGGTTAGGGACTCTACGTGCTAACCTGCACGCGAACTCTCCCGCATTCCGGCACGCGGTTCGCCTCGCGACCTGCATTGCGATCGGGGATGCAATCGGTCGCAGTATCAGTTTGCAAAGGTCATACTGGCTCCCCATGACGATGGCCGTAGTGCTAAAGCCGGATTTCACTACTACGTTCAGCCGAGGCATATTGCGTCTGCCGGGTACGTTTGCCGGGCTTATACTTGCAACGCTGCTGTATCATTTACTCCCGCTGTCTCCACTCACGCAGTTGTTTTTAGCTGGAACGTTCACGTTTTTCCTACGCTTGGTCGGCCCTGCAAATTACGGCGTCTTTAGCGTTGCCATTAGCGGGATGATCGTTTTCTTGATCGCAGCCACAGGAATACCCCCGGCAGAAGTGGTGGCGCAGCGTGCTCTCAATACCGCGGCGGGCGGTGTGCTGGCATTGGTTGCGTATGCGATTTGGCCCACTTGGGAAAAAACGCAAGTAGCCGAGGCTTTGGCCGAAATGTTGGACGCGTCCCGACTCTATTTCCACGCCCTGCAGCGAAGGTTCAATCAAGATAACGCGTTTGTCGAATCCGATTTGGAAGAGACTCGCAGCGAGTGGAGACGGATGCGATCGAGCGCCGAAGCGTCGGTAGACCGGGTAGGCGCGGAGCCGGGAATCACGGGCGAACGGCTGAACTCCTTGACGTCGATACTTGCCAGCTCACACGCCCTGGTACACGCGATGATGGCTCTCGAAGCAGGAGCGGTTCAGACTCAGGCGATCAGCTTGCCACCCCAGTTTCAAAGCTTCGCGCATGATGTTGAGTTCACGCTTTACTTCTTGGCCGCCGCTCTTCGGGGCTCGTCAGCGGCATCGGAAACTTTGCCTGCACTGCGTGAAGATCATACCCGCCTAGTGCAGGCTCGGGAAAGCTTTCCATCGGCGTACGACTTCGTGCTGATTGAAACGGACCGCCTGACCACTGCCCTGAACACGCTGCGTGAACAGGTCACGCGTTATATCGGTGTACGTCCGGGAGTCGACTCAATGGCGGCGTGAAATATGCGATCAAGCCTCAATCAGCTTATCGAGCGTAATCGGTAGATCTCTTACCCGTTTCCCCGTGGCGTGAAAAACTGCATTGGCGACAGCCGACGCCGCGCCCGTGATTCCGATCTCGCCGATGCCTTTTGCGCCGATCGGATTGACGTGGTCGTCCTTCTCGTCAACCCACACAGCATCAATGTCACCCACGTCAGCATTCACGGGAACGTGATACTCCGCAAGATTGTTGTTCACCCAGCGGCCGAGTCTCTTATCCATGGCGGCGTGTTCGTAAAGCGCCATGCTAATGCCCCAAACCATACCCCCAATAAATTGGCTCCGCGCCGTTTTCGCGTTGAGAATCTTGCCGGCGCCAAAGCAGCCGATCATTCGAGACACTTTAATTTGTCCAAGGTCCGCGTCCACGCGCACTTCGGCGAATTGCGCTCCAAAAGCATACATAGAGTAGCGCACTTTTTCCGAACCGGGCTTCGCATTGGCTTGAGCTTCGAGATGCTGCTGCCCGCTTCGGGACAGGAGGTCTTTGAAGGTTTCGCCTTTAGCGCGATCTGTGCGTGACGACAACCGGCCATTCTCGAGCACCACGTCCTGAGCGCTGAGGCCAGAGAGCGGAGATCGCGCGTCTGCGACCGCCATCTGAATCAGCTTCTCGCGGAGTGCTTGTGACGCGAGATAGACCGCTGATCCCGTGCTTGCGGCCGTTTGGGAGCCGCCGGATACTGGCGTTTGAGGCAGTACGGTATCGCCCAGACGGAACTTCACCCGATTCGCAGGTAATCCGAATGAGTCAGCGGCAATCTGCGTCATGATCGTGTAGGTGCCCGTTCCCAGATCCTGAGTCCCGGCGTCCACGAGAAGCGTTCCATCAGCTTCAAGCCGCGCTGTGGCATTTGAGGGGCTTCGGCGCGTGGGATAGACCGAGGTTGCCATACCCCACCCAATGAGCGCATTTCCTTCTCGCATCGAGCGCGGCTCAAACGGCCGCTTGCTCCAGCCGAATCTTTCGGCTCCGATCCGATAGCATTCGCGCAGCGATTTGCTCGACCAGGGTTTGTTCTTCTCCGGATCTGTTTCAGCGTAGTTCTTCAGCCGAAATTCCACTGGGTCCATCTTGAGCGCGTAAGCGAGCTCGTCCATGGCGGCTTCGAGCCCGTAGGTGCCCGGTGCTTCGCCGGGAGCGCGCATGAACGAAGGCGTTCCAATATCCGATCGGACTAAGCTGTGAGTCGTGCTATTGTTCGGCGAGTTATAAAGCATCCGCGCGGGCAGGCTGGCGGCTTCGACAAACTCATCGAAAGTCGATGTATGCATTGCGGTATCGTGGCGCAGTGCTGTCATGGCGCCGTCTCTTTTAGCACCAACAGCGATTGACTGGCGAGTTTCCGAGCGGAATCCAAGCATGCCGAACATTTGGGGTCGCGTCACGGCAATCTTCACGGGCCGGTTTGCCTGTTTGGCAGCCATGGCTGCTAGAATCACGTGCGACCAAACCGGGCCCTTGCTGCCGAAGCCCCCGCCGAGATACGGCGATACCACTCGGACGTTCTCAGATGGAAGCCCGAACAGCGAAGCCACCCGATCGCGGTCTGTAAAAACCCCTTGAGTGGCGTCGTAGATAGTCAAATGGTCTGCGCTGTCCCAAACCGCAATCGTCGCGTGCGGCTCCATCGGATTGTGTACTTCGAACGGAGTCGAATAGACGTGGTCGATGCGTACCTCAGCCTCGGCCAGGCCAACCTGCACATCTCCTCTATGGCTTACCGCGGGATCACCACCGCCGCCCGCTTTCTTCGGCGTGAATGCCTCTGAAAGGCGGCTTTCGAGATCCACGTGGTGCGGTTCCACTGCGTAACGCACCTCTATCAGCCGCGCGCCCTCCATGGCGTTTTCAAAGCTGTCCGCGATGACGACCCCGATCGGCTGATTCGCATAGCGAACACGGTCATCCTGCAAAATTTGCACTACCCGCGCGGTCGGTCGTCCGGCTTCGGGACCCTTGTTCTGACTTACAAACGTCGGCAGCCGCGGCGCGTTGAGATGAGTCATCACCAGAAGAACTCCGCGGGAGCGCTGGGCTGCACCGGTATCTATCGAAGTAATTCTCCCTTTGGGGATGCTGCTTACCACCATCACCCCGTAAACGGCATTCGAGACTTCGTGCTCGTAAGCATAGGGTGCACGGCCAGTAACCTTGAGGCGCCCATCAATACGATCAATTGGTTTGCCGATTAGATCTGCCATTTTCAATGCCTTCCTGTCGGGCTCACGCCATGTTTACTGTTGTGTGAAGCGCTCGCACAATGCTCCGGCGCGCCAGTTCCACCTTGAACGCGTTATTGCGGTATGTCTTGGCTTCCTGTAGCTCGGCTTCCGCAGCAGCCCGGAATGCCGCGTCATCGGCCTTTTTTCCGGTTAGCATGTGTTCCACTCGTTCGGCTCGCCAAGGCTTATGGGCCACGCCGCCGAGCGCGACATGTACATTCCGAAGAGTGCCGTCGTGGACGTCCACAACCGCGGCGACTGAAACTAAGGCAAATGCGTACGAGTTACGGTCACGCACTTTCAAATAAGACGAGCGCCTTGCATACGGCATAGCGGGAATATCGATGGAAGTGATCAGCTCCCCTGGTTGAAGATTTGTGTCAATTTGAGGAGAGGCGCCGGGCAACGTATGAAACTGCGCCATCGGTATGGATCGCCCGCCTTTCGGCCCCGTTACCTGAACGACCGCATTGAGCGCCAAAAGAGCAACGCACATATCGCTGGGATTTGTTGCAATACAACTTTCGCTCGCTCCCAAAATGGCGTGAATCCGGTTGTAGCCCGCTATGGCTGCGCATCCACTTCCTGGTGAGCGCTTGTTGCACTCCTGATAACTCGGATCATAGAAGTAGTAGCACCTGGTCCGCTGCAACAGATTACCGCCCATCGTGGCCATGTTTCGCAGCTGCGGCGATGCGCCAGCCAAAATCGCCTGGCTCAATACGGGATACCGCGTTCGGATCAGTTCGTGGTTGGCGGCGTCACTATTTCGAACCAACGCTCCGATCCGCACGCCTCCATTCCGCTCTTCTATCGACGTGAGCGGCAGCCGATTGATATCGATAAGATGCGCGGGCTTTTCAACGCCCATCTTCATCAGATCGAGCAGATTGGTGCCGCCTCCTATGAACCGGGTCGCCGGATTCTCGCTATAGGCTTTGACCGCCCCGTCGACAGACTCGGGGCAGGTATATGTAAACGGAGTCATGCCTGGGTCTCCTGTTCTACGCCTCGGATAGCGGCAACAATGTTCGGATAAGCTCCGCAGCGGCACAGGTTTCCGCTCATCCGTTCCCGGATCTCGTCTTCGGTCAACTCGATGGGGCGGATTTTCGATAAATCCGGAGTCACCGCGCTCGGCGCTCCGGCTTTTGCTTCTCGCAGCAACGCGACTGCCGAACAAATCTGGCCCGGCGTGCAGTATCCGCATTGGAAACCATCGTGTTCGATGAACGAGGCCTGCATCGGATGAAGCCTGCCGGCTTGGGCCAAGCCCTCGATCGTCGTGATCTGATGGCCATTGTGCATCACCGCAAGCGTCAGGCAGGAATTGATACGCCTTCCATTCACAAGGACCGTGCAAGACCCACACTGGCCGTGATCGCAACCTTTTTTCGTGCCTGTGAAGTGCAAGTTTTCACGCAGCAGATCAAGCAGCGTAACCCGAGGGTCGATCTGAAGCTCGTGCGGTTCGCCATTTACAGTGAGAGCACATTTTGTCGTCGAGGCGTTGCCTTCACCCGATTGCACCTCGATCGGCGGAACAACATTTGCAACAGCCCCGCTGACTGCTACCACACCGACGAACTCTCGTCGGCTAACCGACGACCTCATCGTTTCATTTTTGTCAGATTTCATACTGCCCTCAATTCACCATCACGCTCGTCATCTCTTCACCCTGAGTGGTTACTTCCGGAATACCGCTTGTTTTGGCATAAGATCGCAGCACCTCCGCAACGCTCCATGCTTGTGCGCAACAACCTCGCGGAGTGAACGGCGGTTCCGCATCGAAAATTTCGCTGATTGAGCCTACGCATGCGGAGTCAAAATGCGATTTGAATCCCTCGAGAAAGCCCCGTGCCGTCCCGAAGTCACCTGGATGGACCTTGAGCCAGGCATCGATGAAGGGCCCGATGAGCCACGCCCAAACCGTGCCTTGATGGTACGCTGCATCGCGGGATCGAAGATCACCGTCGTACTTCGGCTTGAAATCCTTATCTCCCGGCGCGAGCGATCTCAAGCCAACCGGCGTGAGAAGTTTTTCCTTTGCAACCTGAACTACGCGGCCCCAGCGGTCCTCATCGAGAACTGGATACTCAAGCGAAATCGCGAACAACTGATTCGGGCGGCACGCCGGGTCAGGACGTCCGCCCTCGCCATCGATGACGTCATAGAGATAACCACCCTTCTCATACCAGAAGCGTTCATTAAAGGACGATCTGGCTCTCTCGGCATGCTCTCGAATCCCATTTGCCTCGTCTGTTCTATCGGCCTCCTCCAGCCAATGTTCGAGGAGCCGTAGGGCGTTGTACCAAAGCGCGTTGATTTCAACCGGCTTACCGCGCCGTGGTGTTACCACCCAATCGCCCACCTTTGCGTCCATCCAAGTAAGTTGATAACCTTCCTGGCCCTGACTCAATAACCCGTCTTTAGGATCCACTTGGATGTTGAATCGCGTGCCACGCAGATGATGGCCTACGATGTCCAGCAGATGATGCAGGAATTGATTGAGCAGATGTCGATCATTCGTGTATTCGACATACCGATGCAAGGCATGGAAAAACCAAAGCGTCGCGTCCGCGGTATGGTACAGGCCCTCTTTTTTCCCTTCAGGGAACATGTTGGGGATAAGGCCGTCGCGGATGTAGTGCGCGAACGTACGGAGGATATAGCTGGCTTCGACTTGCCGCCCGGTGGTCAGCGTCAGTCCTTCTAAGCTGATCATCGTGTCGCGGCCCCAGTCCGTGAACCAGTGGTACCCGGCAATGATGGTGCGCATCTCGTTGCCGGCCGCATGCGCTCGCGCAGTATCCTCCTGTCGACCCACCGGACTGACCACGAACTGGTCAGCAGCCCAAATCAGTTTGTCGGAGATTTCGTGCTTACACGCGCCCGGCTGCGCCTCCAGAAGCAACCGGCGGCGCCGATCATACTCTGCGTCGAGGGCTTCTTTCGGGGAAAGAGCCGACATGATGTCCCAGTTCTCGGTGGAGGCAACGATCGTCGCATCTTCACCTGGAGTAAGTTCGGCCGAAAAATACCCGGGGCTCCACAGATCGCCTTTCCATGTATATCCTCGGCTTCGCTCAAGCGGGTAGACTACATCGCCAATCGTGGCTGTCTCGATGCTCAACCCAGCGCCCTTCGCGAGCACCATAATCCGCAACGCCGGCAAATCGTTCGAGCTCTTCAACAACTCATACTGATGATCCCGAACCGTAAACGTGTATGTTTCTACAGGCGTGTTCACCGGAGCTTCATGCTCGCGCATGTTTACCGTCGGCCTGAGGCGGAGCTTTACAGACCCGGAACCCGACGAAATTCGGTAGTTCAAATATGTTGTGTTTTGGCCGTGCGGCAGTACAACCGTCTTTTCAAGAGTAAGGCCGTCGACCTCGTAGGTCCAGATGGGAAGCCCCTGGTGAAGACGAAAACTGGTCAAACAGCGTGAACCGGCAAAGCTCTCGTCTTTCGCGAGTTTCAGGCCATTTAGTCGTATGCTGCGACCGTCACTTAGAACAAGTTCCTCGAGAATGTCGTTCAGCATCATCGTACGTCCTAGGGGAGCCGGAAGTGCCGCGATCAAATATCCATGAAAAACACGCGTGAGACTCCCGCCAATTGTGCCCGATGCATAGCCGCCCAGACCGTTCGTAACCAACCACTCGGTTGTCGTCAACTCTTCCAACTCTGCTTCGCTGAACGCATCGCTGAATCGATGGCTGAATATTTGATTTTTTCGAGAATCGCTTCGCAAGTGTGTAGACCCTAATCCTCAAACGGGCGCGGATGCAAGAGAACCGCCGCTTGTCCCGGAATCCTCCAATTCTGTTCGGTATCGAGCGACGCTGTTCCGCATCCACCATATTGTGGGTCCTCGGAGGACCACAGTTTTATCCACTCCATAGACGCGGGAGGGGCCAATAACGGTTCTGGCGCAGGGTCAAGGTCCATTTCTATTCCCAGGTTAACCAGCAGCAGCCGGTCTCTCAAATAACCTGGCGAGAAGAATCTGACAAGAAAGCACTGCGTCGAAAAAACCGCGCCATCAATCCCGTCCGCCCCTTGGCGGCAAAGAACCGGGTCCTCTCGCCGAAGGCATAGGAGGTCTCGATGGAGCGCGTAAAATTCCTCGTGTTCGGCCACCTCGGCGAAATCGAGCTTGCATTTGTCAAATGTCTCGATAGCGTCAGGATCATCGAAACACTTCTGCATTTCCGGTAACCCCAAAGAACGCCATTGACCCAGAAACTCCATCCGTCCGGCTTTGATCAACTCCGCCAGATCCGGCTTGTGGTCCGCAAAAAACAGAAAGGGGCTCGATGCTGCGAACTCCTGTCCCTGAAAAAGCATCGGTGTGCCAGGCGCGAGCAGCGTGAGTGCGGTCAGAGCTTTGTATATTCCGGGCGATGTCAGCTGCCGGATCCGTTGTCCGCGCGCGGAATTAGCCACCTGATCGTGGTTCTGGATGAAGTTAATCATCGCGGGCCGGGGCAAGCCTAAGGTGGGGGTGCCACGCCTTTTCTCCTGCCATCGATACCACTGCCCCTGGAACAAGTACCCATACTTAACTGCCGATAGAAGCTCTTGCGCCGTGCCTCGATAGTCCATGTAGTAGGCATCCGCCTGGCCAGTGAGAGCCACCATCGCAGTGTGGTGGTAATCGTCGTTCCACAAAGCGTCCAGTCCATAGCCCCCGTCCTCGATGGACGCAATCAAGCGAGTGTTTTGCGGTTCATTTTCGCCGACGAGAATGATTGACCTGTGACCTGCTGCCTTCCGCGCTGCCCCGCTCATCTCGGCAATGATATGCGGCTCAGATTCGTCGTGAATATCCTGCGTCGCATCCAGACGTAAGCCGTCCAGGTGAAATTCCTTGATCCAATACGCTGCATTCTCGCGGAAAAACTCACGCACGGGCCCGGCTTCTTTGCCGTCGAAGTTGATGGCTTCGCCCCAATCGGTCTTGTAGCGCGCAGTGAAGTAAAACGGCGAGAATTTTGTCAGGTAATTTCCATCCGGACCTAGGTGGTTGTAGACAACGTCCAGAATGACTCCCAAGCCGGTTGCGTGCGCCCGGTCAACAAAGGTCCGCATGTCGTCTGGAGTTCCGTAGATCGAAGCTGGAGCGAATGGCTGGACGCCGTCATAGCCCCATCCAAATTTCCCTGGAAAATCTGCCACGGGCATGACTTCAACCGTGGTGATCCCGGTGTCCCGCAGATACTCTAATTTTTCCGCGGCTCCCCGCCAACCGCCCTGCGGCGAAAAAGTGCCGAGATGCAGCTCATAGATCACCTGGCCTTCCAACTTGATGCCGGACCAATCGCCATCAGACCACCGGAAGGAGTCGGGATTTACTATCTCTGACCAGCTGTGTGGACCTGAGGGTTGGTATCGTGACGCCGGATCAGGATACGCCTCACCGCCGTCGAGCGCGTATTTATAGCGTGTTCCTGCTGGAATGCCGTCAGCCAATCCAGAAAAGTATCCATTCTCCTCAGCAGCAAGCGCAATCGGCGCGCCTGATTCTTCGAAGGTCACCTGAATCGATTTGCGCTGAGGCGCCCAGACCCGGAACTGCACTCCACTGCCCTCGGCTAACGGTTCTGCCCCGACCGGAATTCGGCGCGCGAGGGATGAAATCGTATTTGCCAGATGCAATGATCTACTTCCCTGACCAGCATGCAGGACGTTTCGCTAGAAACGCGGAAATTCCCTCTTGTGCATCCCCGGCCATGGCGTTGACGCTCATAACCTCTTTTGCATACCCGTACGCTTTCGGCTGGTCGAGATCGATTTGAGTGTAGTAAGCCTGCTTCCCGATGCTCACAGTCAGCGGACTCGCCTGAGCAATACGTGAGGCCAGCTTGCGTGTTGCTGTCTTGAGCTCTGGCGCAGGAACAACGCTGTTGATCAGCCCCCAATCCGCAGCTGTTGCCGCATCGATACTCTCGCCCGTAAGCAACATGTGCAAAGCGCGTTTTCGCCCTACTGCCCGGCTCAGCGCAACCATTGGAGTCGTGCAGAAGAGCCCGATCCGAACGCCCGGAGTTGCGAAAGTGGCTTGCTCGGAAGCGATTGCGAGATCACAGCTGGCGACTAACTGGCAGCCTGCGGCAGTCGCGACTCCCTGAACCTCTGCGATGACCGGCTGAGGAATGGATTGGATCTTCATCATCAGCTCTGAACACACGTCGAAAAGTTCGCGATACTCGTTCACGGAGCGGCCCACCATTTCACCTAAATCGTGCCCGGAACAGTATGCGTTTCCCGCCGCCGCGAGAATCACTGCCTGGGCATTGTTGTTTCTGCCCACCTCCTCGAGGCAGCCCAACAGCTCGCGCATCAAATTTAGCGATAGCGCGTTACGCCGATTGGGTCGGTTCAGTGTGATGACTGCTGTTGTTCCTTCGAAATCGAGCGCCAAATCTTCGTCCGGCATTGCCAGCCTCCATTCCTGACGTACACTTCTTAGTGAATCACTGTGCCACCCGGACTTCCAGGTTCAGGAATCCAGCTGCTTGAGTTAGAACTATTCGATCAATTGATCGACCGAGCCCGCCAGTCTTCACGCCTGCGTATCAACCACAACTTTCACGCCAGCATGAAGGACAACCCTCATCGATTTCTCAACGTGATGTTAAGAGGCACATACATCACGCCGCATAGGCATATCGATCCTCCAAAGCCGGAAGCGTTTCTGGTGCTAAGAGGTGAAGTGGCGTTCTTCACATTCAAAGATTCAGGGCAAGTGGACGAGATACACAAGTTGGGCCGCGATCCCATCGGAATCGATATCCAGCCTGGTGTCTGGCACACATTGGCCGTTTTAACTGCGGATGCAGTCTGCTACGAAGTGAAACCCGGCCCTTATTCACCGCTCACGGACAAAGAGTTTGCGTCGTGGGCCCCCAGAGAGTCCGATCCGGGCGCATCGAAATACCTGGAAGGCTTGATCGCTCTTGTTTGAATAGGGTCATGCCCTCGCATCGCAATCCGCGTTCGATAGAGTAAATCAATCATGTTCACAGTCGAGTCGCTTGGGGTGGCGATCCTGTTCTGCGTTATCACAATGCTGGGATGGGGCTCATGGGCCAATACTCAAAAGCTCGCCGGAAAAAGTGATTGGCCATTCGAGCTCTTCTACTGGGATTACGCAATCGGCGGGTTTCTACTCTGCATAGTCTTCATGTTCACGCTCGGCAGTATGGGATCGAGCGGAATGAGTGCCATGGAAAATCTTCGACAAGCTTCGCGTCCGGTACTTGCTCGCGCCATGTTCAGTGGCGCCCTGTTCAATGTCTCCAACATTTTGCTGGTCGTCGGAATCGATGCAGCGGGAATGTCGGTCGCTTTCCCGGTCGGAGTTGGGCTGGCACTGGTAATCGGGACAATCGCGAGCTACATTCAAGACCCGAAGGGCAATCCGCTCATATTATTCGCCGGCGTTGTGCTGGTTATTTTCGCCATGATCATGTCCGCGGCAGCATACAGCAAACTGCCTGCGGCGAGCAGCCTTCGGCGGACGAGAGGGCTCGTCTTTAGTGTGATTGCGGGTTGCCTTATGGGCTTTTTCTATCCCCAACTGCAGAAATCGATCTCGCCGAATTTCAATACCACTCCCATCCAATCCGGCTATCTCACGCCGTATACTGCTCTCTTCTTTTTTGCAATCGGTCTCGTTCTCAGCAATGTGATTGTGAACACGATTTTTATCAAGGCAGGCGGCAAGACCTACGGACAATACTTTGCGGGCACTATGAAGCTGCATGGAGCGGGCATACTCGGGGGAGTGATCTGGATGCTCGCTTTGACTTTCAACGTCATTGCTTCTGGGGTGGCCGGGCCGGCGATCTCCTATGCATTGGGCCAAGGCGCGACCCTGGTTGCCGCGATTTGGGGCGTAGTCATCTGGAAAGAATTTCGTGCCGCACCCCCCGGCACATCGCGGCTCATCGGTCTGATGTTCGCCGGTTACGCGGTGGGCCTGATTGTTATCGGCGTGGCGACTTTATGAATTTCCAGTGAGTCCTCACTCCTCTACGGGTCGGGCTTAATCTAGGGCTACAGGCGGAAGCGTCATGCCAGAAAAAACTGTTCCGATTCCTGCCGCCCAAAAGAAGAGAAAACACAATTTTCTTCCTGGCGTCGTACTGGTTTCGCTGTGTTTGTGGATTGCTTCGTCGCGAGTACTTGTGATCCCTCATCCTCCGGTTGGTCTCTACATTGGGGTGCTTGCATGTCTTGCAGCAGTGGTCACGCTGTGGCCGTCAGCGAGTGCATGGGCCAGGGCGGGTTGGTTCGTAGTCTTCGGAGCTTTCTTGGTTCTTGAGATCACTACTCTTTACGAGCAGCGCGCTGAAGATGCTGAGACGGCCAAGAAGGACCAAGTCGCCGAAAATAACAGATTCGTCCGATTGATGAAGGTGCAACAGGACAGTTTCGCTGCTGTACTTCAAAGAACGCAACAAGAATTTGAAATGAGCATGCGAAGATCTAATTCGATTCTCAGGAAGACTGAAGAGGCGATATCGTTCACGAGCGGTGGTGATTGTTTTCCAGTGGTCTTTCCATACGAGGCGACGGAGAATTCCGGTGTGAAAGAGCTTGGATTTAGCTTATCGAAACAAGGTAAGTACCCACTTATCAGCTCATAGTCACCCTAGGTCGCCCCTATCAAACCTCTCCAACTAGCACAAAAGTAATAGGGACAACTTTTCGGTCAGACGAATATAACTATATAGATAAACCGTTGTTGCTACAGCCACTCCCGAACGAGGATATGGCATTCTACTCCGCATCAATGTGGGCGAGAAACGGTCAGTGGGAAGAGGTGATAGAAGCCCGACGAATCAGTTCGAAGTTTGTCTTTCGTTGGGTGTTGTTCGAGTCGGAAGTGCCGAACGTTACGCCATCCAAGAAGATGCTGGACCTCGCGGATTCTGATTTTCCTGCGTCGGAACGACACAGATCAATCTATCCATTGAAAATTGGGAGTCTCCCCAGCGCGTCGACACCTCAATGACTCTCTCTGGAACTCGATCGTTAACCAATCAATTGGATGGATTAGCGTGTTATACAAGAGAGACGAATGCTCAGAGGCCATCTGCGCTGATTGTACGCCACACGTTCACTGCGAGGAGGCGGCTGTCGCCTGGACGGTAGGCTGCTCCACCTCCTGCTCAATAGGAACGAACCTACTTTGGGAGTACACAAAGCCCTCCCAGACTGGGCGCTCCCCTTTTCGCGAGCCGAAAATTACCAATTGCCGACGCAGAGTGGAGATATCACTGAAAATGTCTGCTCCCGAAACGATCTCGACATACTTTTCGAGTAACTTCTCACTTGGATCCCGCTTGGTTGGATACGTTATCAACACCTTCAGCGGAGTATTAATTAGTTGTAGCTTGTTCATTTCGATCTGGCTTCGTCCCGCATCGTTTTCGTGCTCCAGTGCAACTGATATGAATTTTGCGTACGTCATATACTCCGGGAAGTTCTTATCATCTCGCTCTCGATAAAAAATCCCATCAAGCGTATAGTAGTCGCGCTTGTAGCAGCATAGCCCAAGTCGACAAGCGATCTTCGGGAACATACTTCCCCGCATTAAGGCGGTGAACTGTAGAAATCCATCCAGAAGTTGTATAGCGAGTCAATCTCTTCCGAAGCGGCCGCACAGAACGCGGCGTAGAACTCTAACGGCGAGGGACCTCCGGTGACCATGGTTTATAGGACTCCTTTAGAGCGTATGAGTTTCTGAATCGATTTTACTGTGAGCCATCCAGCCCGGTCACTCGACAGGCACAACCGGCAACAGCAGCGCCGACGGATGCTGGGCATCGTGGTAAATCGTATTTGTCGCGGGCACGTGCCGTTCAGCGAATGCCCCCTCTTCACCCGTATTCAGATTTCTGTCGAAGCGAGGGAAATTACTGCTGCTTACTTCCAGCCGCAAGGCATGTCCTTTGCGGAACACGTTGCTCGTCGCCCATAAATCGATACTGAATTTGTACACCTGTCCGGGGTTCATCAGCTGAGGCGTTTCTTGCGAATCCCGATAGCGCGCGCGAACGATGCCTTCCGTTAGGTTTTGGGCGAAACCGTTCGGCCACACGTCAACCAGCTTGGCAGTGAAGTCCGTGTCTACAGCGGATGATTTGGCGTAAACCTCCAGGCTGACTGGTCCGGTCACTTCGAAATCACGAGGAAACGGGGCAGTTGAGTAAATCAGAACATCATCTCTCGCTTCATCCGGCCGTTGATCGCGCGGCCCCGGAGCCAGGTGCTTCGAGTCACAGCAGAGCGGCCCGCCAATGGTGGCGACGGGATCAGATGGGTCATAGACAAAATGGTCGGAAGGTTCCGATGCGGACTCTTTCGTCGTGAGAGTCCCATCACCCCGCAGCGAATTGGCTTTCCCCGCAGAATGCAGGAAGTATCTTGTGCTGCGCGCGCGAGCCAGCGGCCAATCGTCCTCCTGCCGCCAGTTGTTCTCGCCCATTACGAAAATTTGCACCCGCTTCGGGCCGGAGAAGGCATTCTGCGTTCCTTTGAATAGGAAGTCATACCAGGGCACCACGATTCCATCTTCGTCGTATTTAGTCGCGCCAGCACCGAAATCGACGTCCCCGATCTTGCGCCCGCTCCCCGCATGGCCGCCGATGAGCACCAACAGGCGCTGCCCATCTCGTGCCGCCTGGCTTGCTGCTTTTGCTTTCAAACCCAAGTAATTCCTCAGTGATCCTCCCTGAAAAATGTCGTACCAGGCAGCAACGGTCAGAGCGGGAACCGTAATCTCCGGGTAGTGCTCTTCGATCGACCAGCGCTTCCAATACTCGTCGTAGTTCGGGTGAGCCAGCCAATCTAGAAAGTATGGAGCCAACGAAGCGATAAAACCCGATCCACTCGGCGGTTGCCGGAAATTGAATAGCGGATAAGCCGTGAGAGGAAGCTGCCACGCTCCTTCCATTGCATTCGTACGTTTTTGTACAGCGCGATTCAGTGTGTCCTGGGCGAGGCCCGAGGTCCAGGATTCGTTAAACCATTGCTCAAAGGCGCCGCCCTGGTACGTCCAGCCGTCGTGATAGTTGCTGGCCGTCACCACGGGGCATATCCCAGTGAGATGCGGCGGGTGCGCGATCGCGGTCAGCATCTGCGTCGCTCCCACATACGAGCCGCCAAACATCCCCACCTTTCCGTTTGAATATGGCAGCGCTGCCGCCCATTCTACGGTGTCGTATCCGTCCTGCGATTCGTGCTTGAACGGATACCACTCGCCCTCTGATGTGTAGCGGCCGCGGACATCCTGAATGATGACAATATAGCCACGGGCCGCTGCATCTAGCCCGAAATCTGCCTCGCCGCGCTTGTCATATGGAGTGCGCTGGAGAAGTACCGGAAACCGGCCTTCGCCGTTGGGCCGATAGATGTCGGCGTAGAGAACGACGCCGTCGCCCATCCTCACAGCCACCCCACGCTCCACCTTCACCCCGCGCTGTTCGGCCGTTTGTGCGAGTAGCGCCGGAACCGAGAGCGATATCAGAGCCATGACGAAAGATCTGCTTTTTTGATTCATCGCGTGCAACCCAAGCTCGTTGTAGGATATAAGATCTCTTTTCGGAAACTATGTTTCTTGCTCCTCTTGTGATCTCATCGTTGTTTGCAGCGATGACCGTTTCTGACGCATCGGCGAAGACTATGACCCTTCATGTAAGTTCAAGCGCCTTTTCCGAAGGCCAATCGATCCCCGAGAAGTACACCTGCGACGGCCAGAACATCTCTCCGCCCATTAGCTGGAGCGGTGCGCCCGCAAATGCAAAGAGCATTGCAGTGATCTGCGAAGATCCCGACGCGCCGTCCGGGAACTTTACTCATTGGGTTCTTTATGATGTCCCCGGCCAAACGAACGAATTGACTGAAGGGTCGTCCGGGAATGGCAAAGAAGGCGTGAACGGCTTTGGCAAAGCGGGATATGGCGGCCCTTGCCCTCCACCGGGTGGACCGCACCGTTACTTCTTTCGGGTTTATGCGCTCGACACGGAATCGCTTGGGAAGCCAGGCTTATCGAAAGATGACATCACGGCCGCGATGAAGGGCCACATCGTCGCCGAAGGCCAAACCATGGGCAGATACGCACGAAAGAAGTAACTGTCGCGAAACGTAGCTTCCTTGCATGGAAGAGCCCCGTATCGCCACTCCGTTTCATAAGGGCTCGGTACGCGGCTTTCTGCACGAACCCGACGACCTCGCCAATCCGAGTCTCGTCCTTACACACGGTGCCGGTGGCAACTGCCAGGCTCCTTTGCTGGTTGCCGTCGCTAACGCTTTTCAAAACGCCAATTTCCGTGTGTTGCGTTGCGATTTGCCGTTCAGACAGCGCAAGCGATTCGGTCCGCCTGCTCCCGCCGCTGCTGTTGAGAATCGCGCTGGATTGAAGGAGGCAGTGGCCCAAATGCGCGCGCTCGGATCTTGGCGAGTATTTCTGGGCGGCCACTCCTATGGAGGACGCCAGGCGAGTATTCTGGCCGCCGAAGAACCTGGGTTGGTCGATGCTGTCCTGTTGCTCTCTTATCCGCTGCATCCACCAAACAAACCAGGCCAGCTGAGGACACATCATTTCTCGACCCTCGCGGCTCCCGCACTGTTCGTTCACGGCACACGGGATCCATTCGGATCAGTTGAAGAGATGCAGGTTGCCCTGGATCTGATCCCGGCGAAAACAAAGCTTGTCGAAGTTGAAAATGCCGGCCACGACCTTGCGCGAGGCATCTTCGATGTAAAAGGACGAGTTGTTTCGGAGTTTCTCGGCTTGGCCGAACTTCGCTAAGCAATAGCCCGGATGACTCGGACCGGTAGAAGGATGATTGCCGCGACCAGCGCTAATGCCCCATGCACGGCAACGCCCAGCAGCCTGAAGGGCAGCAGAAGCAGCCAAATAAGTGGGTAACAGATTATCGCCGCAATCGCCAGAGGCCATGAAAACACAAACAACACGCACCAGAGCAGGAATATAATCATGTCTCGTTACCGCTATCCATTCTGGAGATACGATTCGCCCGAACTCGATGTTCCCTAAACTTAACCTAATTCCTTTGTGCCACGAGTTGCTTCCCGCACAACCGTTCGAGTATCGCGATTGGGGCCTCGCCGGGCTCCGCCATGGATTGCCGCGAGATAATAAACGTCTGTTCTAGCGCATACTGGCCGGATTCAACCGAATGCGGTAGCACGTCCGTGAAGGCCAGCCAGGTAGAGCCGGGTGGAAATTCGAAGCGATATTTTGCGCAATTCGCCTGGAACTCTTTATTGCTCTTCAGGTAGTCGTGAAACCGCAGCATAAATTCGTCGTAAGGCGATCGAGCGAGGACCGGGATCCCGAAACTATTAAGCCCCCGGAAAAGTTGATTTCGAAACCGGCGTACCGGTGATCCCGCTTTGCCAGCGAGAGCTTCTAAGCCAGCGTCTTTCGCATATCGCGCGGCCAGCTCGTTGAACGCATCGGAAGTAATCCACACGCGAGGCTCACTGGGATGGATATTAGTGAACACGCGCAAAATCAAATCCCCATGAGTAGGTCGCGACGGGAACGCATCCGTGTGAATCAGATCGTTCCGCTTGTTCAAGGGGAGATCGCGGCCCCTCTCCTCGAGTGGCCGAAAACTGGCGTAATCCACCCTCCACGCTGCCGCATATTGTGGAAGCAGTTCTTTCGTAAATTCGATGACATCACGCGAATATTCTCGAAAAACATTGTGCAGCGTGATTATTTGCAGGCTTTTTGGATCCACCCCCGTGATCCTATCGAGCGCCGGACGGTACGCAATGTTCTTGTGGACGGCTCCCCCGGAGAAGCCCAGACTCCGCAGGAATTCTTTCGACGTCTCTGATAATGCAAACGGTGTCTTAGGAAACAGGACGACGTTTCCGGCCTCTAACTCCGGTCGGTAATCGTGAGCTGATGAGGCGGGCCATTGATCGGCAGTAATCACGTTCATCTGAGAACGCTTTCTGTCGCAAAGAGTCGCACGCCTACTCAGTATAAGTGGGTGGTAGAATTTCAGAACCGAACTTCGCGTCCCAACATCGGACAGCGAGTTGGCGTGCCTACTTGCAAGCCCCTATGCCGCTTGCATCTTCTTGTACAAAACGGCGGTAGTTCAAGTGCATAGTTACTTTGAACGTATTCCTCGGCCAGGAGTCCTGATGTTACAAACGCTTCGCTTTGCCTCTCGAATGCTGCGAAAGAATCCGGGTTTCACACTCGTCGCCGTGTGCTCGCTTGCGATAGGGATTGGTGCCACGTCGGCAATGTTTAGCTGGGCGGATACGCTCTTGCTGCGGCCGTTGCCGGTGCTGAAGCCTAGCGAAATCGTCAACATCCGTTCAAGTTCGCCGTCGGATCCGTTAAACAACGTTTCTTATCGGGACTACATCGACTTTCGAGACCGTAACAGAACGTTTGATGGACTGATTGCGTACTCGCTTGCCCCGTTTGGACTGAGCGAAAAGGTTGAGAGCTCGCCACGCCTGACATATGGGCTTTTCGTGTCGGGAAACTTTTTCCAGGTTTTAGGAGTTGAGCCGGCGCTCGGCCGCGGATTTCTTCCCAACGAAGACAAGGTTCAAGGGCGCGATGCCGTGGTTGTCCTTAGCCATGATTTCTGGTCCAACCAGTTAGGGGCGAACCCTTCCGTCATCGGGAGGAAGTTACGGCTGAATGGAGTCGAATTCACGGTCGTGGGTGTCGCACCGCAACACTTTACCGGTATGGATCAGTATTTCAGGCCAGCACTGTTTGTGCCGATCGCTATGGCGCCTCGTATCGGGCAGCAAGAGTCCTTGGAGAAGCGAGACGTTCGATGGCTGAACATTAAAGGGCGCTTGAGGCCGGGGGTCACCACAACGCAAGCCCAAGTTGATCTTGCATCCATTGCGGCGGCGCTCGAGCGAATGTACCCTGACACAAATCGAAACCAAAGCGTGCGAGTGAAGACGGAATTTCAGCTGCGCATCGAACAGGATCCGTGGGACTCGCAGCTCGTCGCCATGCTGATGACGCTGGCGTTGAGCGTGCTCTTGGTTGCCTGCGCCAATGTGGCGGGACTGCTGCTCAGCCGGGCACGCGCGCGGTCGCGTGAAATCGCGGTGCGCCTGGCGATTGGCGCCGGCCGGGGCCGACTTGTTGAACAACTGCTATTAGAAAGCCTGCTCATAGCGCTCTTGGGCGGGGCAGCCGGAATTGCGATCGCCTATGGCGGAGTACAACTGTTTAATCAGATACAAGTCCCCTCGGACCTGCCTGTTGTTCTGTCAGCGCGACTCGACGATCGGGTCTTGTTTTTTACTCTGGCCGTTTCGCTCGTGAGCACGGTTCTGTTTGGATTGACTCCCGCGATCCGGAGCACGCGCTCGGACCTAGTTCCGGCGCTTAAAGCTGCCGACGCTGACATGGCCGGAGGCCGTCGCCTGTGGGGCCGTAATGCGCTTGTCGTGAGCCAAATTGCGATTTCGCTGATTCTACTGACGGTCGCAACGATTCTATTCCGAGGATTTGCTGAAACGGTAACGGAAGGTCCTGGTTTCCGAACAGATCATCTACTGATGATGACCTTCGATCCGTCGCTGGTGCGCTACAGCGAGGCTCAGACAAAACAGTTTTACAAGCAGTTGCTTGAGCGAGCACGCTCAGTACCCGGCGTGAAATCAGCGGCCTGGACCGCGAGCATTCCTATGGCCCCCGATCAGGACACGCAGAACGTTGCGCCTGAGGGCCATCAGTTTCCGCCTGGGCAACAAACGGCCGGCGTATTCGCGGATACTGTGGGTGATCGATATTTCGAGACCATAGGGACGCCGATCATGCGTGGCCGCGGCTTTTTGCCGACTGATACTGCGACCGCTCCGCTCGTCGCCGTCGTGAATGAGCAGTTTGCGAAGCACTATTGGCCCAATCAGGACGCGGTCGGCAAACGCATTCATCTGTCCAGTGCGAATGGACCTCTCATTCAGATTGTGGGCATCGCAAAAACATCCAAATACCTGTGGATCGCCGAGGCGGCGACCGAGTACTTGTATGTACCGCTCGCACAGCACCCGCAGCCCAGGATGACTTTGATTGCCCAATCGCAATCGGATTCGGCATCGCTTGCGCCTTCTCTACGGCAAGTTGTTAAGGGTATCGATCCCAATATGCCCGTCTATGGTGTTCGCACCATGGATGACTTCTATAGGGAACGAGCCATTAAAACCGGGAACATTATTCTGCAATCGGTCGGGAGCTTGGGGTTGATGGGACTGGTTCTCGCTATGGTCGGACTGTATGGACTAGTGGCGTATTCAGTGAGCCGGCGCACGCGCGAGATTGGAATCCGTATGGCAATAGGCGCGGATCGCATGAACGTCGCGAAACTGGTTCTGAAGCAGGGCTTTACGCTCGCCTTGATCGGCGCTGCGATTGGCGTAGTTTTCAGTGTGGGAGCGGATCGAGTCTTAGGCTCGACCTTCGGCGGTTCGGGAGGGATCAGCGCCGAAGAGGGCGTGATCATTTTTTTGCTAATGCCATTGACGCTGATGATGGTGACGCTGATCGCAACTTATGGGCCCGCTCGCTGCGCTTCACTCATTGATCCCATGCGGGCTCTGCGGGACGAGTAACGCGAACCGGTTTGCTAGTGCAAAGCCTTCTTGCTGAACACGAGCGTCTCTTCTTTGCCAGTGGGTTCGATATGCTCTAGCGCGACCGTGAGCGTGTGCGTATCGGGCGACAACTTCATCGTCCATTCGTCGCTCGCGTCTTCCTTCGGCCCATCGGTTTTCAGAATAACCAGGGCGGAACCGTTGTACCAGACCGATACCTTGGCTTTGTGTCCTGCTTCATCGAACTCGCATTCGCTGCCCACAGTGGCGCATACGAATTGATAAGTCGCCTCTTTCCCGTCCTTGTCTCGCACCACCCTGACCATCTTTAGTTTGTGCGAGATGTTCTCGATAGTGAGCGTCACCAGCCTTCCGTCTCCGACCTGACCCTTAGCAGGGTCCATTTGCCAAGCACCCGCAAAGTTCGGGCTACCGGAATCAGCTGACAGGATCAGCGGAAAAATCAAAATGGGCACAGCGAGAACTGCCAACGCCAAGCGATAACAGCGCATGGGAACCTCCAGTAATGTTGCTGTATTTACAGTTATACCTAAAAATTGACTGCTCTGGAGATTGGCTGTTCTTACCCTTTAATCACGCCCATGGGCCGCAGCCGTGCCACTTTCTTTGCCAGGCCTGCATTGTGAACCACCTCGATCACCTCATCCACGTCTTTGTAGGCTTCCGGAAGCTCCTCCAAAATCCCGTCACGTGATTCGCTACGCACCAGAATCCCGTTCTCCTCGAGTTTCTGCTGCTCCTCACGTGCATTCTTCCCCTTGCGAACCGCGGTCCGGCTCAAAACGCGTCCGGCGCCGTGGCAGACACTCCCGAACGTCTCCTTCATTGCCGGCTGTTGACCCACAAGTACCCAGGACGCCGTGCCCATGCTGCCTGGGATGAACACGGGCTGTCCAGTTGCCTGGTACTCCGCTGGTATCTCGGCATGGCCAGGGGGAAATGCGCGCGTCGCCCCTTTGCGATGCACCAGAAGTTCTCGCGTGCGGCCCTCAACTTCATATCTCTCCTGCTTCGCAATGTTATGACAGACGTCGTAGATCAACTCGAGCCGCCCCTGCTCCCCAAATATGCGTCGGAACGCGCCTCGCAGAGAGTGCATGATGGCCTGCCGGTTCGCCCACGCGAAATTAGCAGCTGCGGCCATCGCCCCGAGATACGATTGCCCTTCCTCCGACCGGATCGGCGCGCATGCCAGCTGGCGATCGGGCAAAGTGATGTTGTACCTGGGCATCACCTTATTCATTAGTGCCACGTAATCAGTACAGACTTGATGCCCTAAGCCGCGCGAGCCTGAATGGATCAGCACCACCACTTGCCCCTCCTCAATCCGCATCGCGACCGCCGCGGCTCGATCGTGCACCTGTTCGACATATTGCACTTCGAGGAAATGATTGCCGCTGCCAAGAGTCCCCAATTGCGGACCCCCACGCTCCTTCGCACGAGAGGAAACTTTGTTTGGCAGCGCTCCTTCGAGTGCGCCGCTGGCTTCAGCAAATTCGGCGTCACGCTCCTCCCCATGTCCGTTCGCGACCATCCACCGAGCTCCCTCGCGCAGCACATCGTCTATCTGTGCGGGTTTGACATTGACTCGGCCTTCTCGGCCCGCGCCGCAGGGCACGTCTCGAAAGATTTGGTCAATGAGGACTTTCAGCCTTGTGCGTACCTCCGCTTCCCGCAACTTACTTCGCACCAGCCGGACCCCGCAATTGATATCGAATCCCACGCCGCCTGGAGACACGACGCCGTAGTCCACATCGGTTGCAGCCACACCGCCTATCGGAAAACCATAGCCCTGATGAATGTCCGGCATCGCGAGGCTTGGTCCCACAATTCCTGGTAGCATCGCCACGTTTACGGCTTGGTTCAACGATTGGTCCCTCTGGATCTGCTCGAACAGAACCTCGTTCGCGTAGATCACTACGTCGGTGCGCATGCCGAGGTTCTCGTCCCGCGGAATACGATAGCGGAATTCGTCAATGCGCTCGGCCTGCACGCTCGGCATCACACATCAACATACACTTCAGCCATCCAGCCGCGTTCTGAGCTGTGCACTTTGAGTTGGTGATAAGTAACAGCTTTCACAACCAGCCTCGGCGGATGTTTCCGTGAGTCGCGTGCTTCGCCTCCCGCAACGCACTCAATGTGAGTTTCTGAAATCCGCGAAATATCGAATGCGCCTAGGGCAATGCACTTGCCGTCTACGTAATACAGCACTTCATTCAGCCAGTTCACGAGAAGAGATTCGTAGTCGACGCCTTCTGCTGATAACGTGATGTGCTGAGCAAGCCGGATGTTCGACGGATCGAGAACAATGTAGACCAGCGCCTGAGCGCAGTTGGCGAACAGTTCTTCAATGCTCGCGCCGACCGCCCTGAACCCGATATCAGCGGGATGCTCCAGCAGCTCAAAGTGCACGCGTTAGACCCTGATCTCGCGCGAGCTTCGATTCCAGGAATGCAGAAGAATCAGGGCAATAACGATCAGAGCCAATGAGAGGCCCCACCACAACCCATAGATTCCGTATCTGTAGCGAAAGCAAAGCAAATATCCCACCGGCAACCCAAAAAACCAATACCCTGCGAGATTGATCAGCATCGGTGATCGCGTATTTCCCAGGCCTCGCAATGCCCCGGTAGCAACAGTTTGAACACCATCGAACAATTGAAAGAGAGCCGCGAGAGCGAGCAATCCGGTACCGATCATCAAAACCCCTGAATCCTGCGTATAGATACGCAAAATTGGAGCGGGCACCGTCAGGAAGGCAATCGCCGAGCACGACATGAAAGCACACGCTATCGCTAAAGCGACGAAGCCGCTTCTTCGCACGGCCCGAGCGTCACGCCTCCCTATAGACTGGCCAACGGCTACCGCCGCAGCCGAAGAGATGCCTAGCGGCACCATGTAGCTGAGAGCTGCGCAGTTGAGCGCGATCTGGTGAGCTGCGAGGGCGACGGGCGCCAGACGTCCGGCAAGTACGGCAGCCGCTCCGAAAGCGCCGATCTCGAGCAGGATCTGAAGTGCCGCCGGAAAGCCAATATGCAGTAACCGCGACAGCCGCTTAGCGTCGGGTTTCGCTACGAGGCTCTTAAGACCTGGCTCAATATCTTTTTCGAACGACCAAATAAAAAATGCAAGCAGCGCGGCCATATAAAGTCGCGCCGCGCACGTCGACAGCGCCGATCCGACCACGCCCATCGCGGGCAGTCCCCAATGCCCGTCGATCATCAGCCAATTAAAGAACCAATTCACGAGATTCGCGCTGACGAGCACAAACATGACAGGCCGCACATGCCCCATGGCTTGCAGATAGCGGCGCAACGCGCCATAGAGCAGTAGAGGCAACGTGCCCCAAGCGAGAGTTGTCACGAATGGTCCCGCAAGACGGCTGACTTCGACATTCACGCCGGCCTTGTAGAAAAACGGTGGCATAAAAGCGAAAAGAATCATCAGCGGTGGGGTGATGAACAGCGCGAGATACACGCCTTGCGTCAGAGAGCGATGACAATCTCGCCGGTCGCCTCGCCCGTACGCTTGCGATACAAGCGTATCGAGTCCCAGCAGCAATCCCATTCCAAAGATCGCGAACGTGTAAAAGGCGCTACTGCCGATTCCCGTGGCGCCTATGGCGGCCGGACCCAGATGTCCAACCATAATCGTGTCCACAATCGACATGAACATCCAGCCTAATTCGGCGAGAATTACGGGTAAAGCGAGCCCGAGCATGCGGCCAAGCTCGACACGTAGATTTTGAACTGACGGATGGGGCAGAGCTCTCCCTACCGCCACTTGATGTTGCAGCCGATGCTGGGCCTCTGATCCCGTTCTACCGCTCGCCCGCCCAACACTGCATCGATGGCGGTCCGCAGATCCCGGCCGGTGACCGGCTTGCCGTTACCAGGACGGCTGTCATCCAATTGACCTCGATAAACTAGCTGGCGCTTATCGTCGAACAGGAAGAAATCAGGCGTGCAGGCAGCGGCATAAGCTCTGGCCGTTTCCTGGTTCTGGTCATAGCAAAGCGGAAAGGTGAATCCGAGTTCTGAAGCCATTTCCCGAAGGCTATCGGGTGCATCGTCCGGATAAGCGTCGGCGTCATTCGAAGAAATCGCCACGATCCCGAGCGGCTGCCCGGCATAATCCCGCCCCAGGCGAGCGAGTTCGTTCTGGACGTGCTTCACAAACGGGCAATGGCGGCAGATAAACATCACGAGTAATGCCTTCTTGTTGTTGAAGTCCTCAAGCGTGATTATTCTCCCGGAGCTCACATCCGGCAACTGAAAGAAAGGAGCAGCCGTTCCCAGCGAGAGCATGGTCGATTCCGTGCGTGCCATAGGTATCCAAGGCCAGCGTAGCAAGCAGTTTCGATTCGCGAACCTGCAGGCGAGCGCTGCACTCCTGTAAGCTGAAGGAGTCGCGTATCGGGCGGTTAGCTCAGCCGGTTAGAGCGCCTGCCTTACAAGCAGGAGGTCGATGGTTCGATCCCGTCACCGCCCACCATGGTGTTCTATTCGAATCAGCGATTTGCGGTTTCAGTCTCCGGTTCATTTCCTGTTCTCAAAGCAACGACGTATCAAAACCGTATCAGAACCTCACCGACCCTGAACGGCTGTATCAAAACTGCCCGATTCGTTGGCTCCACGATTCAGCCGCGCAAGTGCTTCGCGTTTCATCTGCAGCTTCATCTGCGAGTACTTCTTAAACACTTTCGCATCGCTCTGCCGCAGCAGTTGTGTGACCCATTCGTCTGCGACTCCGCCCGCACTCAAACGAGTGGCATAAGTAGAGCGGAGATCATAAAGGCGAAAGTATGGCACTCCAGCCCCTCGCAGCGTCCCTTCCCAACTTTTCTTGAAATTGGTTTGATAGCCAACCGGATTCGTCGGACTCGGAAAGAGCCACGGACCCGGGCCGGCAATCGCTATTTGAGTTCGGAACGCCTCGACAGCAATGTCGGTCAGGGGAACTTCCGCCACGCCGGTCGGCGCTTTCGAATCCGCGATGAACACCACCTTATTCGCGAGGTCGACCTGGTCCTTACGCAAGGAAGCCAATTCTTTATAAACGCGAAGACCCGTTTCCGTGATGATTCGGATCACGTTCCGCAAGTACACTGGTGCAGCCTGCTCGATTCGGCTCTGCTCAGACCATGTCATGTAATGCGGACGGAACAGCCCTCTCAAGATGACCGGAAACTCGACTCCGGCGCACGGATTCATCGGACAGAATTTCTTTTTCACGGCGACATTGAGCATTCGCCGCAAGCACGCGGAACTCCTGATGTACCGTCGCTGCTTTCAGCGGGCCGAGTTCTACGACGCCGCTCTTACGCCGCACGCAGCGCCTGTCTTTCAGTCGGCGACGAAAATAATCTTCAATTTGCCCGGCATCGATTTCGGTGATCTTCATCTCTCCGAATGCAGGGCGTAGACTCTTCAACGAGTTCAGGTTTGCCTCATGAGTTTTCACCGCTCGGATCGGCGGCCTGGAATAGTTCTCCAGGGAAAAATCCGCCCAATCGTTAAACGTGAGTTGTTTGCCTTTGTGAGCGACCTCAAGCGTGTTATTGTCTCTGGCTTGTAGCGTTCACGAAGTTGCCGGTGCGCTTCGTGCCAGTCTTGTGTATTGGTTGATTCCAAGTGGCGCCGACCCGCGTTATCGCGGTACCGCATCCACCAAAAACTGCTGTCGTTACGTCGATATACGACACCATCATGCTTGCTAGGTCTTGCCATTCTCCACCTCTCGTTTGAATTACTCGCGGAATGGCTCCAACTCCGACCTGAGAAATCGGATATTGCGGCCCATCACGCGAAGATGGGGAATTTGCTTTCGCTCAACCCAAAGATACACCGTTTGCGCGCTGACGCCCAGAAATACAGCCGCGTCCCTCACTCGCAAAAGAATCTCTTGGTTTTCGTTTTCGACTCGTTCGCTCTGCGTTATGGCAACGTCCAAGCAGAACTCCCGGCAACGCAAAGGGTGCTCATCTATATAGCGCAGTTTCGAGCGCGAAATCTGAGAGGCACAGCTTAATTTCTTTGAACAGTGCACACGCAAATTACACATCGGCTCGAATTCTTCGCTCTACAGACTCGGCTGGCCGGGGTACTGGTGGCAACGGTGCTGCGCACCGGATGCATTTTGCCGACAGGCCACCCCTTGCAGGTGCACGGTGGTGTACCGTGTGTTCTTATAGATTTTTATACACGTGCGTGCACAGCCGTGCACGCGCAGTTTTTGAGCAGTTCGAGGCGGCAGTAGCAACACCGAGTGGCGGCATTTTCCGCCGCTGATCTGAACTTATACACCTAAGTTCAAGCGCAGAACAGGTTGTTGATCCTCGTCCTGGCTGAACGGTGTTCAATCGTCGCGCGACTGAAACGAACGAGACGAGATCTCGCTGTATTTAATTGTGCCGATACGGATAATGACTCAGAGAGGTAAGGATGTCTTGCGTGTTGCGCGCCGGCGGGTCTGAATTCGACGTTGAGGAGTTTTTGTCGCGCTCGCCCTTCCAGCCGGATGCGACCTTTCGTAAAGGTGAACCCAAAGGCCGGACGACACCAACGTTGGAAGCACCCAAATCCCAGGTATCTGGATTTAATCTAACGATAAGTGAGGCAAGCTTTTCAGAGCCTCAGGTGCAGATCGAAGATGCTATCGCTTTTCTCGAATATAACGACACGGAGCTGATCCGGCTTGTAAGTTTTCAGGGCGTTGAGCAGGTGTCGTTGGACTTCGGGATAGAGGAACGTGAGGTGATGTATCAGTCTGATCGCTTTCCTCCCAAACTTCTCCTGCTTGCTGGCACGATCGGGATTTGGCTGGAATTAACGCTGTACCCAAGAGAAGTCAAGAGACTTGCCGAGACCAACGATCACGGCATCGTGATAGCGAGCGGCTCGATAATCAGCCCTCCCCTCCACGACGGCAGCGCTTTGGGGTTGATTATTTCCCGAGATCGGCGTATTTTCATTCCGACCAGAGACGTGAGGGGCAGACTCTACTGTCTCGTGTTGGTCGGCGTTGAGCGATTCCGCGGAGACGACATTCGCCAAGGAAACATTATCCTAGACCTCACGGCCGAAACGGGCAGCGCGGTCGATTCTGCGGATGTGGCGTACGCGTTTGACCTCCTCAACAACTCGGATAACGAAAGGTTTTGGCTAATATTATGGCCAGGTTCAATTCAAAAGAGCTGATCCTTTTTCAGCTGAATCCGTCCTATGGATGCTCATTCTCCTGCATTTGCATGGGCGTAGAGGTCCGTCAGAACTGGCTTCCAACGCCAGCGGATATTTAGAAATTGACTGATAACAACACTCCATATTTCATTGGGATCACGTTGACGCTAACGTGCACCTTGCTACCGTATACTTTGCCGCGCTTCTTTTTTATGGACGATGTGAATGTTGACATCTTGTCGGCTCTTCTATGGCTCCTGTGTTTCTGCGTGACCGCGTTTTTCGCAAGAACCGGACGTTGGAAGCGCTGGTGGTTGCTTTTTTCCGCTCCATTTGCTTTATTCCCGGCGGCAGAAATTTTGTTTGCCTTTCTGACGTGGAAGATCGGAGGGTTCGCTCGCTAGCCGTTAGCGGAACGTTGAAACTTTTTCACCCGGAAGAAATTCCTGACTTTCGGAATGCAGAATAGAGTTCGGCGAGAAACGTGCCATTGACCCGAATATCTTTCGCGCCTGCTTGAATTATTTACGGACGAGACCGGTTTCTAGGATCAAAGATTTCGAATTCACCGGCTTCGGCATCTGACGTGCATCCGTTTCTCGACCGATCGTATAGGACAGATTGCTTCATTCGCCAAGTTCTTTTGGCCGTTTTGCCAGAAAGGTTCTCCGCGCAGAGGGAGCAGCGTCAAGGCCGAGCGTAAGGGAGCCGGACGGGAGTCTTGACCTGCGATCCGGTGGGACATGGTCACCTGGATTTCGACGAATGAGGCTATGAAGTTCAAATTCCCGAGGAAATTCAAGCAGTCTTGAAAACGCGCCGCTCACGGTTTCGATCGGAGAACCCACTTCGCCTTCTATATCTTACGGATACCGCTCCGCCTAAGACTCGTGATCAAGGCCGAGGCCCTACGGGCGGCTGCGCCGGCCTTGACACGAGCCCGGCTTCGCGAAAAAGCCGCTGTTCAATAAGGCGAAGCGGCTTTCCTAAGTGATACCCACGCTCTTTCGCATGGGTATCCGTTGTGCGGTTCGCAGCCTTGCGATCACGGTGGGTTCGTCTAAACTGTTTGTGAACACCAAAATACCTATCCAGTGTTCACAATAACTTTCGTCAACACCCTGGTTCGCACAACATGAAGCCATCCCGCCCCGAGGTCCCAGCCGATATCCGAATCGATTGGGAGCGCCTGATCCCATTCATCGGACCGGCAAATCGAGCCATTGCCAACTTCAGCGGTGTCCTGTATGGGCTGCGCAACCCAGAGGTTCTCCTGTCGCCCCTGACAACGCAAGAGGCGGTCCTTTCTTCGCGAATTGAAGGTACCCAAGCCACGTTGGGTGAGGTCCTGAAGTTCGAAGCAGGTGAGGCTCCACAGGAAGAATCTCGGGTGCTCGACATACAAGAGATTCTGAACTATCGCGAAGCATTATATCGCGCGGAAGACGAGCTAAGGACGCGTCCTTTCAACCTAAACCTGCTCCTCGAACTCCACAGGATTCTGCTCAACAGCGTTCGCGGCCGCGATAAGAGCAGAGGACAATTCCGGAAAATTCAGAACTGGATAGGTTCACCAGGATCTCCCATAACACGAGCGGATTTCGTTCCACCAGACCCCCTATCCCTCCTGGAGCACTTGACCGACTGGGAGAACTATTACCACTCCGACCCGCCGGACCTTCTGGTTCAGCTCGCCCTCATTCATGCACAATTCGAGATTATCCATCCATTTCTGGATGGGAACGGCCGTATAGGGCGCATACTGATCCCCCTATTCCTTTACGAAAAGAGGCTCCTCGCCCGCCCGGTATTCTACCTGTCCTCGTACTTGGAGACAAATAGAGACGAATACATCGGACGACTGCGAGCGCTAGGCCGCCAGAGAGACGCATGGATCGAGTTTTTTCTGATAGCAATCACGAAGCAAGCGGAAGCAAACGTGGAGGCCGCACGGGGTATTATGCAACTGTATGAGAGGCTAAAGCCGCGCGTAATTACTTTGACTCGCTCCCAATATGCGGTTCCTGTGCTCGATGTACTCTTCGAGCGCCCAATACTTTCGACCTCCAGCTTCGAGAATCGCTCTGGACTGCCAGGCAAAACGATGATTATTAGAATTTTGTCAAAGCTGCGGGAAGCCGGGATTTTATCGATCGGTCGAGTTCAGACCGGACGGCGACCACAGATTCTAGTCTTTGACGAACTCCTGAATCTGTGTGAAGGCACCCACAGCATGTACCGCTAAAACTTGGGCTGCACCGTATAACGACCGTATCAAAACTCCAAGTTGTTTGATCGCGGGAGATGCTACCTAAGCGAAAGCAGCTTCCCCAAATTGTTAAAAACCAAAGAACACGATACAACCCAAGGAGCCCAAAGAGGCCGTCCCGCTCCCTTACAAGCAGGAGGTCGATGGTTCGATCCCGTCACCGCCCACCATTGCTCCCGCGAGCGCTCCAGCTTCGACGATTTCGATCATTGTCCGTTCATTGCCGACAAATCGAATTGTCCCAGCCGAAAAGGCGTCGAGGTCGGCGGCTTCTGCTTCATCACGTCGACCGGATATGGTTGATCAGTCGTCGTCGGGAAACCCCACACGTTCCCATTGCGCAAATCCACAACCATTTTTCCCAAAATCTGTCTGCTTCCGTCAGGGGCGCGCAACATCTGGACTCCCGGTTCGATGTAAAGCTCATAAGGTCCACTTTGGGATTGCGCATAAATTGGCCTGCCGCTCCAAAGCGATCGAACAAGAATCGCACTCAGCAGAAAGCCAATCACCGCCAAAAGCACATTCCTAAGATTGTCCGTTTTCATATTTCCACCTTCCAGCTAACGTACAACGAAGCTCCGCTGCCGGCCTCCGGATGGAAGTTGGCTCAGCGTGGGTGAGCTACTTTGTTTCTGCGGCTTCAACCGAGTGCAGATGCGCACCCTGAAAATTGCCGCTACTGTCGAAATCGAAGGCAAACTGAAGCTGTCCCACTCGGGCACAAGCATGGCAGCCATTTTGTAACCAGTAGTCCACGATGAAGCGCTGTCCGCCTTGGGGCAGCTTTTCGGCGACTGGAAACTTCAGCGAATTCCGATCACCCGGCCAGATCGATACAACGGGATAGCGCTTCTCTATGGCCGCGTATCCGGCATCACTCTCCAGGTTTTTCGTGGCCAGGAGCTGTAGATTGTCGACGTCAATCAGGCCTGGATTCCCGTTGACCAGATAGCAGCCTTGATTCTCGTTCGCCCGAAACACATATTCCACATAAGCAATATCGACCTTTCCTGTGTCGCGGAACTCGCGTAAGAAGCCGATAAATCCATGCGTCTCATTTTGGAGCTGCTGCGAAAACGCCAGAGCCTCAGGTGATGCCCCGGAAGCGCGCATCTCGCCGATGAAACAGCCATTCAAGTCGGAGGGCTCGGGCTTGGTGCATTTGGCGATAATCGTCTGGATGGACCCTGTGCCCGGCTTCCACACAGCTTTTGGCCCAATCGTCTCCGCCCCGATCAGATAAGTTGCGCTGAACCAAAACAGAAACGCTCCTATGCAACAGACTCTTGTCATGCTTTTTCCCCCCTTCCTCTTACGTGCCCGTCAGTAGCCGACGGGACTAGTAACAAAAGCACCGGTAATTGCTGTCGCGATACCAGCAACGGCCATTCCCAGGCCAATACCCCAATACAGCCGACGTCTCGTTAACAGCGTGATCGAAGAAATCACGACCGCCGCTTCCAAGAATACATTTCCGATGTCGAAACGCATTGCTGCGGCCTCATGGCGAGCGACTTGACGCTCCAGCGCATCAGCCGACGTCTCGAATTGTTTTTCCTCTCGCTTCTTCTGCTGGATACTCTGTCGGTACTTTTCCTCCAGTCTCGCCACCGCCGCAACGTCTCTGACCTGGGTAACTGCCAACAGGTCGAGCAGGGCATCGTCAGCGGACTGGCCGGCTATTCTTGCTTCGTAATAGGACCACTCAGCTGCCGTGCGATTTTGCGCTAAGACCGCGTGAGTATGGGCGCGGTGACTGAGTGCCGCGACCAGCACAACTAAAACTGCCAGTGCGGATATCGTAATAGAAACCGGCCGCTGGGCCTCGTCATCGGTTGGTGCGTGGGAGTGTCCGTGCATCCCTCTAGTCTCTCCCGCTTCAGGTCTCCACAAGAGGCCCGCAAGCCGTTCAAATCGAAAAATGCTGTAGCGTGCGCTATAGGACACAGTGATACCCTTCCGCCTGACGTTCCGGCCCGGCATCTCCCTTTACGAGCAGGTCGTCTACGCTTCCAAGCGAGCTGTGATCTCGGGCCAGATGCGCCCTGGCGATCCGTTTCCCTCCGTCCGCGCGCTGAGTAAAGAGCTTAAGATCAACCCCAACACTGCCCATAGAGTTATCGCGCAGCTCATTGCCGAAGGTCTGCTCGAAGTGAAGGTCGGAGTGGGTACAGTTGTAACCGCTCTTGCGCCGTCCTCAGCCGCCGAGCGCTCGCGCTTGCTCAAGAGTGAGCTGGAGGAGCTCGTCGTCGAAGCAAAAAAACTCGGGATGAGCCTCGAAGATGTGCTACAGGCCATAACTCGGCATTGGCAGCGTTTAGGCGGCACCACGGCGGACTCGCCTCGAAACGAAATCCGTGAAAGGAGATCACGCTGATGAGTTCTCCAGTGGTTTGCGAAGGACTCTCGAAACGATTTCATCGAGTGCTCGCGGTAGATGGCCTGAATCTGGAGATTCCGCAAGGAAGCATCTATGCGCTCGTGGGGCCGAACGGTGCTGGAAAAACGACACTCATCAAAATGCTGGTCAACGTTATCAAGCCACGGCAAAGCTACGGTTTTGGGTGTTGACTCTCGCGGGGCTTTCCCGGCGTGAACTGTCGACAATCGGCTACGTTTCGGAAAATCAAGAGCTGCCGGAATGGATGACAATTCAGTATTTCTTGTCCTATGTGAAGCCGTTCTATCCAACCTGGGACGACGCGCTTGCCAATCAGCTCATTCGCGAACTCGATCTGCCGAAAGAGCGAAAGCTGGGCCAGCTTTCACGCGGAATGAAGATTAAGGCCTCGCTCGCCGCATCGCTGGCCTATAATCCGAGTCTCATCCTCCTTGACGAACCGTTCAGCGGGCTGGATGCGCTTGTGCGCGATGAGTTCATTGAAGGTTTGCTAACGCGCGCTTCAGATACAACGATTCTGGTCTCGTCCCATGACTTGGCGGACGTGGAGAGCTTCGTGAGTCATGTCGGATATCTCGATGCAGGTCGCATGCAGTTCTCCGAGGAGCTCTCCAGCCTATCCGAGCGCTTCCGCGAAATCGAGGTCACGCTCGCGGCACCGCCCGTCTTGCCTTCGCCATGGCCATCTGGCTGGCTGAAGCCACAAACCTCGTCGGCTGTCGTGCGCTTCGTCGACAGCCATTTTGATCCGGAGCAGACGCCTCGAGTAATTCGCCAGCTCTTCCCCGCTGCAACCGACGTCTCCATCCATCCGATGCCGCTCCGAGACATCTTCGTCGCTTTTGCGAAGGCAAGCCGTCAAGCAGCATAAGAGAGGACAGCAATAAGCCAAATCTTGCACATCTTCCAAAAGGACGTCCGGCGCCTGTGGCCGCAGCTCGTGGTTCTGCTCGCCGTTTTTGTCAGCTTCGACATTCTCGAGATTCTAAGTTCCCCGCTTCAGACCCCCGACACGCAACGGATCAACAGCGCCTTGGGCATGCTGATGCTTCTGTTAATGCTGGCCATCTGGTATCTCGTTGCGCTAATGGTCTATCAGGAGCCGCTCCCGGGCGATCGCCAGTTCTGGCTCACGCGGCCTTACTCCCGCCTTAAATTGCTCGCCGCGAAAGTGCTGTTCGTCATCGTATTTATCAACCTGCCGCTCTTTCTCTCCGATTGCTTCATCCTCGGCGCGCAAGGCTTCCCAATAGGGAGCAGTCTGCCACAGCTGTTGCTTCGTCAATTTCCTTTTACCGCGCTGTTCATCTTGCCCTCCTTTGCCATCGCGACAGTCACACGCGGGGTGGTGCAGTTCGTCTTTGCCTGGTTTATCATTCTGCTCAGCTTCATCGCTCAGACGCTTTTCTTGTCAGCGCTCTACAGGAGTCAAGGCACACTAAGCTTTTCTACTGAACTCCTTCTCCCCAACTCCCTGTGGGTTCTTACCGTGCTGATCATTATTTGGCAATACGCCAAGCGGCATACGTTTGCGGGACGCGTCGTTCTGATTGCTCTCGTCTTTGGCGGTCTGCCACTAATGTCGGAAGTGTCTACCCTGATGCAGCGTTTTCGTCCGGAGACAAACGTGGCATCAAGCGGTCCCTCAAACATTCAGATCGTTTACGAATCCCGAAGCACGAGCCGAAAAGAAGGCTCGCCTGCGCCAGGTTATGCACTTCTCTATCTCCCGATCAGAGTCGAGGGGCTTCCTCCTGACACGCTACTCCAGGGCGGTGGTGAACTCACGATTGATGTCAACGGCGAGGTGTGGCCGAAGCCTGAGCTGGCATCCGAGTACCTCGATTGAGAGATCATTCGGCCAGTATTGGCAAAACATAACTGTTCCGCTCTCGAACCTCGATGCGTTGAAAAGCCAACCGGCCAACCTCAAAAGCTCACTCGGCCTTACGCTCGTCACCGATAAAGTGCAGACCAGAATCCCAGTCTCGGAGGCATCGTTTCCCGTGCCTCATCTGGGTCACTGCTACATCTCCCAACCGCCCGACCCGATGCAACTCGGCTGCCGCATGGGAGTCAGCTTTCAAGCCATGTCCGTGCACGTGGGTGAGGATACGGGCCCGAGTCTCGATATTGCTTCATTTTCGAATCCTTCTTTGCCCTCCGGCTTCAGTCCAACAACAGATGCGAGCAGTGGAACAGTGAATGAACTCAAGCCGAACACAACTTTCGACTTCATTCCGCGCCACGAAATCGCCACATTTGACACGACTCTCAGTATTCGAAACGTCCGTTTAAGCGATTACCTGCTCAGCCGCTAAATCCTGCGCTTGAAGCTGGGACTCTCCTGAGGTACCGTGAAAGGCAATCGTATGAAGGCGTATATCGCCATAACTGGCGTAATCTTTGGTCTGATCACTGTCGCGCATGTCTGGCGCGCTATTTCAGAAGGACCGCAACTGGCAAGCGCGCCTTGGTTCATTCTCCTTACCATTGCCTCGGCGGCACTATGCCTCTGGGCATTGAGGTTGCTTTGGCGCTGGCCGCGATCATGACTGAAAGGGTATATTCCAGAGCCATGCGTCGACGAGATATCCTGAAGACCATCGCTGCCGCTCCTTTTGGACTTTCCGGCCTCAATGCGAAACCTCAAAACCCCCGATACACTGCCGATTGGCAATCGCTAGACAGCCGGCCTACGCCCGCCTGGTACACAGATGCGAAATTCGGGATCTTCATCCATTGGGGCGTTTACTCGGTCCCCTCATTTGCTCCCGTACACGTGAAACACCAGACTCCCTATGCCGAGTGGTACTGGCATTCTCTTACAGAAGGTAGAAAAGCGAACACGCCATCTGGTGATGGAGCCGCGACCTGGGCCTTTCACAACCGTGTATACGGCCCTAACTTTTCCTATTTCGATTTCGCTCCCATGTTTCGCGCCGAACTCTTCGACCCCGACCAGTGGGCCGATGTCTTCTCTCGGTCTGGCGCGCGCTACGTCGCGTTGACATCGAAACATCACGAAGGCTTCACGTTGTGGCGGAGTCCGGAAGCGAATCGTGCCTGGGGCCGGCCGTGGAACAGCGTGGATATCGGACCCCATCGAGACCTCTTATTAGACCTTTGCCAAGCCGGACGTCGTCGGGGATTGCGGATGGGCATTTACTACTCGCTCTACGAGTGGTACAACCCGATCTGGCTTTCCGACAAAAAGCGTTATGTCACCGAACATCTCTTTCCGCAATTCAAAGATGTAGTCACACACGCAAAGCCTGCCATCATCTTCTCGGATGGCGAGTGGGAACTCACCAGCGCAAAATGGCGTTCACCGGAGTTGCTTGCCTGGCTCTTCAATGATTCGCCAGTTGCCGATCACGTCGTCATTGATGACCGTTGGGGAAAAGACACACGCCACAAACACGGAGGCTATTTCACTACTGAGTACACGTCGGGAATGCTGCAGTCCGGACATCCCTGGGAAGAGAGCCGCGGGATGGGATTCTCTTACGGGTACAACCGCATGGAGACTTTGAACGACTATCATACTGGCCGCGAGCTCCTTTTGATGCTCATCGATATCGTGAGTCGCGGAGGCAATTTGCTGCTCGACATCGGACCTACTGCCGACGGCCGTATCCCGGTCCTCATGGAGGAGCGACTGATCGAATTGGGGACTTGGCTGCAGCCCAACGCGGAGGCAATCTACGGAACTCATGCGCTCGCGAGAAGTCGTCAATGGAGCGCCGGCAACGTTCCCCAATTCGACGTGAAAGAATTCAATGCAGCCTATGACATAACAAAGATGGTGGATTCACCGCCTGCCGGGTACGCGCGAGTAGACGCTTTTTTCACTGCGAAGAACGACGCAATTTACGCTCTCCTTCCACGTCTGCCGGCGAACCAGATTACGTTTGAAAACTTCAGCGCAGATGCTGCAGCAAGGGTGACATCTCTTGAGTTTGGTGAAGAGCTGCCATGGCGTATGGAGGGCAGGCGCCTTCGTATTGATGTTCCGGAATCGGTCCGCTCCAAATTCCCCTATCGCCAAGTCTACGCGCTCAAAATGACTGGAGTCCGTACTTCTTAACCGGGTTCGTCATCATAATGTCAATGCATATGGTTGAACAGGAACCACAGTAGAATCAGGCCACCGGGCACTCCCAAGATCCAAGCCAGCAAATATTTCATTTATGTTTTGTCTCCTCCGTCCAAGGCGCTAGCAAATCAGTAACCAATTGACTTCTCCTGCCGTTTCAAATGGTTAGCTGTCCCAAATCGGCCCAATACTCCTATCCGCTGAGCAAAATGTTCCAGGCCAAGGAATCTAAAGCCAGCACGCTACAATGGCACTTTCATGCCACAACTGCTTGCGGGCAAGACTGCTCTTGTCCTGGGTATTGCAAACAAATGGAGCATTGCTTACGCGATATCTTCGGCATTCGTGCGCGAAGGCGCTTCCCTCATCCTCACCTACCAAGGCGAGCGTCAGCGCCAAACGGTCCAGGAATTGGGCTCTGACCTCCAGGCATCGAACGTCTTAAATTGCGACGTTACGAGACCTGATGAGCTAGATCATCTTGTCTCTGAACTGAAACGCACATCGCCCGTCATTCATGCTTTGGTTCACAGCATCGCGTTTGCGAACAAGGAAGACCTGGGCCGTCCCTTCATTGAAACAACCCGCGATGGTTATCTGCTCGCGCAGGAGGTAAGTGCCTATTCGCTGGTGTCCGTATCGCGGGCAATTGCCCCTCTAATGACACACGGAGGATCTGTTACCACACTTACTTACCTCGGCTCCACGCGCGTGGTGCAGAATTATAATGTTATGGGAGTGGCTAAGGCCGCTCTTGAAGCGTGTGTTCGCTACCTCGCGACCGATCTCGGGCCGGCCAATATTCGCGTCAACGCCATATCCGCTGGGCCGATCAAAACCGCATCCGCGCGGGGAATCAAAGATTTCTCCAAGGTGTTGGACGGCGTGGCTGCCAATGCTCCGCTTCGCAGAAACACGGACCCAGCTGAACTAGCGGATACCGCAGTATTTCTAGCCAGCGATCTCGGCCGGGGAGTTACGGGAAACATAGTATTTGTAGATGCAGGATTTCAAACAATTGCTCTCGGTTTGCAATAACATAGCTTCCGTTGAGGCAATCGGAACTGCGATAACTAACAATAGGGATTCTTATTCGTCTCACAGTTTTCATCGTCTAATCATATGATTCAGGTTGAAGGGCTTTCGAAGAATTACGCGCGTACGGTCGCCGTCAACGACATCTCGTTCTCGGTGGATAAAGGTGACATAGTCGGATTTCTCGGACCAAACGGAGCCGGGAAGACCACCACCATGCGCATCCTAACGTGTTTCATGCCGCCCACATCAGGCAAGGCGACCGTAGCCGGTTTTGATGTCTTTGAACAGCCATTCGAGGTCAAAAAGCGCATCGGCTATCTTCCCGAAACACCGCCGCTTTATCCCGAAATGAGCGTTGTCGATTACCTTACGTTCATCGCTCGCTTAAAAAATGTTCCTAATTCGGACATAAAGCGCCGCACTGAAGAAGTCATGGAGCGCTGCGCTGTTGCGGATGTCAAGCCCAAGCTCATCTCGAAGCTCTCGCGAGGATACCGCCAGCGCGTTGGCTTGGCTCAAGCTATCATTCATAACCCGGATGTTCTGATTCTCGACGAACCGACCTCCGGCCTGGACCCCAAGCAAATCAATGAGACTCGCGAGCTGATCAAATCGCTCTCAGGCGAGCACACGATTGTCCTGAGCACCCACATCCTCCCGGAAGTCGAGGCTGTTTGTGAGAAGGTCATCATCATCAATAAAGGCAAGCTCGTCGCCACAGATTCCGTCGAGAATCTCGTCCATCGGGCTGGCATGGGAAATGCTGTCGAAGTGCAGATAGAAACGGGTGGCAATGGAGATTCGCTCGCGGTCCGTCAGAGGTTGGAGCAGGTACCCGGCGTAAGTAAAGTTCTGGACAAAGCCGTTTCAGGTGACAGCTTCGTCTACGAAGTAGAAAGTCTTCCTGAGAAGAATGCGCGTGCCGACATTGCGCGTGCCGTCGTTCACTCCGGATGGAATCTGCTCGAATTGAAATCTCTGACCTTCAGCCTGGAAGAAGTGTTCCTCGAACTAACCGGATCCAAAACCGGGAACACAAGTCCACCTGTCACGGATAATGTCGAGCTCGCGGAAGGTGTCAAATGAGAAATGTCTGGACAATCTGCCGGCGAGAGCTCTATAGCTATTTCGTCTCTCCCATAGCCTGGGTGTTACTAGCGATATTTGCCTTGCTGAGCGGCTATTTCACGTATCTGATCACGGGATATTTCGTTCAAACATCGATGCAGAGCCAAATGTCCGGTCAGTCAGTCCCGATGAATCTAAATGAGCAAGTGATCACTCCGTTATTCTCAAACGTAGCGGTAATCGGCTTGTTTCTGATCCCGCTAATTTCCATGCGGCTATTCGCCGAAGAGAAGCGCCAGGGCACCATCGAATTGCTAGTTACTTCGCCTGTACATGATTTAGAAATAGTGATAGGTAAATGGCTCTCCGCGGTGATTATGTATGCCACGCTGCTCTTGATATTACTCATCGATTATTCCTTCCTGTTTATCTATGGACGACCCGATTGGAAGCCGGTCCTAACCGGTTTCTTGGGCGTGTTATTAGAAGGTGCGTGCCTACTCGCTCTGGGTACCTTTATCTCCACGACGACTAAGAACCAGATAGTTGCCGGAGCCGTCGGTTTCGCTTTGGCCCTGTTGCTATGGATTCTCAATTGGACTACATCTTTCGGTAACACTCCAACAGTGCAGGTTTTGGGCTATCTCTCGATATTGAGTCACCTCGACAGCTTCACGCGAGGTGTGCTGGACAGTAAGGACATTGTTTACTATCTTTCGATGATTTTCTTAGGCTTGTTTCTTACAACGCGCTCACTTGAATCTTTGCGGTGGAGGGCGTAGATGGCTGCCGGTAAACCAAAGAATACCGTTGCGGCTCGCCAAGCTCGGTATGGGGCCACTGCGACCCTATACACTATTGTCGTGATCGCCGTCTTAGTGATGGTGAATTGGCTTGCGAATCGCTACAACAAGAGTTACGACACAACCAGCAATAAACGCTTTACTCTGTCGGAGGAAACAAGAAAGGTTGTGAAAGATTTGAAATCTGACGCCACGATCACCTATATCGATAAAAGTTCTAATTTCGAGCAAGCCAGGGGAATGTTGGACCGCTACGCTAATTTATCCCCTAAGATCCACGTGAAGTATCTTGATCCTCAAAAGCAGCCCACAGTCGCTCGCCCGTTTGGTGCGCGTTTTCTCGGAACGGCTTATGTCGATATAGGCCCTAGGCGTGAAGAGGCGAAATCTGTAACAGAGGAAGGTCTCACCGGAGCGTTCCTCAAGGACCTCAAAGGCGTTCGAAAGGTTTGCTTCGTAACCGGGAGCAAGGAACATCAACTCGATGACACGCAGGAGAGCGGATTATCGCGTTATAAGACGCTTCTTGAGCGGGACAATTATCAAGTCGATTCCATTTCTTTAGTGGATAAGACCGAGGTGCCGAAAGAATGTACAGTGCTTGTCGTTGCTGGCGCGCAACTCGACTACACGCCCAATGAGGTAACTGCAATTAAGAAATATGTCGAGAATGGTGGACGCGCGATGTTCCTTGTCGACCCGCCTCTCGATTTCGGTCGCGAACACATCGCGCAAAACGAAGGACTCATGAACCTGCTGCAGAGCTGGGGAGTGACGCCCGTCAACGATCTCGTCCTCGAGCAGAATCCTATGGCTCAAATTTTTGGTTTCGGGCCTGAAATTCCTCTGGTCTCCAAGTACGAATCGCAACCCATTGTGAACGATTTGAAGGGTTCCGTCACAGGTTTTCCGGTATCTCGTTCTCTTGAGGTGAAAAACGGGGATAAGACAACTGTTGACAAGCTCTTCTCGACTACTGACCGCTCCATCGCTACGACGAAGCTGAGTACTAACGAGGTCAACCCGGACGATCCCGCCAATAAGAAGGGTCCTTTTGTGCTCGGCGCAGCCGGCACTTACAATACGGGTAAGCCTAATAACCCTGGCCGGTTTGTCGTCATTGGTAGTTCTGAGTTTGCCGATAACGCGATGATCGGATTTCAGGCAAATCGCGATCTCGCGGTAAATGCCATTAACTGGCTTTCCTCAGACGAAGACCTCATTTCGATCCGACCCAAGGAGCCGGAGGATCGCCGTCTCAACGTTACGCAGCGTCAGATGAGTGTCTTCATGTACACGGACCTCATCGCAATTCCGCTGTTCATCATAGTCTGGGGCGTATCGATCCTACTGAAGCGGAGATAGCATGAAATTGCGGAATCTACTGGTAGCAGCCATCCTCCTTGCTGCTCTCAGCGGAGCAGTGTGGTGGGCTAAGCGCCACCCGGAATCGGCTAGCTCGGCTGCAAATACGCCTCCGGCACCTAAGGTCACCGACATACCCGATGCCTTCGTGCAGCAGATCGACGTCAAAAAGAAAGACGGCTCGATCCTCACTCTCGATCGTAAGAACGGAAAATGGGCAATAACCGCCCCCGAACCGCTAAGCGCGGATCAGGACGCAGTTGGAACCGTAGTCTCTTCACTAAGTCCAGTTACCGCGGATAGTGTAGTCGAAGATAAGCCATCCGATGTGAGTAAGTACGGCCTCGCTAACCCAAGCCTTACAGTCATCGTCAAGGAGAAGACGGGCAAGACGGATCAACTCTTCTTCGGCGATGATGTTCCGGCCGGATCCTTGGTCTACGCTCGTTCTGCATCCAGTCCGAAAGTGTACGCAGTCTCATCCTCAGTGAAGAGCTCGTTCGAAAAGGGCATTAATGATCTTCGCGATAAGCGTTTGCTCACCTTTGATACCAACCGCGTGACCCGTGTCGAGGTCGATTGGGGTAAATCGGACATCGAATTTGGCAAGAACAATCAGAACGAGTGGCAGATACTCAAGCCCAAACCCTATCGGGCAGATAGCTTCCAAGTCGAAGAGCTCTTGCGTAAGTTAACCGACGCCAAAATGGACCTTTCCGCTAGCCCCTCCGATGTCAAGAAAGCAGATACCTCTTTTGCCGATGGGCAACGCGCTGCCACAGCGAAGGTCAGTGATGCAGCGGGCACGCAAACGCTCGAGGTCAAAAAGAACAAGGACGACTATTACGCAGAAAGCAGCGTCGTCAAGGGCGCCTATAAGATATCCGCCGATCTCGGAAAGGAGCTGGAGAAACCCCTCGACGATTTCCGAAACAAGAAAATCTTCGATTTCGGCTTCAGTGATCCCAACAAAATAGAAGTCCAGGAAGGAGACGCCGCAAAGGTTTACCAAAAGAGCGGCCAGGATTGGAAGCTGAATGGCAAAGTAATGGATCCGGGCTCGATCCAGGCATTTATTGATAAGCTTCGAGATCTCTCTGCAACCAAGTTCCTCGAAAACGGATTTACTGCTCCGGTATTGAGCGTCACGGTCACTTCGAGCGATGGCAAGCGAGTTGAAAAGGTCTCGTTCGCGAAAAATTCCGACGGATATATCGCCCGCCGTGAGAATGAAACGGGCCTTTATCAACTCGATGCAAAGTCGATAAACGATATCCTGGAAGCGAGTAAGAACATCAAGCAAACGTCTTCGACATCGAAGAAGTAGCCGCGCACCCGACGGCCACCATGTCTGCTCTCAACACAGACCTCTATGAGCTCACCATGGCGGCAGGATATTTCGCCGCCAAAAAAACGGAAGAAGTCGCCACGTTTGAGCTTTCCGTGCGGCGCTTGCCTCAAAAGCGGAACTTCCTGGTCGCCGCCGGTCTCCACCAAGCAGTTGAGTATCTGCGTGCGCTGAGCTTCGCGGCCGCCGAGATCCGCTACCTGCGTTCACTCGAGCAGTTTAGGAACGCTTCCTCTGAGTTCTTTGACTTCCTCGCGAATCTTCGTTTTACCGGCGATCTCTTCGCAGTTCCCGAAGGGACTCCCATATTCGCTAACGAGCCCATCGCCATTATCCGCGCCCCACTGGTACAGGCACAGCTGGTTGAAACATATCTGCTCTCGACGTTCGCCTTTCAAACAACGGTTGCCTCCAAGGCGGCTCGATGCCTGATTGCCGCTGAGGGCCGGCCGGTAATTGAGTTCGGCAGCCGCCGCGCGCACTCGCCGGAAGCAGGCATTCTCGCCGGACGCGCCGCCTACCTCGCTGGATGCGCCGCCACCAGCAATACGGAAGCGGGCATGCGCTTTGGAATACCGGTCTCAGGCACCGCCGCGCATTCCTGGACCATGGCGTTCTCGAGCGAGGAAGAGTCTTTTCGGGCTCTGCAGCGCCTGCTCGGCCCGTTCACTGTATTCCTCATCGACACCTATGACACTCTCGAAGGCGCGCGTCTCGCAACTCAGCTCGGTCGTCCGTTTTGGGGAGTCCGTCTGGATAGTGGCGATCTCGGCGCGCTCTCTGTCGAAGTACGTCGCATACTAGACGAAGCCGGTTTCCGCGACGCCAAAATTATTGCGAGCAATGACCTCAATGAAGATCGCGTTGGGGAGCTCGTCCGCTCCGGAGCTCCCATTGATGCGTTCGGCGTTGGCACCGAGTTGGCCACTTCCGCGGACGCGCCCAGCCTCTCAGCGGTTTACAAACTGGTCGAGCTCGAGAGAGCCGGCGCGCTTCACTATCGAGCGAAATTCAGCGACGAGAAGAGCACTTTACCTGGCGCGAAGCAGATCTACCGCTACCCGGACCATGATGTTGTCGCGCTCTATAGCGAGTGCAACAGCGATTTCGCGGGCGAGCCACTTCTCCGCCCCATCATCTCGAAGGGTACGCTCCTCGAATCTCCGCCGCCTATCTCCCAACTGCGAGCGAAGGCCATATCGGCCACTGCCGCGCTCCCCCACGAGCTCCATTCGTTGCAAAAGACGAGTACTTATTCAGTTGAAGTCAGCCCCCGTCTATCCCAGCTCGCTGATACCCTGCGCAGCGAATATCAACTCGTCCGCTAGTCAAGTCGCGGGCTTCATAATCGAATCGTGAAGACTGTTTTTTTCGATGTCGACACGCAAATCGATTTCTTATTCCCTGGCGGCGCTCTTTACGTCCCCAGCGCGGAGAATATCGTTCAAGAGGTTGGGGAACTAGCGCGCTTCGCCGCGTCGAACCACTTCAAGATTATCTCGACTGCCGATGCCCATTCCGACAATGACCCGGAGTTCAAGACATGGAAAGCGCATTGCGTTGCCGGTACTACAGGACAGCAAAAGGCTGCCAACACACTCCTCAGCCGAGCAATTGTTCTAAGCAGTGCGCCGGGTGCTCTCGATGCGATACAGCCCTGCCTCGAAGACGCTCCTCAGATCATCGTTGAGAAGCAGATGCTCGACTGCTTCACTAACCCGAATCTCCGCCCGCTGCTCGATGTGCTTCGTGCAGAGCGGTACGTCGTCTATGGCGTAGCAACTGAGCACTGCGTCCGCTGCGCCGCTTTCGGACTGCTAGAAACCGGAGCGCGAGTGGAGCTTGTAACGGACGCTACTGCCAGCATGAGCGACCCCGAGGCGCGCAACCTACTTTTGGAACTTCATTCGCGCGGGGCTCACCTGACCACTACAGCCGAAGTGACCCACTTAACAGACGCGGTCTAGCGTTCAAACGTCGCGACGTGCTGCCCGGCCGGAAGTACGATCGAGGCCCGGCTATCATCTCCAGCGCGCTTCCAGAACGGAGCGCCATCTACTTCTACCGACGAAACCGGCGACCCGAACAGCGCAATCGCGCGGCTGCGGCTTGTATAGGAAAGGTCGACGCTGTGTTGTGATCCCACAGCGGATCGTAGACTCCCATTGAAATCCGCGATCGTAATCGCGGATTCCCCCGTTCCCGCACTGATGCGGTGCTTCCCTGCCGGGGCGAGAACGCACTGCGCATTCTTTACCGGCCAAGGCTTGCCGTCCACCTCCACCGGCCCTTGCCAGACCACTCGCGTCTGTTCCGGCGCGTCCAAGTCCATCTCATCGACACTACGCTCCGTCAGTTTCGCTGTCGTCGCGGCGCTCGGCAGCAGTCCCAAATCCTGCCTCTCCACCGAATTCTCAAAATACAGCGCCACCCGATGGAATGAGGCCGCCGCCTGGTGTACCAGTTCCATCAGCTCAACCCCGGTCTGCTTTTTTGTAGGATAAACGTCTTGATACCGCTCCACAATGTTCAGATCGACCGCCAAGTGCGACCGGTCTGGCGCGAGTGCCTGATATTTCTGGGCCAGTTTTGCATAACGCTCAGCTCCCAAATCCCAGAGAGTCGCCGGATCCTCCACAAGCAGCGTACTGTTCCGCGCTTCAATGAGCGGAAGGCTGCGCGCTACGTCAGCTCCCAGTGCATCACGAATTCCAGGCTCGAAGCGATCGTCAATATGCGTTAGCACGACATCTAAATACGGCTTAGAAGATCTCGTCTTATCAATGACGTCCAGCCAATCAGCCTGCATGCGCGACGCCAGTGCAGCCCGAAAGTCAAGAAATTTCCGCAGACCCTCCGGATTCTTGGTCGCCGAGTAGGACGACCCTGACTCGAACAACAGCTTCGGATCAAAACCGGCGATCTGTTTAAATTCCTGTCGCACGTCATCGTCCATTGGCGTAAATCGAGCGGGATTCGACGCGCCCTCTAGGGATTCGAAGTACAACTCCGCTACATTCACTCCGTCCCAATCGAATCTACCGAGTAGTCCGCCGATCTCCTTTGCGACCTCCCGGTGGCAATCCGGATTTTGCAAATTCATCAGCTTCCGCCAGTCCAGTTGCGCATCCTGCCCCAGCGCTGTCTTCTCGCGCCAAGCTGGATGATCAGCCCAGAATTTCTCACTGACGTGAGGTAATTCCAGCCACGCATAAACTAAAATTGCGTTCCGATGGCAGGCCTCGATCAGCTTTTTCAGATATTCGTCCTGAAACGCATCCGGCTCCACGTTGTGCCACGCTGCCACATGAAGAACGCCAATGCCTGATTGCCTCCAATGTCTTGCCAGATAATCCACGTCAGCACGAATCCGGTAAGAAGAATCGAAGAATGCCCATAAGCTTGTCGTCCGCACCGGCAACGAAAGACCTAAATCAACCAGAGCCTGAAGCAGATACGGGTAGCGCTCGATTCCGGTCGGACCGGGCGGCGTCGCCAACCACAGAATTGCTCCGTGTGCCGTGCGTTTTCCGGCCAGCACAGGGATGCCCTTCCATTTCTCCGTCGCAAACACCTGAAAATCACCCGGCACACTAACTGTCGGCACGGCGATTGGCTGCTCCCAGATGATATTCATCTTTGGCGCGTGCACATCACAGATGCGCCTTACTTCAACCAATTCCTTTTTCACGACGAATCCGAGGCTCTCTACATGGGCGCCGGTGCCCTCGAGCACTGCGATGTGGTTCTCGGCCAGCTTTGGAACGTCTAGCTGCTCATTCGGCCCTGCCACCACAACCGCCGGATCGGCATCGCCGCTGCTGCCCATGCCGACTGAACCCAGAATCATCGTCCAGGCTTTCGCCTCCGCCCCGCTCACCCGATACGTCGGGGCAATGGCCAGCGCCGGCAAGGCTGCCGTAGCAAACATGAAGACCAGATATGTTCTGCGCATTTTCTACTTCGTGATCGCGTACCAAACACTGACACGGAAATCGTAGTAATTCGGCCCGCGCGGGTTTCCCGCATTGTTCGTGTAAACACCTCGGAGGAAATCGGCCGACAGATACGCGTTCGGCGGCATCCCGGGCGGATGAAACTTAATACCCGGCCCCATTTCTACCGTGTTCGCCCAGTACTGCCTTTTCACATCCTGAGTGAAGTTTAGATTGAAAAGCGCTTGTGCAAACGTGTTACCCCACGCGCGAAACGTGCGGCCGCTTCGCTGCTGCCAATAGAGCAGCCAATCCTTATCGAAGCGGCTGACGTAAATGCCGTCGGCAGTCGTCTCATAAAAATAACCTGCGTGATTGCCCCCCAACAAGTTGCCGAATCCTTTAGCGACGTTGATGCCGCCCCGATAATCCGCAATGGCTCGCCCAGCATTGGTTTTACCGGGCAAATAATCCAACGCTTCTCCCGCTTCCGCCCAGCCCGTAATGTGGTGCCATGGCCGTGACGACACGCCTGCGCCGAAAATCAACGCATTCTCGGAAAAATACAGCGGTGCCACGCCCTGTGGCAACCCGCTTTTTACATCTCCATCAAATCGCATCGAGACGTAAAACGAGATCAGGTTGTTCGCCGTTCCCAGCCACGGCAGCGGAATCGTTCGCTTGATCTGCCCATACGTAAACCCATCTTTCCAGCGGGTGGAAAACATCGGCATAACCCAAACTGTTGTCTGAGCCACCGGGTCACCATTCAGATTGTGAAAAGCCTTCGTAGCCTCGCTGGCTACGCCGGCATTATCTGAATGCCGGGCCTCATCGAAACACTCGAGCGCTTCCTCGTTTCGCTTCGCCGCGTTATACGCCCACGCCAGATCGAGCACCACTTCCGCATCTTCAGGATCATCCTCGTGAGCCCGTTGCAGGTACTTGATTGCATCCGGAATGTAGCCCAATTTCAGGCTCTTCATCCCCATGCTCTTCGCGTAGCCGGCAGAGGAGGCCCCTGAAGCTGAGGCGGATGCTGCACTCTCGACGGTCGCGCCCGGAGTAGCCGGAAGCACACTCGTTTGCGGAGTCCTCTTCACCCCCCGCAAAGCATCCAATTGTTCGCGCGACAACTCATCATGCGGCTCAATGACTAAGACCTGCTCGAACTGCTCCATCGCTTCCCGTTGCTCGTGCATCGCAAGATACAAAAACCCGAGCTCCCTCCGCAGTCGAACGTTCTGGGGATCGAGCTTGATGGCGTTCAAGAATTCGTAAGGATATGGATAACGCGGATCCAGTTGATCGAGCGCCAGTTCTGCTGTTCGGGAATCCTGGCATCGAGAGGCAGCCAGCAAGGCAGCCCCTGCGTCGTCAATTCGATTGATTTGCTGCCATACGCGCGCCAGATCGAGTAGGAACTCCTCCACAGTCGGCTTCAGTCTCCGGCAGATCTCGTACTGCTCAGCCGCCAGCGGCAGCTCATCCCGCAGTTCAGCTAACTGAGCCAACTCCCAATGCGCACTAAACATGGGCAGTTCATTCGGGTTCGTCGCTCGTGCCAGCGCCTCTTTCCAGCGTGCTATCCCGTCCGCGAGCGGACGGTCGATATTCTGAAAGGCCTGCTGGGCGGTTACCCGTGTCGCTGCGCTTCCGTTGTGCCGCAAGCGGTTGAATGTCCGCCGCGCCTCGATCTGCTTCTTAGTCTCGTAACACAGAAACGCATACTCGAGCGCCGCAGACTCATCATTCGGATTCAACTTCAGCGCACTTTCGAACTCATCCCGAGCATCCGCATTCTCGCCCGCCTTCAGCAGCGTATACGCCAAATCTTTGTGTACGCCCGCATTCCCAGGCTCTTTCGCGAGAGCTTGCCGGAACAGCTCGATCGCCGAATCGTAGTCCTTTTGCGCAAGCGATTGATACGCTCGATTGACATCAGCGCCCCCCGGCGTTTGTCCGTATCCCTGGACCAGCCCGGCTAGAATCACCCAAAAACACGCAAATCGAGTCAACATTCCTTGTTAATTAGTCGCCCTGCTCAACCAGGAATCTCAACTTGACAGAGCCGAAGCGTGTCTCATGACTGGTTCTCTCTCTCAAACATGAGTAATTGCTCGATCTCCCGTTGCAGCTTCCGCTGTCTTCGCTTCCTTCCAGGAAAGAAAATTGCGCACCATATGGCGAGAAGCACGAGGACTGGCGCTACGTCCGCCAGGAGCCGTGGGTCGTGGAGCGACTTCATCAGCTCTGGCACGATGATCATCGCCACTCCCAAGAAACAAAACGTCAGACCCGCCCTGCGCCAGATGTGCCAGGCATAGTCGCGCCGCTTCTCGAGTTCGCTCCTGTAAGACTGGAGCGTGGGGTTCAGTGTCCCATTCGGCGCCGGCAGCCGCGGCCAAATCCATCTGTATGTCTGATACCCAAAATAGATGGACCAGAGACTTAGCATCCCAAACCCCAAGCGCGGAATTAGCTCATGGCCTCTCGCAAACCCCCACGCGAAGAATATGGAAAGGATGAACCCGAGGATTATAGAGTAGACCGCTTGAAAACGGGCTTTCCTCCGACCCTGTTGTGTTTTAAGACGTAATTGATCTGTTGACATTTTGAATGCCTCTGTCGACTGGCTTTGCCAGATATTTTGTGGGTCTTTCATAGGAAACTCACTTGTCATGAAGTCCTCCTTCATCGAACCAGCGCCTCAGGAGCTTTTTGATTCGGTGAACTTTCATCGCGACGTTCGCGGCCGATAAGCCGGTGACTTCGCTGATCGAGCTCGCGTCCATTCCCTCGAGATAGGAAACGATGATCTGACGATCGAGCGGTTTTAAGCGCTGGATCAGCATCGAGAGACGATCGAGCGCTTCGGAGTGGCTGGCCGCGAGTTCACCCTGATCAGTACCAGGCATCGTCTCGATGTCCTCGATGCTCACGAGCGTGTTCCTGATCCGGCGCTGCCGAATGATGTGACCCGTGGCTACGTTATGAGCGATGCGGTACACCCAGGTTCTAAGCGAACATCGCTGGTCGAAATACGCCAAGCTGCGCCAGAGATGTAGATGAATATCCTGGAGCAGGTCACGACGCGCATCAGGATCAAGCTCGTACGCTCGCGCGAGCCGGTCGAGTGAAGAACCATAGGCGTCCGCTGCCTGTTCGTACAGAGAATCCAGGCTCACGTCTCTTGCCGAAATCGGTTCAGGCTGCCGCACGTCCAGGTAGTCGTTGCTTATTGAGCTTTCTAACAGATTTAGTAACGGCCGCACTACCGACCGTTTCATCCGTTCACTCGATAAAATAGGTCTTTATGCCCCGTTTCCCCGGCGTCGATTATCTGCAGTTTGACTCCCTCCTGAGCGAACAGGAGCTCATGGTTCGCCAAACCGCGCGCCAATTTGTCGATGATCGCGCCCTGCCCCTGGTTCGAGATGCCTTCAATAAGGGTGTCTTTCCTGCCCAGCTCATCCCCGAAATGGCCCATTTAGGGTTCTTCGGTGCGAACCTCGAGGGCTACGGCTGCGCAGGCATGAACAATGTCGAGTACGGCCTCATCATGCAGGAAATCGAGCGCGCAGATTCGGGCCTCCGCAGCTTCGTTAGCGTTCAAGGCGCTCTCGTCATGTATCCCATCTACACCTACGGTTCGGAGGAACAAAAAGAGCATTGGCTTCCCAAACTGCACTCGGGCGAAGCGATCGGCTGCTTCGGTCTCACTGAGCCCGACTTCGGTTCGAACCCGGCTGGCATGCGCACGACTGCCGAAAAGCGCGGGAGCACTTGGGCCCTCAACGGCGAAAAGACGTGGATCACAAACGGGTCCGTTTCCGACGTCGCTGTCGTGTGGGCACGCACATCGGAAGGCGTGCGGGGTTTTCTCGTCGAGAAAGGCACGCCGGGCTATTCCACCAGCGACATCCATGGCAAGTTATCCATGCGTGCTTCGGTCACGTCCAGTTTGCATTTTTCCGATTGCGTCATCCAGGAACAGAACCAGTTGCCTTGCGCCAAAGGCCTCAAAGCCGCTCTCGGCTGTCTTTCGCAAGCCAGGTTCGGTATCGGTTGGGGCGTTCTCGGCGCTGCTATGGATTGCTTCGAAACCGCTCGCAGCTACACGCTTTCACGCAAGCAGTTTGATGATCGGCCCCTCGCCAGCCATCAGCTCGTTCAAGAGAAACTCGCCTGGATGATCACCGAGATCACCAAGGGCCAACTCCTCGCGCTTCAAGTCGCCAAGTTAAAGGATGCCGGTAAGGTCGAGCCAGCGCATATTTCCATGCTCAAGCGCAACAACACCGCCATGGCCCTCGAGTGCGCCCGTCTCAGCCGCGACTTGCTCGGCGCAAACGGCATCATGGACGAATACCCCATCATGCGCCATATGTGCAATCTCGAAACCGTCAAAACCTACGAGGGCACCGAGCACATCCACACCCTAGTCATCGGCGAGAAAGTAACAGGCGTACCGGCCTACCGCTGAGCCACTCTAAATGCTCGAAAGCTGGTATCGCGATTTCGTCCTGGGCCTCCGCGCGCTCCGCAAAAGCCCCGTCTTCTGCTTCACAGCGATTTTGACTTTGGCTCTCGGGATCGGCGCCAATACCGCCATCTTCACGCTGCTCTACGGACTCGTCCTGCGCAGCCTCCCCGTTCCCGCCCCTTCGCAGCTCGTAAAGGTCGGCATTGCGAGTCCTGCATTCAATTCCGGAGAGACGATCTTCATCCCCTATCGAATGCTCGAGCAGTTGCGGCGCGAGCAGAAATCGTTCCGGGATCTTTCAGCTTGGGATGGCGACATGGCCCTAATCCGCGACAACGAAGGATCCGTTCGCGAATATCTGGCTGCCATGATCAGCGGCAACGCCTTTACGGTTCTGGAACTTCAACCCTTTCTCGGTCGCTTGATCGCTCCTTACGATGACCTGCGCGGCGGCCCTGCGCAGGGCTGGCCTGTTGTGTTGAGCTACGGTTTCTGGGCCGATCATTTCGCCCGCGATCCCGGCATCGTCGGCAAGCGCATCGAAATCTCGAATACTCAGGTCACAGTAATAGGAATCACGCCTCCGGGCTTCCACGGGCCCTGGCCCGGCATGGATATCAAGCTCTACTTGCCGCTCCAGCTTGAGTCGGTCCTCTCGCACCAGGATCTAAATGATCCGAACTTGATATTCGGCGTTTCTGTGATCGGACGTCTCCGTCCCGGCGTCTCCATCCGGCAATCGAATGCCGAACTCGCCCCCTTCGAGAAGGAACTATTCCAGCGCTTTATCCCGGTTCGTTTTCAGCACTCGCCCTTTCTTGAGAGAGCGCACCTCAAGGCGGGTTCTGCCCGCAGCGGATTTCCCAGCTATATCGGCCGCACCTACACTCGGCCGCTTTATCTCATGCAGGGTCTCGTCGGAATTGTTCTCCTCCTCTGCTGCGTAAATATAGGCGGCCTAATGATGTCCAAAGTCTACGCCCGACAGCACGAGTTTGCCGTGCGCACCGCTCTCGGCGCGCGTTCCTGGCGCTTAATCCGCCAGTACTTGACCGAAAGCTTCGTGATCGCTATTTCAGGAAGTGTTCTGGGCGCGCTCGCAGCGTGGTTTGGGAGCAATTTTCTTCTTCATTTCTTCCGTGACCCGATGATGGGCGAAGAAATGTCCGTTCACCCGGATCAAGCCGTCCTCATAATCACTGCCATCTTCGCAGTTGCAACCACTTTGCTCTTTGGCACCCTGCCTGCCTGGAGAGCCGCACGCGCCGATCCTGGCGGCCTTCTCAAATCACGCACCACTCTCGGCGGTCAACGCCACATTGCCGGTCGCACATTCGTTCCGATCCAGGTTGCTTTATCGTTGGTGCTGGTCGTGCTCGCCTCCCTGCTGTCCCAAAGCCTGACCCGGATCCGCTCCGAACATACTGGCTTCGACCTAGATCACGTGATCATCCAGACTTCGCCTCTCCACTTCATGCCCCAGAAAGGAGACGCCAAGCTCAACCTATATCAGCGCATGGTGGATCGCATCGCTGAGATGCCCGGCATCGACTCCGTCGCCGCGACTTCGCAGACTCCGATGACAGGCGTCGAGATTACATCGCACTTCCAAGCCTTCGCCAACGGGCCGAACCCTCCTGAAGACTCGCACATGCCCTACAACGATGTGGGTCCCGGCTATTTCCGCACCATGAAGACGCGAATTGTTTCCGGCCGCGAGTTCCAAAAGAACGAGCGCGCCCTGAACGTCTGCATCTTAAATCAATCCGCCGCGGCATTCTTCTTTCCACACGAGGATGCTTTGGGCCGGTATGTGAAAAGTGTCGATCCAAACCAGTTTCCCAACCCGATCACCTGTCGCGTGATCGGTCTCGCCGAAGACGCCAAATTTTTCGATGTGCGGCGAGCTCCGCCCCGTACCATCTATTTCCCTCTTTCCACCGCGCGCATCGACAATCTCGGCAATCTGGTCTTCCTGATCAACGCCGGCAACAAAGCGGAAGCCATGGCGGCTTTCCGTAAGGCCCTGTCTGAGATTGCCCCCAGCGTGCCGCTCGTGCTCTTCGTTTCGCTCAAGGAGCAGATGGATGCCGCTCTCGGAAGCCAGCGATTGATCACTCTCATCACAAACTTCTTCGGAGCCGTGGCTCTCTTGCTCAGCGCCCTCGGCCTGTACGCGCTGCTTTCCGCCAGCGTGGTTCAGCGCACGGGAGAGATCGGCGTCCGGATTGCGCTCGGCGCGCCGCGAACAACTGTGCTGCGAATGATTCTCAAGGAAGCGCTGACTCTGCTCGGAGGCGGCGTCGTGTTAGGTTCAATCGCGCTCTACTTCGTCACGCGGTTCATCTTAGCGATGCTGCACGGCGTCTCGGCATTCGACCCATTAACCCTCGCCGCTGTTGCTGTGCTTTTAACGATCGTCACCATTGTTGCCGCGCTTCTGCCGGCCCTACGCGCGGCGACCGTCGATCCTATCGAAGCTTTGCGCGCGGAATAGAACGTGAGACCTGAAGTCGCCTGAATATGTACGCCAACTACGGCCCCGAGTCATGCGTCCCGCCCTGTTGTTCCTATCTATCTCATTGCTTTCAAGTGCGACGCACGCGCAATTAAGGAGCAAGATCCAAGCGATTGCCGCCCATGTAGATGGCCGAGTTGGTGTGGCCTGCTCGTTGCCAGGCACGCCTCTCGACTGCAATGTCAACTCCGCGGCGAGATTGCCGATGCAATCGGTTTACAAACTACCAATTGCGATGGCGACGCTACATGCGGTGGAGCAAGGTCGATTTAGCCTCTCAGAAAATGTTCTGTTCCGCCCGACTGACTTGATCTCGCCCAGCCAGCATAGCCCCTTGCGGGATAACCATCCCAGGGGAGGAGTGGAAGTTTCTATTCAAGAACTATTGCGCTTAGCCGTATCCGAAAGCGATGGAGTGGCCTCGGATATCTTGCTGCGGATCCTTGGCGGACCGCCCGTTGTAAACGCGTACATTCACGGCCTCGGAATCGTGGGAATCAGCGTGAGAGACACTGAAAAAACTCTTGGCAAGGATGTTCGTGCACAGTATCGAAATTACGCGCAGCCTAGTGCGCTGGTAGCTCTGTTACGAGTCATCGCGGATCGCTCGCCGTTCTCGCAAGAACACACCCGATTACTCCTTCACTGGATGACAGACACCCACACGGGGGAGCATAGGCTTCGAGGCCTGATACCGAAAGGCACATTAGTCGCTCATAAGACAGGCACATCGGGTCGCGACCATGGGATCGTGCGCGCAACCAATGATGTCGGTCTAATAACGTTGCCCGATAGCAGAAAGCTCGCGATCACAGTCCTCATAACGGATTCCCCGGAGAATGAAGCCGTTCGCGAAGCCGTCATTGCGCAGATCGCAAAAGCGGTCTGGGAGGAAGCCAAGAAGGCGTCTATACATTCCTGACCCGTCCAGCCCACAGGTGAAAGATGGTAAGAGTCGTAGATCCACGTTTAACAGAATCAACAGTGTCCTTTGATAGTCAACCCATTTTGATAGGCGAACTCCTCGAACTTCGACCGCTGCGAGCAGAGGATTTTTACGACCTCTACATTGCAGGCTCAGATCCGCTCATCTGGGAACAACATCCTGTTCATGATCGCTACATAGAAGAGGTCTTTAAGGCGTTTTTTCGCGAGGCCCTGGAATCTGGTGGAACGTTGATCGCCATTGATTCCAAGAACCGCCAGGTCATAGGTTCCTCGCGATTCCACGGATATGACAAGGAAAAAAGCGAAGTCGAAATCGGTTGGACCTTCTTGGCTAGGTCCTATTGGGGCGGGATTTACAACAGGGAAATGAAACAGCTAATGCTAGGGCACGCCTTTAGATTTGTAAACAGCGTTGTCTTTCTTGTTGGTCCCGAAAATTTGCGCTCTCAGCGCGCCGTGGAGAAATTAGGCGGAGTTCGTGTGGGATCAAGGCCCGACGCAGGTGGCAGAGAGAGTTTTGTTTACCAAATCACCGCTTCAAGTTTTTCCCAGCACAAATTATGAACCTGAAGAGCGAATCGCGCTCTCTACTTCGTTTCGCGCTTTATGGCGGCCAAGAGCGGCCGTGCATGTCGAGAAATGGGCCGAACGGTTCATTTTCTTTCGGGTCCGAGCCAAACCGCAACACGTTCCCATCAGGATCCTCCACTTGCATCTAGTAAGCCCAGGGGTAGTTCGTGGGAGGGTGGCGGATCTTGGCTCCCGTTTTGCGATATTCCGCCGCAAGAGAGTCAGCATCAGTTACCCCGATCCACGTCCAGGCGCCTGGATGTCCCTGCTGGTCCTTCTCGCAGAGAAAGAGATGGCACCGGTCGCGCGACACCGACGCGAAACCAGGACCGGCCTGCCAATCGACCTTGAAGCCGAGTGCATTTACGTAGTACTCGATGCTCGCACCCACGTTCGCCACACAGAAAATTGGAGTCGCAGGATCGAATGTATTCGAGCGCGAATCAATTGTGTCGGTTGTCGACATTGCTTCGTCGGGCTTCTTCGTTTGCGTAAGCGGACCCAATTCACGCGAGGGTCTGATCCGGCGCGCCTCGATGCGGACGTCCTTTACCCAAGTCTGGCCGCCGTCTGTGGGACGCTCTGCACTCCACGAAAAGCCGTCTCCCCGAATATTGTAATACCGGATTCGCAGCGTTATGGGTTTCCGCTCGGCGGGTCGCGATTGACTGCCGCGCTCCTGCTCCTACAATCGTGGGATGGCATTGGGCTGGCAAACGAATGCCGAGTACTGGAAACAGTTACCTCGGCGATCTACCCTGCGGTTTCTGGCCGCCGTTTTCTGTCTGTTTGCCTCGTTCAGCTTTATTTTGGGGACAATTACATCCGGTCAACCGAACCTTACTGCGAACATCTGTTTCGCCCTGGTGAACGGTGTGTGCGCTGGTTTTTGGGCCGTTGCAGGCACTCGGCGGCTTCGCAAAATAATGATCGCTGTGGGTTGTTCTCAAGCAGCTGCAAATATATTGCTTTCCATGATCTTCAGAAAAGGGATAGGTATTCCCGGATTGCAGTTCGGCAGTTTCAAGCAGTATGCCTTATTCAATGCGATCACCGCAATCAGTTTAATCATCGTGGCCTACGTGCTCTTCCTGATCTTTTTCAGTTCAGAGAGCAGACGGTACTACGGAACCCTGACCGAGATCCAGCTCGCAGGAGCTATCCATCGGAGTCTCGTACCCGAAATCCGCATGACGGCGGCTCCTTTCGAATTCTATGGTCGCTCTTGGCCGAGCGGAGAAGTAAGCGGTGACTTGGTCGATGTCGTCCAGGACGCACGGGATTGGTTTGCCTACGTTGCGGACGTTTCGGGACATGGCGTACCCGCAGGCGTTCTGATGACCATGGTAAAGAGCGCAGCCCGAACCAGGTTGGCCGCCGTGGGACCGGCCGATTTTCTTCCAGCCTTGAATCAGGTTTTGACCCCGCTGAGCGCACCCAACATGTATGTCACGCTCGCCTTTCTCAGTTACACGGCGCAACAGCTCGAATTCGCAACCGCTGGGCATCTGCCTATCCTCTATTACGAATGCGTTTCGGGCCGCGTACAGGAGCGGTGCTCCTCCAACTTTCCTGTCGCGTTAATAGGCGATGCTCCGTTCGAGGTCTCGAAAATCACAAGTAAACCTGGCGACGTCTTCGTGATCCTTACCGATGGACTTACGGAAATCGCCGACGACAACGACCGCGACCTCGGTTTGGAGCCGCTTAAGTCCGTGTTGATCGAGAATGCAGGCGCTCCCCTGTCCGAACTGGCCGATCGATTGAGAGCCCGCGCGCTCCAACACGGGAAGCAAACCGACGATCAGACGTTGCTGTTAATCCGATGCTCGCCAATTGCCTGAAATCGCTCGTGCTCAGGGTAGCGAAATTCGATACAAATTCCGGTGCACCGTGGTATTCACGAACGCGAAATGGGAGGGGTCCTTGCCAGGAACAAGCTCGGCGCGATTGACCGATTGCGTGCCGGACATGAGAAAGCCGCTCAGTATGCCGGCGGAAGACCTATCTTCGCGATGATTGAGCGGTAGCGTTCATCCGAATGCAGAAAATCGTACGCGCAGTCGCACTGGATAAAGAGGATTTCGGGATTGCGCTCCTCAAACCCCTTCTCCAGAAGGTCAACGTCTGCTCGCGTTGACCGAGTTGAGCGGTGAAGCTGGCCAGCGTCACGGGCGAGACATAATGCGTCCGCGCTGTTTCCTTTGAGCGTTCCAGTTCACCCAGCACGACGCCGCGATAACCTCCACGCTCGAAATCGTGTGCGATGTTTGAAGCGGAGGCCGTGTCGCCCCATAGCTCCAGCGTTCTTTCTAAAGTTCGGGTCTCCTCTTTCCACATGCGTTTGCACCGATAGACATCGCTGAGGACCCACGGCTCGCCATCGTCGTACGGGTCCGACGCCGACCGAGCGTTCGCTTCCTGAATGGCTGCATCGTACTGCCGGGCGCGTTGTAAAGAGCGGGGTAGCGCCCAGGGGCGGGAAAAAGGGTCTAGCTCGCTTGCCTTTCGCGCCAATGGAAGCGCCTCCGTGTGTCGATTGAGCGCGGCCAATATTTCGGCCCGGAAATGGTAGCCTTCGCTATAGTTTGGATTGAGTTCAGTCGCGCGGGTACACTCCTCCCAGAGCCTGGGGAAAATTCCAATCGGCAAAGAATACCGTGGCACCCAGGCAATAGTGCGCTTGAGGAAGCGAATCATCCAGTGAAACCGCTTTGACTGCAAACTTTTTTGCGAGTGGCAGCGTGTCTTTCGGACTTCGTTCTCCCCCGGCCCTTACTGCGTATACTTCTGCCATGCCGGTCCAGGCGAGCGCGTAATCCGGCTGCAAGGTTGTCGCGGTTCGGAAGTATTTTTCTGCCTCATCATTATGGCCCCTGAACCAGAGATACTGGCCGCGCAGATAGGCGTCGTGAGCTTCGGGCTGCACATAGCGAGCGGCGGTGGTTTGATTAACGGAGCTATGAAGTTGCTTGGCGACTGACTCCGCGACTTGCCTCGGCAGCGAGACGGACTCATTCTTGTCCCGGTCGAAGCTTTCCGCCCAGAGATGCGTGTCGCTGCGTGCGTCGATGAGCTGGACTGTCAGGTGAACGCCGCTATTCGAGCGGGCAACTGATCCTTCGAGAATGCCGTCGACTCCGAGCCCTCGAGCAATTTCCGGCAGTGGGCGGTGCGCGCGCTTGTACTGCATGACAGAGGTGCGGGAAACGATGCGCAAAGTTGAATTTTTGGCGAGCATTGTGATCAACTCGTCAGTCATGCCGTCACCGAAGTAATCCTGGCCGGGATCGCCTGAGAGATTGTCGAGGGGGAGCACGGCCAGCGAGGCGATCTTCAGATTTGGATTGCGAGAGCGGTTCCGCGCCACCAGAGTAAGAACAATCGCAAGTGCAACGGCCATCGCAACTGCGAGCCAGCTGAGCCAGATGGGCGGCCGATGCCGGGGCGCAGCATTGGCTAATGGAGCCGGTGTGATCTCTTTTGCAGCGTTGGCTGGCTGAACTATCGGTAGCCCATGCCGGTGACTGTTTGCACGAAGCGGGGCTGCTCGGGGTCGTCGCGCAACAGTTGCCGGACCTTACGGACGGCGGTGTTGATGCCGTGCTCGGTGTCTACGAAGACTTCACGTTCCCAGAGGCGCTCGGCGATCTCCGTTCTGCCCACGAGATCGCCCTTTCTTCCCGCCAACAGAATGAGCAACTCCATTGGCTTTCTTTCGAGCTTCACACGCCGTCCCGCGCGGGACAGCTCAAACCCGGTCACAATCCAGCTTGAAATCGCCAAACTCGAAAATTTCCACGGGAGCGCACCCCTGCGGATGAAGTATAGCCGAAATGGAGACACCGCGCGTTTCTATTCCTTTCAGAGAGTTGCCGGTTCACCTGATCTTTACCTCAAACTTTACCTTCGTTCATTGCTTCGGGGGCAGAACGGAGCTTACATCAGTGCTAGCCGGCATGCCCGGCGGAATAAAGGAGAAGATCACATGAAGAGAAGTTACAGAACATTGGCCGGCACATTCGGAATGCTAGGACTCGCGCTCTTGTTCGCGCCAAGTTCCTGGGCTACGACACCGTATGACGACGATCGCGACAATGTTGACTCGCACGCGGACGCTCAGATCGCACAACTGTACGTCTTACAGGCGGAATTTCACGACGCTGCCACGGTCCGTGATCCGGTGAACGGTGATTCGGACGAGGTTATAGAGCAGCGGTTGAAGAAAATGCTCTCGCTGTGGACGGACGATCCTTGGCTTTTGCTGTCAGCTGGCACGCCACGGGACGGGTACTACAAAGGCAAGGGTGAACCGGACGATCCGTTCACATGTCCCCCGCCCTCGGACAACCCGGCAAATAGAGGAACCCTGTGCACATTCTTCAAATATGTCGCCGGGTCCTTCCAGCCACAAAATAGGTTTGTTTCACTGGCACCGAGCTATAAGACGCGCTTCCAGTTGGATGGCGATCGTGATAGCGCGTCCGTCTATTTTGAGTGCCATTACTTCAACGTGGCGCTCGACACCGCTACTGGGAAGCCCCTCTGGACCGCAGCCGCACATCTGGTGGTTGAGGGTGTCGCAAAAAAGTCGATCGGAAGTGGTTGTTTTCACATGCAACCGCTCCATCAGTGGGAGTCCCGATCCCCTAAATGCTTGAGGCCCACATAGGTGGCGGCGAGTTGAGAACCTGCTGATGTGACCGATCTTGAAAAGCCCAAGGTGGTCATTTCATGAAAAAGTCTCTCGGGAGCATAATCGCAATGTTGTTGCTGAGCGTGGACTCGCCGTCGCTTGGAAGGGCGCACACGCTCAGGCAAGTCACTGATAAACGGGGTGATCCTTCACGTGTACTGCGAACTGAACTTCGCGCTCTGAACGCCCATTATCCAGAAGCGAAATCATCGTAACTCGTTAGCACTCTATGACCAGAAACGTACATCGAGCCACTCCGGTTCTGCTGTGTTAGCCTAGCGAGGTCCCATAAAATTAAAAGAGATTGATGATGACAACACAAGAAGTGGCGGAAACACTCGTCAAACTTTGTTCGCAAGGTAAGTTCGATGAGGCCACGCGGACCCTCTACTCGCCCGATATCGTCAGCATGGAAGCGGGTGCGCCTCCCGGACAATCGCGGGAATCCAAGGGTCTCGATGCCGTAAAGGCCAAAGGCGAATGGTGGATGGCTAACCACGAAGTCCACTCGTCCAAGGTCGAAGGGCCGCTCGTCGCAAGTTCGTACTTCACGGTCGTTTTCAAATTCGACGTCACGTTCAAGCCACAGGGGAAACGGTTCCAAATGGAAGAGGTCGCGGTCTACAAAGTTGCCGATAGCAAGATCGTTTACGAAGAATTTTTCTATAGCATGTAGAGAGCAATTTCAGAGCTTGGGATCATGACCTACGCGTTGTGGATTGTTCAAGTCCTGCTCGCGTTCCTCTTCCTATTTGCCGGTGGGCTGAAACTGGTTCTGCCGATTGAGCCAATGGCGCAGCAGTCGCATATGCCGGGTCTCTTCCTACGCTTCATCGGCGTCCTTGAGGTGCTCGGCGCTATCGGCCTGATCCTCCCCGCGCTCTTGCGAATTCGGCCTAGCCTGACGCCCCTCGCCGCCGCCGGTCTAACCATCCTCATGATTGGTGCCACTGTGGCTACCATCGCTCAGGGTCCTGTCGCGATGGCCGTGCTCCCCATTGTTGTAGGACTTCTTTCCGCCTTTGTCGCTTACGGTCGCTGGCGCTTTACCGTTCGGTGACTCTTTTTACGGTTCCTTACCGAACCGCCTACGCCAACTGCTTTTCGATCTGCTCCTGCATCACTGCCACGCCGGGATCGCGCTTCACAACCGCTCGATAGCGGTCCCAAAATCCGTTCGCTTCCCGGGATGGCGACAGCAGCGCTCGCGTGTCATCTACCAATCTTTCAAAATCACGGGCCGTCGCAGGCGGATTCTTCGCTGCCAGCGTCTCGTCAATCTGCACGACGAGTGTTGTGATCGGCCGCAGCCATGCAAACCGATTATCATTGATCAGCAATTGTAAAAATGCCCCGGGCGAACCAATCGGCCCGTGCACCATTTCATAAGACGTCCGTTCTGAATCGAGCAGCGCTTTATGCAGCGACAGCAGCGTCTCCCTGACCTCCGCCAATCGCTGCCGCGCCCCTTCAGAGGCAGACTCCGCCGATGCCATTCAACCCCAGAGTAGCGCGCCGATTTCGTAATTTCAGAGCCGCTAGAGGGCTACTTCTTCGCTTCCGCGCTCGCCTGCTCCAGCTTCTGCAGTTGCTGCCTCAACTCATCGGCATTCTTCGCGTTGGGCACAAGCGTCAGATAGGCTCGCAAATGGGTCCCAGCTTCCGAGTAATTGCCTTTCTGCATCAAAAGCTGCGCAAGTAAACTTTCCGCCTGAGGATACTTGTGTCCCGTATCGAGTTTCAAAAGTTCTCTAGTACTCTTTTCCGCATCATCGAATTCTTTCAAGTTATAACTGGCCAGCGCGTTGTAGAAATACGAGCTCGGAAACTCCACCGGATTCAACTGGATCACCTGCTTGCTGTACTTCGCGGCGTCCTCCCACTTCCCTTCGCGCGCTGATAGTAATGCCAGTGCGTCGTACGGGCTCACGTATTTTCCATCGGCGGAAATTGCAGCTTGATAATCTTTGCGAGCATCCGCCGTCTTGCCCTCGGCTTGGTGCACCTGGCCCAGCTCATCCCACGCGATCGCATATTTGGGATAGGCTTCCGTTGCCTTCAGTAAATGTTTCTCAGCTTCTTCGAGTCGCCCGCGCTTGGCTAATTCGGAACCCTTCAGGTACTCTTTCTGCGCATGCTTCGGTGCAAGTGCCGAAGTCACACTGATTGTCGATCCGTGCACATTGCCCAAACGATGCAGTACAATCGTGCCTAGATCCGGATCATCCAGCGTTTTTCGGGTCGCAAGGCTTACCAGATCGGACCGGTACCCCGGATACACCGCCCGAAGATCACAGTTCCATAGGGCGTTCGCGGCGTTGCTCCCCAATCCTGAGCCCTGCGAAAGCGAAGATCTCGACCCGTTGGCCCCGCCGAAATTTCCCCCTTGTTCCTCGGTAGCATCGGGGTCGACCGCCATGTCTTGCCCTAGCTGGAGCGAGAATTTGCCTTTAGAGTCGGTGTGCCCCTCCAACCGCGGATTCCCGTTACACACCCGCTCAATGCGAATGTCCGAACTCGCCTTCGACCCGTCATCGAAGATTACTGATCCAAATAGAAAAATCGCGCGCGTACCGTTTCCAATCGTGCCGTAACTCCGGGTTGAGTTTGGAACGGAAGTGGAATTCCCGTTGCTTGTCGACGTGCCCGGCGATCCGGTACCTCCCGGCCGCCCCCCGCCGCCGCCGCTTCCTCCCCCGCCAGGCTTCTGCGCGAATCCCCACACGCTACATGTCAAAATGGCTATCGAAAGAACTACCGAACGGTGGTACATAAAAGCTCCCCAGCGTGTTTGAGTATCGCATAATTTTCAACAGGTCTTGGAAATCGCCGCTCACAGCTCTTATATCGGCTGTAATCGCGGCCATGCTAGCGTAGGACCAGTCGGGCCCTTAGCTCAGCTGGTCAGAGCAGAGGACTCATAATCCTTTGGTCGTAGGTTCAAATCCTACAGGGCCCACAACTCTTTCAATAATTCCCCCGCCTACTGGACCGCCCGAGAGAACTGACCACACGGACTTTCAGCTCTGGGGCGGCCACGTGTCAAACGGCTCATCGCCGCCGAGCCTTGCCGACCTCTCCATACAGATGTTGAAACGAGCTCGATTCTGCTGCCGAATGCCTGTGATTCGTCCTGCAACAGACGCCATTACGTCGTAGGCGATCAAGCCGCTCGTCACGTCCGTACTATACTCGGCTCTTAGAAAGAGACTCGCACGCGTCGGAGTCTGAAATTTCTCGTCGTCGCGCTCCTGGTGATACCACCCGTGGGCTTCGCCGCCCAGACTGGCACGGCAAACCGCGTCTCCAGCCGTGCACTCAAAGTAGCAGCCCTCGCCGGCCCACATGCTCCTCCCGACATCCTTGCTCTCCTCACAGAACAACAACTTCCGCAAGCACACGCCGAGCTCGACGGGCTTATGCGGCAAAATCCTCAAGAGCCAGACATCCTCAATCTCCAAGGCGTAGCGTTTCTGCTCGAAGGACAATTCTCAACCGCTGAATCGGCATTTCGGCGTGCGCTCACTCTGGACCCAGCGTCCCTGGTCGCGCGTCGCAATCTTGGGATCGCCCTATGGCACGAACACCAGTTGCCGAGCGCGCGTCAATCGTTTGCCGTTGCACTCGAGCGCGACCCGAAGGACACTCTCACTAACCTCTACTGGGGTCAAATCGCGTTCGCCGACCATGACTGTTCAGCGGCCGTTGGATCTTTCACGCTCGCAAGAGAGATGCTCGGTGCAATGCCGGTCGCCATGTTTATGGATGCTGTGTGCAGTTTCCAGCTCGGCCAGAATCATAACGCCGCTTCACTCATTGAGCAAATGGGACCAATGCCGGCCATCCCCGCCGACGCGCTATTCCATTTCGCGCTACAGGCCGGCAAGCAGCACGATTATCAACTGGCTCGATTGGCCCTAAAACGGGTGCCTGCCGATTATCCTGACCCTTACACTCGCGGGTATGACGAAGCATTGGCCGCCTATGACGCGGGTGACAGTGCAGCGGCCTTGCCCATACTCCGGGACTTGATCTCCCGCCATCTTGCCACTCCCGAACTGTACGATTTGCTCGGGAACGCTCTCCAAAATCAGGGCATCGCAGGTAAGCACCCCAAACTGGTCGAAGAAGCCTACGAGACGTATCGCGCAGGAATTTATGCCGACCCCCGTTATTTAGCGAATTTCATCGACATTGGCCACCTCGCTCTCACTCTAGGCAACTATGAGCTGTCGGAGCAGTTGCTCACCGAAGGGCTGAAGCAAAATCCTCACGCCTACGAATTGATGGTTGAGCGCGGTATCGCTTACGCCCTCTCGAGTAAGGAAGACGAGGCCGCAGCCGATTTTGAAGCTGCGCGGGGACTGGCCTCGGACAATCCCATTCCCTACCTCACTGCGGCCATGCTCTCTATTCAGGAGGGGCGCAACGCGGATGCGGCAAAGACATTGCAAGAAGGTATTGATCGCTCTCACCCTCCGAATGCCTGGCTATATTTTCTCCTGGCACGCTCTCTTTATAAGGAGGGATCGGGCACACCCGAAATAGAGGCCCAGATTCGGGACGCCCTCACCCAAGCCATCCGTCTCGACTCCACCCTTACAGAGGCATTTGCCCTAGCCGGTCATGTCTGGCTGAAATCGGGCGATGTGCGCGAGGCAATGCAATTCCTCGAGACCGCTCATCGGCTCGACCCTACCAACTCGCATTATGTATACGCGCTCGCGACGGCGCGGCGCATGCAGGGTGATTCTCAAGGAGCGGCCAAAGAGTTCCAAAGCTTTCGACAGATGGAGGCTGCAAACAACCCTGCGCGAATGCGCGAATTTTTCATAAAGATATTTGCCACCCACCCGTCAAGCGCGGCATTTCACAACACCAACGACCCGAAGTAGGAGGAGGTTACTTCGATGAATCACAATAAACACCTTGGCGCGCCACTAGTTGGTTGCCTGCTCACACCGTTACTTTGCTGTCTCTTGATCTTCCCCGAGAATGCCAGTGCGCAGGCCAGCGCGGGCGCGACGCTTTCCGGGACCATTACCGATCCCACAGGAGCCGCCGTCGCAAACGCCACGGTTGTCGCCACGGACGTGGCAACGAACGTAGCGATAACGACGAAAACTAATGGCCACGGCTTCTACTCATTCCCTTCGCTTTTGCCGGACACATATAGCGTCACCGTCTCAGCGAACGGTTTTCAAACTATGGTCCAGCAGAACGTGATTCTGCACGCCCAATCCACACAGCAGCTTTCTCTCGCGCTAAGCGTAGGGAATGTTTCACAGACGATCACCGTCACGGCGACGCCGCCCTCGCTCTCTCTCAATCAGGGCAGCCTTGAAGAGACCATCCCCACGGCCGCATTGACGTCCCTGCCTGTCATGGGCCAGGCGATCTATTCTCTGGTGACGATTGCGCCTGGCGTAACAGGTACTGGAACACTTCAGAGCAGCCCGAATACGGGCACCGACGTCTTCAACAGCAACGTAGCTCCTTCCGTGAATGCGGGCGGCCGCAGTACGGAGTCCAATCTTTTCAATCTGAATGGCAACAATATCACTGCCACCCCGGTCGGCGGAACTGCTAACGCCATGCCGCTTCCCGATTCGGTTTCCGAGATGAAGATCTCGAGCAACAACTACGATGCTCAGTACGGCGGCAATGCCGGGATTGTCGTAAATGTCAGCACGAAAAGCGGGACCAACCAGTTCCACGGCGATGCGTTCGAGTACCACAATGACAGCGCACTCGCCGCACGAAACGTTTTTCAAAACACTCCGGGATCTTTCTTCGCATTTCGGCGTAACGAGTTTGGCGGCACCATCGGCGGACCCATTCTCAAAAATCGCCTCTTCGCTTTTGGCTCGGTGGACAAGCTCCTGTCTTCAGGAGCTTCCTCATCGGTAGATACCTTCGAAACTCCCCAATTTGCGAGTTTGGTCGAAAGCAGGTTTCCGAATACCATAGCCGCGAAACTGGTCTCACAGTTTGCGCCGCAGTCCAGCATCAGCAGCTCGCTCACCAATATCCAAACTTTGGCGGATTACTACAACACCACGCCGGGATTCTTCTTTCCCACTCTGGCCTCCGCCGAGGCGCTGGGTTTCCCGGCCACCCTCCCTGTGATCGGCACCGGCGTATTCACGCCCACGGGGCAACGCAACGGCCTGCAGTGGACGGCTCGCGTGGATGGCTACTTCAATGACCAGAAGGATCACCTCTTCTATTACGTGAATCGAACGACCTCGACGGCGCTGATTGAAGATCCTCGCCCAGGATTCAATGGAAACTCGATCGGCAACGGGCTCACTATGAACCTGCATGAGGTTCACACTTTCGGGGGCAGCTCGATCAATGAATTCAGCACTGGGTACTACCGCCCTTATGGTCTAACCGAGAATCCGCCTTCCGCTCTCGCGATTCCCGGCGTCAGCGTCACCGGTCTGTGGGGTTGGGGCGGCAGCGGCGGTTTTCAGTTCTCACCGGGAGGATTCGTTCAGAACACTTACGAGTGGAACGACATGGTCACCATGATTCGCGGGCCGCATACCTTCCGCATCGGCGCAGGCCTTCGCCGCTGGGAGGACAATGCCAACTTCACCGGCATCTATCAACGCGGCGATTATAATTTCAACAACCTCATCGATTTTTCGCAAGACATGCCTTTCTCCTCGACGTTTCAAGCCGTTGATCCGCGCACGGGGCAGCCTACGAGCCAAGTGCGTGGCTATCGCGGGACGGAGAGCGATGCCTTCGTCAGCGATACCTGGAAAGCCGCTCCGAATTTGACGCTGAATCTCGGGGTGCGATGGGACTACTTCGGCAATCCATACGAGATCAACAATCAGCAGACGAACTTCATCTTCGGCTCCGGTGCTAGCTTTCAGGAACGGCTCGCGAATGGTCGTTCTGCGGTAGTACCGAATCTCTACAACAGCAGCCGGCGGAATAACTTCGCCCCGCGATTCGGCTTTGCCTGGAATCCCCACTCCGCGCCCAAACTCGTAGTGCGTGGCGGCTTCGGCCTCTTTTACGACAGGCCGGAAAATCAGATCTACACGAATAACCGTACCGACCCGCCGCTCTTCGCAGTTCCTACTTTCGGCATTCCCACCGGCACGCCTGTCGCTTACGGGCTCTGTACGCCGACGTCAACCTTTAATCTGAACTGTCCCGTGAACCCTCTTCTCACTCAGGTGAAGCTGAACGCCGCGAATGGACTTGTTGCGCCTAGTAATGGCGTCGAAACCCTACTTCCGACAACCATCTACGGCACCACGCGAGATTTCCCGACCGCTTACAGCGAGAACTGGAATTTTGGAATCCAATACGCGCTTACGAACACGCTCATTGGCGAAATCGATTACATTGGCGACGTGGGGCGCCGCTTCTATCTGAGTACGGACATCAATCGCGTGAATGGCGATAACGTTGGGGGCACGCTTCATCGGCCCAATCCGAATTTTGCGGATATCGAACTCTCGATGCCCGTGGGGAACTCGAGTTATAACGGACTCTCGGTCAGCTTCCGCGAGAACGCCGCTCACAACCTCACCTTCGCCGCGACCTACACTTGGTCGAAGTCGTTGGACTACTGCTCGGTGCTGTCGCAAGGACTTTGCATCGTGCCGGACTTTAGCAACATCCGAGCGAATTACGCGCTGTCCGACTTCAATGCCAAATATCACTTCGCCGGTTATGTCACGTGGTCTCCAAATCCCTTCGATCCGACGTCCTGGACCGGCCACGTGCTCAATCATTGGCAGCTGAATGGAGTGTTCACGCTCCAGTCGGGACTCCCGTTCTCCGTAACCTGCAACGCCGGGTATCCCACCTGTGATTACAACCTTGACGGCTACAGCCCGGATCGCCCCAGTGTCCTCGGCCCCGTCAGGCTAGTAGGAAACGGCAGTCCGTCAACCTCTCAGTACATAAGCGGCGTCTTCCTGCCGGGCACGGGCCAGTTCGGCACGCAATTCTTCGCTCCGCCTCTTGGTCAGGAGGGGAACCTCGGCCGCAATACGTTCATTGGCCCCGGTCTCGCCGACGTTGACTTCGGCCTCAATCGCCGCTTTGTCATTCGCGAGCCATTCGCAATCGAGATTGCCGGCCAGGCTTTCAACGTCTTTAACCGAGTTAACCTGGCCAACCTGGACGGCAGCATGACCGACGCTACATTCGGTCAATCGACTTCGGTTGCCGGAAATCCGCGCACGATTCAACTCGTCGCGAAGTTCCTGTTTTAGCCGCTATCTGTGTCGAATATCAGGCGGCGCGATTTTTGTGCCTCGGTTGCGGCGCTGTCGTTTGCTGCCGGCGCCCCGGCACAATCGGATCCCGCGCCAGATATAGCTCAATCAAAGACCGGCTTCCCTGTAAGCGACTTCACGCCGTTCGGCTATCTCGATAATCCCTGGCACACCTGGGATCTGCATCGCAATGGGATTTTACGGTCTGTGAATGGCATCGGGTTCGGCCTCTACTATCCGGCAGGACCCGGCGGTTATTTCGATTACAAGCACGATGGAGTGTACGAGCTTTTTTTGACACTGGGATTCCTGGTCGAAGGACGCCAGTTTCGCGCGCGAGAGGATTTTCAGCCGGGCCAACTGTTCTCACCGCACCATAGCAAAAACTTGTTCGCCTACGAGTTCAGCGCAGAAGGGCTTCGCACCGTCGGCACCTTTCTTCAAGTCGATGAGAACGCGATTGCTGCCCGCATTCAGCTTGCGGAACAATCCGGGCGAAAACGCTCGCTGCGGATTTTGGCCGCACATACTTATCGGCTCGGCGGCGCTTCGTGGTGGGGGAGGGACGGCTTAACTGGGAATTTCGATGCGAACGCAGACTCGCTTTTAATGCGCTCCTTCGCCGCGGGCCCTTGCTGCGCCATTACATCCAGTCATCCCTCTGCCGCGCATTTCGTCTCGGCCAGCGATGACGAGCTAGTGGGCTGGCTCACATCGGCAACCGGCGCCTCGCAAGCAACCACCTATTACCCGCACGCGCTGCATGGCGCGCTCCGCTACGATCTCGACCTGTCATCGAACTCCCGCGTTGAGATCGTCATCGTTATGGCTCGGGGCTCGAACGGCGAAGCCACTCTCGCCCACGCCAAAGCTTCGCTCAAGGAAGCGTCCGGCCAGATTGTTCGGAAAGAGCTTGAAGATGCGGCATTCTGGAACTCAGCGCCGCAACTCGCTGGCGACTGGCCTAAGCACTGGAAGCACGGTTGGGTCTACGATTTCGAAACGCTTCGAATGATGGTCCGCAGGCCGATCGGTCTATATAAGCACGCTTGGGATCCCATGCAAATTCAGGCGCCCAGAAACGTGCTGGCCGAGACTTCAATCGATATGTGGGCGCTCAGTTATGCCGACCCAGCATCCGCACAATCCGTCTTCGCTGGCCAGTTCCTGGACGCGGTGAAGCCTAATGTGCCGTGCATGCGCGAAGACGGTGTTATGAACATGGTGGCCGCGGATGGCTCCGAGTGCGGCACCTCCATATCCTGGTGCTTCCCGTTCTTCTGCGCAGAATCCATTTTTAATCGCACGCAAGACCTTCTGTGGCTACGGCAAATCTATCCCGGCCTGACTCGCCTTCTGCGTTGGACTCTGGCACACCGCGCTGATTCCGCTGGTTTTGTAATCGGCAAGTGCAGCTGGGAAACGGGTATGGATGCATCCAAGCGATTCCTGATCGAACAGCCCACGGGAGGGGAACTCACCGAGTTCATGCGTCTTCCAGAACTGCAGGCGGCAGCGGCGCATGCAGGCGGAGCTCTCGCTTATTTCGCACGGCAGCTCGGGGATACGGCAACGATTTCCGAGTGGGAGCAGATCCAGAAAACCTATAAGGCCAAGACTCAGCAGCTCTGGCGCGATGACTGGTTTCATGATTTCGATGCGCACACGAACCAGTTCGCGACCGCTACGGCCCGCGATCCGGCGCAATCGGCTCCGGCATTCTGCGGTATCGCAACCGATGATCAGAAGCGCCGCATGCTGCCCACTCTGCGCCAGATCTTCGAAAATTCGCGAGCGCGCCAGACGCAAGCCGCAAACACCTGGGAAGATGGCCTCGCCTGGTCATCCCTCGTGCTGCCCTACATTGAATCCATCTGGGCCGCAGGCGACAACGTTCTCGCTTCCGAAGTGGTAACGACCATCGCCGATCGCATCTATTCGAGCATGGATCGCCGCTCGGTGAGTTCGGACCATGGATCATCTAAATCGCCGGACCTTGGGTGGCCAGGTGTCAGTTGCGAAGTGTGGGGCCCGCGAGGCGCATTCGGGGGAGAGGGATACGGCTGGGGGGCTGTGATGCCCGCGCACCTCATACGCAATCTCGTCGGATTCCGCGAAACCGACCTGCCCGAAACGGTCTGGATCTGTCCCAACCTCCCCAGCTCGTTAGCGGAACCCGGCAAACGATACTCGATTGCTGGACTATTATACGGGCGCGAACGACTGAACCTGCAGTATCATTTCGTCGATCCCCAACGGATCCGCATCAACGGTCAGTGGTCGGGTTCCACGCAGGTCGTTTCAGGAGAGACGATCAATGGCGCGCCTATGAGCATCAGCCGCACTGGAAAGGAATGGCAGTTTGAAGGCGTGAATCACACGCGCTACCGTCTTCAGCTGCGCACCACGTGAATCGCCGGACCTTCCTCAGATCCGCCGGAGCAGTCGCAGCTGCATCGCATCCCCTGGTTCCGCAGAGTCATCGGCCTGTTCGCCGTCCTGGTCGAATCCCCAATGAGTACAGTTTGCTCTTGCCCAGTGAAGAACGTAAGTTGGGCGAAACGCCACGCGTCAGTAAGTTTGATGCCACTAGCGTAAGTGTGCAGCTTGGGCCAACGACTCGCACCATAAGCCCGGGCGACCTCATCGGCAGTTGGAATCTAGTAGCGATGGCCGAGATCAATGGCGTCTCGACGGCCATCCTCGAAACGCACGTCACGCATCGCGGTGCAATCCTGTACGTAACCGAATCGCAAGGCGCTATTGCGCGCATTCCCAAAAGCATCGGCGATCTTTCGAGAATACGTCCGCGCCCCACTGACACGCCGCACGGCCTAAAGCTAGAGCGCCCGTCGTACTACACCCCAGGCCCGGATATTACGGGCAAATACATTCTCGATTCAGATGAAGACCCGTGCTACGAAAGTGTAGCCGCACTCGGCCCTGAATATATCGGTTGGTCACTCGTGGCGAACGAAGAAGCAGGTCCCCTCGGGTCGCTTTTTCTTCAAGCAGATGGAAAATCGCGCCAGCTAAACCGACAGGCACAAGCGCAACCAGAGTGGGCCCCCGATTCCGTGGGCGCGCTGTTTGACCCCTTACGCTTTCTGCCGCGAGACAGTCCTCACAACTACGAGTATGTGCATGGCTTCAGCAAACGCACTTTGATGGGTGGATATCTGCCGGTAGCGGACACGGGAGTTTGGAACCCCGTCTACAAGGCAGGATACGAAGTAATGATGCTAGTCCCGCCAGGTACGAATCCTGTTCACATGACCCGCATGCGCATTCGCCTGCCGAAATCCGCGACGCTACCCGCTGAAGCTCTCTCCGTGTATCGCGATGAACAAGGAAACGCCTGGTTCGATCACTATCAGAACTGCACCGCCGAATCTTTCTTCACCGCTCTCGCGGGCATCTGGAACCGCTGGCACGATTTCTTCGAAGATCATCTGAGCATCGAGATTCCCGATCCATGGCTGCTGGATGCCGCCCGCGCCGGAATCATGCTGGCCCGTTGCAGCTACCGCGGCCTAGAGCCGACATACCAGATCGGAGAAGGCGCATACACAAAGATTCCCGAGCGCAGTCATGCGCTATTTCCCGTCGCTCATTACGAGTTCGTCTGGGCGCATCAACTTTGGAATCTCACCCGAGAGGTCGATCCGTACTTTCAGCACTACCTCGACCGCTACATCCTCCCGGATGGAAACTTTCTCTACAACACTCAGGATCAAGTCGAGGCTCCGTTAAACACGGGCATCTTCCTTGCGAATTCCGCGCGCGCTTACGACTACACGCACGATCTCGCCGCGTTCGTACAACGTCTTCCGATTCTGAAGCGGATGCTCGACTACGTACTCAAACGCTACGAATACAGCAAAACTGCCTTCCCGTCTGAAGACGCGCATTACGGCCTAATCTGGGGATCTCCCGAAGCCGATCTCGGCGATCCACAAAACGATTTCCCGCAATCGCATCCCTTCTACTACCAGAACGCCGCCTGGGCTTGGCGTGGCTTATATGAGCACTCGCGATGCCTCGCCAAAGTCGCTGAGGAGCACAACCGCCCCGAGCTCGCCCAAGAATCGAAACGCCTCGCCCAAATCGCAGATGAAATGCGTGGCAATATCGAACGCTCGCTGCGCGCCACGATCTCAGCCCAAAACCCCGAATTGCGCCGCTCCGGTATAACGCCGTTCACTCCCGAAGACACGCGTCGGAAGCCCACCGAACTCGAGAGCTATGAGAATCACCGTTTCATGATGGATTGGTTCACCGCCGATTGGGGCGACCCCAAGTTGGATCTTGGGCATCTGAAGCACCGCGAGATTGCCGGTCAGCAGATCATTGGCCTCCACACCGACGGGCATGTTCCGCGGACTTCGAATTTCATGGCCCATGGCACGCTCGCGGTACGCATCAGACAGGATGACTACCGGCCGTTCCTTTTGACGCTGTACGCTCTCGCGTGTTATGCAGCGGACTCGGGCAATCGTTATGCGCCTGAAGACGCATTTCTTCCTGGAAGCTTTCCAGGCGGCGGCAATCCATTCGATTGGTCTTCAGTCGTGAACAGCGTTTTGCAGCCCGCGCTCGGATTGCGATGGCTGCTCTGCTATGAGGAAACACACCGCGAGGTCTGCCACCTGCAAAAAGCGGCGCCGAAACACTGGTTCGGTTCAGGCCAGCGAATCAAAGTACGAAAATGTCCCACGCGCTTCGGTCTGGTGAGCTGGATAACCGGCAGTAAGAGCGATACCAGCTGGGAGGTGAACCTCGACTTTGAAGCCGATTTCTCAGGCGACCTGATCATCCACATCCACCCGCCGAACGGAGCACCACTGCGCGCCACTACCCTTGGCCGGATCGAAGCCTCGCGAGTGATCCTGGCTCGAAATGACCTTGTTGGAAAGCGCACGCTAATTCTTCAAATTACAGCGTGACATCACTCATTCGTGTCTCCTCGCCCTGATCGGGCGACAAAGCGTGAGCGAGGCCGGTTTTCGCCGCGACAGTTCCTTCATATGTGGTTTGCTGTTCACCGAAGCGAATGAGGTTGGGTGAACTGGACATCCGCGTATACTCTCATTTAAGGGAGCTTTTTATGGGTGCAGTTGCTTCAGGATGCGGATGCGCGCCGCAACGGATGTTCTTTCGCGCACTGCTGCTTTTCGTTTTACCTGCGATGTCGATGGTGCTCTATGCCCAGGGCTACTTCGGTACCGTCAGCGGCGAAATTACGGATCCGTCCCAGGCAGTCGTTCCGGGAGCCCGGCTTACCCTTATCGACCAGCGAAAGGGTTATCAGTTCACGACTACCTCGGACAACAATGGACGCTATGTGTTCACGTCAATTCCGCCAGGAACATATTCCGTCTCGGCGGAAATCGCGGGCTTTGAGAAGTCCGTGCGCACCAATATCACGGTAAATGTCAGCGAGAATGCGACTGCAAACCTCACTCTGAAGGTTGCGACTGCAAGGCAGGCCGTCGACGTCCAGTCACAGGCGCAGCCCCTGGCAACCGAGGATGCAGTAACGGGCCAAGTCGTCAACCGCCGGTTCATCAACGATCTGCCTCTAGTCGACCGTTATGTGCTCGACTTCGTTACCCTCGGGCCGGGTATTAGCAACAATAGTGACGCGAATTCTGTCAGTGACACGGGAACGAACTTTGTGTCGAATGGCAGCCGGAGCGCAAGCGCGGACATCCTCATGGACGGCGCTTCGATCACCAACTTTGAGCCAAATGGCGGCATCACCCAGGTCACCTATACTCCATCCGCAGAGGCGGTAGAAGAATTCAAGGTGCAGCAGACGAACTTCAGCGCGGAATATGGATTTTCCGGCGCATCGGTCGTTAACATGATCACCCGTTCAGGCGGCAATGCTTTTCATGGAAGCGCGTACGACTTCATTCGCAACCAGATCACCGACGCGAACAACTGGTTCAACAATGAAGGCGGCGTTCCGCTTCCTCCGGTACACCGGAACAATTACGGCGGCACCATCGGCGGCCCGATCATCAAGAACAAAACCTTTTTCTTCTTCGATTGGGATGGCACACGCTCTTCCAATCTGGGTACCTATCAGGCCGGTGTCCCGAGCGCTGCGGAACGCACAGGCAACTTTGGCGAATTGTGCGCGGCGAATGACGGCACGTTCAACGCGGGCGGACTGTGCAGTGTGATTGCCGGGCAACTCTATGACCCATATACAGGAACATTTCAAACCCCGGCGAATGGGCCGGCCGGTGCATATCGCAGCGCCTTTATTCCATTCAACAATCTCGCTGCGTACACCAGCCCTGGAAATCCAAACTTGAACGGAACGCCGTATCAGTTGCCGCATGTGGCCGGAAACTTGATCGATCCCGTTGCCCAGAAGCTGATGAACCTGTTTCCGGCGCCGAACATCCCAGGCGGCAGTATCTACGACAACTGGATCGGATCGGGAGCGACGCGCAACTCAAACGACCAGTTCGATATCAGGATCGACCACCGCTTCAGCGAAAAGAATTTGATAACGTTCAAATACTCGCAAGGCAAGAATAGCGCTACCCCTTTCAACTGCTTCAACAATTTTGCCGATCCGTGCGGCAGCGGTCCGAATAGTGGTTCTGCGCATCTGTTCGCGATCAATGACACGCACACTTTCAGTCCCACGCTGCTCCTGACCAGCACGTTCGGGTTCACGCGGGGCGCAACGCTGATCGATGCCTACAACCAGAGTCTGAACTCGAATCCGCTTGGCGCGCTCGGTTTGCCGTCCTATCTGAATACCAATGGGTTCTTGGGCGTTCCCGCCATGTTCATCGGCGGCGGCTACTATTCGGCTGGTTTCACAAGCATCGGGCAAGACCCTTATGGAAGCTACAGGCAGGGTCAAGACACAGGCCAGCTTAGCGAGGTTCTAACGAAGATCCGTGGGAAGCACGAGCTGAAATTCGGTTTTGAGGGGCGCTTGCACCAACAGAACTACATTCAGACCAACGCCCCGCTCGGCTACTTCAATTTCGATACTCTTGGCAGCTCACAGTGCCCGGTCCCCGATATTACCCAGTGCGGCGGCGACGCTATGGCCAGCTTCATGATGGGCCAGATGACGGGCAGTTATTACGAAAACCAGTTCGAGCCGGCAACGGAAAACTTCCAATACGCTGGATTTGTCCAAGACAACTGGAAGGTCCATCCCAAACTGACCTTGAATTTAGGATTTCGTTACGACGTGTCCCTGCCCAGAACGGAACGCCATAACCGTATGAACTGGTTCGATCCGAATGTAGTAAGTCCGCTGAACGGCGGAAAGATTTCGTATACAGATCCGATCACCGGCCAACCTGTTACTCGCCCGCTGCTCGGCGGCGAGGTGTTCACTAACGCCAACGTGCGTACCAACTGGTTAACGGATTGGAAAGACTTCCAGCCGCGTTTCGGCTTCGCTTACCTCTTCGATAAGAAAACCGTCATTCGCGGTGGTTACGGCATCTATTATGACCAGACTCGCTCCGGCGCCAATGGCCTGTTGAGCTATGGCTCCCAAGGGTTCAACCAATATACGAATGTGGTCACGACATACAACAACGATGGCGCGACACCCTACTTGCATCTGAGCAATCCCTTTCCTAATGGACTGATCCCGCCCTCAGGTAGCTCGCTTGGCTTACTGAACGACGTCGGTTACAGCGCCATCGGCCCACTCCGCACTGCTGTGGCTGCCAGGACCCCCTATGAACAAAGCTGGAGTTTCGGCATCCAGCGCGAACTAGGAGCGAACACTGTGCTTGATGTCGAATACGTTGGCAAAAAGGGGACGCATCTTTACTTCGCTGGTGCAAATAACTTCAACGTTTTGGGGCCGCAGATTGAGAATTTGACCCCGACTCAAATTGGCAATCTCGGAAATTATGTGCCGAATCCGTTCGCGCCGCTCCTGACGGCGCCCTACTATGCCAACAGCGTTCTTACGAGCCCGACTATCCAGGCATACCAGCTGCTCTTGCCGTATCCGCAGTTCACAAGCGTCACCACCGATGAACCGCCCAGCGCAAATTCCATCTACAATGCGCTCCAAATCTCGGTGGCGAAGCGCTACTCTAACGGCTTGCAACTCGAGGCGAACTACACGTGGTCGAAATCTATCGACGATTCCTCCACGTACGACACCAACGTCGCGTGGCTGGGGAATTATGGTCCCAACTCGGGCTGGGCTGTGCAGGATCCCAATAGACGGTATCTCGAACGCAGCCTCTCGACCTTCGATATCCCGTCCCAGTTGAAATTGAACTATACCTACGATTTGCCGGTCGGACGGGGAAGAGCTTTCCTGAGCAGCATGCCTCGGCCGTTAGAGCTCATATTAGGCGGGTGGAAAACCGCCGGGGTCTGGACCATCCATGACGGCTTTCCGCTTCAGTTTACAGTTGCAAACGGCGGAAATCCCATCTGGACCTACGGACCCCAGCGTCCAAATCTCACCGCCACGCCCACCCGCAGTGGTGGAGCCGAATCGAACTGGATAAATAAGTACTTTGCGGATCCGAATGTCTTCCAGATTCCCGCGCCGTACACGCTCGGTAATGCGCCACGCGCGGTCGGAAGCGTGCGCAGTCCATTCTTCTTCACCACCAATTTGTCCATCGCCAAGGAATTCGGACTCTCCACCCGCCATGAAAATATGAAGCTCGAATTGCGCCTCGAGGCGGAGAATGCCTTCAACCATCCCGTATTCGGTACGCCGGACACCCTGGTTGGCGATCCCAACTTCGGCGTGATCAACTATACAGCCGTCCAGCCGAGGCAATGTCAATTGGCATTGAAGTTTTACTTCTAGCTCCCTTCATGCAATTGTTTCGCCGCCTTCTGCGAGCGCGGCTGAATCCGCCAACACGAATCGCCGGATTTCTTCGAAGCTCATTGAGCAACGCGGTGCGCGTGGCAATGCCGGGACGTGAAGCATCCCGATAACTGCTTTACTCGCTCGAAACACCCTCTCAGAATACCCGCGCCGAATCACAACGTAGCTCGGAAGATTGTTTCCGAAGAACCGAATTGAGAATATATTCTTCAAATGCATGGCCGCGGGAACTGGAGAATGGCGCCGGGATTCTAACTGAAAAAGGAACTGCATTACCTGGATCGAGATATGCCAACTAATTACGATGAGATCGCCGAAGATTACAAGCGTTCGAAACAGGTCGCCTGGCGCTATTACATCGAGCAATACAGCCTTTGTGAACTGGCAGGCGAAGTGTCAGGTTTATCAGTCTTGGACTTGGCGTGTGGAGACGGTCACTACACCCGCATCTTCAAAAAGATGGGCGCGTCGCGGGTTGTTGGAGTGGACGTTTCAACCAAAATGATCGAACTCGCCATCGCCGCCGATAAAGGCGAGCCCCTAGATATCGAGTACATGGTAGGGGATGCCCGTTCGGTCCCTTTCAGAGCGTCGTTTGACGTGGTTCTCGCGGCGTACCTGTTGAACTACGCCCAGTCGGAGGAAGATCTACTCGACAAAGCAAACGCAATCCAACGAAGCCTCAAGCCAGGAGGCCAGTTCATTACCGTAAACAACAATCCCAATCAGCATCTGCGTAGCTTTGGGAATACCCGCAAGTACGGCTTTGTGAAAAGCGCCGCCGGCGAACTTCGAAATGGCGCTGCGATCCACTACACGTTTCTGCAAGATGGCGAGGAATTCGTCATTGAGAACTACTATCTGGATGGCGTGACTCACGTCTCCGTTTTCCAGGAGGCCGGCTTCTCGGATGTACACTGGCATGCTCCGCAATTAGCGCCAACCGAATCTGGGGCGCGCGCTGAGTACTGGGCCGATTTCCTTCGTGATCCGCCGATCGCCCTTTTCGCATGCAGAAAGCCCGCCGCCTGAGTCTATAAAGGCGATCTGCGCTTCCCGAGTCCGCGAGCCGCTGATATGTACGTAGAGGTGGGATTTTCCAGTCGTAGCTGTTTTGTACAGCTCATCGAGAACCGGGGGGCGCTCTTGAACTTCTATGGACACGCGGCGCCAGAGTGCTTGTGACCAGCCATCAACTGAAGATATTCGACGATTGCCTGGATGTCTTTCTCTGGCAGCGAATCGAAGTTGGGCATCTTGGTCCCATCTCGAATGGTGCCGGCATTCACAATAAATCGGCTCAGGAGTCGCGGATTCCAGTATTCCGTTACGCTGCAAGGAGAATTCAGTTCCGGCCCAAATGTCCCTCCAACGCCATTAATTGCGTGGCATCTCAGGCAATGCGCGACGAAGAGCTCATGACCGGGCTCCAGGCCATCCGGACCCAGGCCAGCTAAGGCGTCGGATGAAGTGACTAATTCTATGGCAACCATCTGATAGGGCCATGGGTATTCTTCGGGGCCGCCTGGAGGCGAAACCCAAACTAAGTAGCTGGGTCCCAGAGTTAAGGTTCCGCTCCCGGGCAACGGCTGCCAGTCTTCACTTTCGGGAGCGTTTGCGTCACGGATCGCAATCAACCCGTTGCCGCGGATTGCGCGCGCCAGGGGCATGATCGGAAGATACCCGTCCTTACAGCGGAAGCGCACGTACAGGTCGGTTTCCGAATGACCTCCCTGGCCTAAATTCTTCAACACGTCACGCAGCCAGAGCCCCTGATATCGCTGCTTCCGTTTATACACAGGATCATCCACCTCAGCCACGGCGAGCGGATGCTGTTTGCGCATCTGCATGATCGATTCTTTACTTATCGAAAAGACTGCTACCGGCTTTCCTGCGCCAGTAACACACCATCCCAAGGTCGGCAGGCACATCATGGCCATCCGGGCAACTCCGCTCATAATTGATCTCCCACTTGTTGGTCGGTTGAGTATATCGCCCTCAGTTCTGACGTCACCCGAGCTAATCCAGGCAGTCTTGGATTGCATTCGGGTGCTGTACAATAGACCAAACCTCATCAGAAGGAGCGCTACCATGAGATACCGCTTAGGTGTTTACGCTCTCGTTGCAATGGCGCCAGCCAGCCTGCTGCTCGCCAAGGTAATCACTGACTATGATCATCACTCTGACTTCAGCCGCTATCACACCTATTCCTGGATAAAAGTGGAAGCACAAGATTCTCTTTGGAACAACAGGATTAAACGTTCTATTGACGCCCAGCTCACCGATAAAGGTTGGCAGCAGGTTCCGTCAGGCGGCGATGCCGATCTTACAGCGATAGGTGCAACCCATAATCAACAGTCTCTCGACACTATGTACAGCGGCTTCGGAGGTGGATGGCGCTGGCGAGGGTTCGGTAACACCGGAATGGCTACAACCACGGTTCGGAACATACCAGTAGGCAGGTTGATTGTCGACATCTTTGATGGCAACTCGAAGCAACTCGTCTGGCGAGGTATAGCCACTGACACACTGACGGGTAATCCAGAAAAGAATGAGAAGAAGCTTGGTAAAGCCGTGGCAGAAATGTTTAAGAAATTTCCGCCGCCGTCGAAGGGTTGAGCACAATACCGGGTTCAGCGGTCCGCTCTGTCAGCGGTAACGCTACATAACGTAACAGACCAACTAGTTTCCTAGTAGCGCGTTGAGGGATCAGGATCCGCGCCGCCGCGTAAAAGGAGCGGTAACCGCCTTTTCGGAAGCCGCGAAATGATGGAAGCTGTCGCAGCCATCGAACGCCCGCTCCATCCTGCAAGGCGTTGCCCTGGCGTCGACCCGATACACTTCGAGGGTATGATTGTCTCGCGGATTTCTGTTCTCTGTGTCTTCACCCTGATCCTTGTGTCTCCGTTAGCGGCTCAAAATGCAAAGCCGGAATCCAAACCGGAATCCGCTAACCCGAAAGCGCCTTTACCCCCGAGTCTGCCGCCGGATGCCCATGTGGCCCAGACCATTCACGTTGACGGGAAAGCGATCAATTACACTGCCACCGTCGGCACTCTGCAACTGAAGAACGCCGAAGGCAAAGCTACAGGCGAGGTCGTCTTCACCTCTTATGTAGTCGCTGGCCCCAATCGCTCTGTCACCTTCGCCTTCAACGGCGGTCCGGGAGCTGCTTCGGTTTACCTGAACTTGGGTGCAATCGGGCCCAAGCGAGTGGCATTCGGAGCCGAGGGCGACAGCCCCTCGGACCCCGCCATCTTGGCGGATAACGCCGGAACCTGGCTCGACTTCACCGATTTGGTTTTCATCGATCCCATCGGCACTGGATTCAGCCGAACTCTGGTCTCTCCCGATGAGACCAGGAAGCTTTTCTACGGTCCCGATCAAGATATCGCCTATCTGTCCCAAATCATCTACGACTGGCTCGTCAAGAACGCAAGACTCGAATCCCGCAAGTACATCGTCGGCGAAAGCTATGGTGGTTATCGCGGGCCTCGCCTGACGCAATATTTGCAGTCAAGGATTGGGGTAGCGATCAACGGGTTGGTCTTGGTTTCGCCGGCATTGGCGCCCAGCGGTGGTTCGCCTGACCTCTCGCCCATCCCATGGATGCTGACTCTGCCCTCCATCGTGGCGGCAAATTACGAACGGCGGGACAAGCTGACGGCCGAGAACATGGCTCCAGTGATCGCTTACACGCGCGGTGAGTACGCAACCGATTTGCTCAAAGGCACCACCGACCCGGAAGCCACCCCCCGCATCGTCAAGAAAGTGACCGAGCTTACCGGTCTCGATCCAACATTTGTCAAACAAGCTGGCGGGAGACTGGAGACACAAGCCTTCTTACGCGAGGAGTTCCGCGAGACGGGCAAACTGGGCAGCCGCTACGATCCCAATGTCACCTCGTTCGACCCATTTCCGTTCGATCCTACCCAGCGAACAAACGATCCGCTTCTGCTCAGCATCATCGCGCCGACAACCACCGCGATGGTGGACTTTGTAACTCGCACCGTGGGATGGAAGACGGATGCACGATACAACGCTCTTTCGTATGAAGTGAACCAGATGTGGCAGCGAAGCGGCGAAAACCCATCCCGCGAAGAATCAGCATCGGCAACCGACCTTCGCGTAGCCGTCGCAACCGACCCAAAACTTCGCGTTCTGATTGCACATGGCTGGGCCGATCTCTCCTGCCCGTTCATGGGGTCAATCCTGACAGTAAGTCAGATTCCGATTATGGGCGATCCCACGCGCCTGCAGGTTCACATGTATCCAGGCGGCCACATGTACTACTCCCGGCCAGCCAGCGCCCTCGCTTTACGCAAGGATGTGATCCAGATGGTGAATACGCATTAGCTAACGCAAGTTTCTGGCTTCAGGTCGGATCGCCCACGCTAAACCGTCCGGCTCGCCGCCAACCTCGATATGGCTCGTGACCTCTAAGGTCTTAAGGTCCAGTACGGCGACGTAGTTGTCCGGCCCACAGGCGACAAAGGCACGATTGCCTTCAGGGTCCATCAGAATGCCAGCTGCTCCGTGGCCGATTTTCACCCGCTTGAATTCCTTGCGCGAAACTACGTCGTAAATGACTAGATCGCCATCACGGAGACTGGAAATCAGCACGAGCTTTCCATCGGGAGTGAATTTCAGCCGGTTTGCACCGAACGTCTTCGCATCCAGAGTGGCCGTGACCGTCCTGGTCGTGAGGTCAATCACGGAGAGAGTCGTCCTGCGCATTTGCCGTCCATAGCTCGCGTCCATCAGGCGATACGTCAAAACCTTCATCGCCTTTGCCGACCGGAATAACAGTCTCATTCCAATCCATGCGCGGTTGGTTTCCCCCTGGGGGTGGAGGAGGCTGTAAGCCCTGCGGGCGCATTCCCGGTGGAGGTCCCATGGGTGGCAGGGCGACTTTTTCCAGAATGCTGACGGTTGCGGAACTTACGTTGGTCGTGTAGATTTGTTTCTCGTCCCGGGTGACATAAATCATATGCGTCCGGTTCTGGCCGGTGCCCATAATCCAATCGATCTTGTTTGATGCGGGATCATAACTCGCGACGGCCTTCGCGCCTTCGGCTGTGAACCAGACCTTCCCTCCAACGAACGCGAGACCGTGCGGGCCATTCAAGGCTCCGGTATCGATGTCGGGCAGCGCTTTCTGCCCAACCAGGTCGATAACCGAAAGAGCATGGTAGCGGCCTCCGCCGTAGATGGAGACATAAGCCGTCCTTCCATCGGAAGATGCGATTACCTCGTGCGGGTCCGGACCCACCGGAGCGTGTGCGATAACCCGCAGCGATTTCGCATCCACTACTGCGAGCGTGTGATCACGCTTCGAGAGCGCCAACAGGGACCGGCTCGGCGTCGACTGAGAAACAACCACGATCGGAGCGGAGAGGAAGAACGCGAATGCGGCGAAAAGCAATTGGGGAATTTTGGATCGCATGATTCTCTCTCGATGTTGTATTTGAATGACGATGTTTCTCGGCGACGCATAACCGGGCATCTATTTCCGGAAGCTTCCGCTTACGTCTAGCTAGATGCCCTCGAACACCGAATCAGTTACCCAGTACCTTGAAAGCGAAAGCGAGGGCCGCCGCTGCAAAACACGCTCCGGTCAGAGCTAGAATTCCGCAAGGGATGATACACCCGAAACATCCGGTCCGTCTTTGGGTATTCATACCAAGTGAAGACCGCGCTGCGAATGCCAGGTTTCACCAAAAAACCTGTTGCTATAGAAGAAAGTCGTTGAACTTAGAATCCTAAGCCTCGGACGTGTTGAGCGAGACCTGGTTACGGATGAAGGAAATGCATTCCGACACCTCGACTTTCGGATCCGTACCCTCCTCGAACTCGATTGCCGCTAGCCCGTTGAAGCCGTCCTTGCAAATGGTTCGCAGAAATTTAGCCATGTTTCCACTGCCTCTCCCCATTACCACACCGTGGCCGGGCTTGTCTTCGTCTTTCAGGTGGATGATCCGGACGTGAGGTTTTAACTTCTCGTACGCCTCAGTTGGGTCAAAGCCACAGGCGATCATGTGACCGGTGTCAAGTGTCGAAAAGAGATTCGGATGGCCGTTCAGCGCAGCCAGCACATCGTCTGGCGATTCATACAAGAATTTGCGGTTCGCAAAATAGTGATTGTGGATGCCGAATCGGAAACCAGCAGTTCCGCAGGCGCTATCGATCGGGTCGAGCAGTTCGTGCGTCGCAGAGCCGGACACCATCTTCACACCAAGAAGATGAACCCCCTCAACTAGACGCTCGATCTCGGAGGTCTTATTGAGGTCGCCGCAAAACCAGGAACGCAAGTCCACTCCGGCATTCTTGAGCTTCTGTTGCGCTGCTGCAAACGTGTTCAGATCAGCTTGCGGGAGCATGAATTGTGGGTGAGATAGCTCAATTGTGTTCAGATTTAGAGCCCTGCAGCGTAAAATGAGGCCGTCAATATCCTGATTGCGAAAAGTATAAGTCCCAAGGCCCAGCGTAAACGCCGCATGCGGCTTCGTTTCAGCTACCAAGCGCCTCCCTGCGACGGCATCCGTGGCAGCGGCCACGCAAAACGATTGAATGAATTCCCTTCGATCCAGCCTTGTGATCATGCGATCTTCCCTTTTGATGACTAGACGAATGTACAACAGAACTTACGTGCAATTACGTCTTAAATGCAAACCCATGCTACTTCGCTTTCACTTTAGGACAATTGGGAACTGAACATATGACTCCCTGTCTCCTTCGACGCCTTCGATCTCGTCTTCTTGTGGCGAGTACGTTCGCCGTACTTTTCTGTGGCTCTGCGGCAAGGGCGAGCACGCCGGATCTGAAAGCAGAGGGCCAGAGGTGGTGGTCATACGTGCAATATCTGGCAAGCGACCAGATGGAGGGCCGCCTCACCGGGACCGAGGGGTACCAAAGGTCGGCAGCGTACGTCACCGAGCAATTCAAAGCGAGCGGTGTCGAACCAAAGGGCGTCGACGGCTACTTGCAACCGGTCAGGTTCAAGGTGCAACGAATCCAAGCGGCTCAGTCCAGCGTGACCCTCATCGAAGACGGTCATGAACATGCGCTTGCCTTAGGCGAAGATTTGCTGTTGAGCAACCGTCTGCCTCAACCGAAGAGCATCGAGGCCCCGTTAGTGTTCATCGGCTATGGGCTGCACATCCCGGACGCGAACTACGACGATTTGGCCGGCCAGGACCTCCACGGCAAAATCGTTGTCTATCTCACCGGTGGTCCCTCCAATCTCGCCAGCGCTCTCAAAGCCCATTCGCGCTCGGCCCAGGAGTTCTATAAAGCGGTGGAGCAAGCGGGCACCATAGGTATCGCCAGCATTCCCAATCCTAAGAGTATGGATATCCCATGGTCCCGCATGTCGCTTGCGTCTTCACAGCCCGGCATGCGCCTGTCCGATCCGGCGTTTCAGGACACCCGCGGTCCAATGTTCGCCGTAACTCTGAATCCGGCACACGCCGAGCAGTTCTTCACCGGTTCGGGCCACACCTTGAATGAACTGCTAGCTTTGGCGGATGCGGGCAAGCCTTTGCCGCGCTTTCCGCTTTCGCCAACACTGCGGGCGCATGTCAACGCCTCGACGGAGGAGGTTGAATCGCCAAATATCATCGGAGTTTTGCCGGGATCCGACCCGCAACTGAACAACGAGTACGTCGTCTTGAGCGCGCACCTGGATCACCTGGGAATTGGCGAGCCCATCAATGGCGATCGCATCTATAACGGAGCAATGGATAACGCATCAGGCGTGGCTACGCTGCTTGACGTAGCGAATCAGCTACACGATTCCCACGTCCCGCTGAAGCGTTCGGTGCTGTTTGTAGTGGTATGCGCCGAGGAAAAAGGCTTGCTGGGGTCACGCTACTTCGCCGGGCATCCGACGGTGCCGATAAAATCCATCGTGGCCGACTTGAACACGGACATGTTCCTGCCAATCATTCCCTTGCACAATTTGACGGTGTACGGACTGGAGGAATCCACGCTTGGCGATGATATTCGGGAGGTCGCGGCGGGTATGGGAGTAAAAGTTTTGCCAGATGCACAGCCGGATCGCAATATCTTCATCCGCAGCGACCAATACAACTTCATTCGGGCGGGCGTGCCATCGATCATGAGCGCCTTCGCGGGTTCAGAGGCGGACGAAGAAAAGACCCTGAAGTCATGGCTGACGAACCGCTATCATGCGCCGTCTGATGATACAAACCAGCCGGTAGACTTGGTAGCGGCTGCACGATTCAACGAACTACTGCTAACCCTCACAGAACGTATTGCCAATGCAGACGCCCGGCCTCACTGGAAAGAGACGAGCTTCTTTAAGAGATTTGCAGCTGGCGAATAACGCACTGATCGGAGGTCCTCCAGTGTATCGATTTAGCCTACCGTCACGTAGGGCTTCACGCACCAGTAATTCTTTCCAAGCATGACGTAACACGTAACGCGCAATATTCAAGATGATGGTCAACGCATTTCACCGGTATGCATTTCTATTCGCCGCCACTCTCGGCGCGTCCTGGTGCCAACCTGTAATGCCGAAGCTGATCGACTGTCACGTACACCATAACGGCAGCAACGAATTTCTACAGAAGCTCGTGACAAAACTGGAGTCTGTTCAAGGCATGGCGATGCTCATCACGCCTCCGAAAGATTTAAACAGCGTAAGCGGCTTTATGAAGAGTCACCCCGGCCGTCTATTCGGTCTGGGCGAGATTCACCTAGATGCACCCGGCGTCCTCAGTGATGTCGATCAATTCCATGAGGCCGGGTTTCGTGGCCTGGGCGAGATCTCGAGCCCACAGTATCCGTATGATGATCGTCGCTACTGGCCGGTTTATGAGCGAGCGGAAAGATATCGTATGATCATCCTGTTTCATACCGGGATTGTGAATCGAACCCGCCCGGAACAGCCCGCCGATATCAGCTCTGACCGGATGCGGGTCTCAACTCTCGACCTGATCGCTCGGCGGTTCCCAGGATTGACCATAATCGGCGCGCACCTCGGTAACCCTGACTACGCTTGGGCGGGCGAGATCGGGCGCTGGAATCCGAATCTCTATTTCGACGTGTCAGGCTCGACGCTTATCAAGAAACAGGCAGACTACGAATTTTTCAAATCGATCTTCTGGTGGACGAGCGTAGCCAGCCCGCATACCCCGAAATCGAACGGTACGGCTTTCGAAAAGTTGGTGTTTGGATCGGATGTCTTCGAGGGTGACTTGGAAGAATTAGATCGCGAACTCGAGCGTTATCATCGCATGCTAGACGCTTGCAGCGTTCCTTCTGAAGCTCAGACCAATATCTTCAGCGGAACACTTTGGCGTATCTTGAACCGGTGATTACCTGTGAATTTCGGGAACTTTCCTGGACCTTAAGACATTACAGCTTGTGAGGAGGTAGCGCGAGAAGCCCGCGAGATGCGGGAAGAAGCGTGGACTCTTTTGGACAGCGACGAAAGCTTGATGCTGAATTTCCAGCGCGGGTCGCGGGACGCCCTGGAGGAACTATTCGCCCGTTACCGTGAGCCGCTCTACGGCTTCTTTCGACGACGGCTCGCGAATACGCAGCGGGCGGAAGACCTAACGCAAGAGGCTTTCATCGCCGTCATTCAAGGGAGTGAGCGGTATGAGCCCCGAGCCCGCGTAAGGACCTATCTGTATGGGATCGCTCTCAATCTCCTCGCGGCCGAGCGGCGGAAGCAAGCGAAACAATGCTTCGCGGAGATGGTGCGCGAACCCTCAGTAACACTCTCATCGGAATCAGAAATCTGGGTCCGCGATGCGCTTCAAAAGCTTGGCGCTGGGGAACGCGAGATCCTGATGCTGCGGGAATACGAAGGGCTCCCGTATTCGGAGATTGCCGATGTCCTTCGACTACCGGTCAATACCGTTCGATCGCGCCTGTTCCGGGCGCGCATGGCGTTGAAGGAGTATTTGGAGCCCGCGGCTCAGATGAACAGGGCAGAGAGGTGAATGTGAGCACGCATCCGATAGCCGGCGACGAATTGATGGCATATCTCGACGGTGAACTAGCCCTCGAGCGCGCCGCTGGAGTTGCAGCTCACCTGGAACACTGCCGCGAGTGCCAGGCGATTGCGGCCGATCTCCAGACGCTCTCACGGCGACTTTTGGGATGGCAAATCGAGGAATCGAGCTCTGCGTTTCAGCACCGCCTGACTGAAGCTTTGAAAACGACCCACGAGCCAAAGAGGCAGACGCGCCGAAAGGGCTCTTATCTGCTAATCCGGCCGTGGACGTGGGCCGTCAGTACTGCCTCCGTAGTGATTCTCGTTCTAGGCCTCATACTTTGGCAGACTAGCCTGCGCGAGGCCCAACACATGACTCCATACGACAAGCTTGCCTACAACGGTCGGCCTGCCGGATCGGCGGGGTTGGTGCGGCGTGAGCGAGAGATGCGGATGGAATCGGCACGCAGCAGTCCGATAAGCGGAGCCGTGGGCGGAGTGCCTCAAGCTGCACCCACGCCCCTACTCGAGCAAGCAGTCCAAACAGGCCGCCCCCTGATCGTCCGTACTGCGGACATGACTATCACGACCGCGGAGTTTGACCGAACTCGTCCGGAAGTGACGCGAATCGTAAACAGACATCAGGGCTACATTGCACAGCTTTCGGTGAATAGCCCATCCGATCAAGGGCGCAGCTTAAGCGCGAGCCTGCGGGTGCCTGGCACGGAGCTGGACGGTCTGCTGTTGGATCTGCGAAAGCTTGGCCGGGTACAGACCGAGTCTCAAGCGGGCGAGGAGGTGACGCAGCAGTATATCGACCTGGCGGCACGGCTTAAGAACGCACGCAATACAGAAGACCGGCTTACTGAAATTCTGCGCCAGCGTACGGGTAAGCTTTCTGACGTTCTGGCAGTGGAAGAACAGATCGATCGCACAAGGGGCGAGATTGAGCGGATGGATGCGGAGCTGAAGAACCTGTCGAACCGTATTGCACTTGCCACGATTCAGTTGCAGGTGCAGGAGGAATACCGCCAGCCCATGAGAGTTGACCACGGCTCGACGTTAGGCCGGCTTAGGAATGCGGCAGTCGAAGGGTTCAGGAGCGTCATCAACGGTGCGATTGCGTTTACCATTTTCCTGTTGGCCTATGGTCCCGGCCTGCTGATCGTTGCTGCGATTCTCCTGTTTCCAGGCCGCGCGCTCTGGAAAGTAATTGAACGCCGGACTCGGCGCCAGGCCCAGGGTTAAGTCCCGGTCCCTATTTGCGAATGAGGTCGGCGCGTCCGATCCCAGCCTGCTTAGCGTTCGCGCTGTAAGGCCATGCGCGTCGAAATATGTCATTGGACTTCCGGATTGCCGGGCAACCGGAACGTTGGTTCGCTGAACAGGCTAATTCGTCGCGAGCGCTTTACGGGTAGCTGACCACGTCGCTTGGACCACCATTCCCGGAGTAGACCGGAGCGCCTGTGTCATTGATTACATGGTCAATCCCGCCGCTTCCGTTAAGGAAGACCGTCAGCAGATCGTGAAATTGTACCCCGGCGGTAACCGGGACTTCAAATGCGTGGGACGCATGAATATCCACGCCCTGATTGAAGAAGCAGTAGCTTCCCATGCCCCAACCCTGGTGCGTGGTGACATTGTCGGCTACTTTATAGGCTGCGTAACCGAGAGTGTCATCATGCTCCCAGGCCTCTTGAGAGGGCGGATCGTAGGGCATCTCGTTCTGGAACATGATAGTTTGGCCGTTCTCGCCATTCCAGATAACCTGATACTTCTGGTAATGTTCTACGAACAGGCCGTAAGCTGTAACATTGTCGCCATTGGCGACTAAGCCCGTATCAGCGGTGTTGACGGTCCAACCTACTCCCGTGCCGTGATCCGCGCGCCAGGCCCAGATATCATCGAGCAACACGTTATCGCTGTTTACGACGAGACTATTGGTCGCTTTGCCCGGGGCCGCGCCGCCGATTCGGAAGAACACGTCGCTTAGGGTTGTCGGATTTAGAGCGTCGCCTCTATGCGAATGCGGAGTGCCCACTTCTAGGAGCACCGGCGAGTTGACCGGACCTGCATCAAACAGAAATCCGGCAATTTTCACGCCTGTCACGTCGGCCACCGTCATAGCTGGAACGCCATTCTGGGGTGAGAGTGTGGGGAAGCCGAGTCCCAGCACTACGGTGTTAGGCCGCGTAACGATGACCGGAAAATCCAGGTTGTAAACGCCGGGAGTGAATATCACGTTCCGGCCCAAAAGCAGCGCGAAATCAATCTCAAAAACAGAGGTCGCCGGGGTGGCGATGAAGAAATCATGTATTGGTATGGACGAGCCTGCAGTTGATCCGCCTGCCCAGGATGTGCCGGAAGAGTCGGTTTGAACGGCAGGAACAAAAACGTTGTATTTGCCAGAGGAGTCCACATACAGAAATGGTCTTTCCCTGGTGATCGGGCTGGTAGCCAGCGTGGTGTACGGTGGGTTCGGGAACGATTGCGGCGGGGCGCCGAGGACGCCAGAGAAAACTTGATTCCAGACGCCGTTCGTCCATCCGTCGATGATGCTGTTGCGAACGAGAAACTGCTGCTGCGAGCCATTTATGATAGTCCCGCCCGTGGTCTCGGTATCGGCGATAAAACCACCGCTTGCGTAAGGGTTCGGACCTGTACAGTAATCGAAGAGCGTGACCGTACCGTTGACTTGGACCCGCCGCATGGGCGCTGCTTGAGAAACGGCCCAGAACTCGTTGCCAGAGTAGCACCCGTCCGCACCCATCGCGTTGATAGTCAGGTTCGATAACGACCGCCAGAAATTATCGAGCGCGTTGCAGGCGCCCGAAGCGAAACATTGGTTGCGTACGTCGATTTTCCCGTTAATTACGACGTCTAATGGAGACGCGCCCAAGCCCGCCACCTCGGTGTAATAGCCGATCTGGAAGATGAGCGGATTGGTTGAGCTGCCATAGGTGCCAGGCATGAACAGCAATGCATATCGCTGCGGGCCAAATTGATTGCTTACCTGTTGGGTGGCGATTGTGTTGACGGCGTTCTGGATATCCGCCTGCGACATGCTGGTATCGAAGATCAGCACGTTGGGACCGAAGTTAGGCGCGGCGGCCCGCAAACCGGGCGATGCCGTTGCAAGGGCCGTAACCATGAATAGAATGTGCGGCAAGGACTTTTTCATGTACTTGGCTCCTCCTTGGAGCGCCTGGGTAGATTAATTCCGACGGGATTCCAGAATTTACGGACTACCGGATTCCCGACTTCGCTAGTGTACTCCTCTGACTAGGCGCAATCTGAATTTCGCTTCGGCTATGTCCAAGCCGCGGCTAACGAGCGCGCGATATAGCGCGTTTGTGTACATCGATGAAGAAATGGCGAGGTGTACAAGTGGCTAACTTACGCCAGGAGCGACGACCCGTTGGCAAGCCAGACTTCGACTGTGATACAAGTCACCTGATCCCGGAGGAAATCTTGCGCACTCAATTTGTCCGCCTGTTACGCACTTGGTGCCTGTTGTTTATAACGTCTCTGCTCCTGACGGCACAAGCCGAACCTGATTCGAGCGAACCCGAACATCGTGGCGCTCCTGTTGTATTTCAAGTCTCCACTCTGGATGCTCTAAGCCTGGGTCTGTATCAAGGTGTCTACGCCGTCGGCACGCTGAAGCGACAAGGTGATTTTGGGCTCGGAACATTTGAAGGAATCGACGGCGAGATGACAATTCTGAATGGGCACTTCTATCACTTTCGTTCCGATGGAATCGTAACCGAGGAGCCCGACTGTTCACGAATTCCATTCGCCGTGATCACCACGTTCCGCTCGAGCCTCCGCTTTTCGACAAACAGCGTCTCGATGGACGAACTGGGCCGACAGATCGACCAACACATCCCGTCAACGAATCTGTTTTATGCAATCCGAATTCATGGCACCTTCTCTGAGCTGACCACACGGGCGATCCCCAAGTTGTTTCCACCCTATCCGCCGCTCTCTAAAGCGGTCGAGCAAGAGGTCGAGTTTCCCTTTCAGGACATCAAAGGTACGCTAGTTGCCTTTCGCTGCCCAGCCTGGGTCAAAGGTATCAACCAGGTCGGGTATCACTATCACTTCATATCGGATGATGAAACCGCTGGTGGGCACGCTCTGAGCTTCACCACAGGGCTGGTGACCGTGGAAATACAGGAACTCCAGCAAAACTCAATATGGGTGCCCGATAAAGGCCCGTTCCTGACGGCCCCGCTCCCCGTTTCCAGGTAGAAATAGGAGCTCATTTACCTCGATCAGGCTAGGAAGCGATTGCGTTGTTCAGGACTGGGAGTCGGGCAAACCGCCGCTTGGAACGAGAGCCGGCCACGATTTTCAGCGATGAATTCATAAACTCGGTTCAGGATGAACGAAGGACAGAACGAACCAAGGACTGCTAACCGGGACCACCAGCTGCCGAGATAGGCCGCTGCCTTGATCACCGCTGCTGATTTCGCAAAAACCTGGCCGCCTTCGATCCACAACATCGACTGAACCGATTCCAATCCCCATGTGCGACGTAATCGATGGCCCAATTCGGAGTCGCGAGTTACAAACAACAAGTCATGCCGTCGTTCATGACGCAACATGAACTGAATCGAACGGCTACAGAAACCGCAGGAGCCGTCGTAGACCAACATCGGTGATCGATGGGTGGCGATTTCTGAGTAGTCCGCGGGGGTCATTGGGCTGCGAGGCCGTGCGCTCTGGCCGCGATTCATTAGTGCTCTTCCAGCCTAATCGCCATCTAATAGATATGTCCAATAATCCACAGACAAACCGGCGTGAGCTTCCGAAGAATTTGACCGTAAAGCGTGCTGCAGCTTCGCCCTCCCATGCTTCCACCCAGAGGTGAAATCCCGTATCGAATTCTGGGCCATACCGGTGTGGAAGTTTCCTGCATCGGCATGGGGGGACATCATCTGGGCAAGTCTGATATTTCAGGGGCGGACGCCATTAAAGTCGTACAGGCAGGCGTTGATCGAGGCATTACCTTTCTCGACAACTCCTGGGACTATAACAACGGTGCGAGTGAAAAACGGGTTGGCAAAGCGTCAAAAGAGGGTAAGTTGCGAACCCGGGTTTTCATGATGACCAAAAGTGACGGGCGCACGCGCAAGGAGTTCAATAAGCAATTGGACGAGTCGTTACGGCGATTACAAACCGATCACGTGGATCTTATACAATTTCACGAAATCATCCGCTTTGAAGATCCCGATCGAATCTTCGCTCAAGGCGGCGCAGCCGAGGCGGCACTTGCAGCCAAGAAGGCGGGCAAAGTACGTTTTATAGGCTTCACCGGCCACAAAGATCCGCAGATACACCTGTACATGCTTCAAGTGGCGGACCGGCATGGATTTGTGTTCGACACCGTGCAGATGCCGGTGAATGTCATGGATTACCATTTTCGAAGTTTCACGAACCAAGTGCTTCCGAGTTGGTCAAGAGAAACATCGGAGTGCTCGGGAATGAAAAGCATCGGAGACACGGTGATTGTGAAGAGCGGGGCGGTGACTGCGCTCGAGTGCTTACAGTTCTCGTTGAGTCAGCCCGTTTCAGTGCAAATCACGGGAATCGACAAGCCTGAATTTTTGGATCAGGCGATCGAAGCCGCGCAGACATATGACAAAGTATCGAAGGAAGAGATGGCCGCGATCCTGAATCGAGCGAAACCGCAGGCTATGGAGGGACGTTGGGAGCTGTTTAAGACCAGGCCATCTTTGACAGCACTGCGCAGGATCCTGAGTGGCTTGGATCAGCGAGCCCCGATGCCAAGAAAGTGCAGCCCACAACGTCCTAGATGAGGCTCTGCTCCCGCTCTAGGCTTACGAAGTTGGTCGGAAAAGGTACCGTCGCTTTCACCTTGGTCCCGCGCTTGGCTCGCTTTCGAACTTGAACGTGCTGCGCGAAGGTGCCACTACCGAGGCCAACCAATGCATTTCGCGAAAGTTGCATCAGCGGATAAGAATCCAAAACGTCTAAGTGAAAAAATCGTTACACCGAACGGCTTTTCCACATCACATCGACCCTTTTCCACAACTTTTGAAGTACCAGATCCGTCGGATCTCGTTCCAAATATGCGGCAAAATATAAATCTGAGGAAAGGGCTCATCCGTCTCCTTCAGTGCGTTGGATAAAACATAACCTTTACGTCTTGTCGGACACTTTCCGGCTAAGATCTTAATTTGTGCCCATGCTGTCCGGGAGCAGAAGGTACGTAGAGAATCGATCATGTCGCGGTGTCACGAGCGAGTAAACTTCATCGCCGACTCCAAGTGCGGTTCTGAGGACCGACTGGGATGAGAGAAGGACTACCGCGAGTTGGGTCAGCACTCATCGTTAGAGACGAGGCCAACCGAATTCTGCTGGGAAAACGGAACAAAGACCCGCAGAGGGGTAACTGGATTCTCCCGGGCGGAAAAATTCATGCTTTTGAGACCATAGCCGACGCCGCGGTGAGAGAATTAGCGGAGGAAACCGGTCTCGAGGTGGCGGTGGAGCGCCAGTTCCGCGTTTACGAGGTCATAAACGCACCGCAAGAGCACCGGATCATAATCTACAGTTGGGGGAGAGTGGTCGGAGGATATCTCCAGGCTTCGGACGATGTGTCGGAGGTCAAATTCGTGTCTTTGCACGAACTAGGCGATCTCCCGCTCACGCCCTTGGTGAGGGAAGTTCTCTCGGACGCCGGCTACCTCGGCGAAAAGCTTCCCAGCCCCGTCGAGCCAGCGCGGTCTATCGGCCCCTGGCTGTTCCCGATCCCTATCGTTGGGGCAATATGCAGACACGCGAAGAGGCACACTCCGCGCAAGACGTCCAGGCCGCGCACAACCAGACCGATCTACATGCAAACTTCACTTCGGTTCGAGTAGCGCAAGCTGATTACACCTACATTTCTCGTATTCGCGCCGGTCATAGGCGATCAACACATTTTGAATCAAGAATGTTCGGCGTATAATGCACTTTGCCGTGTGGCGACGACTCCGCTTCTTTTTTAGGGAACGTTACTGGTGGATCGTGGCGCTGTTGGGTGTCGCCTCGGTGTTTGCCGGATCGTGGCTTTCGAATAAACAGGCGCTCATCTCGGCTGCCTTGGTGGGAATCGGTACATCAATGCTCGCCTCTATGTTGGTGAGCTTTGCAGGCCCGAACGGCGAGGAGACGTATCAGAAGTTTCTACAAATGGGTGTAAGGGACTTCTATCCCAATCGCAACATGGTGCCCAATGAATCCTGGGTTGATTGGTTGGCAGGCGCCCAGCGGACCTGCATTCTGCTAGGCCAAGCTCATGGCGAATGGATTAGGGACGACCGATTCGAACCTGCCCTAATTAGTCGCTTGAGCGAAGGCATTCAAATCCAGATCTTCTTTCTTGATCCAACCAAGTCCGAAGCTGACGTACGCGAAAGAGAAGATCTCCAGAAGTTGGAGACAAGGAGGAGGACCAAAAATTCGATCAGGGCATTATGGGCAATTCGGGATCGGCTCAACGACGCCGAAAAGAAGCGATTAACGATTTATACGTACGACGCGACTCCTACTGTTGGCGTCACTTGGATTGACGACTGGATGCTTGTGACTCACTATCTTGCCGGATTCAATAATCTCACCTCCCCTGCGCTCCGTGTCGAACCTAGCTCTGATCCGAAATGCCCCTATGACGTGTATGCGAAAAATGTCAGCCAAATCCGCGAGAGATTTTCGAAGGAAGTTACAGAAGAAAATGTTCGCAGTTACACCAAAAGCTAGGTCACACATCAGTACCAACTACCGTCAGTGCGAGTTCTGCGATGAGTTCGCTGGTGGCAGCGCGAACTCGTTCGCCGTCCAGTACGGTAACGAAGTCGTGAGCCGTACAGTTTTTGAGCAAGGTGGCTTTCGCGCGCTGCCGAGTCTAGGGCAGCTAGTGCCGGGTTATTTGCTTCTCGTCCCGATCCACCATTACCGCGCACTGGCCGACATGTCCGCCGAGGATTTGAACACGGCTGAGACTCTCAAAAGGGGTCTGACCGACCAAATGCGCGATACGTATGGCAATTGTTTATCCTTCGAGCACGGTGCACGCACCCCGGACGCTGGAGGGTGCGGCATTAATCACGCCCACCTACATATTGTCCCGTTTCCAGCCGAAAAAGACCCGGTCGAGGAGCTGATTCGGGCGTTTCCAGTCGAGGAGGTATCAAACCTTCTCGAGCTAAAACGTATTCAGCCCGGCAGGTCATACCTCTACTACGAATCGGTACGCGGCAAAAGATACACGTTTTTTCCGCCAACCATTCCCTCCCAGTACATTCGCAGCCTGCTTGCTGAGGCTATCGGAATTCATAGCTGGGATTGGCGGCAGTGTGGAAGGGAAGAACGGTTTTTGAGTACACTGGCTCGGACCTCACGGCTAAGTGCTTTTGTGCGGCGCTAATGAGTTCGGTCGATCCGCTCGATCTTAGACACGTTTCAGAGCGCAACCTTCGAGAGTCGGTTAACTCGCTAAACGGCTATCTGAAGTTCGCGAGCATGGTTTGGATTCGCGCCTTACGTCAGCCAATCCTCGATGGCGTCATCGTCCAGCGCTGGTCAGTTGACGCGGCACGTACCTTGAAGGGTTTCTGCGACCGCCACGGTTGCGATGAGATGTTGCTCAGAATTGATAACTTGAACAAACGGTGGTCCGAGCGTCGAGGAGGTTACATCGTCCCCAGTAAACAGGTAAGCAGAGTGGTCAAGGAATTGAGGAACGAAGGGAAAATCGCAGCTTTTCTAGAGCCCTTGAGCCCCTATCGCGATAGCTATTCTCTGACCGCCATAACGGATAGCACACAACAGAAGATGACGGTCGAGGTTGTAGGTCCCGGCTTTGATGCAAGCGACTTGCTGCGCAGCGATTCGCCTCCGCACGAACGCTTTGAGGTATTCGTCCCAAGGTTATCCCAAGTGCTCCGGGAAGCAGTCTTCGAGGAGCGCACGTATCTTATCCGCTCCGAGGATTACAATCGCACAGTAGAGGAGAGACTCGCTAAAATTGGTGCTCGGTTAAGAAGTCCAGCGTATCCAAGGGCGGTTATGGAATCAGCGGGGATACAACGAGTTCGCCTGGTTGAGGAAGCGATGGGGTATCTCAAACGGACCAAACAAACTGCGTTATTGAATCATCTTGACAAATACGAACCGATCCCGAAGCGCCTCATGGAGAGATTCACTAAGGGGGTCGCAAACATTATCGATGGTCTCCTGAGATACAAGATTCAATTAGGTTCCACCTCCTTTGCCGGTACATTCACGCAGCGTGGACGATTCGTGTTTTGGGATTTTTTTCCCGCCGATCTCGCAAAGTCGAAAGAGTTGTACTTGAGTTCGTGACAAATCCGAGTCACGATGTAGGGCCATAATGGGTTAGACGCTCTTCGGGCGGTTGAGGCGTCGCCGGGCGCGCTATCCGGGTCTGACCGGTGCTATTCAATCCCATAGTGCGCCTTACCCAAACCCCAGTCACGGCCCGGATTTCCCTTCCTTTCATCCACTTACCGGGAATCGCTTGGAAGCATGCTTTATACTGGTCCCAGGAAGCGATTCGGCTTCCAACTTTTCTCGATTAACGCCCAGCGCCGTCGCGCAACTGGGCGTTTTTCATTTCCAGGAGGTTTCAAGATGTCGACTCAAGCCCAGGTCACCGCAAATCAAACGAACGCCCAAAAATCAACTGGCCCGAAAACCGAGCAAGGCAAAGCCATCGCCTCGCAGAACAATTTCCGCTTCGGCTTCACCGGCACATTCCGCGTCCTCGCTTGGGAAAACGAAGTCGAATTCCAGATCCTCTTGGACACGCTCCACGCCGAGCACCAGCCTTCCACCCCCACCGAAACTGTCCTGGTCGACAAAATGGCGCAATCGCTCTGGCTCTCCAAGCGCGCTGTGCTCTTGCAAGACCTCACGATGGATATCGCAGCGCCGCTCTGCGAGAATCCCAAGCAGCTCGCGCTGTACCTGCGCTACCAAGCCACGCACGATCGCGCTTTCCGCAACGCCCTCACTGATCTTCTAAAGCTAAGAGCGGAAACGCGAAAACAGCAAATTGGGTTCGAATCGCAGCAGCGCCACCAGAACGATGAAGGGCGCAAAGAAGCCAATCATTTGCGCCGCGAAGCCGCCGAAAACCGCAAGCAAGAACGCCATCGCTGGGACATTTTGCTCGCCGAAGCGAAAGTTGACCATCAGCAATTACTCAATTTGGACATCCGCCACGCCCCGACGCTCGCATCACTCCGTGAAAATCCCGCGATTACGGCCGAAGAAGCCGCCTGACTGCATATCTAAATCGCAGCTACAGCAACTGTCCGACCGTTCGAGCGGACATTTCTTGCAGCTAGAGTAAAGGATTGGGCCGAGCAACTCACCTGATCACTGAACACCATTCAATAACCCGCAGCTTGCTCCGTATTCTCATTGCGGGCAGCGTCGACGACGGCAAGTCCACTCTCGTCGGCCGCTTGCTGCACGATGCAAACGCAGTTTACGACGATCAGCTCGAGAGCGTGCGGCAGCCCTCTACGAAAGGCCTGGAATTAGCTTTCCTCACCGACGGCTTGCGCGCGGAACGTGAGCAAGGCATCACCATCGACGTCGCTTATCGGTACTTCAGCTCTCCACGCCGCAAATTCATCCTTGCAGATGCGCCCGGCCATGACCAGTACACACGCAACATGGCCACTGGCGCTTCTCATTCGGAACTGGCCATTATTCTGGCGGACGCAAGAAAGGGCGTGCTGCTGCAAACTCGCCGGCACGCATACATTTGTTCATTGCTAGGGATCCGGGACATCGTTTTGGTTGTGAACAAGATGGACCTTGTCGGCTACAACGAGAAAGTGCTTTCGAATATCCTGAGCGATTTCGAAGACCTTGCAAGGCCGCTCGGATTCTCCGCAGTCACTGCGATACCTGTGAGCGCCTTGAACGGAGATAACGTTGTGGAGCGCTCGGTGAACATGTCATGGTTCCGTGGCCCTTGTCTCCTCGAATTTCTCGAAACGGTGGAAGTTAGCAGAACGGGCACCGGCGCACTGCGGCTGCCTGTTCAAATAGTTCTGCGCGCCGAACACTTTCGGGGATACGGAGGTCAGATTGCTGCGGGACGCCTCCGAGTTGGCGATCCCGTGCTGGCGCTTCCCGGGCATGTGCCGGCCCACGTCTCTTCAGTGATGTGTCCCGACTCCGATAAAGCCGAAGCATCCGCCCCACTCTCGGTGACTTTGACCCTCGATAGACAGATTGACCTCAGCCGCGGCGACATGCTCGTCAATCCTGAGAATCCTCCGTCTATCTCGCGAGTCTTTCGCGCAACCGTAGTTTGGATGAGCCAGACTCCGTTGGTTCCGCAGCATCCTTACCTGATTCGCCATACAACGCGGCAGGTCTGCGGCATGGTCTCGCGGGTGGAGAGCGTCTTCGATTTGAACCGGCTCGAGACGGCGCAGGCGGAGAAAATCGATTTCAATGGCATTGGAACTGTAACAGTTGAAACTCATCAGCCCTTATACTGCGAGCCATATCAGTCGAATCGTTTTACGGGAGCGCTGATCTTTGTCGATCCGTCCACGAATCAAACGATTGGCGCAGGGATGATTTCGGAGGTGCTCGACTCCGCACAGCCGAGCGAGAGCCGTGGTGTAGCGGTATCGGGCGGTCTGACCGTTTGGTTCACCGGTTTGAGCGGCGCAGGAAAAACAACGATCGCACAGGCGGTTTACGAGAGGTTGTGGGCCAAAGGATTGAAAGTCGAGGTCCTGGATGGCGACGTCGTGCGCAAGCAGCTCTCCAAAGACTTGGGCTTCAGCAAGGAGGATCGAGACGAAAATATTCGTCGCATCGGATTTGTCGCGCAGCTCTTGAATCGAAACGGCGTCGTCGTGCTTGTTTCCGCTATATCGCCTTATCGCGCGATTCGCGAGGAAGTGCGCCGATCCATCGGAAGTTTTCTGGAAGTCTACGTGAATGCGCCCATAGAGGTCTGTGAGCAGCGGGATCCGAAAGGACATTACCATCGGGCGAGGGCCGGTAATTTGGCCCACTTCACCGGGCTTTCCGATCCGTACGAAGCTCCTTCCACACCCGAAGTCGAATGCCGGACGGATCTCGAAAGCCTTTCCGAATCCGTATCGCTCGTCATGAAAGCTATTGAGCAGCGGCTCGGCGGGGCCGAGGAAGCGAAATAGCCAGGGGAACAAGATTCGGGTGGAAAACGTAAGTTCAAATAGAAGATGGGAGGAACCGAAGCATTGCCGTTTTGCACCAGCTGCGGAACTGGCGTTGATCCCTACGCCTCGTTTTGCCATAACTGTGGCGCAGCGCAACCGCAGCGATCGGCCCAATTCACCGAGTTTTTCGAGGGCTTGAGCGACCGAACTGCCTCTATCCTTTGCTACATACCCATTTTCGGCGTGATTCCCGCTATCGTGTTCCTGGCTTCTCAGAAGTACCGCGGAAATCAGCGCGTTCGGTTCAACGGCTTTCAGGCGCTGTATCTCTTCGTGGCTTGGCTCATTGTTTCGTCAGCTGGACCGATCTTGTTTTTCGCCGGTGTCGAGCATGCGCTTCTTGGCGTATTGAAATTGATCTTATTCGTATGCTGGATTTATCTACTCGTTAAAGCGGCTCAGGAGCAGCAAGTGAAGCTTCCGGTCATCGGTGATCTTGCAGCTCGATCTACAACCGAGCAGCTGTAATACTTCATTCGTTCTAGTGAATAAGACGCAAGATCGTTTACCGGTGGGTGTGGTCGGCTTTCGCGGATACAGCGGAGCTGAACTGATCCGCATTCTGTCTCGCCACTCGGGTGTGGAACCCGTCCTGCTCGAACACCGATCGGACGTTGAGGAGCGGATAGGGCCTCTCGGTTTGAAGCCGCTCAAGAAAATTCCCGCAACTGTCGAAGCGATTCGCCAGGAAGGACTGAGACTCGTATTTCTGGCCACCCCGGCGGAAGTTTCTATGGAACTCGTGCCAGCCTTCCTAGAAACGGGCTCCAAGCTGATCGACCTTAGTGGGGCTTTCCGGCTGGGCGATGCCGAGACCTACTCGCGCTGGTACAAAGAGCGGCACAGGGCCGTTTCTCTATTGAAAGAAGCTGTCTATGGCGCGCCTGAATTTTATCGGCATCAGATTGCGGGCGCTCGCCTGATCGCGAATCCCGGCTGCTATGCAACTGCTGCCAATCTGGCCATCCGTCCTTTAATTGCCGCACAAATCGCCGATCGGGGCCGGGGCATTATCTGTGACGCGAAATCCGGTGTGAGCGGAGCAGGCAGGAAAGCATCCCTACGCACAAGTTTCTGCGAAGTGACGGAAAATTTCAGCGCCTATAGCGTTATGGATCATCGCCACGTGCCTGAAATCCTCCAGAATACTGGGCTCGGTGAGCGGGAGTTTACGTTTACCGCTCATTTGTTGCCCATTGCTAATGGAATTCTCGAGACAATCTACATGCGCACGCAGCGCGTCGACAAGCCAGTCGATCTGCTCGCTATTTATGAGGAAGCTTACGCGAACGAGCCATTCATCCGGCTCTACGCGCCAGGCAAAGTGCCGGATATTCGAGGCGTGCAGAACACAAATTTCTGCGACATAGGATTTAACTTCGAGCCCGAAAGCCAACGCGTCGTGATCGTTGCAGCGGAAGACAACCTCTTGAAAGGGGCGGCCGGGCAAGCCGTCCAGAATATGAATCTAATGCTCGGCTTTCCGGAAACCCAGGCTTTGCTGTGAGAGTTCTCATCAAGGTCGGCGGCACTCTGCTAGCAAACCAGGAAAGCTGTACGACGATCGCTCACCAACTCGCGTTCGTCGCGCGGAACCACGAATTGATTGTGGTGCACGGCGGTGGCAAGCAGGTAACGGAATTTCTCGCAACGCGAGGCATCCAGAGCCGTTTCGTGAACGGCTTGAGGGTTTCTGATAGCAACGTCATTGATGCCGTCACCACCGTAATTGCGGGCGGCGTAAACAAGGCACTGGTTTCAGCATTGCTTTCCGCGGATATATGCGCCCTCGGCCTATCGGGAATTGACGGCCGCCTTACCACTGCCGAACAACTCGATGGTGAGCTTGGATTTGTAGGGAAGCCAACACTGACGGATGCCCGACTGCTACGCTTGTTGCGCGACGGAGGTTACGTACCGGTGGTGGCGTGCATCGCCGCGGACGTGCGCGGAAAGGTGCTGAACGTGAACGCCGACGACATGGCCGTCTGCTGCGCAACCGCATGGCGTGCGGATCGGCTGTTATTCCTGACCGACGTTCCGGGGGTGACGAACGCTCACGGACGCGTGATCTCTTATCTGAATCCTACGGAAATACGTGACTTGATTCAATCCGGGATCGCTTTCGGCGGAATGCGGGCAAAACTCGAAGCAGCACTCTCGGCTTTGAAGGGCGGTGTCGGGGAAATTACGGTTGCTTCCGGGCGTGAAAGCGGCATTTGTGAACGGCTGTTTGCAGGCGAGCCGCTTGGTAGCCGGCTGTCGTCGAAACTCCAGGCTGCGCACAAAGTAATTTAAACGACTTTCCAGCTGAATTCAGTAGCGTTTTGCAGTAAACCAAAAAATATTTTTGCCTAAGCCGAAATTACTGGTAGTTTTCACTGGATTTTCCGAAATAGTACTAGTATACTCGTCCACATCGCCTAGTACTAAGGCGCCTTTTCGGGAGGGAAAATGCGTGCGTTAACTTTGGACGTTCAGGAATCCGCGGGCCGTATCCTTTGCTGTACAATTTTCCGCCCGAGTGGACGGAAGCTACTGGCGAAAGGCCACATTTTGAGCGATGAAGATATACGCCTGCTCAAAACGGAGGGAATGAACCAGGTCTGGGTGACCGAGCTCGAGGAAGGCGAGGTCGGCGAGGACGATGCCGTCATGGCGGTCGGGGGGGCGATATGCTGCGGCTCCGTCGAGATCAGGCTTGCTGCGGGAGGCCGTGCGAACCTGGTTGCCACTGAGGATTGCTGTTCGCTCGTCGACGACGATCTGCTGAAGCAAATCAACTGCATCAGCAGCGTTGTAATTGCCACCGTTGGTAATTTCCGTCACGTTCGTGCTGGTGAAAAGCTTGCGACTGTGAAGAGCTCCCCGTTTGCCGTGGCGCAATCCCAATTAGATGCAATTCTAAACGTCTTAGCCGAACGTGGACCGATACTGCAAGCGCGCCCGATTCGTGATGCCGGTGTCGCCGTTCTTTACACGGACCCGGTGCACGGCGACCGCGCTCGCACTCTGTTCGAGAACGTCGTGCGAATGCGCCTGGAACGAATGGGCGCGATCCTGCGGTATGCGCTCTCGGCCATAGAAGAAGAGGAGCAGGTGGCGCGAGCGCTCCAACACCTGTTACGGACAAAGCCGGTTACTATTCTGGTGGCGTCGACCACAGCCCCGGCGGGCCCCGAGGATGTGGTAGGCAGAGCACTAGTGCGTCTGGGCGCTCACATCGAGAGTTTTCTGGCGCCTGTCGAGCCGGGTAACCTGATGTTACTCAGCTATAAGGACGACGTGCCAATCGTCTCGGCCCCCTGCTGCTTTCGATCGGCGAAGCCGAACGTGCTGGATATGATTTTGCCCCCCATGTTGGCCAGATATCGAGTCTCGGGTTGGGAGATTGCGTGTCTGGGGCACGGCGGCTTGCTTTCTTAACCAATTCCACCGTCACGCGAAAGCCGAAACTCCGAGCGGCTTTGGCGTACACCTGCCGGGTGCCGTACAGGCACCCGGCTTTTTTATGCGTTGGCACATAGCTCCTACTCAAAGCGGACGGGAGTTATGATGAGTCTCATCACATGCCCGAACACTCGGAAACAGCTGATTTAGAAGCTAAGGTGATCCAGGTGATTGCCGAGACGCAGCACATTCCAGTCGAATCGGTTTCTCTTAACAGCACTTTCGAGGAGCTGAAAATCGATTCGCTTGACGGAATTAATATCATATTCGCTCTCGAAAATGCCTTTGACATCAATATCCCGGACGAAGGTGTGCAGACTATGCGCTCAGTTCGGGAAGTCGCTGATGGGGTTCGCAAGCTCGTCGAGGAAAAGAGTCAAGCTGTGCCTCCGGGTGCGGCGTGAACCGGGTAGCGGTTACTGGCCTTGGGTTAGTTTGTGCGTTGGGCAACACTGTTTCCGAGTGCTGGCAGCGTTTAGCGGCGGGCGAGAGCGGAATCCGGCCTTTAAGCGAACCCGGCAGCCCGCCATACAAGTTTCAGAACGCCGCCGAAGCTCGTGACTTTCGACCTGCCGCCCATTTCAGCGACAAAGATCTGGTGATGTTGGAGCGCTTTGCCCAATTCGCGGCAGTAGCTGCGCGCCAAGCGATCGGTCAAAGCGGCCTCACTTTTAGGGGAGAGCTTGCCGACAAATCCGCGGTTATCACCGGCAGCAGTATCGGCGGCCAGTTTTCGGAGGAAGAAGGATATCAGCGGCTTTATAAGGATCGCAACCCGCGCATTGCTCCCTTGACCATCCCGCGCACGATGGCCAACGCGGGCGCCAGCCGTATTTCGCTCGAATTCGGAATTCACGGACCGGCTTACACGGTTTCGACGGCATGCTCATCTTCGAACCACGCGTTGGGACAGGCATTTTGGATGGTCCGGTCAGGGCAGGTATTGGTTGCCGTCGCGGGTGGCAGCGAAGCTGTTTTCTCGGAAGGATTGCTACGCGCGTGGGAGGCCATGCGGGTTGTTTCGCCCGATATTTGCAGGCCGTTCTCTGCAGATCGCCGGGGACTGATTCTGGGCGAGGGTGGGGCCATGCTGGTTCTCGAGAATTGGGAGCACGCCAAAGCTAGGGGTGCCGAAATCCTCGGCGAGATCCTGGGATTCGGTATGAGCTCAGATGCCCATCACATTACTCAGCCGTGCGCTGACGGACCTGCGAAGGCGATGCTTTGGGCGCTTCAGGACGCGAACCTGAGAGCGGAGAACGTGGACTATATCAATGCACACGGCACCGGTACGGTGGCGAATGACGCCACCGAAACTCAGGCGATTTGCCTTGTCTTCGCAGGCAAGGCGGACTCGCTCCTGATTAGCTCGACCAAGTCCATGCACGGACATACCTTGGGAGCCGCGGGCGCCATTGAAGCGATAGCCACTTTACTGACGCTGAAAAATGGGTTAGTTCCTCCTACCGTGAACTTCACGCACCCCGACCCGGATTGCGGGCTGGATGTGGTTCCCAACTACGCCCGCCGCGCCAGCGTAGAAATTGCAATGTCGAACACTTTCGCTTTTGGGGGGCTAAACGCGACGCTAGTCATGAAGCATGTCGCGGCTTGATAAATTGCGAGAAGCCTCTTCGTCAATTCCGGGCATCTAAGAGATCGATAATGAAACTTTCTGTTGGAGCAGATCACGCTGGCTATGAGATGAAACGGATGCTCGTCGACTTCATCGAGAAGCTCGGCCATTCGGTTCACGACGTGGGCACGTTCACACCCGACAAACCGGACGACTATCCCGATTACGCAACCTTGGTGGCGGATGACATTCGGTCCGGCGCCGCAGAGCGCGGGGTGCTGGTTTGCGGAAGCGGCGTGGGAGTCTCCGTTGCGGCCAATAAGTTCAAGGGCATTCGGGCGGGGCTTTGCCATGACCACTATTCAGCGCATCAAGGCGTCGAACACGATAATATGAACGTCTTGGTTATGGGTTCGCGCATTATCGGACAAATGCTCGCTCAGGATGTGACGGAAGCCTTTCTCTCAGCGCGCTTCAGCGGTGAGGATCGGCATGTCCGCCGTTTAAATAAGGTAAAAGGAATCGAGGAAAATGAGTTCCGCTAACCCGCAAAGTGCCGCCGAGATGGCCAGTTTATCCTTTTCTTTGCCAACGGATCTGGAAAAAGCAGTCAAGCAGGCACAGAAGAAATGGGATAGCACTGGAAATACCCAGCGGCTTTGGAAGAAAGACGCTTCACTTTGGACGAACACCGATGAGGCGAAGTGGCTCGGGTGGCTCGATATCGTCGACCAGGAACTTTCGAACGCTTCGAAATTTAAGAGCTTGACGGCCGAAGTCCGCGAGGATGGCTTTACCCACATGCTGCTTCTAGGCATGGGGGGGTCGAGCCTCTGTCCCGAGGTATTCAGCCTCACCTTCGGCAAGCAGGCGGGTTCGCCGGAGCTGCTGGTGCTCGATTCCACGGATCCGGTTTACATCAGAAGTTTAAGGGCGCGGATCGACCCGGCCCGCACACTATTTTGCGTTTCGAGCAAATCAGGTACAACGCTCGAACCGAATATCTACATGCAATACTTCTTCGATGAAACGAAGAAGGCGGTAGGCGACCGGGCTGGTCATCATTTCATCGCGATAACAGATCCAGGGTCGAAGTTGGAAGGTGTCGCGGAAAAATTGGGGTTCCGCCGGCTTTACCACGGGGTGCCGAGTATCGGAGGCCGCTATTCAGCTCTCTCTGATTTTGGTCTCGTACCGCATGCGGCTATGGGCCTCGATACGGAGCGGTTACTGAGGCGCGCGGCAGCCATGGTCGAGAGATGTAAGAATTCCGATGCCGCCCAAAATCCGGGTGTATCGCTCGGATTGTTCTTGGGAACCGCAGCCGCACAATTCAAGCGAGACAAGGTGACGCTCGTATGCTCGCATTCCATATACGACCTCGGTGCGTGGCTCGAACAGTTGCTCGCGGAATCGACAGGCAAGGAGGGCCACGGGCTCATTCCAGTCGATCGCGAGCCGTTGTTCCCGCCAGAGAAGTACGGCAACGATCGGGTGTTTGCATACATCAGGTTTTCTGGCGACAATGACCCGGATTTAGAAAGTTCGATAACAGCGCTAGAGCATGCGGGCGAACCGGTAGTGCGTATAGTCCTAAGTGATCTTTACGATCTCGGTCAGGCCTTCTTCCAATGGGAAATCGCGACAGCCGTTGCCGGATCGGTACTCGGGATCAATGCTTTCAATCAGCCCGATGTCGAGGCGAGCAAGATCGTCACCCGGGATCTGACATCGGCGTTCGAACAAAGCGGTTCGCTGCCATCGGAAGAGCCCATTGTCGATCAAGACGGAATCAAGCTGTTTACTGACAAGGCGAATGCAGAGGCGCTGCTGAAGCGGGGAAACAAGTTGGGCGCGGTGATCCGGGAGCAAGTGGACCGGCTGAAACCCGGAGACTATTTTGGCTTGCTCGCTTATCTCCCGATGTTTCCGGAGTACGAAGCGAAGCTGCAAGAGATTCGCAAGCAAATCGTCGATAATAAGCAGGTCGCGACGGTTCTGGGCTTCGGACCCAGATTCCTGCACAGCACGGGTCAAGCTTACAAGGGCGGACCAAATTCGGGTGTCTTCCTGCAAATTACATGCGATGAGGCGGAAGATTTACCAGTTCCGCAGCAGAAGTATACGTTCGGCGTGGTGAAAGCGGCGCAGGCACGGGGAGATTTCCAGGTGCTAACCGACCGGCATCGGCGCGCGTTGCGCGTTCACTTGGGCACTGACTTGGCCAAGGGACTGGACCGGTTGAGCGATCTTATATGCGCCGCGGTTGCGCATTAGCGCGAGGCCAATTTAGGGCTTTGCTTCCGGCGCGGGGGATTCCACTTGGAGACTGACGACAACGCTGGCGCGAACGTCCAGTGACCCCGCTTCTACCGGCGTAGTTGCACTCGCATTTGCCTGGGCGGTCATTTGCCTGAACATCGGCCGTGCGATAGGCGCTTCAGTAGCTTCCGCGTCCAATATCCCGATGACGTGGAGATTCAAGGCTTCCGCGATCGCTTCCGCGCTTGCGCGCGCCTTGGATGCCGCTTCGGCGAGTGCTTGGGCCCTAAGGGCTTCGTCATTACGCAGCATGAACGCGATGCCATTAATGTCATTTGCACCGGCATGCGTCGCCGCATCGATGATCCTTCCGAGAATTGACAGATCATCAACGGTAACCAGCACAGTGTTGCTCGCGCGATAGCCGATTAACTTGGGAGGGCTTCCGTCCTTCGGATATTGATAGTCGGGGGCAAGGGAGTAACCGGAGGTCTTGAGCTGGCCACCTGGGCCAAGCGTTGGCTTCAGGGTATCGAGTACGGCGGTCGTTTGGGTTGCGTTCTGGGCCGATGCCGCTTGTGCCGTAGCGGCCTGAGTGACCACCCCAATGCTAATCTGAGCCCGATCAGGCTTGGCAGTCACGGTTGCTTCACCCGATGCGCGAACTACGTGCGCTGGCCTCGGCGTGTCCTGCCCGGGGATTGCGCAAGGCAAAAGAATCAGTGCAGAGAGTAGACGGCGCAACATGATAGTTACAACTTATCAGTGCGGGATGGCCGGGCAATGCAGCCATCGCCTGCCGCGCGATGTTAACCAGCTGGGGCCCGGGTTCGCTCATTCGAGAATCCCCCCTTTCACCCGCTTTACTATTGGTGCATTGCGAGTTCGGGCGAGATCATGCACGAAAAGAATGAGTCGATGAGATCGGTCACGGGTACTCCGGCTCGTTCTATTTCGCTCGCATGCTCGGCCGTCGGCTTTTGACAGACGATCAAATGGTCACACCAGGAAAGGATTTTCTCGAGTGAATTGTCGAGCCGTGATTCAATATCCGGGATCTGTTGAAGAATGAAGTTCCGATTGCTGCCGTAAATTGAATCGAGTTGGATGTGCGGATCGAAGACCCGCAATTGGCGTCCCTTTCCGATCAATTGTTCGAGAAGAGCGACCACTGGGCTCTCGCGCAGATCATCGGTGTTCTCTTTAAAAGCCAGACCCAGCACGCCAAGACGCCTGGCCGGCAGATCGAGAATGGCGTCGATCGATCGCTGGAGATGCAGATGATTACTGAGCAGCGTCGATTCAAGCAAGGGAAGATGCAGGTCAAGACGGCTGGCCCGATGGTTGATTGCGCGGAGGTCTTTGGGCAAGCACGCGCCTCCGAAGGCGAAACCAGGCTTCAAATACGCTGATGAGATGTTGAGCTTGTTGTCCTCGCAGAGAGTCGTCATGACCTCGCCAGGATCTACGTCCAGCTGGGCGCTCAATGCACCAATCTCGTTCGCGAACGAAATTTTCACCGCATGAAAGGCATTACAGGCGTATTTGATCATCTCCGCCGACCGTAAGCCGACCAGACAAGGTACAACTCCCAGCGGTGCGTATACAGAGGCGACAGCCTCGAGCGCCTCGCGCTGCTCTCCTCCCACGACGATGAGCGACGGCTCCATAAAATCCTTGACGGCTGCTCCCTTCCGAAGAAACTCCGGATTCGAGACAACAGAAACCAGCCGGTTTCCACGAAGTAAGGGAATAACCACGTCTTCGCAAGTGCCTGGGAAAACCGTACTGCGAACGGCTACGGTGAGAGGTTTGGTTCGTTCGGAGAGGGTAGCAGCGATCTCGCTAATCACACGGCGAAGTTGCTCGACGCCAAGGTTTCCATTCTTTTCAGACGGTGTGCCCACGCACACAAACGCAATATCGGCGTGCACGAGGGGCAATATGGCTGTGGTGGCCGTGAGCCTGCCTGCAGCCACGTTGTCGCGGACCATAGATTCGAGTTTCGGCTCATAGAAGGGAGCCATCCCGTTCAAGACGGTAGCAACTTTGTTCTCGTCGCGGTCAATTCCGATCACCCGGAAACCGAGCTGCGCAAACCCCGCGGCAGAGACGCAACCCACATATCCAAGCCCGAGAACAGCGATCTGCAGCTCAGCGGGTTCCAAAGTCGTGGCTTTCGTCATAATGCGTCTACCGTTAGAAAACCCGAGTCCTTACACAAATTGCTTTCATAAATCTGTTGCATACGATTAACTGATAACGAGTGAAAAAGCTTTCGCGAATGAAACTGCCGTCGCTGTCGGCCAATTGGGAGAGTAGGCCAGGGCTGCACACGTTCCTCCCGGCCCAAGTTCGCGGGCCATCAACATGATCGGAACCGGGCATAACTCGTTGGGTAAAGCTGCTGGTGAATGCGCGCGCCAATCCCCGCTCCGGTCGCAAGACCTTACTTTTTCAGTGGAGAGTCCGGTGCCATTTTCTCTTCCTTGCGACGAAGCTCGTCGTTCCGTGCCCCCGGATCGGAAAATAAGAATTTGCCTGTTCGGCGGCCACCAAATGTATGCGGCGGATCCGTTTGTCATCGGCGGCAGCGATCCAACGGGAGCTTGCGCGCGTTCACGCCGCGCCGATAAACCAGAGCGGCGCTAGCCTAACTTCTCAATTACTAGAAACTAACGCAATAACTGGCGTTACAAAGTCGACAGGCCAGCCATGGCTTTACCGTTTTTGTTTATCAGATAGCTAGCGTTAGAAGAAGCGCAATAGCTGCTCGAGACACTGCGGCAAACCTGTGATTTCAGTCGTGGAACGTTCCTTCCTCCGCGCTCGAATGTAAGCGCAAACTTATCTTCAGTCCATTGCGACACCCACCGGGCAAAGTAAGACTACTCGTAAAAGCGCGGTAGGAAGTTTGGGTTCGGCGCGCCAAGGAGTTATGGATATGCACTACGCACTAAGCTCAGGTCGCCTGGTCAGCAGGCTTTTACAATTCGGCCTTACACTCTGCTGCATATCGCTTGCGGCTCCTCGAGGCGAGTCTGCGTTCGGCGGAAGCCCTGGATGGGAGGGTTTGCGTTCACAGGCGCTACGAGCCTCAGAAGCAGGTTCTTACGGCGAAGCAGAAAGATTATTCCGTTCCGCGATTGCCTCCTTAACCGATCAAGAGGGCTCCGGGGCCGTGATCCTCTGGAATGAAATGGGCGAGACTATGCAAGCTCAGTCCCGCCTTGCTGAGGCGGAGCAGGACTTTCGCCGCGCGATGGAGATCAATCAGAAGCTGAAGGAACCGGATCATCTCCAAACGGCAGTATCGTTGAATGACCTCGCCGCGATCGACCATGCACGGGGCCAGTTCTCCCCCGCCGAAGCGCTCCTTCGACGATCATATTCGCTCCTTGAGAATAATCATGCTGCTTCGATTTCAATCGCCGGCTCTGTATTGAGCAATTTAGGTTTGAATGTACAAGAGCAAGGTCGATACCAAGAGGCGCGTGAGTTGTACGCCCGTGCGAACGCAATTCTGCTGGGATCTTGCGGCGAAAAGAGCCGTGAGTTTGCGAAATTTCTCACCAACTCGGCCCTTCTTAGCTACGAAACTGGGCACTATGCGGATGCCCTGGCAAAGGATCAGCACGCCTTTGAAATCGAAGAGGCACTTCACCTTTTAGGGCGAGAAGAAACGGGACTGACTTTGAACAATCTCGCGCTCACGTTGTTTGAGCTCGGAAAGTTTTCGGAAGCCGAGCCTTTGCTTGTCAAGGCAATCGCTCTCGAACAAAAAAGTGCGGCGGGCCCATATCCCAGCTACGCGGATACTTTGAACAATATTGCAGTTCTCGAAACTAAAACGGGAAGGCTCGACGCGGCACGACGACATGAAATGGAAGCCTCGCATATTGTCGAGACTTACGCAGGGAGCGAAGATCCGAAGATGGCGGTCATCTGGATTAATCTAGGCCGGATTGAGGCAGCTCAGAATAACCTAGCGGCGGCAAAAATCCTGGAGGAAAAAGCGGGCCGCCTCTGGCTTAAAAGGTTTGGACCACGCGATCCGAATTACGCAGCTGCGCTTGGGAATATTGCATTGGTCGAGAGCAAGCAGAGACATCACAAGAAAGCGCAGGCGCTATACGAGACGGCCCTGCAAATCGATGAGGCTCGCTTCGGCAGTAATCATCCCAAAGTGGCAGCCGATTTCTCAAATGTTGCCGCCGAGCTCTTTTACCAGAAGAAACATGACGATGCTCTCTCGTTTTTCCATAGCGCCGTGTCGATCGAAGAGAAGCTTCTCGGGCCGAATAGCGAGCCGGCAGCGCAAGATTGGCGAAATATCGCGGTGGTTTATAGAACTTCAAAGCACTTTGATGAATCCGGCGACGCTTACGGAAAAGCCATTCGTGCATTCGAAGCGAGCTCCGGGCCGGACAAGACGACACTCGCAATTTGGCTTCACGAATACGCGGAGGTGTTAAGGAAACAGCAACGTTTTGCGGAAGCGGAGCAAGCTGAAACCAAGGCCCTGGGGATCGAAGTACGCAAGACAATCCGAGCCGTAAGCGTGGACAAAAAGAACCGAGTGCAGGACGAGAAATCCGGTGAGAGTTAAAACGTAATGTATATTTTTTGTAAAATTCTTACGCGCCTAACTTCTTGCTAACCTTCCGTACACAGCGGGTTTAGTCCGAATACGAACAGCGTGCTGTTCGAGAATGGACTAGTGACCGAACCTCGAAACGGCCACCCGCTTCAAAACGCAGATCGCGCGCTTTGGCAATAAGAATGCCATAGCACGTGACGTGATGCTGCATGATACTCCCCCCAATAGGGGATCGAGCGGTAGACACGGGGAACCACCGCGCCTGCCGGAAAGGCGATCTCGACGCACGTACAGATTTGGGGATTTCGAGCTCCGGACCGAGACTGGGGAGCTGACAAAGCACGGGATACGAATCAAGGTGCAAGCCAAACCTGTTCAGGTCTTGGAAACGCTGCTCGCCAAGCCAGGCGAGTTAGTCACACGCGAAGAACTGTTCCAAAAGCTGTGGCCCGCGGGCACATTCGTCGATTTTGAAAACGGACTCAATACCGCTACAAACCGGCTGCGAGTTGCTCTCAACGACTCAGCAGAGGCGCCCCGCTATATCGAAACGCTTCCTCGCCTCGGATATAGATTCATCTGCCCGGTTATCCGAGTGGACGCAAACGATGCGGGAGAGACTGCCTCAGACGGGGAAGTGCAAATTGAGCAACTTCGGACTGAATCAGCAAGTGAACCCGAAATCGGTGCTGCTCTCGTTCTTCCCAAGGCCGACGGCCCTAACAGTCAGAAGAACGCCCGTCCGGCTAGTTACAAACTGGCTAGATTCCTAAAGCTGCTGGGGCTCACGGCTGCTGTTCTTATCCTTGCCGCCGTGGTATTTGCATACGTTCGTTCCAGAATCGTGGTAAGTCGCACTCAGCCGTCCTTTCGGCAACTGACCTTCCACTCAGGGGTAGTTAGGTCCGGGAGGTTCACACCTGATGCTAAAAACATTGTCTACAGCGCAAAATGGAACAGCTCCGAGCAGCAGACTTACATCGCGGATCTCGACAGTTCCAAATCTCAGTCACTAGCGTTTGCGGAGGGCGCGCTTGCAGCGGTTTCGAGCAAAGGCGATCTCGCATTTATCTCAAAGGATCGGCTTCATCTAAAGTGTCCAGTGCGCCTTTCACGCGTTTCCTTATCCGGAGGCGCCGCGCAGACAATTAGTTTGGGCACGAAGGCTGCGGATTGGGCTCCAGATGGACGAGAACTCGCAATCGTGCGCGAGACTGGACCAGATTCGGTCATCGAATTTCCGGTCGGCAATGTAATTTACAGTTCCCAGGGGTGGCTTAATTGCCTGCGTGTGTCCCCGAAAGGCGATCGAATCGCGTTTCTCGAACACCCGGTGCGGGACGATGATGCGGGACATGTACGGCTCGTCGATGCCAAAGGCAATTCGCGAGTGCTTACTGAAGAGTGGAACAGCATAGACGGTTTGGCCTGGACCTCATCTGGTAAGGAAGTCTGGTTCACCGCGAGCAAGAAGGGCTCCGCGCATGCATTATACGCAGTGTCGCAAGCTGCGCGTTTACGGATGATCTCTGATACACCTTCCTCGCTTCGCTTACTCGACATTTCCAGAACGGGACGCGTCCTCATCGCGGTCGATGATGTCCGGATGACCATGAGGGGTGCCCCGGGCCTAACGGCCTCAGAAAGTGATCTGTCGAATTTCGATTTGTCTCATGCGGATGACATTTCGTCTGATGGCAGGCTCGTGCTCTTTACAGAAGGCGGCGACGCCGGCGGCCAGCATTACGCAACCTACATACATGACCAGAAATGGGGCCAGACGTTCCGCGTCGCATCGGGTCGGGGGCTCGCCATCTCATCGGACGGGACGCGAATCCTAACAGTTGATCCGCAGGATCGGAGCGCTCTGACCGTCATCGCCCTTGGCTCTCGAGAACAGACGAAAATACCTGGACACGGATTCCAATATCAGTGGGCAAGATTCCTGGCGGACGGAAAAAAACTTTTGGTTGGTGGAGCGTATGCCGGAGAGCCGTTGACCATCTGCACGCAACTTCTCGGAGGCGGCAGTCCCGTTCCCGTAACAGGCATGCCCTATTTGGATTTTGTTGCTGTTTCTTCTGACGGCTCCCGGGTTGCGGGAGTCGATGGCAATGCCTCATGCATCATGTTCGCGATCTCCCATCAAGCCGCTCGCCAGATCTCGACGGCGCTGGACGCATTTCCAGTTGCTTGGAGCAGTGACAATGCGGATCTCTATGCGCTTATGTCCCGCGAATCCGTATATCGAATCGTAAGAATCGATCCGCAGACTGGGAACCTCAATCTATGGAAGACGATTACGGTAGGAGATTCGCCGGGTGCTCTCGGACTGGCGGGTATCGCGATGGCCCCCACGACGGGTGCCTATGTATATTCGATCGGTTTCGATCTTTCGAGCCTTTATCTAGTCGATGGATGGTCGTAGTCTCTGAGAACCGGAAAGCCGCCTGACTACTTCCAACCCGAAACCACAAACAGATCCGACATGGTCTGGAGCCGGGAATAGACGAAAGTTTGAAGATCTCTTGCAATATACAAGGGGAAGAAATTCTCACCACCGGTCAGATTATCGGGCTCGTAGTGGGCATAGGGCGTGAGTTTTCCGCTTGCCAGGTTAAGCAGATCCAGTCCAATCGACTTACCATCGTGGGACGTAGTAAGCACTGTCTCTCTATCAACGAACACCACAGGCGACACGCACTGTGGCGTACTGATGAAAGTCACACTGCCATTCGATAGATCCAACACAAGGAGCCGAGAGCCGTCACAACCGACTACGGTACGTCCTGAGCGATCTAGAACGACATTCTCGAAATCTAGATTTGGCTTTACCAGAATTGGATCACTTTCGGACAAACGTTGCCGGTAAATGCCGCGATTCTGATTCGGATATTTCCCCGCAAACAGGATCTCCTTGCCTCCTGGAAGAAACTTAACCCAGCGATAAGTAATACCGTGTGCAGAAATCGATTTAGCTGGAGATCCGCGTGCCGAAACCAGAGTAAGGCTCGTAGGGTCATCAGCACTCTGCGTAATCGCCCACTGCCCATCCTCCGACAAATCCACCGCCCGACCTTCACCGAGCCGCTGGGATGAGCGCGTATCTGCTCTGTAAAGGTAAACGCTATATTTTTTCCCGCCGCCTTCACCGCTCTCATCGAACAGAACAGAAGCGCCGTCCGGCGTGATGGCGACGGCGTGGGACCAGTCAAGCCATGAGATGTCCCGTTCGGAGTGTTCGTTCAGCTTACCCATAGCCATAATCATGTGTTGCGTCGAGCGAGCGACTAACACGTTTCCCGATCTCGTGATGTCCTTGATCTGTAGATCTCCCGGGATTGCTGCAATTTTTCGCAGGCGGCCGCGCAGATCAACGGCCATCAGAGCGCGATTCGCTCCCGAGCGGGTTGCAGTAAACCACACTTCCCGAGCCTTAGGATGCCATGCTAAACCACGCGCCGAGGCCCAACCCGAACTGAGCACACGTGCCTCACGTCGCGAGTTCACGACAACTACCTGGCCGGCGTCGTCACCTGGGACGGGGTGGTCGAGGAAAGCTATCTCGTCGCCGTGAGGAGATACACGGGGGCTGGTTATCCAGCCGCTCGAGGTGTAGATGATTCGGCCTGGAGGAAACTCCAGCGACCAGGTTGAGTTCGCTTGGGTCACCAGACACAACTTTCCATCCGGAGCCCAATCCGCACTTTGGGCGCGGTCTGAAATTACGCGAGGCGCACCCCCGTGAAGAGGTGCTCGTTCGAGGATCATTTTGCCGGTGTTCTTCGATTTGATAAAAACAGCCATTTCGGCTGTTGGCGAAAGACTTGCCAACCAGGCGTTTTCAAACCCCAGATCGTGAGCCTCGGGATTGGCAACATCGGTCGCGAACACTTTGCTCGGCTGTCCATTCCACTGGGCGCTGTAAGTGACGCTTGCACCCTCAGTATTAAACCTTGCGTCTTCCACTAAGCCCTTACGGAAAGTGATCCGATGAAAGACGGGCCCTGGACGGGGCCGGATTTCCGGGATAAGAGTTGACGCAGCCACAAGCGCGAGCATTATAATTGCTGCACCTCCAATAAAAACCCGAATGCGGATGCGAGGCGAATTTTCCGACGTTGTAGTAGAAGGAGAGTTCTCCGCGTCAAGCTCAGTATTCCGAGACTCAGGTTTCTCAGCTGGAACTGCCGAAGCGGGCCTTGGTTGGTTTGAAAGATTGAGCCTTTCCACCGGCGCAATAAACCGGTATCCCAGGCGTGCTAATGTCTCGATGTAAATCGGGTTCTCTGCCGAATCACCGATTGCGAGCCGTAAGCGATTGACTGCTGTGTTGAGACCACTTTCGAAATCGACAAAGGTATTGACGGGCCAGAGCCGGGTTCGTAATTCGTCCCGAGTGACTACGTGCCCCGGTTCTTCGACCAGGGCCTTCAATATATGGAAGGGCTTTCCCTGTAGCCGTACACGAACTCCGTGCTTCCTCAGCTCGCCCGTGTCTAGGAAAAGCTCAAATGCGCCGAACCGCGCTACCTGCCGCCCCTCGAAATCCTGTGTTCCGGCCGTCCCCATCCCGCCGCACCACCGGATGGGACGGATGCACTTACACAGCCAGCCCGCCGATTGCGATCACGCGTCACAAGTATGTGATTCGCAACTGGTTTTAGAGCCCTCGGCTCTGGTATTTGAAAGCCCGCCTGTTCACATCCGGGATCGCAAGGAGCGAATACGACGCAATTCGCCCGTCAAACGAATGCAATGTCCCCGCAAAGGGCCTCATTGATTCATGTTTGTGTTATGATCTATATGTTCTTACCTGCGGCTGTGTCTATTTTGAATATTTGTTCTATGGGTCCTGGCTGCTTGTGTGACGAATTCAGCAACTAGGAGTCTTTAATGACAAATGTATTCGTTGGAAACCTTAGTTTCCAAACCACTCAAGACGATCTCAATTCGATCTTTTCGCAATATGGGGCCGTTGAGAGGGTAAATGTAGTAACTGACCGAACTACCGGCCAATCGCGAGGGTTCGCCTTCGTTGAAATGTCCAGCCGGTCGGAAGCAGAATCGGCCATATCCGCGCTTAACGGTACTGACCTTCACGGCAGAACACTGAACGTGAATGAAGCCCGGCCTAAGAGCGAGGGTACGCGCGCCGGCGGCGGTCGCAGCGGCGGTGGTTTTAGAAAATCACGGTGGTAAATCGGGACGCCTTACTGGGCGTTCTTTATGCTTAATTTAAGGCAGATGGAGGTTCGTTGGCAGGTCGCGATTCGTTTCAAAAACGGCAGAAGGAAGCTGCGCGCCGCGAAAAGCGGCAGCTAAAGCTGGAGCGTCGAAAAGGACGCCAGCCTTCGCACTCCGATACGCCTCCAGGAACAATCCCCAGCGACCAGCTAGCGAACCCCTCCGAGTTCCTCCCACTTGACATGCCGGAGAGATCCTCTGCGGACCCCCTCTTCGGCCTACCCCTTCCGGCGGCGCCCGAACCACCCGTCGACCGCCGAATAGGTATGTTTAAGCCGACTTCGGTCGAGCCGGAGCCGCCAAAAAACGATAACCCACCCCGCGAACGGTAAGTAAATGTCGAGGCCGTGTGGGATCGTCCTCTATATAACGCCGCAGCCGCACGATGAAATTGTCGATTGGCCGCGTATCTGTGTCCTCCCTTAGCCCCCAGACTTGCTCCAGCATGCTTTTCCTGGAAACGGGTTTCCCCTCGTGTTTGACAAGGTATCGGAGGACGTTCGCTTCCATCTGTGTAAGCCGGAATACTTGATCGCGAACGCATACTTCCAGCCGATCGAAATTGACCGTCTTTTCCGTAGCGCCCCCGAATACAAACAGATCGCTTGGGCGGTTCGCTGCCGGAGCGTGGTTACCCGAAGCCGCCAACCAGTCTCGGCGGCGGAGAAGTCCTCTGATTCTCGCAATTAGAATCGAAAGATCGAAAGGCTTTGTCAGGTAATCGTCTGCGCCTGCCTCGAATCCCTGAAGCACATCGTCGGGATGCCCCCGGGCAGTCAAAATAAGCGTGGGAACGAACTGGCCCGCCCGGCGCACTTCGGTTATGACCGAAAAACCATTCTGGCCGGGCAGCATGACATCGAGAACCACGACGTCGAACATTGACCCGTCGTTGACTAGTAGCGCGAGCGCCTCCTCACCTGTCTCGACTACTTCAACTCTGTAACCCTCGGCTTCCAGGTTGAAGCGCAACCCGTCCGCCAAGTGCTGTTCATCCTCCACCACCAAAACGCGATTCATTTCGCAATCGGAAGCTGAAGTACAAAAGTGCTGCCCCGGCCCGGGCCTTCACTCTCTGCCCAAGTGCGGCCGCCATGTCTCTTCGCCACTGTACGAACAATGTACAAGCCCAAACCAGTTCCTTTGAGACGCGACGCAAGCGGTCCGGGAACGCGATAGAAACGCTTGAAAATCCGCTTTAGTTCGTCTTTCGGGATACCGACTCCACGATCACTCACGCGCACCGCCACGTTTCGGCTGTCGACTTTTGCGGTTTCGACGATCACCTTTACCTCGCTTCCGGAATACTTGACGGCGTTGTCTATGAGGTTCGACACTGCTGCCCGAACCTCATCCAGATCTCCCTGCACTTCGAAAGCAGGCCCGGGCTGATATTGCAATGACCCCGGCTGGAGGTTATGCAAGGTCCGTACTCGCCCCACGCATTCCTCGACTGTTTGCCGCAGATCAATTGGGGACGACTTGACCGGTGGCGGCGCATGTCCGATGCGCCCGGTACGCAGAACCTGTTCGATCGTTCCCAGCAGCCGGTCGCTATCCTCCAGCATAATGCGATAAAACTGGTCCCGCTTGTTCTCATCGACTGCACGCCTCTGGAGTGTCTCGAGGTACAGCCGAATCGAGGTAACTGGCGTTTTCAGTTCGTGAGTCACCGCATTGATAAACGCATCGTGCTGCTCGTTGCGCCGAATCTCCCGGACGAGAAAAATCGTGTTCAGCACGACTCCGCTGATGATTGTCAATACAAGCAGGACTCCAAAGAACAGGAGGATACCAGTGCGCCAGTTGAACAGCACCCACCCGACATAAAAAATGAGGATGACAGAGATCAGTCCGGCGCCGAGTGCGATGAAGAATACAATCGACTTCTGCCGCCCCGTTACAACCATGCTTTCAGCTTATCTGCTTCGCTGAAGGCCGGGGTTCGTTGTTGCGTTTGCGAGCGCTTTTAGAGTTGGTGGGCTAAGCCGCTTTCCGTTCGGTGAGTACGGGATCGACCTTTGCAGCCTGGACCGATTTGGCTACACCCAGGAACTTGAGCAATTTGATTTGAAGCCAGGAAGGGTCGAACTCATACCATGCAAGTCCATGCCGCGCGGATGTCGGATGCGCGTGATGATTGTTGTGCCAGCCTTCCCCAAAGGTCATGAGCGCGACCCACCAGTTATTCCGGGAGTCATCGCGAGTGCGAAACCGGCGCTTGCCCCACATATGAGTGGCTGAATTTACGAGCCATGTCGCGTGCAGGCCCACCACGACGCGAAGACACACGCCCCACAGCAACATTGGCAAGCCGCCGACAGCAAAGAGGAGAGCGGCAAGCGCAAGAATTGGAACCCAGTGGTAGTTATTCAGCCAAACGTAAAAGCGGTCCTTCGCCAAGTCTGGCGCATATTTCGACATCAATCGCGTATTGTTGTGATTGGTTTCACCGAATAAGATCCACCCTACATGAGCCCACCAGGCACCATCTCTAGGCGAATGCGGATCGCCATCCTGATCCGACTTCTGATGGTGGATTCGATGAACCGCAACCCAAAAAATCGGGCCGCCTTCTAGGGTCAATGTTCCACATATGGCGAAGAAATACTCGAGTGCTCTCGGCACCCTGTATGAGCGGTGCGTGTGCAGCCGATGATAGCCCATGCTGATGCCAAGCCCGGTTGCAAGCCAGTACAGGAACACAGCCACTTCGATGTTAGTCCAGCTAAACACGAACAGGGCCGCAATTGCACCCACATGAAAGAGCGCCATGATGGCAGTAGTCAACGGATTCATGCCATGCCGTTCGGCCGTTTTGCGGATTTCGGAGCTTACGTTGCTTTCGAGAATCGGGGTCACATCTCGAAGCTAACAAGAATTTCGCGTTTCTTTTGTAAGAGTTGTGTAATTTCAGCGCGTAAGCCCTATGCCTCAGTCAAGTTGGGCCCTTGCTCTTGAGTCGTATGCCGCAAAGGCATACGGGCGAATTACCGTGCTAAACCGAGCGGGCTTTAGCGCTACTCGTCCGCCCTCAAGCGTTAATCACGCGCATGTCTCCTTCGCAGCAAACTGCCGAGACCTGCAACAGCAACGGCAGCGAGAGCGACGGGCGTACGATGCAGGTCTACCCAACTCTGTAGGCTGAAGTTTTTCGCCTGCTTCGTAAAGATTCCGTGTGCTGAGTAATCACCCGGAACTGGCTCAAACAAATTATCTGGCCTGTCCGGAGCAACAGCTTGGGCCGTCTGTTGAGACTCATAACCGTGTGTTCCCAAATACCGGTCGGCGAATTCTGGCACGAAGTCCTGGGCGTAAATTGCTTGAACAGTCGCGCCGCCCACGAAAACCTCACGACGCCTGTGATGCGCTGCCCAATAGATCGCCTTTGCGGCGACTTCCGGCTCGAAGATAGGCGGAACCGGTTGCGGGTGGCGCGGCAAACGTGTACGGCACCAGCTAAATTGCGGTGTGTTCATCGCGGGCAGATGGACCACCGTCACATGAACTTTGCTCTTTTGGTGAATTAACTCGCAGCGCAGCGAGTCTGTGAATCCAACAATCGCATGCTTGGCACCGCAGTAAGCCGACTGTAGGGGAATCGAGCGATATGCCAGAGCGGATCCAACCTGTACGATACTCCCTCGATTGCGTGGACCCATGCGCTTTAGTGCAGCCATACTTCCATAAACGCATCCCAAGTAGGTCACTTCCGTGGCGCGTTTAAATTCGTCGGGTTGAATTTCGGTAATCGGCGCGAAAATGGTAGTCATCGCATCATTGACCCAAACGTCTATGGGCCCGAATTCCTGCTCTACTCGCTGTGCGGCCTCTTCGACTTCTTCTGCATTAGCAACATCGGTAGGTAAGGCGAGCGCCCGGCCGCCGTGTTCCTCCACCTCTGCTCTTGTAACTTCGAGCCGATCCTTTCCGCGCGCAATCAGGCCGATTGCGGCCTTTCGCTTCGCAAACTCCCGCGTTACTGCGCGGCCCACCCCTGCCGAGGCTCCGGTGATCACGACAACTTCGGATCCTTGAATGGTCAACTCCGCCCGACTGGGGGACGCCTGGGAAGAAGGAGTGTTACGCTCACCGATTCGACCTTCGCTCTGTCCTCCGGCTGCTTCCGGTGTAGGTGAAAGTACGTGCCGCAGTAAACGGAAGAGATCTGAACGCCCTCGTGCCCTACTTACAGCACATACGCTGACGGGCCGCCTACAGGTTGATGCTGATCTATGATGAGGGTGATCAGCTCTTATGAACGACGCGGCTTGTGATTCCAAACCTCGCGAAAATGCTCTCGATGTGACTCCTGAAAAGGCTGTTCATCGCAGGCGGTTCTTAAAGGGTGCTGCAGGGGCTGTACTCGCCGGATCCGCAACAAGTCTTTCGGCCCGGTCTTACGCTCGCGTGCTGGGTGCGAATGATCGCATCCGGCTCGCTCAACTCGGCTGCGGCGGTCGCAGTCAAGGGCATATCCACATGGCCCACATGGCCGCTAAGCGTATCCCGCTAGAAGTGGTTGCCGTTTGCGATATTTGGACGCTCGCGCGAGAGCGACGCGCTGCTCATGTGAAGGATCTGTTTGGTTCAGAGCCGCAAGCCTTCAAATATTCCGAACAGATGCTCGCGCTCCCGGGCGTCGATGGCGTCATGATCGCTACCGGCGATCATCAACACGCTAAGCTCTGCACCGAAGTCGTGGAGGCAGGGAAGGACTGCTACGTAGAAAAGCCATTCGCGAACGTCTTATCCGAGGCGAAGGCCGCCCGTGCGGCCGTCAAGGCCTCTAAGCAAATCGTGCAGATGGGCACTCAACATCGAAGCCAGCCGTACCCGCTCGCAGTACGCGACATCATCCAATCAGGCCGCATCGGCGACGTCGTCAGGATCACTCAGGAATGGAATGTGAATGAGCCGCGCTGGCGTCACATCCCGAAGCTCGATGACGGAACGCATCCACCACTCCTGAAGGAAGAAGACACGGATTGGCAGCGTTGGCTCCTCGGAAAGCCGTACCGTCCCTTTGACCCGCACGTTTATCTTGAATTCCGCCTGTATCGCGACTTCTCCTCGGGCATTTTCGACCAATGGCTCAGTCACGGATCGGACCTAGTCCACCTTTGGACGGACGAAACACACCCGGTGAGTGCAGCGGCAACGGGCGGTATCTTCACCTGGAAGGACGGCCGCGAGAACCCTGACAATGTCACTGTCTCGCTCACTTATCCCAAGGGATTTTTGTACACCTATTCGACGACATTCTCAAATAGTTATCGGAGCTATAGCCGCATTCAAGGTCGAAACGGCACGATTGAGAACTACGGAGGCGAAGGCGCTTCTCTGTTTCTGGTGACCAAAGAAGGCGGCCCGCAGGAGTACGATCCGGAAGACAATGGCCGCCCGCGCTACACCGCGCCTCCAGCGATGGGTCCGCCTCAGGACGTGGCCGAAATCCTACACTCACCTTCCGGCCGCGAGCCAGACTCTCTTGGCCCGAGCGACGACGATACCGACCACCTCATGAATTGGTTGAACGCTATGCGTGACCGCAAGCAGCCCAATGCCACCGTCGACAACGGATTTTCGCATGCAATTGTGTGTATTATGGCCGCGCAATCCTACTGGACAGGAAAGCGGCTGTACTGGGATCCCTCAGCGGAAGAAATCATCGATCGGGCCCAATAAACAGCGGCTTAATGTGGCGCTCGAAGAGATTTTCCGTGACATTCTTGGATACGCTATCCTCCATCACGGAGAGAAGGTTTAAATACCGATTCCCCATTTTTGCGGCGATCTTAAATCCGATATGGAGAAGCTGGCGGAAGCTTCTGTTGTAGGCCGGATTCTGGGGATTGTGCCGCAAAGCCGAGATAAACTGCTCAGATGACCAATCGCGAACCCATTCCGGCTTGGGCAGTTCACCCGGATCTATGTCAATTACCGCGGCATAGGGCGCGCACAACTCCTCGCGATGAGAATAGGCCTGAGCGTAAATTTCTTTCGCGATTTCCAGTCCCTCTCCGCCGGTTTCCGCCAGTCCGATCAGCTCTTCGAGCCAGTTCGTGCCCGCTGTTTTTAAGTGCACACCCGCATCGAACTGCTTCAGCAATCGACGAATTGGTCGATAGAGCGAAAATTTATCGCTTCCGGAATGCACGCTCAATTTCAAGTTGGCAGGCATCCCATATCGTTGCACTGCAAACGCAAGCACGGCTATGTCGTCCGAAAATTCCTCAGTGAATTTCGGCAGATCGCCTTCGTAATCTACCCCTTTATTGAAGCGGCCGGTGAATTTCGGTGCAATGGTTTGGATCGGAACTCGCTCGTCCGCCAACGCAGCCACTATGATGAGCAGCTCCACAGGGGTCTGCGGAGCATCGGTTTCATCCATCGAAACCTCGGGAATGAATTGGCCCGCACCTTTCTCCCTCTCGATGTGGCGGTAGATACGCGCCGCCTCGTGGACAGCTGTAAGATACTTGCCGGCGACCTCGAAAGCAGAAGGGCGAGTAATACGAAACGGCCGTTCAATGCCGGGCACTGTTAGATCTCCGATCAGTTCCCCATGGCGGCTTACGAACGTCCCCACGGTCGTCGTATCAGCTGGCTTGCCAATCCAATCGGCAACGTCGATCGTAAAAAAATCACAAGGACCAATGAATCTCTCAACGCTCTTAAGGTTGATGTGATCTGCGTCCACATAATACGGCTTCGTCCACCCCAGAGCTTTCACCGCTTCGTCGGCTTCCACCCGCGTGCTGGACGGATCGGAGCCGATAATCGTATGCTCGCGGTTTGATTTATTCCAAACCGGAATCACATCAATACCACATTCAGCCGCCATCACGCATGCCCGCAGCTGCGCCTTTGCCTGATGCGCGAACCTGTCTCCAACTCCGATGGAGTATTTTGAAATCGATACCGGGCTACTCATAAGATGAATCCAACTCGCCGCCAATTCGTAACGCTTCCGGCATCTCTCGCACTCGGCTCTCGGCTCCTGGCCACAGCTCAGCAATCACGGGAACAGCCCAGCTTGCAATTTCCGTCAAAGCCGCGAGACCGGCTTGCCGTTACCTCCTGGCCGTTTCGCGCCTATATCGAGAGTCCCACAAATCACAATAGAGACCGCAAGAACCCGGGGATGGACCTGCTGGAATTTCCGGCGCTCATCGCAAAGAAATTTGGAGTGTACAATATCAACCCATTGGGCGGCCATTTCCGCTCGACCGATTCCGCGTATCTCGACGCCTTCCGCAGTGCTGTCGCGAAGGCTGACTCACATCTCGTGGATCTCGGTATCGGAGGAAGACTTTTCTACGCCCCCGACCCCGCCACTCGCCAAGCCGCCGTCGATTTCGGCCGTCAATGGATCGACATCGCCCATGTAATCGGGTCCCCGAGCGTTCGGCAACACCTTGCCCGGTCTCCAGGCGCGAAACCCGACATCGCCCTCGCAGCCGAGAGCCTCGGACAGCTTGCCGACTACGGATCGAAGCGAGGCCTTATCGTGAACCTGGAGAACGACGATCCAGTCGCGGAGGATCCGTTTTTTCTCGTTAGCGTCGTACAAAAAGTGAATAGCCCTTATCTCCGAGCGCTCCCCGATTTCGGCAACTCTTTAATCGGGCACGATGCTGCCTTTAATCAACGAGCTGTCGAAGCCATGCTCAAATACGCATATAATATGTGCCACGTGAAAGATACCGTGCAATCCGACGACGGCAAACGCTCTACCGTGGATCTCCAGAAGATGTTCGCAATCGCGAAAGCGAACTCGTATCGAGGATATTACTCGATGGAGTTTGATACCGATGCCGGCGATCCTTTTACCGGCACACAGAAACTGATTGAAGAGACACTGAAGTATTTGTAAAGAATGCGCGCTCCGATCAACGTCACGACGCTCCGAACAGGCTTTACAATCTGCATTGCCCTTCTACTCGCGATTGCGATCACGACAGCCCAGTCTCGACCCCAAGCAGTCGAGCTCAAGCGTGTAGGGGACACAATCGAAATAACCATCGGCGGCCAGCCCTTCACGACCTACCACTTCGATCCTCAAATCGCGAAACCCTACTTCCAACCGGTCCGAAGCGCGCAAGGCACCGCGGTCACTCGCGATTTCCCCATCGGGAATGAGATCCCGCCCGAGCATTTGCAGGACAAGAGCCTCGAGCCCCATCAGCGGGGCATGTATTTCTCTCATGGCAGCGTGGATGGGCTCGACTATTGGGGCGAAGCAGCATTTGCCAAATACAGCGATGACTCCGTTTTCGGACACAAAGCACTGCTGAACATCCAGGAAATGCGCGGCGGAAACGATTCCGGAGTTTTGAATGCTACTTTCAACATGCTAAGTCCGCGCGGTCGCGTCATCGCCGAGGAGGACCAAGCCTTCGTTTTCCGTGGAGATGATCAAACCCGCATAATCGATTGCGAATTTACGGTTCGCGCCAATCACGGTTCTGGGGTGACCATGGGAGACACCAAGGAAGGAACTTTTGGCATCCGATTACGAAACGACCTGAACTCACCACCCGGTCACATGGTGAATTCGAAAGGCGCCGAAGGAGAAAAGCAAATCTGGGGGAAGCGGGCCGACTGGGTGAATTATGACGGCGAAGTGGGCGGGGAATCGCTGGGAGTCGCCGTACTCGACAACCCGAAAAGCTTTCGGCATCCGACCTATTGGCACGCCCGCGGGTACGGGCTCCTCGCGGCGAACCCATTCGGGTTGCGCGAATTTACAAACAACCCGGAGGAAGATGGAAGTTGGACGATTCCCAACGGAAAAACGCTGGCATTTCGCTATCGCGTTATCATCCACCACGGGGATTATAAGCAGGCGAGAATCGCAGAAGCTTATCAGCAATATGCAGCACAGTAGAAAGTGAGGATTTTTCATGCCAAAGGACACCGAACTGAATCGCCGCGATTTTCTCGGCGGTAGCGCAGCCGGACTCATCACGCTTGGGGGAATTAGCTCTCTCGTCCAGCCTCAACGTGTGTTGGGCGCGAATGATCGAGTGAGGGTCGCCATCTGCGGCCTGCATGGACGAGGGCTCGATCACCTCCGGAACTATTCCCAGATCAAGAATGCGCAAGTGGCCGCATTCTGCGACATCGACGACAACGTATTGCGGAAGGCGGTCGCGCAAACTGACAAAATGGGCTTGCCGAAACCGGTCACTTACGTAGACATCCGCAAGCTGCTCGAAGACAAGTCGATTGATGCAGTGTCGATCGCAACTCCCAACCACTGGCACTCTCTCATGGCGATATGGGCCTGTCAGGCGGGAAAGGACGTGTACGTAGAAAAACCTTGCTCCCACAATCTTTGGGAAGGCAAGCAGTTGGTCGCAGCCGCCAAACGCTATAACCGCGTAGTGCAGCATGGTACACAGACCCGTTCGGCAACCGCCGCACGCGAAGCCGTTCAGAAAATGCAGAACGGCTTGATCGGCGACATGTATATGGCGCGAGGACTCTGTTACAAATGGCGCGATACCATCGGTCGCGCGCCGGTCCAGCCCGTTCCGCCCGGTGTGGACTATGACTTGTGGATGGGCCCAGCGCCTCAGCATGAGTTCACCAAGAATCGCTTTCACTACAACTGGCACTGGCTCTGGTATTACGGCAATGGCGACCTTGGCAATCAAGGTGTCCATCAAGTCGATGTTGCGCGCTGGGGCATGGGGCTCGGCTTTCCCAACAAGATCAGCGCCGTCGGAGGACACTTCATGTTCGAGGATGATCAGGAAACGCCCAACGACCTGACCTGTGCCTACGAGTTCGATCTGCCGGACGGCAAACGCCGCATGATCACCTTCGAGGTTCGGCACTGGATCACGAACCACGAAGCCTCAATAGGCACGCCCGAGCTCGGGACACCGGAACCTAAAGTGAAGCCCGGTTCGCCCAAATTAGGACCATTAGCGGGGGCCCACAACACGATCGGAAACATTTTTTACGGCTCGAAGGGCTATCTTGCGACCGGCGATGAAGACGCCGCTACTTACGCGGTGTGGCTCGGCAAAGATCAGGAGAAGCAGCCCCCCGTGCATGGCGGGAGCGAACGCGCCCACTTCCAAAACTTCATCGATTGTGTAGCGAGCCGCAACACGGCCGACCTAAAAGCGCCCATCGAAGAGGGCCACATCTCGGCCGGCATGGTGCATCTGGCGAATGCGTCCTACCGCCTAGGTCGCACAATTAATTTCAATCCCGAGACACAGCAGGTCATAGGAGACGAAGAAGCTGCCACACTGCTGAGGGATGGCGACCGTGGCTACCGCGCCCCATTTGTAGTTCCTGAAGAAGTCTAAAAGATTTCACAAGGCTCCTAGCGCCGCGGTATCCCACGCCGGCAACGTCGAGCACTGCACGTTTTCACCTGAATAAATCTTTCGCACGGACTCTACATTCATGCGATCGCCCGCTCCATTCACCGCGCCCGCAATATGGACGCGCCGAGGCGCTGATTCCGCCGCTAGCAGCGGAAGATCGGCCTTCCGAAACAGATCCCAACCGAAATTGGCCAGTGTCACCCGATAATTTTCGGTCTCAAGCAGATTCCGGTACGAAACCAAACCGCCAACGAGGTAAAGCGAATCCGCAATTGGCGATGCAGCGAAGGCAAAGAGAGCGGGCACCGTGAGCTGGCCGCGCGCAGCCAACACAATTCGTCTTCCAGCAAGCTCCGGCTCATTTTTCATCGCCTGCAGCACCGCGAGAATGTCCTGCACCCGCTGACCCAAAAGAGAGTGGCCCAAAATCAACGAGGCCCACGCAAAATCCTCCTCCGAATCATGAGGTACCGTGTACGCCGGGTCGCCTCTCCCGACTTCGGGCCGCATGTCTCCGATTCCGCGAATGTCGGCGGCGCAAACCACCTTACCCGCAATCGCGAGCCGATGATACATACCGTCCTCGTGCGCACCCGCATTACGGCCGCTTTCATCGAACGCCACCAGCGCAATACCGCTCTTCTGTATGCCCCGCGGAACGAACCGCCACGCGGGCACCCACACCTGAGGAGCTGATTGCACTTCAACCGCTTCCGCCCGAGCGCCTTGCATCGGCGTGCGTGCTAGTCTGCGCATTCCGATCTGACCGCTCGGCAACTCGACCGCGAGCGCCTCCCTCCACGTCCGCGCGCCTCCATTCCTATTCTCCGCAGCCGCCCGCCGTTTGATCAGATCGAATGGACGCAGGCTGCCGAAATCCCGGACCACGCTGCCCGTACTTCCCGCCCAAAGCGCATTCGGCGTTTCTGGCGCTACCGGCGGCTCCTCCTCAATCTTTCGGTCCGATTTCCTAAGCCAGCGCTCAAACCAGTTGTAGATATCGACTCGCAGCGAATACGTCAGTCCATGCGGCAGCGGCGTATCTCGCCAGTCAAGGTGGTCCGAAGCCCCCAGAATCTCGTAGACCCGCGCCAGCTTCTCATATTCCTCGCGACCGCTGCTCAGGTACCGCGGCGAGTACGTCCCGAAAAAATCGTGCGCGCTCACCAATACAAGTAACGGCTTCGGAGCGACCGGGTACAGCAGGTCCCACCGATCAAACCCGAGCGGACCCGAGCCGACCAGGTCCTGCTCGGCATCGTCCGTCGAGCCCGGCGGATCGAAATCGGCACACGCAACATTCTCCGTATTTCCCGAAGAGACAGCCACCGCGCTCAATCGTTCATCCAGGCACGCGAGCAGCATGGTCAGCGTCCCGCCTCCCGATTGCCCGGTCGAGGCTAGTCGATCTGCGTCCGCCAAAGGGTGCGATGCCAAGTAATCCAGACTCCTTATCGCATCCCACACTTGAAACCGCGATGCGGTATCGCCCAGCAGCAATAACTGCTCGCCGGGAACGTTATGCTCTTCATCGATGGAACCGAGCCGGGTGTCAGTACCTGATTGATTGGGATACGCGATGCGCTCCCCCTGACCCATCGGATCGAACGCCAGCACGAGATACCCGAGCCGTGCGAGTCCCTGGCAGCACTTCTGATACGTCACAGCGGCTTTGCCCTGCGGGGAATGACCCATCTGAAACAGAACGCCAGGATATGGCGGTTTCCCCGAGCTCGGCACATACAAATTCGCGCTCACGATGATTCCAGGCTGGCTCTCGTACACCACTTTCTCGAGCCTGTAGCCACTGCGCTCAAACTTGCCGGTCACGCGCGCATTCAGTGCCGTACGTTCCGGCTCCCCACCTACGATCTTCCAGAGCGTTTCGCGAGCCCATGCTTGGCGCGCCCGAATCGCCTCGGGCGTCGTCAGCCGCGACAGATCACGATTGCGCTTCTCGTAGGCGAGGTGCCCGATTGCGGACAAATAGTCCGGCAGGCATTTCGAATAATCGCGGTAATAGAACCCGGGCAGATCCTCGGCACCAACGTTCGGCGCCAGTGCACAAGCCGCCCCCACTGCCAGTAATTCACGCCTTGATAAGCAAGCCATTACGAGACTCTCAAACCGTCACTTTAGCCGGCACCGCCGCCCTGCGAATTAGGAACACCACGCTAACAGTAGCCAACAGCGGAGCCGTGGCCGCAAGCACAAAAGCCGGCAGATACGAAAAGCGGTCCACAAGCGTTCCCACAAGCAGCGTAAACACTGTCGAAGCCAAACCGGCGCCGAGCCCGCTTAATCCCGTTACCGACCCGACCACCTCGGGAGGAAACAAGTCCGAGGGCAGCGTTAAACCCATCGTTGACCAAGCCGCATAGCCAAACAGCGCCACGCAAATGAACGCGAGGCACGAAAACGGGCTCCCGGCAAGAACCGCCGGAATGCCGGCGAGAATCGGCACACAGCAGACCACGCAGATCACCTTGCGCGCGCGCAAGACCGGCATGCCTCTCTTCACCAACGCTCCGGAAGCTAGTCCGCCCGCGAAGTTTCCGAGATCCGCTGCGATAAATGGGATCCACGCGAAAATTGCAATCTGCTTGAGGCTGAATCCCCGCGTGTCGCTTAAATATTGCGGCAGCCAGAAAACGTAAAACCACCATATCGGATCTGTTAATGATCGCCCAACGACAATCGCCCATGTCTCCCGCCGCTTTAGTATCGGCAGAGCATCCCGCAATCTCACGCGCTGACCCGGCGCTGCGTAGGGCGGCCGCGTCGATGATCGATACACGCTCAACCACAGGGCCAGCCAAAACAATCCGAGCACACCGGAAAACGCGAATGCCGATCGCCAGCCAAACTGCAACGCTATCCAGGGAATCGTCAATGCCGCCACAGCTCCACCTACGCTCGACCCGCTGTCAAAGATCGCCACCGCTACGCTCCGTTCCTCAGCAGGGAAGAATTCCGCGACCGCCTTGCTCGCGCCCGGCCAGTTGAATCCCTCGCCGATTCCCAAGAAAAAGCGCAGCACGCCCAGTGTCACCGGAGAGTTGATGAAACTCGTCAGCAGGCTCACGACAGACCACCAGATCACCGCAATCGAAAGGCCCAGGCGCGTGCCTACGACATCCAGGAAAATGCCGCCCACCAGCCACGTTCCTGCATACGCAATCTGGAATGCGCTGAAGATGTTCGACAACTCGGCGTGTGATAGGTGAAATTCACGCGTAATGACGGGCGCCAGAACAGAGAGAGTCTGGCGGTTGATGTAGTTGATTGCGGTCGAACAAAATAACGTCCAGACAATCCACCAGCGCCGCCGATCCTTTACTCTGTCCATCCCTAATGCAACTTACCAGGAGCGGCGGACGCGTTCCTCCAGAAAACTCTTGACAGCTCACGTCGAGTGCGCAGAAACTGATTCTAAGTCTCAGAGGTGGAAGGAGTTTTGCGTGAACGCACGTTTCAGGCTTTTCGCTCTCTCGTTTTTTCTCGCTACCGTTGCCTGGGCTCAGCAGCCGACAGGAACCATCACTGGAACAGTTTCCGATCCGACTGGAGCAGCAGTTGTAGGCGCAAAAGTTGTCGCAACCAATCTCAACACTGGGCTCACGCGAGACACGACCACTGCGAACGATGGTGGCTACGTCTTTCCGCTATTACCGGTGGGATTCTACGGGCTTAGCGTTCAAGCCCAGGGATTCCGCAGCTTCGAGCAGCGCGGCATCGAAGTGAAGACCGATGCGTCCTCGCCAGTACCCATCACCTTGCAAATCGGCAGTGCTACGCAAACGGTAACGGTGCAGTCCAACGCCGAGATGGTGCAGACCCAGTCAGGAGCTTTGAGCGAGGTGGTCAGCCAACGGAAAATCGTCGAGCTGCCGCTGAACGGTCGGAACCCAGCAACCCTCGTCTTGCTCACTCCAGGAACATCCGACATGACCGCGAACGGATTTTCATGCAGTTCCGACACGATTCAAAGCACCTCATATCCAGGTGCACAGGCAATTAGTGTGAACGGCGCGCGCACCGACATGGTTAACTACAACCTCGACGGGGGTAGTAATGAGGATCCCTACACAAACACTAATAATCCCTTCCCAAATCCGGACGCGCTCGAGGAGTTCAGCGTTCAAACCAATAGCTACAGCGCCGAATATGGCCGCGGGTCTGGGGCCGTTGTGAACATAGTCACTAAATCGGGCACAAACGATTTCCATGGATCGGCTTTCGACTTCTTGCGCAACGGCGATCTAAATGCCAGAAATTTTTTCGCTGCCAGACCGGATCAGCTCAAGCGCAATCAGTTCGGTGGCAGCTTTGGCGGGCCAATCCTCAAAGACAAGCTATTCTTCTTCGGTTCTTACCAAGGCACTCAGTCACGCAATGTCACGCAAGCCAATCCCGCTATTGTGCCCACGGCAGCTGAGCGTGCCGGGGACTTCTCCGCGATTCCCCGTCAGCTCGTGAATCCATTCACTGGCGTACCATTCCCGAATAATCAGATTCCAGTCGCCGACTTCGCGCCCGCAAGCGCCAAGCTTCTGACGCTCATTCCGCAGGCCGTCGATTCTACCGGCGTGATCCAGTACGCTCTCCCCGATAACGAGCACGAGAATCAGTTCCTGACGCGAATTGATTACGACCTCAAGAAGCATCGCATCTATGGACGCTACTTTTATTCGCGTTACGGGAAGGATGCCGTAATTGGAAGCCAAAACATCTTGGCCTCGAATCGCGGGTTCGACCTTTTCGATCAGGGTGCCGCCGTAAGCGACACGTATAGCATCAGCCCAAATATTTTGAACAGTTTCATCTTCTCCTACAACCGAAACAACGGAACCATAACCTCAGGCGCGCCTTTCAGCTGGCCAAGTCTCGGAATCCCCATCGCAGCTACGAATCCGCCGGAAATACAGCTTCAAGTGAGCGGATATTTCACCATCAGCTCAGGCCACCCTACACAGGCGAATCGGCACGATTACCATGTTGCCGACAGCTTGCATTGGGTGCTTGGCTCGCACGAGCTTGCGATCGGCGGCGATTTCCTGCGCGAGCATGTCCAATTGATTAACACCTTTCGCCAAAACGGCCAGTTTGTCTTCAGCAGCACCAATTTCAGCGGCGATCCGTTGGCAGATTTCGTATTGGGATACGCGCGCAGATTCCAACAGGGCGGCGGCGAGTTCGCAGAACGTCAGGCCAATTTGGGCAGCCTCTTCATCCAGGACAACTATCGCGTGAATCGAGAGCTGGTTCTGAATCTTGGACTTCGTTGGGATCCCTTTGTCCCCTATTCCGACGCATTGGGACGCACGGAGTGCTTCCGGCCCGGCCTTCAATCACAGAAGTTTCCGAATGCGCCCAACGGCTATCTCTTTGCCGGTGATCCCGGTTGCCCCGCGGGCGGCTTTAAATCCAGTTGGGCTCTGCTTGGGCCTCGCTTCGGGTTTGCATACAACGTAGGCGGAAGCGGCAAAACAATCATCCGCGGAGGATGGGGCATTTTTTACCAGCCTCCGTTCGTGGAGGCGTTCAACAACATGGTCGACAGCCCTCCATGGAGCCCTCAATTCCAATTCATCGGGACGCCTTTCATGAATCCGTATAACGGCAGGCCAAATCCGTTCCCAGCTCAATTCGCTCCCTTCATTCCGCCCTCGACGGTCACATTTCCCATGCCGTTGTCCCTGGCCGTGTCGTACCAGCCGAATTGGCAGCCGGCGAACGTCATGAATTGGAATTTCACCGTCGAACGCCAGCTTGCGACGGATATTCTCTTGCGCGTCGGTTATGTGGCTTCAAAGGGAACGCACCTGGCTTACAACACAGATGTCAATGCGCCTCTTCCCAGTCCCACGGCAACTGCCGACAACGAGGACGCGCGGCGACCCTACCAGCAGTATCAGCAAATTACTCAAGATAGCTCCGGCGCAAATTCCAGCTACAATTCACTGCAGGTCGAAGTCGATAAACGCTTTTCTCACGGCGTCACACTCGGCGCCAATTACACCTGGGCCCGAAGCATCGACGAAGTCTCGTTTCAAACAGACCTCTGCGGGATCAATATTATTAATCCATACGATATTCGAGCGTATCGCGGTGTTTCCGATTTCAATGTTCCCCATCGATTCGTACTGAACTATCTATGGCAGCTTCCATCTCCGAAGGAAGGTCTCGAACGCGCTTTGCTCGGGGGTTGGGAGACTTCCGCAATTTGGAATTGGCAAAGCGGCCTTCCACTGAATATCCTGGCTGGCGGAGACTATTCGTTCAGCAATCCTGGGTCAATCCTCGGTGATCAGGCCGAGGTCATCGCGGCGCCGCAATACACTCAGGGATCCCTAAATGACAAGCTCATGCATTGGTTCACAACCAGTGCCTTCACAACCCCGGCGAGTAATAGCTTCGGCAATGCTGGGCGCAACATACTCATCGGTCCCGGAACGTTCAACGTCGATTTCTCCGCTCACAAAGTCTTCTCGTTCGGAGAGAGATATCAGCTCCAATACAGGGCGGAGTTCTTCAACGTCTTTAATCATCCGCAGTTTAGCGTTTTCGGGAATCCGGACCCAGTTGTGACCGACAGTACATTCGGCCAAATTACTAGCGCGCGAGACCCTCGTATCATACAAATGGCGCTCAAATTTCTTTTTTAGGTGACTCGGCGGCAATTACTTCTACTTCCCGGCGCGGGTTTACTCCTTCGTTCTGCCGCCGCAATCTCCGAACCGAAGAATCTCTCGTACCCGCTCAGATCGATTCAAGGCTCGATCACATCGCCGGATCTCTTTTTCGCCAGGGATCATTTCAGCGAGCCTGACGTATCGATCGAAGCTTGGAAGCTCCGCATCGAAGGACGCGTACAGCATGCGTATGACCTCACGTTTAGCGACCTCGTGGAACTGCCCACAAAGAAAATCGAAAGCGTCCTCGAGTGCGCCGGCAACGTGGCGAATGGATCCGCCGTCAGCGATGGAGTCTGGGAAGGCGTTCCCATCTCCGCATTGCTGAAGGAAGCTCGAGTTGAACCTGGAGCGTCGATCCTCATGCTTGAGGGCTCGGATTCAGGAAGTCTGTTGCAGGATACTCCTGCGCTCCCATACTCCCAGCTCGTTCCGCTCGACAAGTGCATGGACGAATCGAGTCTCGTCGCCTTCAGGTTGAACGACGTCCTATTACCCAAGCGCAACGGCTTTCCCGCGCGCGCTCTGTTTCCGGGCTGGTACGGTATGGATTCCGTAAAGTGGTTGCGGCGGCTCGTCGTAATGAACCTTGAAGATGAGCAGCGCTCCACCTTTCAGCAGAGTGGCATGAATCGCCTTTATAACCGCGTAATCACCGGCGACGGCAAGTCGCAAATCACTCGACTCTCGTCCGTCCAGGTCAAGTCCGCTGTGGCATGGCCGACCGATGGATTGAAGCTCCCTGCCGGCCAGCATCTCATCTGGGGATTCGCGTGGAGCGGTAGCGGCGCCATTCGCAGCGTCGCCATTACTACTGACGCCGGGAAGACTTGGGGCTCAGCAAAAATGGATCCACAGTCTGCGCCCTACACTTGGGTGCGATGGACGTACCCCTGGCATGCGACAAATGGAGAGTACACGTTAATGAGTCGCGCCTCCGATACCGCGGGCAATCAGCAGCCGATCGATCGCGACCGTACCCGCAAGGACGCATATGAGCTCAATTGGTGCCCGCCTCTTCGTTGCAGTGTGCGCTAAATACTTGTCAATCGCGATTTTTGTAGCTCTCCCGCTCCGCGCTCAATCATTTACCCAAGATTGCAGCCAATCGCAGCTCAATCCACAACAGAAGCTGGAACGTTTTCGCGACCTAGATAAACAAGCCGAGAGTGCGATGCAACAAAAGCGATTTGGCGAAGCGGTCGCGCTCTACCGGGAGGCCGCCTGTTTGGCCCCGCGCAGCCCGCATGCGCTCTATGGGCTTGGTGTTGCCGAAGCTGGGTACGGAGACTTCGCTTCCGCTCGTGACTCGTTCCGCACAGCCGACTCTCTTCAACCGACCAGCGCACTACCGCTTGTGATGCAGGTTCGCGTCAATTTTTCATTGAACGACATCGATGCGCTGAAAGGCAATTTGCGTGACGCCGAGACGCGCTTCCCGCAAGACGGGCACCTCCATTCGCTGCTCGCCCGTTTCCTGGCTGAAAAGAGGCTGCTCGTTTTGGCGCTTGCCGAAGCTCTGCGATCGCAACCAGATGCCAGGGCGGATCCCGAGTCGAAGCTGCAATTGGCTGTTCTAGAGAATGCTGTCGGCGCATACGGGGACGCCATTCATAACGCCGCCGCTGTTGAAGATAAGCCCGGTAGTCCGGACAGTCTGCGAGGCGCTGCCGCTGGCATCGCTGGCTTGAGTTACGAGAGCCTCGGTCAAAAAGACGAAGCCGTTCGTCACCTTCGTAAAGCCATCCAGCTCGATCGGTTAAAAGAGAATTCGTATCTCGCCCTAGCCGATTTACTCGAGCAGTCGCAGAACTATGGCGAAGCTGTCCAAATTCTGAAGCAGGCCCGGACCAATCTCCCGAACTCAACCGCCGTACTGCTTCTTCTGGGCTCAGATCTGGTTCGCAGCCAGCAATATGCTGACGGTATTGCGATCCTTCATGAACTGCTCCGCCGTTCGCCCGATGAAGATCAAGCCTATCTCAGTACAGCCGACGCGTACCATCAAATGGGCGACTCCGAGCGGGAACTGCAAACACTCCTTGAACTGGCCCACCGCAAGCCGGCCTACCCGATGATCCATATCCTAATCGCGCGCGCCATGCTGTCAGGAGGCCATGTCGATTATTCAAAGGTGCTGAACGAGCTGCTGCAAGCCGAAAACGCTGATCCGCTTGATCCCGATCTATTCTATTTGCGCGGGAAAGTGTACCTCGCAACGAATCGATATCCCGACGCAATCTCCGCCCTGCAGAGATCTATCGAACTTCGCCCGATGGAAACCGGACCCTATTATCAGCTCGCCCGCATTTATCAGAAGCTCGGAGAGCCGAAGCTGGCGGCGGAACAGTTCGCTCGCGTCAAGTATCTGGAAACCTCACCCGCAAGACAATGATCAATTTCAACCGCCGTGATGCTTTGAAAGCCAGCGCCGCCTTCTTCACTGGGCGAGCAGGGGAAGCACTTTGCTCCTTTGGAAACCAAAGTGACGGTGCCAAAAAAAGCGTTACGGTTATCGGTGCTGGTATAGCCGGCCTGTCCTGTGCATACGAACTCGTCAGGCGTGGGCACGACGTCACTGTTTTCGAAGCGAGCGGGCGCCCAGGAGGACACGTCCGGACCTTTCACGATCCATTCGCGGACGGCTTATATGCGGACATAGGCGCTGAACATTTCTACTATCCCGGCTACACGCAATATTGGCGTTACATGCACGAATTTGGTCTTACGCCGATCCCTTATCCACGGCGAGACAACATGGTCCGGTTCATCAACGGAGAAATGTTTACCGAAGATCAGCTTCACTCGCGAGCGGTTCTTCAAAAGCTCGGCTTTAACCAGCGGGAGATAGATTTTCTCGCCGACCACACTTGGTCTGAACTCCCGCTTCTTTACGTCCAGCGGTATGTCAATGAGATTCACGATGAGAAAAACCCGTTTGTGCCAGCCCTGGATGAGTTAGACAGAATCACCCTTTCAGAATTGCTCAAGCGCGAAGGCATGTCTTCGGCAGGCTTGGATTTTTTCGGCGGCTCCGGTTCAGCTCTGCAATGGATCTGGGGCGCGGCTATCAAAAAGCTGAGAGGCACTGGTCTGGAAACGAAGAATCTGATGAGGCTGAAAGGCGGTAATCAGCTCATGACTGACGCCTTCGCCGCGCGGCTCGGCCTGCGCGTGCACCTCGGATGTCCAGTATCGGCCATCGAGCATGGCCCATCTGGCGCGACGGTTACGTATCGTGAATTCGGGAAAGAACGCAAACGCGATGCGGACTACCTGGTTAGTTGTATTTCGCTTGTTATGCTGCGGCAAATGCACGTAACGCCGGCATGGCCGGAACCGAAAGCATTCGTCATAAACGAAATGCCTTACTACACCCGAACTCGGATCGTCTTCCAGTCGCGAACCCGCTTTTGGAAGTCAGATGGCATGAGTCCCAACTGGTTGCCGCCTGATCCTCGGCTGAACGAACTGTGGTCCATGGCGGAGGATGTAGATACCCCTCGCGGAATTCTCCTCGGCGGCGCTCAGGCCGGTGTAACAGCCGCTGCCGCTCTCGCCGAATTTTCAAAACGATACCCTGGCAGATCGGCCGACATCGAGCAAACGATTGTGCACGATTGGTCCAAAGATCCTTGGGCTGGCATGTGCGAGCGCATTCCCTACAGGGTGGGTGATCTTCCGAGATTTTGGCCTGAGGTGACTCGACCATGCGGCCGCATCCACTTCGCGGGCGCTTATGCGGCCCAGATGAATTGGGGTCAGGAGGCCGCACTGGAATCAGCAAATCGCGTTGTCGAAGAAATTGACCACGCTTAAATCGCCCCGAAACCGCAGATGCGATTCACCTCCTTCACCATCGCCCGACAGGTGCAACACATTTCCATCGATAGCATCGAGCTCGATGGCTCAGGCGTCATTCGAGTTGTCGGCTGGTCCCGCAAGCCGTTCGATTTGAAGAACGTCCCGCGCGTTTCTCTGGATGGTGAAAGCATTCCGTTTCTGCAACACTATCGCGTAACACGTCCGGACGTCGAATCTATTATTCCAGGCTTAGGAAGATTCAGCCGAAGTCGATTTTTGAGAAATGTGGCTCAAACATGGCGCAAGGACGTTCTCCAGGCAGGCCTTGTTTTCGAGTACATCGTTCCTGAATCCTTGATTTCCAGGCGATTTGACTCTCTCTCCATGGCCTTGGACGATTTGGAAGTTCATTTCTCAGGAAGTTTCGAGTTCGTCAACCCGCATTACCGTCTCTTGTTCGACACACCGCAGGTCTACCATCGCGAGAATATTTATGGGTCCGGTCCGCCGAATAGCGCGGTCAACTCGGCCGTTCTGGCGCTCGCCGAAAGCCTGCGAGGGCCCCTCCTCGACTTTGGCTGCGGAAGCGGTGCCCTGATTACCGAATTACGCTCTCATGGTACGGACGCTCACGGCCTCGAATTGGACACTCCGGTGATACGCGGCTCCATCCAACCCGCGATCAGCCCTTACATCAAGCTCTACGATGGCTCCCTCCCCTCGCCGTTCTCCGCAGGACAGTTCCATTCCGTATTTTGTTCCGAGGTTCTCGAGCACATTCCCCAATTCGAAGCGGCTATCAAGGAAATTGTGCGGCTCGCGAATGAGAAGGCCATTTTCACGGTTCCCGACGCAAGCGCGATCCCCCTTGGTTTCCCGCACTTACTCCTGCCTTGGCATCTCCTCGAAGGAACTCATGTCAACTTTTTCAATCAGACTAGTCTCCGCCGCGCACTCGAGCCGCATTTCTCAAGAATCGAATTCGGCCGAATCTGCCCTTGTACCATGAACGACAGTCCGTTTCATGTCAGCTTGGTTGCAGTGTGTATTAAGTAGATTGCTCGGCCCGCGCTCGGGACATCCGGTTGTCGTTCGAGTCGCCTTCGCTTTGCTGTTGGCAATCCTGCTCGCCTGGGCTGGCGATTTTTGGCTGCACACTTTGAGGCGCGTCATTCGCGATTACAATCCACTCCCGGTATACGATTACTGGCGCGTTCCTGAACAGCTCCAGAATTACCAGCGCTTCAACCTGCGTGCCTTGTGGCGTCAGCACAACGAGCACCGTATCCTTTTTCCGGAGCTATTCTTTGGGGCCGACATGCTCTGGTTCCACGGCAAGCAATTTCTGCCGATCGTAGCCAATTTTGCGACCTATATAGGTTGTTGGATTCTGCTCGTAATTGCATTGAACTCCGACCGGCAAGTGTCTCGGAGTACTCGCAGATTTGCAGCCGTGCTTGCTGCGATTGTGATCGGCTGGCCGGGGATAGGCTATGTCCTCTCGACCCCGTTCCTACTCCAATGGACTCTGATGCAATTCGCGACATGCCTCAGCTTTGTTTTTCTCTGGCGTCACAAAGCAACCTCATGCAAGCTCCACTTATGGATCGCCAGTTTGGCAGCCTTCGTGGCCACGTACTCTTCGGGAAACGCTCTGTTACTCTGGCCTCTGCTCATAGGAACTGGCATTCTCCTTCAGCTTCCTCGACGTTCATTAATAGCACTCGCCATCTCTGGTCTTTTTTCTATCCTTCTGTACTTTATCGGCTACCAGATGAAGGGAACTCTGCACCTTGCCGCACTCCTCCGGCATCCCATCTACACTTTCGAATTTCTCTGCGCGTACCTCAGCATGCCATTAGTTCCCGCGCGTTCGGTCGCCTTCACAGTCGGTGTCGGCTCTCTCTACATTGCTTTTACTTGCTGCTTTTTCTGGTTGGCCAAACGCTATGATGTCCTTCGATCTTCTCTCGCCGTTTTATTTTTTGGTTTTTTTGCTCTCCTGCTTCTTACCGGATTATTGACTGCAGCCGGGCGGATGGATCCGGTAGACAAATCTTTCTCTGCCGCTAAGCAAGCCCGGTATCTAACCATGCCACTGCTCAATTGGAGTTTCTTCGCAGCCGCTGCGCTCTGGATCGCAGATCGCATCCGATCAAAGATGCTGCAGGCCGTAAGTACTGGCCTAATCGTCGCATTTTTTGCTCTCCTACTGTCGAATCAAGTTACGGACTGGGCACGCTCCCATGACAAGGTTAAAGCTGACGAGCAGTTGGCCACTCTCGATGTGGAGAACGGAGTGACCGACCTAAAGCTAACCAAGAAGATCTTCCCCAACACAGCGTACATAAGCCGTTTCGCTCCCTTGCTTCAGAAGAATCGCCTATCGATTTACTACAACGGGCCCGCAGAGTGGCTCGGAACGCCCATTACTGCCTTCATGAATGACCTCGGACCTACACAAGAAGGAGAAGTCACCTTCACCTTTCCAGTCCAAGGCGGCATCGAACTCGCCGGAACGGCTGGCGTCCCACCGCACACACGGCTTACCGATCCGCAGATCGTGTTCGCAAACTTTAAGGGCGAAATTGTAGGCTTCGGCAGGCGTATCCGCGCCGGCGTGCCACACCAGCTCGCAAACTCATGGCCGCCCGCACCACTTCAATGGGTGGCGTTTATCAATTTCAGTTTCGACACGCATGAGATTCGCCCGTATCTTGTCAGTGGTGCGAGGCTCTTCCCGCTCGACATGCGGATTCCGGATAATCTCAGAGGCATCACTGGATCCGCTCTAACTTCGCAATTCGATCTGCCGTCGATGGATGGGTCGAGAAGAGCCGCATCAACGCCTCTCCCGTGAACGGCTGGATGATGAACAAGTGCGCCGTAGACGGCGTCGCATCCATTGGTACCCGTTTGGAATATGCCTCTAACTTCTGTAATGCCGAAACCAGCTCGCGCGGATTCCCGGTATATTTCGCGGAGGCTGCATCTGCATCATATTCCCGGGTGCGCGAGATCGCCATTTGAATCAGCGCCGCCCCTATTGGCGCAAGGATCAGCATCAATAATCCACCGAAGCCGCCACCTTCTTCCTCGTCGTCGCGTGTGCGCGCTCCGAAGAAGAAACTCATTCTGGACAAGAAGGTCACGGCCGTCGCAATTGTCGCCGCAACCGAGCTGATGAGAATGTCGCGGTGCAACACGTGTCCCAGCTCGTGCGCCACAACTCCCTCAATCTCCGCGTCCGACATGACGTTCAAAATCCCGGTCGTAAAGGCTACGGAAGCATGTTGCGGGTTTCTTCCAGTCGCGAATGCATTTGGTGAGTTTTCCTGAATTAGCCAAAGCTTGGGCATCGGAATGTTCATGCGCTGCGCGAGCCGCTCCACAATGGGAGCCACGCGCCAGTAAATACCCGGACTCTGCTCCTGAGTTAGAGGTTGAGCCCCGTACGTTGCCAATGCCAGCTTGTCCGAAAAGAAGTAGCTGAAGAAGTTCATTCCAATGGCCAACACCAAACCGATATAAAGCCCGTTGCGTCCCCCGAAAAACTCGCCTCCGAATAGAAGCAGTCCGCTCAAAACTCCCAGCAACAGAACCGTCTTCACCGTATTCATAAGGTCTTACTACTTAGATGATCGCCCCTCACTGATAAAAATGTTCATTTCCGGACACTGTTTTCCAGGAAAGGCCCACTCCGCCAACGGTTCACATGTTGAGCAACAACAGAAGAAATGCCTTATGTTGGTTATCTACATGCGGGTCGAATTGCACTCATCTCTCGCGCTTAGTGGAGAGCCTCTGAATGCGAACAATTTTTCTCTACCTGATTTTGGTTGTCGCCGTAAACGCCCAAATGCTCACCAGAGATGATTTACAGCGCCAAGTCACACTCTATGAAAACACCCTCTCTAAATCCAAATCATTGAATATCTCGGCCCTTCAGACCGGACGCATCTGGTTGCATTTGGGCATTCTTTACCAACATGAAGGGCTCTATGACAAGTCCGGACAGGCGTTCGAAAATGCCATTCGGAGCTTTAGAATACTCCCGGTTTCCACGCTCGACCTGGCCGCCGCCATCGATGCCCTCGGGACCGTTTACCTCCAAACCGGAAACGTTCCGGAAGCGGAACACGCCGAGCTGAAAGCACTCAAGATCCGTGAAGAAGCGGCGCAGAAACCGGATCTGGCTCGAAGCTGGTACCACTTGGCGACCCTATACCTTCACCAACGCCGTGCGGCGGAGGCGCGAGACTATGCAGCCCGGGCAGTCAATGAGCTTCTCTCCGAACCCGAGGCTTCCCCGGACGATAAAATCAGCGCCCTCTTCGCTCTTTCCCTTTCGCTTGGTTTGTCGCACAAGTATCCGGAAGCAATTCAATCTTTACAGGACGCGCTTCGTCTCGCAAAAGCGACATACCGGCCCACGGACTTTCCAGTCGGGCTGGGGACCTTTCTGGTGGGATACACCTACTGGAAAGCGGGCGAACTCGCCCCGGCCGGTGAACTCATGCGGGAAGGCACCGACATCATGGGCCGACAACTTGGGTGGTGGAGTCCTGCATATCGCAGCGTCATGACCCAATACGCCCGCTTTCTGCGCGACGGCCATCATAAAGACGCTGCCCGCAGGATCGAGCAAAATGTCGAGCGAGCGCGGCCCCCATCCAACCCAGCGACGATGGATATAGTTGGGCTCTTCTAGTCAGAACCGCGCGCGTAAGCAGCGGTGCTTCGCGATTCCAGTTGACATTCAACACGAGAAGGGCGGAAGCTGGAGGCGTAGGCAAATACGAATGACACATGAGTGAAGACAAATCCGATGTTCTGCAGGGGACGCTCGACCTCATGGTGCTTAAGACACTGGACAGCATGGGACCGCTGCACGGCTATGGCATCGCGCGTCGCATCGAACAGGTGAGCGGCGAGGCGCTGAGCTTGAACCAGGGGACCATCTATCCCGCCTTGGTCCGTCTCCAGCAGCGAGGATGGATCGCTGCCGACTGGGGCACCTCCGACAATAACCGTCGCGCTAAATTCTATTCGCTTACTCGAAGCGGGAAGAAACAGCTCGCGACCGAAGAAAAGAATTGGAAGAGGGTTTCGGCAACCATAGCGCGACTGCTCGCTACATCGCGTTCCTGAGGAGCGCCACAGTGAAGCACAGACTGTTCGGCTCTTGGCGCAGGTCGAAATTCGACGCGGAGCTCGAATCAGAGCTGCAGTTCCATCTCGAAGAGCTTATCGCCGAAAACAAGGCGTCTGGAATGGGCCAGGAGGAAGCGCGTGAAAGAGCCTTGCTGAGGCTGGGCAAACCGCTGCGTGTAAAGGAAACCTGCCGGGACGCGCTATGGACCAAGCCTCTTGAGGATTCCGTCCGCGATTCTTCGTTTGCACTCCGCTCCCTCGGCAAAGCGGGCGGTCTGAACCTCATGACGGTAATGGCGTTGGCCCTGGGAATCGGCTGTTCCAGCATCGTCTTCAGCGTGGTCTACAACGGAGTGCTGCACCCTTTTCCGTATCGCGGCGCGGAACGGTTAATAGCCATTCGGATCGACGACACTCACGAATCCGGTACCGAGTCACGCTCCGAATTTCGGCTCGATGAAATTACAGCGTTTCGCAACCAGACCCATTCCTTCGAGGACATCGTTGGCTACGGCAACTGGTATATCGTTTACGACCACGACCGAAGTGCCGAAGTATTGCACGGTGGCGCTGTAACGCCTAACGCAATGGAATTTTTTGGTATGCAGCCGCTACTCGGCCGAGGACTCGCAAAGGAGGACTCGAGACCTGGCGCTCCCGGCGTTGTACTGCTGAACTACAGGTTTTGGAAGAACCGGCTCGGTGGAGATCAGAAGGTTCTGGGAACGCAGATGATTCTCGATGGCCGCCCCAGGACGGTCATTGGCATCATGCCAGGCAGATTTCAAGTACTCGGCGCGGATCTTTGGCTGCCAAGCTCGTGGAACACGAATCGAGCGTTCGAGCAAAATGAGCCACGCCGTTTCTGGGCGACCGGCATTCTCAGAGAACGAGTAAAGCCCGAAACAGCCGCCGCGGATCTGAAGCTGATCGCCACACAGCTGGCCCGCATCTACCCCAGAGAGTATCCGAAGCAGTTTACCATCGCGATCACATCGCTGAGCGACGCCGTGGTCGCCGACTTCAGCCGCACGCTGCTGTTGCTGGCTGCGGCTGTGGCGCTGCTATTGCTGCTCTCCTGCAGTAATGCAGCAAGCTTGCTGCTTGTAAGAGCAAGCGCACGCCTCAAGGAAATGGCAATGCGCGCGGCTCTTGGCGCAAGCCGTTGGAGGCTGGTACGCCAGTCATTGATCGAAACCCTGGTGCTCGCAGTGGCAGGGTGTGCGGCCGGATGTGCGATCGCATTTCTAGGGCTTCGGTTGATCGCAACGGTACTATTCGGACCCTTCACGCAAATTCCCTGGGAGGCATCCATCTCTCTGAATTGGCCCACGCTCCTGTTTGCCATTGCGGTGTCGTTTTGTTCGACTCTGCTTGCCGGGATGGCTCCGGCCATCTATACGGGAAGCGGCAGTCTGCAGCCCCAATTGGGGGGCACAGGCGTCGGTGTGAGTGGCAGCTTCGTCGGAGCCGGATTCCGCTCCGCTTTGGTGGTTTGCCAAATCGGACTCTCGGTAGTCCTGCTCATTTCGGCCGGCCTCACCGTTCGGAGCTTCTTCGTCCTCACCCATACGGATCTGGGTGTTCGTACAAGCAATTTATTCGTAGGTCGGATCCACTTTCCGAAAGGCAAGTACGAGAGCGCTGAACAAAAGCATCGATACATAAATCAATTGCTACGCAAGCTGGCCGCGCTGCCGGGTGTGACGAACGTAGCGGAGTCCATTGGACGCCCAGTCCAGGGCGGGCCTGTCACGGACGTTACCATTCCAGGCAAGCCACACTCACAAAGTTGGGACACGATGTTCGAGGCGTGCAGTGAAGGGTATTTCCGTACCTTCGGCCTGCAGTTGCTTCACGGAAGGCTGCTTTCTGCCGACGACGTGGCGTCGGGACGCTTGGTGGCGGTGGTCAATCAGGTGCTAGCCAGACGATACTTTGGTCCTCAGGATCCGCTCGGCAGCCGGATTCGGTTCAACGCAATGGACGACATTCCGGGAATGCCGCACGGCGCATACTTCGAAATCGTCGGCATCGTAAGCGATTTCCGCAATCAAGGTGTTAAGCAGCCTACCATGCCGGAAGCTTTCGTCCCATATTCATTCAGCGGGTTCGGAGACCGCGGAATCGCGGTGCGAACGGCTATGAAACCCATGACAATCCAGAATAGTGTGCGACGGATCTTATGGGATATGGATCCCAGCGTAGTTCTGGGGGAATCTCTTACCCTCGAAGATTTCATGAACGATCGTGTCTACGCAAAGCCGAAGCTCACATTTATCGCACTGAGCGTGTGTGCAGCAATAGGGCTGATGCTCGCCGGGATCGGAACTTTCAGCGTGATGGCATACTCGGTATCGCTGCGAGCTCACGAGATCGGTACCCGGATGGCGCTTGGAGCACAACGCTCGGCCGTCTTAATCATGGTTCTGAAGAGAGGGATGAAGCTTGTCGCGATCGGAATTTCGCTCGGCTTTGCTGCTGCTTTCATTGTTGCGCCGGCCCTGCGTTGGCCGCTGTGGGGTATTTCTCCATCCGCCATGCTCACGATCATGGGCTCAGCAGGCGTGCTGGTAGCGGCAGGTCTGTTCGCGTGCTATTTGCCCGCGCTACGAGCTACGCGCGTGGATGTCAATACAGCACTGCGATTCGAGTAAGAGGCGTATGCCTGCTTCAGGCGAACAGATTCGTATTCAAGAAGTCGTTTCGGAACTTCCCATTCGGATCGTACTTCGTGGCCAATTTCAAAAAGTCGTCCAGCTTTTCATATCGTCCCCGGAGCTCGGCGGGCGCCATCGTGAACAACTTGCCCCAGTGCGGTCGCGGCCGAAATGGGGACAGCTCTCTTTCGATAACCGGCAAAAGATTTTTCACGGCAGGCCAGTCCGGCTTCCACGTGAAATGGATCGCCACGCTCGGCTGTTTGTAACACATGCTCATCCAGAGGTCGTCCGCCGCAATGGTGCGGATCTCAGAAATCAGCAAGTGCGGACTCACCTGCTCATTCAGCCGCTCAACTGCCAGGATCGCCTCGACGGCATGGCGCCGCAACAGCAGATATTCAGTCTGCAATTCTTTTCCTGCGCTTGGCGTGAAGCCCATCCGGAAATGCGGGAGCCGGTCATACCACGGGCCCGGTACTCCCATCTGCTCGGTGCAGTTCTCTGCCGATAAGCCGGCAATTGGATGCAGATTCTGCCGCGCCAACTTTGCGCCGAAGAGCTCCTGTGGCGCTGAGAACGGCCGCCCTTCCCCCACCCGGCTCTTGATCCATAATTCGCTAATCTTCTTTCCCCGCCAATCGGTGAATAGACTAACGCTGTAGCCGCTCGCCTCAATCTCGTCGAAATGGTCCTGCATCTCGCGAACCGGCAAATCCTGATACACGTACTGCCGTATCTGATATGTAGGTTGAACCTTGAGCGTCACCCGCGCAATCACGCCAAGCGCCCCTAAACCAACCACGGCTCCCTGAAACTCCGCTGCATTCGATTCGCGGCTGAGTTTCACCACATCGCCCGCCGCCGTCACCAGCTCCAGGCCGGACACCGCGCTCGCAAGGTTGTCATTCTTCTCGCCCGACCCGTGCGTCGCCGTGCTGCAAGCGCCCGCAACCGAGATATGCGGCAGCGAAGCCAGATTGTGGAGCGCAAATCCCTTGGCGTCGAGATATGGGCCTAGCTGCCCGTACTTGATTCCCGCCGCGACCGTGACCGTGCTCGAGGTCGCGTCTAGCGTCATCTCCTGCATCGGCTTTAGTGAAAGCAGATTGTGGCGGCTGTCCGCGATCGAGTTGAAGCAGTGCCGCGTCCCCAGCACTTTCAACTTATCCTCGGACCGCAGGTATGACCGGATCTCGTCGACGGTCGAAGCCTCATGTACGCGATCCGTGCTGTACGTGATGTTGCCCGCCCAGTTCGTGAGGGCCGGTCTGCCGAGCATCGTGGAGATCCGCCCAAACAAAGGACTCGCAACGGCGGAGGAGACTACTCGGAGGAACGTGCGTTTATTCACAGAATTGACAGTACTATAATGGACGCGATTAAATTAACGAGGCAATGATGAAACGATTTTTCCTAGTCCTATTTGCTGCGACGATGATGATGTCGACAAGTTTACTTGCTGCCGACGCGACGCCCAAGACGGTGATTCACGTAATCACTGTCCAGTGGAAAACGGGCACAACCCCTGCGCAGATCAACAAGGTGCTCGATGTCGTACGCACGATGCCTTCCGAGTACCCCGGAATTACGCGAGTGTGGACCAACGCAATCAAAAAACAGCTTCCCGAGGGCTACAGCAACGTCATCGTGATGGAATTTGCCAGCGAGGATGCGCTCAAGAAGTACGTCGGCAGTTCCGCACAAAAGAAATTTTACGAAGTATACATGCCGATTCGCGAAGAGAGCCGCACGAGCGATATCACGAACTAGTGGCGCACTGCAGGGGATTGTTGGTTTCGACCGCCAATTCTACAACTGCCGCCAAAACCATTCCATCGCGCTTTCAAACGCCTGTTTTGCCTTTGAATCTCTCAGCAGTTCCATGTCAAAAGCCGGGCGCCGAGACCAATCTTCGGGCCGAATCTCGACCCCTCGAATGGCATTCAGCCGTTGGACCCACTCCTTCATATACACATCATCATTGAAAGGCACCCGATTACGCATCCATTTGCACTGAATCTCGATCCGGCCATAGGTCCATACAAAATACGGGTAGTACTCGACACCGTTCTTCTCAACGATTGGGCAAAAGGATCCGTCCTGCGCACCCTCACCCCATCCAATCCGCGTCGAATGCTGCTCGGACCAAGCCAAAAGGTCTTCTGCCAACGAAACGAGTGAGTCGCCAAAACGGCTGCGGAGCGCGGACATGAACCGATCTCTATCCCATCGGGTACTCGACGGCTTTGATCGCCGACGAACCTCTGCCTGAGCCGTCTGCCCGATTACCGTCGGTACCAATGTTTTCAAACCCGCGCCCACGAACTGCCGAATCTCTATTGCTAAGACTTCGGCTGGATTCATTTGAGTATTCAAGAATTCCACAATTCGGCGCAATTCAGCAGGGATCTGATCCGCGACGAACACGAGCCGAACTCTTCCTGCCTTCAAGTTTGTGTCGACTCGCTGCCAGAACGCATCAATCCACTCCGTACCCTCAAGAGGGCTTTCGGGACTCAGGAACGACGAGAGGCATTCCAACGAATTCTGATGGGTGCTATCACATGTGAGTTCGAAAAGTGATCGAATCTCACCCACAGGCCAGTAGGCTACACTATTTGCCGCATAATCGAGCATCTGGCCAACGACCTCGCGGCGGATTCGTGAATCGCTACTTCGTTTCACCTCGACCAGCGTCGGAACGCCATCTTGATCCAGGAACAGATGATCTAAAGACCAGCGTTCTTTCGCCATGTCTCTATCTGGCACGCCAGCTTCCCGGGTAACCAAAAGCCAGCGCGTGGGCCGAGCCCGATCGAACTGATCTCCGGCCAGTATGCTTGAATGCTCAGCGACCAGCTGCTGCAATAACTCTTCGGAGTCGTACGGCTGTTCTCGCATTTCGACGAGCGTTTGATTCTGAATTAAGAAAATGTTTGGCAATTCGCTGTCTGATGATAGCAACGGCCCACATCAATTTAGGGGCGCTTCTTTTCCGGCGTATCCACCCCAAGCCCGAGCGTTCGCGCCCTACGCCAAAAAAATTCGCGCTCGTACCCGTGTGAGTCACAAACCCGATCCCATTCCTTTTCACCTACTTACCGGGAATCGCTTGGAATCATGCTTTATACTGGTCCCAGGAAGCTGATTCGGCTTTCAATTTCTCGAACAAACGCCCAGTGCCGTCGCGCAGCTGGGCGTTTTTCATTTCTAGGAGCACATCATGTCAACCGAAGCCCAGATCGCAGCCAATCAATCCAACGCTCAAAACTCCACAGGCCCCAAGACCGAGCAAGGCAAAGCCATCTCCTCGCAGAACAATTTCCGCTTCGGCTTCACCGGCGCGTTCCGCGTCCTCGCCTGGGAAAGTGAAGTTGAATTTCAAATACTTTTGGACACGCTCCACGCCGAGCACCAGCCCTCCACCCCCACCGAAACCGTGCTGGTCGACAAAATGGCGCAATCACTGTGGCTCTCCAAGCGCGCTGTCCTGCTGCAAGACCTCACGATGGACAGCCAAGCGCCGCTCTGCGACGATCCCAAGCAGCTCGCTCTCTATCTGCGCTACCAGACCACCCACGACCGGGCCTTTCACAAATCCCTCGCCGAGCTGCTAAAGCTCAGAGCCGAAACGCGCAAACAGCAAATTGGGTTCGAATCGCGAGAGCGGATGCGGGACGAAGAACTGCGCCGCAAAGCCCGCCATGAGGGCCGCGAGACGCGCCAGCAAAGCGCCGAGCTCCGCAAACAAGCTGACCATATCCGCCGCGAAGCAGCCGAAAAACGCAAGCAAGACCGACACTATTACGACATGCTGCTCGCCGAAGGTAAGTTAAGGCATCAGCAATTACAAAGTTTAAACGTCCGCATGACTCACCCAGAGGCTTATCTCATAGAGACAAGCGCAGCTAACGGGCAGAAAGCCGCCTGACATACGCGAGCCGCCCGTATTCGAGCAAAACATACCTCCACTGTGCCAGTGCTAAGTAAGGTCCTTACGAAACTCCCGCGACCGCAGTCCGAAAGCTGCTTGGGCGACTAGTCAAAACACCTTCCATGAGCAGTGAGTTACCCATCAACAAGATCGCGAAATCGCCTACAAAAGAAATTGAGCGAAGAAGAGCAAAAACAAGCCGAGCAGTCCGCAACTCCAGATACGCAAAATAGCGCGCCGGTGCAAAGGGAAGTCGCTAAAGAACAAGGCTATTTCGAACGGCTTAAGAGGTTTCTGAAAAAACCAAAGAGCTTGTTCGAACTGCCCGCTCTCGTCGTTGTAATTTGTTATACGATTTTTGCTGGCAAGCAATCGTGCACAATGCGAGATGAAATGAGCCTCTCTCATCCTCCACGGTTTCGCGTGATGAACGTTGCTATGGCTTTGGATGGCTCAAAGGAAATTCCTGCCGATCTCAAACCTGGAATGCGGCTGAAAGGCGAGGTTGCTGTAATCAATACGGGTCGGGAGAAATCGTTCATCGACCAGCCTGTCTGTATGCCCTACTGGCGCGTAGGTCCATTGCCCATGTACAGGCCCTATTTCGTTAGCGGATCGCGCATTTTTTCAGCGAAGACGATCCCGCTCACCGCGGTGTGAAAATCACTAAAACAGTGTTTTTAAAGCCGGTGATGCCGGCTATTGGGCATTTGAAACAGTTGTGCCGACGGACTACAGTAGCGGCATGAGTCTCTATATTATGGGCTTCATACAGTATCACGATAGACTCACGTCTCACCGATTCATGTTATTCACCCGTAGATATGAACCCGCCGAACGTCGGTTTATTCGAGTTAACAATCCAGATTACGAAGGACAGGATTACGACGAGGTACCGCCCTAAGCGGGCTCCTTTGCATATACATTTTTTATGCTTTAATTCTCTTGCATAAGACTTGCTTCTAGGCTAGTCTGTTTTCAGATAGGCCGCGCACCGCCTAACCGGGTGAAGCGTGACCTGTTCCGTCGTGATGTGAGCGGCTCCCAAGCAACACCGTCACGAATTGAATCGCGGGCTACCAGGCCTAACCCTTGAAGCCAGGTAGCCCTTTTCAGTTTCTCGGCTCGCGTGTGTGTCGAAGCGCCACTTGCGGGGGCTGCTTGCTAGTTTTTATGTCGAATCTTCTCTCCGGAGCAAAAATCCTGCTCGAGTGCCTCGCTCATGAAGAGGTCGATTGCATATTCGGCTATCCGGGCGGCGCCACTCTTCCCCTCTACGACAGCCTTTACGATCACTCCATCCGCCACGTTCTGGTCCGTCATGAGCAAAATGCCGCATTCGCCGCTCAAGGCTACGCGAGAGCGACGGGTCGCGTAGGAGTGTGTTGCGCGACATCCGGCCCAGGCGCCACGAATCTCGTCACTGGCCTGGTCGACGCGATGATGGACTCCATTCCCATCGTTGCCATTACGGGCCAAGTCCCGACGAAGCTCATCGGCACCGATGCCTTCCAGGAAGCTGACACGTTCGGCATTACGCGTTCCGCAACCAAGCACAACTTCTTGGTTAAGCACATTCAAGATCTGCCCCAGACCATCCACGAAGCGTTTTACATTAGCGCCTCGGGCCGGCCTGGACCCGTGCTCGTCGACGTTACAAAGGATGTTTTGCAAGGGCAAGCGCATTACGATCCGGTCACGCAAATCCATCTGCCCGGCTACAAGATCTATAGCGAAGGCCATGGCGGACAGATTCGGCGAGCCGCACAGATGATGTGGGAAGCCGAGCGGCCTTTCGTGTACGCAGGCGGAGGCATCATCGCGGCGAACGCAAGCGAAGAGTTCACCCGGTTAGTCGAGCTCCTCGACGCGCCTGCGGTTTGCACCCTTATGGGTCTCGGCGCGCTTCCGGCAGAGCACCCAAATTTCATCAGCCTGCCCGGGATGCACGGCAGTTACGCCGCGAATATGGGCATGTCCCACACCGATCTCATCGTCGCCCTGGGCGTCCGCTTCGATGATCGTGTCACGGGCCGCCTCTCTTCATTTGCCCCCCACGCGAGAGTGATCCACGTTGACATCGATCCCGCGGAAATCGGTAAGAATCGCCACGCCGATCTGCCGATCGTCGGACATCTGAAACAGGTGCTTCCAAAACTGCGCGCTGAATTGTCCGATCTCGCGCCCGCGATGAAGGAACGGAAAGCCGCGGCTCGTCAGGCTTGGTGGAAGCAGATTCGAGAATGGAAGAGCGAACATCCGCTCGTACCCGAGACGTCTCCATCCGAAATCAAACCCCAGCACCTCACAGCCGAAATCGACCGCATCTCCGGCGGCCGCGCCATCGTCGCCAGCGATGTGGGCCAGCACCAGATGTGGGCAGCGCAGCTGATCCGCTTCAACGAGCCGAGGCTCTGGATCAATTCAGGTGGACTGGGCTCGATGGGATTTGGTCTGCCAGCCGCAATTGGCGCGCAGTTCGCGCGTCCCGACAAGTTGGTCTTCGCAGTCGTCGGTGACGGCGGGTTTCAAATGTCGATCCCCGAACTCGCCACCATCGCCTATTACGCCCTCCCCATCAAAATCGTCGTCGTGAATAACGGCTATCTCGGCATGGTGCGCCAGTGGCAGGAGCTTTTTTATAACAACCGGCTGAGCCACGTCGAGCTCAACTGCTTCCCCGATGTCGAAAAACTTGCGGGAGCATACGGCTTCACCGGCCGCACCGTCTCAACAGTTGAAGAACTGACGCCGGCTCTCGAAGCGGCTGTCGCAGATCCGGGACCGTATCTGCTCAACGTCAAGGTATCGCCATTCGAGAACGTCTATCCAATGGTCCCAGCCGGCGGTGCCATCAACGAAATGGTATTGTCTCCTCCGCAGCCTGTTGCGGTGTGATCGCCGCAGAAATTCACGATGCAGCAGATCATCTCCTTATTAATGGAAAACAAGCCGGGCGCTCTGATGCGCGTCACCGGAGTACTCAGCCAGCGCGGATACAACATCGAGAGCCTCACAGTTGCGCGCACCATTGATCCTGCGCTCTCACGGATGACCATCTCCGTCGATGTCGAGGCAAACATCCGTCCGCAAGTCATCAAGCAGATGAACAAGCTAGTGAACGTCCTGCAAGCCAGCGACGTAACCGAAGGCCGCGCAATCAACCGCGAGCTAGTGTTGGTGCGCGTGCGTGCGAACAAGGATTCCCGCGCCTCCGTTCTGAAAGAGGCCGAGCTTTTCCAGGCCCGCGTGGTGGATTCCGCGAGTGATGCGGTGATCTTAGAAGCGACCGGCGAGCCCGAAAAGCTCGATGAATTTACGAGCCTGCTGAGTGGCTACGGCGCCATCGAAATCGCTCGCTCCGGCGTCGTTTCCATGTCTCTCGGCTCCCAAAAGATGCGCTTGTCGCCCCCTGTGCAGCGTCGAGCCGTACCCGAAGAAACGCTCCAATTGCAGGACACCGAACAATAAAGAAGGACATATATGGCAAACCGATTTTATGAGAAGGATGGAACCCTGGCCCCCGTGCGAGGGAAGACAGTTGCAATCATCGGCTACGGAAGTCAGGGACACGCCCACGCGCTCAATCTTCGTGACTCAGGTGTGAACGTGGTCGTCGGTCTTCACCCGGGAAGCGCCAGCGCATCCAAGGCCAGAGCAGCCGGTCTCGAAGTGTTGAGTGTGGCCGATGCGGCGAAGGCCGCCGATACCGTCATGATTCTCGTGCCCGATCATATTCAGGGCGAGCTTTACCGCAATGAGATAGCGCCCCACATGTCGAACGGTAAGACGCTCATGTTCGCGCATGGCTTCAGCATCCACTTCGGTGAGATCAAACCTCCACAGGGAATCGATGTCTCAATGATCGCGCCAAAGGCGCCCGGCCATCGCGTTCGAGAGCTCTTTATCGAAGGTATCGGTGTGCCCGCCTTGGTCGCTGTCGCCCAAGACGCTTCCGGAAAGGCTCTCGAAAATTCGCTTTCCTATGCTCTTGCGCTCGGCTGTCTCAAAGCGGGAGTGATCGAGACAAGCTTCAAAGAAGAGACCGAGAGTGACCTGTTCGGAGAGCAAGCTGTCCTATGTGGAGGCGTAAGCGAGCTGATTCGTGCTGGATTCGAAACGCTCACCGAAGCCGGGTACGCCCCGGAAATCGCCTACTTCGAGTGCCTCCATGAGCTGAAGCTGATTGTCGACCTGATCTACGAAGGCGGCCTCGGCTACATGCGCTACTCAGTTTCTGACACGGCCGAGTATGGCGATTATACGCATGGACGTCGCATCGTAACGGATGAGACTCGCGCCGAAATGAGAAAGATCCTCAGCGAAGTGCAATCGGGCGAGTTCGCCAAGGCATGGCTCGCTGAGAATCGTAGCGGGCGCAAAAAGTTCCTCGCCATGCGCGAAGCCGCAAAGGAACAGCCAATCGAAAAAGTCGGTGCCGAGCTGCGCTCCATGATGACCTTTCTCCACCGCAAGAAAAAGGAAGCTGGCGTTCCTCAGGAAGTCGCTGTCGGCGCGTAGTAAACTTCTTAGCTGACCCCGACTTCACAGCTCGCCCGGAGGCTCGGCCTCTTCGATGCAACGATGATCGTGATGGGCGGCATCATCGGGTCCGGCATTTTCATCAATCCTTACGTCGTAGCGCGGCAGGTACACACTTCCGTTCTGATTCTCGGTGCCTGGGTGCTCGGCGGATTGACCGCCTTGGCGGGAGCGTTCATCTATGCGGAGCTCGCGATGCTCCGGCCCAATTTCGGCGGCCAATACGCGTACTTGCGCGAGGCCTATCATCCTGCCGTGGCGTTCCTGTATGGATGGGCGCTTCTGCTTGTGATGCAGACCGGCGGGATGGCAGCAGTCGCCGTCACCTTTGCCCGCTACGCGAAAGATATCGTCCATACCCGCGCTTCAGACGGCTTGCTCGCCGTGCTTGTCTTGGCCCTCTTGACCGTAATCAATTGTGCAGGTGTCCGCTCGGGCAGCGCCGTACAGAGCACGCTCATGGTGATGAAGATCGGAGCCATCGCGATCTTGCTGGCCGCAGGGTTTTGGGCCGCACCTGCTGTCCAGCACTCAGTGGCCCCGGAAGCCTTTACAGGCGGAACGCTGCTCGCCTTCGGTGCCGCAGTGGTTCCAGTTCTGTTCGCATACGGCGGATGGCAAACCGCTAGTTTCATGACCGGCGAAATGCGCGATCCGAGGCGCGATCTCGCCCGCGCCCTGCTGCTCGGCGTGATCGGCGTGACTGCGATTTATCTCGGAGTGAACGTCGTCTGCTTGCGCACGCTTGGGCCGACCGGACTCGCCGCCACCACGACGCCCGCCTACACACTTATGCAGAGAGCGATTGGCGAACGCGGCGCCTTATTCATGGCCATCGCGATCGCGATTTCTACGCTTGGCTTTCTGAGCCAGGGGATGCTGACTGCACCTCGTGTCTACTTCGCCATGGCTCAAGATGGTCTGTTCTTCCGCTGGATCGCCTGGCTACCGAAAGCAACGAGAGTGCCCGTCGCCGCAATTGCGCTGCAAGGAGTGCTGGCCGCGGTCATTGCGCTCTCAGGACGCTACGAGCAGATCCTGAACTACGTCGTCTCGATTGACTTCATTTTCTTCGGGCTTACCGGAGCATCTCTCTTCGTCTTTCGCCGCCGAATCGGCCCGGCCGCCGAGCATCGCACCCCAGGCCATCCCTTTACAACCATCTTTTTCGTGGCTGCTTGTTGGCTGGTCGTGCTCGCCACTTTCTATCACTACCCGGCGAATAGCCTTTCCGGTCTCGCCCTGCTATTGCTCGGCATACCGGTTTACTTCTTTTGGAGCAGGAAGAGATGAAATCCGCCTACATGGAGTGGGTGAAAACGAGCACCGACGTACCCTTCAATCTTGCGAATAGCGGAGTCAAGAACTATCCACTTTCTGGCCTGCCCGTTGATTTTGCCGGTTTGACTCTGAGCGGGCCTGGTGCCTACGGTTATGCGCCGCTCATCGAGGCGATCGCGAAGAAATGCGGCGTCGATCCGTCCTGCGTCGCGACCGCGCAAGGTACATCAATGGCTAACCACCTTGCCATCGCGGCAGTAAACGAGCCCGGAGATGAGGTATTGATCGAGTGGCCGAGTTATCCGTTGCTTTGGGAAACCGCAGACTATCTTGGCGCCTCAGTCAAATACTTCGACAGGCCTGCCGCAGCGAACTTCGGTCTTGACCTCGAGTCAATCGAACGCACGATCACTCCCAAAACCCGTCTCATCGCCATTACCAATCTCCACAATCCGAGTTGTGCACTCACAGATGAGGCCACTCTGCGCCGTTTGGGAGAACTCGCCCGGTCAGTCGGTGCACGGGTTCTGGTGGACGAAGTCTACTTGGATCTGCTGTTCGAGAACGCGCCTCGGACCGCCCTTACGTTAGGAAACGAGTTTGTCGTGACGAATAGTCTGACCAAAGTCTATGGGCTGAGCGGCCTCCGCTGCGGATGGATTCTCGCCGAAGCCGAGCTGATCCGCAAGATCTACCGGCTCAATGATCTTTTCGGTGTGAACAACGCCTACTTGACGGATCAGGTAAGCTGCGTGGCTCTCGCGCACCTCGATCAAATCGGACGCTGGTCACGGGAATTGCTCGACAACAATCGTGCGCTGGCAAACGAGTTCATCATCGCAACTCCCGAGCTGGATTGCGAGCTGCTCCAAGTAGGTACCGTTCTGTTCCCGAGGATTGATTACCCAGTGCAGGACTTCTGCGATCTGCTCCGCGAACGATATCAGACGGTCGTCACGCCCGGGCACTTCTTCGGCGCGCCTGAACGTATAAGAATCGGCATCGGCGGCGAGACCAGCCTCGTGGCTGAAGGCCTAAACCGCATTCACGACGCGCTTAGGTCTGTGTCAGCCAGTGATACTGCGGCTCGGTAATGGGCACCACTGAGAGTCGTCCTTGCCTGACGAGCGGTGAATCGGCAAACATGCGGTTCTCTTTGATCTCGGCAAGTGTCCTGGGATTGGCGATCGGTTTGCCGGCCTTGATCCTGACGCGAGGTGCCTTGGGATCCTTCGCTTCGGTACTCGCGACAGTAGCGGTTCCGACGGTCCGGCGCTCTGTCCCGGTGTGATAAATCACAAGCTGGTCGCCCGGCTTCATCTCCCGCAGGTGCCTTACGGCAACCGGGTTCGTGACACCGTCCCAAACCGTTTCGCCGTCACGTTCCAGATCAGCGAACGAGTATTCTTCAGGCTCGGATTTCAGCAGGTAGGGCATGGTTCCATTAAACAAAAAGGCGGTCAAGCAGAAGCTTGACCGCCTTCGATCCTAATTCTCTTTTGTGTTTTAGTGATGCGAACCGCCCGAACGGGGCGCGGCCATCGGCGCTGCCGCCGGGGCAGAGAAGCCGCCAGAGCGACCGAAGCTCGCGGGTGCCGAGACGCGACCGCTCGGTCCGCTAGGCCGGCTCACTGCGATACTTCTGGCGGTTTGAGCCCGAGCAGCCGATAACGCCGCAGGCGAACGGAACGCTGCTGCACTGCGACCAACCGCCGGCGGGTTCTTCGTGCTGATAGGCACTGGTGTCCTTTGCCCGTTTACAGGAAGGTAGACGATTGGCGCATACGCCAAGTATGCAGGCGAGTAGAAACCCCAGCCGAACGGGCTGTAGAAGTACCCGTCACCCGGCATCCAAGCCCAAGAGTTCCAGAGCCCGTTGTAAGCCCAACCCGGTCCATACAGGCCCCCGAAGCCGTAGCCGAACCCGCCATACGGGTAACCCCAGCCACCGTAGTTGTTATAGCTATTCACGGTAACGTTGCGAGCGGCTGAGTAGCTTGCGCCTGCATCATACTCGGAGCGTACATTGCTCCAGGCGTACAGGTCGTCTTCTTTCTTCGTATTGAATTTCTCGGGTTTCAGGTTAGCCGTGATCACGGCCTCATGACCTTTGCCCAGTTCAATCTTCTTGTCCCCATCCACCAGCTCCGCCTTCCCATCGAGTACCGCTGCCGTGGGCGGATCGTCTGCTGTTAGCCGGTACAGACCTGTCTTTTCGATCTTCATCGAACCGCCGCGATCCAGAAGTTCGATATTGTTGTCCTTCATGAGATTGGCGACTTCAACCATCGCCTCACCCTTCGTGACCTCCACCTGAGTGTCCGTCAAGGACGGCGAGACCATGCGGATCTGGCTGTTATCGCCGATCCGTAGAAACACGCCCGGGGTCAAAAGAACCTCAGCCTTGCCCACGTCAGTGGACAGCGTGTCATTCGTATTCAAGAACGTCTTTCCCAAGGTCTTCTGCGAGATGTCGTTGCCGTTGAGAGAGGCGTGTCCCTCAATGTAGTTGATTGCGCCAGGCTTTGCGGAAACCGTATAGGCCTGCGGCATCGCGTACATGGCGGCTAAAAAGAGTCCTGCCAGGACCTTTGATGATGTATGCCATACGCGCTTCATATTTCCAAACTCCCTCTTTCTACTTCCAAACCATTCTTACTGTTTTCTAACCTTTAGATGCGGCAGCCGCCCAATTCGTTCCGCGACCCCTCCGCCTGAGCCGTATTGTAACTCCAAATCGACTTACTGAATAGCTGCTGGGGCCCCTTTCGGTGCTGCCTGGGCGTTTCCCGAGTACCTTTCGAAGAATTCGATGATCCTGAGCATGTGATCCATGCGCTCCTGCGGCGGACCGGATCTGGTCAGCTCGTGTCCCACCGCCGGATAGCGGATATACTCTACTGGCCGGTTTAGCTGCTTCAGCGCCCGGAAAAGCATCTGGCTCTGCGTTACTCCCGTGCGGTTGTCCGAGCTGCCATGTATGATCAGTAGCGGAGTGCTTATATTTTGGACGTACGATATGGGCGATTGTTGGTCGAGAATACGTCGGGTCTCAGGCTCCCAGGGATAGCCGCCGAACTCATCTGGCACAAGGCGATACGCGTTTCCCTCGCCAAAGAAAGTGGAAAGATCGTAGACGCCGCGCAGGGCTGCCGCAGCTTTGAAGCGATTCGTATGGCCGACCACCCAGGCGGTCAGGTATCCCGCATAGGATCCGCCAGTTACAAATAGGCGATCTTTATCGATCATCGGGTTCACGGCAACGGCATCGTCCAGAGCGGCCATAACATCGCCCATCGGACCGTCGCCCCAGTCCTTATAATTGGCGCGCTGGAAGCTATACCCGTATCCGGCTGAACCTCTGGGATTGGAATAAACCACCCCATAGCCGAACGAGCAGAATATCTGGAACTCGTGCCACATCGTAAACTCGCCGGGGCCCCACATAGCCGAAGGGCCGCCGTGCATGTCGAGCACCCAGGGATACTGCTTCCCTGGTTCGGACTGGGTCGGCTTCATCACCCAGTACTGGATCCGCATCCCGTCAGGGCGCGTGACCCAGCGCTCTTCAGGAAGTGAGAGTACCTTGCCTTCGAGCCAGGCAGCGTTGATTTCCGTAAGGCGGCGAGCGGAGGCGCGTCCCGGCTGAGTTCGAGCGGGTTCAGGCGCTACATACAGCTCGTTCGGGTTCTCAGCACTGATTTGGGCGTAAACGACCTTTCCAGGGGCAACCGCAAACGTGTTGACGCCCACAGGGCCGCTAATCACTTCTGCGGTTGCATGCGTTCTTCAGATCCACGCTGCGCAACGGTTGTCCGCCATGATAATCAACCGTGTAGTAAACCCGTCCATCGCTGGACGCTTCTGGCTGCTGAACGCCGGGATCGCCGTCCTTTGTAAGCCAACTCAGATGCGATCCGTCGGGATCACATTCGGCGAGCATGGCCTGGCGATAAGTGGGTTCATCATTCTGCTGACCTATCAAGATCAGATGCCGGCCATCCTTGGTGAACGTGGGGCGGTGAAAGCTGTAGCGCTCGTCGCCGAGTAAAACGTGTTCGTTTGAGCCGTCTGCGTTCATCTCCCAGATGACAGACTTGTCTTCCAGTCGATCGGGATGAAAAGTCGATTGAGGACGGCCGGCGAACAGGATGCGATCGCCATGAGGTGAAAAAAGCGCCTGATTGTGATCGTAGTAGGTTTTCGTGAGTTGAGTAACTGTTATCTCGGCACCAAGGTCGACCCGGAACAGCTCATTCATCGTCATTTCGCCGTTCAGTGAAAGCTCGCCAAGAAAACCGATGCGTGTGATATCGGTCGGATCGTTTCGCTCTGCGTTGTGTTCGAGCCAGTCCCGAATTGATTTTAAGTCGCCGTCCGGATTCCCTGCTTGAGGCCGGTCGAAATCCCACCAATCACGCCCTGGGCGCTCCAAGTCGAATGTGGGTTTGCCACCCAATTTCGATATTGGAATAGGGCTCGAAACGAGCAGAGCCGTTCCGTCACTTCTCCAGCGAGGAGCGCCGACCACCCCGAACTCCAAATGCGTCACCATCCGCGGTTCGCCGGGCTTACGAAGCGACATGATCCAAAGCTGAGGGTGAGGCTTGGCTGGCTTCTTGTCATTCACTGGTTCTGGAGATGTCTGGGGCTTCTCGTTGCCCTCAGCGCGGATGAAAGCTAGGCTAAGCCCGTCCGGGCTGATCGCCAGCATGGAATCGTGCCGGTCACCGAAAGTCAGCTGAACGGGCTTCACCGCTGAATCGCGCAGATCGGCCATCCACAGATTCACCCGGTAGTTGCAGATGGGATCGCCGGTCGGAGTCGATGGAGGTTCGGTGTGAATCGATTGCACGCCATAAATTGCGAATGACCCGTCCGGGGTGACCTCGACTTCAGTAACGCGCTGGATTTTGAGAAGGTCGGTTTCCGTTATCGGCTGCTTAGCGGACCAGGCAGGCAGAACCCCAATCAACGAGAACGCAATTAACCCAAGCCAGCGCGCACGCATGCGAACATTTCAGCACACATATTCTAAGCCTGAGAAGCGGTTGAGGGCTACGATACAATTGCCCCGAGACGGAAACCGCTGCCGTGACACTCAAACCGATCGACTATTTGATCCTCGCGCTGTATTTCGCCTTCGTCCTCGGAATTGGCTGGATTGCGAAACGCCGGATTTCGACCAGTGAGGACTTTCTCACCTCGGCGCATTCCGTGCCCGTCTGGATCACGAGTCTCGCGTTCATCGCCGCCAACCTGGGCGCACAGGAAATGATCGGGATGTGCGCCTCGGGAGCCAAGTACGGCATCATGACCGTGCACTTTTATTGGCTCGGCGCGGTGCCGGCCATGGTCTTTGTGGGCGTCTTTATGATGCCGTTTTATTACGGCAGCCGCGCTCGTAGCGTTCCGGAATATCTGAAGCTACGCTTCGATGAGAAGACGCGCGGATTAAACGCGATCACGTTCGCCGTGATGACGATATTTTCGTCAGGCATCAGCATGTACGCCTTGGGACTGCTGTTCGAGCTCGTGCTGCACTGGAGTTTCACGCAGTCCGTATTGCTTTCCGCTGCAATCGTCTTGATCTACACGCTACTCGGTGGGTTGACCAGCGCGATTTACAACGAAGTCGTCCAATTCTTCCTGATCATTTTGGGTTTCGCCCCGCTATCGATTCTGGCCGTGAGCAAGGCTGGCGGCTGGCAGGGCATTTCGGCACGCTTGCAGCCGGTGATGACGCATTCCTGGCGCTACACTTTGCACGCCAGTGAAAACCCGATGGGCGTCGAGCTCTTCGGCTTGTTTGCAGGTTTGGGGTTCGTTCTGTCATTTGGTTATTGGTGTACGAATTTCCTTGTAGTGCAGCGGGCGATGGCTGCGGAAACCATGGCCGGCGCGCGGCAGACTCCATTGGTCGCGGCGTTTCCAAAGATCTTCATGCCCTTCGTCGTGATATTCCCGGGTATCGCGGCAGTCGCTTTGATGAGCATGGCCTCCGGGTACACGCTGCCTTTGAAAGCGCACGGCGGTTACGATTACGACCAAGTCCTGACTACACTAATGGCGCAGTTCTATCCCTCTGGCGTACTCGGGATCGGGATGACGGCCCTGATGGCTTCGTTCATGTCGGGGATGGCGGGCAACGTGACCGCATTCAATACAGTGTTCACGTATGACCTCTACCAGAGCTATTTCCGGCGGAACGCGCCCGATAGTCACTATTTATGGGTCGGCCGCGTGACTACGGTCGCGGGTGTGGCGCTCTCAATAGGGACGGCGTATCTTGCGACATACTTCAACAACATCATGGATTTCTTGCAACTGGTGTTCGCGTTCGTCAACGCGCCGCTGTTCGCCACGTTTCTGCTCGGGATGTTTTGGAAGCGCACCACCTCGAACGGAGCGTTTTGGGGCTTATTGACGGGACTTATAGGCGGCGGGCTGACTCTGGGGCTGACCGTTGCTGAAAATAAGGGTGGGTGGATTGCGCACGTTCACGAGTTTCCTTCCTCAATGGCCCAAAACTTTTGGATCGCCATCATCTCCTGGTCTGTCTGCTTCGTTGTGACGTATGTAGTCAGCCTGGCGACGACGCCCAAACCGGAGAGCGAGCTTCATAACCTTGTATATGGAGTGACGGATCTGCCACCCGACGAGGGCGTGCCGTGGTTCAAGCGGCCAGGTCCGCTGGCCGTGATCGTGATTGCTGTACTTATCGTGATGAATATCATCTTCTGGTAGGGAAAACATGAACGACTTGCGCCGTCCGATCGGATTTTTGTTTTCGCTTCTGGGTGTCATCCTTCTCGTTTACGCGGCGATCAATCCTGCGGCACGGGCGCCGTTAGATGCCAACGTGAACGTAAACCTGTGGTGCGGGTTGACGCTGTTGGTTTTCGGAGGATGCCTGCTTTGGCTCTCGTACCGGGCGAAATCGTAAGCGCGTTTCACTCCCATTTCGAATCGCAGGCTGAGCCAGAGATCTATCGGGCGCCGGGTCGGGTGAATCTGATCGGTGAGCACACCGATTACAATCTGGGTTTCGTATTTCCGATAGCGCTCGAGATGGCCTGCTATATCGCCATCGCTCCCGCCAAGCACAACCAGCTCCATATTTATTCTCGAGACTTCGATCGGGATTTCGAGATCGCCGTCCAAAACATCGGTAACGCCAAGCCTGCAGGCGAATGGAGTGATTACGTGGTCGGGGTGGCGCAGCTACTCGCCGCGGCCGGATTCGCGACTGATGGCTCCGATCTTTACATTGCGAGCGAAGTTCCGGTCGGCTCTGGGCTCAGTTCTTCGGCTTCACTGGAGATTGCGTCGGCTTTTGCCCTGCTTGGCTCGCGCAAGATGCCTCCGCTCGAAATCGCCAAACTGGGTCAACGCGCAGAGATCGAGTTCGTCGGCATGCCATGCGGCATTATGGACCAGTACGCGTCGGTTTTCGGCCGCAAAAACGCGGCCATCCAGATCGACTGCCGCAGTCTGCAGCATGAATACGTCACGCTTCCATCTGATGTGCGAATTGTGGCAGTGAATTCAATGGTCAAGCACGAACTGGGCACATCGGCGTATCGTGAACGTGTGGCAGAGTGCCAGGCGGCCGTTACTGCGATACAGGCGTTCGATAAGACAGTTGAGAGCCTGCGTGATGTCTCGCTTGTGTTCTTTGAACAGATACAGGACAGCATTGCGCCAGTCCCAAGGCGGCGCGCGCGGCACGTGATTTCCGACACCCAGCGCGTGCTGGATTTCGCTACCGCTGCCCGCGCCGGGAACCTTCTCGAGATGGGGCGGCTGTTCATCGCTTCGCATCGCAGCATGCAGTATGACTACGAGATCAGTTGCGAAGAAATTGATTTTCTGGTCGATACAGCCATCAAGATTCCGGGAGTTTATGGCGCTCGGATGACCGGCGGGGGTTTCGGAGGCTGTACAGTAAACCTGCTCGCGCCGAATGCCACGGATACTTTTCGAGAGCGCCTGGCTACTGCGTATCAGGAGCGATTCGGGAAGGTACCAGCCTTCTACGATTGCGAGCCCTCGCAAGGCGCCAGTCGACTGAACTGAATTCGTGAGCGAGATTTGGGAGCAGAACTACTTTCCCGTTGCGGGAAGTTTACTCTGGTCCTCACTCGTAGCAGCGCTGCCCGTTGTCGCGTTGCTTTACGCAATCGGAATCCGCAGGGTTGCCGCTTGGCGCGCATCATTGTTTGGCTTATTGGCCGCCGCAGTGGTCGCCTCGTTCGCATACCGGATGCCTCCGCTTCTTGTGATCGACTCGGCTTTGTATGGAGCCGCTTTCGGCGCGTTTCCGATCTTCTGGGTTGTCTACTGGGCGATACTGCTGTACCGCCTCACGGTCGAGACGGGCAAATTCGCAATTCTTAAAACCTCCATTAGTCACTTGACGCCGGACAGAAATCTGCAAGCGCTCTTAATCGCGTTTGCGTTCGGCGCATTTCTGGAGGGGGCTGCTGGCTTCGGCACTCCGGTTGCAGTGGGCGCCGCCATCCTCGGGGGTCTCGGATTTCCAGCATTCTATGCAGCAGGAATCTGTTTGCTTGCGAATACCGCGCCCGTTGCATTTGGATCGATAGGCATTCCGCTGGTTACGCTCGCGGCAACGACCGGGCTTCCGATCGAGCAACTCAGCGCCTATGTAGGCCGGTTGTGCGCGCCCGTGTCATTTTTTATTCCCGCGTATCTCGTCCTGGTAATGGGCGGGCGTAGCGCAATCCGAGCAGTGTGGCCCGCTGCATTGGTGTGTGGCGGCGCGTTTGCAAGCATGCAGTTCGTCATCTCGAATTATGTTGGGCCTTATCTGACCGATATCCTAGCTTCACTAACAGCCATCGCTGGGTTACTCGGCTTCTTCCGGATCTGGAAACCTGTGCGAATGGCCCCGGCCGGAACGCAATTCGCAGTGCGGGATCTTTTGGGAGCGTGGTCTCCCTATCTGCTGTTAGTCGTGTTCATCCTCCTCTGGGGACTCGAGGGCGTGAAATCCGTACTGAATCATGCCACGTTAAATCTGGCATGGCCCGGGTTGCACAATGTAGTGCGCCAGATTCCGCCAGCGGTGCACAGCGCCCGGCAATACGCGGCTCTCTATCGAATGCGCTTGCTCGGTGAATCGGGAACAGCATGCGCTTTTGCGGCCATCGCCACTGCGGCCTTGCTGCGCGTGAGCCCACGCCGCTTCCTCCGATTGGCATTGGAATCGGCCGGGCAGTTGAAGTTTTCATTCATCAGCATCACGGCGGTTCTGGCGCTTGCCTTTGTCATGAATTACTCCGGTGCGACTGCGACGCTGGGTCTTGCGTTCGCCGCGACCGGGCGCGCCTTCCCGTTTTTCAGCGCCATGCTGGGTTGGCTAGGCGTTTTTCTAACCGGCAGCGATACGTCCGCCAATGCACTGTTCGGCAATTTACAGCAGGTTACTGCGAATCGCTTGGGCCTGGATCCGGCCCTGATGGCTAGCGCGAACTCAGCCGGAGGCGTAATGGGCAAGATGATCAGCCTTCAAAGTATCTCCGTCGCGGCTGCGGCGGCGGGACTAAACGCGGAAGATGAACCGAGGCTATTTCGGTTCACGTTGAAGCATAGCGTCTTCTTGGCGACTGTGATCGGGGTATTGGCTTTGATGTACGCGTACGCGCATTAGCCGCCGATCGAGTACATGGGGCGCTGCGGGGCCGTGAACGATGCGCGATTGATGTCATGCCCGGCCCATTTTTGCCAGACGGTGGCTCGGATCGCGGTTTCGAGTGCCGCTTCTGAATTCGGCCGGTCAAGCAAATGTTTCACGTCTGTCTCTTCTCTCGCGAAAAGACAGTAGCGCAGCTTCCCGTCGGCGGTCAGACGCAGCCGGTTGCAATTCATACAGAATGGCCGGCTGACTGATGCGATGAAACCGATTCGGTGGCCGTCCGCAAAATGGTATTCCGTCGCGGGAGCGCGTGGGTCAGCATCGGGAACAGGTGTTAGCGGTCCGAACTCACGCTCTAGCTGCGCGATCATCTCGTCTGCGGTCAGAACGCGATCGAGAGACCAGAGATGTTGCGCATCGAGCGGCATGAACTCGATGAATCGTACTTCAATGTTGCGTTGACGCCCGAACTGCACGAGCGAAATCACGTCAGGCTCAGTGAGGCCCTTAATGGCTACAGCGTTTAACTTTATGGTCTTGAATCCGAGGGCGAGCGCTGCATCGATCCCCTCGAGGACTCGGCCAAGATCGTCTCTGCGAGTTATGGTCCGGAATCGGAGCGGATCAATCGTGTCGAGGTGAATGTTCAATCGGCGAAGACCCGCGTCATAGAGAGGCCGGGCGGCGTCTCGAAGCAGAACTGCATTTGTGGTCAGAGCTAAATCGCCGAGCCCCTGAAGTTCATTCAGAGCTGCTATGAGATCCGGCAGCTTAGGACGTAAAAGCGGCTCGCCTCCGGTCAGGCGAATCTTGCGAATTCCTAACGGCAGAGCCGTCGCGACGAACCGGACAATTTGCTCGAACGTCAGTAGGGAAGAAACGGGCGCAAACTTCGCGCCTTGCTCGGGCATGCAGTAGAAGCATCGGATATTGCAGCGATCAGTGATGCTGATGCGGAGATCGGAGTGGATGCGGCCGAAGGAATCGATAAGCGATCCCGAGAGGGGCGGATTCAAAGCGGGGCCGGTAGCGACCTGGACTAGCGACATGGATTTGCACGCAACGGGCGCGTTGCCTGTATACCTTTAGCTTACCGTTTGGATCAGGCGAGTCGCGGTAATGAAGAAACGGGAGCCCGAAAGCTCCGTTTGATGAGGCGCTCCCTGAAGCCGATCGACGCTAAAAGATCAGCTTAAGGGCGAGCTGCAGTTGACGCGGATTGCTCGAGAACGCTTGGCTCCACTGCTGGAAAATGGAACTGCCAGGTTCTATGGCACTTCGCACCAAGTTCCCCGCTGCGGATCCCTGCGAGTATCCCGCTCCGGCATTGATTCCATTGGGTCCGCCGAACGCACCCACGTCGTTGAGGTAACCGCCTGTATATTGCGGATGATTGAAGACGTTGATCGCGCGAGCAGAAAACTCGACCTTGAAGCGCTCGGTTATGCTGATCCGCTTCAACAACGTTAGATCGATATTGTCGATCGGGTTTAAGTTCAAAATGTTACGCCCAGAATTGGGGAGTGTCCCTTGGGGCGCCGTCACAAATTTCGCGTTGGGGTTCGTGGCCAGATAAGCTACGGTATCCCCGGCGGTGTTCGTGAGAGCGGTGGCATCGGAACCGATATTTTGACTGCCGGCGGGATTGATCATGACTCGATCGGGGGCGCTGTCGCCGTTCAGATTCGAATCAGTGCCACTCTGAGGCGTGACGTGCTGGCCCGACTGATAGGTATACACAGGCGAGATTTCCCAGTTTCCAAGGACGTTCTTTGTAAACCAATTGCGGTTTTTGAAGAAAGGAACGTCGTACAGCATTTGTAGAATGATGCGGTTCCGGTAATCGAGCAACGACGAGGCACGCTCGACCCGCAGATTTTGTGAATCCATCGGGCGGCGCGGCGAAAGAACAGTCGAGTTGAGTGCATCCGTCGAGTCATCTATGTTGTGGCTCCAGGTGTACGAACCTTGAAACTGCAAACCATTCGAGAAGCGCCGGCTCAACTGAGTCGCCCATCCATGGTAGATGGAATTGCCCTGAGGCGTGAAAGCGGTAATAATTCCAGTAAAGCCGACATTCGCGTAGGCAGGTACCAGAAAGCCGCCATTACCGAAAGTGTTTTGAAGGCTCGACAACGTATTCGGCAATGCGTCCAAGGTGGCTTGACTGGGCTGTGTGAAGAACACAGGCAGCGCATTTGATGCATTTACAGTCGGCTGGCGGTTCGGGTTAACCTGCATGGGAAGGAACAACCCACGCGTCCCAAGGTATCGAGTCTCGAACACGTAATTGCCACCGAACTGGTGCTGAATTCCGAAGTTCCAGTTGTACGCCGCAGGGCGTTTCTGGTCGGGAATGAAAGCCGACGTGGCAGCCCGCGCCTGAGCGACGGTAGCAGGGAAAACTCCTGCAGTAATGCCCCCTCCCGAAAGGAAGCCGGTCGCGGGCAAGCCGGTCACATCCACCGTCGTGCTCAGTTGCGGCGGCAAGCTATTCGTTCCAAGGTTGTTGAAGAGCACGTCATACGTGATACCGAAACCAGCGCGAATGGAGGTTTTGCCGCTGCTTCCGGGTGAATACGCAATACCTATGCGAGGCATGAGAATATCCTTTTGGGTATTCGGGGAGTGGAAGGAGATCAGACCGGGAACACTCGAATTTGCGTTCAAGCTTTGCGCCTGCTCCCCGAGCGGAATGGTCAGATACTCGTAGCGTAGTCCGAGGTTGACTGTCAGGTTCGGAGTAACTTTCCAACTGTCGTTGCCGTAGAATCCTAGCAATTTCTGATTCTGGTAATAGGTATTGTTACCGAAAGAACGCTGCGCGATTCCATCGGGAACGGTGTCATAGAGGTAATCGGAAAGAAAGCTCCATTCGTAGTCTCCTCGTGAACGCTGGGTAAAGCTCGTCGGCGAGATCGCGCTCCAACCGTCGAAGCCGAACTTGAAGCTATGGCCTCCCTTCGTCCACGTCACATTATCCGTAAGCTGATATAGATTTTGAATCGAGAATTGCGGGGCGCTTGGATCGGGACCGTATGCGGAATTCAGTTCGAAGACGTCGATATTGGGAAACGCGTCCAACCCGGGGAACGTTTGATTTCCAAACTCGGGAACGGTCTGATTGAAACGGTTATATCCCAGTCGGAACTCATTAATCAGATTGGGCGTAAACGTGTGATACTCGGACAAAGTTGCGACGTAAGAGTTGACGGGCTCAACACCGTAGAAGATCGCTGGAAACCCGGTGCTATCTATAGTTCCGGTTCGATTGAGAATGAATCTGCCGCGCAGCGAGTCTCTGTCGGAGATATTGTAATCCACGGAACCGACGCCATATTCCAGGTTCTCGTAGGCGGGTAGCGAAGCCGAGAATCGTCCGACCGGGATGTTAATTGCTCCAACTCCGCCGGGTCCGAAGACGCCGGTTTGTAAGCTCTCATTGCTGCCAGGACCAGGGGCGACCACGACTGGCGAGGCAAAGGGTAAACTGCCAGGATCCGTGGCGGTTGTGCCCGTACCCAGGTACTTTCGGTATTGTGCAAGATTATTTTGATTGATGCCCGGCAACGCTGCCAAGGCGGCATATCCAGCGGCCGTCGGGGCATAGTAGAAGGTCGATGCGACGCTGCCGACCGGATTGTATTCATAATCGCCAAAGAAGAACAACTTATTGCGCTTGATGGGACCGCCGAAGTTGCCTCCGAAGCGGTTACTATCGGAGCGCGGATGAAGGGGATTGCCTTCCACGAAATCCAGGTTGTCGGCCGCGTTGAGATTGCGGTTGTTGAAGTATTCATACAGCATCCCGTGGAACTCATTCGTTCCGCTTTTTACGACCTGATTGAACTGGCCCCCAGAGGAGTGTCCGAAATCCGGAGAGAACTGATTTTGAAGGACACTAAACTCGGACACGGAATCATTGGGAAGCACCACGGCCGGGCCGGTGACATCCAAGCGGTTATTATCAATGCCCTCGATCGTGAAGCTGTTATTCGTCGGCCGCTGACCGCCGACTGATGGGCCGTAGCCATAACCCGAGCCGCCGGCCGTCGTGACACCCGCGTTCAGCAGCGATAGATTGACTACTCCTGAGCCGGTGCTTGCAATCGCCAGATCGGCGATTTGCTTCGCTTCGTAGGTCGTTTGAACCTGTGCCGTACTGGTATCGATAGGCACAGCAGACTCACTGACCTGAACGCTGGTCGAGGCTTGTCCTACCGCCAAGGTCACATTGGTCGTGACCGTCTGGTTCAGTGAAACAGTTACATTTCCCACTTGCGCCTTCGTAAATCCGGGCACGCTTACGGTAATTGTGTACGTGCCGATGGGCAGGTTCTCAAACCGATATTCGCCGGCAGAGGTCGTGCTTGTGGCTTTCTCGACCCCGGTCGCATCGTTGTGGGCGAGAATCGGAGCGCCCGGGACAGTTGCCCCCGTGGGGTCGTACACCGTACCGGTGATGTTTCCACTGGTAAGCTGCGCGTAAGTGGGCAAAGCCAACAAACATAAAATCGCGAGAACTAATCCGAATCGGCCCCTAGAAAATCTCATATAGAAAAAACTCCCCTGTATGTGTTGTACGCCGGGGTTCTTCTACTGGGGTCTAACGGCTTCCTGAAACGTGGGTTTGGGCACCAGGTGAAAGGCCGCGTTAGATGCGCGTGACGGAGGGTTAACTAATTCTTTACAAACACAATCGCCTGGCCCAGCGCTTCAGTGCGTCGGGGTCATGCGGGAAGTGAGCAGCCTGAAGGCAAATGGGGCGAGCATCCAATGAAGCTCACCCCAAAAAGTGAAACGTAGAGCCGAGGGTTAGAAGGAAAGCCGCAATGCCAATTGGAGATTGCGGTTTTCCAGTCTGCCGTTGTTAACGGAGAAGCCCGTAAACCCGCTGCTGTTGTTTATGCCCCGAGTGGTGGTAATGTTTGGCAACAAGGGATTGGCAACCGTTCCCGCAAAACCTCCACCCGCGGCGGCCGCGGGCGCAAGATTCTCAAAATTGCCCACGAGGTACACATTCGAGTGATTGAAGATGTCGAATGCTTCGGCCCGGAGATCCAGCTTGAAGCGTTCCGTCAGTGAGAAAGTCTTCGACGCGCCGAGGTTGAACGTCCAGGCGCCTGGCTTCCGGAACGCGTTTCGGCCTGTCATTGAATCTGGGAACGGCCCGAAGTCCGACGTACCTGAGAGCGGGTTGATGTAGCTGCTATTTATGTCAGCTCCAGTGAGGTCGAGGTATGTGAACTCGTTCGGCCTGCCGGTAGAAACATCCGTGTACTGGGGTTTATACTGTGGGTTGCCCAACATCAAACGCGGGAAAAGATTTCCATCACTGTTGGTAGAGTCGTAGATGGAGAATGGGCTTCCCGTGTGCGCTGTGAAGATCGGCGATAAATTCCAACCACCCAACATGAGGTTCGTCAGGCCTGGCTTACTAAAAAAGGGCGACTGCCAGACCGCCGCGACGACGACTCGATGCCGGACATCGAAATCGGAATCACCTCGATCAAGGCTGGGATGGAGCGGGTCTAAGAGTCCGAGATTTGCTACAGCTAGGTTGTCACTGGCGGTGAATGTTGAACTCGCATCATCAATGCTATGCGACCATGTGTAGTTTGCTCTCAGAGTGAGCCCGTATTGACGGAAGTTGCGCAATTCGAATCGCGTATTGAGTCCGTTGTAGATTGAGTTCCCCCCATTGGTGCGGTAGTTGATAGTCGAGTATTGCGGGTTAATGCGACTTTCTGTCGTGATACCTGCATACACGGGCGCCGAACCCGGAAGATTCAAGCGGTCGATGGTATAGAGGTTTTCACCGGCGGAGCCGCTATAGTCGAGGCCAAAAATCGCATCTTTAGATAATTGGCGCTCGATCGAAAAACTCCATGAATGAGCGTAGGCATTCTTGATGTTTGGATCGACGGCTCGAAGAGTAACTCTCCCCAGAGGTTTTGTTCCGGAACTCCCCGCCAATGGGCCGGCGTTATCAAACGTGATGGGAATGGTGGGGACATCCACACCTGCCTGGAGAGCGACGACGCCGTAGTTCGGCGGGTTCTGGATGACATTGAACGTCACGTTGTTGAAGTTGCGTTCGTAACCGATACCGTATCCGCCACGGATAGATGTCTTCCCATCTCCCATGACATCCCAAGCAAATCCAACTCGAGGTGCAAAGTTTGCCCACTGCTTCGCCCATATGTTTCCGCCAGGAGCTTGTGTGGCGGGCAGTACAACTCCCGTAGCCGACTGCAATTCGACATTCGCGCCCGTTCCAAGATAGAAGTTTGAATTCAACGCCGGTTTCGAATTTGCCGGAGGACCAAAGTATTCCCAACGGAGGCCAAGATTTAGCGTGAACGTCGGGCGGAGTTTCCAACTATCTTGCGTATATAGGCCGGCGTCACGAAATCGATTACTGCGGCTGAAACTGGGTGGGGCTACCGGCAGCGTGAGCGTACAAGCCGGGGTTACAGTCGGGCCAGTGGGAGTCTGGATACACGGATATTTCCCTTGTGGATAAACTGCGGCTTGGAACTGGTTTAGTTGACCGAGAGTAAGATTGTTCGCCGCACTCCCCGTGTCCCCCGTTCCGAGCGCTTCCACGGCTTCCTCGTACGCACCAAATACCCGGTTGTCCTGCAAATAGGTGAAGACGCCACCAAATCGGAAATCATGCTTCCCGACCGTGATGCTGTAATCTTCATTGATGCTCGCCTCGTTTTGCGGTCCGCCAAACGGAATGGCACTGCCTGGAAGCCCGGGAGTATATCCGGGATAGTTGATCGCGTTACCTCCCAGAGTTCCAGCCGAGCCAAGCGAGGTATACAGAGTCGGACTGACGGGCTGAGCCCCTAAAGGCTCGACCAGACTGATGCGATTGTAGCTCAGCTTTGTTTGGCTGACCTGCTTCGGAGAGAACGCATGGGTGATCGAAAGAGCGTAGCCTTGGCTGTCGGTAAAACTCGCTGTGTCATACCCAGTGTAGGGGCTGTTGTCAAACGTGCCAACGAAATCGTTTTCAACGTAGCGGGCGTAACGAAAATACATCTGCGTTCGGTCGCTCAGGTTGTAATCGATACGACCGACGTCGTTCCAGGTGTTCTGGGGCGTTCCACCGCCTGCATCGGTGGGGACATGGTAAATAACGGTCTCATAGGCAGGAGTAGCGCCCAGAGCAGCGCATGCAGCAGTCGTGCACCCGACGTCAGCAGCGGTAAACGTGCTGGAGACGGCCAGATTCGGCTTTAACTGTCCAGCGGCGGCGAAGAAGGCCTGCGTAGCCGGAGCGGACGCGGCAATCAGCGCCGGAGTGGGGACAACCGCGACGACGGGTCCCAGGCTGCGCACTCTGGTCCATTCCGCATTGTCGAAGAAGAACAGCTTGTCCTTGATGATCGGCCCGGCGATAGAGAAGCCAAATTGATTTCGAGTGAATACAGGTTTCGGGATATCGAAGGCATTGTTGTTGAAGGTGTTTGACGCCAGATCGGAAACGCGATTGAATTCGTACACGCTTCCGTGCAGACTGTTGGTCCCCGCCTTCGTCACAACGTTTACGACTCCACCGGACGCTCCGCCGTACTCCGCCGTAAAATCGCTGGTTACGACGCTGAATTCATTGATGGAATCCTGCGGCACAATAATGGCTACGGTCGTATCGAAGGCGTTAGCGTTTGAGACGCCGTCCAGCAAGATGGCGGTGGAACTAGCGCGCTGCCCGTTGATCGAGACACCCACTCCTCGCTGGCCCGGATCGTCGGACACATTCCCGATGGTCTTTACGAGATCGTAGGGATTGCGGCTGATGGTCGGCATCAGGGCGACATCTTGACTGGAAATGGTCTGGCTAAGGGTTTGGGTTTCAGTATTCACCCGAACGGCTGCCTCGCTGACTTCGATGGTCGTACCGGTTGCGCCAATTTGCATCTTGACATCGATCCCAACTTTCGTGCCGACAGTCACGACAACCCTTTGCTGAAAGTTAGAAAAGCCAGGCGATGTCACTCTGACGTTATATTCACCCGGAAGTAGATTTGCGACGGTAAAGTCTCCCGCCCCCGACGAAGTCGTCGTGCGCACGGTGTCCGTGCTCGTACTGACTACTCTGACACTGGCATTAGCAATGGCCGCGCCGGTCGGATCCGTAACGGTTCCGGCGATTTGTCCAGTTTCCGTTTGTGCCCAGATCAGGCACGAAATGCCAAACAGCGCGAGAAACACTCGCAGCAGCTGATTTCTTTTCGATTCAAACATCGGCTTAACCCCCTAAAAGCATCCACCCCCATCCGCTCCAGAATGTTGCACCTGCAACTAGACAGTTGCTCAACCAGATCTAACACTGTGAAGTTAGGACGCGAGTGGCCACCGTACCTCTGGGCAATTCGGAGGCCACAGCTAACGCGTTGATCCGTATAGAGTCTCTAGACGGGTTAGATGTCTAACATACGGATTTTTGAAGATGTAAGCCAGCGGCCATTCTGTTATCGGGAATGTTACGGGCCTAAAACCCGGAATCCGGGGTTAGGAAGAGTTCGGATCGCCCTTACCTTTGTTGTGCGGCGCGGAACTCCTGCACGGCCTTGTCGCTCTTGCCTTCTTCCTGAAAGATCTTGCCTAGTGTCTCGTGGGCTTCGGCCGAAGTCGGATCGGCTCGTACCGCCAATTGTATGTGGCGTTCGGCATCGGCCCAGTTTTGCTCCATGGCCGCGAAGATGCCGAGGTTGTAATGCGCTGCGTAACTGTCAGGATCAATCGAGAGAAGCTGGTTCAAATAGGTGCGGGCTTGTGCATACTCCTGCTTGCGCGTGTAAATCTCCGCCAGCGCTTCGTCCGCTCGCGTATACCATGGCTCGAGCGCTAATGTAATCTTGAACTGCTGGATAGCATCATCCAGCCGCCCCAGCTGGAACTGTGAAAAACCGAGCTCGAAGTGAGCCTCAGCGTCAGAGGGAGTCTGCTGGACGGCTGCCTCGAATTCGCGACCGGACCGCGCGTAATCACCGGTGCGCTGTTCGTTCAACCCCAGGCTGACCCGGATGTCCGTCACCTCTGGTAATTTGTCGCCCAGGCTCTGGAGCAGAGCATCCGATTCAGACAGCTTGCCGGCGGACGAAAGGTCCAGCGCGTGTAAGTATTTTTCAAACTCTCCGATTCGATCCTTTGGATCGACGTGCGAATTGATGCGGCTGGACTTGGTCGATCCGCTCAGGTATCCGAGTGAGCGTAAGGTCGCGATGGTATCTGGCGTAGGCGAGGGCGACTTGCTGGCTGGGGCTGCGGGAGCAGTGGCACGCACCGCAGCCAAACGCTGGGCTAACATCGCCGCCTTCGAGCGCTGCTGGTCGTACAGATTTCGAGCTTCCTTGGGATCGCTCACGAGATCGTACAATTCAGGCTTCGGAGACTCGATGTACTTGTAGCGCCCAGTGCGCAAGCTCCGTAGGAGGGCGCAGCCGAAATGATTTCGGGCATACACACTTTCCGAATAGATATCCCGGTCCTGACCGGTGGCGATCAGACTACGACCACGCATTTCGGCTGGACGAGGGATACCGATGGCATCCAGGATGGTCGGCGCGATATCCAGGAGACTAGCGGGCTCGTCGATGCGCTCGCGCATAGCGCGCTTGAACTCTGTTGGCCAATGAATGATGAGCGGCACACGAACAGTGCTCTGGTAGATGAAGTAACCGTGGGTGCTCTCGCTGTGGTCTCCTAGACCCTCGCCGTGGTCGGAAGTAAAGACGATCAGCGCTTTGTTCAGAAGGTTAAGGCGGTTGAGGGCGGCCAGGAAGTCGCCGAGAACGCGATCTTCGTAGGCCAGCTCCGCCGCATATCCGGTTTCGCCGCGGCGCAGGCTCGGATCCTGCGGGAGGTCGTAAGGCAGATGAAGGTCATACAAATGCAGGAAGAGAAAAAAAGGTGTATCCGCGTTGCGTTCCAGCCAGCGCAAGGCAGCGCCAGTTACCTGCGCTCCCGGACGCTTCCGCTCGACCCGAGGGGTGGTTGCGTTATGAACGTCGATGGGGCCGTCGTATAAATCGAAGCCCCGGTTCAACCCGAAGCGACGGTCCAAAACGAAGCTAGCCACGAAGGCGCCCGTCCTATAACCCGCACTCTTCAGGAGAGTGGCGAGGGTCACGGCTCTAGACTTCAGCCGGACGCCATTATCCTCTACGCCGTTCATGAAGGGATACGTGGAAGTGAACAGCGCTACATGCGATGGGAGCGTCAGTGGACACGCGCTGCTGACTTGCGTGAACAAAGTTCCACGTTTGGCCAGCGAATCGATGTGGGGAGTCGGCCGCCTGCCCGCTTCGTAACAACTGAGGTGATCGGCGCGGAGCGTATCGACTGAGATCAGAATTACCGGCGTGGAGCTCTTTGCCCAGGTCAGCTGGAGAAAAAGCGCGGCCAGGAAGACCAGCCTAAAACGGGCCACTTGCATGAATTTAGCAGGCAAAGTGGCCCCAGCCGCCGGTTATTGTCCTCTACTGCGGCTTAGAAGAAGATCTTCGCCGAGAACTGGAAGCGGCGGGCCACACCGTTGCCCCATGAACCGCCTGTGGATGGCCCGTAGATGCTGCTGCCGGTATCCCCGCGACCACCGGCCAGGCACAAGGCCCTTCCAAAAGTACCCGAGTTGACGTCCGTGTCAATGCAATCGAAGTTGGGATGGTTCAACACGTTAACAGCATCCGCGCGGAACTGCAGCTTGATTCGCTCGGTGAGGGCGAAGTTCTTGGAGATCGCTGCGTCGAAGTTGTTGTACCAGGGTCCGCGGAAGTCGTTGCGGCCCATGCCGTAGCGGATTGGGCCTCCGCCTGGATTGACGAAAATTGAGTTGGGCGTAGTCACGCCGAAGTTTGCGTTGCAGGCCGCAATCGCAGTAGGACCCGACTTCCCGCCGAGATTGCCGCAACCAATGGGATTGTTGTCGACGAAAATGCCATCGGCGGGACTGCCGCCCGAGTAGGGATTTGCCGGTCCAACGTAGATAGGATGGTCATTACTATTGCCATCCAGGTTGTAATCACCGCCGATGTTCTCAGGCACGCCGTTAACATCCACAAATTGATCCGAAGCCCAATTGCCCGGTCCGCCAGTTGGATAGCGTGTCCGGCTGTTATAAACCTGGACGGGGTGCCCAGAGTAACCTTGATAGAAACCAGAGATCTGCCATCCACCCAAAACCTTTCCGACAAAGCTCTTGCTGTTTCTCAGGAATGGAAGCTCATATACATAGTTGAACTTGAATGAATGCGTGTGGTCGAATGCTCCGGGGCCGTATTCATTTTGGATATTTGAATTGGTCACATAGTAGTACGGCTGGCTGTACGATCCCTGCGTGGTTGAGCCCGCGAACAGAGCGGAATTGTAGTCCAGCAGCTTCGACCACGTATAACTGAACTGAAACTGCACGCCGTTGCTGAACCGCTTCTGAACCTCAGTCACAAGGGCGTTGTAGTTAGAATTAACGTTGTTCGCACGATAGTTGAAGGTCGTGTACAGCGGATTCGGCCGGATGCGAGCCAAGTCTGGGTTGTACGCGTCTCCGTCGTAACGATTCAGGTCCATCAGCACCGGAAGGTGCCGTCCCAAAGAGCCCTGGTATCCGATCCGCACCAGGAAGTTCGAAGCGAGCTGCTGTTCTATGGTGAAGTGAAAGCTTTGCTCCGACTGATCTTTCAAGGCAACATCCATGGTCCGGACCGATACACGGCCGGGCCCAATGGCGGGATTGTAGGCCGGACCGGCTTGTGCGGGCACTGTGTAGTAGATCAAGTCTCCGCCTGTCGCATCATGATCCACCAGAGCATAAAACGGCGGATTCCACGCGGCATTCGACCAGACATTGTCGAAGATTCGGTCATAGAAGATGCCGTAGCCTGCCCGAACGGCAGTCTTGCCATCCCCGCGAACGTCCCACGCAAACCCAACACGCGGAGCAAAGTCTTTATAATTCGGTTTCCACATCGTTGAAACGGGACCGACGGTGGCGTTCGCGATGCATTGGGCGGAAAGGCAGTTGAGATTTGTGAACTGCGCAAGAAGACCATTCACCTCGCGGGGTGCTCCAAAGTGCTCCCAGCGCAGGCCAAGATTCAGGGTCACAGTCCGGCTGAATTTCCAGTCGTCGTTGACGAAGGCGTTTCCGTCCTCACCGATGTAATGGCGATAGGCGTTCGCCTTGGCGCCCGTCCTTGGGTCTACAGCAATCTCCTGGTAATAGGGGTAGTCATGTTGGAAGTTGCTGTCCCCATAATTGATTCCGTTCGGATTTCCGATCGTGCCATCCGGATTTAACGGCGGCAGCGCGGAGCCCGTCGCATTGGCGAACTCATAATAGCCGGGGCCACCCAGATCCCAATTCCGGTATAGGTTGCCGTACTGCCAGCCTCCGCCGATTTTGATGGAGTGCTTCCCGAGCGTCCAGCCTAGATTGTCCTGAATTTGCCAGCGGTCTTGGGTGAATGCTTCGACAACGGCTTCAGAATTTGGGCCGATTCCGAAGGCTTCGCTAGTGCTGGTATATCCAAGAGCTGCTCCGTCTATCAGAATTTCCGGGTCTGTAAAGCTACCGCTTCCTTCGAAGAAATCCGAAAAGTGTCGATTGTGCGCGGCGGTAAATTCGTTCACAAGCGTGGCGGTGAAGGTGTGGGTCTCGACCAGCGCGAGCTGGTGATAATTTTCGGCATCAGTGGAGGGAAACGCCTGTGTCGTTGCGGAGTAGGCCCCGTAATTAAGTGACCCGTTATATGCGTCGGTATTCGTATAGCGTTGGATATTGGCGGTAAAGCTCAAGCGGTCGTGGGTGCTGAAATTCTGGTCGATCCGCCCAAAGTAGGTGTTCTGTGTCGTCGGAATGGAATCGAAAGTGTTGAAGCAGCCGATAAACCCGATCGCTCCGGCCGGCTCGTTCGGGCACGGTATCTCAGAGGTGCGCAGCGGATACTTGGTCAGGTAATAGGAAGCCAGAGGCCCGGCACCCGCAGTCATGGCCGCGAGTTCGGCTCCTGTCGGAACTTGGATCTGCAGATTAGCGCCTGTACGAAGGTCGAACCGATCGAAGGCGAAAGAGAAAAATGTCTTGTCCTTGATGATGGGGCCGTCCACTTCACCGCCGAATTGATTGCGAATAAATTTGGGTTTTGGTTGGTCCGCCCGGTTTGAGAAGAAATCGTTTGCGCTGATCGCGGCGTCGCGATGGAACTCGTAAGCGGCTCCGTGGAAAGCGTTCGTTCCGGACTTCTGAACGGCGCTCACCACCGCTCCGGACCCGCGTCCGTACTCGGCGCTGAACTGATTCGTGAGGATTGAGAACTCAGCCACGGACTCCAGCGGCGGCACCACATTCGCCAAGCCTTCATCGAAGTTGTCGTTATTGTCGGCGCCATTCATCAGGAACACGGTGCCGGATTCGCGAGCGCCGCCCGACGCAGGACCAAAATTCATGCCCTGCGATACTTGCGGGGCCAAAAATGCCAGATCGAAGACATTGCGCGTCAGCAGCGGGGTGTTTTCAACTGTGTTTGTGTTTACTGTCGTCGCCAATGTGGAGGTCGCGGTTTGCACGATCGTGCTCTGCGTCGTCACCTCAATGGCTGTGGAAGAAGTGGCAATGTCCAGTTTCACGTCAACCGGCACCGTTTGGCTCGCATCGACAGTGACGTCCTTGGTTTCCTTTGTGGCGAATCCCGCTGCTTTCACCGTCAGGGTGTAGGTACCTGGCGGAACGAGCGGGAAACGGTAGCTGCCGTTGGAAGCTGTAATTGCATTTTGAGCGACCTGAGTACCCTGATTGATTAACGTGACCTGTGCACTAGGAATCGCCGCTCCGGTTGGATCGGTAACTGTTCCGGTGACTACGGCCTGGACAGTTTGAGCAGGCAGCTTCACAGCGACGGCGCTTATCACTAATAAGGAGAGGTACGCTACTCTTGCGGTGAATTTTAAAGGCGACACAAACACCTCCAGATTCGAAATTGCGGGGCGAACCCCGCGCAAGAATTTCCCGAGGCAGGAGCAATTCACAGACCACAAGCTAAGGTGTTGAGATTACGGAGTACGGCGAAACAGGCGGGACTCGATTCCTACGGATTATGGCAGAACACCGCGAAGAGCTTCCATTTTCGGTATATCGAAAACGGAAGTTCCGCGTCTGGAGTGAGTTACGGCGTGGGGTTTGCTAACGCGCAGCTAACAACGCACGCAAGTGGCGAGCGCGGTCGGGAGAGCGCAGTTGCCGGAGAGCTTTCGCCTCGATTTGGCGGATGCGCTCGCGAGTGACGTCGAATTCCTGGCCGATCTCTTCCAGAGTGTGCTCTCGCTCACAACCAATGCCGAAGCGAAGCCGGATCACCTTCTCCTCTTTGGGCGAAAGCGTCTTGAGGATATTTGCCGTCTCGTCGCGAACGTTCGAGTCGATGACAGCATCGACGGGCGAGCCGACCCAGCGGTCCTCGATTAGATCGCCGAGCGCGGACTCTCCGTCCCGGCCGACCGGCGTCTCGAGCGACACAGGATCCCGAGAGATGGTCTTGAGCTTCTGTACCTTCTCGACGGGGATATCCATGCGCCGGCTGATCTCTTCATTAGTCGGAACGCGGCCCAGCTCCTTTTCAAGCTCACGCGTAGCCCGCAGGAACTTGTTCATGCTCTCGTTCATGTGAACGGGAATACGGATGGTGCGAGATTGATCGGCAATCGCCCGGGTTATAGCTTGGCGAATCCACCACGTCGCGTAAGTCGAGAATTTGTACCCGCGGCGGTATTCGAACTTGTCGGCAGCGCGCATAAGCCCGATGTTTCCTTCTTGGATAAGGTCGAGCAGATGGAGGCCGCGATTGACGTACTTTTTCGCGACTGAGACCACAAGGCGCAGATTGGCTTCTACCAAGTCCTTCTTGGCGCGCTCTGCCTCAATTTCGCCATGCCGGATCACGGAAAGGCTATGCCGCAGTTCGGGCAAAGACGCTCCGGCCTCGCCTTCTTTCTTTTTGAGATCGCGCCGGCATTCCTTCACGCGGAGTTGAGCCGACGCGGAGTTCCGCGGCTCGAGCTTCCTAATTTCCGCGTCCAGAAGCGACATCTCGTCGGCCGTCTTGTCGATCGCCCTTACGAACTCTTTCCAGCGGGCCAGGTTGAACGGGATTGCCCGCAGAGTTCGCGAGAGCTCAATCTTGGCGCGCACCACTTTGCCAGCCCACCTCTTTCGAAGCTTCTTGTTGACGGCGGGGATGTCAGCGTGTCTGTCGATGGTTTGCTGCAGCTTCTTGTGCGCGGCGAGATAGGCCATAAACAGGTCGGTGATCTCGCTACGGCGCTTTAGGTCGGCTGCGCTGCCCTCCTCTATATCGCTCGGGCCAAGGTCGACGTAGCTGTCCAGATCCTCAGCGCCTTTGCGGATCAACTCCGCAAACTCGAGCACAACCGTTTGAATGAGCGGGGAGCGGCTAATGGCCTTCTGCATGCGCAGTTTGCCGCGCTCCATCTTACGCGCTAGACTAACCTCACCCTCACGGGTAAGGAGCGGTACGGAACCCATCTCGCGCAGGTACACTCGTACCGGGTCGTCGGTATAAATCGACTCCTCAACCTGCTGAGCGCCGTGGAACTCTTCGCCATCCTGAACTTCTTCCGGATGAAAGAAGTTAGCGTCTTCGTCGAACGGCAACCCGAGCGGCTCACGTCCCTCGGCTAAAAATTGGTCCTCGAATTGATCCACCCTACCTAGTCACCTCAATTTCCGACGCCACACACGTCGGCCACATCACATTGCAAGAAATAAGGAATAAGCCTTTCTTAAGATTTGAACAGTGTTTTTGAGATTTGAACAGTGTTTTTGCCGCAAGCTATCCCGAACGGGTCTCAGGTGCCGATTTCGACTTGTTGTGCGCACTTATTATACTCGTTTTGCTCCGCGAACAAAAGGCTCTCCTATGAAAGATGTTCGCCGAAGTGATTGGTTACACAAAAGATAAGTACCAGAGCGAGACTCCGATTCGCCCTTTCAGCGCCCAATATGCGCCCCGTGTAGCGCGCCCCCTATCAATTAGACTTCCAGTTTTACGATTAGGTTTTCAGCTCACGCAAGAATTCTTCGACATCTTGGAAATCTCTGTAGACAGAGGCAAATCGAACGTAAGCAATCTTGTCCAGGGAGCGGAGCCGGTCCATTAGCCGTTCTCCGATTAAGGTGGTCGGCAGCTCACGGTCGGGGCTCTCGAGCAGGGCCGATTCCATCTCGTTTACAATCTCAGCCAGAGTCCCCATGCTTACGGGCCTCTTTTCACAGGCCCTAAGTAGGCCGTTGAGCACCTTTTGGCGGTCAAATTGCTCCCGCCTCCCGTCTTTTTTGATGACCATGTAAGGCACTTCGTCGCAACGCTCGTAAGTGGTGAAGCGGCGGTCACATCCGAGGCATTGGCGGCGACGGCGGACAGAGTCGCCTTCCTTGCTCTCCCTAGAGTCAATAACCTTATCTTCGCGATGGCCGCAAAAGGGGCAGATCACCTTAGCCTTGCTTCTATAACCCCGCCAGAAAACCACTCCCCTAACGGTCGTGGCTCGGAGTATGGTTCGCTCACCTTTTGCAACTTACCACTTGCGGAACTTCTGAGGCCATTATCTCGTTTAAGGAAATGTCAGGCTGATGCGGACATAAGCTTAGAGGGTTGGACTCGGGCGATCGCCGCAAGGCCGATTTGAGGAAGCTCGATGTCAGCCGCCACAATGGCAGGAATCTCGCTCAGCTCGAAGACTTCGTTAAGCTCTAAAACGATGGTGGGCGCGCCCTGGAAGTGGGTGAGCGCCCAGGTAAGGCAACGTTTGGACGCCGATACGAGTTTGGTTGAGCGCTGCTTACGCGGAGAACAGGCCGGATGGGAGGAACTCGTCAGGACGCACACCCGGCGTGTGTACGCGATTTGCTACCGCTTTACGAGCAAGGAGAATGAAGCCCAGGATCTAACCCAGGAAGTATTCTTGCGGGTTTTCAAAACGCTCGGTAGTTTTCGGGCGGGGGAAGGGTCTTTTACCGTATGGCTGACCCGGTTGACAAGAAATCTGTTGGTAGATCACTATCGGCGTACGAAGCAGGACCGGGTGACGGACGCAATCGATGAGAAGCTGGGAACTCTCGAACAGAAAACAGGGCAATTTTCCCGGACGGAAGGACTCTTGGCCGGGCGGGAAGCGGGAGAGTTGCTGCGGGCGGCGTTGCAGAAGCTATCCCCGGAGCTGCGGGAGGCAGTAATCTTGCGGGATCTCGAAGAACTGGAATATCGGGAGATCGCAAGAGCCTTGGACGTGCCGGAGGGTACCGTGAAATCGCGGTTGAACCGCGGGCGGGCAGAACTTGGTAGAGTGCTGCGGCGGAACAAAGTGACTGTGTAGGTGATGAGATGAACTGCGCAGAATTCGAAAATGTTCTGGCCGATTACGTCGATGGCGTCCTAGGTGACGCGCAGAGCAGGGCGGTAGAAGAGCATGCGGCGTCCTGCATGGGATGTAAAGAGTTTTTAGCTGACGTTAACGGTGCCATGGCGCTGATAAAGCGCGCAGACCGAGTGTTGCCGCCGCCGGAGCTAGTCACGCGAATCGCGTATCAAGCGCCGTTCGGGCGCAGCAGGGAACCCTTCGAGGCACAGGGGATCTGGAGCAAGATTTCAACCATCTGGCTACAGCCGCTACTGCGTCCCAGGTTTGCAATGGGCATGGCGATGACCATCCTTTCGTTTGCCATGCTGCAGCGCTGCACGGGAGTACAGGTGCAGCGCATCCAGGCGGCAGATCTAAACCCAGTGAGGATTTGGGACGGAGTAGAGGATAAGGTAATTCGCGTGAAAGATCGCGGAGTCAAGTATTACGAGAACATCCGATTGGTTTACGAGATTGAAACTCGGTTGAAGGCCTTGCAGGAACAGCAGGAGATGCTACGGGACCAAAGAAACCCGCCAAGCTCTGCCAGTTCGGGTAAGCCGGGAAGTCGCGCATCGAAAACTCCGGAGCAGGGGGAGAGAAGAAAATGAATTGCTATTTACATACAGATACACCAGCTGTGGCGTACTGCCGGAGCTGTGGGAGACCCTTGTGCAGCTTATGCCAGCGCCCCGCCGAGGGGACGGTCTTTTGCGTTGAGCATCTACCTTCAACGGCGTATTCCAATCAAGCTGACGCGAATGCTTACAGTGCTTCCAACCCCTACGCGCAATCGGCGGCGATGCCCTTAGTCACTCCAGTCCGGACCTCCCCAGGTTTGGCGTTCTGGCTTGGATGGATCCCAGGAGTGGGGGCGATCTACAACGGCCAATATGTCAAGGGCCTGATTCACGCTGTGATTTTCGGGCTGCTGATCAGCTTGCTCAATAGCACTGAAGGCGACTCTGGGCAGCCTTTATTCGCCATGATGATGGTGGGCTTTATTTTTTACATGCCGTTTGAGGCTTATCACACAGCCAAGAAGCGGCAAATGGGTGTACCGGTTGACGAATGGTCGAGCTTGTTTGCGCATACGGGGTACACGGGGCGGGCGCCCGTCGGGCCCGTGGTTCTAATACTGGTCGGCGTGCTGTTTCTCTTGCATTCGCTGAACCTGGTTGACTTCCGTGAAATCGGGCGCTTCTGGCCGGTCATTCTGATCCTGATTGGCGCATACATGCTGTACTCCCGAGTGACTGGACGCGATGCGCCGCCCGCCTCACGACCTTCAGCGGGAATGCCCGGAAGTACGCCGCACAACGGAGTGGTGGGAGCCGGCAATGAACAATAGACGAGCTTTATTCGTTCAAGCTGCTCGGGGCCCGATTCTGTTGATTACCATTGGCGTGCTCTTTGCGATGCACCAAGCCGGAGTCCTTCCGTTCTCGCGGACATGGCCGCTCATTATCATCGTCATTGGACTGCTCAAGCTAATCGAGCGCATGCTAATGCCCCAAATTCCGGCCGCGTCCGCTGGAGGGCCAACGCAATGAGACCGAGAGCTTCTGTCGCGGGGCCCGTGATACTTATTGCAATCGGCGTTCTGTTTTTGCTGCACACCGTGTTGCCGAATTTCCCGATTGCAGACGTAGTGGCGCAATATTGGCCTTATCTGCTGATCTTTTGGGGCATCATCCTGTTGGTCGAGATCTCACTTCGCGCGCTGCGGGGCCGCCCATTGCCTACGAGCGGAATCTCTGGCGGTGGCTGGGCGGTAGTGGTGCTGGTCTGCTTTGCCGGATTGGCAACATACGAAGTCCGGCGCTCAGATAATTGGTGGCGGCGTGTTGGGTTTGAGCATGGAGTGGAGGCTTTGGGAGATGAGCACGATTACGCCGTTAATTCCTTGCAGAAGAGCGTCGGCAAAACGCCTCATATCGTGATCGATGCGTTTCGCGGTGATGCGAAGATCGCAGGAACCGATGGAACCGAGATAGTTCTGAATGGGCATAAGGTCGTTCGGGCCCTTGAAGCGCGTGAAGCGGATTTCGCGAACCAACAAACTCCGGTCGAGCTGGTCGTTGAGGGCAACACCGTAACGGTCCGCTGCAATCAGGCGAAAACAGGAGTCCGAACGCCCGTTACAACCGACCTCGATATTTCTGTTCCGCGCGGGGCAAGCCTGGAGGCAACTGGCACCGAGGGGGATTTCGATGTTTCGTCTGTGTCCGGGAACATCGATATCAGCAGTGATAACGGTGGCATGCGTGTTGACGATGTCGACGGTAATGTCAAAATTGATACTCGCCGCAGCGATTTAGTACGGTGCACGAACGTTAAGGGAGCGGTCGATCTTCGAGGGCATGGCAGCGACATAGAACTCGAAAAGGTGGGCGGTCAGGTAACGATCAATGGCGACTACACCGGCACTGTTTCGTTGCGCGAGTTGGCGAAACCTGTGCGTGTCGAGAATATGCGCACTCAAATGGACGTCGAGCAGATACCGGGTGAGATCCGGTTCGATCGCGGCAGCCTAACTGCCCAAGACCTGAAGGGTCCGGTAAAGTTAACAACTCACGCGACAGACGTCAGCCTCGACGGTTTCACCAATGGTCTGGAGTTGAGTGTCGACAAAGGGGACATTGACTTGAGGCCCGGACAGGTTCCTTTGGGCAAGATGATGGTGCACACCCGATCCGGCAACATCGAACTCGCACTGCCGGAGAGCGCTGGATTCGCACTCACGGCGACCACGGACCACGGTGACATTGAGAACGAATTCGGAGAAGTACTCAAGCAGCGGACCCAGGGGCCGGGCGCGCGGCTCGAAGGCGTGATCGGAACCGGCCCCGAGCTGAATCTCACAACGGACCGAGGCACGATAACCGTGCGCAAGTCATCCGCTGAAGCCGCTCCTCCGAAGCAGCCCGCTGCTCAGACACGCGCTCAGCAAGCCGCGCTGGCATTGATCGCGGACAATTGATCGCAGGTAGTTCGGCGCCTATTCTTTTCTCCTTGACAGCTTAGGAGAGCTGGACTATACTCCTGAGTATCTTAGGAGTGTGTGCGTGTCCGGGACAGGCTCAGCTTCTTCCAGGAACTCTCGACCTTCTTATTTTGAAGGCAGTGTCCCTAGGTCCCCTCCATGGTTACGGGGTTCTTTTGCGCATCGGACAAATCTCAGCCAGTGCGCTGCTCATCGAACAGGGAGCGCTGTATCCCGCATTGTTCCGTTTGGTGCGTCAGGGACTTCTAAAAGCCAGCTGGGGTACATCGGAGAACAATCGGCGCGCCAAGTTCTACGAACTCACGCCTTCGGGCCGCAAGCGGCTGCGCGAGGAGACGGAGGGGTGGAATCGGCTCGCCGCTGCGATTGGTTCTGCTCTTGCCGCGCAGCCGGAGGAAGTATGAAACTCCTGGCGTATTTTCGTTCTCTCGCCGCTAAATTTTTCCATCGTTTTCAGGTGGACGAGGACACGGAGGAGGAGCTTCGCTCGCATATCCAGCACCGCGCGGACGATCTCGAACGCTCCGGGCTCAACCGCGCTGAAGCGGAACGCCGCGCGCGCATCGAGTTCGGCAGCTATGTGCGGTTTAAAGAGGAATCCCGCGAAGCGCTCGGTGGCAATTTTATCGAGACTCTCGTACTCGATGTGCGCTACAGTCTTCGCGTGTTGCGCAAGTCTCCCGGATTTACAACTGCCGCTGTTGTGACGTTGGCCTTGGCAATCGGCGCCAACGCGGTAGTTTTCAGCGTGCTGAACGCGCTGATTCTGCGCCCGCTGAATGTGCCTAAGCCGGAGAGCCTCTACCTGGTCGAGCACGGGCGCGATAAATGGACGACGCTCTCGTATCCCGACTATCTGGACTTGCGCGATCGTAACCGCAGTTTTGATGGTATGGCAGCTTCTAACACCTCCGAGGCAGGACTGGAGACGGGCGGAAATCCGTCCCGCGCTTGGGTCGATAAAGTGAGCGGGAACTACTTCGACGTATTAGGCATTCAGCCGTATCTGGGCCGCTTCTTTCATAGCGCCGATGAGCACGGGCCGAATAGCGCACCGTATATCGTGCTCACCTACGCGTATTGGCAGAGCCATTTTCAGGCTGATCGCGCCGTGGTGGGCCGCGTTGTTCGCCTAAACAAGCATCCTTTTACCATCATCGGTGTAGCGCCGCGTGGGTTCCATGGAGCTGTGTTATTTTTCTCTCTCGATTTCTTTGTGCCGCTGGTGAACCAGGAGCAGGAGAATACGCTGAACAGGCGCGGGACGGTTTCGATGGACATGGTAATTGGGCGCCTGAAAGCGGGGGTCACTCCGGCGCAGGCCATTAGCGATCTCAACTCGATCGGCTCCTATCTGGAAAAAACCTATCCGAAAACCGACGCCAGCATGAGGTTTGCACTGGCACGCCCCAGTCTTTGGGGCGACGCCGCCGGCCCTGCAGTACGGGCATTTCTAACCGCCTTGATGCTGCTGGCGGGATTGATTCTGCTGGCCGCCTGCGCCAACCTGGGCAGCCTGTTTGCAGCGCGCGCCGCGGACCGTTCGCGCGAAATCGCGCTGCGTCTCGCGCTGGGGTCGAGCCGCAACCGCATTCTGCGGGCGCTCTTTACCGAGGCTCTGCTGATTTCATCCATCGGAGGCGCTGCCGGACTGTGGGGCAGCGTAGCGCTGCTGCGGTGGCTAAGCGTCTGGCAACCGGTACCCAGATATCCCGTTAATGTAGCTGTCTACCCGGATGCACATGTTTATGGAGTGGCTTTGCTGTTGACCTTGGCGAGCGGATTCTTTTTTGGCGCGGTCCCAGTAAGGCAGGTACTTCACACGGATCCCTATGAGATCGTCAAGTCCGGATCGAGAACTACCGGCGGCCGGCGGATTACCGCCCGGGACTTATTACTGGGCGCGCAAATTGCCATCTGCGCCGTCCTGGTCACTTCTTCATTCGTTGCCGTGCGTGGGCTCATGCGCTCGCTTGAAAGCGATTTCGGTTTCGAGCCGCGAAACGCGATGCTGATGGATACGGATTTGAATATGGCAGGCTACCGCGCCGAAAAGATACCCGCCCTGCAAAGGCGCATGATCGAGGCGATGCAAAAGATACCTGGTGTGACATCGGTGGCATTGATTGATCAGCCGCCATTAGGCGCGGGCACGAACTCCTCGGATATCTTTACCGCCGAAACAACCGATCTGAGGCCAGCGAATGCGGCTGCTAACGCGATGATGTACAGTATCTCGCCCGCATACTTTCACGCGGCGGGTACTGCGTTGCTGTCCGGAAGGACTTTCACGTGGCATGACGATAAGAATGCGGTGCGCGTGGCAGTGATCAACCGGGAGTTTGCGCGCAAACTCTTTGGCCCGGTAACAAATGCGATAGGCAGTTACTACAAACTGCCGGATGGAACCCGTATACGGGTGGTGGGCATTGTAGAAAACGGAAAATATGGTGCCATCGATGAAAGTTTGCAGCCGGCCATGTTTTTCCCCATCCTGCAAGCGCCGGCAAGTGCGACGACCCTTGTAATTCGCTCCAACCGCGATTCACAGCAATTGGCAGCCGCGATGAGGAGCACACTGCGGGACCTAGATCCAGGGCTGCCCTGCTATATCCAGACCTGGAATGAAGCACTGCACATCGCTCTGTTTGGTCCGCGTATGGCGACGATTTCGCTGGGCGTGCTGGGCATCATGGGCGCGATGCTGTCGATCACGGGCATCTTTGGAATGGCGGCGTACTCGGTCAGCAAGCGGCTGAAAGAGTTGGGAATTCGCATGGCGCTCGGCGCGCGGCGTAAGGAAGTGTTACAGGCGGCCTTGGGACGGGCATTAAAATTGTTGGCTTTCGGCTCGGCGGCAGGATTGGTGCTCGGGATTCTCGCGAGCCGAGTGCTGGCTCTCATCGTGTATCAGGCGACTCCGCGCGATCCGGCGGTATTGGCCGGCGTTGTCTTGGCTATGGCGTTGCTCGGCTTGCTGGCCACGTGGATCCCCGCGCAGCGCGCGCTGTCGCTCGATCCTTCGACACTGCTGCGCGAGGAGTAATGAAAGTTCAGCTCAGATACGCGGTTTTTGCAGCTCTTTTATCGGCTCGTGCGTTTGGCCAGGTGACGCCCGCGACTTCTCCGGGAACTTCGCTGTCGGAAGATCAAATTCGCGAACTGATTCGCAAATCCGCGGACAAGGATAGGGAAAATGACAAGAAGCTGCGCGACTACACCTACGCCGAACGGCAACAAATGCGCCGTTTGGGCGGAAAGGGTCAGGTGAAATCCACAGAAAGTAAAACCTACGACGTGATGCAGATCTACGGTGAGCGGGTAGAAAAGCTGGTCTCCAAGGACGACAAACCGCTTTCCAGTAAGGACGCAAAGAACGAGGATGAAAAAATTCAGAAGCTGATCGACAAGCGCAAGAATGAATCGGATGTTGACCGTGAGAAACGATTACAGAAAGAGGACAAGGAGCGCGAAGACGACCGGCAATTTGTCCGCGAAGTGGCCAGCGCTTACAAGTTCCGGTTCGTGGGTATGGAATCCCTCAACGGACGTGAAAACTACGTCATTGACGCCGATCCAAAGCCGGGCTACGAGCCGCATCTGAAAGAGGCCAAAATCCTACCCAAGTTCCGGTTTCGTGCTTGGATTGATAAGGAGGAGACCCAGTGGAAGAAGCTTGACGTGGAGTGCATCGACACGGTTTCCTTTGGACTATTGCTGTTCCGCATGCATAGAGGCTCTCACGCCCTTATTGAGCAAACCCGGGTGAATGATGAAGTCTGGCTGCAACAGCACGTAGCTGCGAATGTTGACTTCCGCCTGGCTCTCTTGAAAAACTTCGACGTCGATGTGGATATTACCGACCGTGACTACAAGAAATTCCGCACCGACACGAAAATCACTTCGCTCGGAGAAGGGCGCCCAACGGCAGGATCGGATGCGAATCAGCCCAAATAGAAAAATTCTTGCGAGCCGTGGGCTGACTCCTCCACGTGTATCAGGCAACGCACTAACCGGAGGAAATATGAAATTCGTGGCCTACTTTCGTTCTCTTGCCGAAAGTTTTTCCAACGTTCTCAGATCGACGAGGACATGGCCACGTGACATAGAAGTTACGCTAAGGAGTTGGATGTTTCAACTCCTCTTCAATATGTAAAGGGCATTGGACCCGTACGGGGCGAGTTGTTGGCAGGCAAAGGCCTGCTGACAGTATCCGATCTGCTGTATTACGCGCCGTTTCGGTACGAGGACCGCACCAATCTAAAATCGCTGTCCGAACTTGCGCCCGGCGAGAAAGCGGCGGTACTGGCGCACGTGGCGAGCGCCAAGCTTTCCGGATTTCGCCGCGGGCCGCGGGTGCTGGAAGCGGTTTTTCAGGACGGAAGTGGTTCGAAGCTCCACGCGCGATGGTTCCACGGAGAACGTTTCGCGGACAGCGTAATTCCCGATAGCCGCATGGCTCTGTTCGGCAAGGTTGAGCTCGATCGAGTGAATGGATGCCCACTCATGGTGCAGCCCGAGATCGAGATATTCCATCCTGATGAAGAAAGCGATGAAATGCTGCACACAGGGCGGATTATCGGCGTCTACGAAGCCATTGGGGAATTCTCGACACGTAGAATCCGCGGACTCATCCATCGCATTCTGAAACAAGTGATGATGCCAGAAGATTCGATTCCGGAAAGCGTCCGCCGGCGGAATCGGTTTGCCGGACCTCGCGGCGGCGATCCGCAATTTACACGAGCCGGAGGCCGGGACTGATCTCCGGCTTTTGAACGAATTCCGCACACCCGCCCAAGTCCGATTGTTGTTCGATGAGTTTTTTTGGCTGGAGTGCGGACTGCGCCTAAAGAAGATGCGTGCGCGGAAAGCCGCCGGGATCGCCTTCGCAGCTGAACGAGTGTGCGCGAGAGCAGATCAAAAAAATGCTGCCGTTCAAGCCCACTCAGGCGCAGCGCCGGGTCATGCAGGAGATAGCGGACGACATGAAGCGGCCGCATCCCATGAACCGCCTGCTGCATGGGGATGTAGGGAGCGGAAAGACGATCGTCGCGGCACAGGCAGCCTTAATCGCGATCGAGAACGGATATCAGGTTGCGGTGCTCGCGCCAACAGAGATTTTGGCAACCCAGCATTATTGGTACTTCAAGCGGCTGCTTGAGAAGCTCGGGTACGTAGTAGCGCAATTGACGGGTTCCTCGACCGCACATGAAAAGGAACAGATCAAGAAACTGATTGGGAAGGGATTGGTGCAGGTGGTAATAGGCACCCACGCACTGATCCAACATGATGTGGAGTTCGCAAAGCTGGGATTGGCAATCGTCGATGAGCAGCACCGCTTCGGCGTGCGGCAGCGGCTGGAGCTCTTCAAGAAGGGCGAAAGCGCGCAGCCCGACGTGCTGGTAATGACAGCTACGCCGATTCCGCGCACGCTTGCGCTGACAATCTATGGCGACCTGGACGTTTCAACCCTCGATGAGCTGCCGGCCGGACGCAAGCCTATCGTGACAAAACACGTGCGCGAATCGGCAGTCGAGCGGGTCTACAGTTTTATTGCGCAGGAGGTGAAGACTGGAAGGCAGGCGTACGTAGTCTACCCCGTAGTCGAAGAGAACGATACCTCAGCTGTGAAAGCAGCGGAAAAGATGTTCGAGCACTTGTCGCGGGAGGTTTTCCCAAACCTCCGCGTAGGACTCTTGCACGGTAAGATGCCGCCCGATGAAAAGGATGCTGCAATGCGCGATTTCCTGTCAGGCGACACGAAGATCTTGGTCTCTACAACCGTTATTGAGGTTGGAGTGGATGTCCCGAATGCATCCGTGATAGTGATCGAGCAGGCGGAAAGGTTTGGGCTTGCTCAGATCCACCAGTTGCGAGGGAGGGTGGGTCGCGGCACTCATCAAAGCTACTGCATTCTCGTGACCGGAAAACTGAGTGACGTCGCGCGAGAGCGGATTCGAACCCTTGTCGAATCGACGGACGGGTTTTACATTGCGGAGATGGATATGCGGCTGCGTGGCCCGGGCGAATTTTTTGGAACCAAGCAATCCGGTGTTCCAGGATTGCGATTAGCCGATCTGCTGCGCGATGCGGATGTCCTCGAGCTGGCGCGCGGTGAGGCGCAGAAACTTCTCGATGCCAGCCTGGTCCACGGCAGTGAGCAGAGCAAGGAACTGCCCGGCGTCTTGCGATATATCCAGGATCACTGGCAGCGCAGATACGGGTTAGTCCAGGTGGGCATAGAGGTTGAGGGTAATTGGCGGACGGTTTCGCAGCCGGAAGCTGAAGAGCGTGCCAGGCCTAGCGGTTCGGCCTACTCCGGACAGGCTCCGCGAGGCTTTGTTTAACGTCCTGGCTCCGCAAATCGAAGGCAGCGTGTTTCTGGATGCATATGCCGGCAGCGCGGCGGTTGGCATCGAAGCGCTCAGTCGTGGGGCAAAACACGTGATTCTGATCGAGCGCAATCGGCAGGCGCTTGCGGTTATTCAGGAAAACTTGCGTTCCTTAGGGATTGAAGCGGAAACAACCGTGATTCGCGGCAATGTGGGGAGGGTTCTACAAGGCTGCACGCCGGATATGGCGTTCATCGATCCACCTTATGAGGACGTGAACGCGTACAGCCGCACTTTGCTGATACTCTCCGAAACAACATGCCGTTTGGCGATTGCGCAGCATGCATCTCGCGTAACGCTAGAGAATTGCTACGGAGCACTCGAAAAAACGCGCGTCCTCAGGCAGGGCGATAATTCGCTCAGCTTCTATCAACGCGCAGAGGATAGGTCAGCCGGCGAGTAGAAGGTGAATATCCATGACGTTCGTGCCGGTTGGACCAGTCTTGACCAAATCACCTAGAGAGTCGAAGAAGGCATACGAATTGTTTTCGGCCAAGTGTCGCGCGGGGTCGAGTCCGCGTTGGCGTGCGCGTCGGATCGTGTCACCTGTTGCTATGGCCCCGGCGGCATCAGTGGGCCCGTCGGTTCCGTCGGTTCCAGCGCTTAACATCGCTAAATGGGGAAGCCCGTCGATCTCGAGCGCTGCTGCCAATGCGAATTCCTGATTACGGCCTCCTTTTCCTTTCCCTTGCACTATTACGGTGGTCTCGCCGCCTGAAAGAATGCACGCAGGTGGGCGCACAGGATTGCCCGAAACGACAACTTCGCGAAGAATCTGGGCATGAGTACGCGCCACGGCCCGTGCTTCGCCTTCAATGGTGCTCGAAAGAATCAGCGGGCGAAAGCCCCGCGCCTTTGCTTCTTGTGCAGCGGCTTCGAGTGCCAACCGATTGCTTCCGATCACAAAATTGTGCACGCGTGTGAACAGCGGATCGCCCGGCTTCGGTGTTTCATGAATTTCCCCACGCACTCCTCGTTCGAGGCGCTTCCGAACTGCTGCCGGCACGCTCTTCGTGAGAGAGAACTTCCTCAGAACCTCTAGAGCATCGGAGAAGGTGGACGGATCGGGAGCCGTCGGTCCAGAACCGATTACATCCAGCCGATCCCCGATCACATCGGAAAGGACCAGACTGATGACAGTGGCTGGATAAGCAAGCGAAGCAAGCTGCCCGCCCTTTAAGGCCGATATGTGCTTCCGCACTGCGTTCAATTCGTGAATGGTTGCACCGGCACGGAGGAGCAAGTCAGTTGTTTTCTGTTTTACATCGAGCGTGATGGGCGGCGCTGGAGCTGATAACAGCGCGGAAGCCCCACCTGAAATCGCCACGATTACAAGATCCCGCGCATTTAACTCACGAAGCAATCTTTCGATTGCAGATGCCGCCTCAAACCCGGCATGATCAGGTATCGGATGGCCCGCTTCGATCACTTCGATGCCATGTGGGCGCGATGTGGCGTGACCGTGCTTCGTAACGACTATGCCGCGGGTCAGATAGCCGCCGAGAATCTGTGCGATCGCAGCGGCCATTTGCGCGGCCGCCTTACCAACTCCTATCAAAAAGATCCGGTCGAAATCGTTCAGTGAAACATGGACACTTCCGACTCTGATGTGACCCGATCGCAGTGACAGGTGCTTTCGGACGGCGTTCTGCGCATCGGCGGCTACAAGGCCGGCGCGAAAAATCTCGATTGCATCGCGGCGTAGGCGAGTGATCGGCGGCCTCACACCGGCTCAAAAAAGCGGAAGCCGCAGAATTTTATTTACAGTTTGAGAAATGTCGTCCGTATCGACCTCGACTCGGAAATCGGCTCGGCTGTAAAGAGGCCGCCGGTCTTCGAACAACTGTGCGAGACCGTTTTGATTCGACGCCAACGGGCGCGCTGTGTCGTCGCCCAGGCGTTTCAAGATCGTCTCGAACGGGCAGTCAAGCCAAACTGTGATGCCATTATTCTCGATTAGATCCCAATTCCGAGGCTGAACGAACGCGCCGCCGCCGAGAGCAAAAACGCACGGGTTTCCTGACTCCACCTGCGATACTCGCGCGCGAATCATCTCTGTTTCGAGGTCCCGGAACGCCGCTTCGCCACGCTCGATAAAGATCTGCCTTATAGTTCTTTTTTCGCGGCTTTCAATGTCACGATCGATATCAATGAAGGACCAGCCCAACTCAACGGCTAGCGAGTATCCGATCGTCGTTTTGCCGCAAGCCATGAACCCGACAAGGTAAAGCCCTGGGGTCCTCTTAAGCTTAAGGGTCATACCCTCACCGGCAACAGTATATCGCCGTCTAGCGAGCACATAATGGTGACATGAGCACACAGCTGCTGCCGCTATTTCCGCTTTCGGTTGTGCTGCTGCCGGCCACTCCTCTGCCGCTTCATATTTTTGAAGACAGATACAAAGAGATGATGGGCGATGTAATTCCCGCTCGCGGTGAATTCGGGATTGTTCTGGTCAAGGATGAGGGCATCGTGAACGTGGGGTGTACCGCAACCGTAGAGCGCATCTTCCGCCGCTATCCAGACGGAAGGCTTGATCTGCTAGCGATCGGACAGCGCCGTTTTCAGGTTTTATCTTTGAATGAAGAGAAACCATACCTCCGCGCGACGGTCGAGTACTTCAATGACGAGGAGGCGACCGATGTTCCCGCTGCACTACGCAGAAAAACGATTGCCGCTTACGAGCGCTTGCGAAAAGTGGAGAACCCGGAGGTAATCATCGAGCCGAAACTCGAAGGCCCTCAACTTAGTTTCCAGGTTGCGCAATTTATCGTGGATCTGGATAAGAGGCAGACGGTTCTGGCCCTGCGCTCGGAAATTGAGAGACTGGAATTTCTCGTCGGCTTTCTGCCCGATTACACTTTGCAGCGGGAACGGATCGCGATGGCAAAACGCGTCGCCCCGCTGAATGGGCATCCGAAGCACGTGGCCGGAATTTAGATGTACCGATTGGCACGTCAACACCTGATCTTCGACGCGGACGACACGCTTTGGGAGAACAACATCTATTTTGAAGATGCTTTTGAGCAGTTCTGTGATTATCTGTCGCACTCGTCTATGACTCCGCAGGAAATTCGAGCTGTTCTCGATGAGATTGAGATTGTAAGCTCGAAGGTCAACGGCTACGGTTGCCGGAGCTTCGCGCGAAATTTGGCGGCGTGTTTCGAGCGCGTGTCTGAGCGCGATATAGCGGATCGCGATCTCAAGGCGGTCCAGGAACTCGCGCACGCAATTCTCGAAAGGCCGCTTGAACTGCTCGAAGGCGTCGAGGACGTAGTGGCCGAGCTTTCGAGAAGGCATGACTTGACGATTTTTACGAAGGGTGACCCGCAGGAGCAGCAGCGCAAGATCGACAGATCGGGACTGACGCGTTATTTCCGGCATGCAGCTATCGTGAAGGAGAAGGATGAGCCGGCTTACCGGCTACTAGCGCATGAGCGAAAATTCTGTATGGAAAGAACATGGATGATCGGAAACTCGCCGAAATCGGATATCAATCCCGCGCTAGCGGCTGGCTTGAGCGCCGTCTATGTGCCGCACCCGCGCACTTGGCGCCTTGAGCGCGAAACCGTTCCAGAAAATCACCCGAGACTGCTGCGGGTACAACGAATTAGGGAGCTCACGAAATACTTCTAGTGCTTATCGCAATCCGGCGGCGGACACAGAAGCGAAAGACAGCAACGCCGAAGGAAAGATTCCCAAGAATAGCGTTCCGAGCGCAGTTCCCCAAATCGCGACGCGCTCTCCGGCAGATGGAGGCGTGAGATTCATCGTAGCCGGGACCGGTTCATGCATGTAGATGGCAACTATGATTTTCAGGTAGTAGTAAGCGGCAATGGCACTATTAATTAAGCCAAGCACCGTCAGCCAAACTAGATGTGAGTCCAGCGCTGCCTGAAAGATGTAAAACTTCGCGAAGAAGCCGCCAGTCAACGGGACGCCGATTAGAGAAAATACAAAAATTGCGAGCATAGCAGCTGTCGCCGGCTCACGCCGTCCCAGCCCCGAAAGATCTTCGATTTTAACGTACTTTTCATTGCGAGCGGCGACGTGGCTTACCACAGCGAAAGCGCCGATATTCATCAATGCATAGGAAGCGAGATAAAACATTGCGGCCGCGGTTCCGATCTGCGAATGCGCCGTGAAGGCAATCAGCACATATCCTGCGTGCGCGATCGAACTGTACCCGAGCAGCCGCTTCACGTTCGTTTGCAGCAGCGCCGCGAAGTTACCCACGATCATGGTCAGCAAGGCACATGCCCAAACCAAATAGAGCCAGCGATCGCTCATCGCGCCGAAACAAGTAGTGAATACCCGAAAGAAAACTGCAAATGCGGCGGCTTTTGGCCCAGCAGATAGAAAAGCACTCACGGGGGCAGCGGCGCCCTGATACACGTCTGGAGCCCAGATCTGAAAGGGAGCGACGGAAACCTTGAAGCCAAAACCAACGAACAACAGAGCAGCCGCCAGACCGATCAATACCGGAGAAGCCGACCGAGTCGCCAAACTGCGCTGGATCTCATCCAGGTTCGTGGAACCGGTGATTCCGTAAATCCACGCAACACCGTACAGCAAAAACGCTGTGGCGAAGGAGCCCAGCAGGAAGTATTTGAGCGCGGCTTCGTTATTGCGCCGGTCGTCGCGAAGAAATCCCGCCAGGACATACGTGGCAATGGATGAAATCTCCAGACCGATGAAGACCATTATGAGATCGTTCGCAGTGGCCAAAACGCACTGCCCCACCAGCGAAAACAGAATGAGCGCATAGTACTCACCTGACTGCGCCCGTTCGCGCGCGAGATAGCTGAACGACATCAGAATGCACAGAAACCCGACTATCAGGACGAGACCACGGAAGAAGGTGCCGTACGCATCGACCGTGATTATGTTCTGGAATGCTTGTCCCGCATCTTTATAGGCGTATGTGTTCGCAGCGAATGCAATCGCGACACCAATCAGCGAAAGAGCACCCAGCGCGGTTTTCTGGCGTTCGGATGTGATCGCCTCGAACATCATGATTACCACTCCGAAAACACTAAGCACGATCTCGGGCAGAAAGCGTAGATAGTCGGAGGCGTGCGGAACGAAATTAGCGAGCATCGGAAACCTTTTCAATTCGAGCTGAGCTCTCCGAGGCACTCGGCGTCCCCAATCGGACCCGATACTCATCATTCATCCGGGTTTGATCGAGTAAACGCATCGTGGCAGACGTGATCGGCGGCATGAACGAAGATGTATAGCTGCCCAGCCACAGCATGAGAACGATCAGCGGCAACAACGGAATCCAGTCGCGAACCGCGAGATCAGGGAACTGCCGCGCTTGCCCGGTAAGCTTTCCCCAAAAAGTGCGCTGATACATCCATAACATGTAAGCTGCCGAGAGAATGACACCCAAAGCTGCCCATACGGCCCACGAAAAATGCGTAAGTGCAGCGCCTTGCAATACCAGATATTCGCCAACGAAGTTGCATAAGGCGGGCAAGCCGATGCTTGCAAGCATCGCAATCATGAATACCGTCGCTAAGCCCGGTGCAGGCGTCGCGGCACCTCCAAAATCGGTGATATCGAGGGAGCCACGGCGCTGCTCCATGTACCCCGCAATCACGAACAGAGCGCCGGTCGAAACACCATGCGCGAGCATCTGATACACAGCCCCGTCAGCTCCCTGCTGACTCAAGGTGAAGATTCCCAGCACGATGAATCCGAGATGGCTCAAAGATGAATATGCAAGCAAGTGCTTGATATTCGGCTGGATGAGCGCGAGCAATGCGCCGTAGATAATTCCGATAATCGCCAGAACGATAACCCAGCTTGCGCACCTCTGAGAACCGGTCGGGAATAGAGGCAGGCAGTAACGAAGCAGCCCATAGGCTCCCATTTTGGACATCACCGCTGCAAGTAAAAACGTGGCCGGCATAGGCGCTTCGGCATAGGCGTTTGGCAGCCAGGTATGCAGCGGGAAAATCGGCACCTTGACCGCAAATGCCGCGAAAAATCCCAAGAAAAGCAAAAGTTGTTGGCTTGAGGATAGAACTGCTCGGCCCGATGCCAGTGCATCCAGGGTCTCGACATAGTCGAAGGTGCCGGTCTTGCTGTGAAGGAAAATAATCGACCCGAGCATCAGCACCGAACCCAGCATTGTGTACACAAAGAACTTGACTGCAGCTGGTCCGCGTTTTGCTCCGCCCCAAGCTCCGACCATGAGATACATCGGGACCAGAGCCACTTCCCAGAAAACATAAAACACGAACAAATCGAGCGCCGAAAAGACTCCGATGAGGCCAAATTCAAAAAGCAGGAGGAGCGCGAAAAAGTTTCTCTGTCGGTCCGCGATCATGGTCCGAGAGATCCAGACGCCGATGGGCAGCAGCAGCGTCGTGAGCAAAAGAAGCCATAAGTTGATCCCGTCAACGCCAATATGGAAGTGAATCTGAAGCTGAGGAGTGTTTACCCAAAGAGAATCGAGACTGGACGTGAAGTGCGCGGGATTAGCAACGGCAGGTGCGATAAGACCTAGAGATACGAAAAATGTGATCAGCGTCACGAACAGCGCGATGTTTGGCCCAGCCTTTGAATCCCTGGGAAGGAAGAGGAGGATAAAAAAGCCCAACAGCGGAAGACCCAGCGTGATCGCAAGGATGTTCAACGGCCACCTCCGGCGAAAGCAAAAATGAAAATCACCACAAGCGATCCAGCTAAGACCCAAGTGGCGTAGTTTCGAATACTTCCTGATTGCAATCGGCGGAGCAGCGATCCCCAGCGTCGGACAACGGCAGCTAACCCATTCACAAAAGAATTGTCGATTATCCCCTGGTCGACGCCTCTCCACAGAACAAGACGCGAAATGTTCTCAAGCGGCTTGACGACAACTCCGGAATACATCTCGTCCACGTAATACTTGTTCGCAACCAGCGTGTACAGTGGACCCGCAGCAGTTTTAAGCGACTCCGCAAGGGCAGGCCTGATGACGTATAAAAAAAGCGCGACGATGATCCCGATGATTCCGCAAGTCGCGGAAATGACCATGGCCGTCACGTTCTCATGTTCGGCGAGCGTAAATGCGGGCGAAAGCCAATGCGGAATGTTGATGAATCCGCCAAACAAAGAAAGCACAGCGAGGGCTATCAGCGGAAGCGTCATCACTGCAGACGATTCATGTGGATGATGGTGCCCGCGATAGTTTCCGAAAAATGTCATGAAGTATGCGCGAAAAACGTAGAAAGCCGTGATGCCTGCCGTGATGGCGCCAATCCAGAACATCCATGGCCTCTGCGCGTAAGCTGCCGAAAGAATTGCGTCTTTACTAAAGAAACCGGAAAATCCGGGGAAGCCCGAGATCGCAAGACTCGCGATGCCGAGCGTAATGAACGTGATGGGCATGCTCTTTCTCAGGCCTCCCATGCGGCGAAGGTCCTGTTCTCCGCTGAGCCCATGAATCACGCTACCTGCTCCGAGAAACAATAAGGCCTTGAAGAACGCATGCGTCATGAGATGGAAAATACCCGCCGAATACGCCCCGACTCCCAACCCCAGAAACATGTAGCCGAGTTGAGAAACCGTGGAATACGCAAACACTCGCTTGATGTCGTTTTGTACGATACCGATCGTTGCGGCAAACACGGCAGTAAATAGGCCGATCAGCGCCACAAGGTTCATCGCCAACGGCGTATGGTTATACAGAAACGAGACACGCGCAATCATATAGACACCCGCTGTCACCATAGTCGCGGCATGTATGAGCGCAGAAACTGGGGTGGGGCCAGCCATCGCGTCCGGCAGCCAGACATAAAGTGGAAACTGCGCGGATTTCCCGATCGCGCCCACAAAAAGCAGCAGCGTGATAGCACTCAGTGCTCCGACTCTAGCCTCGACTGGCATCCCTGAAACCGCAGCGGCAATCTTCCCGAAATCCAGTGTTTTGAAAACCGCAACGGTCAGAAATATGCCGAGCGAAAACCCGAAATCGCCGATGCGATTGACGATGAATGCCTTATTCGCGGCATTGCCGGCAAACTCTTCGAGGAAATAGAACCCTATTAGAAGGTAGCTGCAAAGTCCTACGCCCTCCCAACCCACAAACATGACGAGCAGGTTCGAGGCGAGCACCAGGATCAGCATGAAAAATACGAATAGATTGAAATAGCTGAAGAATCGGTAATACCCGCCCTCGTGGGCCATGTAGCCGATGGCGTAAATATGGATCAGCAGCCCGACTCCGGTCACGACCAGAAGCATGACGGCCGTCAACCGATCAACAAATAAATCGAAGCCGATATTTAGAAAGCCGCTTCGGATCCAAGTGAAGTAATGCTCGGAGTAAGCCGTATCCAGCGGATACAACTTGCTCAACACAAGCAACACGTAAGCAAACGAGAGGGCAACCGAGCCGATAGCAATCACATTGATGATCGCTCTGGAAAAGCGCTTGCCAAAAATTCCGTTCAGCAGAAAGCCGATAAACGGAAATAGCGCCATGAGATAGAGATTCATGTTCGTCGTGGCTACAGCTTCATCGAGTCGACTTCATCAATCTGCAACGTTCTCCGGTTCTTGAAGATGGTCAGGATAATCGCAAACCCTACGGCGGCTTCCGCGGCGGCAACCACCATCACAAAGAACGAATAGATATGACCGTCTATTCGGCGCAGATGATAGGAGAAGGTTATGAAGCTCAAGTTCACTGCGTTAAGCATCAGCTCAATGGACATGAAAACGGTGATGATGCTCTTTCGATAAAGAAATCCAGCTACGCCGAGTACGAACAGCACTGCGCTGAGCAAGAGATACCACGATACGGGAACAGGAGGAATCTGCGGCATCTTCAGTCGAATTCCTTTCTCGCCAGCACTACGGCCCCGAGTATCGCGACCAGGATGAGAATCGAGATCACCTCGAAAGGCAGGAGATATTGAGTAAACAGCGAGCGCCCGACATGCTGTGCTGTGCCCCCAACCCAGCTACCAAACTGGACCGTCCCCAAAGGCGGCAAAACACCACGGATCAAAAATCCAACGACCGCAATAAATGCCAGCAGAAGCGGAAATCCCGCAATTTGGGCAAACCATGATTTTCCGCTCGTCTTTTCTGCACCCGCATTCAGCAGCATGATTACAAAAACAAAGAGGACCATCACAGCGCCTCCGTACACGATCATCTGTGCCATGGCGATGAACTCCGCGCCGAGTAATAGGTAAAGCACGGCGAGCGAACCCATTACGCCAATAAGCGAGAGAGCGCTCGAGATGGGATGCTTTTGCAGTATCAGGTTGAACGCACAAACCACCGCCACTACGGCGAACACAATAAACAAGATCGTGTCCATGAACCTACCTTCCCATCCCTAAAAGATGGCCACAAATAAGGCCGTAAGCAGTAGATTTAGCAGCGCGATGGGAAACAGAAATGTCCACGCGAAATGCATCAGTTGATCGTATCGGAACCGAGGCAGCGTACCGCGAATCCAGATATATACGAAAAGTAAGAAGCCTGCCTTACTGGCGAACCAGAACGCAGGAATGAGCACTGTTTGAAGAACCGGAATGGCAAATAGCGCTGCGAGAACCAATGCTGCCATTCCGAAGACTGGGAAGGTGACTCGGTCGCGCCGCCGAGCCGGCCGGACGGCGTGATAGAAAGCCAATATTGCAGCCACCACAAATACGATGGATGCAACGTAGTTGGAGTACGGCGCTGGAAATAGCGGATGCCAGCCCCCCAAGAAAAGCAGCGTGGCGACGCACGTAATCGTAACCATGTTGGCGTACTCCGACATGAAGAAGCACGCGAATTTCATGCTGCTGTATTCCGTGTGAAAGCCCGCGACCAGTTCGTTCTCCGCCTCGGGCAAATCGAAAGGCAGGCGGTTGGTTTCCGCGAAACCCGCAATCATGAAAATGAGGAATCCAAGAATTTGCGGGAAAGGCATTTGAAAAATGTTCCATCGCGGAATGAAATGGAGATAGTAGCCAGCTTGGCTGTCCGAGATTGCCCGGAAGCTCAAATGATTTGCGAGCAGCAGTGGCGCAACAATGGCCAGAGTTAGGGGCAGCTCGTAACTGATCATCTGTGCGCTGCTCCGAAGGCTGCCTAAGAGCGAATACTTGTTATTAGAGGACCAGCCGGCGAGTGCAACTCCATACACGCTGACCGCACTGATCGCGAGAACAAACAGAATGCCCACATTCAGATCACTGATCTGCATGTAGGTCCGAACGCCGAATACCGTAACTTCAGGCCCGAAGGGAATAATCGAGATTGAGATCAGCGCGAGACAGACTGCGATGAAAGGCGCAAGGATATAGAAGAACCGGTTAGCGTATGGCGGCAGCAGGTCTTCTTTGGTGAGCAGCTTGAAGACATCCGCCATGGGCTGCATCAATCCGTGCGGACCGACGCGCAACGGTCCAGTGCGCGACTGAATATGCGCCAATACTTTTCGCTCGACCCATTGAAGATATGCGAGCGTCGTCATGAAAATGGCGAAGACGATCGTAATCTTAATCAGGCTGACAATGAAGAAGTTCATTGACCCTGCTTAACCGTTTCCACTTGCACGCTGCCTTCATGCACGACCGGTTGCTTCCGCGGGTCGCTGTAGAGTGCCCCGGGCGATTCAATAACCGAGTTGAGCATTTTAGAAAACCGCCCCAGCGTGCCAGAAGTGAAGAGCGTGTTGCGCGCCGAACGCACAACGTTCGCCTGCGACCCAAGCTGTGCGTGCACCTTAAAGGGTCCGGTCGCCGCGGCTCCTCCGGTCTCGACTACACCCATCGGGAAATCGTATCCGGGCACCGACGTTCGAATTTCCTCAATCACCGATTCGGGCTTCACGGGGCCCCAATCCTGACGCATCTCTTTCGCGAGCAGGGCTATGATTTCCAAATCAGATTTGGTCCCCATTGTCTTAGCACCGCGGCTCAACTTCTGCACTTCTCCGCAGACATTCGTGACGGTGCCATTCTTTTCGTACGCGGAAGCTGCAGGGAGCACGACATCGGCACATTGGGCCGTCTCAGTGAGAAAGAGATCCTGGACCACTAAAAACGCGTCCCGACGTGCAAGCGGCTGGCGGGCTACGGGATTTGCGCCAACGATCCAAAGCCCATCCAGATCCGTCGCCGCAAGAATCTGGTCATAGTCCAGCCCTGCCTCGAGTCCGACGTCCCGAAGACTCTCATACCCGGGCAGAAAATCCGGAAGAAGTCCCATGTCCGAAGCTCCCCGGGAGTTCGAATAATCGACAAGGCACACGTATTTCACTGGAATTTTCAGCGAGTCTCCAAACGCTACAAGCCTGCTGATTGCTTGACCCTTAATCGCATCCCCGAATAGGATTACGAGCTCTGGCTCCTTCTCCAGGCGATCTCGCATTCTCTCCAGCACTTCGAACTCCTGGCCGGCTTCCGCGCGTTCGGTAAACGCGTAATTGTCTTCCCGAACCGGTCCAGGGGTAACGGCGTATACGTGGGCCTTATGGTGCCTCCAATTCGCGCGGAGTTGAAAAGCGAGTAAGGGTTGTTCCTGTGCCAAGTCGCTCGAGATGATTAGCGCTGCCTTAGTGTTATAAAGATCCGCGGTTGTCGCCATAGCGTCCGGCCTGCCTTGAAGCGCGCTGATCAAGCCCGCGACATCGCCGGTCCGGTGATGATCCACGTTTGAGGTGCGCAATACTTGCCGGGCGAACTTCTGCAGCAGGAAATTCTCTTCGTTTGTCGTGTGATTGGACCCAATCACCGCAAATCTGCCGTTCCTCGTTCTCAGCTCAGTAAACTTCTGCGCAACGGTTGCAATAGCCTGTGCCCAGGACACCGGCCTCAGCTCGCCATTCGTGCGCACGAGGGGTGCGGTTAAGCGTTGCGGATGTCCGTTGAAATCGAAAGCGTAGCGACCTTTTACACAGAGAAACTCGCCGTTAATTCCCGAGTGGTCGCGATTATTCGCCCGTATGATCTCCCCATTGCGAATGCCCAGCGTAGTTTTGCATCCGTTCGAACAGTGCGTACAAATCGTGCCCACGTGCTCCATCTCCCAGGGCCGTGTCTTGTAGCGATAAGTACCGCTAGTAAGCGCGCCCACGGGACAGATATCGATGCAGGCGCCGCATTCATCGCATTCCAAATGATCGCCTCTATTCGGAACGATCTCGGAAACCACGCCTCTATTCCCGACTCCCAGCGCGCTGACGCCCAGCCCTTCGCCGCAAATCCGAACGCACCGGTAACAGAGAATACAGCGTGGCGCGTCGTAATAGACAATAGGCGACCATTGCTTCTCGTCTACGTGGACCTTGGGTTCGATAAACCGGCTCTCGCCAGCTCCGTAACGAAAGACCATGTCTTGCAGCTCGCATTCGCCGCCTTTGTCGCACACCGGGCAATCGAGAGGATGATTCGTTAGCAGAAACTCGAGCATCCCCTTGCGGGATTGGCGCACTTGAGGCGAATCCGTGTGCACCACCATGCCCTCGGCTATGGGCAGCGTGCACGCGACCTGCAGCTTCGGAGTCTTCTCTACTTCAACGAGGCACATACGGCAGGCTGCCTGCAATGTGAGGCCGTCGTAGTAACAGAAGGCAGGAATCTCGATTCCGGCCTGCTTTGCAGCGTTTATAAGAAGCGTTCCCGCAGCGGCTTGGATTTGCCGTCCGTCGATCGTGAAATTGACAGCGTCAGCCATGGTACTCGTTGAACCAGCTCCTAGATAACGGCAAGCTCCGGCTCTACTACCGCACTGGCCTTCTTGACATAAGCCTCGAATTCATCGCGGAATTTTGCCACGAACGCCGCGGTGGGCATGGCAGCAGCATCGCCCAGCGCGCAGAAGGTTCGTCCAAGCATGTTATTCGACAACTCGGCAACGAGATCGATATCGCTCTCTCTCGCGCCGCCTTCGTGAAAACGCCCCAAAATTTTTTTCAGCCACGTCGTTCCCTCCCGGCAGGGGATGCACCAACCACAACTCTCGTGCGCATAGAACTTAATGGTTCGTAACGCGACGGCCACGATATCCGTGTCTTCATCGAGCACGAGAATCCCTCCTGAACCCGCCATAGACTTCGCCTTCGCGATCGAATCGAAGTCCAGTGCAATGTCGCATTCATCAGCCTTCAGCACCGGCGATGAGGAACCACCCGGGATCACGGCCTTCAACTTCTTGCCGTTTCTCATTCCTCCGCACACCTCATTAATGAGCCGCATGAGGGGAAAACCGAGCTGCAGCTCATACACCCCTGGCTTATTGACGTGACCGGATACACACATCAATCGTGTGCCGCCATTTTTAGGCGTGCCGAGCGCCGCATACGCAGCTCCTCCGTTACGGAGAACGACAGGAACAGTCGAGAGTGTCTCGGTATTGTTGAGAATTGTTGGGGATTGGAATGCGCCGACGACCGCGGGAAACGGCGGCTTCAATCGCGGGATACCGCGTTTGCCCTCGAGAGATTCCAGAAGGGCCGATTCCTCGCCGCATTCATACGCGCCCGCGCCCGTATGCGTATACAAATCGAAATCCCAGCCACTTCCGAGCACGTTCTTGCCCAGGTAGCCGCGCGCATACGCCTCGGCGATGGCCCGATCCACAATTTCGATGAGATATCGATACTCGCCTCGAATGAAAATGTAACCCTTGTTCGATCGAATCGTCCAGCCCGCAATCAGCATCCCTTCAATCAATTGATGGGGATCATTCTCCATCAAGAGCCGGTCTTTGCAGGTACAGGGCTCGCTCTCGTCAGAGTTGCAAATCACATAAGTCGGCTTTCCCGTCGTGCGAGGCACGAAGCTCCACTTCATGCCAGTCGGAAACCCTGCGCCGCCTCTTCCCCGGAGCGAGGAAGCCTTCAGCTCGTCGATTATGGCTTCAGGTGTCATCCCGATTGCCTTCTTGATGGCGACGTATCCATCATTTGCGAGATACGTGTCGATCGAAGTTGAATTCGGCAGGTCGAAACGGAAAGAGATGACGGGTGTCTCTAACGGGCTCGGTTCGTTGTAACGCATTTTCAGTCGAAACCTACGAAGCCTTCCTCTCGTAAGTCCCATCGCGCAGCGCTTCGATTAGTCGGTCGAAGCGCTCTGGCGTGACGTGGTGATGGAAGTCGTAATTTATCTGAATAGCCGGAGCCCATGAGCACGCCCCAACGCATTCGACCTCTTCAAGAGAGATCAGGCCGTCCATCGTAACCTCTTTATTTCGTAATCCCAAGCTTCGGCTTGCGTGCTCGTACAGTGCCTCGCCCCCCAAAGCTTGGCACGAGATGTTCGTGCACACCTGAACGTGATACTTGCCCAGCGGTTTGCGGTGAAGCATCGAGTAATAGCCGATCACTTCATCCACTTGCAGCGGAGTAATTTCGCAGCGCCGCGCAACTTCTTCAACCAATTCTTGTGATACGTGGCCGATCTCGTCTTGCGCGTAGAGAAGCATCGGCACTACCGCGGAACGCTGCCGTCCCGGAGGATAGCTGGTGAGAAGTTTGGCGAATCGCTCTTCGAGCGCCGGTGAAAACGTCATGCTGATTTACCGGTCAACGTCTCCGAGAACGAAATCCATGCTTCCCATAATGGCGATGGAGTCGGCAATCAAAACGCCTTCCAGCATCGCTCCCAGGGCTTGCAGGTTCCCGAAACTTGGCGTTCGCATAAATACGCGATGCGGATTTGCCGTACCGTCGCTCACGACGTAATAACCTAGCTCCCCACGCGGCGATTCAACCACCTGATATACCGAGCCGGCCGGCACGCGAAAACCTTCAGTAACGATTTTGAAGTGATAGATGAGCGACTCCATTTGGGTCTTCATCTTTTCGCGATCCGGAAGAACCACATGCGGAGCATCGGCCTGAAACGGCCCTGAGGGCATGCCATCAAGCGCCTGCTTCACGATACGAACGCTCTGCCGCATCTCTTCCATGCGAACTTCAAAGCGCGCATAGACGTCGTTCGCCGTTCGCGTTGGGATGTCGAAATCGAATTGCTCGTAGCCTGAATGCGGGCAGTCCTTTCGGGCGTCAATCTTCACGCCGGCCGCCCTGAGCATGGGACCCGTCACGCCCAGGTCAACCATCATGTCGACCGGCAGCATGCCCACACCTTTGGTTCTGTTCACCCAAATAGGATTGCCGGCCAGCAGATTGTGGTATTCGTCAATGCCTTTCGCGATTCGGCCAATCGCCGTGGTAACTGCCGTATGCCAGCCCCGAGGGGGCTCCAGGGCAAGGCCACCAATGCGAATATAACTGGTCATCATCCGCTGCCCAGAGAACATTTCGAAAATCTTTAAGATATCCTCGCGTTCCCGGAAGCAGTAAAAGTAGACTGACATGGCTCCGATATCGAGAGCGTGCGTTCCCAGCCAAATCAGGTGACTCGCGATGCGGGTCAATTCCACCAGCATCACGCGCATCCATTGCGCCATCGGAGGTATTTCGAGACCCAGCAGGCGTTCGACTGCTAGCGCATAGCAAAGGTTATTCGACAGGTTTGCCAGGTAATCCACGCGATCTGTAAGCGGAATTACCTGTTGATACTTTCTTCCTTCGCACTGCTTCTCGATCCCCGTGTGAAGATAGCCGATCTCGGGCCGGGCGCTCAAAATGGTTTCGCCGTCCAACTCGAGAACCACCCGGAGCACGCCGTGTGTGGACGGATGCTGCGGACCCATGTTCAGCGTCATCAGCCGACCCGAGCCCAGGTGTTCGGCCGGCTTCAGCCCTGAAGGATCCTCGATTTCCAGCTCGTGTTCTGGATTGAGCGATGCCACATGGGCCTCGCCCTCCATCACCGCCGCGTTCTTGTCGTCAGTATCCATTTCGAAGCGCTACTCGTCCTGGTAAGAGTACTTGTGACCGTGTATCGGATAATCCTTGCGAAGCGGATGCCCTTCCCAATCGGCTGGCATCATGATTCGCTCGAGGTTTGGATGATTTCGGAAGCGGATTCCAAAAAGGTCGAAGGCCTCTCGCTCGTACCAATTTGCGCCTCGCCAAACGGAACAAATACTGTCTAGTTCTTCGCCTCCGTCGATCCGAACGCTCAGCCGCAGAGCAGCTCTGTTTCGGATCGAGTGCAAGAAATAAACTACTTCGAAGCGAGGCTGGCGCGGCCACCAGTCCACCCCAGTAATTCCACCAAGGCGATCAAAACCGGCGCTATCGTTGAGAATTCGGCACGCTTCGACGATCTGGCCCGGCGCAATAAACAAGGTCAACTCGCCGAAAGCCAACTTCGCATCTACGATTGCCTCGGGCGCGCGCTGTGAGATAGCTGCCGCCGCGGGATTTTCTGCAATCGCCTCAGGCAGCACGCTTCTTCTCCCGCCTCTGTTCGCGCTCCTCATCCATGGACCAGTCGAGTACGCCCTTCTTCCAGATGTAGAAGAAACCGCACAAGACGAGCACGATGAACAACAGCATTTCAAAGAACCCGAAAAGCCGCAGCTCGCGGTAGACCACCGCCCAGGGATACAGGAAGATCGCCTCTATATCGAAAAGGATGAAAACCATCGCAACGAGGTAAAACTTCACGCTGAAGCGTTCGCGGGCATTACCCACCGGCTTCATCCCGGATTCATAAGGCGAGGACTTCACAGCATCTCGCACATGTCGGCCGAGAATTGCCGAAGCTCCAATCATGCCTCCAGCCACCGCGATCGCTATCAAAATCTGAATGAGAACCGGGAAATACGTTTGAGCGTACGAGGTGGGCATGAACCTGATACCAGACTAGCAACCGGAAACTTCGTATAATTACCGAAGAAATACGATATCAGAAGGGCGCAATCGACATGCCCGACCACATTACAATTTGGATTAACGGAGAGCTTACTCAAACCCCAGCGAATCAGTCAGTGTCCGCTTTGTTGGACAGCTTGAAAATTGCCCGAGATCGGGTCGCCGTTGAGCTGAATAAGTCCATTGTACGGAAGCGGGACTGGGAAGCAACGCCGGTCGCAGGAGGTTCGCATATAGAAGTTGTGGAGTTTGTAGGCGGGGGCTGAAAACCGCGCCTCTGAATTCCTCTTTGACTCTGGACTAAAGTCTAGTACAATTGGTCAGCCGTCTGGAACGTCAAAACGGAAACTGCGCTCTATGTTCAAAACACGTAAGCCCCGTCCTGATTTGCCAAACGGACAGCGGACATATACCAGTACGGATGTCGCGAAGATCGCGCAGGTCAGCCTCCGTCAACTGCAATGGTGGGATGAACGAAAAGTCGTTTCTCCGCGGCATGAGGGTCACAAGCGAATCTATCTTCCCGAAGAAGTTGTCGAGATTACCGTAATCGCCGAGCTTCGCCGGAAAGGGTTTTCGCTTCAAAAGATCCGCCGTGTCTTGCGTTTCCTGCAGCGCGAAATGGGAAAGCATCTGGTTGATGTGCTCTCAAGCGATTCGAAGCTTCATCTGTTAACAGATGGGAAATCGATTTTTCTCGAAGATCAGCAGGATCGCATTATCGACCTATTGAAGAACGCGCGTCAGCCAATGTTCTTAGTTTGCGTCAGCGATCAAGCGAAGCGTCTGGAAGATATTCCGAAGAAGGGCACGCGCGCCGAGTCTTCCTTTGCCAAGCGGCTGCGAGCCGCCGTCTAGTAACTCTTACGAACTCTGCGCGAGCGCGCCCGATTCGCCCCTTCTACCGTCTATACTGAAGATAGCCCCGGAGGTAGGATTGTCGTCCCAGCGCCGTTATTTCCTCTTTGTTCCCCTGTTCTTGATCGTCTGCGCCCTGTTGGGCGGCGTATTTGGTCCCGGCGCTCAGCCGCTTTCCGCAGCCTCTCAAAAAACGTCTACTTCCGATGAAGATGTGAAGTCAAGTATCGACTCGTTCACTAAGGTCTACGACATAGTGGAGCAGAATTACGCTGACAAGCTTTCGGCGGACAAGGCGATTTATAAAGGCGCTATACCGGGCATGCTTCGGACGCTCGATCCGCACTCCAATTTCTTTGATCCGAAGGATTTCGCGGGGCTTCGCGAAGAGCAGCATGGCAAGTACTACGGCATCGGCATGATGATCGGGGCGCAGCCTCGCACTGGTAAGACTATGGTGATTCATCCCTTCGGTGGATCGCCTGCCTACAAAGCAGGTATTCGCCCCGGCGATGTCCTGCTCGAAGTGAACGACAAACGCGTGGACAATTTGAGCACCACCGAAGTTGCGGACTTGCTGCGTGGCCCCAAAGGCACGAAAGTTCAGGTGATCGTCAGCCGTGAGGGCGCAGCTAAGCCGATCACCTTCAATCTCATTCGCGATGAGATTCCACGAAACAGCGTCGATACGGCGTTCTGGGTGAAACCCGGAATCGCTTATATGCGAATTCAATCGTTCACCGAGACGACGAGTAAAGAAGTGGATGACGACCTAAAGACGCTTGGTGAAAACAACATTAAGGGCTTGATTGTCGATCTGCGCGAGAATCCTGGCGGCCTTCTGCAGGAGGGCGTCGCGGTTGCAGGACACTGGCTGGATCACGGCCAAGTCGTTGTTTCCCACAAAGGACGCGCCTATTCGGAAAAACCGTATCTTGCGCGCGGCAGTCAGTATGGCGAGAGCTATCCGATTGTCGTTCTTGTGGACCGTTATTCCGCGTCGGCTGCTGAGATTGTTGCTGGTGCCTTGCAGGATCATGATCGTGCCTGGATCTTAGGCGATACCACTTTCGGCAAGGGATTGGTGCAAACTGTTTACCCGTTGAGCGACAGCACCGGCCTCGCGCTCACAACGCAGCACTACTACACACCCAGCGGCCGCCTCATTCAGCGCGATTATTCGAACATCTCATTTCTCGATTACTACTACGGCAAGCGGTCTGATACAAATAATTCGACTGATGTAAAGCAGACAGATCTGGGCCGCGTAGTTTATGGTGGCGGCGGCATCAGCCCCGACGAGAAGTACACGACGCCCAAGCTAGATGCGTTTGAAGTGGGAGCGATGCGAAAGAACGCTTTCTTCAATTTCTCGTCTTATTACTTCTCGACACACGATACAAAGCTGGCCAAGGGATGGACTCCCGATGAAGCGGTGCTCAACGATCTTCACGATTACCTGTTGAAGCAGGGCGTAGATTTCAGCGAGGAGGATTGGACGCGGGATCACAGTTGGCTCCGCGATCAGCTTCGCGCCGAGATGTATATCACAGCGTTCAGCTACGAAGATTCACAAAAGATCGGAATCCTTCAGGATCCGGAAATTCAGAAGGCGATCGATGCAATGCCGAAAGCCGGAGACCTGCTTGCGCGCTCTAAGATTCAGTACGAGAAACAGAGGGCGAGCCGTTAGATTAGATTCGGCCAGCTTCGTACGATTTTTTGAAATCAGCGAAACAAGCGATCATCTCGGTACGGGAACCTGCTGCGCTCGCAGCACCTCAAATCAGCGTTCTTGATACCGGCGGCCAATATACTCACCTGATCGCGCGAAAAGTCCGCGACCTGGGCGTATTTGCCGACGTTCAGCCGAGTGAGACCCCCGCCGACCGTCTGCGCACGCGAAAGGGCATCATTATCTCGGGTGGACCGGCTAGTGTGTATGAACCGGGTAGCCCCGATATCGATCCCGCCATTCTCAACACGGGCGTTCCCGTTCTCGGGATTTGCTATGGCCACCAACTGATCGCGTACCATCTGGGAGGGACGGTTCACAAAGGAGATCGCGGTGAATACGGTCTCGCACATCTCACCATGGCCTTTCCGGACGCTCTCTGGAAGGGCGTCGAAGATTCGCAGATCTGGATGAATCATCGCGATACAGTCGCATCCGCACCTTCGGGTTTTCGGATTATCGCTTTAACAGAGACTTCGGGGATCGCTGCTATGTCCGATCCCGAGCGCAGACTCTTTGGCCTGCAGTTTCACCCGGAGGTGGCGCACACGCACGCGGGTACGCGCATGCTCGAAAACTTTGTATTTGGCGTCTGCGGCGCGACCAGAGACTGGGATGTTTCACAACGAATACCGCTGATTGAAGATGAGATTCACAAAGCTGCGAAAGATCGGAATGTCTTCTTCTTCGTGAGCGGCGGAGTGGATTCCACAGTCGCGTATACGCTTTGCCTCAGAGCTTTGGGTCCCGATCGCGTCTATGGAATCTACGTCGATACGGGCCTGATGCGCAAAGGCGAGACGGAATCAGTCAGGAAGACTTTCGAAGAATTAGGAGCGAAGAATTTTCTAATTGATGTTGCGGAACAGGAATTTCTTGCTGCGCTCGAAGGCGTACAAGATCCGGAAGAAAAGCGCCGCGCTATCGGCGAGCAATTCGTACGCGTGCAGAGGCGCATTCTCACCAGCCAACATTTTCTTGATGGGCACTGGATTCTGGGGCAGGGCACTATCTACCCCGATACCATCGAATCCGGCGGAACGGCCAAAGCTGATCTCATTAAGACTCACCATAATCGAGTCGCTGGCATTCAGGCCCTGATCGAATCCGGCCTGATTGTCGAGCCACTCACATCTTTTTACAAGGATGAAGTCCGAGAGATTGGGCGTGAGATGGGCGTCCCGGAAACGATTCTGAAGCGGCATCCGTTCCCCGGCCCGGGATTGGCGATTCGTTGCCTTTGTTCGGACAGAGAAGCGAATCTGACCGAAACTGAGGACGGTTTTCTCATTCCGCTTCGATCCGTCGGTGTGCAAGGCGATTCCCGCAGTTACCGAGGCGTACTGTCGCTGCCGAGCAAACCCAATCTGGAAGATATTCGCACTATCGCGCCAGCGTTGACGAACAGCCGATCCGATGTAAACCGCGTCGTGGCAGTTTGCGGTAGTAAGGCGTCACTCGCCTCGATGCGAGTCTTCGAAGCGTCAATCACGAAACCCCGTTTGGATCTTCTCCGTGAAGCCGACGCAATCGTGCGCGAGTTCTGCCTCGATACCGGATTTGAAGAGCAAGTCTGGCAGATGCCGATAATCCTGTTACCTATCGGTACTGACGCCGACCGTGAGTCCATTTTGCTGCGGCCCATCAATTCTGTCGATGGCATGACCGCTGATGTCGTGCTGATGGATGGAGAGATGCTCGAAACACTGACCGAGAGACTCCTAGAGCTTCCCCATATCGCGGCAGTATTTTACGATCTCACGCATAAACCGCCCGGCACCATAGAATGGGAATAGACGCAGCTAAATGCGGTGGAAGCTCTTCAAAATGTCTTTATTGCTGTAACGAAGCGCAATGGGTCGGCCGTGCGGGCATGTCATCGGATACTCGCAAGCGGCGAGCGCGCGCAACAGCCACTCGATTTTTTTCGCCTCTAAGCTCGTATTGATCTTGATCGCCGCTCTGCACGCAATAGTCGCGCACACGCTTCGCCTGATCTCATCGAGCGATGCGGAGCGCAGCTCGCGTTCTGCAATCTCTAGAATCTCGAATACGATCTTTTCTATATCGGCCGATCCGACGCCAGAGGGAGCGGCTTTGATCGCAATCGTCCTCTGCCCAAAGGGCTCGGTTTCGAAACCATAAGCGTTCAGCTCGTCGGCAATACGCGCGTATTCCAGCTGCTGGCCTGCCGTAAGCTGGAGGACCAGCGGCATCAAGAGGCGTTGTATCTCCACACTTCCGGCTGCACGCTGTCGTAGAACTTGCTCGAATAGAATGCGTTCGTGCGCCACATGCTGATCTATAATCCATAACCCGTCTCGTGCTGCGGCAACGATAAAACTGTCGTGAAGCTGGCCTAGAGGCCTCAAATCCGGAAGGGCAGCAAGCGTATCGGTGTGGTCCCAATCCGTTGAAAGTTGATCCAGCGCGCCATGCGTATCGGGAACTCCGTGTCGAGTGAGCGCAATAGCGCGCGGTGCCTCTGCCACGGCCCTCTCGCCGTAGGACGGCAGCCGCGGGGCCGTGTGGATCGCAATCTCCGGAAACTCACTAACGACACGGTTCTCTTCGAATGGCTCGGGCTCAGTGGCCACGGCATCCATTGTCGCCGTGAACTCGGAAAACGGAAGATCGACCCCGCGCTGCACTTGCGGACGGATCATGGGTGAACTCGGAAGCGGCAGACTCGATATCGGTCGACTCTCCATCAGTACATCTCGAATCGCATCCCGCACGAAATCATGAACCATCGAGCCATGTCGAAAACGAACCTCTGTTTTCGAAGGGTGGACATTCACATCCACCTCGCCTGCGTCACAATTCAGAAACAACAATGCAAATGGATAGCAACTCGGCGGCATAAGATTGTGATACGCCGCTGAAATGGCATGCAGGATCACTTTGTCGCGAATCAATCGTCCATTCACGAAAAGAAACACGGAATTGCGATTTAGTTTTTGAACGTGCGGCCCTGAAATCAACCCTTCTAACGCGAACTGCGCAAGCTCTTCCTCGGACTCTCCCGTGTTCGGCGGAAATCGCCGCGGCTCAAGAGGAATCTCAAACGTCCGCGGCCCCAAGTCGATCAAATCTTCAACGGTTTCAGCGCCGAAGACCTGAAAAGCTCGATCTCGCAATGTTGAAACTGGAGTGGCGCTGAGCAGTTCGCGGCCTTCATGGTACAGCTCGAAGCGCTTATTGCAATGTCCCAGGCTGTAATGCGTGACAAGCGATCCGATATGCGCCAGTTCCGTTTGATCAGATCGCAAGAACTTCTTGCGGGCGGGTACATTGAAAAACAGATCTCGAACGGAAATCGTGGTCCCCACAGGCCTCACGATCTCATCGCAACGGAGCAGCTTGCCCCCGGCAATCTCAACGGCAGTGCCGGTCTGCTCTTCGGTCGCGCGAGTTTCAAGCACCAGCCTGCTGACCGAAGCCATTGATGGCAGTGCCTCGCCCCGGAACCCGAGCGTCGCAATCGCAAGCAGATCCTTTACGTCGCTCAGCTTGCTCGTCGCGTGCCGCTCGAACGCGAGTAACGCATCATCGCGCAGCATGCCGCAGCCATCATCGTGAATCCGAATCAAGCGGCGGCCGGCGTTCTCTGTGTCGATCCGGATCTCGGTGGCGCCCGCGTCGAGCGAGTTTTCGAGCAGCTCCTTAACAACAGAAGCGGGCCGCTCGACCACCTCTCCCGCCGCGATTTTATTCGCGACGTTATCCGAGAGGATCCGTATGCGGCCCATTCAGGATTTCGGAGCCCAAGGTACAGCGGCGCGTTACATTATCCGCTCATCGCGGCAAGGAATTCAGCATTCGATCGCGTCTTCCCGAGCTTATCGAGCAATAATTCCATGGACTCGACTGGTGAAAGAGGATTGAGGACTTTGCGCAAGATCCAAACCCGGTTCAGCTCTTCCCGGGGCATGAGCAACTCTTCTTTTCGCGTTCCGCTCTTATTGATGTCAATTGCCGGGAACACGCGCTTGTCGACGAGCTTCCGATCGAGATGGATCTCCATGTTACCCGTCCCCTTGAATTCTTCAAAAATCACGTCGTCCATACGGCTGCCCGTATCGATCAGTGCGGTCGCCACGATTGTCAAAGAGCCGCCCTCCTCGATATTGCGCGCGGCTCCGAAGAACCGTTTGGGCCGCTGCAACGCGTTCGAATCCACGCCGCCGGACAACACTTTACCGGACGGCGGCACAACCGTGTTGTAGGCGCGAGCCAATCGCGTAATCGAGTCCAGCAAGATTACGACATCGCGCTTGTGTTCGATCAGCCGCTTTGCCTTCTCGATCACCATTTCCGCAACTTGCACGTGCCGCGAGGCGGGTTCATCGAACGTCGAGCTAATCACCTCGCCTCGAACAGACCGCTGCATGTCGGTGACTTCCTCCGGGCGCTCATCGATCAGCAGAACAATGAGATTCACGTCGGGATGATTCGTCGTAACCGAGTTCGCGAGACTCTGCAACAACATGGTCTTACCGGTCCGCGGGGGAGCCACGATCAGTCCGCGTTGGCCTTTCCCGAGCGGCGTGAGAAGATCCATCACACGGCCCGAGAAGTTATCTTTCGCTGTCTCGAGCTTGACGCGCTCATCGGGATACAGTGGCGTGAGATTGTCAAAAAAGATCTTATTGCGCGCTTCTTCCGGCGGTTCGAAGTTGATAGCGTCAACCTTGATCAACGCGAAGTAGCGCTCGCCCTCTTTCGGCGGCCGAATCTGCCCCGAAACAGTGTCACCCGTACGCAGATCGAACCGGCGAATCTGGGAAGGAGAAACGTACACGTCGTCCGGGCCAGGCAAATAGTTGTATTCGGGCGCCCGCAAGAATCCGAAACCATCGGGCAGGCACTCCAACACGCCTTCGGAAAAAATCAGCCCGCTCTTCTCAGCCTGCGTTTGCAGAATTTTGAAGATCAGCTCTTGTTTGCGAAGGCCGGCCGCGCCCGGCACACTGAGATCCTTGGCGATCTGATTGAGCGCCTGTATGCTCATGTCCTTTAGCTCGACCAAGTCAAGCGTCGTCGTCCCGTTCCTCTGGGTTTGATTACCCGTGTTACCGAGCGAATGGCGGCCGCGGCGTTGTCCGCTGAATCCATGTTCAGGTGGTCTCGTATCACCTGCGGATCTGCCTTCTACGCCTGCTGTAGGCTGTCGCTGTTCAGCAGGGGCTGCAGCAGTTCTCGACTCGGTCGCCGGAGCCCTCACCTCAGCGCTTGGCTTTGCGTCAGGGCTTGGCTTTGCGTCTCCAGACACTCTTCTGGAGGCATCGGAGGCAGCCCTAGCTTCAGGGCCTCTGCCGTTTCCGCCTGCCTGTCGCGCTTCATTCGCCGCAGCCCTCAACCGTCCGGCGGTGGTGCGTTCCGGCCTCTGTTCGACTGGACGTGATTCGCTCGTGCGAGACTCGGGACCGTCAGGCGTTTTCGCCTCGTTCGTCTCTAGAACAGGGGCGCCCGCGTCGGCTTCTTCAGGCTTTTCTACAGGTTTACTTTCCGCCGAATTCGACGACTCTACTGTTGGTTCTTGATCTTCGATATGACTTGCCAAATTTCCCTCACTCCCCGGCCATCTACGGCCGAGAATGGCATTGCCTCTTGATCCTCTAATTCCTCTTGGATCACGGCCATTCCGGTTTTCAGTTGGTTACTGCCTTTCAGTTTGTCGACTTTGGTGACAATCACCTGATATCGCAGGTTGTGGAACTCGAGCCAGGCCTTCAGTTCCAAATCCATGTTCATCCACCCGCGCCTGGCATCGAGAATAAGGAACGATAACGCGAGGTTCCTCCTTCCCAGTAAATAACTTTCTATCAACTCTTTCCAATTCGCGCGCTGCTCGAGCGACACTCGCGCATACCCATACCCGGGCAAATCAACGAAGTGAATATCTTCGTCAATCCGGTAAAAGTTGATGAGTTGTGTGCATCCCGGACGAGCACTGGTAAACGCTAAGTCCGGCTGGCGCACAAGAGAGTTCAGCAGGCTGGATTTGCCGACATTGCTGCGCCCCAAAAAAGCGATTTCGAGCGGTCGGGTGCGCCGCTCTTCTGGAGGAAACTGCCCCGCGTGCGCCGCACTGATGATCAGGCTCGCTGCTGCTTCGATTCCTACCACAATGTCTCCAACGTTTCGAGCCTCAATGCCTGAGCCCAGGCTCAATGCATCAGATTGTCTTCTGCCGGACGGGCCACAAGTTCCGCGGCCGTTGCTGCAGGCGCTAAAGGGAGAGCCACGATTTCCCGCTCAAGGGCAATTTTCAAGACTTGATCCATCGACGTAACAAAATCGAGTTTCATGTCTTTCCGGATGTTCTCGGGGATATCCACCAGGTCCTTCTCGTTGTCCTTTGGCAGTACTACCTCAAAAATTCCCTGCCGGTGCGCGGCTAAAAGCTTTTCCTTCAAGCCTCCAATTCCAAGCACGCGGCCTCGCACGGTAATCTCTCCCGTCATGGCAAGATCGCATCGAACTGGAATACCGGTGAGGGCGCTACAGATGCTGGTACCAATCGTGATACCCGCGGACGGCCCGTCTTTTGGAATCGCGCCTTCTGGCACATGCACGTGGATATCTAGGTGGCGATAGAAATCCTTAGGCAAGCCGAGGTATTGCGCACGGGAACGCACGTAACTCATGGCAGCTTGAGCCGATTCCTGCATAACGTCTCCGAGTTTGCCGGTCGTAGTCATTTTGCCTCGACCTTCCATAACCGTAGCTTCAGTCGTCAGAATCGATCCGCCCACTTCCGTCCATGCCAATCCTGTCGCCGCACCGATTTCGTTTTTCTTTTCCGCATCGAGATCCCGGAATCGCGCCGGCCCCAATAATTCGCCCACTACCGCCGGAGTCAGAACCATCTTCTCGATCGGAACCAAAACCTCGACTTCTTCCTTCTTTGCCTTCTTCTTGCCCTTCTTCACAGGCTCCTCCGCCTGCACATCCTCTTCGATGAGCTCTATCGCCTCACCCGGTTTCGGCTCAGGCTCGGGTGTCCCGGCAGACTGCGCTTCCACAACCTTCCGCGCTACTTTGCGGCAGATGTTACCGATCTCGCGCTCCAGATTCCTTACGCCCGCTTCGCGCGTATAGGATTGAATCAGCGTCTGCAAACCCTCGTCTTTAAATTCGATTTGATCTTCGCTGATCCCAGTCTCTTTTCTCTGTTTGGGAACAAGAAACCGCTTCCCGATCTCGAGCTTTTCAAGTTCCGTGTAGCCCGATAACCGGATCACTTCCATACGGTCCTGCAGCGGAGCCGGAATCGTGTGAAGCACATTAGCAGTCGCAATGAAAAAGACCTGGCTTAGATCGTACTCGACGTCCAGGTAATGATCCATGAACATGTAGTTCTGTTCGGGGTCGAGCACTTCCAACAACGCCGCGGAGGGATCCCCACGAAAATCCATCGACATTTTGTCGATCTCGTCGAGCATCAAGATGGGATTTCTGGTTCCCGCCTTCTTCATCATCTGGATCAACTGGCCGGGCAACGCGCCGATGTAGGTGCGGCGATGCCCGCGTATTTCCGCTTCGTCCCGCACGCCGCCGAGCGACAGCCGGACAAACTTGCGGCCCGTCGCCTTTGCAATCGACATCCCGAGCGAGGTCTTCCCGACCCCTGGAGCTCCCACGAAGCATAGAATCGAACCCTTGGGGTTCTGAACTAATCGCCGAACCGAAAGAAACTCCAGAATCCGTTCTTTGATCTTCTCGAGCCCGTAATGATCGCTTTCGAGAACCTGCCGCGCATACCGGAGATCCCGGATCTCCTTCGTCCGCTTCTTCCACGGTACCGCCAAAAGCCAATCTAAATAGTTCCGGGAAACTGTCGATTCGGCCGACATGGGCGGCATGCCTTCCAAACGCTTCAATTCGGCGGTCGCCTTTTCGTGAGCGTCTTTGGTCATTCCCGCCGTGTCGATTTTCTTCTTCAGCTCATCGAACTCGCTCTTCTCGCCCCGTCCCAGCTCTTTTTGGATGGCCTTGATCTTTTCGTTAAGGTAGTACTCTTTCTGGGCGCGCTCCATCTGCCGTTTCACGCGGCCCTGAATGCTACGATCCACGTTCAGCTTCTCGATTTCGATATCGAGCAATTCGGCTACGCGCGTCAGCCTATCGATTGGATCAAAGATCTCAAGCAGTTCCTGTTTCTCTTCGATCGTCAACTGCAGGTTCGCTCCCACCGTATCCGCCAGCTTGCCGGCATCGTCGACACGAATGGCCGCGATCATGGTTTCGTAATTCAGATTTTGACTGAGCTTTACGTATTGCTCAAACAGGTTCGTGACTCGGCCTGTAAGGGCTTCGAGCTGGCTGCCCTGCTCGACTTTGTACGTGGTCGTCTTGATGACGGCCCGAAAGTATCCCTCTTCTTCACTGACGGAGACGACCTTGCCCCTTTGAACGCCCTCGACGAGAACTTTGATGTTCCCATCGGGCTGTTTGAGGCTCTGAACAATATTGGCGACGGTTCCTACCGAGTAAATCTCGTCGGGGCGCGGCTCGTCGATTGAAGCATCGTGCTGAGTCGCCAAAAAAATCTTCTTATCGCCCAGGAGTGCCTCTTCGAGAGCACGCACGCTCGATTCTCTGCCGACCACAAACGGGGTCATCATGAACGGGAAAATGACCACGTCCCGTATAGGCATCATCGGCAGCCGTTTTGTATCGGTCTTATCTTTGGTCGTAACCATCTTGATTTTCTAAGTAGATTGTCCCTTGAACGTGGGACCGGAAGAGAACAACGTACCCCTATGTTTTAGAAGCTGCAGCCGTGTAAAAGTCTCTAGAGAGAGAAGCGCGCCGCTCGTCAGCCCGCCTTTTCAAGCACAGCCATATTGATCTTTTGCGAGAGCACCATCTCCTTGGTGACCACGAACTCACGAATCTTTTTGAATGTCGGGAGATAGTACATCAGGTCTAACATAAGATCTTCCAAGATCATCCGTAGACCCCGCGCTCCGACTTTGCGCTCCATTGCAAGTTGCGCGACGGCTTCGAGCGCATCGTCGGTAAACTTCAGCTTAACATTTTCAAATTCAAATAGCTTTTGATACTGCCGCACGATAGCGTTCTTGGGCTTTGTCAGGATCTGGATCAGAGCCTCCTTCGACAGATCTTCTAACACAGCCGTCACCGGCATGCGGCCGATGAACTCCGGAATAAAGCCGTATTTGATTAAATCGACCGGTTGGCATTGTGCCAGCAGATCGATATCCCGCCTCGCGGCATTTAGACCCCGTCGGCCCGCATCCTTCTCATCCGGCGGCACAAAGCCGATCGATTTCGTCCCCACCCTGCGCGCGATCACCTTCTCGAGGGCCACAAAGGCTCCGCCGCAAATAAAAAGGATGTTGGTCGTGTCAACGGGCGTGAACTCCTGGTGCGGATGCTTCCGTCCCCCCTGAGGTGGAACGTTAGCAATCGTACCTTCCAGAATTTTAAGCAGCGCCTGCTGCACGCCTTCCCCAGACACATCGCGCGTAATGGATGGATTCTCGTCTTTGCGCCCGATCTTATCTATTTCATCTATGTAGATGATGCCGGTCTGAGCTCGCTGCACGTCCCAATCCGCGTTTTGAAGCAGCCGCAGAATGATGTTTTCGACATCCTCGCCCACGTATCCCGCTTCCGTCAGCGTTGTTGCGTCCACAATGGCGAAAGGCACATCCAAGATTCTGGCAAGTGTTTGAGCAAGCAACGTCTTCCCGGTTCCCGTGGGCCCGATCAGCAGAATATTCGATTTCGACAGCTCGACCTCATTGCCGCGCTGTTTATTCATCTGAATCCGCTTGTAATGGTTATATACGGCGACCGCTAACTTCTTCTTGGTCGGATCCTGACCAATGACGTATTGGTCCAGATATTCTTTCAGTTCAAGGGGTCGCGGCAGCTTACCGGGCGTGCCATAATTCTGGTCGTGGCGATCGTCTTCGATGATGGAATTACAAACAGCAATGCATTCATCGCAGATGTAGGCGCGAGGATAATCGCTGGGTGACGAGATCAGCTTGCCCACCACATCTTGGCTTTTGTGGCAGAACGAACAGCGGAGGGAATCGTCGGATCCGGCGCGCTTCAAGCTGGTTCTCCTACATAAAGAAAAATCAAGAGATCCCTTGCCCCGATCGAATAGCTCGTGACCAGTATAACAAGCCTAGTGCAACTTCCGGCGACCAAAGTTGGCGTATCAGTTTGCAGCTATAGGCCCTTACTGTTGATCCTGGCCTATTATCAAGCCTGCTTCTGCGCCTGTTCGAACAGAAATTGCAGCGTCTTCTCCGCCTGGATATGGTCCGCTATCCGCGCTAGCATCCCTTCCTTCTCCAAGCGCGCCCGCGTCACCGGCACAGCTTCGCGCTCCTGTCGCGCGATTCTCTGAACCTCCCGGTCCACTTCATCTTTGGTCGGCTTAATACCCTCCTTATCGGAAATCTTCTCCAGTAATAGAGAGGCCTTCACATTCCTGAGCGCCTTTTCTCGCTGGCTTTCTTTCACTTTCTGCCAGTCGAGCTTCAATGCATTCGGGTCAATGCCTTGGCCCGTCAGCTCGCGAAGCTGCGCCTTAACCTGATTTTCAATCTGCCGATCTATGTAGATCTCGGGAACCGGAAACTCCTTGCTTTCAACGAGCCTGTCGATGAGCGCCTCTTTGGCCTCCCGTTGCGCAACGTATTGCTTTTCTTGGAAGATGGATTTTCGAACTGCTTCCCGTAACTCATCCAGTGTTTGGTAGTCTCCCAGGTCACGGGCGAACTCGTCATCGAGAGCCGGCAGCTCCTTCCGGCGAATGACCTTCGGGGTCAACTCGAAACGAACGGTCTTCCCGGCGAGCCGCTCTTGAGCGTAATCTTCCGGATACGTGAGGTCAAACTCCTTCACCTCCTCTGGGTTCGCGCCCACGAGATTTTCAGTAAACGCGGGAAGGGTGTCTTCCGCCCCAACCTGGATCTGAACATCCTGGTCGATTGGCTCGGCGAGCCCCGAAACCGATTTCAGATGTACAAGAACGAAGTCGCCATTCTCTATCGACCGGGGATCAAGATTCACGTAGTCGGCCTTGCTCTCGCGCATCGATTCCAGCCGCTTCGTTACCTCTTCATCGCTGACCGTAGGTTCTTCGTATTTCACAGGCAGCCCACGATACTCGCCTAATTCGAATTCAGGTGCGACCTCGAACACTGCTTTGAAACGGATCGGCTGGCCTGGCTCAAAGTGCAGATCCGACACGTCAGGCGTGCCGACCACCTTAAAATCATCTTTCTGTACCCTGTCGCGAAAGGCTTGCGGAAGTAGCACTTCCAGTACTTCGCTCCGGATTTCACTCTCAAATCGGGACTGAATTAGGCTAACCGGCGCTTTGCCGGGGCGGAAACCGGGAAGGCGGACACGCTGCTTGATCGAATTAGTAACCCGTTCCCTCGCCCGGTCCACCTCCTCGAGCGGAACCTCGATTTCGACCGAACGCTTGCAATCGACGTCTGTTGGCACGGCTATGAATTGCTGAATGAAGGCTTAGGTTAGACAGCCGCGGTCAACTGAGCCGCCTCACGAAGAACGTCCACTTGGTTGGTCGCCTCCCAACTGAAGGAATCTTCAGTGCGTCCGAAATGGCCGAAGGCAGCCGTCTTCCGGTAGATTGGGCGCCTCAGATCCAACTGCTCGATCATGCCTGCCGGCGTCAGCGAGAAATTCTCGCGTACGACTTCAGCTATGCGCTCATCTTCAATCTTGCCCGTTCCGAATGTGTTTACCATCACCGAGACCGGTTCAGCCACGCCGATCGCGTACGCCAGTTGCACTTCGGTCTTGGAAGCGAGCCCAGCGGCAACGATGTTTTTTGCGATATAGCGCGCCATATAACAGGCCGAACGATCCACCTTTGTCGGGTCTTTGCCCGAGAATGCGCCGCCGCCGTGCCGGCCCATGCCGCCGTAGGTATCGACGATGATCTTGCGGCCGGTCAATCCCGTATCGCCGTGAGGGCCGCCGATTACAAACCGTCCCGTTGGATTAATGTGAAAACTTGTATGAGAATCGACCATGTTCGCGGGGATAACGCGATCGATGATGTATTTCCTGATTTCGCTCCGAATCTGTTCGGTCGAAACGTCGTCGTCGTGTTGTGTCGAGACCACAACCGCATCGATGCGCTTCGGTTTGCCATCCACGTATTCCACGCTGACCTGGCTTTTCCCGTCGGGCCGGAGGTAAGGCAGCTCACCCTCTTTGCGCGCGTCACTCAACCTGCGAACTAGCTTATGGGCCAGCATGATCGGCAGAGGCATGAACTCGGGTGTTTCATCGCAAGCGAATCCGAACATCAAACCCTGATCGCCTGCGCCGCCCGTGTCGACGCCCATCGCGATATCGGGTGATTGCGCCTGAATCATGTTCACGACAGCGCAGGTCTTGCAGTCGAACCCGAATGCCGCATCCGTGTAACCAATGCTGTTAATGACGCCTCGCACCAGCTTGGGAATATCGACGTAAGTCTTGGTTGTAATCTCGCCGGCGACGACACAGATACCCGTCGTCACCATAGTTTCGCAAGCCACGCGGCCCGACGGATCCTCTGCGAGCACTGCGTCCAAAACGGCATCCGATACTTGGTCCGCGATCTTGTCTGGGTGACCTTCAGTAACCGATTCGGACGTAAAAATGTATTTCATCAGACCTGCAAAACTCCTTCTTGATCAGTCAATAGTTTACCAGCGCCGGGCGCTTGCTGATTGTGGCGCCTCATCGCCCCGGCCAGCGAGCTTCAACGCTACAATACTGTTGCAATGACCGAGCACGTCGCACCTGCGCGCAGTGTTCACGGCGTGGTTCGCGTTCCTGGGGACAAGTCTATATCCCACCGTTACGCCATGCTCGCCTCTATTGCCGAGGGTGAATCCGAAATCTTCAACTATGCTAGCGGTGCGGATTGCCAGTCCACCTTGTCGTGTCTCGGGGAGCTCGGAACCCACTATGAGTTCGCTCAAAGTGATGGCCGCCGGATACTCAAAATTCACGGAAACGGACTCACTGGGCTCACGGCTCCAAAGCACCCGCTGGATGCCGGAAACTCCGGGTCTACCATCCGCATGCTGTCGGGTATTCTAGCCGGTCAGCCATTTGCAACAGAGATTTCCGGCGATGCCTCACTCACGAAGCGCCCGATGCGCCGAATCGTAGCCCCGCTTTCGCAGATGGGCGCGCGTATTGCCGGGGTCGATGGTGGATTCCCTCCCCTGACAATACAAGGCTTGCCGCTCCACGGCATTGATTACGACCTTCCCGTGCCCAGCGCTCAGGTGAAGAGCTGCGTCTTGCTTGCCGGCCTCTATGCCGAGGGCGAAACGATAGTTCGCGAACGCACGATGACCCGCGACCATACTGAGATCGCATTGCGTGAGCTTGGGGCGAACATCAGCACGGAGCCGAAATTCGCTTGTCTCCGGCCTGGAAGCCCTCTATCCGGTACAAAGGTTTTGATTCCGGGTGATATCTCGTCCGCCGCGTTCTTCATCGTTGCAGCTCTGATTGCTCGCGACGCTGACCTGATCGTCGCCGATGTGGGCTTGAATCCGACGCGAACCACTATTCTGGACGTCCTGCGCGCCATGGGCGCGTCCATCAAGCTCCTCCGCATTGAGCAGGTAAACGGCGAGCTTGTCGGAAATCTGCAGGTTAAGACTTCGCGGATACGGGGAGGCACAATCGAGGGTGCCACGACCTCCGCGGTTATCGATGAGATTCCAATTCTGGCGATACTGGGCGCGGTCAGTGAGGAAGGATTGATCGTCCGTAATGCCGCCGAGCTGCGTGTCAAAGAGTCCGATCGTATTGAAACGCTGGCGCGTAATTTAAGGAGTATGGGGATCGTGGTGACCACAACGGAGGACGGTTTCAAGATACCGGGGAAGCAGAAGTTTCGCGCCGGTCAGCTCAAGTCTTACGGTGACCATCGCATTGCCATGGCGTTTTCAATAGCGGCACTAGCCGCCGAGGACACATCTACCATTGAAGGCGCCGAAGCCGCTTCGGTATCCTTTCCCGAGTTCTACGATATGCTGCGCGAAGTCGCAAAATAACCCATGGAAGATTCACTCGATTCGGATCTCACGCATGAGACATTGATTCACGATTTGAATAACGTGTTTGAAACCATCACTGAAGCCGCGGAACTCTTGAGCGCCGATCGCCACTGGAAGCCATTAGCGGGAACCCTTTGCCGATCGATCGAACGCGGCAAACGGCTGCTCGGCGCGATTCCTGACAGTACGCCGAATTTGGCGGATATTGTCGATCACGCTACTCAGTCGGTAGCTGATTACTGTATCGCCGGTCGAAAGCCGCGTATCAGATTCGCGCGGCAGTTCCCGGCGGATCTTCGCTTGCCCGGTTCAGCGAACGATTGGGAACGAGTATTTGTAAACCTGTTTTTGAATGCCGCGCAGATCATGCGTAAACCTGGACGGATCGAAATCACAGCCGAACTGACGAGCGATTCGATAACCATCACCGTTTCCGACAACGGACCGGGCATTCGGCCTGAGATTCTGCCACGCGTTTTTCGGCCGAATGTTTCCACGAAGACCAACAGTTCGGCGAGATCCGGACTCGGCCTGCACATCGTTGCGTCGATAGTGAGAAAGTATTCAGGGCGCATCGTCGCTGCCAACCGCCAGTCAGCTAGTGGCGCGGTGTTCACTATTCTGCTGCCCGTAAGCTGATGCACTTTCGCATCCATCTTTCAGCGAAGCCGTAAAATCGCGTCCAGCATTGAAGCGAACCTCTCAACCATTAACCCACTTAACTACGAATGAAATATCTGTGTGTCCATTGCCACTTCTATCAGCCACCGCGTGAGAATCCGTGGCTTGAGCAGATTGAGCTGCAAGACTCCGCATATCCCTATCACGATTGGAACGAACGCGTTACTGCCGAATGCTACGCACCCAACCTCGCGGCCCGCATTCTCGATGAGCAACAACGCATTACACAGATCGTTAACAACTATTCGAAGATCAGCTTCGATTTTGGCCCAACGCTCCTCTCCTGGGCGACCGAGCACGCGCCTGAGTTATATCGCGGACTGCTAGAGGCCGACAAGCAGAGTCAAAGGCGATTCTCGGGCCACGGTTCCGCAATGGCTCAGGCCTACAACCACATGATTCTGCCGCTTGCTAACGCCCGTGACAAACGGACACAAATTTTGTGGGGTTTCGAAGATTTTGTGCACCGGTTCGGGCGGTTACCGGAAGGCATGTGGCTTCCGGAGACCGCGGTCGATCTCGAAAGTTTGGGCCTGATGGCGCAAGGCGGGCTGACCTTCGCGATCCTCGCCCCTCACCAGGCGAAGGCGGTTCGCCCACTCGAGGGCGGCGAATGGCAGGATGTCAGCGGCTCAAAAGTCGATACTACCCGTGCTTACCTCATGCATACGCCTACTGGAAAGCCCATACATCTGTTCTTTTATGATGGGCCCGTTTCCCAAGCGGTCGCTTTTGAAAAGCTGCTGAACAATGGGGAAAGGTTTGCCTCGCGGCTTTTATCCTCGCTTCCTGATAACCGGACTGGCCCGGAACTAGGTCACATCGCAACCGACGGCGAAACATATGGTCATCATCACCGCCACGGTGAAATGGCCCTCGCGTTCGCACTCGATTACATCGAGTCGAAGAAGTTAGGAAAACTTACAAACTACGGCGAATTCCTCGAAAGGAATCCAACCACTTGGGAAGTGCAGATCCATGAAAACACCTCTTGGAGCTGCGTGCACGGCGTCGAGCGGTGGAGAAGCAATTGTGGCTGTAACTCAGGACGGATCGGGTGGAACCAGGAATGGCGCAAACCGCTCCGCGCCGCCCTCGACTGGTTGCGCGATTTCGTCAATCCACGCTTTGAATCTCTGGGGTCGAGCCTCCTGAAAGATCCTTGGGCTGCGCGAGACGGCTACGTCAGCGTAGTACTGAATCGTTCGCCGGAGGTGAGGCAGCGCTTCGGCGAAACCCACTTTATTCGCGATCTCAGCGCACACGAACAAGTAATCGTGTGGAAATTGCTGGAACTTCAGCGCCACGCAATGCTTATGTACACGAGTTGCGGGTGGTTTTTTGACGACCTCTCCGGCATTGAAACGGTACAAGTGATCGAATACGCTGGCCGCGTCGTCCAGTTAGCCGAGCAGCTTTTCGGTGACACGATTGAATCGCAATTCCTGGAGAAGCTTTCGGGCGCGAAAAGCAACTTGCCGGAATACGGGGATGGCGCCAACATATATCGGAAGTATGTAAGACCCTCAATGGTTGACCTTGAGAAGGTGGGCGCCCACTACTCGATCAGTTCGCTATTTACACCCTATGGTGAACGGGCTGATATTTTCTCTTACACAGTAAAGCGGCTTGATCATCATACTCGGGATGCGGGCAAACTACGTATGGCACTCGGCCAGGCAAGCTTTACGTCGAAAGTTACTCAGGAATGCGAGCTGCTCACCTTCTGGGTCGTCCATTTTGGAGACCACAACGTCGCTGGCGGCGTACAGGCGATAACGGAACAGAGTGCTTATCGACACATGCTCGAGGCAATCAGCGACGCATTTTCGCGTGTCGATATTCCGGAAGTTGTTCGTTTGCTCGACAAGCGCTTCGAGAAGACTTACTCTTTGCGGTCGCTATTCCGCGACGAGCAGCGCAGAATTCTCAAGGTAATTCTCTCTTCGACGATCGCCGAAGCCGAAGCCGCCTACCTGCAGCTATACGAGCATCATGCCCCATTGATGCGCTTTGTTACCAGCCTCGGGACGCCTACCCCGCGCGAGTTTACGGCCGCCGTCGAATACGCCATCAACGGTTTGTTGCGCCGCGCTCTTTCAAGCGAGGAACTAGATGGAGAACGCATCCAGAACCTTCTCGATGAAGCTCAAGCGAGTAACGTGTTGCTTGACAGGACAACACTAGAATTTTCACTGCGTAAAAGAGTCGAGATCCTGGCCACGCGGTTCGCTCTTGATCCGTCGAATCTTGAGAAGCTTTCTGATTTGCGAACTGCTTTGAGAATCGTCAAACAAATGCCTTTTCCGGTTAACTTGTGGGTGCCGCAGAACCACGTTTACGCAATCCAGGGTGGACTTTATCAACGCAACCGTAGAAAAGCACAGCGCGGAGACAGTAAAGCTCAAACGTGGCTGGAGAGCTATTTGGAATTGTGCGATCTGCTTTCGATCCGCATTCAGTAAGTCGCACCCGACTCAGTTCAGCTATTTGTCAAAATCCTGCTGATGTCGTTGTAGATCACAAAGACGACAATCATCATCAGAAATACAAATCCCAGTTTGAACACTGTCTCTTTCACCTGCATGCTCATTTCGCGCTGCATGAGCATTTCGACGACCAACATCAGAAGAGTGCCGCCATCGAGAATCGGTATAGGCAAAAGATTGAAGATCGCCAGATTCAAACTGACGAGCGCCATCCATCCAAGAAAGCTCAACGGGCCTTCATGCGCCGCTTGGCTCGACATCTGCGCGATTCCAATCGGGCCCGCCAGAGTTTTGGGCGAAACTCGCCGCTCCACAATACTGCCCAATACTTGAAAAATTAGCGTCGCGTTCTGCACGTTGAGCCGCACTGATTCCCTGAGTGCAGGGCCCAAACCAAGCCTCACCAATTCAACCGGTAACCTGAAGGCAATTCCGATGTGCCATGGCATTTTGCTGTCGCGCGTTGCGGTCGGAGTCACCGAAACGTTCTGGATACGCCCACTTCGCATTAACGTGAGTTCGACCGGCTTGCCCGCTGATCCCATCACTGCGTGCTGAACGGTTGCCGGCGATGCCACGGGCTTGCTATTGACTCTGATCAGGAGATCGCCCGGCTTCAAGCCGGCAGACTGGGCGGGCGAATCCTTCATAACCTGCCCCACCCGGACGTCCCCACTCCAGCCAGCTACCCCGACACCCTGCTTGGCGTCCATCCGTGGAGTAACTGCCACGTTGAGCTTGCGGCCATTCCGGTCGACTACTAGTGATAAGGCGTGATTTCCATTCAGCGCCTCTTGCGTCAGTAAATCCTGCCAAGTTGGATTCTTGTGGCCGTTCAGTTGAACGACCTTATCGCCAGGTTCCAACCCAGCCTGGGCGGCTGCCGATCCCGGCTCGAGGCTGCTGATCACCGGGTCACTCGAAGCAACTTCCTTGGGGAAACCGTACATGTAGAGACCGGTTACAAGCACCAAAGCCAGAACTATATTCATAAGCGGGCCGGCAAAAACGACAAGCGCGCGTTGCCATCTTGCTTTAGCCTGGAAGGAGCGAGGGTCGGATGACGGCTCGTCTCCCGGCTGCTCACCCAGCATGCGAACATAACCGCCGAACGGAACCGCGGAAATGCGGAAGTCGGTCTCTCCGCGCTTGATCCCCACCAATCTAGGCCCGAAACCAAAACTGAATGTCTCGACTTTAACTCCGACCAATAGAGCCGCGCAGTAGTGCCCCAGCTCGTGGATCAGGATCATGACTCCTAATAAAATCACGACCCAAAAAACAGGTTGTAACCACCCCACGCTTTAGTTCATCCCTTCTTCTATCTGGCCGGCCACATCCTATTCGACGCGCAATGCAGCGGTTCGATTCATCAGCTTGTAACCCAGTGTCGGCAAACCTTTAGGCATCTCCGCCTTTTGCAGCCGCCCAGCGCGACTCAGCCGCAATGTCGCTGGCCAATCTGCGGGAAGCCGAGTCAATCGAAATCACGTCCTCTATGGTCGCCGGTTCGCGGCTGGATTGCCGATCCAGGGTCTCTTCCACAATTTGGGCTATGGCCGGGAACTGTATTCGTCCGTCGAGGAAGGCCTGTACCGCTATCTCATCCGCCGCGTTGAGCGTGCAAGTTGCAGATCCACCTTGCCGTTGAGCTTCATAGGCCAATTTCAGCAGCCTGAATTTCTCGAAATCGGGTGCTGAGAAGTCCCAGGTTCGTGGCTGTGTCCAATCCAGCCGTGGGACCGGAGCTCGTTGGCGTTCCGGGTATGTCATGGCGTACTGGATCGGCATGCGCATGTCGGTTGCCGAAATTTGAGCAATCACGCTTCCGTCATTGTATTCAACCATGGCGTGAATCGAGGATTGCGGGTGCACGACTACGTCCACCTCCGAGGGGCTCAAATTGAAGAGCCAACAGGCCTCGATAACCTCAAAACCTTTGTTCATGAGAGTCGCCGAGTCAATGGTAATGCGCCGGCCCATTTTCCACGTTGGATGATTCAACGCCTGTTCTGGAGTGACTTTCCATAAAGAATGACGTGGCGTGTCCCGAAAAGGACCTCCCGATGCAGTTAAAAGCAGCCGAATCACTTCGGAGCGGCGACCGGCCCGGAAGCACTGGTGTGCACCGTTATGTTCGCTGTCTACCGGAATCAGCTCCGAACCGCCCTCGCGAACAGCTTGCATGACCAGCCGACCGCTCGCTACCAGGACCTCCTTGTTGGCCAATCCGATCCGCTTCCTCGCCCGAATTGCAGCATAAGTGGCCTCAAGGCCGGCTACTCCGACGATCGCGGACATGACAAAATCCACTTTCTCGGCGGTCGTTGCAGCCACTCGGGCTTGTGGACCGGCCGTCAATTCCGGCCAGTCTCGACGCGACATCCCGGATTCGAGAAGCTCTTTTCTGAGGCTATCTAGTATGCCACGATCGGCCACAGCGACCACTGCAGGTCGAAATTCCAGAATTTGGGAGAGCAGGATCTCCAGATTTCTGCCAGCCACCAGGGCGTACACCTTGAACTTTTCATCGTGCTGCCGGATTACATCGAGCGTGCTCGTCCCGATTGAACCCGTTGATCCCAAAATGGTTACGTTCATCGCCGAGTCCTATTTGTTGCGGACCTCGAAACTGGTAACAAAAGAAATTTCGATTTTTGTAGAGAAATCTCTTGCGTTCCGTAATTTCATATCCTAATATTGGAAGTAAGCCAGGGAGGCAACTCCCACCAAAGCGAGACTAACCTCATAGAAAGACCCCTGAAGCAACACCTCCCTGGCGCCCGAAAGGGTTCCGTCTCGCAGCAGAAACCGACTCAACACATAGAGTAACGCTGTTTCATCCCTTTGAGTTCAGCTACGCCTTCTTCGGGCGGTAAACTCAAATCCGGGGGCAATGATGGCTGAAACCAAGAATCCGACTGAACTTCGGCCCGAAACCAACGTGCTGACGCGAGGTTTTGACCCGACCCTTTCCGTCGGCTCGGCACGACCTGCGGTCTTCCGTAGTTCTACTTACGTCTTCTCGAGCCCTGAAGCGGCTGAGCGGGCCTTCGATGTGATGGGTGGCCGGGGAAGACTCGAGCCCGGTGAAAGCACGGATCTCGTTTATTCCAGGTTCAACCACCCCAATGCCGAAATCTTAGAAGATCAAATCATCCCTCTCGAACCGGGTGCAGCCAGCGCCGCCGTGTTCAACTCGGGAATGGCCGCAATCATGACAGCCCTGCTGGCCGTTCTGCAACCGGGCCACAGTATTATCTATACAGTTCCCATTTACGGCGGAACTCAAACTCTCATCCGGGACTTTCTCGGGCCGTTCGGTATCGATGGCATTCCTGTCCCTGCCGGTCAGGGCAACCTTATAGACGAAGCCGTTAGAAGTGCAAAGAATCTACGCGTCATCCTCATCGAAACGCCTGCCAACCCAACTATTGTCATGACCGACATTAAGCGAGCCTGCCAGACGGTTGCGGCATTGCGACTAGGACGCGATAACGGGAAGCCGGCAGAGCGGCCGCTCGTCATGATCGATAACACGTTCATGGGTCCGGCCTTTCAGCATCCGCTCGCGCTCGGCGCTGACGTGTCTCTCTACTCGGCGACAAAGTATCTCGGCGGCTATAGCGATATCATTGGCGGCGTGGCGCTCACGAGAGACGCCGAGCTGATGAGGAAAATTCGCCGCAAACGCAGCCTTTTCGGCAACATTCTGCAACCTGATGAGTGCTGGATACTCGATACCCGGCTGCCTACCGTCGGCCTCCGGATGAACCGGCAGAGCAAGAACGCACAGCGTGTCGCCGAAAAGCTAGCCGCGCATCCGAAGATCAAGAAGGTCTATTACCCCGCCTTGTTCGACGATCCCGAGCAAATCCGCATCAACCGCGAGCAATGCGATTACCCCGGTGGCATTGTCTCGATCGACCTGCTTGGCGGAAAACCTGCTGCGTTTAACTTTCTCCGTCATTTGAAACTCGCTCGCAATGCTGTTTCGCTCGGCGGGGTAGAGACGCTCGTGTGCCACCCGCGCAGCACTACGCATTCGGCTTGGAGCGCAAAGGATCTGGATGAAGCTGGAATTACAGAGGGTCTCGTGCGAATCTCGTTCGGTATCGAGAACTGGCGTGACTTGCTGGCCGATTTCGAGCAGGCGCTGAATAAGATCTGATTATTTGAAGAAAACTTTCCAACTCGTAATAATACACGCATGCGTCACCATGGGCGCCCTTACGCTCCCAGTCCGGACGTAGGCCACGCCGCAAGCAATTCCGAGCACGGCCACTACCAGCGCGCGACGCCAATTGGGAAAACCATGAAACCAGAGATGAACGCCGCCGAATAGCGCTGCGGACACGACTACCGCCAAAACCGGTGAGCGCCACTCCTGCAACAACGCGCGCTCGATCACGCCTCGGAAAAAAAGCTCTTCCCCAAGCACCACCACCCACAAAAACCCGAAGAACGTTCCAATCGCGATGCCGGCGATGCGCCACCACTCACCGGCCAGCGGGGCAAAACGGACATCGTGGGTGCCCACAGCGAGCCCGATGATCGGAACGAGCACAAGAACGTAGTAAAGAAGCCCGGTTTTCCACTCCGCCCAGTTCGGCCAAAAGCTAAACGGCCCGGGGTTCCACTGCCGTAACACCAACAGGGCAATTACGCCGACTCTGATCCACATCACATGCCCAAGAGTGTCGATAGGAAAGTGACCTTCAGGCGGACGATAGATGCGGTGGAACACGCGCAAGAGAACCGGAGCCGCCGCGATGATCAGGAATCCGGTATCGAATGCCCAACGCCGCGGAAATACTGCGTACCAGAATGCAAAAACAGCGCAGAGGAGAGCGAGCAATCGAAACGCAGTCACTTGAAACGTTCCGGCCGAAAGACTGAAGATTATATAGGGCAGCAGGGCACTAATCCACAGAATGCCTGCTTGAGTGCGGAGAGATTTGACGCGTGCGAACCACGCGCGTGTCTGTTCGAAGCCCGATGCGAGATAGAAAACGGCTTCTACGAGGAACGCTGGCAGCGCGGCTGCCATGATCCAGCCTGATCGCAAATTTTGTTGTGAGTAGACGTGTGCCGCAATAAGCAGCGCGACCCAACAGGATACTAAAGTTATGAAGTACGGTCGCACGGTGCGGAAGGGCACCTTAACCGTGGCGCGAAACATCGCCCCAATCCTAGCATCGGCCATTGCGCTGCTTACTTGGGGGTTGAGTGCCGCCGAACCCCCCGCAGGACTGCTCAGGAAGATCGCTCAACGGGAGACGGAGAACGCGCGTGCTCGCGAGAACTACACTTACCGGCAATCGGTAACCATTCAGGAATTCGACGATCGCGGAGCAGTTACCGGAGAATATCGCGAAGTGCGCGATGTAACCTTCTCTCCCAATCGCGTTCGTTACGAGCAGATAGTTGAGCGCCCCCGAAGTACGCTGAGTCGCATAAGATTGACCGCCGAGGATTTCGCTGACATCCGCAATATCCAACCTTTTTTCATGACTGCCGACCAAGTGGGTCTCTATGAAGGCAAATACAAAGGCGAGGAGATGATCGATGGCGTGAACTGCTTTGTGGAGTACGTTCGCCCTCGCCAAATCCTTTCTACTCAGCGATTCTTCGAGGGCACGCTGTGGGTCAGGCAATCCGATCTCGCAGTCATTCGCAGTGAGGGGCAGGCAGTTCCGCAAATTGAAACGCTGAAAGAGCAAAACCTGTTTCCGCATTTCACAACCATTCGCCGCGAGGTGGATGGCAAGTGGCTATTTCCTCAGGAGAGCTATGCAGACGACACGCTATTCTTTCGCGATTGGCCGCAACGGATTCGAATCGTAATCCGCTATCTCAATTACAAGCGCTTCGGCGCGGAGTCCACGATTACGTTCGGCGGCGAGACTCCGCCCGAGCCCCAGAAGTAAATCTTTCGAAGTCTTCGGGAGTATCGATGTCCACCGCCGCCTCGGGTAGCGGAAATTCAACGACTCTCGAATCGGCGCTGCGCAGCAAGGTGCGCGCTCCCGCTTCAGGCGGCAGTGATAGCAGTGCGGGAAAGAACTCTCGTTTGAAGAGTGCGGGAACGCCCAGCGTACCGCTGTATCGGGCCGCCACAATCGCGCCCTCGCCGCGGGCAAGTAGCTCGCGCATGCCGGCCAGATGCTTCGGTTCGATCAATGGCTGATCCACAACCAGGATCGCTACCGCATCTGGAGTTTTGCCGCTTTTAAACAGCGCGCGCATGCCCTCCGCAAGCGATGAACCCATTCCCGTCTGCCATCGTTCGTTCTGAACGATTTGTATCCGTTGCCCCGCGATCGAATCGCGAAGTATATGGGATTCAGATCCCACCACCACAACGACTGGATCAAACCCGGCAGCGGCAGCCTGGTCGATCGAGTGCTGAACCAAAGTCTTTCCGCGACACACAAGTAGCTGCTTCAGCCGGCCCATTCGCGTCCCCGCGCCCGCAGCCAAAATAATGGCTGCAACCTGCAGCTCGGTGCCGGCTTCGGTGTTCAACCTTTATCGCTCTTCACGAGATGCATTTTCGACGAGACTGGCCGGTTTCCAGACACCACCGTCACTGCCTCTAGTTTTGCAAGTTCGCGCCGCGCAATCTGTCCCCAATTGCTACTGCTGTCGAGCTTTATGTACGCCCTCCAGTGCCGGACCGCGCTCATCACGTCCCCCAAACTCTGATGCAAAAGGGCAATGTTGTAATGGGCGTCCGCGTAGCTCGGATAAAGCTTGAGCGCCGCCTCATAGTGATCGAGGGCAGCACCCGTGTCTCCCCGCTCATCGTAGAGATTTGCCAGATTGAAGTGAGCGAGCGGATAATTCGGATCGATATCGAGCGCCTTCTTGTAGTGCTTCTCGGCGTCGGCCCATGCGTGGCCGTTAAAGAATACCGTGCCCAGATTGACGAGGGCAGCGGCCGAATGAGGATCTAGCGCGGACGCTTTCTCATACGCCTCGATGATCTGTTGATAGGGCGCCCCTCTTTGTTCCAGATCCAATCCGCATTCGAACCACCGGTCGGCTTCAATCTTGTTCCGCACACCCTCCGCGACACTCTCGGTATCCTTCTGCGAGAGCGGAAGCTGCAGGAGCTTATTGATTTCATGCTCGGCGAAATCGAAAACCAATTGACCCGAGACCGGCTCCATCTTTTGCTTGCCGATTTGAACTCGGACGCGGTTTCCTTCTTTGTATACGCGAACGTCTTCGCTGAGATGGGGCAGGTCCTTCAAATGCTTCCGGAGAGCGTTGAGACTCTGTTTGATTACGCGAGGATGGACCTGATCGCTTCGCAGCCGGAGAACGGTTTTCAGCGCCAGCAGATCCGAAAAACGGTATTCGCTGAGCTCTGGAATCAGCTGCTGGCGTTCCCAGCTTTTAAGCTGTCGTCCGTCGATCTTTAACAGCCGACAGACTTCCTTTCGGGTGTAACCTGCGCCCGGTTCGCGCTTTAGAGCAGCAGTAGGATGTTGCGAGTGCTCTCGCAGCACAGGTTGATCATAGCACCGAATGGCCATCAAAGAGGTTTTTTCCTAAACCCTTCAGCAATGTCGTACTAAAATGGTCGTATATCGTATGCCTCTCAAAAAGAAGCACGAAACCGGTCAAGCCAATTCCACCCTGGCAATCCAGACGCTTGCTGACCTTCCTATGGGACAGCGTTGTATCCTCGACCGCCTCGACTTGCCCGAGGACATCGGACGACGTCTCATGGAGCTGGGCTTTTTGCCCGGTAACGAGGTAATTCCGGCCAGGAGAGCGCCCGGCCGGGGGCCGCGCATTTTTCGCGTGGACGGGTCTGAAGTGGCGCTTCGGCACGAGACCGCGGCGCGAGTTTACATCCGCCGTGATCCGGACTCCGATCTTGTCGTACTTCCATGAGCCCCTTTCATGAGTGATTGCCACGGTGGTGCCCCTCGGACGAATCTTCTTCCCAATCCGTCCATTCCTCTGCCGCGCGCCGCTCATGATCATCCGATCATCGTCGCCATCGTAGGGCCGCCCAATTCCGGTAAATCGACTCTCTTCAACCGCCTGACCGGTCTTCGGCAAAAGGTCGCCAACTTCCCGGGTGTCACGGTCGAGCACCGGATGGGAAAAGCCAAGCTCAAGGACGACCACGAGGTATTCCTAGTCGACCTGCCCGGCGTGTACAGCCTCAGCCCGCGCGCCGAAGATGAGAAGGTCACGCACGATGTGCTCAAAGGCGAGCGCCCCGATTTCCCCAAGCCCGATGCGGTGATCCTGATACTCGACTCCACGAACCTGGGCCGGAACCTCGTGCTTGCAGCTCCGATTCTCAGCCTAGGGATGCCGACTCTGATTTTGCTCAATATGGCGGACGATCTTGCCACGCGGGGCGGGAAAGTCGATGTTGCGGCGCTTTCCGACGAGCTGAATTCGCCAGTGGCTCTGGTCAGCGCCACGAAGGGCATCGGCATTGATCGCATTCAGCAGTTTCTGCTCGCTACAGCCGCGAAATTAAGTACCGTGGCCGCGCCTAAGATCGAGCTTCCCGTTCTGCAGGATGTTCCCAAGTGCCGACAATGGGCTGCGAAGCTTGGCACGCGCGCATCATACCGGGCCCCTTCGCCGCCGCTTTGGACTCGCCGGTTGGATGCGATATTTCTGCATCCCGTCGCTGGCCCTCTGATCTTCGCTGCCATTGTGATCGCGGTGTTTCAGAGCATTTTTTCCTGGGCGCAACCCGCAATGGAGGGACTCAAGCAAGCCGTCGCAGTATCGGGCCACTGGATGGGAACCGTTTTGCCAGACACGCCGTTTCGATCTCTGCTGATCGAGGGAGTGTGGAGTGGCGTCGGCGCAGTGGTCGTCTTTCTGCCCCAAATTCTTCTTTTATTCCTGTTCATCGGCGTACTCGAGGACTCAGGCTACCTCGCGCGCGCGGCTCTCATTGCAGACCGCACAATGGCCAAGTTCGGATTACAAGGCAAGTCCTTCATCCCCCTCTTGTCTGCTTACGCGTGTGCCGTTCCCGCTGTGATGGCGACGCGTGTCATTGAGAACAAGCGCGATCGCATGGCAACGATTATGATCGCGCCCTTGATGACGTGCTCAGCAAGGCTGCCGGTTTATACGCTTCTGATCGCGGCCTTTGTGCCAAACCTTCCCATAGTGCGCGGTGTGCTCTATTTGCGCGCAGCCACGATGCTGGGCCTTTATGCGTTGGGTTTTTTGGCGGCGATTGTCACGGCTCGGGCGCTCAAGTCTACGGTGCTGAAAAGCCAGCGCTCCTCGTTCGTGCTGGAAATGCCGCCCTATCGCTGGCCTACTTTGCGCTCTCTCGGCCTGCGGCTGCTCGATCGAGCCAAAGTCTTTCTGCGCCGTGCGGGAACTGTCATCCTCTTAGTCGCCGTGATTATTTGGGTGCTCGCCCATCTGCCTCTCGAGAACAGCAAAACGCCTCCCCTCGAGCACAGTTATGCCGGGATGATTGGCAAAGCTGTCGAGCCGGCCATCAAACCCCTTGGCTTCAATTGGAAGATCGGCATCGGTCTCATTACATCTCTCGCCGCGCGCGAAGTGATCGTGGGAACACTCGGGACTATATACGGCATCGAAGGTGACGAGCCATCGGAAGGACTTCAAAAAGCAGTGCGCAAGGATTTGAGCCCTGCCGGCGCCGTTGCGCTGCTCGTGTTTTTCGCATTCGCCATGCAGTGCTTCTCGACAATCGCCATTGTGAAGCGTGAAACCGGAGGCTGGAAGTGGCCCATCTTTCAGTTCTCGTATATGCTTGCGCTGGCGTACGCTGGTTCGTGGATCGCCTTTCACCTGGCGAGCCATTTCCTTGCATGAGCGAATTATCGAAGGTTGTGATTCTTGGCTCAGGTTGTGCCGGAAACACCGCGGCAGTGTACGCTGCGAGAGCGAATCTTGAACCGATCGTGTTTGAGGGACACGAGCCGGGCGGCCAGTTGTCAATCACAACTGAGGTTGAGAACTTTCCCGGTTTCCCCGAGGGCGTGCAAGGTCCTGCGCTAGTCGCAGACATGAAGAAGCAGGCAGAGCGATTTGGCGCGGTGTATAAACACGGCCGAGTTACGCATGCAGACCTTTGTAATCGGCCATTCACTCTCGAGTTCGAGCATGGAGAGACGCTTCAAACACGCACATTAATCATTGCGACGGGAGCCTCGGCTCGCTGGCTGAATCTTCCCAACGAGCAGAAGCTAATCGGGCATGGGGTTAGCTCATGCGCCACTTGCGACGGATTTTTCTTTCGCGGCAAGAAGATCATGGTCATCGGCGGCGGCGATTCCGCGATGGAAGAGGCCAACTTCCTGAGCCGCTTCGGCAGCGAAGTCGTGATCGTTCATCGAAGCGAAACGTTCCGCGCCTCGAAGATTATGTTTGACCGCGCGAAACACAATCCGAAGATCCAATTCCTCACGCACACGCTGGTTGAAGACATTCACGATGTCACCAAAGGGCACGTGACCGGGGTAAAGCTCCGCAATGTGCGAACGCACGAAGTATACGACCGCGAAGTAGACGGGTTTTTCGTCGCGATCGGCCATATCCCGAACACGACGCCATTCGCCGGTCAGCTCGATCTCGACCCGGACGGCTACATCATTTCGCACGGGGGCGCTCGAACAAACATTCGAGGCGTGTTTCACGCGGGCGATGTGCAGGACCGGACGTACAGGCAAGCGATTACCGCAGCTGGTGCGGGCTGCATGGCCGCTATCGAAGCAGAACGGTTTCTGGAAGCGGAAGGGCAATAATCGGGAGGCTTGACGTGCTATGGTTTGCTGAGGCCAGGCCCAGTCGAACTCGCCAGCTCCTTCCTAATATTTTGAATCCACTTGCCGAAATCGAATCCTTGCGAGGTGAGGACGCAGCGAAAACCAATCGAGTGAAATCCGTAAAAGGCTAGTTCGGGCGGGGGAAGACTAACGCTAAAGCTTCCGCCCTTTAAATCAAATGCTCCTCCACCAACGGCGAAGCCGAGGTCACTCTCTATCTCTGCGTAGCGCCGCCGATGAATGTCACGCTTCGTCGAAGGCAGAAGCCACTCCCAAACGTTTCCTACTACATCGTATGCGCCGCAAACCTGAAGCGGGAAAGCCCCTACCGGACTTGGCTGGTTAACGCCCGCTTCTAAACAGTTAAACGGGATTTTGTCTACAGCCGGCTGCTCCGTCATTTTCAGGACATTTCTTTCGAGAACCGCATGCTCAAGCTTCTGCCACTCTGATATGAATGGCAGGCGAACCGTGCGAGCATCTGGCCTTCCAGCAGTTCTCCAGCGGCAATACGCCATCGCCTCATATATTCCGATTTGTACTATCGGGCGATTTGGATGATACATTTGCTGCTGAACACGGTACCGCAGGCTCGAGTCCCGCTGAGCCTGCGCTTCATCTGGCATTTCCCTCCAGTACATCGGGTTTAAGAATTCAGAAGATTTTACGAACTGATTGAAATCTTGAACTGTGACCGGCACGCGGCCAAAAGCCAGCTTAACTTCCTCGGGGAGTACCTGAGTATGATAGACCGCAAATGCGTTGTTCGGCCTGATCTCGACCCACGATTCAAGCTCCGTCCGTGGGTCTCCAAAACTTGGATCGAGCCGTCCCACACCGTCGAGAAAAAGCAGTCGATCTGTCACCGACCATTTTTCCGATTCTGCTTCATATACGGTTGCCATCGACTTAGCCATTTTTCGGAAATCCACATCTGGATATAAATCTCGGTTTTCGATGATGCCGGCAGCAGCAAGCCCAAGTAGGCGCCCGCGTTCTTTTGGGTACTCCGCAGCGAGCTGTTCTAGGCGCTCACGGAGGCTGCGTGCCTTTTCGATCGTGCCCAAGGTGCGAGGGAGAAGGCGAATGACATCCTCCCAAAAGGGATCCAGTAATCTGCCCTCATTCCAAAGTTTCGTGATCTTTTGGTCGGCTGTACTATCCTCTTGCGCTAAGCGGCTCGCTGACAGGTATTCTCTGAACAAGCGGTGCCAAAAACGGATCTGCTCTGCATCTTCGCTTGCCTCCTGGAACCGCAGGATTCCTGTGTGATCGGCCGCCCAATCGACATAGCGCTTCGCGCGCTCGCGCCGTGTTAAGTCGTTCGTGGGGACCAAATTCAACGCGATGTCGACGGCACGTTCGAAGGGCCATGTCTGCGCTCCGTGTTCCTGCATGCCTAGGGCAAGCCGCTGAAGCAGATCCTTTTTCGCTCCCTCATCCAATTTCCAACGGCGCTGGGGATCTTCGGAAACTCTGGAGCGACAGAGATCCTCAATAAGTAATTCGCAGAGACGGCCTCGATCGTCCGGCAGACTGCGATAGCGCTCGAAAACCATACAAATCGCAGTGAGCATCAAGGGGTTTTCCGTCAGTGCCTGATCCTGACGGGCCAAACCCACTTTGTCTGCCAAGCCCGAGACTGCACCGAGTAGAGCTCTGTTGTATTCTTCATCCCTTTGCCTGTTCCGCGACCAGTTTGCGCACAACTGCTGAACTTGCTCTGTGTCCAGCGGCGCTACCTCGATTGATTCTAGTTCCGGACCGAAGCGCAACCGCCCTGTGTAGCGGGCTGTCCGTGTAGTTAATATAAAACGGGTTCGCGGGAAAACACTCGAGGTACCCTTAAGCAGTTGCAAGGTCTGAGACCGTTTGGCGGAGTCGGCGATTTCGTCGAGAGCGTCGATAAGGAGGAAGTACCGTCCTTCCTCAAGCCCGGACTCTATCTCTCTAAGATCCAGTCGGTTTGTACCAGCCGAAGCCAACTCGTCCGCGATTACTTCAAGGAGCGCAACGACTCTCGAAGCGTCCCGGTGCGCGATCCTCGTCGCCTCGATAACGACCGGCACAGGCAGACGATTATCAGCTCGGAGCTTCTCAACCTTCAGATCGGGTTCAATCTCGACTGGTCTGCCAAGGCAGGCACTGCCAAGCGCGGCAGCTATTCGTGTCAGGAAAATTGTTTTGCCGCCACCAGGCGCCCCTATTAACGCAATCCGCGGAAGCTGTGGAACAGTCACCCACTTCGCCAATCTTACTCTGCGCTCTAGAATCGCAATTCCAGCCTTTTTCCCAGTGCCTTCTGATTGCGCCGGTTCGCCATTCTTGCCACGTTGCCACTTATTCGTGACCCCGTCTAACGACGTATATAAATCGGGTTGATATAATTCCTTCGCATCCGCTGCATCGAACAGATGTGGTTGGCTGAGCGCTGTACGGCCAGACCGCCAGGCGGGTATTCTGAACTCGAGGTATGTGCGTTCCCAGGACTTCAAACCAGCTGTCTGAGTTCCAGCATGCGCCTGCAGCCGTTCGGTGACCACCGCGCCAACAATCTCTGTCAGCTGTTCTGGTTTTCCAAACTTGTGAGATTTGAGTTGCGCCGCTCTGAACGCCGCAATATCTGAGTGTGCAGCAATCTCTAAAAGTCTGTGCGGGGGCCAGTCCGCAGCCTCGTCACTTACGAACGCTACTCTGCGGTCTGGATCGATATCCCTCCACAATGTGGCGATGCTTCCGCTGTCCCACCACCAAGCTTGGATCAGGATGACAAGATGAAATCGACCTAAGTCGCCAGAGGCGTTTTCCTCGACTTCGATTCCCAGTGACTTTCGCAGATGCTCTGCAACGGCTTCACGGGTAGGCTGCAAATCCGCATTGGTTGATAATAGAAGAACACGGAATACGTCTTTTGTTCCGTGAACAAGTGAGGCAACGAGATTCGCAGAGAACTCTTGCGCCGCGCTTCCGTCGTCAGATTCCAGGGTTGCTGACGGGTCGCGGACAAAGTGCCAATGGCCCGCCTGGTGCTTTTGCGCAAGTCTTGGCCATAAGCGCAGACTCCCCTTGTCCCTGGATATCTCCAGCTTTCCGGCACTATAGCCATGTCGGCGCTCATATGTATCAGCGAAAACTTCCAAGCCGAAAAGTGACGCCCCTTGCCAGAGCCTCTGATTGGGTGCACCTCCGAATGACTGGATCCTCGTGAGAGGATCATGCATGTGGCCACACAATTCGGCCACAAACCTCCCAGGGAGAGCAATGTCGCCAGAGAGAGTGCTACGCGAGCTAGGGCTAAGCCATGTCGGAGGGTGATGGATCATCAAAAAAGAGCAGCTGTGGAGATCAAACCAATCAGTGAAGTGTTCTCCGCACACAGACACTAGCTGTTCAATCGAAACCGCAAGTTTCCCCTCGTAGTCGTCTCCGGTCAGCTGCAAAAATGCCGTATTCAGGCCGACCACACCGATCCGAGTGTCTCCGCAGTCGATTGTCGCCGCAAAATCACCCGATACTTGTCCCCGTTACAGCCTAGTCGGCCTCGGGAAAGCGTGTCTCCTTTCCCACGTCGTGTAGTTTCGGAACGCCTGCTTGATTACGTGTTTAAACTTCGAATCTCCGGCGCTCCAAAACTCCGAACGAATCGCAGGATCCTCATTCCATTTACTAAGGTCTCTTACAGTAGCTTCGTCGCGATTGGGCCGGGCTAGATCGTGATTGCCGGGGACCGAAACCAGAACTGGATTGGATCCGAGAGAGTTCAGTTTCTTGTAAAGTCGGCCAAGAGTTTCATTTAGCTTCTTAAATTCTGCTGCTGATCCTTTCTGGACAAGATCACCCGAAAAAAAAATTACATGCCAAGGCCCACACTTTGCGTGAACGTGCTCTAGATCCGAATAGAACTGCTTCTCAATATTGGGCCAAAGACATCCCTGAAGGGACATGCCCCTATGAAGATCAGTGACATGTAACCAGCCGAAAGCCACACCGTACTCCTCAACCCATATTATTGCGACCAGATTATATCGAATGCTCCAGGGCTATTGAGACCCGGACGGCTACATCATTTCGCACGGGGGCGCTCGAACAAACATTCGAGGCGTGTTTCATGCGGGCGATGTGCAGGACCGCACGTACAGACAAGCCATCACAGCCGCCGGAGCAGGCTGCATGGCCGCCATCGAAGCGGAAAGGCTCCTAGAAGCGGAAAGGCAGTAATCGGTCGTGCCGATCTGATCAATCGCCAAGTTCCTTACTAATCAAACGCCAGTATTGCACCGTCTGGCCGCTTCCTGGTGGGCTTGTGAAATCCGCAGGCCTGGGTCCTCCAGGACGACCCCAACACGCCCGCTTATTGTTCGCACCGATAATTTCGTAGATACCACGCGTGATCTCGCCCTTATTGGGTCCGGCGAGCGCGGTTGAGTCCACTTGCTTGGGAGTTTTCGTTGGGTCGATAACGAAGCGGCCCTGGGGAGCTGTTCCCACTCCTGCATCTACAGGAAAGCGGAAGGTGTCGTGATCTGTGATTAGTATCGTCTTACGAAGTTCCGCTTCGGGTACGGGCTTGCCGTCGACAATTGACTGGAGCAGCTGCCATCGGCCGGTCAGGGCATCGTAATCTTTCTGGATCATAGTGGCCTTCTTGCCTTTTTCATCAGCTATTCCTTCGAGTCCATGAGCAGCGCAGCCGACGGTAATAACAAGCATTGAGCCAGCAATCACGACCGAAAGGGTTGTCCTCTGGGCTGGGCGCGTCAAGCCGGCCATTCTTAGGTTACGCCGGGTTCGGGGCATCACACCCACATTACACGCTTTGAACCGTTTGAAAGACCTGCTCGAAACCTAAGCTTCGCTCAGATCGGCTGTCGAGAGAAAGCAGCTTCCAAAAACATGGTCCAGCAGGTGCTCGGTCAGCCCGTAGGGCAGGCGGTTGAAGTTGATGAAATCGATTGCCTGTGAGATTACGTCACGCGGGTGGCAACGGCGAAACTGTTTTCCAGTTTTGGAGTAGTGCTTCGAGATGAACATGTCCACGAGGGAAGCTGGTGCGTTGAGTCCATGTGATTCGCAGACCTTGCAGAATATCGTTCGGAACTCCTCTGCTCCAGGGCTGCGGATGAGCATCTTGTATTGAATCCTGCGAAGGAAGGCTTCGTCTCCGAGGGTGTCCGGCGTGAGATTGGTGGAAAAAATAAGAAACGTCTCGAAGGGGATGGTCATTTTGCCGCCATTCGAGAACGACAGATAGTCGATGCGGCGCTCCATCGGCACAATCCATCGGTTCAGAATTTCGGCCGCGGTTGCTTTCTGCCGGCCGAAATCGTCAATCAAGTAAATTCCGTTGTTCGCTTTCATCTGAAACGGAGCATCATAGATTTTCGAGACGGCGTTATAGCTCAGGTCGAGCATCGAGAGCGACAACTCGCCGCCTGAAGCAATAAAAGGCCTCCGGCACCGTGCCCATCTTCCGTCATATTGGAAATCGGAATCGAAGCCCGCTTCGCTGTCCGTGACCGGTTTGTGATAGATGGGATCAAAGAGCTGGATGATATTCCCCTGACATTCGAGGGCGTAAGGCACGTATATATCTGAGGTTTGAATTTGGGACAGAGCTTCGGCCATTTGTGTTTTACCGTTCCCCGGCTGGCCGTATATGAGGAGCGATTTGCCTGAGCTAATTGCCGGTCCAATCTGATCGAGCATTTCGTCCGTGGTGACCATATGGGAGTACGCCTCCACCAACCGCTCGCGGGTAAGCCAGAGCGTAGGCATTCGCTGCGCCTGCACAGCCTCGCGATACTGAGCAATAGAAACGGGTGCGGGACCGACGTACTGGTTATTTTCGAGGTAATCGCGCGCGACGGCTCGCCCCTTATCGGTTAAAGTAAGCACCGCCGAGATCGGGCCGTATCCCAACGAGCTCTTCACTTCGACAAGCTGTTTAAGCCTGAACCCGTCGATCAGGGCCTCGATAAGGCTGAATGGAACTCCTATGGCCCGGCCAAGATCGCCGCCCATTACGTCTCCCTTGAAATACAGGAGTTTCAGGATGAGCTGCTCCATGAGTGAACTGGGCAGCCCAGTTTCGGTCAAGCTCTGCGGAACGCGAGGAGTGAATCTTTCGGTTTGCCGGCTCGACGGCGGCTCTGCGGTCACGCCGCGCTCCGTGGCATAGGCGTCGCTCGTTAGCGAGCTCTCTTCTGTAAGAAGGGGAGAATTGTCGAGAGATAGCATTTGTGCCTGGTCACAAGAGTCATCGGCAAGAATCCCGGAATGGATTAGGGGCAAGCGGACGTCGATTCGGGTGTTAGCATGAGGACGTGGTGAAGCTCGGGCAGGCGTTTCGACTTGCAAATCGGTACGCAAACGTCGATAACGCAAAGAAGTTTGCTCAGCACGTTGTTCCCGAGGTCGTCCGGCCGGCGCGCATCATCTGGAATCAGGCAATCGGCGCCATCTTTCTGCTGTTCGCCGTATACTTCATCGGATACGCAAGCGTCCACACCCAGAATCCCGCTGCGTTGATCGGCGGCTCCTTCATGGGTTTGATCATGGGCTTCTTCGCCATGACGTCGTTCCGCAAGGCCCGGCGCATTTCACGTCCTTAGGTTTTCTTGTCAACTTCCGAGCAGCCCGGCGAATTTCCGTTTACGCGCGGCATTTATCCGGATATGTACCGGCGCAGGCTATGGACGATGCGCCAGTACGCGGGCTTTGGAACAGCGGAAGAGAGCAATCAACGATACAAGTTTCTCCTGTCGCAAGGCATCACAGGCCTATCGGTTGCCTTCGATCTCCCGACCCAGATGGGAATGGATTCCGATCATCCACTTGCAGCCGGTGAGGTGGGCCGCGTTGGGGTCGCGATTGATTCGCTCGCCGATATGGAGGTGCTGTTCAACGGCATCAAGCTCGAGGAAGTAAGCACCTCGATGACCATTAATTCGACGGCTGCCATTCTGCTGTGTCTCTATGTATTGGTTGCGGAGTCTCAGGGGGCGGACCGCAATAAACTCTCCGGCACAATTCAAAACGACATCTTAAAGGAATACATCGCGCGCGGAACTTATATATATCCACCGCGTCCCGCGATGCGCATCATCACGGACCTATTCGCGTGGGCAGGCGAAGAGATGCCGGAGTGGAACACGATTTCGATCAGCGGCTACCACATTCGCGAAGCTGGATCGACTGCGATTCAAGAAGTAGCGTTCACTCTGGCCAATGCCATTGCCTATATCGAGGTGGCGATCGCGGCCGGACTTGATGTCGATGTGTTTGCGCCACGCCTGAGCTTCTTTTTCAATGCGCATAACAACTTTCTGGAAGAGATTGCAAAATTTCGCGCTGCGCGGCGGCTCTACGCGCATATTATGCGGGAACGGTTTGGCGCGCAGTCCGAGCGATCCTGCATGCTGCGGTTCCACACCCAGACCGGCGGATCCACGCTCACAGCGCAACAGCCGGAGGTGAACGTCGTGCGGGTTGCTTTGCAGGCCATGGCAGCCGTGCTGGGTGGCACGCAATCGTTACACACGAATGGACAGGATGAAGCGTTATCCTTGCCGACCGAGCAATCGGCGCGCGTCGCACTCCGAACGCAACAGGTCATCGCGTACGAGAGCGGCGTGACGGCAGTTCCGGACCCATTAGGGGGCAGCGAGTACATCGAGAAATTGACAGATGAGATCGAGGCCGGTGCTCGCGATTACATCGAGCGCATCAATGCTCTCGGCGGAACCCTAGCAGCCATCGAAAAGGGTTACATTCAAGCCGAGATTCAAAACTCCGCCTATCAGTTCCAGAAGGTGGTGGAAGAAGGGCGTCAGATCGTGGTCGGAGTCAACAAATTCCAAACCGATGAGATCGAACCGCCCAAGCCGTTTCGCGTCGATCCTGAGCTGGAACGGCGTCAGATCGAGCGTGTTCGACAGGTTCGGGCATCACGCTCCGCTGATCGTGCCAAGTCAGCGCTATCTCAATTACAGAATGCGGCGTGCGGGGTGGATAATCTGATGCCGCACATACTCGAATGCTGCGGCGCGCTCGTGACGGTCGGCGAAATCTCTGAAGCGTTGCGCAACATTTTCGGAGAGTACCGCGAAGCTCTCTAGAATAAAGACTTGGACGCGATCCAGATCATCGGGGCGGGACTCGCGGGCTGCGAGGCCGCCTTCCAAGCCGCCGAAGCGGGTGCGAACGTTGTGCTTCACGAGATGAGACCGCACAAACGAACGGCAGCGCACAAAACCGATGCCTTTGGCGAGTTGGTTTGCAGCAACTCATTGAAGAGCGAGCAGGTTCATTCGGCGCCCTGGCTGTTGAAACAGGAGACGCGGCGGCTGAATTCGCTGCTGATGCGGGCCGCAGACGCGGCGCGGGTTCCGGGCGGGCACGCGCTTACGGTAGATCGCGAAATTTTTTCGCGAGAAATTACGACTGCCATCGAACGGCATCCGGGCATCGAGGTTCGCCGCGGAGAAATCGCGCAAATACCCGCAGACGGCATCGTGCTGATTACTACTGGGCCGCTTACAAGCGAAGCTCTGGCGAATGAAATCAGCCGAATTACTGGTTCCGAGCGGCTGTTTTTCTACGACAGCATTAGCCCGATTGTTGCGGCGGATTCGATCGACATGTCGATTGCGTTTCGCGCCTCGCGGTATGGAAAATCGCTCGACGGTACAGACGATTACATCAACTGTCCTTTTAATAAGGAAGAATATGACAGGTTCCTGAGCGCTCTTTTAGAGGCAGAGCGCTATGAAGCTCATATTGAAGAAGATAAAGTTCCGTTCTTCGAGGGATGCCTGCCCATTGAAGAGATTGCGCGTCGTGGGCCGGATACGCTTCGCTTCGGACCGATGAAGCCCGCGGGCTTGGAAGATCCGCGAACGGGACGGTGGCCGTATGCGGTCGTGCAACTCCGGCAAGAGAATCAGCGCGCGGACAGCTACAACCTGGTTGGATTTCAGAATCATCTGAAATTTGGAGATCAGGCGCGGATTTTGCGGATGATCCCGGGACTCGGACAGGCCGAATTTTTGCGATTTGGCCAGATGCACCGCAATACCTACATCAACTCACCGGCTTTACTGGCTCCGACGCTGCAGTTGAAGAGCGATTCTCGAATCTTCTTTGCGGGGCAGATTTGCGGAGTGGAGGGCTATGCGGAGTCGATTGCAACGGGTCTGCTTGCCGGACGCAACGCGGCGGCCCTGGCTAGAGGCGAACGGCCAGAGGAGATCCCCCGCGCAACCGCGCTGGGCAGCTTGTGCCACTACATCACGCACGCCGATCCCAGGCATTTTCAGCCCGCAAACATCACGTTCGATCTGTTGCCGGCGCTCGATGATGAGATGAAACGAAAGCTACGGCATGACAAGAAGGCACGGCATACGGAAGTGTGCCGGCGAGCCGGGGAAGCGTTCGAGGGATTTCTACATGGCAGCGCTGCGAGAGTGTGTTTCGAAGTATTTGGGTGAGCTCGAGCGGCGAGGCGCCTCGAAGCACACGGTGCGCAACTACGCTTCGGACCTGGAACAGTTCGCGACATACTTCGAACCTCCGGGCGAGACCGCACCTGAAGCGGAGCAAATAGACCTGGCGTTACTGCGCGAGTGGCTGGCGAGTTTGTACGACCAGGGATTAGAAACCGTGAGCGTTCGCCGTAAGCTGGCGGCGGTTCGGGCCATGTTCAAGTTCCTGCTGCAGGAAGGCGTCGTTAGCCGGAATATCGCTACGCGTCTGCGAACTCCGAAAGTAAAACAGCGGTTACCCGACGTGATGAGCGCGGAGAAGACGAACAATTTACTGGATGCGGTTGAGGCAGGTCAGGTGATCGAAAAACCCTCGAAAGAACGCGATATCGCCTTTCTGGAACTGCTTTACGGATGCGGGATTCGAGTCAGTGAACTGGTGGGGATCAATCTGGAAGATATCGATCTGAAAGGCGGCTGGCTGCGGGTTCGAGGCAAGGGTAACAAGGAGCGGCAGGTCCCGATTGCAGGACGGGCGGTTGTGGCTGTGGAGCGACATCTCGAGATACGATCGGCGGCACCCGATGAGCGCGCTTTGTTCCTGAACTCGCGGGGAATGCGGTTGAGTGACCGGCAGGTCCGGCGGTTGGTGAAGCTCTATGCGCTTATGGTTACGGGCGACTCGACGGTTCACCCGCATAGTTTTCGCCACGCCTATGCGACACATCTGCTGATCGATGGGGCTGATTTGCGCGCCATTCAAGAACTTCTGGGCCACGCCCGGCTTTCGACCACACAGAAATATACGCAGGTCTCGCTCAAGGACCTTCAGGCGGTTTACGACCGGGCACACCCGAAGGCTTAGGGGCGCTGAAGCCGAATTTGGCGAAAACGGCTTGGCCATCTTTACTTTTCAGAAAGTCGAGGAACTGGCGGGCAGCTTCTAAGTTCTTGGTTGTCGAGATGATCCCGGCCTTTTGAGTGATCGGCCCATGCCAGTCGTCGGGAACGAGGTCCGCGTTCCGGCCGGTCACGAGTGAAGCCGAGGTGAGGACGGCGTCGGCGTTCCCACTTTCGCAGAGTTGAAGAGCCTGCCGGACGTTCTCCCCATAGACCACCTTAGGCTGAATCTGCTTCCATATACCGGCGTGCTCGAGCGCTTCCTGAGCGGCGACCCCGTAAGGGGCGAGCTTAGGGTTGGGTAGCGCTACGAAACGAACCCATTTCTGAGTTAAGTCGCTGATGGGATGATGTTTGCCGTCTTTCCAGAAAATTCCGACGCGGCCGATGGCGTACACGGTGAGAGAGTCGGGGACCAATTTACCAAACGAACTCAGGCGGTCCACAAACTGGGCATTGGCGGAGAGAAAGACGTCATAAGGTGCTCCGTTTTCAATCTGTTGGGAAAGGCTGGCACTGGCCCCCGTCACCCACTTTACCTGAAACGATGGGTTCGTTTTTTCAAATTGCTGAGTGAGCTCGGGTTCGAGGCTAGAGAGGTCAGCTGCGGCTGCTACCGTAAGAGTTTTCTGCGAAGAGAGGTCAAAATAACTTGACAATCCTGCACTCATATTCGATACTAGGATTGTGCTAAAGAAGGCCAGTCGCAGGGGCGGTTGGCGGAGGGACAGAGGAATCACATGAGTAAGATTATCGGAATTGATCTCGGGACCACAAACTCAGTGGTAGCCGTGATGGAAGGGGGCAGCCCGGCTGTGATCCCCAACCAAGAGGGTGGACGGACCACGCCATCAGTAGTGGCGTTCACGAAGGGCGGGGAGCGGCTGGTCGGCCAAGTAGCCAAGCGTCAAGCGGTAACCAACCCGGAGAACACGATCTACTCGATTAAGCGTTTCATGGGCAGGCGCTTCAACGAAGTGAGCGAGGAGATGAAACTCGTTCCTTATAAGGTAATGCAGGGCGAGAACGGGGACGCGCGGGTAGAGATTCAGGGCAAGAAGTATTCGCCGCCTGAGATTTCGGCGATGATCCTGAATAAGTTGAAGGAAGCGGCGGAAGCTTACCTTGGCGAAAAAGTCACTAAGGCCGTAATTACGGTGCCGGCGTACTTCAACGATGCGCAGCGGCAGGCGACGAAAGATGCCGGGCAGATTGCGGGTCTCGAAGTGATGCGTATCATCAACGAGCCCACGGCTGCGGCGCTCGCTTATGGGCTGGATAAGAAGAAGGACGAAACGATCGCAGTTTACGATTTCGGAGGCGGCACCTTCGACATCTCGATTTTAGAGGTCGGCGACGGCGTGGTTGAAGTGAAATCGACCAACGGCGATACGCACCTGGGCGGCGACAACATCGACCAGCGGATTATTGACTGGCTGGTTCAGGAATTTCAGAAAAACGAGGGGGTTGACCTTTCGAAGGATCAAATGGCGTTGCAGCGGCTTAAAGAAGCTGCGGAAAAGGCGAAGATCGAGCTCTCGACCCTGCTCGAGACTGAAATCAATCTGCCGTTCATCACGGCCACGCAAACCGGCCCGAAGCACTTGACCGTAAAACTGACGCGGGCGCGGCTGGAGCAGATGGTGGACGACATTCTGCAGCGCTCGGTAGGGCCTTGCAAGCAGGCCATGCAGGACGCCGGGGTGACTCCGCAGAATATCGATGAAGTGATCCTGGTCGGCGGCGCAACGCGTATGCCGAAGATACAGCAGATGGTTCGCGACCTGTTCGGGAAGGAACCGAACAAGAGCGTGAATCCGGACGAAGTAGTCGCAGTGGGCGCTGCAGTTCAAGGCGGTGTACTGGGCGGCGAAGTGAAGGACGTGCTGCTGCTCGACGTAACCCCGCTATCGCTCGGAATCGAGACGTTAGGCGGTGTGTTCACGAAGCTGATTGACCGCAACACGACGATACCCACGCGTAAGAGCGAGGTGTTCTCGACGGCGGCGGACAATCAGACATCGGTAGAGATCAAGGTGTACCAGGGCGAACGGTCGATGGCCCGGGACAACCGCATGCTGGGGGTCTTCCAACTGGTTGGGATTCCGTCGGCACCGCGTGGTATCCCGCAAATCGAAGTGACGTTCGACATCGATGCGAACGGAATTCTCAACGTGACCGCAAAGGATCGCGCGACGAATAACGAGCAGAAGATCACCATTACGTCTTCTTCGGGCTTGAGCAAGGACGAAGTCGATAAGATGGCGCGCGATGCCGAATCGCACGGAGCGGACGATCGCAAGAAGAAAGAAGAGATCGAAGCCCGGAATCGCGCAGACCAGATGGTCTACAGCGTCGAGAAGACATTGAAAGACCATCGCGACAAGATTTCCGAGGCGGAAGCGAAGGAAGTGGAGTCGGCGCTCGAAGAGGTCAAGAAGGCGATGGCGGAGGGTGGTCTGGAAAAGATCACTTCAGCGACCGACAGATTGACCACGGCCAGCCACAAGCTTGCGGAGGCGATGTACAAATCGCAGAGTACAGCAGCGGGTGGTCCGAACGGTGCAGGCGCTCAACCAGGAGCCGGACCGGACGGGGCTGGGGCGCAAGCGGGCGAAAAGCCAAAAGACAACGTGGTGGATGCTGAATTCGTCGACGTTGAAGACAAGAAGTAAGTGAGCGATGGAATGACCAAGGTGGGCTGTCGGGCGATCTGATGGCCGCCAGGGTGGAGGAAAATGCGGCGGCGGCTCTGCTACAACAGGGCCGCCGTTTTGCTAGAGATTTGCAGTTTGATTAGGGATGGGCGATGCCTACTGCGACAAAAAAGGACTATTACGAGACGCTTGGGGTGGCGCGGGGCGCGGACACCGAAGAGATCCGCAAAGCTTACCGCAAGCTAGCCCGGAAATACCATCCGGACTTAAACCCGGGCGACAAGAGCGCGGAGGAGAGGTTCAAGAAGGTTCAGGAAGCTTATGACATCCTGAGCGACGACAGCAAGCGCAAAGTTTACGACCAGTACGGTTTCTATTCGGACAATATGCCGCCACCGAATAGCTGCGGGCAGACGGGCGGTCCGGGATTCGGCGGATTCGATTTCAGCGAGTACATGCGCCAGCAGCAAGCAGCGGGCGGGGGAGCCGGCGCTGGATACGAGGCTCCGGAAGGATTCGGCAGTGGAGGTGGTGGATTCCGTGACATCTTCAGCCAATTTTTCCGCTCGGGCACCAAGCGAACAGACAACCAGCCTGAGCGCGGGGCGGATCTCGAATACGGTTTGCATGTTGACTTTTGGCAGTCGATACGCGGAACACAGGTGCGGCTGAATATCATGCGGCAGGAGACTTGCGAAACGTGTCATGGGACGGGGAGCTCGGGCAAGAACGTGGTGGTCTGTCCGGAGTGCGACGGCACGGGTACGGTGACGCAAATGGCGGGGGCAATGAAATTCAATCTTCCCTGTCAGCGCTGCGAAGGTACGGGGCGGTTGAAGAATGCGTGTCCGACATGCCGCGGCGAAGGCGTGATCTCGCGGCCGGATTCGGTGGAAGTGCGCATACCGGCGGGAGTGAGCTCGGGATCGCGATTGCGCGTCGCGGGTAAGGGGAACGCAGGTGTGGCAGGCGGGCCGCCGGGGGATCTCTACATTACGATTCGCGTGGAAGAGCATCCGTTTTTCAAGCGTGATGGGGACAACATTGCGGTGCAGGTGCCCCTGACGGTGACAGAGGCTGGGCTAGGGGCAAAGATCGAAGTGCCCACGATTGACGGGCGTGCGCTACTCAAGATTCCGCAGGGGACGCAGAATGGACAGAAATTCCGGCTGCGGGACAAAGGCGTTCACAATGCGCGGAAGAATTCGCGGGGGGACGAAATCGTGGAAGTGGTGTTGCGCGCCCCGGACGTGCACGATGAGCGGACGCGAGAGTTGCTGCGTGAGCTCGGGCAGGTGCAAAAAGAGGACGTGCGTTCGGATATGTGGAAGCACGTGCAACAGCCCGCTGCGTAAGTGATGGATGGGGCGCTGACGGTTCGGGTTCGGGGCGTCCTACGGAAGGAGGAATTATGACGAGGGCTAAGGGAAAAGCGGCTTACATGATCTCGGCAGTGGCGGAGCAGTACGAGATTCATCCGCAGACGCTGCGGTTGTACGAGCGGGAAGGGTTGCTCGCGCCATCGCGGAGCGAAGGGAACACCCGGCTGTATACGGATGAAGATCTGGAGCGGTTGGAAGTAATTCTGAAGCTGACGCGGGAACTGGGCGTGAATTTAGCGGGAGTCGAGATCATTCTGAACATGCGTGAAAAGATGGATGCGATGCAGAAGCAGATTCAGGGATTTGTGGAGACGCTGAATGAGGAGCTTTCACAGCGGGCGGCGCGGCGACCGGTTGAGAATAATTCGCTGATGCCGGTGATACACATCGATTCGGTTGCGGTGACGCGGGGGGAGGGGAAGCGGGCAGAGGGGAAGAGGAGGGTGAGATGAAGGGGCGGCTTAGAGCGTGACCGGGCGGATACATTGTTGGTCATTTCGAGTTGGAGTGACCACTGGTCACGTGTTACTCGGAAGCTAGCGTGCCTGCCCTTTCTGCGACGCGCTGGAACCGCTAAATATCAGCACACCTCTTATATAACGCCTGTTGTTCTCTTGCTTTTCCGTGAACGTAGGATATGATCAGGTAATTTAAGAATGCCGCCCGACAGCCAAACGCCAGGGCAGGGCTGCGCTCCCTTCTTGCGCTGGGCTGGCAGTAAGCGCCGTCTACTGCCGGTTCTCCGAACCTTCTGGACAACAAAGCACAAGCGCTACATTGAGCCATTGCCGGTTCAGCCTGTCTTTTTTTTGCAATCCGGCCGCCCAAGGCAATTCTGGGCGACCTCAATCCAGAGCTCATCGCGACATATCTCGAAGTTAAATATCGGGTCGACGCTGTACTAGAACAGCTGAAAGGCTTGCCACCCGCAAATAGAGAAGAGTATAAGCGCCTACGTGCGATCGACATCTCCACCTTGACGCCCTCTGCCAGAGCGGCGCGTTTCATTTACCTGAACAGATTCTGCTTCAATGGCATATACCGCACGAATCTCCTTGGCCAATTCAATGTCCCGTATAGCGGCCAGCGGTGCGGTGATGTGCCACAGGATACGGTATTTCAAAGATGCTCCGCCCGCCTGCGTGCAGCGCGGATTGTAACTGGCGACTTCGAAAGAGTTTTGAAACACGCCTTGAAAGGCGATCTGGTGTACATGAGCGCCAAACTATTAGTGGAGATCCCGACCCGCGACACGTCAGGACGAGTTTCATTGAGCGTGCAAATCTGACTATGCGCATGGGGATGCGTCGATTTACCCGCTTGACCAATGGATTCAGTAAAAAAATCGAGAACCACGCGGCCGCTGTTTCGCTCCACATCATGCACTACAATTTCGTGCGAATTCACCAGATACTTCGCACCACCCCGGCAATGGCCGCCGGAGTGACAGATCACCTCTGGGACACTTCGGACATCATTGCTCTTTTGGATCAGGAGAATTCAAACTGAGCCACTACCCTGACCGCCATTAACTAGAGATGCTGAGTACATTGGCGATTTATCAAGTAACGTTCATACGCTGAGGCTCGCTTCGGGACGCTCACCCGGCGCTTGAGCTGGATCGTTGCAGAGTCATCAGCTCGGGCACATTGAAGTTGTTAGCGAGCGATTGCCGAAGCTCTGCCGACATCGCATTGTAAGGCTCGAGAAGCTGGAAGGCAGCAGTCGGGAGGGTCCGGAAGGGTCGCTCTCCGGGAGGCATCTCGATCAGGCGTATGAACGCGTCCACCACCTGATCGGGGCCGGGGGTGTCGGGCGCAATGTTTGCTGCATCGAAAACCGCTTTGACTCGGGCGGCATATTCAGCTGTCGGACCGTAATCGGCGACGCGCGCTTCGTCGTCGGGCGGAGAGAATTTTTCCAAGATGGGCGTTTTGTGAATTCCGGGTTCTACCAGAACAGAGTCGACGCCGAAGGGACTGAGTTCGAAACGGTACGCATCCGCCAACGCCTCCAGCGCGTACTTGCTGGCGCAGTAGGCTGCCATGCAAGGGGGCGTGACACGCCCTGCGGCGGAACTCACGTGAATCACGAGTCCGGTGCGTTGACGACGCATCGCGGGCAGCACCGCGCGATTTACGCGAACGACTCCGAACAGGTTCACACCGAACAGTTCCTGGAATTGCTCGACCGTGTACGCCTCTGTTAAACCCAACGCGCCAATCCCGGCATTGTTGATCACCACGTCAATGCGTCCGGCGCGGTTGAGGATCCGCTCGACGGCTTGGGTTACGGAAGCATCTTGAGTGACGTCCAGATCCACGACACTAAGCGGCAAACCCTCGCGTCGGGCCAGTGATTGCAAATCTTCGCGATGAGACGCGTTCCGGCCAGCGGGGTCGCGCATAGTGGCAAAAACGGTATAACCACGACGGGCCAGCGTCTCAGCGGCTGCCCGCCCGAAACCCGTGCTCGCGCCGGTGATCAGAACAACAGTGTTCGTGGACATGATGGTCGGGTCCTTCCGGCCCCGCAGGAAGTATAGATTACGGTAACAGGAAGTCTTTTGAAAGGGTAGAATCCATTTCTCAAAAACAGTAGAGTGTATGGAGGGTCTGTCCTACCGCACTTGACTGGCCGGCCGCTCAAGCCCGCGCCTGTAAGCCTCTCGTCGCCCCGCTGGGCCGAAGAAAGATGAGCAGGCAGAAAGAAGGATGATGCGTACTAGAATCGCTTTTCGCTCTTTGCTGTTTTCGTTTGTGTTGCTGGCTTTGTCGCACAGCGCATTCGCTCAAATCGGTATCGGCATCTCGGTGAACTTCGGGCCGCCGCCGCTTCCTGTGTACGAACAGCCCATTTGTCCGGCGGATGGCTACTTATGGATACCCGGTTACTGGGCCTATGACGATGAGTACGGCTATTACTGGGTACCTGGTACGTGGGTCGAAGCGCCTCAAGTCGGCTTCCTCTGGACACCCGGTTATTGGGGATGGGGTGGAAGCGCGTTCTTTTTCCATGAAGGGTATTGGGGTCCGGAGGTGGGTTTTTACGGCGGCATCAACTATGGGTTCGGCTACTTCGGTAATGGTTACGAGGGCGGCCGGTGGGAAGGTGGTCGCTTCGCGTATAACACGTACGTGAACCGGGTAAATACCACGATTATTCACAATACCTACAACGTTCGGGTGACGAATGTCTCGGAAAATCATGTCAGCTACAACGGTGGTAACGGCGGGGTCGAAGCGCGTCCCACACCGCGGCAAGAATCCTATGCGAACGAGCGCCATGTCGGTCCGGTAGGCGCGCAAACGCGGCACGTTCAGGAAGCCCGCAATAATCCCGAACTGCGTGCTTCCGCCAACCACGGCAGGCCGGCTATTGCAGCTACGGCCAGACCTGGTGATTTCAGGACAAGCGTTGTACCGGCCAGAGCAGCAGGCGGCGCATACAGGCCTCCTCCGGCAAATGCAGTACGCGGCAATGCAGGACGTCCGGGAAATGAAGGGCGTCCGGGGACCAACAATCACGCGAGTGAGTTGCAGCCACACAGGCTCACGGCGCCAAACACTGGTAACCCGGCAGGGGACAGGAAATATCAGCAGCAACAGGAGAAGCTAGCGGCCCAGCAAGCGAAGGAGCACCAGAAGCTGCAGCAGCAACAAGAAAGGGAACACCAGCAAGCGGCCAAGAGGAATTACGACGACGCGCAAAGACAACAAATGGAGCAGCGCCACGCTCAGCAAACGCAACAGCTAGAGCAAAGGCATGCGGCTCAGCAGCAGCAGATGGAGCAGCGCCAAGCGCCGATGCAAAGTGCACCGAGGCCGGAGAGCCGTCCTCCCGAGGGAAGGCCGCGTTGACCGCGTCAGGGACATTCATCGGGCTAGTTTTGGAGGTCGTCTCACCGGTTCCCGTGAGGGCAGGGAAAGGTCAATACCACCGAAGCGATTTACGTGAGGCCGAATGGAGTCAGCGAGGTTCGGTATTTGGCTTGCGCCGGCGCGACGCGCGCGCTCACGTTTCGGCATAGTAGCGGTCGGTCGCTTGGACGATCAATTTCTTGTCTTTGGTTTTGAGCTGAATCTTGCGAAAACCGGAGTGGGTAACCGGCTGATCTGAGACGAAGCCGAGACTGTATTGGCTACGGAGCTCTTCCTGAATGGCGTCGTAAATCTGCCTAATGCTGCGGGTTTTGGAGACTTCAAAATAGCCGCCGCCGGTTTCCCGCGCAAGCCGTTTGAGGACGCCCCGGCCGCTGGGACCGATTGAGATGCCGCCGTAATAGGATTCGTCAGAGAACAGAATGCAATAGACCAGCGTTCCTGCGCGTTGGGCGGACTCGATGGCATCGGTGAGAGTGACGGTGCTGCCGACATCGACGCCATCGGTCAAGACGACGAAGGCCTTGCGGCCCTGCACGCTGCGCATCACCTGAATGGAGGTAGTGCGAACGGCATCATAGAGGAGAGTGCCGCTGCCTTCGCGGGCCTGCTCGGCGGTGGGTGAGTCGAGCAGGGAGAGCGTGTCCTCGAGGTCTTTGTGAGAGTTGGTCAGGGCGAGCCGGATCATAACCGCCTGATCGAACTGAACGATGACGGCTCGATCTTTCTTTTCGCGCAGAACCTGATCGAGAAAGCGGTAGCTGGCGCCACGCTCGTCTTCGAGCACACGAGTCTGGCTGAGACTCGTATCGATGAGCAGGCCGATGGTGAGGGGTAGATTGGATTCCTGGCTGAAATATTGGATCACCTGCGGCTTGCCGTCTTCGAGGAGGGTAAACGCATCTTTGGGGAGATTGGTGACGATGTGGCCGTCTTTATCGCGAACCGTGGCGAAGACATTGACGACTTTGACTTCCGTCGAAAACGTGGGCTCTTGCGCACGAGAGGGGCGCGCGGCGAGCAGGTAAGTGGTGCTCGAGGCGAGCCATTCGCGGCGGGAGATGCGGTTCGAAGGAGGATTGGATAGTGCAGGCACTTTCGAAAGGACGGGATCGGAGAGGACGCCGTTCCGGGGTCCTCGCGGCGATTTCCCGGCAGCATTTCTCTGGATATATTTGTCGGTCAATTATCCTAAGGGTTCAATCGAGTTCAAGCAAGTTCTAGATTCTACGGGCAAGCTTGATTGGAATGAATTTTGCTGATCGATTCTTCGAGGAAGTGGAAGCATTTCGCTCGGCGGTTCGCTGTAGAAAGCCATGTTTCCTCCAGGAGATCTACCTATTATGGCTTGGAATTACAATGATCTGACTGCTGCAACCGGCGCGCCGGGTACAGATTTCTTCAGTCCTAATGGCTACGCATTCGAAGCTCAAGGTACGCAACATGTGATTTACCGGCAAAACGATTTCCAGGGAAACTACGGCCAGATCAATGAGCTGTGGTGGGACAGTGGAGGGTGGCATCACAACGATTTAACAGCCGCAACGGGCGCGCCATTAGCAGACTTCGTTCCAAGGGGCTATGTATTCGAAGCTCAAGGCACGCAGCACGTTGTCTACCAGGGACAGCTTGCCAATGGGTCAAGCGACGGTCACATCCATGAGCTCTGGTGGGACAACAACGGATGGCATCATAACGATCTAACGGCCGCAACCGGGGCACCATTAGCGAATGGGGACGCATTGCCGGTGGGCTATGTGTTCGAGGCGCAATACACGAAGCACGTCATTTACACGGGAGCCGATAACCACATCCACGAGCTGTGGTGGGACAACAGCGGATGGCATCATAATGATCTGACGGTCGCGGCCAGCGCGCCATCGGCAACGTCAGACACCCTTTTAACGGGTTATGTATTCGATGCTCAAAGCACGCAGCACGTCGTCTACCGCGGCTATGACAATCACATCCATGAGCTGTGGTGGGATATTCAGGGGTGGTATCACAACGACTTAACCGCTGCAACGGGCGCGCCACTGGTATACGTCGTCGCGGCGGGTTACGTATTCGCTGCTCAAGGAACGCAGCATGTCTTCTTCGACGACGGGGATATCAACCACGTCCATGAGTTGTGGTGGGACAGCAGCGGATGGCATCATAACGATCTGACCGTGGCAGCCAGCGCGCCGCTAATTGAACCTCTGTATAGTGTGCCCGCCGCCTATATGTTCGAGGATCAGGGAACGCAGCATGTTCTTTATCAGGCGAAGGGTGATCCGGAACCGGACGGTCATGTTCATGAGCTTTGGTGGGACACTAGCGGGTGGCATCACCATGACCTGACGGCCGCAACGGGCGCACCACTAGCGAATATAGACTCCACTCCACAGGGTTACGCGTTCGAGGCTCAAGGCACGCAGCATGTTGTCTATTCCACAAAAGACAGGCGCGTTATTGAGCTCTACTGGGTACCGGATTAGCGCTCGAAATAGTGCGATGTACGTAATGTTCTAGGAAACGGCGTGCACAATGCCATTTCCGTGAGATAGAGCGAGTGGCTACTTGTTGCTCATGTAGCGCAAACGAGTCAGGAAGTCGCGATGGCCTTCCCGATTTACCATAGACTGCAATGCATCGCCAAGCGCCGGATCTTTCTCGAATGCTTCGTCTGTAGCTTTGCTCGCTTTATCAAGTCCTGCGGCGTCGTTTGTCGTGAAAACGAACGTGACGCGACCCAGTTTCTGCGTGTGGAAGTCTTCGGTCTCAAACCAATAAGAGGTCACCACACCATCAGCCATCAACTTCTCAAAAACTGGTGCAAGAGACGTCTTCATTAGCTGGTTATACGCCCTCATTTGGCCGGGCTTCACGTCCCACTGGTCACCGGCAAGATAGCCTCCTTCAGACTTCCCGGAACGCTGATTGTACATGCGGCTGACTAGGATCTGATCCCAGTGCTTCGAAGCGCCTTGCACCGGTGCCGTGACGGTACCCGGCTGCGCATATACCGCCTCTAGTGCTTTCATCAGGTTGCCCTCGGATGTCGCGGTGAACCAAGTGCCGTGCGTTGGTTCGCCTTCCTGATGGATCAGGTTCGTGTAGGCGCCGTAGCCTGTGATGGTGCTATCGGCGACCAGTTTGTCCATCAAGGGCTTGTCCTGGTCATCGAGCTTTACCATGTCGGCCCACTGCGCTCGCGGTACGGCCCATTCCGCAAGGTAAGTGTAGACGGGCGGCTTGCCCTGATCACTGTTTTGCGCCCTCGAGGGGAAAGCAATTACCAACGCAAGTGACAATAAGCCGAAAACCCAAGTTGCTCGATTTTTCATAAATCCTCCGATATGAAATTCGGCAGAAACTGCTGCCGCTCGATGAGTGAACTCTGAGGAAAAAGTATAGAGGCACTCAGATGGTGATGCAAGTTTGCGGGTTTTTTGGTACTATCGCCTGCATTCACGCGAAGCTTCCATGTTTGGCTCACAGTTACTAGATATTGCAATCGGGATCGTTTTTCTTTATCTGCTTCTCAGTCTCATTTGTTCGGGCGTCAATGAGATTTTGTTATCGGCGCTGAACATGCGCGGCAGGGATCTCGCGCGGGGCTTGCGCGAACTGCTAAATGACAAGCGCGGGGATGGCATGGTGAAGGCTCTCTACGATCACGGGCTGATCTATGGGCTGTTTAAGGGGGAGTACAGGCCGGGGCACGCGGCGAATTTGCCTTCATATATTCCGGCAAGGAGCTTCGCGCTTGCGATTATGGACATCATTCCCAGGGTTGCAGGCGTTACTGCAATGCCTTCTACCGCGCAGACTATCTCAGGCGCGCAGGGTTCTACGAGCAGTAGCGCGCCGGCGTCTGCATGCGCGCCCGGGTCCAATGCGCCTGAGTCCAATCCGCTCGCGCCGCTCAGAGAGGCTACCTCGAAGCTTGCCGATGCCAAGATTCGCGAGCCGATTCTTACCATGATCGATGCAGCAGGCGCGGATGCAGTTAAGGCGCGCCAGAATATCGAGGATTGGTACAACAGCTCGATGGACAGAATCTCGGGGTGGTACAAGTTCCGAACCCAGTGGGTACTTTTCTCGTTGGGCATTCTAGTCGCGATCATGTTCAATGCCGATACGTTTATGGCCGCGCGGCTATTGTCCAACGACTCAGCGTTACGACAATCGCTGGTAGCTGCCGCACAGGAGAGAGCAAAACAGAACAGCGCACAGGAAGTCACAACGGATCTGAAACGCGATATCAGTTCTCTCGAGCAACTCGGTCTGCCGATCGGCTGGTTGCCACAAGCCGCAGATACATCGAGCCCGGGTGGGGCTGACAGGGGGCGTTTCCTGCCGCCGTTTAGGAAGAATGGCGCTTGGTTAGCAACTTGGCTGTGGTTGTTTCAGATACACGGATTAGGCTGGCTGGTCACAGCCGTTGCGGTTTCGTTAGGAGCGCCGTTCTGGTTTGATCTCTTGAACAAATTCATCATTGTGCGTTCAACGATCAAACCGCACGAAAAAAGCCCTGACGAAAAGTCGAAAGAGAGTTGATTACCGTCGCGGGCTCGGATTCACCGTTTGGCGCCGGAACCCAATTCGCGCCAGCTGGATTCACTCACCTCGACTCCGAAGTTGCTAGCTGCCTTTTTTATGCGACGCCATGCCTCGTCGCGCTCTTCATCGGTTACATCCTTCACCTGATCGAAACGCGCAATGGCATTGCGAACGTGGGCCGCATCGTTTAGCGGCTCCTTTCGCTCCTTCGGGAACGCCAACTCATTGCCGGGAACGCTGTCCCGATCGCTTTCACTCATTTTGCTCATCTGAATGCCTTGAATTGCCGAGGAGTGATGACGAGGGCTCTAGCTTGCGCTCGAAGCTTTCTTCTGCGGCTCCTCATCGCGAATGGACGCGCGGACCTTAGCGGCGAGCTCGGCGGGGAGCTGGTCCATTCCGTGGGCCGACTTGGCATGTTCAGCACACTTGTTTAAGACCTCTTGCTCGTTTTGCCCCCGGGCTTCGAAATCACAATCCACGCCTACGTCGCGGCATTTGACAATCTTGGACATAAAACCTCCGCAGGGAATGATATCAAACAGTGCGTAGATTGCGAATTGTGTTCGCACATTGAAATCGCTTACAAATGGAGTCGTGACTATGAAATTCATGGTATTGCCGTTGATTGCAGCCACGTTAGCGATTGGACAGCTAAACGTGTACTCGACGAAAGAACTGCAGGCACTCAGCCACAAGCTTGCGCAAAAGCAAACCCCATTTGCGAGTCAGGACCTAGAGAGATATGGGAATCACTACACGATGCTCGCCTATAGGGAGAAGACGGGTTCGTCCGAGATCCACGAACATGAGGCTGACATCTTCGTGATTGTGAGCGGAGAGGCTACCCTTGTGACTGGCGGCAAAATTGTGAACCCGCATACACAGAAAGCAGGGGAGATTCGCGGAACCTCGATTGAGGGAGGCGAGCGGCATCAGATAGCAACTGGCGACATCATGCACATCGCCGCGAAGACCCCGCATCAGCTTCTGATCGAGAATGGGAGACCGTTTACCTATTTCGTGGTGAAAGTGACTGGCCAATAGATGGCGGCTGCGTGGGTGTTGACCTTGCTCGCCTTCGGCGGCATTCTCGCCGGGGTGTTTGCTGGTCAATGGCGCAGAGCGCCGTCGCATCTAGCAGCCGTCGGCGGCGTATTACTTTTCGGCATCGCGCTATTCCTCGTAATCCCGGAGATCGCGCGAAGCTTGGGATGGGCGCTCGCGTTCGGTCTAGCTCTGATGGTGTGTGGCGGACTGGTGCTGGTGGATTCGCTGATACGCCACACCCTAATAGCGCCGCTGCTCGTCGCGACTGCCGTACACAGTTTTCTGGACGGCTGGAGTGTGCGGGCGCTCTCGCTCGAAGTCTTCGCAAGTATTGCGGTACCGCTCGGGTTGGCGCTCCATAAGATTCCGGAAGGGCTGGCTCTCGGAATGATGACGCGGAAATCGATGTCTTCAGTTAGCTGGGCTCTCGGAGTGAGTGCTGGTGTCGAGGCATTGACTCTCGTCGGAGCCATTGTGGAACCGCGCATTAGCGAATCGGGCACCGCGAGATTTGGAGCTTGGTGGACGGCGATTGTGCTGGCAATCGTCGCCGGGAGCTTTTTATTCTTGGGAGTGCATGCCTTCGTGCCCCACCGGCGAAGGGTTTAGCCAGACGTGGGCGGGTGCTGTTTGTGGAAATCGGTGTGCTTCTGAAATTCGCGTCCGGCGGCCAGGAGCATGTTTTCTGAGAACGGGGGCCCGACGAACTGCAAGCCGATGGGAAGGCCCTTGACAAAGCCACAAGGGACAGATAAAGCGGGGAGTCCGGCGAGATTGCTCGCCTGAACTAAACCCGCGACGACGCCTTTCTGATCGGGACGCTTCGGCTCGGTTTCGTCGAACGGCTGATCAGATCGGTCGGGCAGGCTGAGGCGCGTGGGCGCTACGAGAAGATCAATATCGGCAAAAAGATCGTGAAAAGCCGATTGGATTTGAGTGCGTACGCGCATCGCCTTCAGGTAATCAACTGCCGAGTAGGTGAGGGAAGCTTTGAGGCCATCGATCTGGCTTTGATCGGCTAACTGGTCGACCTTACCGCTGCGGATGAGCTGCTCAAACACGGATGCGCCTTCGGAGTCGATAATGGCTCCGATAATAGGGCCAAACGGAAAATCGGGAAGCTTGGTTTCGACCATTTGCGCGCCGAAAGATTTCACGAGTGCGAGAGCGTTCGCGAATGCAGGACGCAAGGGCTCATCGGGCCACTGCGTGAAATCGATTTCGGCGAATCCGATCTTGAAGTCTTGAAAGCGTCGATAGTACTGGGGCGAATAGTAGAAGCTCTTGCGAGCGGAGCCGGGGTCGTCGGTGTCGGAACCCGCGACAGCGTGCAAAACCAAACCGCAGTCGCCGGCAGATCGAGCGAGGACGCCGATTTTGTCGAGAGTCCAAGAGAGCGGCATCGCGCCATGGCGGCTCACCAAGCCATAGGTGGGGCGCAGGCCGCTTATGCCACAGAAGCAAGCAGGCGTCAGGATGGAGCCGGAGGTTTCAGAACCGAGCGCATATGGCACGAGACCGGCGCCTACGGCAGCGCCGGAACCGCTGGACGAACCACCGGACCAATACTGCTTGTTCCATGGATTGAGTCCGGGGCCTTGTAGAGAAGCAGATGCCGAGCTATATCCGCCGCCGCCTGCGAGCTCGACCATTGAGAGTTTGCCGATCAAAATGGCTTTCGTTTTGTCGAGGCGCTTGATGACTGTCGCGTCATAGTCGAAGATTTGATCGGCGAAGGGCTTTGCGCCCCAGGTAGTGGGATATTTTGCAACACTGATCAAATCCTTGACCGCATAGGGGACACCTTGGAGGGGACCGCGAATACGTTCGCGCTTGATATCGCCGTCCACGTCCTTGGCTGCTTTATGCGCTTCTTTCGATAACGACAGAGCGAGTGCGTTATATTGCGGGCCCAGAGTATCGAGGCGCTTACCGAAAAATTTTGTCAATTCGACGCATGAGATCTGACGATTTCGCAGGGCCGCATTGAGTTCAGTGATGGTGGCAAAGGGAAGAGTCGCTTCGTCGATTCTGGTCGCGGCGTTTCCCATGAGAGCGAGGGTCAGACTTTGAAGGCGAACGCCGGCTCAATGTCCATGGGAACGGCGAGCTGTGAGAGGCGGTCACTGACTGTGCGAACGTCCGTGTACGCCTTTCTGAGCTTTTCTTCGGGCGTTGCTGAGGGCGGAGCTGGAGCGGGCGCGCCCTGCGGCGGTTTTGACGTAACTTGCGCGATGAGAGGCGAAGCCCCTAGGAGTGCGGTCCACTCACGGCGAGTGAAGCGCGGGGACGATGAGCGGCTGGAACTCATGGGCACATTATAAGGGCAAAATTATACGGCACACTAGTCTCGGAGACAACACAGCCTTTTAGCGAATCTATAATGGCGGGCTGGATGACTCTTCGACAACAACTGCGGTTCCGTAGGCTAGTACCTCGGTGACGCCCTGCATTACATCGTTGGCGTCATAGCGCATCCCGATGACTGCGTTTGCGCCCATTTGTGCGGCGTGCTGCAACATCAATTCGAATGCTTCTTCGCGAGCCTTTTCACAGAGGTTAGTGAACGCGGTGATGTTCCCGCCGACAATCGTGTGCAGAGACCCGCCGAGAGTACCCAAGATGGAGCGGGATCGAACCGTGATGCCGCGAACTATGCCCAGATTCCGCTTGATGCGGTAACCATCCAGTTCGAAAGCTGTCGTGACCATGTTGTGCGTCATCATAGGTTCACTCTATCTCGTGCGGTGGTCCTAGCGCGAGAGACACACGAAATGCGGATCCAGAAACTCGAGCGGCCGGGTGAACGCTAGCGAGAAAGGTTAAGGCGTCGCATTGCTTTGAAGCTCGCACTACGGTTCACGTTCAAACGTGTTGTTCGAACGCAGCTTGCATAGCACCGCGCGGGGCTGATTCGCCGGTCCAGATTTCGAACTGGCTGGCGGCCTGCTCCAAGAGCATCTCGGAACCGTGAATGATGGTGCAGCCCTGCTGTTTGGCGCGTTTGAGGAGAAGGGTTTCATGGGGATTATACACCATGTCGAAGACGGTCTCAGCGGGAATCGCGTCATTGAACAGACACGCGTTCGTATGGGGAGACATGCCGACCGGGGTCGCATGGAGCAGCGCGTCGTAACGCCGGCTTTGCGCCTCTCCCAGAGTGACAGCCTCAGCTCTTACGACCTGAGCGAGAGCGTGCGCAGCTTCAACATCGCGTCCTGTAATAGTGACCTTCACCCCTGCCTCGGCGAGAGCGATGGCGGCGGCACGCGCGGCTCCCCCATAACCAACTAGCAATATCGAGGCATGAGGCAGGCGGAGGCGGCGAGCAAGAGGCTTTATTACACCCTCCGTATCGGTATTGGTACCGCGCCATTTGCCAGCCTTGCGCCAAACGGTATTTACCGCACCAATGCGCCTCGCGGTCGACTCGACAGCATCGAGATAACGGAGGATTCGCTGTTTATGCGGAAGAGTCACACTGAAACCTGCGATCGGCAGACTTGTTGCGAGAGTCATCCAGTCTTTGAGTTGGGCGCTCGAGACCAGGAAAGGGATATACACTGCATCGAAACGGCGGGCCTGAAAGGCGCGGTTGTGGATTTGTGGAGATTTCGAATGCGCGACAGGATCGGCGATGACGCCGTAGACGCGGCTCTGCCGGGTTAATTTCTCGCACCGAAAGAGGGTGCGCATGAGTTTGGCGGGAAGCTGGCCTGAACCGGTTTCCGGAGACCCGAGCGGAGCGGCATAGGTAAACAGAGAACCGATGGAGGTGCCTAGGACACGGGTAGCGGTTCCGATTTCCGACATGGCGAGGGCTATCAATGGCGGATCCCGGTGCTCGCGGGCGAACTCCAGCAAGCGCAGGTTGTCAGTCGGCTTGCAAGCCGTAGTGGCTATTTTGTACGCCGAAGCCGGGACGCGCCGCAATCTGCGAAGCACGGCATCCAACGCAGGAGTGCTTTGAAAATTGTGATAGGAGATGATGAGCGGCGTTGAATCGCATAGCGGAGCGAGGCTGGATTTGGCTCGCTCGGCGGACTCGATTTCGAGATCGAGTAGCGAGGCTCCAGATTTTGCGGCATCCTGCAGAATTGCCATCTGTTGTTCGACCGCACCTTCGAAGCGGCCGTTGTTTTGCGTACCGCGGCAGGTGGCGAGAATGCGCACCTCCGGATAACGTTTGTGAAAAGAGCGGATCAGATTGATGCCGGATCGTGGATCACGAAGGTAGTCGAGTCGAAATTCGAAGAAAGTGTTGCCATCCTTGTACTCCGCTTCAGCGGCACGGCTCAATTCGGAAGGCGTAGAGAGGCCCAGGGCCACACAGATGCGTGGAAGTGAGCGAGGGAGCGGAGGCATGCGGAGTCAGTGCTGGATAGGATATCAGGGCAAGCAAGAGATCAGTAAGGAGGAGAGAAGGAGTTTGTAACGGTATCTACAGGACTGGAATATGGATCAGCTTTTGCGTACTGATGCGAGCTCGTGCTCTTACCGCCAGTTCTGAGCGCCGTGCCAAATGTGCAGGATTTCGATGAACTCGTCTGCGATCCGATATACGATCACGTAGGGCGGAGAAACCAGTTCGCGGGTTCCGCTGACCTCTCCAGGCCGGCCAAGATTCGGAAATGTTTGTAGCTGGGCGACGCGAGCCATGATAGTCCGAGCGACCTTACGAGCTGCGCCAGGATTGCTCTCTCGAATATGTGTGAAGAGCTCTATCAGTTGGTCGGACGCATCGGCAGTCCATCGGATATACAATTTACGAATCGAATAGCCGATTGACGCGGTTCAATACCTCTTGATGTTCGACGAGCTCACCACGATCGGCCTGCTCAATCCCCTTCTGCACTCCTGCGATAAAGCGGGCCTGGTTTTCTAGCATTCGGTCGACAGTGTCTTTGACCAATTGCTCGGGATCCTTACCGTTAAGCGCGGCCAACTTATTGAGGCGTGCTTCCACATCGGGTGCAAAATGTACTTCCATATTTCAAGGCTATGAGGGCAGGTCCAAAGTGTCAAGGGAGTGCTGCCATCGTATTCGGCAGAGTTCCGAGAAGGGGAGGGCGCTCTGTCCGTTGATGGACGGTACTACGGCTGCAATGAATCGGTTTCTGGGACAGAGTAGCCTGTCCCCATTGCTATTGACCTTTAAAGGGGCTGGAGCCGCCGATGTGCTGAGTGAGATCGACAGCGAGTTCGAGGTGCGCTTGGATCGTGGGTGTCCACTTTCGCGCGAGAGCTTTGAGCTGGGGATTCGTGCCGTTCTCGGCGACTGTGTGGAAAGCCGTCAGAGTGGCTAGATGGTCACCGATCTGCTGCATGACGTAGGCTTGGTCAAAATCGACTGGGCTCACGGATTCAAGGTGGCGCATGGCGAGCATGTCTGGCGCGGCGAGGCGCTCGGGCGGTGCGGGGGCACCGAGCGCAGTGCGGAGAACGGGCTCCATTTCTTTCATCAAGCCGCCATGCTCTGCGATCATCTTGCCGGCATAGCCTTTCACTTCGTTTGCAGTACCGCGCTTGAGAGCGAGCTGCGCCATGTCGATTTCCGCGTTATTCCCCTGCATAGCCGCGAGGGCAAACGTGCGATCGACAATGGCCGATTCCGGATAGGTCATGGGCGCGGGCTGAGCCGGAACGGGGGCTCGGTTCTGAGTCATGGGGGCTTGCGAGGACGGCGGTCCCGCTTGCGCAATAAGCACCAGCAGCATCATTAGAGTGATCATGCGGGCAACTCCTTTGGGCTCGGGAAGCCGTGTTGCCTACGGCCAACGGCCGCGTCGTATAGCTTCGTTGCTTTATAGTGCTCAAGGCGCCCATCACCAGCGATTGCCTTGACACGGTTCTCAAGAGCAGCCATCTCCTCGGTGCCGAGTGGAGTAAAATTCTGTGCGACCGCGAGGTTCTGACGAAAGACGTCGTATGAATCCATTCCGCTTACGGTCGTAAGAATGCCGGGGACGCTCATGGCATAACGCAACAACTCCTCAGGAGTGGCTACGCCGCGTTTCACAGGTTCACCTCCGCCTCCCATGGATTTCATGCCGATCGGCATAATGCCTTGGCGCTGTGCTTCAGGAATTACGCGCTGTTGAAAGCTGCGGTAATTCTTGTCGAACGGGTTCAAGGGCATTTGCACCGTATCGAAAGGGTAATGGTGCGAAAGCATCTTCAGATGGATGTCGGGATCTTTGTGGCCGGTGAAACCGACAAACCGCACTTTGCCCTGCTTCTTTGCTTGCGTTAATGCCTCGACCGCCCCATCGGGCGCGAAATGGAGATCAGGGTCGTTGTCGTAAATGACTTCGTGGATCTGCCATAGATCGAGGTGATCAGTCTGGAGCCGTCGAAGCGAGTCCTCAAGCATCTGCATGGCGACATCGCGTTTGCGGCCATGCGAGCAGACTTTGGTCATGAGAAAAGCTTGATTGCGCTTGCCTGTGAGAGCGCGACCCATGCGCTCCTCGCTCATGCCGTCGTGGTATTCCCATGCGTTATCGAAGAAATTGATGCCGTTTTCGAGAGCCTCGCTGACGATACGGCCAGCCTCCGAGTCATCTTTAACGTCGCCGAGAGCGGAGCCGCCGACACCAATGATCGAGACCGAGGCGCCCTTAAGCTGACGGTGAGATACCGGCATGTGGTTACTTGCTCCTCATGAATGGGCGCCGTTGAGCGGTTGCTCGTGCATCTGCCGCGTGACCACGTCGTCATAGCGGAGAGAGGTCTTATATACCTCGAAACGGCCGTCCGCGGCGACATCCCGCACGGCTGCCATCGCCTGCTGCATCTCGTCTTTCGTCATCGGATGAAAGTCCTTAGCAACGGCCAAGTTCTGACGCAAAACCGCGAGCGACTCCATTCCGGTGATGGTGGTGGTGACGCCGGGAACACTCATGGCGTAGCGAAGCGCCTGCTCGGGTGACAGCTTGACCTCGGCATGGTGAAACGGAGCGCCATCGCCGTTCAGCGGTTTCATGCCTAAGACGGCGATGCCGCGCTGGACGGCGTCGGGGAGAACGACTTGCTGGAAACTGCGGAACTGCGAGTCGAAGGCGTTGATGGGAAACTGCACGGAATCCCACGCGTAACCCATGTCGATCATCTGCTTGTGAATGCGCGGATCTTTATGCCCTGTGAAGCCGACATAACGGACTTTGCCCTGTTGCTTGGCCTTATCGAGCGCTTCGATTGCTCCACCCGTGCGGTAGGCGAGCTCGGGATCGTTATCGTAGACGACGGCGTGCAGCTGCCAGAGGTCGAGATGATCAGTACCCAAGCGGCCGAGCGACTCTTCAAGCATCTGCATGGCGACGGAGGCATCACGACCGTGGGTACAAACCTTCGTCATTAAGAAAACCTTGTCGCGGTAGCCGCCCTTAAGAGCTTGGCCCATCCACTCCTCCGAGCGGTGGTCGTTGTACTCCCAGGCGTTATCGCAGAAGGTGATCCCGTTGTCGACGGCTTCGTGCAGAATGGCTACGGCATCTTCGACTGAGGCGGCATTCCCGAGGTGATGGCCGCCGAGGCCCAACGCTGAGACCTGATCGGGATGGCGGCCGAACTTGCGGCGGGGGATCGATCCGGGCTGCGTCGCGGCTTGCTGCTGGGCACTTGCCCGCTCGGCGCTTGCCTTCTCAACCAGGGTCCATTCGGTGAGAGCCAGGCCAGCCGATACGGCAGCAGCATCATTGATGAAACGGCGACGCGAACAGGAATGCTCCGGCAATCGATCCCCCGAGTAGAAGCATTCTCACGTTAGCGCAGGAAAGGAGATGTGAAGAATGAGAAGAACTACGTGGAGGATCTTGATTGTTCGACCGACTATTTGGACTGAATGACGACAACGCTGATCCCGTTCCACGTTTTCTTGCCAGCGTGCTTTGGCGGCTGGTTTTCGAAGGGCATCACGCCGATCCACTTCGAATCGACCTGAAAGCGTGATTCGAGAAACCGACGGACCTCGTCTCCGCGCTGCTCCGAGGAGAGATATTGCTGATCGCGAGCACCGGTCGGGGAGTAAGCTTCGACCATGATTGGGTTGTTAGGCAGATACCGAACCAACCCGGACAATGCCTGATCCAGGATGGAAGGTCCTTGAGGCGTAAGTTTCTGCTTGCCGTCCGCACCTACTTCAAAAAGACCCGCTGCCGGTATCCAGATACGGCCGGCGGGTTTCCTGACGAACTCGCTTCGTTCGTATTCACTCGGCGTCATGTGAGCAAGGGTGTAGAAGCCCCGGCGCTTGAAGAATCCACGAAAGAAGAAGTTGTGTTTAATCGCCTCGGTGTCGTCCGCGAGATTTCCCGTAGCCTGGTTCGCGTGTTGAATCGTGTTGCGGAGTGCGTCAGGCGTGCTTTCCTGATTGTTGCCCTTCGACAAGAAAGTGCCGACCGCGGCGTTCAACTGATTCGTCGTGTCCTGTACATTTGTGACGGTCTGGTCGATTTTCGGAAGGTCTTTATGTTGAATCTCCGCGATCATGTCGTTCGCTTTGGCCGAAGCGCCATCGGCATTGGTTGTGGTTTGCTTCGCGTTGGACACGATCGTGGCGACGTCCCGCCCGGTCTGCTGATCCATCAGCAGCTTGCCGGCTGCGCCTTGTCCATTTCTCACGTTCGCAACGATCTGGTCGGCGTTACCGCTAACTTTGACTCCATTGGCCGCGATCTTCTGGATCCCCGGAGTGATGCTCTTGATGGATTCATCCGCGTGGCCGGTTAGGTCGGTGATATTGCCCATGGCAACATCGGCGCGCCCGCGGACGTCCTGGATTGTGGTCTTGATCTGGTCGGCGATCTCATTGCCCTGTTGCATGAGCTGCGAAATGCTAGCGGCCTCCTGACTCTTGATCGTGCAGCCCGGCACGCATTCGGGTGAATTATCCGTGCCTTTCTTGATCTGTACGAACTGATTGCCTACCATGCCTTCGGTCGCGATGGTTGCGACTGAGTCTTCGCGGATGAGATGCCGGAACTTCTGGTCCACCTTGAGCTTCATGCGGAACTTGCCTGAGGGCGTGCGCGGTATGTCGACGGCATCGACTGTGCCGGCATCCATGCCGGAGACCCGAACGGTTACACCTTTGTTGATTGTGGCTGTGTTGTTGAAATCCGCATAGACACTGTAATGGTGCGCAAATAGCTGCTTGCTGCTTCCGATCAGGAATAGGCCGAGACCGAACAGCACGACGCCGCCAACTATCAAAATGCCTACCTTCACTGCCTTTGACATCAGGTTTCTGCTCCTACTGCCAAATCTCTCACCAACGGATTGCGACTATGTTGGAGGTCATCCGCCGATCCGGAAGCCACAATCTTGCCTTTGTCGAGTACGGCGAAGCGGTCGGCGAATTTGCGGACGCCCGCCGCGTCGTGAGTGACGCAGATGAGCGTCACTTCGTGCTTCTTCTTCAAGCTGAGGAGCAGGTCATAGATCTCGCCGGCAGTTATGGAATCAAGACCACTGCTCGGCTCATCGACCAGGAGGATGCGAGGATCGAGCACCAAAGCACGTGCTAAAGCGGCACGTTTTCGCATGCCGCCCGACAGTTCCGATGGCATTTTGCCGGCCTCTTTTTCGAGTTCGACATCCTTCAGCTTGCCTTGAACAATGGAACGAATTTCGTCTTTTGATTTTCGGGTGTGACGACGCAAAGGGAATGCCACGTTGTCGCCCACGGTAATGGAATCGAAAAGCGCCGCGCTTTGGAATAAAAAGCCGATCTTTTTGCGCGCGTTCGAAAGACTCTTAGGGTCAAGCGTCTGAATTTCCTGACCCTCAATAAAGACGCGGCCCTGATCGGGCGCGAGTAATCCGATGATCAGCTTCAACGTGACACTTTTTCCTGTACCGCTGCGACCCAGCAGGCAGAACGCTTCCCCGTGCCCCACGTCCACGGATACGTCGTCGAGCACCTTTCTGTTTTCAAAGATCTTGGTGACGTGTTCCAGGCGTACTGCAGGTTGTTGGTCTGCCATTTTCAGCTCTCAAAGAAGAACTGCGTCAGCTTGACTAGAATGACGTCCGACAGCATTACAAGTAAAAGCGAGTACACGACGCTTCGGGTTGACGCGCGGCCTACTCCGGTTGCACCCTGCGTAGCGTTGTAGCCGAGGTAACAAGCAACTGTCCCGATCAGAAAGCCGAATACAACGGTCTTCAGCGCAGGCGGAACATAATCTGTCCAGTCCATAGACTGGAACGCATTCTGAACAAATGCACGCGGCGACATCTGCAGCACCCAGGTGTCGGCAAGCATGCCTCCCAAGAGCCCGGCGAAATTGAGCACCAACGTCAGGATCGGCATAATGATGACGCACGCTACAATTCGTGTCACGGCCAGATATTTGAACGAGTTGACGCCGATGGCTTCGAGAGCATCGATCTGCTCGGTAACGCGCATTCCCGCAAGTTCAGCGCCTATGCCGGCCCCAACACGTCCGGCGACAAGCAGTGCTGCGATGATTGCGCCGATGTCATGAAACAGGCCAGTGGAAACGGCCTGCGGAATCATTGCCCCGGCACCGAAACTTTGCATCTCGGCGCGGGTTTGCAGGGCGAGAATAACGCCGAAGGCGAATCCGGATGCAATCACAAGCGGCAATGAGCGCCAACCAGCATCATAGATTTGGTTAACCGTTTCCTCGATCTCGAACGGGGGCACAAAAGTGCGCCGAATGGCTCGGAAGCCAAAAATTCCAAGTTCGCCGATGAAGCCGAAAAACTCTGTGACGGGGTTAAGTAGCGACTTCACTTACACCTACTCGATGCTCGCGAAGATGGTTTGATTTCGGGCACATTTGACACTGAATGTAGCATCTGAGCGACGGTCGAGATCTGTAGACCCGCTATTCGGAATGCGGCCGTTTTGTAGGGTCACCGGGAACCTTTATAGCTAGGTGAATCCGCTATGGTGTGAAAAGATTCTGTTAGGTGCAGACGGGAATTAGCGGAATAGAGACAGAGGGTAAGACATCAGCCGAGAGGACCGTATTCAGGATTCTGGCGGCAATCAGTTTCTGCCATCTCCTGAACGATATGATTCAGTCGCTGATCCCGGCGATCTATCCAATACTCAAGACCAACTTCCATCTAAACTTCGCGCAACTAGGATTGATCACCCTTACTTATCAGCTAACCGCATCGCTACTGCAACCATTCGTGGGATATTACACCGATAGCCGGCCCAAACCGTATTCGTTGCCTGTGGGGATGAGTTTCACGCTGATTGGGCTATTGCTCCTATCGATGGCGTCCAACTTCGAAATGCTCTTAATCGCTGGCGCGCTAGTGGGTACGGGGTCCTCGGTGTTCCATCCGGAGTCGTCGCGGGTGGCACGGATGGCATCGGGCCGGCAACCCGGACTCGCGCAATCGGTGTTTCAGGTGGGGGGCAACACGGGGTCATCGCTTGGGCCGTTGCTGGCAGCGTTCATTGTCCTGCCACGCGGCCAGTCGAGCATTGCTTGGTTTTCGCTGGGAGCCCTATTGGGCATTGTGGTGCTGTCGCGGGTGGGCAATTGGTACAAGATGAACAGATCCAGGATCGCTAGATCGCAGGTGCACGGGCAGGCGGCTCATGCTGCTCTGCCTTCGAGGAAGGTTGTACTCTCGATTGCGATCTTAATTGCTCTTGTTTTTTCGAAGTATTTTTATTTAGTGAGTTTGACCAGTTACTATACGTTCTACTTGATGAGTAAGTTTCACGTCTCTGTGCGAAGCGCGCAGCTGCACTTGTTTGTGTTTTTGGGAGCGGTTGCGGCGGGAACGATGCTGGGGGGCCCGGTGGGTGATCGCATTGGACGGAAGTACGTCATTTGGTGGTCCATTCTTGGCGTGCTTCCGTTCACGCTCGTACTGCCGTACGCAAATCTTTTCTGGACAGGCGTTCTCAGCGCGGTGATTGGCGTAATACTTGCGTCGGCTTTTACGGCCATCCTAGTCTACGCGCAGGATCTGGTTCCCGGGAAAGTGGGAATGATATCGGGCTTGTTCTTCGGGCTCGCATTTGGGATGGCCGGGATTGGGGCGGCGCTGCTCGGCGAGTTGGCCGATCTGACGAATATCGATTTCGTGTATCGCGTCTGTTCGTTCTTGCCGGCTATTGGGATTCTCACGTGGCTTTTACCGAACTTGGAGAAAACGAAGACGCGGGAAACGGGGAGAGCTGTGGCGTGAAGCGGCTGCGGCGAACAAACGGGGAGCGATTGTCGTATCGGGTTAGTAGGCATTGTAGGAGGTAAAAGATGTTTTGCGATCGATGCGGCGCGGAGTTGCAGCCAGGACAGAATTTTTGTCCGAAGTGCGGCAAAGGAATGGCAACCGGAACGGCGGTCGGGGCAGCGCCGAGCCGGATCGGGGGTCACCTGCGGATTCTAGGGATACTGTGGCTCGCGATCTCGGGGATTCGCCTGATTCCGGGGATCGTGCTGGTAACAATTTTTCGGCCCGATGTGCAGTTCTTGCCGCCCGATGTCCCGCCGTTTGTGCCCGACCTGATACACGGTTTGGGGGTGTTGTTTATAGGTGGAGCGGTGTTGGGAATTATCACGGGTTGGGGATTGCTGCAGCGCCAATCCTGGGCACGAATGCTGGCGATTATTTTTGGGTGCTTCAGCCTGCTGGATATGCCACTCGGGACGGCGCTGGGGATCTATACACTGTGGGTGCTGCTGCCGGCGAAATCGGAACAGGAGTACCGGCAGTTGGCAAGCCCGGCGTAGGGGATCGAACCGATTACGGCGAGCGACGGCGGGCAGCTGCCGGTGCAGAAGAAGCTGACGCGCCGAGCTGGCGAAGTTGCTGCTGCGCTTTTCGGGCGTCGTCCGTGCGGGGATAATTCGCGACCAGGGTACGAAATTCCTGGACTGCGCGATTTCGCTGCCCTGCTTTGAGAAGTGCCATTCCCTTCATGAAGTGAGCGTCCGCGGTCTTTGGATTTTCCGGATAGCGCTCGAGGACGGCATCAAAAGCCGGTATGGCGCTCTGAAAGTCGCCGTGATTATAGAAGATCTCGCCGATGTAGTACTGCGCGTTCGCGGCGAGCTCGGTGTTCGGGAAATACGCGAGATATTGTTGAAATTCCTGCAAAGCCAGATCTGTGTTTCCGGTTTGGAGGTCTCGGCGCGCGTCTGTATAGGTTTTTTCGGCAGTCATCCCGGCGGGCGGTCCCGCAGCGGCGCCAGGCTGTGCTGGCGAGCCGGGAGCTGTGCCTGGAGACGTGGCCCCAGGTGCAGCCGGCGGACTCTGTATGATTTGCATCTGGTTCTTGAGATCCGTCATTTTGGCGTCCATGCGTTCGAGGCGGGCGCTCAGGTCGTTTAATGCGTCTTTGAGAGCGCGCACATCGTCACCCATGGAATCGACTTTGGTGCTAAGGCCGGCGACGGGCGCGAGCTGTTTCCCGAGGCCATTGCTGAGCACATCTTGAAGAGTCGCATTGGCGCGATTGGAGTTGTCCTGCACACCTTGCAACAGGGCGGTCAATGCGCCCAATTTGGTATCGAGATCGCGCTGCATGGTATCCATTTTGTCTTGCAGCAGAGCAACGTCCCGCTGCAATTCAACGATCTCTTTGCTCGCTCCAAACGAAAGAGTGGAGCAGATAAGCGTGATGATGCCCACGCACAGAAACTTCATGTGAATCTCCTTAGAAGGAGGGGACGGATGAGATCCGCCCCCGTTTCAGGACTTGTCTTTAGTTTAAGAGAAGCGATGCGATGTGCAAAAGCGCTATTGACTAGCTGAAAAATGGGCGCGGCGATTCCGCTGATAACAATCCTCCGTCGCATCGGTGCAGATGGGCCGCTCCTTGCCGTAGCTGATGGTTTTCAGCTTGTCGCCAGGCACACCCAAAGCGACCAGCGCATCTTTGGTCGCGCTCGCGCGGCGATCACCGAGCCCCAAATTGTATTCAGCGGAGCCGCGCTCGTCGCAGTGGCCTTCCACCGTCACTGTGAAGTTGGGGTCGAGTGAAAAGATACTTTTTAGCGCATTCGCGTCTCCCTGCAGGATTGACTGGTCCTGAGACCGGATATCGCTCTTGTCATAGTCGAAGTGAATGTCCTGCACTTGTCTGGCAAGCATTTGAGCCGGAGTCTCGCTGGTGGGACGCGTGATAGGTTCGGGCGGGGGCGGCGCGCTGACACTAATGGTAGCGGAGGCATCAGAATTGCCGCCAGGACCGGTAGCTGTCAAGTGATAAGTGGTGGTGTTGGTAGGGTACACGGCGCGACGGCCATCCGGACTCACCTGTCCAATCCCATCGATCTGGACATTGGTGGAATCAGTGACCGACCAGCGGAGCGATGACGGCTGACCGCTGGTAATTGTGCTCGGCTCAGCGGTAAAGAAATTGATGGTTGGTTTCGCCGCCGGCGGCGGTGCGGCCGGTGGTGGAGGCGGGGGAGGCGGGGGCGCCTTCTTGTGGCAACCCGCGGCTATAGCCAACATCAGCACGGCGGCGAGTGTCAGCGATCCTCTGGTTTTGGTCATGGTCCTTGCAATCCCTCCTGAGTGTTTCGTAATACCTGGTTTGACTTCATTGCTCGGCGTTTACCCACACCGGCTTTTCATTGCTTCCTGTTTGAGTCAACGGATGTTTGTCGGTGCCATCCGCATTCATTACCCATATCTGCGATTGCCGTCCGCGTTTGGAGGCATAAACGATGTGAGCGCCATCGGGAGCCCAACCGGGATTTTCGTTGCGGCCTTCATTAGAGGTGAGCTGAGTAGTCTGCCGCGACTCTACATCCATTACAAAGATGTTGTAATTGCCGGGCTCAAAACCACGGGTCCAGGCGAAAGCAATATGACCGCCGTCAGGACTCCACGCAGGATTAGTCGCCTCACCAGTGCCGGCGCTCAGCCGTTGCACATCGGCGCCCTCAAGGTTCAGGTGATAGACCTGCGGGAATCCAGAACGGCCAGACACATCGACCATATCGGTACCGGTCTTCGGATTGATCTTGGCTTCGACTTCAATGGAGCTGGAGTAAGTCAAACGCCGGAAGTTACTGCCGTCGAGGTTCGCCATGAATAACTGAGGAGGGCCGCCACCCGCGGTGGACGAGAACACAACCTGCTTCGAATCAGGCGTAAACGTGACAAACGCGTTCATAGAAGCGCGCTGATTATAAAACGGCAATTTGCGTCCGGTGTCAAGAGAAAACATGTAGATAGCAGGATATCCCGCTGCATAACTTGTGAAAGCGATTCTATGGCCATCGGGCGAGGCGGACGGAAACGTAGTAATAGAGCCGAAACGGGTCAGCTGTTTCTGACCGCTACCGTCCCAGTTCATGACCCAAATCTCTTTGGAGCCGGAACGGTCGGATACGAAAACTATGCGGGTACCCACCAGACTTTTTCCACCAAACTGCGCGAGGATGTCAGCGGCGTAGCGATGGCCTGCGTCGATTGCACCAGGTTCGTCGAGGGTCGCAGTATAGACTTTTCCGAAGACCTGCGCCTGTTGCAATGTGGCGATGGTGGGCGCAGTGCTATACAACCAGCCGAAGACGACGAATTGGCCCTGGTTTTCGGCTCCGTACCCAATGCCGAGATAATTCGCGGCGACCGGAGGCAGACTCCAATCGGTAAGTCTGTTTCCTTGCGGATTCGTCGCGCGGGAGCTGGGCGGCGCGACACCGGCGGCGAGATCGGAAGGCTGTTGCGGAATCTGAAGAGGGTAAAGCGTTTTCGGAACAAAGTTCACGAGCGGGGAACTTTGCAAATCACTCGAGACCGTATTGTTGAAAGCGGAGATAAAGGAAGCAGCGCTTCCCGAGGCGCGAAAATCCGGCACGGCAATCAACGGCTTGCCAGGATTCTTGTTGATTACTCCGCTGACTTGCTGTTTTGCGGATAACCCGCTTGCCAAGGCAAGAATCAAAAGGGAGCAGAGATGAATTCGCATCAGCGTAGATTGAAGGTGAACTGAGCCGATATCGAGCTGTCGGCAACTTGCGGAGGAAGCTGCGGCAGTGGATTCGAGTTGTAAACCGCTCGAAGGGCGGTGTCGTCAATGGAAGGATTGCCGCTCGATTGTACGATTTGCACGTTCCGCACGCTTCCGTCGCGCATGATGATGAAGCTCACCATCGCGGGAGCAGCTTGGCTCCTCGCGTCCAGGCCGCTAGTCCGCCAGTTCTGGGCGATGCGCTGGCGCACCAGTTCGGCGTACCCACCCAGACGACTTCCTAATGGGGAATTAGGGCCTATGCCGACCTGCCCAGCCCCGCTCTGCGCTGCATACATGGGGCTTGAGACTGCTTGTCTGGATTGGCTATAAATCTGATTCTGCGGCGTGGGCTGAGTATAGTGCTGTTGCTGCATTGTGCGCTTGGCCTCACGCTTCATTTTGTCGGGAATCTCAACAGCGTTCTTATCGGGGACAGGCTGTTTTTTTTCGAGGTCCTGTTTGGCTGGCGCAGTAGGGACCAGCGATTTCGTGTCATTCGCAACTGGATTGGGAGGCGTTTCGCGCTGCGGAATCGGAATATTGTGAACCGGCGAGACCGAGTAGGAGGGGCCGCCCGCTGGATGAACATCTCCAAACATCTCGCGCGCTCTATTCATCCAGTACCAGCCGAGAAAAAAGAGAGACACGACGGCGGCATGGATCAGCAAAGAACCGATAAACGGGAATCCAAGCGGATCGCGTTCGTCGAGGATGTCGATCGGTTCCGCTGTTGGCTTCATCGGCGAGGCCTTGTTCCGGACTCGGTGGGTGCCGTTACCATCTTTACGTCGAACTTGGCGTCTCCGAGCTCAGCCACAATCTGGGCGATGGGGTCCCAGGGCGTTTCTTTGTCGGCGCGGACATAGACCGATGATGCATTGTGAAAGCGCTGCCTGATGCCTTGCGCGAGGAGGTTGATGTTTATGGGCTTGTCATTTAGGAACGACTCACCATTCTTCGTGATGCTGACAACAGGCAAGTCCTGGGCAGTCTGCCGAACCGTTTTGACCTTGGGAACCTGAATATCCAGGCCAAACTCCATGACATTGGCGGTGATCATGAAGATGATCAACAGAACGAGGACGACGTCGACCAAAGGAACAACGTTGATCTCGGAAAGCGCGGACGGACCTCCGAAGCGGCGACCGCGTGTTCCTCCTTCACCGAACGAGAATGCCACGTTAGCTCCTCAGTGTGACGTTAGCCGCCAAAATCGCGCTCCGCAAGATTTTGAAACTCGATCGCGAAGTCTTCCATACGAGTGCCGATTTCCTTGATGCGAGTACCAAAGACGTTGTAGAAAATAGCCGCGGGTATCGCAGCAGCCAAACCAATCGCGGTTGTGATGAGCGCTTCTGAAATTCCCGGGGCGACCGCGCGAAGACTGGCGGCACCCGCGTTCCCTAAGCCCTGAAAGGCATCGATGATGCCCCACACAGTGCCGAATAAGCCGATGAAGGGCGAGACGGACGCAACTGTCGCGAGCCAATTCATGTTCATCTCAAGCTTGGTAACTTCTTCGCTGATTCCCAACTGCAAGCTACGCTCGATGGCGGGCTTATTCACGAGCGAGCCACGCTGCCTGACCTGGCGCTCGATTTCGCCATAACCGAAATCAAACACGGCGACCAAAGGCGCCGACGAAAACTGCTCGCTGGCGATGGCGACGGTCTGTAAGTTGTCAGCTTTCCGAAATGCCCGAAGAAAGTTCCGGTTTTCCCGCCTTGCGCGGCTAAATACGCTGCTTTTTGAGAATACGATCGTCCAGGAAAGCAACGAAAAAAGAATCAACAAAACGATGATGGCTAATGGAACCGGTCTAAGGTTCTGAATGATGTCCCACATTGTCAAATCGAGCCATGCGGGAAGCAGCACAAAGGGCAATAGTTAGTGTCCTCTCGTTTACCTCTTCTCCATTATAGGGAGCGCGGGGATAAATCATAATAATTTCGCCGTATAATTCGGTCACATGCTGGTGGAATTGATTGTTGAGAACTATGCCGTAGTCGAGCAGGCTCGCATTCGTTTCCAAAAAGGGCTGAATGTGCTCACGGGAGAGACGGGCAGCGGCAAGTCGATTGTGGTGGATTCGCTTGGTCTGCTGCTTGGTGCTCGCGCGTCGACGGAGATGATCCGGAGCGGGGAGGCGAGAGCGCGTGTTTCCGGACTTTTCGAATTCGACGCTGGGCCGGAATTGCGAGCCTTGCTTGCCCAAGCCGGGATCGAGCATGACGAAAAAGAGGAATTGATCATTGAGCGGGAGATTGCGGCGAATGGAAAATCCCGGGCGTTTGTAGCGAATCGGCCAGTGACAACTGCCCTTCTGCGTCAACTCGCGCCCGCTTTAGGCGATATTCACGGGCAGAACGAACAGCAGCTTTTGTTTACGGCCCAAGCCCAGCGGGAATTGCTGGACAAATATGCGGGAACGGACGATCTGCGTAGCGGAGTGGCGGCGGTGTTTACCGCGTGGGCGGAAGCGGGCGAAAGGCTCAAGGAACTGAGCCGCAATGAAGAAGAGAAGCTCAGGCTGCTTGATTTATGGAACTTCCAACGGAAAGAAATCGAGGGCGTGCAGCCGAGGCGCGGCGAGGATGCCGAGCTTGAAGCGGAACGCCGAGTGTTGCAGAACGTGACTCGTTTGCAAGAAAATGCCGCGGCGGCTTTCGCGCTGCTGTACGAGTCTCCAGAGAGTGTCACAACGCAGCTAAAACAGGCACTAAAACGTGTTGATGAGTTGGCGCGGATTGACGAAAGCGTGACAGAGACGAATGCGTTATTGAAGCAAGCGGCAGTGACGGTAGATGAGGCGGCGTACACGTTGAGGGATTACCTGGGCCGGCTCGAAGGTGATCCGGGCCGGTTGGACGAAGTGGAGGCACGGTTGGCGGCACTGGACCGTGTGAAGCGAAAGTATGGCGGGTCAATTGAGGAGGTACTGGCGTTTCTCGAAGATGTCAGAGGCCAAGCGGATGAAGTGGAGAATGCGAGCGAGCACAGGACGGCAGTTGAAAAAGAACGAGCAACTCTGGTCGAGCAGTACCAAGAATTGGCCGACGGCTTAAGTCAAAGGCGGAGCGCTGCAGCGGAGCGCTTGAGCAAGCAAGTGGCAAGCGAATTGAAGAGTCTGGCGATGGGCGGGACGCAATTTCAGGTTTCTGTGAAGCGGGGCGGATGGACGTCTTCAGGGGTCGATGAGATTGCGTTCCTGGTTTCCCCGAATCGCGGAGAGGAGTTGAAGCCTTTAGACAAGATCGCATCCGGCGGGGAGCTATCCCGGATGGCACTTGCGCTAAAGACTGCGGTCGGCGATGCAGACCAGCACCGCGGAATACCAACTCTTGTCTTCGATGAAGTGGATGCGGGCGTGGGTGGAGCGGCGGCAGCCGCAGTGGGCAGGCGTCTTAAGGAACTGGCGCGCAGAAACCAGGTGATCTGCGTGACGCACCTTGCTCAGATCGCCGGATTTGCGGATCATCATTACGCGGTATCAAAAGGCGAGAAGAACGGACGCGTGAATACGGCTATTGAAGAGCTGGCGCGCGAGCAGCGGGCACACGAGATAGGACGGATGCTTTCGGGCGAACGCGTGACCCCTGAGGCGCTGAAGCAGGCCGAACAGTTGTTGCAGGCGGGGAAGGCCGGAATGCGGAGCGTTAAATAAACCGTACGGGGTCACCCTGGCGTACATTGCCCCCGCGGATCACTTTGGCATACACTCCAACGCTCGGCATTTTTTGATTCAGAGGCGCGATCATCACATTGTTCTCGACGGCTGCGGTTCGAAGAATTCCCGGATCGAGGGGCAACTCGCCTTGCTGCAATATGGTCATCACACAGCGTGCGCACGGCATCAGGACTTCGAGGACGAGATCGTCGCCGACACCAAGCGTGCGTCCCACCCATTCGTTCTCGACGAAACCGTCGGCACCAGTGTCGACGAGAATGTTCGGTCGAAACCTGCGATGGTCAAAGCGGCCCTTCGGATAGGCTCGCTCAAGCACATTGAGCGTGGACGTGGTCACAAGGTGAATGGCGGCGAAATCAAAGAAAGTGCCGGAGGGCGTTCCGAGTGAGATGTTTTCATCTGTAACGGCTTCTCGGTGCGCGAGTCCGTCGATGTCGGGCCAGTATTCTTCGAGAACGGCTGTTGGGGGCGGCGTGGATCGAACGACAATGTCGCGGCCAAAGATAGTGGAAAGCCGGGCGTTGAAGCCGGGCTCGTCGCTAGACATGGAGGTGCCGTCTACGAAGGAGACCCGTACCGGAGGTGCGGAATCAGCGGCGCTGGGAGGACGGAGGAAGGCAGCGGAAAAATCGAGTATTCCCGGCCATTTTCTGGGATTCTTGGCGCTGACAATCTTTCCGGTAGCCGTCTCGATCAGCCCGTAAACGCGGTCGCCAATCAATCCTTTTTCGGTGGCATGAACGGTTTGCAGTTCCTCGCCTTGCATGGACTTCACAGGAAAGCGCCAAAGCTTTGCCGCGGATCCGAGTGGTGTCAAGTTTGCCTCCTCCCGCAAGTATGCCGCAATTTGCTGAATTGCTTCCCGTGCTCACGCATCTGATTACGGTAATCTGAGAGCCTCTCTGTAAATGCAATCCGGAGCGAAACTCGATGCCTGAACTTCTTAGTGCAGAGGAAGTGGACAAGCTTGACGCGTATTGGCACGCGGCAAACTACCTTACTGTTGGACAGATTTACTTAAAGGACAACCCATTGCTGGAGCGCCCGTTGGTGAACGAAGACATCAAGCCGCGGCTGCTCGGACATTGGGGAACGACCGCCGGGTTGAACTTCATTTATACCCACCTGAACCGGCTGATTCGCGCGCATGACCTGAACATGATGTACATTATCGGCCCGGGGCATGGCGGACCGGGAATTGTCGCGCACACATATCTGGAGGGCTCGTATACCGAGATTTATCCAAATGTGGAGCAGGATCGCGATGGCATCAAGCGGTTGTTCCGCCAGTTTTCCTGGCCCTATGGCATACCAAGCCACGTTGCTCCGGAAACTCCGGGATCTATTCACGAGGGCGGTGAGCTCGGGTATTCGCTGCTGCACGCCTATGGCGCAGCCTTCGACAATCCGGACCTGATTGTTGCCTGCATCGTTGGCGATGGAGAAGCTGAAACCGGAGCCTTAGCGACGAGCTGGCACTCGAATAAGTTTATCAATCCCGCGAAGGATGGAGCGGTATTGCCTATTTTGCATCTGAATGGATACAAGATCGCGAATCCGACGGTACTCGCACGGATTCCGAAAGCAGAGCTGCGGGCGTTGTTTACAGGATATGGATACGCGCCGCGCTTTCTCGAGGGGAACGATCCGCACAGAATGCATCAGGCGATGGCGGCAGCTCTCGAACAGATGCTTCAGGAGATTCGAGCTATACAGGAAGCCGCGCGGAATGGCCCACAGGTCGAACGGCCACGCTGGCCCCTGTTGATCTTGAGGACTCCTAAAGGATGGACCGGGCCGAAGAAAGTAGACGGAAAGCCGGTAGAAGGCACATGGCGCGCGCATCAGGTGCCGGTGGCGGATGTACGCGAAAATCCGCAGCACTTGAAAATTCTCGAGAAGTGGATGCGCAGCTACGAACCAGAGAAGCTGTTCGATGGTGAAGGCAGGCTGCGGCCTGAACTGGCTGACCTAGCTCCGAAAGGCAAACGGCGCATGGGAATGAATCCGCATGCGAATGGCGGGACACTTCTAAAGCCGCTTTTACTGCCGGATTTCAGAAACTATGCTGTTGACGTGGAGAAGCCGGGCGCAACGGAAGCGGAGGCGACGCGGGTGCTGGGGCATTATCTACGAGATGTTATCAAGCACAATCAAGCCGCGCGTAACTTCCGTTTATTCGGGCCGGATGAGACGGCATCGAATCGGCTTGATGCTGTGTATGAGGTCACCGGCAAGGAGTGGATGGCGAAGGTAGAGCCGGTGGATGAAAATCTGACTACAGACGGCCGGGTGGTCGAGGTGTTGAGTGAGCACATGTGTGAGGGCTGGCTCGAAGGGTATCTTCTGACGGGCCGGCACGGCTTCTTTTCGTGCTACGAAGGGTTCATCCATATCATCGATTCGATGTTCAACCAGCACGCGAAATGGCTGAAGGTTACGCGTCATTTGCCGTGGCGAGCGCCGATCGCGTCTTTGAATTACTTGCTGTCTTCGCATGTGTGGCGGCAGGATCACAATGGGTTCTCGCATCAAGATCCGGGATTCATCGATCACGTAGTGAATAAGAAGGCCGATGTCGTTCGGGTATATCTGCCGCCGGATGCGAACACACTTCTCTCGGTAGCAGACCATTGTTTTCGGAGCCGCCAGTACGTAAATTTGATCATCGCCGGCAAACAGCCATGTCCCATGTGGCTGAATATGGGGGCTGCGATACGGCATTGCACGAAGGGGGCCGGGATTTTCGAATGGGCCAGTAATGATGAGGGCGATCTGGATGTGGTGATGGCCTGTGCGGGAGACGTGCCCACGCTCGAGACGCTGGCCGCAGTCACTCTGCTACGCGACTTCGTGCCCGACATTCGGATACGGGTCGTGAACGTAGTGGACTTGATGACATTAGAACCTTCGAGCGAACATCCTCATGGGTTCGCTGACGAAGATTTCGACGAGTTATTTACGACAGATCGGCCGGTGATTTTCGCATTTCACGGTTATCCGTGGTTGATTCACAGGCTGACATACCGGCGCCACAATCACGACAACATTCACGTTCGAGGCTACAAAGAAGAGGGGACAACAACTACTCCCTTCGATATGACGGTTCTGAACCAGATGGATCGGTTTCAGCTGACCTTCGATGCGATTCGGCGGATTCCGCGATTGCAGCCGATTGTCGAGAAGGCGAGCAACTGGTTAAGTGAAAATCTGCAGCGCCATAAAGAGTACGTGATGGAATGCGGGGAAGATCTTCCGGAAGTGCGGCACTGGAAGTGGGGGTTGTGAGGGGAGACGGCGGTGGAACAACCGATCTTAACCCTGAATTGCGGGTCGTCCTCCCTGAAGTTCGGGATTTACCTGTGGAATGGAGAAACGGCAAGAGCTTGCTGTGAAGGCGAAGCCGAAGAAATAGGAGGAGAAAGATCCCGGTTCTGGATCAAGACGGAGGATCGGGCTGAGGAGCAGCTAAGACTACCGGATCATGCGACGGCTCTCGCCCATGCTCTCGATTCGATCAAGCATTGCGGCGCGCCGCATCCGGTGGCTGTTGGGCATCGCTTCGTGCATGGAGGGCCATGGGTCAGACAGCATCAGCGCGTTACGCCAGCGGTGGTCGAGCAGCTACGAGACGCGGTGAATTTCGCTCCACTACACGTTCCTGTTGCGCTATCCGTGCTCGATGCGATGCAACACAGGGTGCCCGAGGTGGGCGAAGTGGTTTGCATGGACACGGCGTTTCATCAGAGCATGCCGGAGGTGAGCAGGACTTACGCACTTCCCGCGGCAATAAGGGATCTCGGCGTCGAGCGATATGGATTCCATGGGCTCTCGCTCGAGTCGATCCTTGCGCAGCTTGATCCGGTACCGGAACGCCTCGTGGTTGCCCACCTAGGCAATGGCGCAAGCATCACGGCTATTCGGAACGGTCACTCCGTCGATACAACAATGGGGCTAACGCCGACCGGCGGCATCATGATGGGAACGCGCTGCGGCGATCTCGATCCGGGCGCAGTGATTTACATGATGCGCAATGGTTACGGGAGTGCTGATGAACTCGAAAGTCAGTTTGATAGACGCTCAGGGTTGTTAGGCGTGTCGGAAGTCACGAGTGACGTGCGGGAACTGTTGCGTTCTCGTAAAGAAAGTAAGCAGGCGGACTTGGCCTTGAGCATGTTCTGTTATCAAGTCCGAAAGGCAATCGCGGGGATGGCAGCTGTGCTTGGTGGTCTGGATGCTCTGGTCTTTACAGGAGGCATCGGGGAGAATGCGGCGGAATTACGCTCCGAAATCTGCGGGGGACTGGAGTTTCTGGGTAGTATTCACGCGACCACACTTCCATCGCAGGAGGATCTGCAGATTGCAAAGATCACCGCGAGGCTGATCGCCTGAGTAAATTGAGAGCGGGAAACAGGATTTTCTTGGCTTCGTCAATGTTGAGCAACGAGCTACCGCCAAAATAGATGGCCCCGAAGACAGGGAGCGTCAGAAAGGCCAGGAGAAGCGGATGGGCGGAGCCAACAATCTCTTTAATGAAGTAAGCGAGTCCAGCCCCTATGAAGGCGATTAACCAAAGTTTGAGAATGAAGTCGCCTGGAAGGGAGATGTTGCCGATACGTTCGCTCAGGGCACGGCGCAGCAGCACGAATTCGACCCAGCCCGACAATCCGGCTGAGGCGGTTAGGCCAGCAACTCCCCATTTCGGATCGAGGCCTATCCATTGCGGTAATCGCAAGGCAAACACGTAACCGAGAGTTGCGGTCAGCAGCACGCGAGCGAGAGCGAAGCGCAGCGGTGTTCGCGTATCCAGCAGCGCATAAAATGCCGAAGAATAGAGGCGCCCGAGGCAAGTGGCGAGGAGGCCCACGGCGGAACCCGCCAGCGCGGACCAAACATAAAGTGCGTCGGCATGATGGAAGTGACCTGTTTGATACAGCGCTCCCGCGAGAACATCTCCGAGGGCGAGGAAGGCTACTGCTGAAGGAATCACGAAAAAGGCGATTCGACGCAGCCCCGCTTTCAAACGTTGCTGCAGAACGGCGGCAATCTCATCGTGCGTGCCAATGGCGCTGGAGAGCGCGGGAAGTTCAGCGGCCGAGACAGACATACTGAACAGGCTTACGGGCAATATAGAGATGACTTGGCCGTAGCCTAAGGTGGAGACCGCAACGGGGCCGAGGTAACTGGCAATTATCTGATCGATGTAACCGCTGATCTGAACAACGCCTCGGCTTAGAGATACGGGGCCAAAATTCCGGATGACAGTTCTGACGTGTTCAGACGAAAATCGGAGAACAGGGCGGAAGCCCGGCAGCAATTCCAAAACCTGCGGTAACTGAACCGCAAATTGAAGAATGCTTCCGAGCACTGCGGCCCAAGCGAGATCGATTACGAGTTGCCGCTGGGCCGCGTGAGGGCCGAACACCACAGCGGCAGCGATCATTGTGAGATTCATCGCGACGGGAGCGGTGTAGGAGAGAAGGAATCTTCGATGGCTATTCAGGATGCCGAGGCACCAAGCACTCATGACCAACATTCCCGTACTTGGAAACAAGATGCGCACGAGGTGAATAGTCAGCGTGCGGTCTTCACCTCGGAACCCGGGGACGATGACATCAATCAACAGCGGCGCTGACACGACACCAATCAGGACGAGAATCGCGCAAACGAGTGCAAGAATACCGAAGATAGCCGCCGCGACATGTTCCGCCTGTTCATTTTCTCCTCTCGCGCGGAGCTTCGAGTAGACCGTAACGAAGGCGGCCGAGAGTACGCCTTCCCCAAAGAGGTTGCCCAGCAAATTCGGAATTCGAATGGCGGCGCGGAACACTCCCGCTACGGAAGAGTTACCGAAAAAATGGGCGATTACAGTCTCACGTACGAGCCCTGTGACGCGGCTGGTAAAAATGCCAAGGGCGACGCGAGAGGAAGGCCCCAGCGTGTAGCGGGGTGACTCGGCCGCTTGTTGCGGTTCCGGGGAAGTTGAAGGTGGAGAGAAAGCAGGCCCGGTATCGATGGGCTGGGCCGAAATACGGACTATCGGCCGGCGCGAAATTCGGATGCGAAGTTGCAAAACCGAGTTGTACTGTTTGAGAGTAACAATTGGATGTAGAGATGAACCAGGGACCTATCTCAAGCTTTCTTAAACATCATTACCGCCACTTCAACGCCGCAACGCTTGTCGAGGCGGCGGAGGCCTATGTCCAACACCTAAATCGTGGCGGCAAAATGTTCCTAACCATGGCCGGTGCTATGAGCACGGCCGAAATCGGGGTGTCGCTGGCGGAGATGATCCGTCAAAGCAAAGTGCACGCGATTACCTGCACGGGCGCGAATCTGGAGGAAGACGTGTTCAACCTGGTTGCGCACGACTTTTATGAACGCGTTCCGCATTGGCGAGATCTGACTCCCGGCGATGAACAGGCGCTGCTCGAGAAGCATATGAATCGCGTGACGGATACTTGTATTCCGGAAGAAGAGGCCATGCGGCGCATCGAGGGCGTGATCTTGAAGGAATGGATGGCGGCAGACAAGCAAGGTGAGCGCTGTTTTCCGCATGAGTTCTTTTTCAGGATTCTGCAGTCGGCGGAGTTGCAACGCACTTTTCAGATCGATGTAAGAGATAGCTGGCTTTATGCGGCGATGGAGCGGAATCTACCGATGTTCGTTCCGGGTTGGGAAGATTCCACGCTGGGCAATATGTATGCGGGGCACTGCATTTCAGGCGATGTGAAGAATGTGCACACGGTGCGTACGGGGATTGAGTACATGATTTCACTGGCCGAATGGTATACGGAGTTGTCGCGGAAAACATCTATTGGATTTTTCCAGATCGGCGGCGGAATCGCGGGTGATTTTCCGATCTGCGTGGTGCCCATGTTACGACAGGATTTGGAGCGGAAAGATACGCCGTTATGGAGCTATTTTTGCCAGATTAGTGATTCGACGACCAGTTATGGATCGTATTCCGGGGCGATTCCGAATGAGAAGATTACGTGGGAAAAGCTGAGCATTGATACACCGAAATACGTGATTGAATCAGACGCTTCGATCGTCGCACCGTTGATCTTTGCGGCGGTACTGGGGTGGTGAGTCAGCTTACTATGGTGAGAGTAGCCCGAGTCGGTGAGGTGCGAGAGTGGTTGAATCGGGCGGTCTCGAAAAGTGAAAAACCGTTGAACCTTTACGGGTTCCGTGGGTTCGAATCCCACCCTCACCGTTCATTTAAGTTATTCGGCAGCAACTACTTAGGTGGGAATCCGAGTTTCATAACGGGTTGTGAGGGTGCATTCCAGACCCGACCGACGAGCGCGCTTTAGCTTTCAACCACTTCCGGAGATCTGAGCGCCTACCTTTGGCCAACGCCAAGCATTTGAGCCATGTTCACCGGAAGAATATAAGTGATCAGTTCTGGATTTCCGATATTCCCGTTATCAGAATATGTTAATCTCTGATGGAGGGGCGACATTTCTGTCAGAATTAGCTCACTGGTTGGGTCTTTTTGGAGAAGTGCTGAACTTTGGAGGAGCTACTGTCCTGGCCCTAGACCTATTCCTGCGCAAGCGCGAGGCGTTGGAAAAAGAAGAGTTAAGCGCTCTTTCACAATGGGCCAAGCAGCATTCCGTCGGTGCGCTGTACAAAGGTATGGACCCGCGTCATCCCATGTTTATTACCAATCTCCTCGCCCGACGGACGAAGAAGCTGGCCTATTTAGGCTGGGGTTTACTTCTCATCGGCTTTTCACTTTTGGCTGCGTATCACGGGCTTGAGCTTTCAAAATAGTTCAAGGTCATGGCCGGTGTTTTTTCCTTGACAAGAACTTCTGAATTTCCGATAATCGCTCTGTAGGAGTTTATACCCATGCTCAAAGGAAAGCCGATCGTGACCCGCATCGCGGGGAAGTATCAGGTAACCGTCCCGCCTGAGATCCGGGACATCTTCAATTTGAGGGAAGGCGACCTGTTCCAATGGAATTTTGATGGGGCTTCGGGTGAGCTTCATATAATCCCGCAGCGCGCTCAGTTACTTACTCCGCAAATACGCCTCGAAGTGGAGAAGCTTCGGGAATCTCGTAAGCAAGCTGCGGCACGTGCGGAGCCATCGCGGGATAAAGTACCGGAAACGGCGTAGTTCGAAATTCCGCGTGTGCAAAGAGGCGAATACTCCGTAGAACTACACGAAAGCTTTAAGCGCTCAATAACCAAGATGTCCTCGTCCGTGAGTGATGAGATGGGCGAGGTCGTAAGAATTCTTACGGATGAGGATCCATTCTTTGAACCCGATTCAGGAAGTGTATGCTTTTGAACGTGACCACCTGAAGCATATGTGTGCGTGTCAGCACGTTGCGGGTTGGGAGGGGTGGCAGCTAGTGTGGTTCTACGAGTACCATCCCGGCACAAGCTTAAATCCGGTTCTCAAAACCGTTGTTGTCATGGCGTTTCATGCACCCGCAGAACGAATAAAACCCGAAAAGCGAAACTCAAGTCGCACCTGATCGTCATGGAAAACGCTCGGCAGGCTCCTCCAACCGGCGTTCACAATCAGTAGATACGAGCACGGTTTCGGAAGTTCGAATGTCTCCTCGGAACAGCTAAACTTCATAAGTTGAGGAACAGAGTGTCGATGCTCGAAAAGGGCCAAGTGTACGTGTTGTTGCCAGTCTCTACACTTGCACGAGAGTTGGATTGCACCGGCGCCCCTGTCGATCTTGAATAGAACATATGAAGCGTGATTGAAAACCGTGTGCCCGTCCATGTCGATCCGATCTTCTACGAGCACATTTTCCCGAAAAGCCCAGATGAAGAATTCCATCATCAGATCCTCTATTGGCTTCCCTAATATCCGCTCCGCTGCTACGAACACAGAATTGAAATTGGCTCTCCAGATGTCCAGAAGAGACTGTGGTCCGTACTGCTTTTCGATGAATCGTGCAAACGCCATTCCAGCAAACCCGTTCCTTTCATCATCGAGCGAAGAGCGTTTGATCTCGTAATGTCGTGATTCGTAAGTAGGCACGCGCCAGGCAAACCAGTTCGCTAAAGCTTCATCAAACCAGATCCAAGGCAAGGGCAGCTGTCCTCGATCTTGCAAATTCGACATGTGCATCAATTCATGCCGCACCGCGATATTTAACAGCTCGCGCGTCATCCAACTTTCCCCGTAGCGAGCACACGGGAACGCGATTGTAGGAGGGTCGTCCGCAGAATCCACGAATGTACCGAACCATAAGCGTTGTAGCAGCCCACGCGAATCTTCCTGGTTCAGCAACCACAATAGGAATGGTTTATCTTCATTTATCGCCTTGCTAAGCTCTCGAAGGGTACCTAGCGCAATCAGGTTTTCCTCTATCAGGTCACCCAATAAATCCGCATAGTGCTCGACCTCTCGCTTGGTGACAGATCCCTGGTCTCGCGTCGAGACTTTTCGCGGCCACCATTGAACGTTGAACACGCCGCGAGTACGAAACTCGGGATGCTCTCCTTCTCGGTCGGGATCTCGCAAGGCGGAAGTGTGACCGAAACGAAGTGCTCCATTATCGGAGATGTCGAAGATGATTTTGGCAACCATTTTTGCATATTGGTTCGGATCATCGCCCCAAAAACCCCGGACCAAGTGTTTCATCAACTGGATACCCGACGTGGCGCTTGGAAGCACAGAGTAGGCTTCTGAGTATCGGATGGTCTCCAATTGGTACGTGTTCAACAAGTCAAAAAGAGACAAAAACTCCCGCCCAAGTAGGTAGGCGGTAACCTTCTGGCATAGTCGAGCCGGCCACCCTTCCTCTCGCTTATTGATCTCCAGGAGGTCGATTGTTCCACCGATCTTCCGTATTTGGGCGCGCACGATAGGATCGTTCAGGAACGAAGAATAGTGGGTCAGCATAATGCTCAAGCTCGTTCTTTCGTTTCTTTCCTGCAACACTTCAGAAAGTAGCCCGACCGCGGCTGGATCTCTATAAATTCTCGGGTCAACAACCAAGCAGGCCAGCGGATCCTGGGACATTTTCCCAGCACGGACCGAATGAGTTGGCGGCAACTTCTCGCGAATCAGAGCAGACGCACTCTCGGCATCATGCAAAAGAGTGACTGTGCTTCGGACAGGAAGTGTGCTGAGCATGCCTTTCAGGCATGCTCCTTCCACGATATCTGTGGCCAAAACAAGTATCAAGTACTCATGAAGATGCACTCCAGCGATTCTAGTCCGAAAGCGCGATTTTTTCAAAGGTTTCCCGCAGACCATCGAGAGCCATCGCTGCGGAACGCGAATAATGGGCTGCTGGTTCGTCGGCAACGGTTGCGGTTTTCAACACGTTTTCTATCAGCTGAATGATGACGTCGAGCGATGCCAATTGGTCGTAGAACACACCCCGAATATCACTCATCACCTGCTTCGTAACACGCTCGGCTCGAAGGAAGTCGCGCCGTCTGTTACCGATTACCGCGAAAGTTTCACCGATCAATTCGGAAAGTACATGCAAGACTCGAAATCGCTCCGGAGTGAGGTCTTTTGCACAAGAGATCGCGATTTTACCGAGGACATCTGTTCCGCTGAATAACGGAAGCTCGACCCAATAATCGTCCGGGTGCTTATCCAGTTCCACGGCAGCAGGCGGATTGTGAACTGAGATTACACGTAATCCACGCTCTGTAAAGAAAGCCTCTCTATCCGGTACATTCAAATTCCAAGAAAAGACATACGGTCGGCCGGTAATTATGGCCTTCCAAGAAGCTGAGTCACCGCGGCCGGGGAGTTCAATGGTCTTGAATGCTTTCTCGACATTCGGTCTGGCCGGATCTACGCACTGGTCTGGTATCAGCGCATCTTCTTTCACCCGGTAAATACGGATCCAATGGTGGCCGAATTCTTGGAAAATTTGAGACAGCTTCATGAGAGCTTCGTCCTTGTTACGCGATTGCTCCAGTGCGCGGGCCGCACTCAACAGGTCAGCATAGTAGCTCTTAGGCTGTATGTGAATTAGGACGCCGAGCAAGTCACCGAGATGATTTCTGAGACGCTCGTATACGACGGTTCCCTCGTAAGGCTGACTACGGATACGAGTGGGGAAATCGACATACCGGCTCTGCTCGAACGCCGTTTGGATTCCACTCTGGAACTCGGGCCCAAGGCCTATAGAGAAGGGCTCAGAGGTGCCGGGGTTGGCTGGAACCCCGAGTAGCGAGCGCGCTGCCGAGTTTGAAAAAATGACTCGCTTCGAGTCGTCCAAAATAAGGATCGGTTCACCGATGCAGTCTAAACCAACCGATACCCGCGAGATCCGGCCAGCGTGAGCGACCGCTGCGGCTAACTGGCCCGCGAACTGTTTCAATTCGTAGATCTCGCCCCCGTCCGGCACGACTCCTTGATTTAGTGCGACACAAAAAACTCCGCTGTTATGGCCCCCAGCTCTGATTGGGAAAAGCATGCAGGTCCCGCCGCTTTTCTCAGCTTCGCTGGCCCCAAGCGCCTCTGGCCATTCGTCCCGCTCGAGAATCCGGACGTCATCACTTCCGCGTAACACTTCTTGGACGGGGTTCATCTCGTCGGCGGTGAAGGTAAACGCCGCTTTGGCTTCGCCGACCAGAGATCGCAGCTTCAAAGTATCGGATGCGAGCCAGAAAATCGCGTCCCTAACAGCACCTGATCGCCTGAGTTCTTCGCTCGCCTTTCGGAGAACATCCTGAGGACTAATCAGTTCGACATACAGCCCATTTACGATGTTCCCGATGGCTTTGCCCAGCGCACCCCGCAGCCTGTGTGCCTCGGCCGTTCTTTCCTTATATTCAATGGACACGATCGTTTCCGCATACGCCTTGAATATTTTCGGCACTTGTGTGCGAACCCAGCTCGGCGTCGACGTTGCGTCGGCGGCAAACGCTTCCTTCGATCCGCCTAGACCTGTGAAGCAATGAATAGCTATCCCGTTGTTGCTCACTGTGAACTCATCGGTATCGTTCCGGGCAAGCTCATCGAGCAGAAGGCTGCTAATTTCCCCAGAGCAATTCCATCCCGAGGGCGCTCGCTTACACCTGAACACTTGGTGAATGCCAAATAGACTTCGTAAAGATCTGTTGAACAGGCTATGAACCTCTTCGGGCATCGAGCTTTTGATGAATTCGTCGAGGCGCCTAATAACCTCCTCGCTAACGACGCGTTCACGAAAATTCGGACTTCGCGTTAAACGACCACTTTGACGCGCGTACCAACTGAATGCTGATTCCCAGTCACCTGCCAGTGCGTACAAGTTTCCTAAGCTCCAAGAGGAAAGCTCAGCCTTTAGAAAACGATCCATCAACTCTGAGGAGGGTAGGAGGAAGCCGTCGCGGTAATGCGCAACTCCAACAACTTCCAAGGAATGGGCTGAATACACAAATTCCGGACTGAGCTCTACTCTTCCGGTACATATGAGTTCGCTGAGGAGATCGAGACATTCAATTTTGGAATGTATGATCTCCATCGCCTCGCGGAACAGTGCGCATTCCTCAACCCCGGGTTGGGCTAGATTTTGCGAAAATCGCTCAATGTCTCGGGTTGTGAGTACCAGCTTCTTTGACCCACCACCTGAAATTGCGTGCTCGTCTCGTTTTGCTTTGATCAAATTCCAAACTAGATATATGTTTCCGCCTGTGAGTCTCCACAGATCATCAAGTGACAGCTCCGCGTCGAAGGATATTGACAAGTCGATCTGACTCTTTTCGACGAGTTCACGGAAGAGCTCGGGGCCGTAGCCTTGCAAAAGGTATTTGTTCGCGTAATCAAACTCAGCATCGGGGCCGAGGAACAAATCGAATACGTGCGCCTCAGTGGTGATGAGAGCGGCACAGCCTGCAGTCAGGCACTTTTTAAGCTCCGCAAGGTGCCGAACAAATCTTCGCGCGAGTTCTCTTGAAAGACCATCAAGGTGATTAAGAATAAAAACCGCTTTTCTGTTACTGCCCAAAGCCCATCCACAGAGGTCATCGAAGAAACTCGCCAGAGAGCTCGCCGTTCGCAGCTGCGGGGGAGGATTGATTAAACAGCTCAGCACTTCCGTTTCGGAATCCTCCGCCCTCCCCGGAGGAAATTCGAAATGAAGCACGTTCAATCGCGATTTTGAGAGGTGCCCCGAAACTCGATGAGCCAGCATCGATTTGCCACCGTATACGGGCGCAACTACAACGCATGTCTCGGAGTTCTTCAAAGAAGAAACTAGCTCTTCAACAAGCTGTTCGGTGATTCGCGTTCGCTTAATCGGCAGCATACCTGGACATCTGCCTTCGCCAACCTTTTCTAGGCGTAGCAGCCGGTTGTATCTTCCCAGCAGGCGTAAAGGGCAGTTCCAGTTCAGCCAAGCGTGCCGACTCACCCTGAGATTGAGCCCAGCCGAGCTTCGATTGACCTGACCTTAACTTCAGTGGCGTACCGCGGTCTTGCTCCGTCGAATTTCGTTCGGAAGCATTCTGCGAGCACATCCTCAAATTCACAGCCTATATTGACTGATTCACGCATCGACACTAATGCGAGGAAAAGTCAGTTCAAATGCATAAATTGAAATGTTATCAGAACGACACACATCATTCGATCTCGATCGAGAGTTGCGTTACCGTTCTGACGCTTGGCTAACCCAAGCACGGGACTGACCGGGCGGTCCCAAATTCGAGGAGGCTCGAACTCGTGGCGTGATTTCAGTCCGCCGATACGCGTAACGGATTTCGTTTGACCGCAAAGCCGCTGTTTGAGCATACTTGGGCAATGCGCGACGGCAGCCGTGGCAAATACGGCAGTTCCGGCAACGGCGAATTTACAACTTGCAGGTTGTATTGAGTACGCCAGAGTTCGAATGTCACTCTCTCCGCCAATTTACCTCTGTGTTCATCCGGAACATTAGTATCCGATGCGCGCGGCTGTGCAGACGTGCGAGTGTTTCGCGAATACTCTGA
>CAVTRG010000002.1:0-381000 GCA_963737045.1 uncultured Acidobacteriaceae bacterium
TGCGTTCGGAGCCATTGGGCGCGTGAGCCCAACTTACTACGTTCAGGATGGCGTCGTTCCGCGGACGCAAATTGCCAGGACGCTGCGAGCTATTGGGGAGATCGGAAAAAGGCACGGCATCAATATCAGCAATGTCTTTCATGCCGGAGACGGGAACATGCACCCCATTTTGCCCTTCGACCCGCGGAAACCGGGCGATCTCGAGCGCGCGCGAGTCGCGGGTGAAGAGATTTTGGAATTCTGCATTTCCGTGGGTGGATCGATTACCGGCGAGCACGGCGTAGGGATGGAAAAAATGGAACTTATGCCGCACTTATTTTCGGAAGATACGCTGGATCTGATCAAGAAATTCAAATCGCTGTTCGATCCTGCTTGCGCCTTGAATCCGGGAAAAGTCTTGCCGACTGGAAAAGGCTGCCTCGAGATCCGGCAGCGTGCGGAGATAGTGTTGTAAGGCTTCTACACCCGAAGATCGAAACCCAGCTCACGCACCCCTTGGATAAGCCGGGTACGGATCTGGGATACTTCATCCGCCGTCAGCGTGTGATCGAGTGCGCCGACTTCGAGGTGATACGAAACGCTCTTTTGCCCTTCGAGCAGGGGAGGCCCGGCATATTGCCGCACAAACTCGATCGCAGCCAAATCCGCACCAGCGAGTTTCGAAAGCGCATCTTGGATTTCGAGAACTGGCAATTTCAACTCCGCAATCACGGATAAATCGAAGCCGCTGGTTGGATATTTCCGGAGCGGCTTGTATTGGATAGCGCTGCCGGCGGCCAAGTTTTGGGCAAAGTCCAAATCGACATTAAAGAGCATGGCGCGGCCTTCGATTCCTTCTGCTTTGAGCAGAGAGGGATGAAGCTCGAACAGCCGTCCGATCACGCGGTTCTGCCAATGAATTTCGGCGGTCCGGGCTGGATGCTCGTACGCGCGGGCTTCGGCAGCCGTCAAAACGCATGATGGAAACAAGCATTCGGCAACTCGCTTGAGCTCAAAAAAGTCCTGTTCATCCCCGAGCGCGTTGTAGAGGGCCGCTACAAGGTGGGTAATCTCGTTTGGCAGACCGTCATGCGAGGGATGGATTTCGCGACCGATCTCGAACAGACGAAACTCAGGATAATGCCGCACGTTCTGGACAACATTTTTGAAGACACCTGGCAAAAGACTGCGGCGGAGATGAGTCAAATCGGAGGCAATGGGATTTCGAACCGCGATGTGATCTTTCACGTCGAACAGAAAACGGCTCACTTCACCCTCATTGACGAACGAGTAGTTGTAAACCTCAGTGAACCCCTGATCGGCAATCTTTCTGCGAATTTGCCGCAGATAGGAACGCATCGGGTCCGAGGGCGGCACGACAGAGGCGACAAACGGTGCCGTGGGATTTATCTCTTCGTAACCCACCATGCGTCCAATCTCTTCCACCAGATCATCCTTTATAGAGATGTCTTTGGTTGCGCGCCAGGACGGGACAGCGACGGTCAGCACGCCGGGCGCGATTTCGGTAGGGGCGAATCCCAGGGCGATCAAAATCTGGCAGATAGTGCCTTCGGTGATCTCTTTGCCGAGTTTGCGCGAGACAAAATCTACGGGCAACAGGATAGACTCGACGTGAGGTAGTGCGCCGAGGGCGTCGGTCACCCCGCCTGAAACGCGAATGCCCGGGCAAACCTGCGGAAAGAGCTCGACAGCCCGGGCCAGACCGCGCAGCGTATTCTGCGGATCGAGCGACTTTTCAAAACGCATCGAGGCATCGGTTCGCAACTTGTGTCGCGCAGCGGTAAGACGAACGTTAGAACCGGAGAAGTTCGCGCTTTCGAGAATTACGCGCGTTGTGGTTTCGGAGATCGCGCTGTCCGCTCCACCAATCACTCCGGCGAGGCCAATTGGACAGACCGCGTCGGCAATGACCAGATCAGTCGCATCGAGAGTATAGGTTTCACCATTGAGCGCCCGAAACTGTTCGCCTGCGTGCGCCGTTCGAACATAGATGGTTTCGCCGTTCACTTTATCGGCATCGAACGCGTGCATGGGCTGCGGCAGCTCGGCGAGTATGTAATTGGTGACATCGACTATGTTGTTAATCGGGTTCAGGCCGAGACTCTCGAGACGTGCCTGGAGCCATAGGGGCGATGGCCCGACCTTCACGTTTTCAAATAGGAGAGCGCTGTAGCGAGGACAGAGCGTGTAATCGCTGATCTGTACCTTCACGATTGGCGCGGCAGCCGGTAGCAGCCCCGGCTTGACGGGATCCTGGAGCGAATGGCCGGTAATGGCAGCTACCTCGCGAGCCATCCCGTAGTGGCCCCAGAGGTCCGGGCGATGAGTCAGGCTCTTGTTGTCGATTTCAAAGATCCAATCCGGCGCGAGCTTTTCGAGAGGCTGGCCAGGGGCAACACCGTCCAATTCAAGAAGGCCCGATTGGTCGCGGTTGATTCCAAGCTCGGCCGCGCTGGCAAGCATTCCTTCACTTTCGACGCCTTCAATCGCAATCCGGCTGATCGTGAGATCGCCTACTGTAGTGCCGGGGGGAACCCACGGCGCAAGCAGGCCCACGCGAACGTTGGGCGCTCCGCAAACAACTCGAACTTGCTTGCCATTGCCGACTTCGATCATGACAGCCTTGTTTTTCCCTTTCGGGAGAGTATCGACGCTTAGGACGCGGGCCACGCGCACCTTGTTGAATTGCGCGCCGACCGGCTCGATGCCTTCACATTCGGCAGTTTTCATGGTGATGAGGCGTTTGAGCTCAGCGGGTGGGGTATTCAAGCCTGGCGCGAGTTCACACAGCCACTGATAAGAAAACTTCAACCGGAGTCCTTTTCAACTGATTAGCAAAATTGGGCTAGGAAGCGCAGGTCTCCGCCCTGGAGCAGACGAATATCGTCGATGCCGTAGCGCATCATCGCCAGACGCGTGAGCCCCAGGCCGAAAGCAAAGCCGCCCCATTCCTCGGGGTCGATACCGCTCATCCGAAGCACATTCGGGTGCACCAAGCCGCAGGGCAAGAGTTCTACCCAGCCACTTTGCTTGCAAACAGCGCATCCGGCCCCGTCGCAGATCAGACAGTGAATGTCGAGCTCGAACCCTGGCTCGACAAAGGGGAAGTAACCCGGACGAAGGCGAACTGTGACATCGCGTTTGAAGACAGAGCTGAGCAGCGTTTTCATGAAGTAAATGAGATTCGCGACCGATACGTCGCGATCGACCATCATTCCCTCAAGCTGGTAAAACGTGTGTTCGTGCGAGGCGTCGACTTCTTCGTTGCGGAAGGCGCGGCCAGGTGCAATCATCCGCAGCGGCGGCCCCAGTTTTCTCATTCCGCGTATCTGGACGGGTGAGGTATGCGTGCGAAGCAGATGCCCATCCGAGAGCCAAAAAGTATCCTGCATATCGCGGGCGGGATGAGTTGGCGGGATATTCAGCGCGTCAAAATTGTGCTCTTCCGTCTCTACTTCAGGGCCATCCAGGACGGCAAAGCCGAGGGATGTAAATAGATCTTCAATCTCGTTCTGAAGCTGTGTGATTGGGTGCAGACTCCCGGGGTGAACACCCGGCGCGGGCAGCGTTACGTCAATCCACTCTTTGGCGAGGCGAGCAGCGAGATCGGCTTGCTCGAAGCGGCGCTTCTTGGCTTCGTATTCGGTCTCAAGATCTTGCTTTACGGAGTTCAGCAGCTTTCCCACGCGCGCGCGCTCATCCGGGGACAGCTTTCCGAAGTCTTTACTGATTTGCGCGAGCGTACCCTTGCGCCCGAGGGCCGAAACTCTTGTTTCTTCCAATTCCTCGATCGAGACGGCGGAGGTGAACGCTGCAAGGGTAGCGCGGCGAAGCTCTTCGAGTTGGCCGTCCAACACCATCAGCACTACTGTAGATTTGCGCCCAGCTCTTCGAGCAATCGAGCGATATCTTGATGACCCTTCGTGAGAGCCAAGTCCAGGGGAGCTTGATTGTTCGCCGCACGGGCGTTGATATGCGCTCCGTGGGCGAGGAGGAGCTCGATCATTTCACCGTTGCCGCTCTGCGCCGCGGAATGCAGTGCCGTCCAGCCGCCTTCTTGAGATGCATTTGGATCCGCCCCGCGCGTTAGCAGCATTCGCATGAGCTCGATCTGGCCTCCTGCAGCTGCCGCATGTAAGGGCGTGTTCCTCATTGAATTTGTCGACCGAGCGTTCACATCCGCGCCGCGATCGAGCAGAGCTCCGGCCAGGTCAGACTGTCCAAAAAAGGCAGCCAGGTGCAGCGGCGTCCAGCCGTCAGGGCTATGGGCCTGGAGCAGAGATTTATCACGGTCAATCTCGTCCGTTACGTCCTTGAGCCGTCCGGCAACACAATAGCCAAAAAGATCGAGCGTTGGACCGAGGCTGAGCAAATAGTCGGCAATCTGCGGCTGACGGTAGTACTTTGCAAGCAGAAATGCATTTTGACCCGATTCATTGGTTGCGTCGAGCAGGGACCGGTCCCGCGCGAGCGATGCTCGAACGCCAGCAGAGTCACCTTGCTTCACCAGGTCATGGAAGGAGTTCAAATCACCCATAATGCAAGCGCATTGCTCAGGCGGCGGGGAGAAAAACTTCTTCGGTCTTGTTTAGTTCCCAATCCAAATGATTGATGTAGAACAGGACAATCTCACGCGGATACTTGCCTGAAAACTGCTCAAACACCCGCTGGCGCCAGCTTTCCTTGAGGTATTGCTCGGGTTTCAAATCTTTGTCGAAAAACCCATTTTCGTTGGGGATGCCGAGAAAATTGAGGACATCGACGATCATATCGAGATGGGGCAAAAGGAAAACCTGGGACAAATCGGTAGCGAAATCCTCCTCCCCGGCTTCGATGCGGGCCCAGAGCTTCGGCACTGATTTTCGCAGCGTCTCGGAATTCAGCTTCACTAGATGTGCCCTCATCTTGAAGCGCTCATAGATTTGATACGTCTTAAGTTTTCCTATGGAGATGCCGCGCACCAACTGCTGGAACACGTCCGGACCGAGCGCCAGAAACACGCCGCACATCTGCATTTCTGCCAAGCGTATCACAGGTGACTGAATTGAAAGCCGCCCCCGCGAATGCCACGAAGTGAGCGCATTTTCTAAGCTTTTTATGCCACGCGCTACAATTTCTTCGGCTCATTGAAGGCCAAACTGATGGCTAATTTGATTGTGCTCGGGGCGCAGTGGGGCGATGAAGGTAAGGGTAAGATCGTCGACCTGCTCTCCGAAAAGTTTCACGCTGTTGCGCGCTACCAAGGCGGCCATAACGCCGGCCATACGGTATTCATCGGGCAACAGAAATTCGTGCTCAAGCTAATACCGAGCGGCGTTTTGCGGCCAGGCATTAAGGCGGTCATAGGGAACGGCGTGGTGGTCGATCCGGCTGCGCTGCTGGAAGAAATTTCGGCGCTGGAGGCGCTGGGCGTGGACGTGAAGTCGCAGCTGAGAATCAGTAATCGCGCGCACGTTATTTTTCCTTTCCATCGCATGCTGGAGAAGATCTCAGAAGGACGCGCCGACCGGAAGGCTATCGGGACGACTTCGCGTGGCATCGGGCCTTGCTATGAGGACAAAATAGCGCGACGCGGCGTGAGGATCGCGGATCTAGTGGACATCGATTTCGCCCAACTCTATCGCTCGTTGGCGGAAGACAAGCAACTGATTGCCGAAGCATTCCAGATCTCTGAAAAGGTGCATTTCGAAGACATCTTGAACACCTACCAGCAGTTTGCAGAGCAAATCCGGCCTCTCGTGTGCGACACCGCACATCTGTTGAACGAAATGATTCGGGAGGGAAAGAGCATTCTGTTTGAAGGCGCGCAGGGCACCATGCTCGACATCGATTTCGGCACGTATCCGTTTGTGACCAGCTCCAGCGCAGCAGCGGGTGGAGCTTGCACCGGAACCGGCGTTGCACCCACAAAAATCGACGGCATCATTGGGGTCTCGAAAGCTTACATCACGCGTGTCGGTGCGGGACCGTTTCCTTCGGAAGACTTGACCGAGCTTGGGGAAGAAATTCGACGCGCGGGCGACGAGTACGGCTCGGTGACTGGCAGGCCCCGTCGCTGTGGCTGGTTCGATGTGCCGCTGTTGCGCTATACGGCGGAGGTCAACGGTTTCGATAGCCTGATTATTACAAAACTCGACGTGCTTGATGGGCTGGATGAAATTCCGGTGTGCGTCGCCTATGAAGTGGACGGTAAGACGATGGATTTAATGCCGGCCAGCACGCGACGCATGGAGGCGATCAAGCCGATTTTTGAGCGCCTTCCCGGATGGAAACGATCGACTCGTACATCAACCGGCCTGAGCGATTTACCCCAGAAGGCGAAACACTATCTCAAGTTTCTGGAGGAGAAGACGGGAGTCGAAATCGGGTCGGTATCGAACGGCCCCGAACGCAGCGAGACGATGATCGTGCCGTGCTCGAAATTGGAGAGATTACTGAGCTAGGCGGAAGTTCCCGAGGCTTTCTTCCGGCCACGCACCGGCTTCACCGACTTCGTATCAAGCGACCATCGGCCCAGGCGGAAGGTGCGCGAGTAGCCGGCGGACTCGTTCGCGATGGTTACGGCGATCGCGCCGCTGGAATCGCACTTATAAACTTCCTCGATTCGCTCAGGCATTACGTTTTGAGAGTGGGTCACTGGTATTGAGGCAAGCTCACGCTCAGCCGCTAAACCAGGATCAAACGGAAATCGGATGTCGTCCCACATCGTAACGTCGCCGGTAGGCGCTCCGTCGTCCGTGCGATGACTGCATTCCAGAAAGCGGAAGTGTCCGATGTTATGAACCGGAGAGTATACGCGGTGAATCGTCAGACTTGGCTCGCCTGAAGCAGGAAGCGGCGTGCCCTTTTCAAGTAGCGGATCGAAGATGATGCGTGATCCGGATTCCGCTTCGCGCCAAACGCCAAAAAATCGGGTGAGCCCCTCATGCATACGATACATCTCGGGTTGGTCCGCCTGAATCGCGAGACCGATTGCGGTCGCGGAACGCGCATACGCAGAGCGGCGGACGCGGCGACCAAATTTTTCGCGCAGAGTACGCGCAACCAGGGGCAGCTCGCTGCCGCCGCCCGTGATGTAAAGCGCTTCGAATTGTCCAGCCTTATGCTCGGATAGAAGCTCTTCCGCAGCGGCGATGGTCTCATCGACAAGTGGGCGGGCTCTCTTATAGAACTCGGAAACCAGCACCTGCGCGCTACCCCAAGCGGGATTGACCTGTTCAAGATCAATGACAATGCGCCTCGAGTTGGGATTCAATGACTCCTTCTTCGTTCGGCATTCCTCGAGCAGGCGAAACCACATAGCCGCTGGAATCTTGTCGCGACTCTCCGGAGAAACTCCCGCGGCTTCGAGCGCCAGTTCAGCGAGGATGTAATCAAAATCGTCGCCACCAATCGTCGAGATTCCCTCAGACGCCACGACATGGTGTACTTTTTCATCAAGGGTGACCAGGGAGGCATCAAACGTGCCGCCGCCCAGATCGTATACCAGAATGGTTTCCTCGCTGGCCCTATTTCGACGCTGGCGATGCCCGAACTCAATACTGGCAGCACTGGGCTCGTTTAAAACTCCCAGTACTTCGAATCCCGCCGCCCGAAATGCCTCCACTGTCAAGAAGCGCTGATTACTGTTGGCGTGAGCCGGGACGCCCAGCACGATCTCAAGAGCTTCACCTTCAGGCATTCGGAAATTCGAGTTCTCCCGGAGATTCCTAAACAGCGCCCTCGCGAGGCCATTCATCAAGTCGGTGACTCTCAGCTGCCGTTCGCCCAAGTCCAGAAGTGTTTGCGGGCCGGCCTCTTCCAGAAAACGCTTGACGGACCGCATAACGGTCCAGGAATCATCGACCTGCATTTCCCATGCATCCCAGCCGTACCGGCGTTCGTCGCCGCGGAAAGCGATGAGGGAGGGAAACCAGTCCGGGGTGGTTCCGTCCGGAGCTTCAAACGAGACCAGAGGATAATTCCCGCGATCTGCTGTCGCGACCACGATCCGGTTTGTCCCAAAATCTACACCGAGTTTCATTCCTAGTAGTTTAACGGTGGGAGAAGATGGCGCTCGTTATAGGACTGCTGCCTTACCGAATGAAAGTCGGATGGGGTAGAATAAAACGCTCTAGTCTAGTTGAGAGGATTCTGGATATGGCACTCACGGCAAAGGTTCGACGCGTTGGGAACGTGGCAATTATGGATTTGAACGGAAAGATTACGCTCGGCGAGAACACGGGCATTTTGCGAGACGAACTGAGGTCTTTGATGTCCCAGGGCACGAAGAGCATTCTGCTAAATATGCAGGGCGTGAGCTATGTGGACAGCGCAGGACTCGGCGAGTTAGTAGGAGCATACACAACCGCCACGAACCAGGGCGGCTCGGTAAAGCTGCTGAACTTGCAAGGCAAGATGAAAGATCTGATGCAAATCACGAAACTGCATACGATCTTTCCGGCCTTCGATAACGAGCAAGCCGCAGTATCGAGCTTCGGCGCGTCTGCCACTGCGTAGCGGCTGTTCATCGTCGCCCTACGCGATAATCTTCGAGTGCCCAGGTCTGGACCGTCTTGCACATTTCGAATAGGCGGGATCGGGCGCGCTCCCCAATGCGCTCTTCAAGTGTTGTACGGACGGAATGCGTTCGTGAGAGATCGGATTTATCCCTTAGCGGGCCGCCTATGTTGGGGTCGGAAAGATTGGTCGTCGCGATCAGCGGTTTGCGGTGGTTATATCGATAGGTGACGATTGCGGTCACCGTATCTTCCACCCAATCCGTGACACGGTGCGCGCCCAAATCATCGAGTAGCAGAATCTCCGTTTCAAGCGCGATGCGATAGGCCTCGCGATTGCTGGTGCCGAGAGTTTCGCTGTATCCGGAGCGAATGCGCTCGAGCAAGTTCTGGTAGTCGAAAAAAATAGCTTCGTGCCCGCGAGCAATCAGGCACCTGAGCGCCGCGACGGCCAAATGAGTCTTACCCGTGCCGGTCGGCCCCGCAAGAAGCAAACCGGGCTTAGAGAGCGCGGGATATTCCTGCGCATAGCCCCCGGCGATGCTCTTGATTCTTTGTAGCTCTGCGGTCGCGATAGGATTATCACGTGGAATGTAGAAATTATCGAACGAGGCGTCCCGGTATTGCTTAGGAATCTGCGCCCGGCTCTCGAGTTCCTCGGCGCGCTTGGCCGCGATGCACGTGCACCGCTCGGCTTTTGAGATTCCCTCACGCTCAGCAAGGGTCCAGCCAGTTCCGCCGCATAATTTACAATCGAGTTTCGCCATATGGATAAATCGTGCTCTGCCACGGCGCAATGCGCAGCGGACGCCCTTACTCCACTACTATGAGCGCCTCACCTGCAACGACAGTTGCCCCTTCGCTGGCGCGGATCTTTGAAACGATTCCGTCCTTGGGCGACTTCATCTCATTCTGCATTTTCATGGCCTCGACCACAATGAGTCCCTGCCCGGCCTTCACAGCCATACCCACCTCGGCCAGCAATTTGACGACTTTGCCCGGCATCTGAGCGCGAATTTCTGAAGGGCCAGATGCCCTGCTCTTCTTGTTATTACTCGAGCGGTCTCTTGCATCGGCGATGGAAATGGAATGACGGCGGCTGCCGTTCCACACTTCCATGCTTTCGCCGTTCTGCACAACATAAATGGCGAAGCTGCGGTGGCCCAGCAGAACAGAGAAGACGCCAGGCATAACCTCAGTGACAGACGCGGTACCGGACGCTTCCATCACGCCATGCAATACGTATTCGGAATGCGCCCCATTGCGCTTTAGATCGAGCGTGTAGTCTTCGCCATCGGCCTCGATACGCAGCTTCACCGAAGCAATCCTCGTCTGGCTTCCGTGCGCCAAATGCCGGATGTTGAGTCTGCTTCAGAAGTAGTCCGGGGAACTTCCGGTTCCGCATGAGCCGCGCTCAGAATGCCCGCAAGGAGCGCCTCATTGTCCGCTTGCGCTGGCTGTGAACCGCGCATGAATTCCTCCAAAAACGCTGTATCGAGATCTCCGTGGCGGAATCGGTCATTCTCCATCAGACGCTCGAAAAGCGGCAGGTTCGTGGTTACGCCAATAACGCGGTACTCGCCGACTGCTCGCCTCATGCGCTGAATGGCCGATTCGCGGGTGTCGCTCCAGACTGACAGCTTCGCGAGTAGCGGGTCGTAGTCAATAGGCACTGTCCATCCCGCATACACACCGCCATCGACGCGGACACCTGGTCCGGAAGGCTCCGCATATCGGGCAATTTTGCCAGGGCTTGGAAAGAAGTTATTGTCTGGATCCTCGGCGTAAACGCGGCATTCGATCGACGAGCCATGCCATTTCACATCTTTCTGCTGTATTCGAAGGCGCTCGCCCGCCGCGATACGGATCTGCCAATGAACCAGATCGATGCCTGTTACCCATTCAGTGACCGGATGCTCGACCTGAAGGCGCGTGTTCATTTCGAGAAAGTAGAAATTACCTTCCTGATCAGCGAGAAATTCGAGCGTGCCCGCATTTGAATACCCTGCAGCGCGGGCTATGCGCAAGGCCGCTTCGCCGATCTTTTCGCGCAACTCGGGTCTTGCGAGCACAAGCGGCGATGGTGATTCCTCGACTACTTTCTGATGACGACGCTGGATGGAGCACTCTCTTTCGCCCAAATGGATTAAGTGGTCGTGCTCGTCGCCCAAGACCTGCACTTCGATATGGCGGGGCCGCTCGATGAATTTTTCAAGGTACACCTCACCCGATCCGAATGCCCGTTCCGCTTCGCTCTTCGCGCTGCGCATCGCGGATTCGAGCTCGCCCTCAGTGTCGACACGGCGCATGCCCTTCCCGCCTCCGCCTGCTGCCGCCTTCAGCAACACCGGGTAGCCAATGTCGCTAGCGGTAAGGCGGGCTTCACTATGGTCCTGGATGCCATGCTCCGTCCCAGGAACAACGGGGGCCCCAGCTTGAATCGCCAGCCGGCGAGCTGCGGTCTTCGATCCCATCTGCTCAATCGCCTGCCATGACGGACCGATGAACTTGATTCCGGCATCGACGCACGATTTGGCGAAAGCGGCGTTCTCACTCAGGAATCCATATCCCGGATGAATGGCCTCCGCTCCCGTTGCGTGGGCAGCGTCCAAAATCCGCCGTCCGACCAAATAGCTCTCCGATGAGGGAGCCGGGCCAACACAAACCGCTTCATCAGCCATTTGGACGTGCAAAGCGCCGCGGTCCGCGTCCGAAAAGATGACGACGCTTTGAATTTCCAGCTCGCGGAGCGCCCGAATCACGCGAACTGCAATTTCGCCTCGATTTGCGATCAGGATCTTTTGGAACAAATTGGAGACATTAGCCTCGAACAAAGTTGTATCAAAGCGGGTTTGCGCACACCTTGTGTGTGAACGCAAGCGGCGTTATTCGTATTCCACTGAAACCAAGAAAAGGCCGGAAGCCGGTACTGTTGGCCCCGGCCTAATTGCGCACCCGGGCGCGAGGCGCGCCAGAAGATCCTCACGGGTTAAATTGCCTTTGCCGACTTCTAGCATCACGCCAATCACGTTGCGAACCATGTGCTTCAGAAAACCCGAGCCGGTAACTCGATAAACGAGCGTGCTGTCCTTTCTAGTCAAGATTGACCGAAACATGGTTCTCACTTTTGGCCCGCGGAACGCGTCCGTCTCGTCAGCCGCTGCGAAAGCTGTGAAATCATGTTCGCCTTCAAACAGCGGCGCGGCTTCGATCATCGCCGTTTCATTCAATGGGTACGGATGATGATAGACGAAGCGCCACTCGAAGGGTGGACAGACCTCCTCACGAAAGATCCAATATTCATACGTCTTTCGGAGAGCGTCGAAGCGCGGGTGAAAGTCCTCGGGCACCTCGGCGGCATGGTCGATGCGAATGGAGGATGGCAGCAGCCGGTTTACCGCTCGGCGGAAATTATCCACCGGAATTGGATTACCTATCGATACGGCAGCGACTTGCCCCATAGCGTGTACGCCCGAGTCCGTGCGGCCGGAACCGATCACTTGTACCTGCTTCCCTTCGATGCTTCCAATCACTTGCTCCAGGGTGCCTTGAATCGTGGGTAAGCCTGGCTGGACTTGCCAGCCGTGATAATCCGTACCATCGTAAGCAACGTTGAAGCGAATTCTCCTCATCTGGCCACACGCAGCTTATTCCGTATTCGAAAGCGAGACGATGGAAATAGCAGATGAGCGAAGCGAATACCATGACGAGGCGTCAACTGCTGCAGCGCACTGCTGTAATAGCGGGCATTTGCGCTGGTGAGGCCATGGCGCTCGCCGAGTCGCCGTTGTCGCAGCCTGACTATCGCGACGTACAACTCGCGCCGGGACCGCTGGAGCGGCAATTTCGGGAGAATCATGAACTGCTTCTCAATTTAAGCGAAGATAGCTTGCTCAAACCCTTCCGCGAGCGCGAGGGCCTTCCCGCCCCCGGTAAGGATATGGGCGGATGGTATGACACGTACGCTTTCGCGCCAGGGGCTACCTATGGGCAGTGGCTCTCCGCGTTAGCACGATATTACGCGGCAACAGGAAACGAAGCCACGCGCGTCAAAGTGAGCCGGATGGTGCGGGGCTATGCCGCGACGGTCGATCCAGCGGGGAAATTCTATGTCGAGAATCGATTTCCCTCATACATTTACGACAAGCTGGTTTGCGGACTGATTGACGCTTACGCATTCGCAAAGGATGCTGACGCGCTCGATACGCTGGCTCGATCTACGGATGCAGTGTCTGCGCATCTGCCGCCGAAAGCAATGCCCCGGCAAGAGACGCCCGTCCTCAGGCACGAGGACTTCACACTCCACTGCTGGGACGAAAGCTACACGTTGCCCGAAAATCTGTTCCTCGCCTCGCAACGCACGGGCAATTCCCGTTATTTCGGAATGGCGAAGCGATTTTTGTTCAACGACGAGTATTTCGACCCGCTTGCTCGCGGAGAGAACGTGCTTCCGGGAAAGCACGCCTACAGTCATGTGAACGCTTTAAGTTCGGCGGCGCAGGCGTATCTTTCTCTCGGAAACCCAAAGTACTTGCGAGCCGCGCAAAATGGCATGGCCATGGTGGAGGAGCAGAGTTTCGCAACCGGAGGCTGGGGACCCGACGAACATTTCGTCACACCGGCAGGCGGGAAACTCGGCGAGAGCCTCAACACCACGCACGCGAGCTTTGAAACGCCTTGCGGTTCTTATGCGCATTTCAAGATTGCGCGCTACTTGCTGCGGATTACAAAGAACAGCCGGTATGGGGACAGCATGGAGCGCGTGATGTATAACACCGTGCTCGGAGCTAAGCCGATTCGGCCGGATGGCTCAGCATTTTATTACTCGGATTACAATTTCGACGGGCACAAGTTTTACCACCCTGACAAATGGCCTTGCTGCTCAGGGACGTTACCGCAGATCGCGGCGGATTATGGAATAAGCGCCTATTTTCATGACCGCCAAAACCTATACGTGAATTTGTACGTACCCTCGACTGTGACATGGACCAGCAACGGCGCGAGATGTTCGCTGAAGCAAACCACGGAATATCCCTACGACAGTTACATTCGATTCGATGTGACCCTGTCCTCTCCTGCGGATTTTTCCGTCTTCCTGCGGGTCCCGGATTGGACGGACGGAGCGACGGTTACGGTGAGCGGAACCCGCGGCTCGCGAAAGCTCAAGTCTGGTTCCTTTACGGAGATTCGCAGCACGTGGAAAACGGGCCATCGAATTGAGCTCGAGCTACCCCTCAAGATGAGATGGCAGGCAGTCGATCAGCAGCATCCGAACAGTGTGGCGCTGCTTTCTGGGCCGCTCGTCCTAATGGCGGTAACAAATCAAGCTTTACCTCAGGTCGCGAAAGCTACATTGCTTACCGCAAAGCGACAACCGGGGAGCTCGCATATGTGGACAGCGAGTGCCCATGGCCGCGAGCTGACGTTCAAACCTTTCATGGAAATTGCAGACGAGCAATACAGCACGTATCTGCGTACTCAGCCCGCTTGATGCTGTTGCAAACTGATCGGCAGCTTCCCAAAAACGGACATCGATGCGAAGGCTCCTACGGTTTGAATGACTTTAGAATAAACGTCTTGCGGGCGCCGATCAGTTGGAGCGTGTCGTGCGTCTTTCATGACTCGATCAGCTTTTGCTCTGCGCTACCATGAGAAATCACGGAACCTGATTCGTGCGCGTGTCGTTCTCATTGGGGACGGGCCATCTCTCACGAGTTGCGTGATCCGTCGTGTGGTCGTATATGAAAGTCCAAAGCGGTTTTGATGAGAAGATTTCAAGCACCTCTGTCATTCCTCTGCACTTTGCTCGTGGTTACTGGTTCCACATTCGGCCAGAACGCAATTAGAATTGAACCTCCCAAAGGCGGCCTCGGTTGGCTAACGCGACCGTATCAGCAGCGCATAGTTCCACCCATCAACCTGACGAATTCGGATCGTCTCGAGTCACTGGTGCGCGCCGGAAATCTTTATCTATCTGCCCAGGACGTCATTGCTCTCGCGCTCGAAAATAACCTCGATATCGAAGTGCAGCGCTACGGGCCGCTGCTCGCGAGAGAGATTACAAAACGCGCCAAGGGAGGCGGGGCGCTGCGTAATGTGGGTGTCGGCGTTGCGGCCGGGGCACAGAGTGTTAGCTTGACGGGCGTAAGTCTGACCGCTAGCGGCGGCGCAACCACCGGGAACGCCGGAGCGGGCGTAAGCTCGGGCGGCGGTATTGTTACCCAGCTAGGCCCGGCTATTCCATTGCTCGACCCGCAAGTAAACTTTTTCACTCAGTTCGGACACACAACGAGTCCGCAAAGCAACACTCAGTTAACGGGCACTACGGCGCTTGTCTTGAATACACGCACATATCAGGCGCAATACCAGCAGGTTTTTGAATTCGGCTTGAACGCGGCTCTTACTTACTCAAGTCAACGGACTCAAGTGAACAGTCCTTTCTTCGATTTGAATCCGTTTACTTCGGGACTGCTGGATCTTACCGTCACTCAACCGCTCTTGCAGGGATTCGGCAGGGCGGTCAACGGCCGCAACATCCGCGTTGCGAAGAATAATGAGAAAGTAACCGACCTGCAGTTTAAGCAGCAGGTGATCACAACCGTTTCTGCAGTGCTGAATCTGTACTGGGACCTGGTGAGCTTCAACGAGGACCTGCGTGCCAGGAAGGACGAGCTGGCTACAGCCCAGCAGCTCTATGAAGACAACAAGAAGCAGGTCCAAATCGGAACGTTAGCTCCCATAGAAGTAACCCGGGCCGAAGCGCAGGTTTATGCAAGCCAACAGGATCTGCTCATCTCCCAAACCAATCTCCTGCAGCAGGAGACGGTATTGAAGAACGCGCTTAGCCGGAACGGCGTTGCCAGTCCCACGCTCGCGGATGTGCATGTCGTGCCGCTCGACACGATTTCCGTTCCACCAAGCGACAATATTCGACCTATCGATCAACTCGTGCAAGAAGCGCTGGGCGCGAGGGTTGAGATCGCTGAAAACCGGATCAATATAGAGAGCAATAAACTGAATCTCGTCGGCATCAAGAACTCCTTGCGGCCCACCCTGAATGCCTTCGCCGAGGTTACTAACAACGGCTTGACGGGTGCTCAAAACGCTCTCGCTCTTCCGTTCATACCCGAGGATCCGCGGCTCGCGGCAGATCCGTTTCTAGTGGGTGGATATGGGAATTTACTCGCCCAGATCGCCCGCCGTAACTACCCGAGCTATTCGGCCGGATTCTCGCTGAATATTCCCCTTAGGAACCGTGCGGCGCAATCCGATTACGTTTCGAGCCAGCTGGAATTGCGGCAAAACGAGCTTCAATTGCAGAAGAGCATTAACGGAGTTCGAGTGGACGTCCAGAACGCCGTCATCGGATTGCAGCAGGCTCGAGTCCGCTATGACTCAGCAGTGAAAGCCCGGATTCTGCAGCAGCAAACGTTAGACGCCGACAGGAAGAAATACACGCTTGGCGCGTCGACCGTCTTCCAAGTCGTCACGGATCAGCAGACGTTAGCAGCTGCGGAGAGCTCAGAAACCCAGGCACTCGCGAATTATAGCCATGCCCGAATTGCCTTCGATCAGGCACTCGGGACGACTCTTGGCGAAAATCACATTTCAATAGACGAAGCCTTGTCCGGTCACGTCGCGCGGAGATCCGTTTTACCAGCCAATCTCCCGGCGAGGAGCGGGCAATGAAGTGGTTTCGCCACTCAGGCTTTGATTCTCTGCGTACATGGATCGCTGCTGGGCTCTGCATAACGTTCGGCGCTTCCAGTTCTTGGACTCAAACGCAATCAATCGAACCGGAAAGACCGCATGCGCCAGTCATCATCAGGCCTTACTTGGCGCCGGAAGTGCCGCCGATTCGCGTCTCCAACTCTCTGCGAATTCGCGATCTCGTTCGAGCGGGCAAGCTGTACCTTACGGCACAGGACGCTGTTGCGCTGGCGTTAGAAAACAACATCGATATCGAAGTTGCCCGGTACAATCCGCTTATTAATGAGTGGCAACTCGAGCGCGCGCAAGCCGGGGGAGCCTTACCTGGCGTGCCCAGCGCTTCCTCTCAAGTGGGTTCCGTTTCAAGCGGTCAGGGCATTGCCGGCAGCCAAGCGGCGGCGGGCGTCAATACGGGAGGAAATAGCACGACCGGAGCCTCGAGGGCCAACGCAACGATTTCTCAGATCGGCCCCGTCACCCCGACACTTGATCCAACCTTTCAGGACACGTCCGTGTTCTCGCATCAATCGACGCCTCAGGCCGACCCCGTGCAAAGTCTCGTCACAAACTTAGTCTCGAATTCGCGGACATATAACACTTCGGCCAGCCAGGGACTCATCACGGGCGGTAACGCAACACTGACGTATCACGAATCCTACTTGAATGAGAATACACCGACAGATATTCTGAACCCTTCCTACGCCCCTTACATCCAGCTTTCACTGCAGCACAATTTCCTGAACGGTTTTGGCGTGGGGGTTAACAGCCGGACGATCACCGTTGCAAGAAACACCTTGAACTCATCCGATCTGACATTCAGAGCTCAAGTGATTGCGGTGGTCGCGAACGTGTTGGACTTGTATTACGGTCTCGCGGCCGACTATGAAGATTTGAAAGCTAAAACCGCTGCGCTGGGAGTCGCACAGCAGTTCTATCAAAACAATAAGAAACAGGTTGAGCTTGGCACCATGGCGCCGCTCGACATCACAACTGCAGAAGCGCAGGTTGCATCCAGTCAGCAGGATCTGGTCACTTCGCAAACCGCTCTTCAGCAGCAGGAGGTCCAGCTCAAGAATGTACTGAGCCGAACTGGATTGGCTGATCGCGTTTTGGCGGAGGTGCAGATCATACCCATCGATCACATCGTCGTTCCAGAGAAGGACAATTTGCCGCCGTTGGACGATCTGGTCAAACGAGCCTTGGCGAGCCGTACCGATATCGCACTGGAGAAAGTAAATCTGACCAATGCGCAAGTTTCCGCGCTAGGGACCGAGAACGGCGTTCGTCCAACTCTGGAAGGCCTGGCCACTTTAAGACAGGCTGGTGTCGCTGGGCCGATTAATCCGATCGGCATTGTGCCCGCTGATCCGTATTTCGTGGGTGGCATCGGCAACGCACTTGGCCAGGTATTCCGCCGGAACTTCCCAACCGAAACGGGCGGTGGATTTTTTTCAGCGACGCTACGCAATCAGCAGCCCCAGGCGGACTACGCGATCGACCAGCTGCAACTGCGCCAATCTCAGTTGCAGAATCAGAAAGATCTCAATCAAATCGTGGTTGACGTATCGAACCAGGTGATCGGGTTGCAGCAGGCCCGTGTCCGTTACGAAGCTGCAGTGAAGAACCGGGTCCTCGAGCAGCAATTGCTCGACGCCGAACAGAAGAAGTTTTCATTGGGCGCGTCGACCACCTTCCTGGTAGTCACGCAACAACGCGATCTCGCAACGGCGCAATCAAGTGAAGTGGCGGCCTTGGTCGCCTACAGTAACGCGCGGGTAAGCCTCGATCAGACTCTGGGAACAACCCTGGATGAGAATCACATTTCAGTACAAGAAGCGTTGGCCGGACGTGTGGCTCGCCCGTCGACCTTACCAGCTTCATTGCCTAACCAGCCCTGAGTCGACGGGCTTAAGGGGAATTCCGGTTGGTCGATTTGACATTGTAGGGGCCTGCCTTCATTACCACAGCGGTAAAAAATGCGCGATTCGGGATTGTTGTGATTTCTTAAGTTATTGAGTGATGGCGGCTTGGTGTTTGGAACTTCGGATGCTCTACAGACGGCGCACGTGAAAAGATTAGCTCAGGGAACAATGGTTGTTCTGCACGAGAACCCCGCTGCACCAAGACACCCCAACCTGTAACTTCTTTCCAAAACCCAACAGCACACCCCGCCCAACCAGTTCCCTGAGCATTAAATTCAAAGAGAGACGCCGGATCATCCGGCTTTTTTCTTTTTAGGGCCCAAAAGCTTTGGTTCGTATAGTGGGTCTGTGCAGGAACTCCGGATACTTCCATTGATATCGAGTGCTACGGAGATTGTGCATGCCCTCGGCTTGGGCCGGTTCCAAGTAGGCCGATCGCACGAGTGTGATTACCCGGCGGAAGTCGAGAGTTTGCCCGTTTGTACGCGTCCGGCTATTCCCGTTTCGGGATCAAGCGCGGAAATCGATCAGCTCGTGAAGGAGCGCCTGATATCTGCGGCGAGCGTGTATGAGGTTCATTCCGAGCTCATCAAAGGCCTCAATCCTAGCCACATCATCACGCAGAGCCAGTGTAAAGTCTGCGCGGTGAGTCTGGAGGATGTGAAGCGTGCCTTCGCACAGGAGATAGCTCTCGATGCTCGCGTGATTTGCTTGGAGCCGTACGCGCTTCGCGATCTGTGGAGCGATATCCGGCAAGTCGCGTCCGGATGTGGCTGTGAAGTGAGCGGTGACCTGCTGATCGCGTCCTTGCAAGACCGGATGGAGTGCATTCAAAATCGGGCCAAAACGGCTCGTACTCGGCCGAGGGTCGCGGCGATTGAATGGCTCGAACCGTTAATGGCCGCAGGGAATTGGGTGCCCGAGTTGATTGAGATGGCGGCCGGAGAACATCTTTTCGGAACAGCGGGCGAGCATGCCCCACGGATGACATGGGACGAGCTTGTCGCATCCGATCCAGATGCGATTGTAACTCTGCCCTGCGGCTTCGATCTCAAACGCACCAAGGCCGAGATGCATTGGGTATCCGAGCGCTCCGGTTGGGAGAGTTTGAAGGCCGTTCGCGATCGCCAAGTGTTCGTATGCGACGGTAATCAGTTTATGAACCGGCCCGGGCCTCGGCTGGTGGAATCGCTTCAGATCTTCGCTGAGATGCTTCATCCTGACGTGTTTGAGCCGAAGCTGGAACACGTTGGCTGGGAACGCTTCTGAACCGTCAGTTTGCCGAGCCGCGGCCGTTCAGGCGGTTGGCGATCGCTTCCGCGATGACCTTACCGTGGAAACGGCCGTTCTCGATGAAGATCTCATTCGTGTGAGTACCCGCCACAATGACGCCCGCGAGATAGACCCCTTTGCGTTCACTCTCCAGAGTCTCCGGATCCGTGATGGGCTTTGAAGTAGCAGGATCGAGATGAATGCCATGCTCGGCCATGAACTTGAAGTCGGGGCGATAGCCTGTCATGGCAAACACAAAATCGTTCTTGATTGTGACCTCGCCGTCCGGCGTTTGCAAGACGACATCATATGGGCGAATCTCCTTGACGGTGCTGTGGAAATACGCTTTGATGTCCCCGTTCGCGATGCGGTTCTCGATGTTCGGCTTGATCCAGTACTTCACTTTCTTTGAGATTCCTGCTCCGCGGTGCACTAGCGTGACGCGCCCTCCCGTCCAGAACAGGTCAAGAGCGGCGATTGCCGCGGAGTTCTTCGCGCCGACGATGAGCACGTCCTGGTTGTAGTAAGGATGGGGCTCGCGGTAATAGTGAATGACCTTACTCAGGCCTTCGCCTGGAACATCGAGCTTGTTTGGGATGTCATAGTAGCCGTTCGCCAGGATGATCTTTTTGGCCCGGTAACAGAAGCGGTCACCCCGGTTGGTTTCCGTTTGCACGCTGAAATTGCCGTCTGACCCGTCGAAGCCAAGCACGCGCTCGTACTGGTGAATGTTCAATTGATAGTGGTCAGCGACGCGGCGGTAATACTTTAGGGCCTCGGTGCGTCCTGGCTTCTCGTTGAGCGACGTCATGGGGATATCGCCAATCTCGAGCAACTCGGGAGTCGTAAAGAAAACCAGGTTTATGGGGTAGTGATAAATCGAGTTGACGACACATCCCTTGTCGAAAAGGATTGCCGACAACCCCCGCCTTTGCACTTCAATGCCGCAGGCGAGACCCGTAGGGCCAGCGCCCACAATGGCGACATCAAACTGCTCCATTCACCTGACCTTTGATGTGCGGCAAGTTAAAGAAGCGCCCCAACTTTCTCATAGACGCTTTCAAGGGCCGAAGGCAGTGACTTAGTATCTTTTCCGGCGCCTTCCGCCATGTCTGGGCGACCGCCGCCTTTTCCGCCGACAGCCTTTGCTATGTCGCCCACCAGCTTGCCGGCTTGTACCTTTGCAGTCAAATCCTTGCTTACCGCCGCCACAATCGCGATCGTCGAGTCATTGACCGACGCCATCACAATTACCGCGCTACCCCACTTGTTGCGCAGCGAATCCGCCAGGGTTCGCAGCTGCTCGCGGTCCATTCCGTCGACTTTCTCGGCGAGCACAGTAGCGCCGTTGAGCTTCCGGCCTTGCAGCTTGTCGAGCTGCTGCCGAGCCATTTGTGTCTTTAACTGCTCGATCTGCCGCTCGAGAATCTTCTGCTGTTCGAGAACCTTTTCGACCTGATCGAGCACCGAGTTCTCGGTCGCGTGCAACAACTCGCCCGCCTTGGCAAGCTGCGCACTCGCTTGCTGGAACTTTTCGAGCGCACCCTCGCCGGTAATTGCTTCGATGCGTCTCACACCCGCGGAGATGCTGCCCTCATAAACGATTTTGAACAGCCCGATGTCACCCGTGCGAAGCACGTGTGTACCGCCGCAGAGCTCCCGGCTGAACCCGGGGATGGTCACGACCCTGACGCTATCGCCATACTTCTCGCCAAAAAGCGCAATCGCTCCGGTGGCGAGCGCCTGCTCCAGGCCCATCACGTCGGTAGCAACTTCGGTGTTGGCGAGTATTTGTTGATTCACGAGTCGTTCGATCTCGCGCACCTCACCGTCAGAAAGCGCGGAATAATGCGTGAAATCGAAGCGCAGCCGCCCTGGTTCCACCACACTCCCCGCCTGCTTGACATGAGACCCGAGCACCTGCCGCAAGGCTGCATGAAGCAGGTGAGTTGCAGTGTGATTGCGCATCGTTGCGCTCCGCGAGGGACGATCGACTACGCCAATCAGCTTGTCACCGATTTTGATGGGCCTCAGCACCTGAATCCGTTGCACCATAGCGGAAGCCGCGGGTTTGTAAGCACCCTCGATCACAGCAACTCTTTCGCGAGTTTCGGGATCAAGCAGCAGGCCCGTATCTCCTACCTGACCGCCCGATTCTGCATAGAACGGAGTCTTGGCGAAAACGACCTCAGCAGCGCCGTGCTCAACCAGGTCTACCGGGTTCTTATCGACAATCAGCTTCGAAACTTCTACTGGTGACTCGAGACCCTCTCGACCGATAAATTCGACCGATGGCAGCTCCTTATAAACTTCGGCAATCTGTGCCTTATCGGCGCCTCGCCAGCTCGAACGTGCACGAGTGCGCTGCTTATCCATCTCCGCCGTGAAGGTTTCACGATCGATGGAAAGGCTAAACTCGCGCGCCATTTCCTCCTGTTCGTCGAGAGCTAGCCCGTAGGTGTCATACAACTTGAACGCTGCCGCTCCGGACAAAACGCCGTTTACAGCCGACTTCACTTCATCGTGGAAGAAGCGCTCTGCGATCTGAAACGTTGTTGTATAGCGATTCTCTTCGTCGCGCACGATCCGCGCAACTCGCGTCACGGTTTCTTCCAGCTCCGGGTAGGCAGGCCGCATTAACTCGGCGACGAAGCCGGTCAGCTTGTGAAGATAAGGTTCGGCAGCACCCGCAAGCCGGCCATTTCGCATGGCACGCCGCATGATCTTGCGCAGTACGTAGCCTCGCCCATCGTTGGCCGGCAACACGCCATCGTGAATGAGAAACGTTGTCGCGCGGGCGTGATCGGCATTAATGCGCAATGCGATATCCGTTCTTTCGTTCTCGTGAACGTTCACGCCGATCAACTCGGCGGCATGCTCGACAATAGGCCGAAGCAGGTCTGTTTCGTAAACCGACACTTTCCCTTGCAGCACGGCCGTCGTACGATCAAGGCCCATTCCGGTATCGATTGAAGGCTTCGGCAATGGCGTGAGCGTTCCGTCGTTCGCGCGATCGTATTGCATGAACACCAGATTCCAGATTTCGACGAAGCGGTCGCCCGCGTCCGACGGAAACTGCTCGTGCTCGCGCCCCGGCGGCGCTGCTTCGGGTCCCATATCGAAGTAAATCTCCGAGCAAGGGCCGCACGGTCCGGTCTCGCCCATTTGCCAAAAGTTATCCTTCTCGCCTAGCCGGAAAATGCGCTCGCCCGGCACGCCGGCGACTTCGCGCCACAGCCGTTCCGCTTCGTCATCCTCGCGAAATACCGTGATGTAGAGACGGTCTTTCTGTAACGCAAACCAGCGCGCGCTCGTGACCAGTTCCCAAGCAAACGCGATGGCCTCGCGCTTGAAGTAATCACCAAACGAGAAATTGCCGAGCATCTCGAAGAACGTGAGATGCCGCCGCGTGTAGCCGACATTGTCGAGATCGTTGTGCTTACCCCCCGCTCTGACACACTTCTGCGATGTTGTTGCTCGTGAATAGTCCCGCTTTTCCAGGCCAAGGAAAACTTCCTTAAACTGGTTCATGCCTGCATTTGTGAACAGCAATGTAGGGTCATTGACGGGCACAAGGGATGAGCTTCGAACAATCTTGTGCGCCTGTCCGGCGAAGTAGTCCAAGAATTTCGCGCGGATCTCGTTTCCAGTCATTTTAGTTCCAGTTTCGCATCGAGATGGAGGATGCCGCCTATTTGGTGCTCGATTGCCCTGATGTGAGAACGCGGGCGGTCTTAATGTAGTCGAGCTTGGGGAAGTGCTCTTCAAGGTACGGATTGCCTACGTCAGCGATTGAGCCCTGGTCCGGCCCGCTGCCGCTTGGAGCTCCCTCTCCGTAGTCCATATAGAAGTTCTCGACGTTGTCCATGCCTTGGATGACTTCGCCGAAAGGCGTGAACCCCTGGGAATCGAGGCGGCTGTTGTCACCCAGATTGATGAAAACCTGCGTGGCACGAGTGTCAGGCCCGCTGGTTGCAAACGTTACCGTTCCCATCTTGTTGCTTACTTTCGGAGGATCGTCCTTGATCGACATCTCGCTCCACTGCTTATTCACTTTGGGATCGCCGTTAATGCCGAACTGCACGACGAATCCCTTCAAAGCACGAAAGAATCGATCGCCATCGTAGAATCCCGCTGTGGTGAGCTCGTAGAAGCGATCCGCTCCGAGCGGTGCCCAGTCATGATGTACGAGAATCACGACATCGCCCTTCGTCGTCTGGAGCAGCACTTTGTACTCGGCAGGCGCAGCGGCGCGCAAGGCGAACGAGCCCCTCTCTTCCGTCGCTTTCTTGCCGCAAGAAACCGTTAAAGCTGCCAGTAATGCTACGGTGAGAATCCGCGGTCTGTTCATTTCGCATCCCTCCAATTCGAGCCGGCTCCAGTATCAGCTACTAAGGGAACCGACAAATCGTATACAGTTTCCATTTCCCGCTTTACTAACTCGCGCAACTGATCTGTTTCGGATCGTGGAGATTCGAAAACGAGCTCATCGTGCACCTGCAGCAGCATGCGGGACTCCATCTTCTGTTGATTGAGGGCGCGCGCGATGCGGATCATCGCGAGTTTAATCAGATCTGCGGCGGTGCCTTGCAAGGGCGTATTCACAGCGGTGCGCTCGGCAAATGATCTGGCGGCAGGATTACGGCTCTGCATATCCGGGATGGGGCGACGGCGCCCGAGAAGGGTCTTGGCAACACCGGTCTGACGCACTTCGGCAATCGTACGGTCGATAAACTCGCGGACGCCCGCATATCGTTCGAAATAGCGGCGAATATAGAGCTCAGCTTCTTTGCGGTCGATACAAAGCTGCTGTGCCAGCCCAAACGGCGTCTGCCCGTATACGATGCCGAAGTTGACTGCTTTAGCGGAGCGGCGCATATCAGCCGTTATCATGAGCGGGTCGACTTTGAACACTTCAGCCGCAGTGCGAGTGTGAATGTCTTCATTATTTGTGAACGACTCAACGAGGACGGGATCGCGCGACATATGCGCGAGAAGCCGAAGCTCAATTTGCGAATAGTCCGCGACGACCAGATCCCAGCCCGGCTCCGGAATGAAAGCTGCGCGAATCTCACGCCCCTCTTCGGTGCGGATTGGGATATTTTGCAGATTGGGGTTGGAGGATGAGAGCCTTCCGGTAGCTGCCCCTGCTTGATTGAATGTCGTATGCACGCGACCGGTGTCGGAGCGGACCAGGGACGGAAGCGCGTCAATGTAAGTGCCCTTGAGTTTTGTGAGCTGGCGGTAACCCAGGACGAGCTGAGCTACCGGATATGCGACGGCCAGGCTCTCGAGGATATCCGCAGCCGTCGAGATTACTTTTCCTTTGCCATATTTGACGGGAGCAGGAAGAGACATCTCCTCGAAGAGAACCTTGCCAAGCTGTTGAGGCGAGTTGATATTGAACGGATGTCCGGCGGCCTCGTAGATTTTTTGCGCGATGCTATCGCTGCGCTGCGTGAGCCTCTCAGAAAGCTCCGCAAGAACGGGCCTATCAATGCGGATGCCTGTCATTTCAACTTGAGCCAACACAGGAGCGAGAGGAAGATCGATATCGTGATAGACCGAGAGCAGCTCTTGGCTCTCCACCTGCGGCCGAAGCATCTTTGCCACGACGAGAGTCGTCTCGGCCTGCTGTTCGGCTGCCGCGTTCAGCTTGCGGTCAAGGTACCGCTCGGCAAGAGCCTCAGGAGAACAGCCGCCCGGATCAGCGCTGAGCAGGAATGCGTACAGCATTACGTCATCAGAAATGTTCCGCGGGTCAAGGCCGAGCGCAGAACAAGCGATCAGAAAACTCTTCGCATCGTGAACGATCTTCGGAACGCTTTCCGATTCGAGAATTCGCCGGATGGCGTCGAGGTGCGAAAGCGGAATGGCCCGCCCCTCACCAGGGCGATAGGAAATGCCGAGGAAGGAGTTGGTCGTATCGAGCGCAACTGCGATGGGAGCATCGCTGGGACGCCTGTCCAACCATTCTGTAGCCGCCTGCGCCTCCGAGAGCATCGCGTAATCACGAGTTGCGCTGTCGTCTTCAGGAGGAAGATCTTTGAGGAGACTGAAAAACTCGAGCTCTTTATATAGCGCTTTTAAGGTTGAATTCTCGGCCGTGCGCGCGCGCAGCGCTTCAAGCTCGCACTCGATGGGAACCTGTGTTTGAATTGCGGCGAGCTGCTTACTTAGCAACACCTGATCGCGATTATTGAGCAGGCTCTCGCGGTACATCTTGCGCTCCACCTCTGCCGCGCGCTCGAGCACCGCTTCAACTGAGCCAAAACGTGCAATCAGGTCGCGAGCGCCTTTATCGCCAATACCGGGCGCACCAGGGATATTGTCAATTGAGTCTCCCTTCAGCGCTAGAAGGTCCACGACTTGAGAGGGCTTAACGCCCATGAACTGTTCCACTTTCGCAACGTCGTACCACTCGTCGTTCTTCATGGGATTCAGCATGAAGACGCGCTCATTAACGAGCTGCAGCATGTCCTTGTCACTCGACACGATGACTACCTCGAGCGGTTTCTTGTGCTCGCGGCAGGCAATGGCTCCGATCACATCATCGGCTTCGTAACCGGCAAATTCAAGAATGGGGATGCGCATCGCCTCGAGCATTCTCCGGACATGCGGGATCTGCTCGCCTAAATCGTGAGGCATCTCCGTCCGGTTCGCTTTATAATCCGCGAAACTCTCTGAACGGAAAGTAGGCTCGGAGCTTTCGAAAACGGCTGCGATGTAGTCGGGCTTGAATTCTGTCATGAGCCGCCGCACCATGTTGTGAAAGATATAAACGGCTTCAGTTGAAAGCCCTGCGCTGGTGCGCATGGGCGGGGCGCCGCTGCGGGCGCGCGCATGGTACGCCCGGAAGATAAATCCGAAGCTGTCGATCAGGAACAGACGCGGAACTGGCACTTTCTTCAGGATAGAAGGGGAGATTCGTTCCGTGGCTAACAGCACTTCGGGTTCTGATATTTCCTTTGATGCCGCTGATCAGCGAATAGTCGCCACTCGGATCGAGAATGCTGGCGGCCAGTTCGCCGCAAGTGACGGGCGTACGCGCTTTCGTCGGCGAGCTCGCGGGCAAGCGCCGCGCACACTCGCCACACGTGAGCAAATATCTTCATACGCTCTCCGGCTCGAGACGGGATGGCATGAAGGGTGACTCCGAACTTACGGCCATCCGCGTACCCCGAAGCAGGCCATACCAGGCGCGCAAGGAATCGAGCACAATTATGGAAACGAGGAGGAGAAACACCGCGCAGACGACCGCATCAAGACGCTCGTTCCAGATGACAACGCGTGTCGTGGCGAGGGCCGCCGCCGGAATTTTGCCTGCCGCTATTGCGTTCTCCAGCAGAGCAGCATGAGAAAGGAATCCAAGACGAGGCTCGTCTGAAAAGATCTTTTCGATTCCAGCAGTAAAGGTAACCGTAACCAGCCAGACCAGGGGCAGCGCGGTGATCCAAATGTAACGGGCTCGATGCATTTTCAGAAGAATCGTCGTGGCAACGCACAAAGCAATCGCGCTCAGCAACTGGTTGGAGATGCCGAACAAGGGCCAGAGCGAATTGATACCGCCGAGCGGGTCGACGACACCCTGATAGAGAAAGTAGCCCCACGCAATGACAATAAGCGCGCTTGTGGAGAGAGTACCGGGCATCCAGCCAGTTCGTCCGAGTGGTTTGTGCACGTGCCCAAGCAGATCCTGCAGCATGAAGCGGCCGACACGCGTGCCAGCGTCGATGATCGTGAGGATGAAGAGCGCTTCGAACATGATCGCGAAGTGGTACCAGAAGCTCAGGAGTCCGTCGCCCAAGCCGGTAATCTGCAGTGTGCGACCGAAGATGTGCGCCATGCCGAGAGCCAGCGAAGGCGCCCCGCCAGTCCTGCCAAAGAGAGTCATTTCGCCAACACTGCGAGCCAGTTGTACCATGCCGCCGACTGTTACCGGAAAGCCCCAACTAGAAATGGCGATTACCGCGGCCTGGGGGCTTGCCCCAACAATCCCGGGCGGCGAGTTGACGGCGAAGAAGACGCCGGGCTGCAGGGAGGCCGCAGCGACCATCGCCATAATAGCGACAAACCCTTCGAGCAGCATCGCGCCGTAACCAATCGGCCAAGCGTGCCATTCTTTTGCGATCATCTTGGGCGTTGTGCCCGAGGAAATCAGAGCATGGAAACCGGAGACAGCGCCGCAAGCGATCGTAATAAAGCAGAAGGGGAAAATTTTTCCGGCAAAGATTGGTCCGGTGCCATTGGTGAATTGCGTCAGAGGCGACAGAGCCAAGCGCGGGTGCGTGAAAAAGATTCCAGCTGCTAATAAGAAGATGACACCAAGCTTCACGAAGGTGCTGAGATAATCGCGGGGAGCAAGCAACAGCCAAACGGGGAGGGCGCTCGCGAGAAATCCGTAGATGACGATTGCAAATGCGAGAGCGACACCTCCCCAGGTGAAGAATGGGGCCCAGAAGGAGGATGCCGCAACTGCCTCTCCGGCAACAATACTCAGCAAGACAAGGAGGAAACCGATCGTGGAACACTCCAGCACTTTTCCAGGCCGCATATATCGGAGGTAGAGGCCCATCAAGATTGCGATTGGGATCGTTGCGGCGATGGTAAATGTTCCCCACGGGCTTCCCTTTAAGGCATTCACCACAACCAGAGCGACAACCGCAAGTAAGACGATTATGATCAGCAGCACGGTGACCAGTGAAACGATCCCGCCTACTCTGCCGATCTCCTCGCGCGCCATCTGGCCAAGTGTTTTTCCGTCGCGGCGCATCGAGCAAAACAAAATGACGAAATCCTGGACGGCCCCGCCAAGAACCGCACCGAAAAGAATCCATAGCACCCCAGGTAGATAGCCGAATTGCGCGGCGAGTATGGGACCGACTAGAGGACCAGGTCCGGCGATCGCGGCAAAGTGGTGTCCCAGGAGAATCCATTTGTTAGTTGGCTCGAAGTCGCGGCCATCCTGGAAACGTTCCGCCGGGGTTGCTCTTCTGTTGTCGAGGAGCATCACTTTCGCCGCTATGAATTTGGCATAGAATCGGAACCCAAGAAGAAAGATGGATGCCGCGGCCGCGATCAGCCAGAAGCTGTTCACCGGTTGATGCTGGTTTGTGGCGATAGTTCCGACGCAAACTGCCGCAAGGACTGAAATCAGCGCCCAGATCAGCCGGTACAGATGGCGGCGCATGAAAACGCTAAACTCTCGCCAGCGCGGAAAGCAATGCAGCCAGAACCGACACGACGATTGCGCCGATCCCGGTCAACACGAGAGCCTTATTCGTGGGCGAATCCTCGCGATCTTCAAGCCGGATGCCGATCACTGGCGCGGGACCTGGGAGGCGGGGCGCGGCGGGAGCGACTCGCGTTTCATGTGCCGCAAGCGGCATTTCGATGACGTATTTCACACGCGGGCGCAGCGTGCCGCCGCTGTATTCCAATTCCTTGGTGATTCCCACGGCCGGAACCGGGCCGCCGAACGAAACCGAGTGTATGTATTGCCTGGGCATCCAAACTTCCCGGCCAGTTCGGGCGTTAATCACCTTAATTTCCGACCACGACACGACAGCCAATATCCATTCGTTGGGTTCAGCGTTCCTGATCGGCGGGAAGAATGAGAAATGGTGCCCTCCGATGTGATCTAGCGGAGATGGCATCAGCGGTGCTGACATTCGTCTCAGTGTAACCCTGCGTTCTCAAGGGCAGGACTGCTGTTTTAAACTGGAGGTGCAGTCGGCATGATTGGACTTATAGTTTGACCCCTTCCTCTGTTCTTGTAGCTCCCCTTGATACGCGGGGAGCTGCGAGGCGCTCCTTCCTTCTCGTCTTTTCCTGCACGCTTATCGGAGCGCTTGCGCAGATGCTGATCAAGACTGGTTCCGGACAACTCGGTGCCCACGTCACCTTACTCGATGTGGCGCACCATCCAGCCCTTATCTTCCGCTTCTTCATCGGCATGATCTCAAACCTAAAGCTCTTTATCGGTTATTGCCTGTATGGCGTGAACACGTTCTTAATGGCGCTAGCGTTAAAGGGCCGGGAGTTGTCGCGGCTATATCCGATCATCGCGCTGACATACGTTTGGGTGACGGTGCTTTCATTGTTTGTCTTGAGCGAGCACATGAACTTCTTCAGGGCGACCGGCATCGCTTTCATCGTGGGTGGCGTATCCATTTTGGGTTTGAAGCGCTAGCTCGAAACTGCAATGAGCACAACGACCCCGCTAAGCTCAATTCTGTTAATCCTGACTTCGTCGTTCATCGGTTCTTTCGGCGCGGTGTTCCTAAAGTTGGGAGCAGAGCACATGAAGGGCAGCCTTGGTAGTTTCTTCAAAAATTATTGGTTGGCGATCGGGGTGATCCTGTATCTGCTCTCTTCCGTGTTCTTCGTGATGGGAGTGGCGCAAGGGGAGTTGACCATTCTATATCCCATGGTGTCGCTCGGCTACATATGGACAATCTTGTGGGCGCGTTTATTTTTCAAGGAACCATTTACGATGAGTAAGATTGCCGGGCTGGTGATCATCATCTTCGGCGTGGCCCTTATAAATTTCGGCAACGCTTAGCCGCTCACGTTCGCGCGCCACGTTTCGAGAAAGCGGGTTAAGGCTTCCGGGGACCGGTGTCGCAGCACCATATACAGAAGAGCCAGAGCAGTCCACAGGAAAAACGCCGCAGTAATCCAGATTTTGACGTGCTTCCCGAAAAACGCGGGCAATACGAATTGCGAGGCGAACAGCGAGAACATGGCGAGGGCCTCCCACCAATCGAGTTTCATGTTCGCGAGGAAGATCATGCTTACGAAGCTCTGCCCGATGGTGAGCAGAAGCTCTAACCTCTGCTCTTGATCGAGCGCAAAGGACGAGACTTCGCCCCGGCTCAAAGAGAAGACGACGGGCAGCATGGCCATCAAGAGCGTCCATTGATTGATGTTGCTGGAAGCGATGTTCATGAGCGCGATTGGAGCGTTCTTCTCCTGACGAGCGAAATAAAAGGTTGAGGCGAGCTCAGGAAATTCGGAAATGACTGGGGCGAACCATTGAATGACCACGAAAGCGGGAATGCTCATGGCAGTGGCGATTGCGACCAAACTGCCCAGGAACGGTTCAGCTGTAAAGTAGATCACTAGCCCGCCGGAAAGAAAGCAGACAGAAATAGCCAGAACGCGCCAAGAGCGCGGAGCGAAAACGATTCTTCGCGGAACAGATTCGAGATCGTCCATCTCTTCGCGGCTTTGCGGCGGGAGTTTGCTGAGCAGAATGAGATAAGCCGCGTAAAGCGCAATCAAAACCAAAGCATCATAAAGATGGAGATTCGATTTCCACCAGATAACTAAGGCGTACAGCAGCGGGAAAAATAATCCGACAACCTCGACGCTGTGGTGAGGATTTAGCCGGATAGTTCGAAGATGCCGACCAGAGCGCCTGAGATGCACAATTGCTGCAGTAGCGTAGATCATGGGCCATGCAAGACCTGTCAAAATACGTACGGCACCAGTCAGGTTTGCAATCAGCAGAGTGGTTTGTTGCCGCCACGCGAGCACCGCTTCGACAGCGAACTCAGGCAAGGTTTGCATCCAGGCGAGAATCGCGAGCGCAAAGCCCTGTGCGAGGAAGAACTGTGCAGACTCCGCGCCCCAGGTAATGAGCAGAGATGCAACAAGTATGCAGGGGATGGTCCAAAGCGCGGCCCAGGGACTCGCATGTTGGAGAGACGCGGCGACGAGTAACAGCACGATTGTGGTCATGTTACAACGAGGTCTACATGTCGTCGTTTGAAATCCAAACCGCTCAAGGCACGTACTCGAGCGTGATCGAGCGAGGCATTCTCCAGCGCGTTGCCGATTTCATTCCGGAAAGCGCACGGAAAATTTTCCTTGTAACCACCGAAGACGTGTGGCGGCTGCACGGGAAGGGAATGCAGGCGCAGATCAAAAGAGCGCACCATGTGCTCTTCCTGCCTCCGGGCGAAATGAACAAACGGCTTTCCTGCGTGGAGGAACTGGCGGAGGAGATGACGTCGCGCCGTGCAGACCGGACCAGTATCGTGATTGGGTTTGGCGGCGGCATCGTGACCGATGTGAGCGGTTTTCTTGCGGCGATATTCATGCGGGGCGTTCCGGTGCTGCAGATTCCGACGACACTGTTGGCACAGGTAGATGCGGCTATCGGCGGCAAGACTGGAGTGAATCTTGCAAACGGCAAGAATCTTATTGGCAGCTTTCATCAACCGGTGGCGGTGCTGATCGACCCTGACGTGCTCTCAACACTTCCAGACCGCGAATATCGCGCAGGATTATTTGAGGTCATTAAGTGCGGGATCATCCGGGATCGAGCGCTTTTTGATCTGCTGGAGGGTTCGCCGGACGAGGTGCTCGGAAGGAAGCCGGCAGTTGTTGACGAGTTGATCGCAGCGGCGGTGCGCATTAAATCAGAAGTGGTTTCGCAGGACGAGCGCGAGAGTGATTTGCGGCGCATACTGAATTTTGGGCATACGATCGGACACGCGATAGAAGCGGAGGCGGCATACGTTCGCTTCTTGCATGGCGAAGCTGTAGCGTGGGGGATGCTGGCCGCAACACGCATTTCCGAACTGCTCGGAATGCTCGAAGAGGACGACGCAGTGCGCATTCGAGACGTGATCTGGCGCTACGGGCCTCTTCCTCCCGCCAAGGACTTGGATGCTGATCGATTGATAGAACGGATGGCGGCTGACAAGAAAACGATTGAAGGCAGGGTTCATTTCGTGCTGCCCATCGCGATTGGCAAGGTGAAGGTGGTTTCCGGAATTGATTCGGGTACGGTGCACGACGCAATTGTCGATTCTTTGCAGGGAAGCGCATGAGTACGGCAACTGGAACGAGGCCGCCGGGAACCAGAAACGAGCAGGAAGCCGCGCGCTGGGTGCAGGGGATGTTCGGGGCGATTGCGCCCAGATACGACCTTGTCAATCATCTGCTGTCATTCAATATCGACCGGGGCTGGCGCAAAAAGCTGACGAAATATTTGTCGCCGATTCTGAAGCAGCCTCACGCGAAGGTTCTCGATTTATGCTGCGGCACGGGTGATGTACTGCTGACCATGCAGAAGGTTGCGGCGGCACGGGTCTTTGGAGCCGATTTCTCTCACCCCATGCTAATCACGGCCCAGTCGAAAGCTGCGCATACAGGATTTGATGCGCCTCTGTTTGAGGCGGATGCTCTACATTTGCCGATTGGAGATGGCGTGCTCGATGCGATCTCGATTGCCTTTGGGTTTCGCAATCTGGTGAATTATGACGCTGGACTTCGAGAATTGTATCGCGTGTTAAAGCCCGGAGGCATGGTTGCCATTCTCGAGTTCTCGCAGCCCGAGGGGCAGTTCATGAAAGCGGCTTACGGGGCCTACTCTCGCTTTGTGCTGCCGGCTATCGGGTCACTAATGTCCAGAGTACCGGGCGCGTATGCATATCTTCCTGATTCCATCGGCAGGTTTCCGAGAGCACAGGAGCTATGGAAAATGATGGAGGAAGCGGGATTCGTGAACATGAGCGTCGACTTGCTCACTGGCGGAATTGCCGCACTACATATAGGTCTAGCGGCCGGCAGCGTTCGATTGTAGCCGGTTAATTTCGTCGCGAAGGCCGAGATTTCGCACGAGACGGAGCAAGTAGTTCGGATGTAATCCGAGAATGCGCGCTGCCTGCTTATAATCTCCGTTACCTTGCACGTAAGCGTCGATAATCGCCTCGCGCTTGGCTTCGCCAACGGAATGATGGTATTTCGCACTTGCATCGCGGGGAGCGGATTCGAGAAGGTTTTCCGGCAGGTCTTCCGGCAAGACCCATTCGGAAATTCCGAGCACCACCGCGCGCTCCATGGCGTTCTCGAGCTCGCGTACATTACCCGGCCAGTTGTATTCGGTGATCATCTCTTCGGCTTCGGCCGAAAGCCCCTGTACATGGCGCTTGCAACGTTCGGCCGAGCGCTGAAGGAAATATCGGGCAAGCAGCGGAATATCACCCTTCCTGTCGCGCAATGGCGGCGATGCGAGCGTTACCACATTGAGACGGTGATACAGGTCCTCGCGGAATCGCCCATCGCGCACGTCGTCGGAGAGATCCCGGTTAGTGGCGGCAATGACTCGTATGTCGAGCGGATGAGCTTGGGAGCCGCCAACACGTTCGAACTCGCGCTGTTGAAGGACACGCAACAATTTGGCTTGCAGTGAGGGCGCCAGCTCTCCAACTTCATCGAGGAAGATAGTTCCACCTTGCGCCAGCTCGAAGCGGCCGCGCTTCAGTGAGATCGCTCCTGTAAACGCGCCTTTTTCATGTCCGAAGAGTTCGCTCTCAAACAGCGTTTCGGTGAGGGCGGCACAGTTTACAGCAACAAAAGGGCGTTCGCGCCGGGGACTCTTTTCGTGCAAAGCACGAGCAATTAATTCCTTACCCGTTCCGCTTTCGCCGGTAACGAGAACTGTGGTGTCGCGCGGAGCGACACGATCTACGAGGTCGAGAAGGCGGCGAATGACAGGACTGTTGCCAACGATACCGGTGGCCGTTGAGATCTGTTCGTGAAGCAGCGCGTTTTCGGCCTTCAAGGTTTGGACCTCTTGGTTAGCCTCAAACCCTATGGAGGCGAGCGATGCAATGGCTGTGAGCGTTTCCAGGTGAGAGGGCAAGTTTGGGATTTCGGATTGTTGAACCCTTACAATGAGCACCCCTGCTAAGACGCCCGCCAGATAGAGAGGTACGCCTGCCGTTCCGGTTTCGGAATCTTCGAATGCGCCCTCTTCGAAGACTCGCAACAGCATCGGCTCGAGGCTAGATCCGGAAGCCGTCGCGCGCTCGCGGTAACGCTTCAAAATCTCGGGGTAACCGGAGCCGAGCAGGAGGAGGGTTTCGCGCACAGGAATCAGATCTGAGACGATCCGAAGTATCTGGCTCTGGAGCAAGTTGCTCTGTTCTTCGCCGGCAGTTGCCGCCAGCGCGCGGAAGAGAAAAAGAAGAGAGCAAGCCGTCAGCAGGAGCGGCTTGGCGTCGCTTACCGGATTGCGCTCACTTTGCTCGGCGGTTCGATCCACGCCATCGCCTGAGCGAAACATGAGAACGGTCTTGCCGACACCAATCTGGTCGTGATCTTCGAGCCAGCGTTCGGCGGAGCGGATGCCGTTGACGTACGTCCCAGCTGAGCTGCGAAGATCAGCGACGGTAAATCGCTTTCCTTGCTGGCGAACCTGGCAATGACGCCATGCGACCTCGGGCTCTGTGAGCACGACGGTAGAATTCGGGTCACGGCCGACCAGAATTTCACTTTTACCTAGCGGGTAGCGGGTTCCGGCAAGCGGTCCGTTGACAACGATGAGTTCCGCAGGCATGGGTGAATCCACTTAGTCTAGCTGTTCCATCAGTGAACGGGTTCTATCGTGACCAGCTCTTCCTGTTCGGCAGCTCCATCGAGATCGAGAAAACGTGTATCCAAGAGTCTGGCAGTCTCAATATTGCCCATCGCAGAAAGGAGCGTTTCTTTCAAGTGGGGATGATCTCTTTCGAGCTCGGAAAAGATGTCGCGCAGACCGCGGCGGACGGTGCCGGTCTTTTGTGAACAGCCGCAGGGAATGACGGGAGCTTTGAGTGATGCGGCAAAGGCGCGGGTCATCTCTTCGGTCACGAAGACTAGCGGGCGGACAAGCCGAAATTCGCGCTTGCTCGACCAAGTAATCGGCGGAAGCGAGCTGATGCGCCCCGTAAACATCGCATTCCGGAGAAACGATTCGCAGAAATCATCTGCCGTATGTCCGAAGGCGATTACGTTGGCTCCGAGTTTTCTGTGCGACCTCGTAAACGGCGCGTCGCCGATACCTGCTACACAGATCGCAGCCATGATCGGGTTGCGCGGTTAGGAGTCGGATTGAGGGCCGGTCCTCGACGTAGGTCCAATCGACTCCGCGCTGGCGTAGATATTGGCCGACGGGCTCGATGGGCGCGAGAAATTTTCCTTGCTCGATGGTGAAAGCACAGACCGTGAAGTGAATTGGGGCGCGTTTCTCGAGCAGCAACAAGGCCTCAAGCAATGTGAGTGAGTCCTTACCGCCCGAGATGCCGACCGCGACACGATCACCATCGCGAATCATCCGGAACCGGCCGATCGCCTCACCGACTTTTCGCAGAATCGATTTTTCGAGATCCACCTTTCTCACGATACCGGATTTAGGGGCTCAAACAGCTCATCGATGGCGAATACAGCGGGCCGATGTGGCCGGTGCCGGTGGCCTTTTCGCGCTCGGTGATGGCGAGCCAATGTTTCCAGAGGATGCGCTGCATGGCTTGGGGAAAGCCGCCTTCATGCGCGGGAGCCGGTTTGGTCCAGGCGTATTCGGCAGGGACGATGCCATCGGTGAACATCAGCCAGCGAGCGATGTAGATCGGCGGGGCCAGACGCTTTGCGGCGATCTCGAGCACTTCTTGCATTGGTCGGGTGCAGGGAGGTGGTTGCGATTCCATCGGCAACTTCGATCTCGACGATCTGATCGAGGCGGACTTGTTTGAGCGCGGCGGCATCGGCTTTGTCGAGGCGCTTGAATTCGGCGGTAGCTAGTTTGGCGAAGGCGAGTTGGCGGGCTTGTTCGTCGCGGTGCAGTCGATGATAGTGCGCTTCGACTTCTTTGAAATAGCGCAGGAAGGAGCGCTCGGCGGTGGTTAGGTAGCGGGTGAAGGTGGCGTAGCGTTTCTGATGCTCTTCGGTCCAGTGGTTGCGCGTTGCCGGGGAGCTGCCATTCGATTTCGTCGAGGCGTTTTTGATTGCGTTTAAGTTTCCAGTGCGCGTGGGCGAGTTGTTCGACAAGAATAATGGCGGTGTGGGTGTCGGGGCGGTATTGATCGAACCAGGCTTGAACGGTGGCTTCAAATTCGGCGGGATCTTCGTCGGGCAGGACGGTTTTTTCGGAGCGGCAGCCGTGTTTGAGCGCATTCAGGCTGGATTTGGCTTTGCCCTCGGGGGTGCGCGGGCCGGTGGAGCCGTTGGAGTGATCGGACGGGAGCGCGTCGATGAGGAAGTCGTGCATGGCCGCTGACGTGGAAATTGTGGCGGGGCGGGAGTGCGGGCGTTGCAGCGCGGAAGCTGCGCAAGCGGCTGATTCGGAGTGGGATGGAAGATTTTGTGGAGTTGTGATGGCGGGCGAGGGTGATGCGGCGGGATCGGGGAACGGGGCGATTTTACCGAACGAACTGGTTCGCTTCTGCGGCGACTAAATCACGCCAACCCGGACAGAACCCTTTTGTATTCGTCCTCAGGGAAGGCGCGAAGTGTTTCCGTCTGGAAGTAGCCTTTCGAAGTAACAGCGAGGATCGCTCGGGCAAGTGTCGCGTCATCAGGTGCCTCAGCGATGCTCACCATGTCATATTGCCCCATCACCATATAAAACTCTTTAAGCTTTACGCCAGCGGCCTCAAATGCCTTCCGGCCCGCTTCAAGCCGTGAGGCACTCTCTCCGACTTTCTGCAAACCCTCGTGCGTCCACCGAGCAAGAACAATATAGGTAGGCATGCGCAGTCTCCGAAAAGATTATACGGCTTCGGTGCGCCCTCCAATCCGGCAAGTGAGCAAACGGCGCATCCGTAACTGGAATGGCCGTGCTCGCTAACGGATCACGGGATCAGCAGAATCTTGCCGCCTACTGAACCCTTTTCAGCGAGACTCTGAGCTTCGCCCGCTTCGTTGAGTTTCATCCTTTTCGCAATGGGAATGACCAGTTTCCCATCTCGAACAGCATCCGCCATCTGCCGTAGGAGAGAGGCGTCCGGAGTTGCCATGAACGTTTCGACCCGGATATCTTTCCCCTCGGCTTCTTTTGGCTTTCCTAGCACGGACCCGAGTACGCCGCCCGATTTCAATTTCGGAATCAGCTTTCCGATGACATCTTGATCGACTGTATCTGCGATTGCGTCCAGTTGCGGCAGCTCATCTATCTCTTGGGAATTGTCGATCGCAATCACCCGATCTACACCCAAAGAATTCGCCTGTTCCTTTTGGTCGGTTTTGACCCCGGCGATAACCCGCGCGCCCTGGTGCTTGGCCAGATATACCGCTGAACGACCCACGTTTCCCAATGCTCCGGTGACTAGTAACAGGTCTCCGCGTTTCGGCCGCATGTGCTGTATGAGCTGTGCGCCAGTGGTTACGACGAGCGGCAGAGCAGCCGCTTGCTCGATGTCCAGACCGTCGGGAATGACCGTGAGCTGATCGGCTCTTGCGGTCAGGTACTCTGCATAACTGCCGTTCACTAAGCCCATCACCTGCTGCCCAGGTTCGGGATTCCTGACGTTCGCCCCCGCTTTGACTACCGTTCCGGCAACGTCGCGGCCCAAAATGGCGGGAAGCTGCAACAGGCATTCTGTCCTTTGCTGCGCCGCTGCGTAACTTCCAATCGATTGGATTCACACTCGTCGCGGCAGCTTTTACCAGCACTTCGCCGGGTCCAGGCTCCGGCGTCGGAACCTCTTCGTACCGCAATTGGTCGACGCCGCCGTATGCATGTAGACGCACTGCTTTCATCTGATCGCTCCACAAGCATAGACACGCTTCATCGAAGGTTGGCTTCCGTTGAATTGCAGCCATTGCCATTTATGAGATCTGCGCGTGTACGAAGTACCCGTTTGCTGAAGTAGACTTGAAGACTCGGAGGCACATGGTAGACAGGGCATCGGGCGTATTCAAGCACAGAGGGAAGTTATAGTCAGGAGATTGGGGTGCGACAAAGTATATTTTGATCACGCGACGATCCTGCGCCAATTGGGTGCGATTGGTTGAAAAGATATTCCCAGCCTGAACTTCCGACTGAATTTCTGAAGAGTTGTGGTACTACTGATGCGGCGTGAAAGCGCGCGCAGAGAGTATAATCCTGCCATCCGTAGTTGACATCGATTAAAGAGGCGACACATCTACATGCGATTTCTATTCAAGATTTCATTGCCGGTTGAAGCGGGAAACGAGGCCGCAAAGAAGGATGGCTTCAAAGCAATCCAAAGCATTCTCGAACAACAAAAGCCAGAGGCGGCCTACTTCGCCGCTCAGGACGGCAAGCGTACAGCATTTTTGGTCATGGACATGAAGGACGCGTCCGATATTCCAGGCAATGTCGGAGCCTTGGTTCCTGGCACTCAACGCAGCGATCGAAGTGACACCGGCGATGGTTCCCGAGGACCTTCAGAAAGCGGGTCCTGCCATTGCGAAGCGGTGAAAGCATACGGGTAGGAAGTAAGTGTCATGGGGGCTTTCGGGCCACCCAGCGAGGGCCTTTGACAGCGCCAGCGCGGGTCAGATCCGTTGCTATACTTTTAATGGCAATGGTGTACCTAATAACGACGCTGCACGTCATAATTTGTTTTTTCTTGATTATTGTCGTCCTGTTGCAGAGCGGGAAAGCAGCGGACTTAGCGGGCGCGTTTGGCGGTATGGGATCGCAGACGGTTTTTGGGCCGCGAGGGACGGCCACGGTGTTGTCGAAGGCGACGACGATTGCGGCTTCGTTGTTCATGATCACGGCCCTAACTCTGGTCATTCTGGAAAATAATCGGACGCCGAGCACGGGGAGTGTTCTGGAGCACTCGCGAAGAGCTGCGCCAGTGGCACAAAAGAATCGCGGCGCAGAAGAAAACTCCTCAGCCGCAAAGCGCGCCGAAGAAGTAAATCAGTTTCTCAAAGCGGAGATGGCGGAATTGGCAGACGCACTAGCTTGAGGTGCTAGCGGAGTAACACCGTGGGGGTTCAAGTCCCCCTCTCCGCACCACTTACTCGTTAACAGCCAATCACTTAGAAGTCTCGCTCGGTTAGTCATAACCTTTGACACGCGCTAGTTTGCACATTGATCGTGCGTTTTTCAGGCACTTGGTCGGACGAACTATCAATAAGATAGCAACGCGTTGGTCTGGGAGGCGCGCTAGTGTTGTGCCACAATGTGTCATTTGTGTCGGTTATCCGGAACTTGGCTAAACTAAATCGGGACCCGTTCTAATGCAAGCGGCTTGTGCCCGAGAGCGGGTGTGGCGTTTCCTCGTCGATATCTCCTTGCTCGAGGCCGCCACGAACACCCGCTCCGGCGGCACTCGAACCACTTGAAGCTGGGGCGAAGCGGCACACCGAATCAACACAGAAACAATCGCGGAATCGTGCGTTCCGCGAGAAGCGTTTGCGCTGTTATCGGATGAGCGGCTGATTCTGCGAGAAACCAGCCGCGCCGTAACACCGTTTGGCGGGGTAGCGGTTTTTGTAGCTTACCTTCGCAAGCTGGGTTCCTGGAGAAGGTTCGGCAGTGCATGCCAATCTGCTGGCGATCGGCGAATCAGATCCAGCCGGACGTTCATCGCGTTTTTGATGGCGGTGTTGGTTGGGCGCCAGGCGCTTCGCACATGCCAACTGGCTGCGCGGTGATCGAGCCTTGCATGCACTCTTAGGGAATGGATCGCTTTCCCACCGATGACACTATCCGCAATTTGTTCCGGCGTTTCACGATTGGCCACGTGCAACGTCTGTTCGAACCGCTGGCGCAGTGGCAGATGGAACGTGTGCCCATCGGACGCGAAGGCTACACGCTGGATCTGGATTCCACCGTCTTTGAGCGTTATGGACATCAGGAAGGATGTCTGAAGGGACATAATCCGAGCAAGCATGGGCGGCCTTCGCATCATCCCTTGCTTGCTGTTCTGGCCGAAGCTCACTTCCCTCCTCCACGGCTGGCTCCGCGGCGGCAATTGCGGACCAGCGCGTGGGGTAGTGGAGTTTCTCGAAGAAGCTCTGGCGCTGTGGGGACAGCGTCAAACGATCCGCTTGGTGAGAGCTGATTCTGGATCTTCGATGACCAGCTGCTGAGCTTTCTGGAACAGCGCCGTCTGCGCTACATTGTAGTCGCGCGTCTGACCCCATGGATCAAGCGCGAAGCGCAGCAACATCGAGCAGTGGCGAATGCTCGATGAAGCCTACTTGGTAGGCGAGTTCCGCTTGCAGTTTGCTGGGCTGGCAAACGGAACGGCGCTTCGTCGTCATCAGCGGAGTGGTGCGCGAGGGCCGCGACAGTGTCGGTCGCAAGCTGATCGACGTTCCCGGTCATGTCTTCCGCATCTTCGTCACCACTTGCACGGACACACCCGAGGAGATCTGGCGCGACTATAACCGTCCTCAGCTGTGGCGCAATCCTCGGGCGCGCAGGGAAGACGATTGGTTCTCCACTTGTCGGAAAGCTGGGGCGGACTGAAAACCAGAAAGCCTTTGCTCGATAGCATCTTGCGCTGGCAAATCCCAACTTCGCCGAAGTTCGATTCCGGCATCGCCACTTGATCCCACCCCCAAATACCTGTCCATGATTCAATCTCTAATTTCGGATTTCAGGATAATCTGTGATGGAAGAAAGCACGCGCCATTCAGGGCTGGTGCGCCGATCGAACTGCAGCTGGAATCGATCCGTAAGATTTCGGTCAATACGCGGTCGACCAAGAGTTTTGACATACAAGTAATTGCCCCGGCGCACGCTGCAAAACGAGCATGATTCCAGCAAGGCTCGCAGGCTAAGCCAGATCGAAGCACCGTTACATGTGGCGCGAGTGCACCGAGTACCCGTTCGGAAGTTGGGCCAAATAACATCACAGTTGGAGTGCCTGCAGCTGTAGCGATATGCGCTAGGCCGCTGTCGTTTGCCACTACCATCCCGGCGCTAGCCATCATGTGGCCGGTCTCGACCAGAGACAAACGATCAATGAAGCTGCGCGCATGAGCGGGGAAGTGCAGTTCGTCAACGTCGTCATGGGTTCCGGCAATAGCCACGTCTGAGAGGCGCGCTGCTAGATCGGCGAAATGCGGCCAGCGCTTAGCAGCCATTTCGCCTGTCTTACAGCCAGGTGCCAGCACCACTGTCGTCGAACTCACGCCAAATTCAGGCGATGGAAAAAGTGGCAAATACGGGAGTGGCCGTTTATTACGCGAATAGCCAAGTTGATAAGCGAACTCTAGGTAGTAGGCCTGTTCGTCGATAGCAAAAAGGCCGTCGGGAGGTCTCGAAACCAGATTACCCAGAGAGCGATACGTTCGCGAGAACCGGCTCCAATAAAATGGCGGAATTGCTGGTATGATCCGACGGTAAGATGCGGCGGGCAGGGGCGAGAAACCAACACCCAGGCTTCGCACGGCACTCCAACCGGAGAAGAGATCGATTGTTGCAGAGTAGTCGGCATCGAGGCGGAGATCAACGATGTAATCCATCTCTGAAAGGGCGACAAGCAGCGGTGTTGTCAGTACGATGTTCCCTACGCCGGAAGCGAGGTGGACGAGAACTTCGGTTGTCATCCCCGGGTTGACGCTAATTGGTTTGGTTTGGAACCACATTCGACTTACGGTTTGCCGTTATACGGAATCGAATAAAGCTCTGCTCCGGGATCGCCTCCCCATTTATGCCGATAGTGGTCGGTGTGCCAGCGCCAATCTGCACTGACCTGGCCTCCTATGACAGGATCAGACCGGTGCGTCTGACTCCCGTGGTGAACAACCCCCTCGCCGCCGAAATTGTGACACTTCCAATCCCGGAGTAGCACACGACGATAGTAGTCATTGTCAGAAAAGTACCAGTTGAATGTTTCATCCCATGGACCGACCTCTCGTACCGCATCCATGTTGAATACTGCAAACGCATCGTAGTAGGTGAAAACCACTCCGGCTTGTTGATTAGCTCGCGCGCAATCGAGCACTCTACTCGGTACACCCTGCAAGCACTCAGTATCGTTATGCATAAAGATGAGATGCCTGGCTTGCCGGTCGAACGCCTCTGCTTGCGCCCAGTTCATCATTTGGGAGAAAGACATGCTACTCGGAGCCGAACGGAAGACGCCTGCGATTTTATTCATCCAACAATGATCCTGGGGATTCAAGCCGTCTGCTGATTGGTCGATCACGACGAGCGACGGCCAAAGATCTGGAATGGAGAGGACAGCGCGGTCCAGGAGGTCAGGTCGATTCACATATGGAATGTAGGTGAAGTGATCAAGCCTGGATTCCTGGGTTCGTTTCGTCGTCCAAGCACCTCGTTGTGCACGCGTCTTGCGGTGCCACCAGTTGGCGCCCCCGTTCAGTATCTGCACCTCTGAGACCGGAATGGACTCATAGGCACCGATAAGGACGCCTGGCCAGTCTGCGTCGTCGCCGCAAATTATGCCACCAGTTCTTACTTTGGGCATCCACGCCCGCACGTCTTCGCGGATGCTGGCAAAATCATGCGCACCGTCGATCATTACAAAGTCGACCGACTCATGAGCAAAGGACTGAGCGGCGCCCACCGAGTCCTGCACCAGCACTTTGATCGAATCAGCGACACCTCCGCGCCTCATGTTTTCTTGGAAGAACGGCAGGGCGGAACCGCCTTTGTCGGCGAGATGTGTTGCCATCCAAGGCAAATCAGATGAGCCAGCCCAGGTGTCGACACAGTAGAAGTCGATTTGCTTCCCGGAATTTGCGATCTCAACAGCCATATAGGCTGCTGAGCGACCGTACCAGGAACCGACCTCGACGAAAACGGCTCCGTCGCGGGCCTCCCGCAGCGCATTATCATAGAGATCTTTGAAGTTGAACCAACCCTCGATGTTTTGGAAAAAATGTTCCATTCAGAGCTCCCCTTGCGCAGATCGGTTGCGGTCGATAAGCGGCTGCATGAACTATGCGGGTGAATAGATAAATAACTTCCATCCCATGCGCGTAGGGAGCGGCTGAGCTTGACAGAGATCCTGCATTTCCTTGTACAGGCGGTCTTGCTGCCAGCCCGCGGATAAGATGCACTCGTGCCACCAGGCGCTGTTTTCTCCTGTAATGTGTGCGAGATCTCCCGACTCTCTAGCGCGCGCTTCCTCGCTGTCGAAGACGGGGACGGCAGCTATAACAGCGGTCTTGATGTGAGGGCGAGCTCGTTCCAAGAAAGTCTTTACCTGCTGCTCTGTCATTTGAGCGAGGAGATGAAAAGCGACTAGGACGTCATAGTCGCGCTTCCAATTGACACATTCAGCTGGCACACATTCGATGTAAGGCATGCACCCATTTCTGCATGACTGGTTGCCCAACTACTGAAATCGCACCCCCACGCCTCAGCACTTGTCTCGCGCAACGCACGTATTAGAAATCCTTTGGCGCAACCCGCATCGAAGTATGTGCGGGCATCCGGGAACATTGATGCAAGAAATGCCGCAGTATCGCGGAAGAGTCCGCCGAACGACGCCCATTGGTAGCGCTTGTTTCCAGTTGCTTTTGACGCCGTTCTCAAAATAATCGGCATCGAACCATTCGGCAGCAACGGGAACGGTCGGTGTAGGCCGCGCCACCTCACTCGCCCGTAGTTCCACCCAACGCGTGTGGTTAGTTCGCTGTAGAACGGACTCGCGAGAGTCGGCTGGTTGCGAAACGCCCACTTGCGCGCGAAGTACGACCGGTTCACCTCAAACCAGTGGCTTACGTGGCGGGCGGCGTTGTCATCCAGTCGAATAGTTGCGGAACGGTGGTGATGGAATTGTGCGGCATGGACGGCGCAACATTCTCCACGGCCGAGCACAATTCGGGCGTAGTAGTCGTTGTCCTCAAAGTATGCAGGTCTGAAGTTTGGGTCAAACCAGCCGTGTTTTTCGAACGTGGTTGGCCGCGTGACGAAGCACGTGAAATCAGCTCCATCGGTCACTGTCGACACGTCGATGTGCGTTCCGTTGTAAGTTACTCCGGACCAGAGGTCAGCACCGCCCCGCTTGCCAAAATCGACTAACGTGTCGAGGCAGTTGCTCCTCAACCGGGTGTCATTGGCGACGAATGTTATGTACTCGGCGCCCGACGATATCGCCAAACGTGCGCCAAGGTTCCAGGACGCGGCGACACTCCGCTCCACGCCCGGTTCGTTGACCACTGTAACGTTCCCGGCGAACCGGCCCTGTAAATCATGCAGCAGTTCGTCGGCGGTGCAGACGTGTAGGCGATTGCAAATAACGTACAACCTAGCGTCATGCTTCGTTACTAAATGTTCCACCGCCACGCGCGTGCAATCGAGAAGAGTTGGTTCTTGAAGGAGGACTGGCATCACTATTCCAACTCTCATCAATGAATTTCCTTTAGTGTTGTGAGCTTGAACTTAACTGTGCACCACAATGCTCATTGCTGCGGTGAACGGGTTTCCATGATTTCGTTAAGCCGCCCTTGCACCAGGCGCGCAACACGCTCTCGATTGAAGTTGTCCCTGATGTTTTCACGGCCCGCTTCGGCTCGGCGTTGAGCCTCTCCTCGTTCCGACACAACACGTCTCATCTGCTGGCGCAAGTGATGCATGGACGGCTCCGCCCAGCGATGCCCGCGGAAGATCGGTATCTGGCGCCAGCCCGCAGCAGGTACGTCGACAACAGAGCAGTCCACCAGATACGAGTTATCGTCATTCATAAACTCCAGAGGCCCGCTCCATCGCGTACCAATCGCGGGTAAGCCCATCAGCATGGCTTCCATCAGTGGACGGCACCAGCCCTCCCCTCGCGACGGTAAGACGAAAGCATCTGCCGCCCGATACAGGGCTGGCATCTCCTCGGCCGGCAGTTTGCACGCGATCACAACAATATGCGGCGGCAGAGTTGCGCCTAATCCCACACTCCGCAACTCAGCGGCAATGGCCTGACGGATTTTGCTAACACTCTGCCCTCCGGCGGCGCCAGTCTTGAGGATCAGGGCGACTCTTTCGTAGGAACGGAATTCCGCCGCAAAAGCGCGCACCAGAACATCCCACCCTTTGTGGCGGCTCCATTCCAGGACAGACAGGAAATTGAATCGCCGGGCGCCGGCGATGGACAGCGGAGCGATTCGGCGCTGGTAGCGCTCAACGTTGATTCCCTCGGGCATTTTCACCAGCTTGTTCCTATTCACACCTGAGTACGAAAAAGTCTCAATGTTGTGCTGGCAGGGCACCCAGACTTCATCAACGGAGTTGCATGTGTTCACCCAACACTCGGGGATTCGGTCGGTTTCACACATGGTGCGCCCAATGCGGTAGCGCGCGCTTTCGCTCAGGCGCCAATGCACAGGTTGTACATGAAAAATCCGGATCGGGTGCTCGTCCTCTTGTTTACGGATGAGCCGATCCATCACGGCTGACTCTCTTGCTGTAAGATCCACCTTGCGCGTGCACCATTCGAGCGGCGAGGCGCGCACATTTACACCGATGGCGTCCAAGCCCATAACGAACTCCCGGCCCTCTTCGGCGTAGCCGCTGGGATCGAGCAGAGGGCCAGTCCAGATGATTTGGGGCAAGGCGGAGAAGGACGGTACAAACGTTTCAGTCTTGGCCGGTTGTACCGCAGTCGACTCCTCGAAAAAGCGCAGATTGATGTTGTGCCACGGATCTCCCGGGCAGATTTCCAGAGCCTTTCTCGACCAGTTGATGGCGTCGGACACCCGACCGACGTGATAAAGAGCATTCGTGTAGTGAATGATCCACGAGAAACGTAATCCCGAGGGATTCACAACACAGACGGTGTCTGGATACGGACGCGCATGCCCGTTTTCACACCAGTCGACAACGGCCGACCAATCCTTCAGATAGTAATAGGTCTCGGCCAGAGAGAAGCAGGCACTTGGCCAGTCCGGGATGGCGTCCAGAGCTTGGCGCGCGGCAGCTACGGCTTGTCCATATCGCCCCTCGCGCCGCTCTATTTCCGCGATCCGCATAAGCGCGAGATACTGTTCGTCGCGCCATTGTGAGACCTTCACGTAACGGCGGAGATGCTGCAGCGCGGGCTCGTGCAGTCCTAAGTCAGCGTATTCACAGCCCAAGTGATACAGCAGTCTTGGAGGGGTGCGGCTTCCACTTCGCGCGTATTCGAGCTGCAGAATCTCGAGATTTCTTCGCGGGTTCCGCCCTGCGGCTTGCCGATGATGTTCGACGATTACGCTTTCATCGCGTCGCGTGACGGCGCGAGACCGCGGAATCAATACTTCGTGAACTTTACCGGTCCAGCGAAAACTGCGATCATTGCGAACGCAACGCTCGCGCCAGAACTCGCAGGTTGAATTACCGTATTGATCTCGGCCTGTGAGGTACTTCCAATAGAAGCAATTTAGGTCTCGAGGAGCCGATGCCGCGGCGTCACGAATGCGAGAGGCATTGTGAACGACGTCATCGGCATCAAGCCAGAACAGCCAGTCGCCACTGGCTTGATCGAAAGAGAATTGCCGGGCGGCAGCGAAATCGTGCCGCCAGGGGTAATCGAGAATGCGAGACGTGTACTGCGCGGCGATGTTCTTCGTCCGGTCACGAGAACCGGTGTCCACCACTACAATCTCGTCTACATGTTCGCGTATGGAATCAAAGCAACGGGCAAGCGTCTTCTCCTCGTTCTTCACGATTAAACAGGCGGATACTTTCATCAGCTTTCCTTTCGCTGATTCCGTCAGAAAGTCGAGAACAGGGCCCTACGAATTTATCCAGTTCTTGAGCGGGTACTTCTTGAGGACCAATGCCTCGTTTCTCATGCGAGTTGTGAGGAAGGTATCAATGGTACCGTTCTGGAACAAGTTAAGAAGATAACTTCGTTCGAAGTTATCGAGACTGTTCTGGTCGGCTCGGTAGGTTTCCATGGCCAACTGGAGCAGAATGCCGCCATCTCGGGCGAGCGCAACATACGGTGCGATTTGCGTGTCCAGATCCTTGTTAATTAAGTCGGCCAGAACAGACAAAACTCGGAGGTCGTCCTGGTCGTCTGAAATGCGCGAATCCGCGACCTGCTGCAACACATGGAGAGCGCGATTTTCGTAGTTAGCCCAGACCTGGTTGGGATGGTCGGTAGCTACCGTTCCGTTCTTGCTGAGCGAGCGCACGAGTTGGAGTATCAAGCCCTTCAACTCGGTAAGTAAATCGTATGCTCTTCCGATCTGTTCTTTGTCGGAGAACGGGCTCGCTTCCTCCGTGCGGATGTCCAGCGTCAATAGAGGGTCATTCGTGATGTCCACGTAACGTTTGAACAGCCGGGGGAATTCTGTGTTGCCGGGCACGTCATGGTTTGGACCCAGATTGAACTGCCGCTTCGCTTCTTTTTTGAGGAAGTCGACATCAGTGCCCAGGATTTCGAGATCGTCTCGGAGGGCTTTGAGTTCGTCCTGAATGGAAATCCACAGCTGCCCCGAGCGGACCACAATCTTCGGTGTGAAGGTTTTGTCCTGAAGGCTGTAGTAAAGCGTCAGTATCCCCAGCACATCTGTTTTTGTGTCCGTGCCCACCTTGTACTGGCTGGTGCCCCCCAGTAGCATGTTGACCACCGAGAACAGCGTGATCGCCTCGTTGGCTTCGCACTCACTGATGGGTCCTTCTATGCTGAGGCTGGGGCTGTCCAGGAATGCGATGAAATCGAGGACGTCCTGTGATGCTGGCGGGCAGCGAGTCCTACTCCGCCCCCGTTCGTCGTGCCGGTGGTACCGCTGCCCGACCCGCCTGGAGAGGTCGGGCCGGTTGGTGTTGTCATTGATGTTGCCATTCTGTTTCCTTTCAGATTTGCGAACCGAGTGCTTTCCAGCCTAAGAGGAGGTACCAGGCGAACCCGATCTCCTCGCCTTCAAGAGCTTTTAAGCTGTCCTCGACAACTTTTCCGCTCCATAACAACTTCAGATCTATTTGGAAATCCTTTCCAGCAGGAAGGATTTGGACTAACAGCCCGAGTCCGGACGCGATATCCGCGGGCAGAGGAAGACGAGCCGCGTCCGGAGCATCGGCCCATCGATCGAATTCGAATTGCGCCACTCCGCGCGCGGTCATGTCGGAAGAGGACCATAGCGCGCTGGGGGCCGGGAGAATCGGACGCAGTTGCATGGTGGATGCGCCGAATTGGAGAATGCCCTTCGGAGTGACCGTAGCTTCGCCGCCCGAAGCGGATTCGAAAACAAAGCTTCGTTCGGGGATATCGCCGCTGGCCGAAAACTTAAGAGTTCCAGCAACTACGCACTGGGTAGCGAAGCTCGCTACGGCGATATCAGGAGCGACGCCGGTTTGCGCGAGGGTAAAGGAGAGATCGACCGAATCGGCACCAAGCTTCTGACGAAGAGCGGGCGCGACGACACCCGCGAAGTAAGAGCTTTCGGCCGGATTCGAGACGAGTTCCACCACGCCTTGCCGGAACAACAGTGATGCTGAGGGTGGTGTTGAAGGAGTTTGTTCGGACGTATCGGCTGAGGGAGCGTCGGAATCCGGCGGCGGGCTATCACTCGATCCATCCGGCACAGGAGATGTACGCTGCACTGGCGCCGGAGAAGGCGGTTCGTCAGGGCCAACCGGAAGCTCAACGAAAGGAACTGCTGGCTCCGCCGGTTCAGCAGGTTCATCAACCGGCGGTTGGACGGACAACTTGCCATTGTCGTTCTTCGTGATGCGGGCTATGGTGACCAGATTCTCGCTGGCATCGGGTAGCGCGTCGCGCACTTGCCCTGAGCAACTATCCCAAATCATCGTGGGGTGCCCTTCAACGGGGCTATCCTCGATGCGCTCATATTTGAGACAGATAAATTTACTGTCGTCCCGATCTCTAATAACGACTTTCAGGTTCAGCGGATCGTCGCAGGAGAGGCGGTTGCCCTGATAATCGAAGGCAACGCCTGGTTGAACGGTAACTGAGCCGTCATCTTTTACGCTGACCCCGAGCCCTGCTTGCGCTTTGCCAAGGCCAAGAATGCGGCGGAAATCCTCGAGACCGGACGTGACGGTTCCCTGAAGGTGATTCACGTGATCCGTCGTGATTCGGAGTCCGTCAAAAACGAGCAGTTGCGCAGGTCTCATGGCGTGTACTCCTGGATAACGTTAGCGATGGTGACGGTTCCCACCCCGCGCGAACGCAGGATGATGGACGAGATGGGCGAACCCGGATTCTGAAACACAACCGTTTGCGGAGCGGTATGTGGGTCTACCTGCTGAGGGCCTCCATTTACACCGGCTAAGACCTCAAGAGCTGCGGCCTGATTATCCGGCTCGGGCAGGTAGACGATCACGACAAGGGCTTCGAGCGGAGCGCGAGCGAAAGCCTTCCAGATCTGACCGCCTCGATTGAGTAGCAGCACATTTCGTTGCACCGGAGGCACCTTCGCCGGCGAGGTTTCCGTCGCCTTCAACCCGAGCCGCAATTCGCCCTGAACGCCCTTAACGACGATCCAATATGGAGTGTCGGGTTTCAGGTCAGCAGCTTTTTCGAACTTGGCAAACGTCCAAGGTTGTGGACCTGATTTGCCTGCAGGAGTGAAAGACACGTTTGACTTTGCCAGCGGCGGCCCGCTGGAAGGCGAACTGTTTTCATCTGATTGCAATTCGACGTAAAACTCGGCACTGCCATCGCCTTCGACGTAACAGGCTATCCCCGAACACTGGACGGTGGTTTTCGCCAGATCTCGAAATACGCCCGCACTACCGCCTGGAAACGGAGTTAGTTGTTGGCCGAGCGAGAAGTCCTGGCTCACCGTCGCGAACTGATTGCCGTCGGGAATTTCGGTATTCCCGAGGATGCGGTCGGGCTAAACTGGCCCGCTGCGTCGAGACGAATATCCTTCGTGGTAGCTAAGTGTCCGGCACTAGCAGGAACTGGATCAACCGGTAAACCCTCAATCTGGTTGAAGGTCAGCTTCAAGGTACGGTCTGCGCGAAATGTCGAATCAACTTCGTTCTTCCAGGACTGAGTTTGCAGCACAGTCGAGTCGGGCTTATCGACTGTGATCTGGACTTTTCCGTTCGTATCCGACTTGACCAGGAAAACCAGCGTGACTTTGCCGTCTTTCGATTGATACTTATCGAGATAGGCGTTAGCCTGAGCAGAGAAATCGGGGATCGGATAGTCGGCGGCAGGCACAGCTCCGGGATGGGTCCAAATTACGGAGCCCTGATTGAGGCGAATTTGGACGTTGCGCATCCCGGGAACGTTGTCCACTGAAACCTGAAGACTTCGAGGTGGATCCTTGTCGGCGGTGACGGTGGCAGAAGTAGTTTGCGTGGCGCCCGCGCTACCGTCATTTATCACCTTCAATGTCGCGGTGATTTTTTGAATATTCGCGTGGGGCGAAACGTCAGAGCCGAGATCGACCGGTACAGGGGTTTCCTGGCCGGCTTTAACGGGCACACCTTCGAGGAGGCCGATGTCTTGCAGACCGAACGAAGGATCGAAGACGAAAAGGTCGTCCCTCGCCTCGTAGGCCCCGCCTGTAAGACCTCTTGCGGCTTTGATGCCTGTCGATGTTAGAAATGGGCTGCTAAATTCCATACCTGATGGCCCGCAAGACGGCGGTGATCGCTACGCTAGTTGACGCCTTTCTGGATGACAGATTTGGGTAGCTTGAACCCGGACGCTGTAGCGCCGAGCTGGTCGGTCATTGCTTTCAAGGCATCCTGGGCGCTGGCATTATCCTGATATTCGACTGCGACCAGAATGACGTAGGGCGGATTGAGTGGAGTGCCGGGTGGAACCGATTGCCATACAATTCGACGGTTATCGGTAAGGTCGGAGGTTGTGGTTTGCGGCGTATTCTCTGCAGAATCTCTGCCTCAAGATCTTTGTCGTTCAGAATGGCAATGGATACGATGGAGTCCGCGACGTCGTTACTGAGGCTGCTCGCATCCATATTGAAGGCGTCTGCGAAATCAGAGCGCGTCGCAGCGGTCCAGTCTTTTGCAAGATCATTCAAGACCTCCCCGATTCGCACCTTGCGCTCGAGGTACGGAGTGATGCCAGGGCCATCGAGGGACCGGCTCTTGATCGCGTTCAGGGCCTGGGTTACGAGCGATGCATCCACGATGGTGAGCTGCGCGATCGCGCCTGTGGCAAGCTGTGTCGCAGTCTTGTTCTGAGCCGGGGCTGAAGAATAGGTGGAAGAATGGGCGGACGGAAAACTGGCAATTGCAGCACGGGATTGCTTACCGCTGTGGGATTGAATGCGACGCTCTGAAGAGTGGGACTGGCGGTTATGGTTGCGGCAACTGCCGGCGCAAAGGCGACATTCGAGATGGCGGCAGGTTGCGCTGCGGCCGTAGGCGCGGGAGCCGGCTGTGCGGTTGCGACCGCTTGGGGCGCGGCGGACGTCGACAATGGGAATGAAGAAGGAACGGGAGTTGCGGCCGTGGCCGGAGTGGAGACTCCATTCGCTGCCCTAAGGGGCAGGGCGTTGCTGAGAGCCAATCGCCCCGACCCCGCCGATGCTAATGATAAAGCATTCGAGATGATTGCCATGGCTGAAATCCTTTACTTACTTGAAGAAGCTCTGTCCTGCATCTGTGAGTGTTAGCCCAGTCAATTGGGGCACTGAAGGCGGAGCTCCAGTAACCGTGACATCACCGAGCAAAGTTTGTATACGGGACGCAGCATCGGTATAAGTGAGCCCGATCAGATTTGGTGCGAAGCGGCGCGTATCGACTGCTTCAGTGACGACGACCATCACTCCTGGATCGCCCGGCGCTGCGGGAACAATCTGGATGACTTTGCGCGCGTCAAGGGACGTATCTGACAGATCAGAGATCTCATTACCAAAGACGGTAATGACGCGTTGAATTAGATAGTTCTGGCGGGCCAGCGCAACCTTAGCGTCGCCGAAAGCACTACCGAATAGCGAGGCCGAAACCAGGACCATGTTGTAGAGAATCGTGAGGCTTTGCGATAGCGCTTTGAAATCGTCAGCCTTGATGCGATCGCCGGGAGACGGAAATGGCAGGTTCGCGAATGGACTATTCGCGGGAGGCCCAGGGACCGCGGGCGTTGGAGCGGGCGCAGGTTGCACCGGGACAGGGCTGACAGTGGGCGGTGCCGGCGGCGTGGGCGCCGGAGCGGGAGCGGGAGTTGGCGGCGGCGTTACCCCGGGAACGGAGTTTCCCGTCAAGATCCGTGGGTCCAAGAGTCAGGCGGGTTGAGGTGCCTATACTGAATGGACTGCTGCGCCGTTCAACTCGTTTGCTATAGCCATTACGCCCCCTCTTCGGTTTGGAAGATCACGATTCCTGGTTCATGGGACGAACAGCTCCATTTCGGGACTCCGGAGGATGGTCGAATGAAACTCCACGCCTTCGCCGCTGTGGCCCCGGGTTCGCGAACGACGCTCTCGCCAAGGATCCATGATCCGGCGCAGAGTCGACATACGCCTTCACGCCTGCAGCTTTGAATCGCGGCATTATGGTGCCGATCCGGCCGACGTAATCGACTTCTGCGAACCCGATTGAGGGATTCGTTGCGGCACATCAGCTTAAACGCGCAGGTCACGCGCTGGTCCCAGGCCATCCCGACATCGCCGCTTGCATCGATCGTACACGCACTCGTCGTAGTTGAAGTCGCCATCGCAAGTCCCCACGGGGAGTTCCGGACGTCACAAACGGCAAAATCCCAGCGGCATCCGTCGTAAACGCCACGGGCGATGTTGAAAGTCCAGGTGGACGATCCCGCGTCTGCCGCGGGACTGACCGACGCGCCTGATATGACGGCGGGCTCAGATTCGTGAGATCGCCATCGAACGGCTCGGCGGTGGACTCGTGACCGATGCTGTAATCGGCCCCGCCATAAGAAGCGAATAATCAGCAATGCCGCCTTCGAAGTAAGTGAGCCAATCATCCACCGGATTTCCATCCAGGGTCGCGCCTTCAATGGAGTCTATGACGAGCGTCTTCGCATCCGGCACAATCCCGTTGAATGCCACACCCTGCTGTGTATCAACGCAGAATACGGTGGGAACCACCGTTCGGTCTCCTACGCCCTGGATCGCGATGCGTACTGGCGCCGGTTCGATTCCCGTCGTTCTGAACCGCCCATGAGTTCAGCGGATAACGCGGCGCGCTATCTGACTTTGTGCCGCCGCAGGAGTCCTTCATGCAGGTATATCGGTTCTCGTGGTTTGTCCTTTATCGAGTCAAACTGAAGGACTGCTTTATGGGAGTACATAAGAGAGGTATCCTACGGTGCTTCATGAGCGGATCGCCGTTGCTCTCGGGGACGATCGTCGCATTCAGAAAGATTGCCGCGCATTCCAGAACTGCGCCAGGTGTTCCCAACCCATCCAAATGCTGTCGTGCGATGCGCTTCACACGTTCCCTCAGCGCATCCCTAATTTCGCGCTGTAGCTGAGAGAGTCGTTCTGGACCAAATCCTCGAAGTGGAAATCCCGTCAGGTTCAACAGTGCACCCAGGTGCATAATGTCGTCCGCCTGTTCCGCGACATTGATTCGATGTGCCCGCTGGATACGAAATAACAGCGAGTCTGCCTGTTCCAAAGGCGCGGCGAGAGCCTGAACTACGTAACGCAGCAGCTTGCTGGGATAGCGCGTGAATCGTAGATCGACGGGAAGAATGAGAGGACGCGATTGTACTTAGCCATCTAACGCTCCCTTGACATTCACCGTCAGATTGCGAAGCGAGGGCGTCTCGTTATCAGCCAGCGCCAGGTTGTCGGCGTTGTTGACCAGCCGCCCTGACTCCACAAACTCGGCGTTCAACACAACTGGGTTGGCAGCCGTCAACTGCAACTGCGGCGCGGGTGCAAGTATCTTGGCGCGGATCGCGGATGCAAAGTCCTGCTGCTTGATATTCTTATTGCCCGTTGCTAACAGCGCGTTCGCTGCGGGTCTGCAACCCCCGGCTTCAGAGAGATCAGCGCTCGGAAGTGCGCCCGTTGTCTTCACTGCCGGGTTGGGTTCGAGTTGCACTACGACGTCAATCGAGACGCCTTCGTCCATCAGCCCAATGAAGATGCGCTGCGGGTCGATTTTGGCCTTGCGTCCGTCAGTCGAAAGATTTCGCCTTATAGCTGTAAAATTTGCCTCCGGATTCTGCTCCCACCGTCAACGCTGCGTCCAACACTTGATCCGGTTGAACAACCAAGCCAAGTAGCTTGTTGAACATCACGGGAGAGCCCATCGAGAGTCCATTGACGTAGTTCGCGATGGTGGTACGCGCGGCATCCTGGAGCGATTCTTTCTGCGCAGCAGAAAGGTTCTGGCCTGCAAGGCGTAACAATGCCTCTGCGCGCATGGGCAGCACACGATCGGGCATGGTAGCGAGGACGTCAGCGGGAACATGATTTAATCCCGGAAGCTCACCTTGGCCTGTCCGGTCATCTTCTGCCGCCTTCGTCTGGCGTGATTGCGTCAGGACGGCCTGACGGCTGCCGATGCGGAATCCGTCGGAAGATTATGCGTGACGCGCACGCCCGCAGGACGCGCAGCGAAATGGAACGTCGACGCGGCTCACCAGGTCTGGCGTGCTGGTTTCGATGCCCGGTTTCACTTCGAGCAGCCCGGCTGCTTGCGCGTTCTCTGATCCTGAATCTGTTGTTCCGTAATCTCTGGGATGTCTTCGATGCAGGTTCGTACCGGGATCGCTTCGTTGGATCGTGGATTTCGCCGCCCGCTCGATGGTCCCGAGCACGCGTTGCTTGAAGCTCGGCGTCCGTTTCGCGGCCGCCGCCGAAGATGTACCGCTATCGTTGAACCGAAGTCGATACCGAAGATTGGCCGGTTGATGTTCTTGATGGCTGCCCCGTCCACCCTTCCGGGCGTCCCTTCAACCTGCGCGCGAATGAGCGCCAGTGGTGGAGAGTTGCCCACGCCGCAAGGTGCGCTGATCTGTCGTCTCGAAGTTCTGTCCTTGATCTGTGGAGACAACGGTTGCCAGCGGGCAGGAGGATGTTCGCCAGGTGCAGGCGTGCTGCGCTTGAACGACGCTTCGCCGGATGCAGAGCGTGGATCCTTGCCGTCAACCCAGGAGGGCCGCGATGTGGTCTACTGAACTGCCACTGGCGAGGTCGATAAACGCCGACCGGTCCATCCCGTCGATTTGCTGATGCAGGACGGCAAACTCGCGTGCAAACGCCTCGGCCAGCGTCGTGGCACACTACCTGGATGCCGTCAGGCGAGCTGTGATCCTGCACGTAGAATTGACATAAAGAGTACGTGTTCAGATCCGGCGGTTGGGGTAGGCTTCCGCGAAGAGCTGAACCGGCTGAGTCGTCATAAGTGAATCCGATTCCCTGTTCAAACACGGCATATTGGTCATCACGAGTGCCGGTAAGCTTTAGCGTGAACGAAATCCGCCCGTCCGAGAAAGTGAGTAGCTGTCATCCGGCCCTGTGAACTGGTGCTCTTCACGGACGGTCCCACCTGTAAGCGAGGTCGACAGATCGTCGACGGGTTGTCGTAGGGCTCTGGAACGAAACTCATGACAGCGGTCCTGCGAACGAGAAGGCGATGACGAGATTGAGTGGAGCGGAGAGACGAGCGACTCGCACGGTCACGTTCACGTCCACTTTGTCGCGATTGATGAGGCCGGGGCCCTGCTGAACGTGATCTGCAGGATGGTGGCGATGCGCGGCTCTTGCTTAATGCATTCGATCATGTACAGCTTGACAAGATTTCTATCTGATTTTGTGTCTGGTTCCGCGGCTGATTGGTGGTGGCGCAGCCGTAAAGCGGTGCCCAAGAGGACCTAACTCTCCGCGCTGGTCATAAGTCGAGTGATCAAGCTTTGGACAAGGTTGGCCAGTCCGGATTGAACTCCGAGATCAAGGGTCCGCGGCGAGACCGTTGTGTTGAGCGCCGCCTGCAGATCGACAGATGGAAAGGGTCCGGGAACGGTGCTTCCGGCGTCATTGGCCACGAAGCCGAGCGCCAAGTTTCCAAAAATTGTCGTGTCTGGCATATGTACGTTCTCAGTGGGCCATCACTTTCAACGACAGCGAGTCCGGCGTTGCCGGCGGAAATGACGGGGCCGGTGGCGCAGGCGTAACCGGGTCGCTCCGGACTTCCGGATGCATATGGTTTGATAAATCTGACCGAGTTGATTCAGGTATTGCAACAGTGATCGCCAAACACGGGCGGTGACTTCCACCCCGGATCAACTCGATGTTGGCGCGTCTGCCGTTACTTTGGTTTGCCCTTCAACACTGATCTCGCCCGATTCAACCGCGATTTCCACGACATTGTTACCGCTCTGGTCAGTGGAGTATGTCTGCTGGATCCGGAGTTTACCTCTATGTCGCCGTCGTGATTGACAGTAACGGTCGACGCACCCATCTGGAGCGTGAGTTTGTCGTATCGATAAGTAGCGTGTTACCGTTTGGAAACGCCCGATACATCCGCCCGATCCCGGATGCTGCGTCATCGGAAGAGATATAGATGAGTCTCCAGCCTTAGCTGCGGCGGCCGGTCGGAATCGTTGTACAGGCGTCCTGCGATTATCGCGGGATGAACATCTCCGTTCAGGTACTGCAGGAGGACCAAGTCCTGCGGATTGGGGATCGCGACCGCGCCACGCGTCGGTATTGACTGGGACTGTTTCAGCTCCAGGCCTGAATCACGAAGCGTGACGTCGCATCGTAGTTATATTAGTATGATGCGCTCTCCATGGGTATACACCTTCGTGACTACACCCAGTTCGGCTGTTTTAAAGGTGCGAGCTGGTCACGTATGACGGCCTGAATCAGAGTAACGGCGTCGGTCATAACCCAAGCGCTCCCGGAGTTGTCCTGCGAGCTGGCCCAGGAGGCCGCCGGCCTGCTTCGCACCACCTTGCCCCGTGAATCCTACGACCGTGATGTAGCCCTGCGCTTTGCTGAAGACGTGCCTTACGGAGGTTACTTTGAACAGTGCATTCAGTCAGCCTGTCGGGCACCCTTCACCTCAAAGGCGTCACCAAGCTTCAGCTTTGGATTTCCCATCAGCACCAGGCGACCTGCGGTAGCCTGATCCGTTTGCTTCCAGTTTTGCAGCAGCGTACTGGCCTGCGCATCCTCGGTCCGCATTGCACAATCGCCCACGGTCAGCAGACGGTTTCCTTGTCAGTTTCACCTCGGAAGGCGAAAGATTTTCGCGAGCCAGGACCAGCTATCAGAGCCTTGATTACTCGCCGGACTTTCGCCGTAGGTCATGACGTGTCTTACAGCTGCATCGTCGTGCTGAATTTCGAGGTCCAGGATGTCGATGCCGAAGTAGAACGTATGATCCGCGCTGATTCTGGAAGGCCGAGACGTTCAACTGGTCCGAACTGTCGAAGTAGAGGTCGATGCCCTCCAAAGAGGCAAGCTGCCGGATGTGGGCAAATATGCTCCGTGATTCGTGCACCACAAAGTAGGGGTACGTGCTCCCGTCGTCGATATTGCCGGTTTGCACGTTCGCTTGCTGCGCCAGATCGTTCACAATCTGGCCTAGTGTTGATTCGAGTAAATTTGATTAATCCTGGTTGTCGCAAGCTTCTGCATGCCGGTTGTGCCCGTAATCGTGGTCACGCCGAAAGAAGACCGAATCGACTGCATGTCCGCCTGGACAACGGTATCGGACGTATCACGACAGTAAGTTCGAGCATATGGTGTCCCCGAACTTGATCTTTGGCCGCGCACGTCGATCGAGAAAGACGGAGCGCCGGCGCCCTGGCCGAGTGCTCCATCCAGGCCTACGGCCGACGCAGCCGCCCCGATCGCCTGTTGCAAGAGACTGGGCTGCGCAGCCGGTGGAGCTACAATCCGATCCGGCATCCGCTTACGGGGGAGTAGGGAGCTGAAAGTATCGAGCTCCATCACTCGGTACGAGGATCCTGGGTGGAGTCCACGGACCAACCGGCGATGGACAGTTTGTAATCGACTTTGATCATCCCGGGGGGTCATGCCGCAGCCCCCTGCAGGGCGAATACTGGTAAAGGCGGTCGAGCACTCGCTGGTTGCTGGTGCGGAAGCTTTTAGATCGGAGACCCACTGCTCCGCCGACTAACAAGCCTGGCTTATTAACCGTTCATAAGGTCGTTCCACTCGTTTTGGTTCGGTAGTTCAAATCCCAGTCTTTGAATACCGCCTTTGTCGCGTCCTTTTTTCGGCATCCGCCTGATCGTAGTTGACTAATGCCATGGACAAGATGCCGGAGAAGATTGCGGCGCGATCGAAGAGCTGCTTCAGTCGATAGCTCTTATCCGAATCTTGTGCGCTCTTGTGCGCCTTCTCGTCGGCTGCGGCGCGAGTGTCCCACGCCGTGGACGGTTCGGCCTCCGGGAAGAAGGGATTGTCGCGGGCTTGCCATCGAAATCGGTATCCTTGGCGGCCGTTAACTTAGAGTCTTCGAAAAGAGCAACACCAGCGGAAAACCCGTCCGGATTTGATCGATTTGACATTGTCCCTCTGGTCTAGCAGCAAGAGGTCATGATTAGGTCCGTTGAAGTGCTGGGCCACCGACCGTGAGTGCTTGAAGCGTGCCGGTTCAAACCCCATCTCCCCCACACAATGGTGGCGATGAGCACCGACGGAAAAGCCGTGGCGAGAAGATAATCTTTCAACGTTGGCTGGCTGTCCGGGTTTTCTCAGGGGAACCGGCCTTGACTCCGAACGCTAACACCGATCCGAGTATGAATGTACCCGTACTCCAAAGCCGCGATACCAGATTGGAGACGAATTGCGTTGCCCTGCAGGCCTGTGGAAGTATGCCCTTCGCAATGGAAAGCTCTTCGAGTCCGTCAAAGCCAAGGTTGACGATCCAATAAGAGGACCATCGCCAACCAGGTTTGCGGTACAGATCCACTGCCCACGTTTGCAGAACAACGGGAAAAGAGAACAGCGGACTGATCAGATCACTAAAAAGAATGTATAGTTTTCTGGATGGTATTTCGGAGTCCGCTTAGGGCATCCGCATCTGGCGAAGATTCCATCGAACCCGAGAAAAGAGACACCGGTGAGCACAGCGTTGTAGAAGAACAACGGGCGACCCTGTGCACCGTACCCTTGGTCGAACATGTGAATCAGATAATCTCGTTCGCCGCCCGATCGATCCAGGCCTTAAGGGTGGTTTCGTCACCTGCTCGAAGCCGTCAAAGTTGACCGTGTTGCTCCAGACATTGTTCGTGACGCCGAACCCTAAAATGTTCAAGATCTTCTTCTCAATTCCCGTCGCGCTGTCAGGAGCATGGATGGGATTGGCCGACGTAAACAGAATCACCGCGTCATGACAGCGAAATCACCCAGGGTGCATCGTCGTACCCAGCATGGAGAGCCCAGTTTCGCGCGTTTTTTTATGCATCGACCAGAAAGTCGTGATCCAGATTTGGCGCGGAACAAGGAAAATTCGTCAGCTCGTTTTGAAGGCCTTTGATTTTGTCCACAGCGGCATTGAGAGTCGCCATCGCCTCCTTGTCGACCTTAAGGGTGTCCTTGTCAGTGAAGTCCTTTTCGGTAAACAGATCGCCGTAGCTGAGCCCTAAAGTTCCGAGCGGCCAACCTCCCCAAGCGCGTCCGCCAGTTTGTTTTCCAGCAAGTCACTGGATTTCTTGTCGAGCGAAGGTTGCAGCGCCTTCAAGTCGGGAAACGTGGACAAAGATTGGTCTTCGGGTGGAACAGTGCAGGTGGGTTCCGGCGGGTCTGTTCCGTACGTCGCGCCGAAAAGAATCGAGCAAGCGGTTACAAAAGAAATCGATTGCCTGGGTGTCGTCGGGCAGATAGGCAACCCAGGATTTGCCAAAATGAAAATTGTCCCGCTGAAAGTAAGCCTGAGCCAGCTTGGCGTCGATTCGCGGGACAGCGAACTTAACCGGATCACCCTTGTTGAGGTCGCTTCCAAAGGGCCAGGGAGCAAACTTGGAAGCGCCGGACGGCTCTTCCTGGTTGGTCCAAGCCCACCGTTGTATGAACGGCTGAACCAGCACGTGACTAGCAACGCTAGCCAGATGCCCAATTCGGATTACCAGATTGAGCTTGTTGTATTCGACAAAAACCTGATTGCTCGGATTGCGGATAACGCCTTCGATATTGCCGGGTTCATTTAGTAACAAACGTCGTACTGCCGGCTTTCTGCCATGCCCGGCGCTGCGAGCCTTGGTGCAGCGTCTTTGCAACCCATCGCTGATTGAGCGTGAGGATGTTGGCCGCCGCGGCCGATGATATCGGGTCCCAGGGTCCCGGCGGAAGGCATACTGCGACAAGCCGTCGCCAACCTTGTTGTCGATTTTCGTGTTTGTGGGTGGCTATAACCAGGCATGGAGAGACTGTTGACATAGCGCAGATAGTCGTTTCTTACTTTGTGCGCCAGATCAAGGACGGTAGCTTCGAAGGTTCAGCTGATCAGGCACATCCTTCTTGTTAATCTTGTGTTCAAGATCTCCGGAGCCATCTATCGGTCTCTGATGAGCACCATCATGGAAGTGAGATAGCCTGGCATCGAGATCCTCGACGCCGCCTGCGCCGGACCAGAAGCGGGCGCAGACCCGCCGGTGGTTTCTTACGAGGACAGCACCGCCTAGACTGCCGCCACCAGCTTTCCACTCGCCGAAGACCGCCGCCAAAATCCTTATCAAAGCCGTGCAACCTGTCCAGCACCGGTTTGAAGATTGCCTGAATATCAAAGGCTCCCAACGCCGACGAGATCTTCTGGAACAATTCGCGCAAGGGAGGCAGCAACAGGTCTTCAGGACTGATGCTCTTGAACGACGCCCACAATATCGTCGTCGTAGATCTTGGCGATCTCTTGAATGAACTCGGCTGGGTTCACCTGGTCGAGCATCGTCACGATTTGCTGGTAATCGTTGTTGATGTCCGTGGATCAACGGCGTCGGATCTAGAGACTGGATCGCTCCTCCAATCGTCTCTTGCAACACCCCGTTAATTGCGTCCACCAGGAAGTGCGGATGTTAAAAAGTATCTGGGAGCAGCCTTGACGGTGTTGATGACCTCACTGAGCGGATTGAGCACCAGACGATCAACCAGGGACTTCAGTTGGCCTCCACCGTATTGAAGAACGGTTCGAGGATGGGTCGAAGGTCTGCTGGATTGAACTTATCAAGGCAAATTCAGCAACATGTCCTTAGGGCCTGCAAATTTCTGGTTCGGAAACAGGCCCTGAATTGGAGCTAGCAGGATGTCTCTAAGAACACTTAGAGGCGAGAGCACGGTGTGAAGAAGATTAGTCGCTACCTCGGAGAGACTCTTCAACACTGCTTGCAGGGGTGAAATCATTTGACCGAACTGCGATGTTTTTGTCTGCCGCGGCCGCTTTGACTCGGTTAATCTTCGGGAGAATTGGCGCGAGCACCGGCATCGGGTCCAAAGAATCGACCAGGGGTGCAACGCTTGCCTAAAGGGGCGCCCCCCGTCGAAAGGTAAGCGCCGCTTTGACTTCGGCCTGATGGGCACGTAAATGTTGCCAATGCCGATAGCACGTCAAGGCTGCTCAGGCGCGTACTCGAATCTGTCAACGACGCCTGGATGGCGTCCAGGGTCTTGCCCAGGTCTCCCGGGCCGGAGACGATGGCGGACATCGGAGTCTAGAGACCTTCGACGTTCACCCCCGCGCCCAGACGCCAAAATGCACCATCCAGCAGATTGGCAAAAACTTTCGTGAAGACGGTTCCGTCGAAATTGGCGATGGCGGCTCGTAACTGGGACCGTCCTGCCGCGAGACCATCGAGAATCGGGCCAAAGAAGATCCAGGCTGGCCGCCACGGGTTGAACCCAGCTCTTAAATTTTCCGAACGCGGACACTTATCGCTGTTAACTGCGAAGTGCGGTGTTGACTTGATCCCGCAGACTATCGAGTGTTGCTTTGAGCGGCGCCAGCAGTTTGGCCGGCGAGATCTCTTCATTCCTGGCCATCAAATCCTTGAAGAAATCCGTCGATGAACGGAGAAGGTTTGTGTCGGATTGAATTTCGCCAGCGCTTGGTGGGCTGAAGCAAAGGCGTCGTTCACTGGTTTCAAAAGATCGGCTGGATGCACTTTCTCCAGTTCCGCCAATAGGGGATTGAAGACGTCCTTTTGTACTTCTGCTAATGCAGGTTCTGGATCAAAGTTCTTGATGCTGGCCACGACCTGGGCGTATCGGCCTGCAGGGCTCCCAAGCGCGTCCTGGTTGACACTCGCGAAGAATTTGATCGAACGACTTGCGCCAAACATCGTTTCCGCATCTTTCCGAAGTCCTTTATCTGCTGAAGAAATGCCGCAGCATCCGCTAGCTTCTGCTTGAGGGCGTCAGTGACGAGCAGGGGCGCAACCGTTTTCAGGATGCCCGTGATGGTATTGATGGCCTGAAGAACAGCGTCAATAATCGGCTTAAATTCAACTTTGGCGAGCGCATCGTTAACGGGTTGGAGCAGAGACTTGATCTCATCGACGACGTCCTGAATCTTCAGTTCGTCGAGAACCGTGTTGATGCCGTTGAAAACATCTTCAATTTTCTTTTTGAGACCATTCTGCGGATCAAGAACAAAGGTCTTCACGCCTTCAAGCCTGTTTCGACCGCATCCAGCGCGGTTTGAATCGTGTCGCGGACTTCTTTGATGAGATCTGCAATCGTCTTTAACGCATCGCTCAGCTTGGCAAGGGCCTGCTTTACGGTGTCCACAAGCGGCTTGATGTTGATCTTCTTGATAGCATCGGAGACCGTGCCGAGCGCGCCGCGAACGATGGTTTCAACCTGAGCTTTTAGAGCCTCCAGTTTTTCGAGCGGCGACAGGACCGCTTTAACCGCGTTTTGAATCGCCTGAACGATGCGCGAGGGATTAAACTTTCCGATCAACTGGTTGAGTTCGGCAGGACCAGATTGGATGGCCTGCTTGAACTCATCTAGTGTGAAGCTTACGCTACTAGAAAGCGATCCTTCTGATCTTTTGGAGGGGGGACGTGACCAGGTGGAACAGGTTCGTAACAGCCGACCAGTCGACATTGGAAACGGCGCTCTGCATCCGTTGCCATTGCGGTTCGAGATCGGCAACATCGAGAAGCGCGAGAGCGACTTCGGTCAACGCAAGGTCCCGAACCAGGTTATTTATGTAGGCTTGAAACGCAGCATTAGCTGCGCCGCAGCTCGTCCTGGCAGCGCGGCAACAGCCGTCGCGTCGCCAGCATCAACGGCCGAGATCATGGCCGCGATGGGCGTCGCCCCGCCGTATTGATCGAGCAAGGCTTGCAGTCGCGCTTGGCGTGTCAGCCAGAGAAAACGTACCTGTGGCGGCATCACTCGCCCCTGGAGAACCTGCTGGGTTGAATGGGCTGAGATTAATGTAATGACGGCCAAGATTACGGCCTCGATGTTCGTCATGCAGAACGGTCTTGACCTGAGACGCAGCGTCCTTAATTTGATCGGGGCCCTGTTGTGGAATGCCTGCGCGCCGGTCAGATTCGCCAAGGTCTGCAGGATGCGCCCCAGCTCTGGATCTTCGACGTGCTGCACCACGTCGTCAATCGGAGCGGAGAGGGATCGAGCGTTGAGTACCAAATCGGCAGGGGCAGGCGCGGGCGAGGCAGGAGTCGAAGGCTGGGTTGCTTGTTTTTGCTGGACTTTGTTGAAATCGAACGAGAAGACGTCCTTAACCTTGCTAATCGGATCGGCGATAGGTCTTCGCCAGAGAGTCGACGGGTGCGGGAAATTGCTCATCAGACCCTTGGCGTTGTCCGGAATGGCGGTGTGCCACGAAGAGCTATCGGGGATCGGGAAGTTGAAGAGCAGCGCTGAGGTTTCCAGATCTTTCAGATGGAAGGTCCGTAGACTTCATTCCGCCCACATTGTTTTTTAGTTGGCCGACAAGGTCCGTCAGTACAGAGGACTGCGGCAAACGGTCCGTCAACTTTCCTGGTGTGGCCGTTCCGTTACTCATCCTCAGCTTCCAAAGATTTTCTTCAGCGGCGCCGTTGCTCCGCCAAGACCGTTCGTCGCTTGCTTCACGCCGTCCATTGCGCCTTTAAGCGGCGTCGCAGGGATCGGCAATGCTGGGAATATTGACCAATGAATCCAGGACGTCCATTGCGCCCAGTGCACCCAGCGCGTCGCCGAGTATGCCGTCGCCGAGCAGGCTGGTGGCGGGCGGCTGAGGAGGGGGCACGTACTTGCGCAGCCCGGAACGCAAATACTGGAATCTGTCCGGGCTGCTGGCGATTTCACCGGCGCGAAAATCCTCGATGATCACGTCGGTAATGTCGGTCGCAAGGCGTTGATATCGGCAGCGAAGCTTACCGGATTGCCCCGTGAGAACAGCTTGCGGATGCCGCCGAGAAAGTTATCGCGATTGTCTCTTGTTGTCTGTCTTGGTGCCAGCTATGACAATCGTATTAGGAACGACCCCCATATCCTGCCCCCAGTTGCTCGCCGAGGCTGGGTACTCTGTGCTCGACCAAGGCGCGGCTTTCGTAAAAGTAACTCCACGAACTCAATCCCGTCCAGCGCGAGATCGCCGAGCATAGGCTTGATCTTCATGTGAGGTTGATCCTGTGATGAATGGCTTGCGTGGAGAAGAGCGTCTCCGAAAGCCCGGCTGGCAAATTCATCGGCGAGCGGCGCACCCAGAGCAACTGAAAGTTCAGGGCGATATCGTGGCGAAGCGGGCTCGGATTCATCCGCTGGATGCCACGCCGCATACGCGGTATGTTCGCGGGGCTCGCCCTGGCCGGAAACGAACGACCGCAGCCGCTGTGCGAATGTCGCCTGTCCGGGACGCAGCGCCTGCACTGGTGGCTGCGATGCCGGAAGCAACTCGCGTACGTGTCGCTTTTCATGCCCACGCGGCTCAACGGAGACAGAGCCGGCCTGTCTGTGATTCTGCTGCTCGGCTCTCCAGTTGCAAATACTGACGCACTTGTCTGGCGAGGAGGCTTGCCGGTTCTTCGGACAGTGCGTTCGTCGCAGTAATCGCCAGGGCGGCCCGGAAAGCTCTGGACTGACGCCCGGAGCCGGCATCTCCGATGCGGGCCACTCGCGCTGCGATTCCGCTTCCGTGCGCGAGGCCGGCGTTTTGGCCGGCCTCTGTCACGGTCGGCCGGTGGGCCTAGTTTTCTATACAGGTAAACCAGGCGTTTCCCCGCTTTTGGGGAATCTGCTCAAAAATGGGCGCCTGCTCCGGTTCCTCTTACCTGCCCTAACCAGGCTGGCGCAGTGATGCTTAGCTGCCGCGGAGGGAAGAGAAAGCTCGCTGCACTTCCCGGGGCGACAAAGCTTCCTCCGTGTCGCCGCCCGGCTGCCGCAGCCAATCGTGAAACTGCTTGCTCTATGAGGCCTACCAACTCACTGCCGAACACCGCGGAAGGAAAGCGCGTGCCCGCCGTTTGGAGTGCCTGAGTGGATCGCGCCGCTAGGCGGACCGTGCTCGTGGCGTTCCTCAGGTCCGCGCAGCGCCGCACTGCACGCCGTCGCCAATTGAAACTGCGCCGCAACCACGTCTCCACGCGGTCCTCCGGTTCTGGTTCAAGAGCTCCAGATATCCGATGATCTGCCCTACGGTCATTTGCCTGACCTGCTCAGGCGTCCAATCGAATTCTTTTGTGAACATAAAGAATGCCTGGACGATCGGTGACGCTGCCATGTCCTTCAATCCGCCGTCGCCCGCGTGAACACCTGTGACGGCTGTTTATTCGTTCCACCAGGGTCCCCAACCAAACCACCCGGCATGTGGCAATTTCGTTTTGTTTCAGCTTAGGCTCGACGCACAGCACGGTGGCATTATTAAGACGGAGGTCAGGACCTCGTCATCCTGCGCTGCTTTCGCAATAAGTTGGACATCCTTGATGGTCAGTGGACGAAGCCGAATCTTCTTAGCAGGTACGTTTGCAGGACGTTCGTTTCCGGCGACGAGCACGGATACGGGAACGTCGACGTCATAGGTCAACTCTTTTCCGGCAAGCAACTCCTCTGGTGTGCACTGGCATCGATTCCGGCCTTAGCTCTTCAGCTCGTTATCCTTAATACCGATCCGCCGGGCTTTGAAAGTGAGTCTTTCGAGAACGAAGCTGGCTCCAAGGGAAGGAAGACCTCTCAGTTATCAAAAATGACGCCGTAAACGGTTAACAGGCTGGTTCCCTGATCGCGAGGAGGACGGATGTTATCTAGAATGATTTTCATATTGAAGGTCGGTATCTTGAAGCCCGCCGCTTCCTCTGACTCCGCGTATTGTCCTAACATGACCTTGAGCATCGATCCGTTAATGTAGGCCCGCTCCACTGATCCGGAGACGAAAAGGTTGCCGCCGGAGTTCACGCGGCGCGCGTAACCCAAGCTCGTGGAAGGCTTTTACTTCCGTCGATATCGCGAGTGATATATTAGTAACCCTGCCGATGGCCCCCAAGTCGCCAGAATACTTGGAAAGCCGGCAAACCCATCTACATCGCTCAGCGATAGCGCGCCATCGGTCCCGTAATATGTATTGGTGTTGAACATACGCTTAACTCAGATTCATGATGACCCGAATGACATCGATGCTAAATGTCGGCTGAAGGTCCATGGTTACCAGCACCTCGCCCGCGATTTCCATTGCCCGGTCAGCTGTCACATCGAGGGTGTATGCGGTGAGGAATTCACGGATGAGTAAGTCCGCAAGGAAGCTGTCCAGGGTAGTACGTAGGTTTTCTCTACGGCTCGGTTATTGAGAAGGCCTATGTACTGGTTGGCACCGAGACGCGTTCCTTGTTTGACATAGTCGACGATGCGCCTGATACTAATTTGACTGAAAGCTCCATCGTCCGTAGAGATACCTTTCACAACGCGTATCCCACGCTTATCTTCCAGCGCGAGAACTCTATTTAGGACCAGCGATTTCAGCTCCCCATAGTTGTAGTCGTCCGTCAGCGCATCGATACTGGCCAGCGTTTTGTTCGTTAGGCTGATGTGAGGTGCAAGAGAACTCAATTTCCCGGCAATCGCGGCGGCGGCGTAGTATGCCGGCAGGTGATTGATTTGGCCCGTGTCAGGATCCTGTTGATCCAATCCCGGAGCAACCAAAGCTACGCGCTTATCCGCTACATCGTTTGCGTTCTCCAGAATTTTCGTAACATCGCTGGAATCTGCGCCAAGTACCGCTATCCGTTCACTGCCCAGGTTCTCCGTGATCTCTACGTGGCCCAGGATGCTGGCTTTGATCTTCGAGAACGGTAGTCCGACCGGAACTACAATCTGGATGTCCTGACCGACCATGTCGTCCAAAGCATCCATGTAGCTTTGAAGTGTTGGTGAGCCATTGTCACCGCCGCCGAATGGCTGAGCGGTTGCCGCAATCGGTGGCAGACCATCGCCCGAAATTTGAATCACATCAACCAGCGCGGAGGGCTGCGTTGGATCTTTGAGAACCTGCGCAAGGTAAGAAAGGCTTGGAACGGTGTAAACTTCCTGCTGGTTCCCGTAAAGGAATGTGATCTTCCGAAGACTGTCCTGCGTCACCCAATAGCTCGCTTCAATCTCCGCGGAGGCAGGAGGAGCCGTCGGAAACGTAAGATTTCTGCTTGCTGGATCTACCTGAACAATCCCGGCTCCGACGCTTGTCTTAAGCTGATATTTCCGAGTAAGGCCGTTCTGCGTAACCACCACTGAGCCGATACTGGCGTCAGCGCTGGGGGGCGGCAGCAGTTTGGCGGCGGACAGGGTTAGATTGCCGTTGCGCGCGGTGACCATCTCATCGGGCACCAGGATTTGTGCATCCGCGGCCTCGATCTTGACTTGAAGGCGATTGCCCCACGTGCCCGGCGTCTTGGCTTGCAGCGTCAATACCGGCGTGTTACTCGCATTTGGGATTTGCAGTGTCGCGAATAGGGCTGTTGTGGGATCGAAAACGCGGCGCGCATATACAGTTAAGGCGCCGTTATCGAAAACAAATTTCAAGGCCCGGACAAGCGAAAGATTGCCATCCTGATCATTGGGATCCCAATCGCCTGGATCTCCGAACTTACTCGTTCCGTCAGCATAGCCGGATAAGATCTCAAAATCAGTTCCACCCTTCTCGGCAGTCCCGATGACCCCGACGTTGCCGGTCGGGATCGCACCGACCGTGAGAGTCCAGCGGCCCTGACCTCGATGTAAGTGCCGGGTAGAATCGTTTCGGTTATAACTTCCGACATTGCCCTTGTCCTTTGCTATGAGCCCGGCGGTACCGCGAACGCCTCTTCTTCCGCAGGTAGGTTAAGGTTAATCTTCTGGATGGGACCGCCAGAGCTGGCTTCGCCGCCCTGTTCAGAATCAAAGTGGAACGTATAAGTGAGCTGCTGCCGCCAGACCGGGAACGCGCTGCCCGTCACGGGTTGATAGGAGACGCCTTCTGCCGGAATCGACCCTGCGGGGTGGAGTATTCCGAACCCCTGCTGTCTGAAACTTGCCGGATCGGCGAGCTTGCTTTGAAGTTTCCGCGTGAAGTCCGAGCACTCCGCCGCAGTTGCGCTCCAGACCTCCAGGGCAATTGTGCCCTCCAACCGTTCTCCTGTGATGTCGTTCTTGAACGACACGGTCCACGACGTCACCTGCAGCTGTTGTCCTGCCGTTTGGGGAGCTCCGAAAATAACTCGGGCCCTTAGGGGATCACGCGGAATTCATCCGCACTCAGGGGCGACGAGGTCCTGCGGTATGGTGCTGTCTGGTTCGGCCCAACAACACGAACAACACTGACGTCGTCCGGATTACGTAACGGCATCGGTAGTTGAAGGTTCTTCAAATCGTCCGAGAAGGTTCCCGTGCCCGTCTGGACGGTAATTATCGCGGTGTTCTGTGTCAGCTGATGCCCTTCTTTGTGGAAGCTTCCAATCCCGTTCCCCCTCGCGGTGACACTCCCGAGTGAAATCACGATGGCCGGCAAGTCTCCGGTTCCGGCAGGAATGCGATCGGCAATGCGCCCGGGATCGAGCACCGGCGTGGGGGCACTGCTGAGCAACTGCGTAACACTATCTACAACTGTGCTTAGCACCTACTCATGCCCCTTCTGTGCCGTCCCAATTGGCTGCGGCCACATGTTCGTACTCTGCGAGCGCGTGTTGAAGAGTTCGGAGGAACTCCCGGGCATAGGCAGGGCTAGTGACAATGCGCGTGTGAGCTCTGGGCGGATCTTCCGCTTCATAAGACTGTCCGAATTCGAAAATAAATTCGTGCACGTTATGTCCAATGTTGAAGAAATTGGCATAGCGTCCTTCAAGTGGTACGCCCTGCCCGAGATCCTCAAATTCCAAACCTATGCCTCGAGCAGATTGACTAGCACTGGTGTGGCCATCAAAGCAAGGCAAGAAAATGAATGACTTACGAGCGCCGTTCTGGAGATGTGTGACACACGTCGGTTACGGCCAACACATTGCGCGAGGGATATGCTGCTGGATTGCTGGCTTGGAACTGTAACAGGACGTGTTACAGGTTGTGCAAGATGTTACACGTCGGTGGAACTGACCGAGACGTTGTATCTTGCCATCTTGCGATAAAGCGTCATCCGCGACCACTTAAGCGACTCTGCTGCTTTGCTTTTATTCCAGTTTGTGGCTGACAGGACGTCGAGCAGATGCTGCCGTTCATCGACGTGATTTCCGTTTAAGGCGATCCGTTGCCGGAACGTCTCTGGAAAATCGGCTACGGAGATCAAGTTCGATTCCAGATCGATGAACGTCGCCTCCATCAAGTTCTTAAGTTCACGTACATTACCGGGCCAATCATAATTCTCCAGGAGCGCCCAGGCATCTGTAGCACATCCCGCCACCTCTCGCCCAAAGCTCCGGTTGAGGTCACGAATCGAGAGCTCGACAAGAGAACGGATATCTTCTTTCCTATTGCGTAGCGGCTCCAGATGAACGCGGGCGACGTTAAGGCGAAAATATAAGTCCGTCCGAAAGCGGTTCTCACGCACCATTTGTTCCGGATCTTGGTTCGTGGCCGCCATGATGCGCACATCGATTGGTATGGCAGCCTTCGATCCCATCCTATAGAGCTGCCTACTCTCGATAACCCGCAAGAGCTTCGCTTGCGAGACAAAGTCCATCTCTCCAATCTCGTCGAGGAAAATTGTGCCGCCTTCCGCCATCTGGAATTTACCCTGTTGAGTTGTGTGCGCGCCGGTGAAGGCACCTCGCTCATGTCCGAATAGCTCGCTCTCGACTAAGGTTTGCGGAATAGCAGCGCAGTTCACAGGAATGAGTGGTTTATTGCGCCTGGCGCTCGCAGAATGAAGCATCGCCACTGCCAATTCTTTGCCGGTGCCTGTTTCACCCGTAACGAGTACGTTGCTGTTTGTCCCCGCCACTTTCGCTAAATATGATTTTAGCCGTCGGGTGCAGTCACTGTTTCCAACGATGGAGCCATTGTTGCCATCTGAGGTACTCTCCGTCACGAACAAGCACCGTAACAGCGTTGCAGTTAGATCAGCTATCGCCTGCGGATATCGAAAAACATCATCGACGCGAGCGCGGAGTGCTGCCAATATCAGCTCTTCTGAACTGTCTCCCATAAGAAAGAAGATGGGACATCCCCGTGTCAGCGGCCGTAGATCTACCGCAGCTTTCAGATGAGTCCAACAACTGCTTGCGGTTGCTGAGGCGAAAACGAACGCAATAGTATCTCGGCGCCCGTGCAGCTCGGCACTAACTTCTCGTTCGGCTAAGTGCGTCACTTCGAAACGGGAGGAAGCGAATCGCGTACAAAGCGTAAGCCGCAGATCTGCGTCATCGCAGACCAAAATCAATCGTTTGTGCATTCGGGTACCCTCCCGGTCAGGGTTGAGCAACGTTCACATTGACGCTAGACCATTACAATCCGCTGATTTAGTTGAAGTACTGTAACAAAAGCCGACGCCGGCAACGCCGTGCTTCTACGTCCGCAGCACTTACAAGCCGTTGGCCGGCTCCCCTTGCAAGTGACGGAATACTGGGAATGAGTTCGACTATAAGCAATAATCACAGTAAACGCAACTTAATTAACGATGTGGGAGCTGATGTTGTACATCTGGGGATCGCCGCTGTGAGCCGATCGACGTGACACATTACGTTGAACTTGAAAATGGATACAATTGTAATCCTCACTTCTTTTCGATGGCGTCTAAAATCGACTGCGACGTGATCATAGCCGGGGCGGGTCCCGCTGGTGCATCAGCGGGCTTTCACCTCGCAAAGGCTGGGCTACGCGTGATCATAGCCGACTGGCAATCCTTTCCTCGGGATAAAACTTGCGGTGATTTTGTCAGCGCGGTTGCGGTAGAGGAATTGAACACCCTTGGATTTCCTAAAGCGCTCTCGCCGAAGTACACCAACGCCGTCCGAAACGCGTCCGTGTACCTCGACGGCGAGTGCTTGCTTACTAGCGTCATTCCGCGCCGTCGAGGTCTGAAGCGTGCCGGTTTGGTAATTCCTCGCAGAGTGCTGGACCAGTGGATTGCGTCCAAAGCTCAAGAGGCTGGCGCGGAACTGCGGGAAGAGACGCGAGTCAAATCGTATCATGTGAGTTCGCGTTTCGCAGACGTCATGCTCCAGTCCCGCAACTTGACCAGGAAGGTCCGTGCCGGCGTGCTGATTGGTGCAGATGGAAGTATCTCTGGCATCGCTCGCATGATGCGAGGCGCCTCTGTTCCGGAGGAGGATCGAATGATCGCCGTGCGAGGGTATCTCGGAGGCGTTCAGGGTCCGGCTGATCGTGCAGACCTCTACTCTACGAGCGAGGTCTTTCCCGGATACTGTTGGCTTTTTCCAACCAGAGAGGGAGATGCCAACGTAGGAGTAGGAGTGGCTCGCAAAACAATTCCTCCTACCCGAGCCCATTTACGAGAGGTGCTTCTTCGCTTAATTGCGACACATCCTGCACTGAACGCGCGCGTTGCGGGGGCGCAGCTTAAGCAGCCAATTACCGGGTGGCCCCTGACTACATACAATGACCGGCTCCCGATTAGCGCCCACCGCGTTATTCTAGTCGGCGATGCTGCCGGACTCATTGATCCACTGAATGGTGAGGGCATCCAATATGCGCTGCTCAGTGGGCGCTGGGCAGCAGCAACAATTATCGATGCTTATCAAGCAGGTCATTTTTCTGGTGCAGCTCTTAAGGCGTATGACCGGCAAGTGAAAGCTGCCATCGGCGAAGACCTGATCATCGCGCGAGCTTTGCTCCAGCTGATTTGTAACCGAAGCTTCAAGCCATTGTGGCTTAATGCATTGCGCATCATTTCCTCCCAAGCTAATCAGGACCCTCAGTACGCGCGCGTCACTGGGGGCGTGCTTGCTGGAATTCTGCCCGCTCGGGATCTCTTGCAGCTGCGCGTGATCCGGGGTACGCTGCAACAAGCCGCGGTCATGGCCGGTGCCCGAGCTATCCGGCAACTACCTTCGAGTCCCGCGGATATTCTTCAACTTGGGATCCAGGTAACCCAAGCCGCTATTGAGATGTTTTCGCCAATATTGCCAATACATCTGAAGTCGAGCAGTGGGCCCACAACATTCTCCTCAACGGCATCGATGTCGCGCGCCTGGCCGCCCGCAACAGAACCGAAGCGCAGCCACAGTAAGAGACGTCTTTGCTTGACGGTCGGTAAATGGCGCGCTTTCAAGTTCGCGAGAGGAGAGTAAAATGGCTACCCGAAAGACTCGGTCAAGAGATACTAGAAGAACGCAGACGACGAACGGTTCCGGCGGGAATCCGCGATTTGACAAGATAGGAAAAGCGACTTCGCAGATCGTCCAGGACGCTGCGGCCCTGCTCGACGAAGAGCTCGCATCAGGAATAGTGGCAGCAAGGAAGGTGCAGCAGCGCTTTCAAGACGAGCGAAAGCTCGATCCATCTGACCTGAACGAAGCGCTGCAGCGATTTAGGGGCGACGCGCACCAACTGGTCGATATGCTGAACCGTCAGATCTCGGCCATGAGTTCAAAAGAGAACACGGAACTGGCGACACGACTGGTGAGCAACTCGCACGATTTGCTTGACCTCGTTGTGGGATTGGTCAACATCGGCGTTGAACTTACGAATCAGATCGTCCAAACGAATCTGCCAAAAACCGGAAGAAATGAAGGTAAAGGGCAAAAGCGCTAGCCCACGCGCCCCCCGCCGCAGACCGGCTGAGGCGGTCAGCCATTTTGAGCAGACGCTGGAGCATTACCGCAGTACCGTAATGGCGGCCTTGCTCGAGTACATTCCAAGAGGCGGACCACCGTACCTATACGATCTCGTGTCTGTATATCCGAGCCGCCCGGGAAAATGCTTGCGAGCGGCGCTCTGCCTTGCGACATGTGGCGCACTCGGCGGCACCGAAGGTGAAGCGCTTAACTCGGCGGTTGCCATTGAACTGTTCCACAACGCTTTTCTCATTCACGATGACATTCAGGACCAGAGCATTTGCCGCCGCGGAGCGTCGACACTGCACAAGCAACATGGCACGGGGATCGCCATCAACATCGGGAACGCTACGAACCTGCTTGGCTTACAACGCATTCTCCAGAGCCGGCAGTTGTTGGGTGCCGAGGCGAGCTGGCTCATAGCCCAGGAAACTGAGCGCATGATGCGGCATTCCCTTGAAGGTCAGGCCATAGAACTTAGCTGGATTCGTGATAATGCCTGTAGCCTTGAGCCACATGATTACCTGCAAATGTGTCTCAAGAAAACGTCGTGGTATTCATTCATCTACCCGATGCGAGTCGGTGCGACGGTAGCACAGGGTTCTCAACACTCAAGTCGCTTCTGTAAATTCGGGTGGTACCTAGGAGCCGCGTTCCAAATTCAGGATGACATTCTGAACCTGACGGGTAAGTACGCCAAGTACGGCAAAGAGATTGGGGGCGATCTCCGCGAAGGCAAACGTACCCTGATGCTCATTCGCCTTCTGAAGCAGTGCTCGCCTCGGGAACGCCGGAGGCTCGAGGGGCTGCTGTGCTCGCCGCAGGAACAGCGGTCGGAAGTGGATCTCAGCTGGATTCACGACCGAATGTTGCACTACAACTGTATCGATTCGGCCAAGCGAGCCGCACGCGAATTGGCAGGCGCAGCATTCCTGGAAGCGATGGTCGCACTGCGAGGCGTGCCTGACTCCAGCTACAAGCAGTTCATCCTGGAATTGGTACTTTACGTGGTCAATCGCGACCGGTAGGACCTGCTGGTGTTACACGTTCATGCTAGGAGTCTGAAGTTGTTGGTGTGGATGAGAGGACTTGAACCTCCACGTCGGCGCCGGCACTAGAACCTGAATTGCCATGTGCAGGCTCCAGTCGTTAAGCCGCAAGTCTGCCGAACAAATCGCTCGTGCCGGTCCTACCAACGAACTGCGTGAGCTTCGGATACCCTCGCGAGCAACAAAGCGCCAAGGTTTACAGCAATTCGACACGAAGCTACTAGCAGGATTATTCCTCATTCCGCATAAAGCTCTGCTACCGAAAACGCGCTCATTATTGCTCGAGCTCGAACTTACTTGGTAGGGTCTCTCCATCGGAGGTATGGAGCTGGCGCAAGGTTCTGAAAAGGCGAGCTGCTATCAGGTCGGCCAGTGCCTCTATATCGTCTCGACTCAGAAACTGTGCGCATCGGATGGCTTGCCTTGCGCCTCTGCCGTGATTCTAATGCCAGTCAGCTGATTCGTCAGATCAGAAATGGCGCGTCCAACTCGGGCTTGCCTTCCGCATAGATTCAATTCGCTGAAGGCTGCGAACCACAATCGAGTGATCGCGGCCACTGTAGAACGGCCGATCACCCGTCGTGCTCCAGCACCCAACGCGGCTGGCCAGGTACATCGCCAGTTGCCGGTTGAAACACGCCAGCAGTGAATTTCCTAGTCCCAATGTCGGAGCCAACCGTGCTGACAGGGCCGCGTCAATCTCTGCCAGGGACACGCGAAAGGGCCGCTGAGCTGGGAGCAATTGAAGGTGAGGCCATCTACGGTCCTTTTGCCGCCAAGGCGATCGCGGGCTGAACCAGCATGTAGTTACCATCGGAACTGATTCGCGCCGGGCACTCCGGCCACAAGACGCGGACCGTATCAAGCCATCGTTCCAGCCGCTCTCGAAATTTGCGAGGTCGAGCATAATCAGCGCTTCCTAATTGATTTGCTAACCCGAAGTCACCGAATACAGGAACTCGCTCTTGGTCTTTCGCTGTAAAGCAACGATATGAGAGCCACATGAAAAGATCCAGAGCCGCGGGCGATGAAGAAAGCGCCTTCGCCGCTTCGAGGTCGGCGGGAATCGAGTGAGCGGTCACCTCGCGAAAGAACTCGTCACTAAGAACAATCTCATTCTCGAAGCCGCCCGGCAACATCGTTTGATTCGGATCACGCGAGTACCAGATCCGTGCCTCGCGCATAAAGTTAAACCTGGCGTGGTGCATGACCGCAGCTTTCTCGCGTTGGGTGTCGGTTCCAAAGAAAATGGTCGCCCCGAAAACACGCTGGAACGAAGCGATCAAGCGGCGGTACTGCGAACCGCCCTGCTGCAGCCCAAAGACGTCGAGCATTTCAGCGGCACTACGGAACGTGATGGCCTGTTTCTGCTGCCGCACAGCTAGTGTGGCGAGGAAGATCGGAACCAAACGGTCCTGCCCCCACGGGACCCCGTAGCTTGGGTGACCGGTGACCTGCAGAAGGAAGTGCCCATTGCGGCGCTCGTGCAGAAGAACCCCTGTCGCGGGCCGCTTGACCGGCAGCCCACAAAGTACGAACGGCCGCGACGCGAACCCGAGGTTCTGGGCGCGATTGCCTCGGGTTATGCGGACCAGCTGAATCGCTTCAGCCTGCCTGAGCTTCCGCTTCGAAATCAGGAAATCGCCGGGCAAGTTCCGTGCAATGCAGCCGACCGACTCTAAGGAGTCATATCTTCGCTCTCTTTCGGTTAAGTTTCTTTCAGACACGAATCGCGGGCGCGATCCTTCGCTTGTGTCACTAATGTGCCAATGATGCCTAACGATCCCACTCGAGGAGATGCCATCTGCAATCGTAAGAAGTTGAAACAACACCTATCCGGGCGGGATGATTAGCTTGAGGTGCTAGCGGGTAACACCGTGGGGGTTCAAGTCCCCCTCTCCGCACCACGTTAGATTCAGGAATTTGGGAGCCGCGCAACGGCGAGTTTATATTCTGCTGGCTTGGCTTCGCGCTCCCCTATTTACTTAGCCAATGACTTCCTCAAGCGTTGTCGCTGCATTCGCTTTTGGCGCGCTACTATTGTCCGGCTCCGGGGAAAAGACTCCGGTTCTCCTCGAACTATTCACGTCACTCGGCTGTTCGAGCTGCCCGCCCGCTGACAAGCTGCTCGCGGAAATAGATCGCGAACAGCCTATAAACGGTGGGCGGCTGATTGTCCTGAGCGAGCACGTTGATTATTGGAACAATCCGGCTTGGTCCGATCCCTTTTCTTCTACGACGTATACGCAGCGGCAGCGAGTGTACGACTCCCGCTTCGGGGTCGAAGTTTATACGCCGCAGCTCGTCGTAGATGGAACGACAGCGCTCGTCGGGAGCAGCTGGCCCAAAGCGGAAAATGCTATAAAACAGGCCTTGCACGCGCCCACAATTCCGGTCCATGTGACCGCGGTCCGCAGCGAAGGCAAAGCCCAGGTCGACATCGACGCTGGTCCAAACTCGATCGGGAAGAAAGCCGTTCTGTTTCTCGTGTTGGCCCATGATCATGCCGAGTCGCACGTCGGGGGCGGCGAGAACGCGGGCCGTACTCTAAGCGAGGTCGCCGTCGCGTACTCGCTAAGAGAAATCGCCAACATCGAACCCGGCTCGATCTTTCAGAAATCTCTGTCCATCGCCTTGCCGGAGGGATCAAAAGCGGGCGGTACACGCGTCATCGCCTTCGCACGGCGCTCGGACACAACTCAGATTATCGGAGTCGACCAGACGCTGTTCTGAAGCGATAATGCTGAGGCTTCATGCGCCCATGATCATCGATGGACGTCGTCCACCATGCTGTACAGAAACCGCTTTACGGATTGTTCCCGCGCGCTGTTCAAAGCGGCGACTCTTTGTTCGGCGGCGGCGCGCAGTGCCAATTCTTTCCGGGCAGAATCATTCCAGCCGAGCTTATTGTAAATTCGAGCGAGCCGGTAGTGCCCTTCGATCGAGTTAGGATCGAGGCGCACACAAGCTTCAAGTTGCACGCGCGCTCCTGAATCATGTGCTTGGTCAAGCGCCTTCCCATACTCACAACGAGCAAGGGTTAAATTGGGAGATCTAGCAACTACTAACGAGAGACGGTGCAAGATCGGTGCCCAGTCGGCGGTTGCAGGATCGGCGGACGCTACCCTCGCCTGAAGCGCACCGCAAACCGTATTGGACTGATCATCTGAAGCGTGAGAGGCGGCATACTTGCACTCACTCGCGACAACGTTCGGTTCCGGCAGTCCCGATTGGATCAGACTGATTTCACCTAGGTAGTGAATCGCGGGAACAAATGTTGGATCTAGAGAAACCGCGTCGAGGAGCTTCAATATGCCCTCTTTTTCCTTGCCTGCGAGATACAACGTTAGTCCGAGTGCTGTGGCGGTCCGAGGCGATTGAGGAAAATCGATCGCTGAACGCTCGAGCACTTTCAGCGCCGGCTGGAAGGTTTGGTGTTGCAGCAGCTCGACCGCCAAGGCAAGCCGGAATCGTTCTTCACCCGGCGACAAATGCACCGCCTCCTCAAAGGACCGGGCAGCGGAGACACTATCACCCGCCGCTTCATGGATGTCCCCCAGAAGCGCTTCGATCTCAGCGTTGTCTTGGAGGGCCTTAGCTTTTTGCGCGCTTCCAAGAGCGGCTTTGGCATTACCGGCCTTAAGCTGCGCATCCGCTAGTTGTGCCCACCATCCCGCATTAGATTGATCCAGGCGCACCGATTCAGATAAGTCGACCACTGCTTGGCGGAATTCATGCGCAGCCCACAGCTGTTCGCCGACTCGATGACGCAACTCTGCGCGCTCGCCAACAGGCAAATTCAGAGCGCGGAGATCGTGAAGCGCGGCAGGCACACCAGCGTGTGATCCCGCTTGCAACTGGGCTTCGAGCCAGACCAAGTCCGCAACGGCAGTAGCCTTCAATAGCCCGGGATCCTCGGGAGACAGGCGCAGTGCAGCATGCATTTCCGCGGAACATTCTTGTTTTTTGTTTAAGCCGGCGTCGATAGAAGCACGGAGGCGATGAAATGCAATGGCCTGCTTCGGATCTTCGGGCGCCTTTACCTGTTCCATAGCTCGCTCGGCTTCCGCGAATCGATGCAGCCGCGCCAATGACGCAGCCTCGGCCAGCTTTTCCTGTGTTTGTTCGGAGGAAGAATTGGTTTGCGCGCCGACGAGCAAGGCTGCAACCAGCAGAATGCTTAATTTGAGAAAGGCTTCTGCCGTAGATACTCCAGTCCGGTTGCGCTTTGTTGCATAAATCGATGCAAGTGCCACGGGAATTGTTATGAATGGGCCGGCGCCAATCATGTTTAGCATGTTGGCTGGTACCGCGCCACATAGTCCCATTCCGCGCCTCAAGTCAACTGATGGTGGGTGTGGGTCAATACACTCGTGACGAGTATATCGACAGATGAGTATATCCGCACTTGTTACGAAAAAGGCGCGGTGATAGACTCTAACTCATCTCGCATTCAGGAGAGTGGAAAATGCCGCAAAGCATACGTGTAAACCACGCTACTCAGATGCTGTCTCTAGCGGGGCTGCTACTACTCATACCCACGTTCATTTCCGCGCAAATCGACACGGGTGCCATCGTCGGCACGGTTAGAGATCAGTCCGGCGCGGCAATTCCGAAGGCGTCCGTCGTGGTCACAAGAAAATCCACCGGCGTAACATTTAACACTGCTACAAACGGTGATGGCGAGTATCAGGTCACCGCCTTGATTCCCGGCACATATTCGGTAAGAGTATCGGCGCCGGGATTCGACGCGCAGCTGCGCGACGGTATACAGATCGACGTTCAATCGCGCCCGGCTGTTGACTTCGACCTGAGAGTGGGACGGTCCACTCAAACGGTTGAGGTAAGCGGCGCGAACCCGGTTCTTCAAACACAAACAGCGGACGTGGGAGCAGTTGTGCAGCAGCAGCAGATTAACGATTTGCCTCTGAACGGCCGGCGCTATTCCGATTTGTCGTTGCTCGAAGCAGGAATACAGAAAGTTCCCAACGCTGAGGTAGCGAATTCAGCACCGGACCGATTCAGCGCGAACGGAAATTGGGAGACGCAGAACTATTTTTCGCTCGACGGTGTTGACAACAACTCGGGGTCGACGAATCTGCAGGAAGGAACCGTGCAAGTCATACAGCCTCCACCGGACGCCTTACAAGAGTTTCGGATCCAGACGCGGACATACTCGGCGGAGTTCGGGAATTCCGCTGGGGCCGTTATCAACGCCAGCATCAAATCGGGAACGAATCAGTTCCACGGCGATTTATGGGAGTTTTTGCGCAACAGCGATCTGGACGCAAACACCTACTTCAATAACCAGGGCGGTGTCCCACGCGGACACTTTTCGCAGAATCAGTATGGGGCGACGATTGGCGGACCGATTATCAAGAATCGCACTTTCTTCTTTGGCGACTTCCAATTTTTTACGAGCCGGACGGCTACTACCGAGCTTTCGACGGTTCCGACCCCGCTGATGAAGCAAGGCAATTTCATCGAGCTTGCCCCTAACACGCTCAAAAGTTCGCCGGTGGCCGGACAAGGTGGGTGCGTCGCCGCTGCTCAGATCCTCGCAAGTTGCATCGATCCCACCGCGGCCAAACTCGTGGCGCTATTTCCGGACCCAAATATTCCGAGTGCATTGGCGACGCAAGGGCAAGCAGGGAGCTGGACGGGCGCGCCCAATTACCAGTTCCAGTATTCGGTGCCGAATGACTCCCACTCTTGGGACACGCGGATCGACCACAACATAAATGAAAGGAATCGCATCTTCGGCAGGTATAGCGAATACATCATCAGTCGCCAAGACCCGCCCTGGACAAGCGATCCGATTGCCGGCAACGGTAATTTCGCGACGCAGTACCGCATTCATGAGTATTCAACCGCATTGGCGTGGGATGACACGATTGCGCCGACAGTCTTGAATGAGCTTCGGGGCGGGTTCACTCGCGATTATGCGCATAGCGACCCTATTGGGTTGAAGTTAGGTGAGTCGCTAGCATCTCAATACGGCTTGAACGGGGTGCCGGGTAGTCCGCAAGACGCCGGTATTCCGCCGATCAATATCAATGGGCTCACACGACTGGGCTCTTCCCCCTGGAGACCTCAATTCCAGATTTCCCAGGTGTGGCAGCTGCTAGATAATCTGAGCTGGCTGAAAGGCGATCACAGTTTCAAATTCGGATATGAATTCCGTCACATGAGCGATAATTTCCTCGACATCGAGTCCCCTCAAGGCCAAATTTTCGTCAACGGCATCTACACCAATAACGGGAGCTTCGGTCTTCCCGATTTCCTCTTAGGCGACGTCGATTCCGCTCAGTTCACGACTCCTACGGTGGTTCACAATTACAAGGTTGGTCATAGTTTTTATGGTCAGGACACTTGGAGAGCGCGGAAAAATCTGACACTCACTTACGGGATCCGTTATGAGCTGTTCTCACCGCTGTTAAATCATCAGAATGCGTTATCGAACTTCACATCTGCAAACGGAGGCGGGCTCGTGACGGCAGCGAGCAACGCGTCGGGTTGGTATAACCGCGCACTCATCCATCCCGATCTCAACAACTGGGCGCCCCGGTTCGGCTTCGTCTACCAGCCTTCGAGCCGAATCGTGCTGCGTGGCGGCTTCGGCATGTTCTATCAGGAAACGGTTCGAATCGGTTCAGAGGCCGTACTCGCGTTGAATCCACCCTTCGTCGTATCGAACAGCCTAACTCAAGTTCTGGGGAGCAGTGCGACCGTGTTCCAGCTAGTGAACGGGTTTCCTCCATTCACGAACACCGGCGTGAATCTCGCAAATATACAAATCCGGGCTCAAGACCCGAATGAACGGACGCCGTACGTTCAGCAGTTTAGTTTCGGTCCGGAGATTCAACTCGCGAGCAATACGGCGCTCGATATAACTTACGTGGGCAACAATGCCCGAAAGATGAACCGGCTGCGCAACGCGAACCAGGGAATTGTGACGGGTTACGACGCTTCCGGAAATCCGATTGTGATTTTCCCGTACGCGAACCTGAACAATGACGCGGCCGGACAACATGCGTTTCTGGAGCTTGCGACGAACGACGGGAACTCCGATTACAACGCCATGCTGGTTTCACTTCGCCGGCGCTTCGATAAAGGAGTGGCATATGGAATCAGCTACACCTGGAGTCACGGGATTTCGAATTTCGTGGACAACCTGACGGGCACGCCTGAACCGCAGAACGCGTACAACTACAACGCGGATCGAGGGGAGTCGCCGTTCGATGTTCGCCATCGCTTTGTCGGCTTCGTCACCTACGAGTTGCCGGTCGGCAAAGGAAAACGACTGCTAAACAATGATGGATGGAGTGGCCGGACGCTTGGCGGTTGGCAGTTAAATTCCATAGTGACGCTACAGACCGGCGTGCCGTTCGAGGTTACTGGTCCGGACCAGAGTCATACGGGCGGCAATCACGATTCGCGAGCCGACTGCATTGGTGACCCATTTACCGGCACATCCACAGATCCGCGAAATGGAGTGTGGCTGAACCCCGCTGCCTTCGCTGTGCCTGCTCTAGGCACTTTCGGCAATTGCGGGGCCCGCAGCTTTCACGGACCAGGTCTTCAAAACGTCGATCTGAGCCTGTTCAAGAGCTTTGTCGTGACGGAAAGCACAAGACTGGAATTTCGCGCCGAGTCGTTCAATCTCTTCAATCACGCAAATTTCGGGAATCCATCTGCCTATTACTCTCCCTTTACCCTGGGCTCGTTCGGCAGAAGCTTCAGTACTGTAACGGATCCGCGCCAGCTGCAATTTGCTTTGAAATTCTACTTCTGAAGCGGCGGCTTTACAATCGAATTCTCTGCTCTTCGAAAGCAGGTTAACAATGAGACGCTATGCAGCGGTTGTGGCCCGGCTTCTGTGGCCGAGTTTGATTTTACTCATCGGCCTCAACGCCGAAACACCCTACGATTCGAGCATTAAAGCTTCGCTTGTCCCTACGGACGTTTCTCCCAACCGCGGTGCGGCGGCGGTGTGGCAGAGCCTCCAAAAGCTTCACACGCGGGCAAGTATCATCATGATCACCGCTCATCCAGACGACGAAGACGGCGCAATGCTTGCGTACGAATCGCGCGGTATAGGTGCGCGAGTGACGCTCTTGACCTTGAACCGGGGCGAGGGTGGAGCGAACGTCATGTCGCCGGATTATTGGGATGCTCTCGGCCTTATCCGAACGGAAGAACTTCTGAGCGCTGGCCAATACTACGGGGTTGACCAATACTGGACGCGTGTTTGCGATTACGGATTCTCGAAAACCATGCAAGAGGCACTCGAGAAGTGGGGCAAGCAGCGGGTGCTTGGCGACGTCGTCAGAGTGGTGCGTATGGTGCGCCCTCTGGTCGTGAGCTCGGTGTTCGTTGGTGGCCCAAGCGACGGCCACGGCAACCATCAAGTAGCAGGGCTGATGGCGAAAGAAGTGTACGAGGCAGCAGGGGATCCAGCACGATTCCCAGACCAGATCAAGGAAGGATTATTGCCTTGGAAACCGCTGAAATACTACGCGCACGTGCCGTTTTTTGGACACGAGGCGACACAGATTTCGCGCACCGTTGGAATACCCGTGGGTGAGTACGATCCCTTGCTGGGCCTGTCGTACTTGCAGACCTCGCGCGAGGGTCTCGGCTATCAGAAATCTCAGAATGGCGGTGGCTCGATCCCGCGCGCGGGTCAATTGAGCTCCGATTATCACCGCTTTGGGTCGAACGTTTCCGCAGGAGATCAGGAGACGAACTTTTTTCGACGGCATCGACGTATCACTCGTTGGCATCGCGTCTCTTGCCAAGGAGAACGATCGAGGGTTCGTGACTGATGCGCTCCAAAAGATCAATGGCTCGATTGAAGAGGCCATCTCGGGTTTTTCAGCAGCTCATCCCGAGAAATGTGCACCATTCCTGGCTACAGGCTTGAAACAGACCGAGGAGTTGATTCAAAGCGTGCAGGGAAGCCAGCTTACAGCAGAGGAGAAGTACAACATCCTGCATGAGCTGAACACGAAGTTGACGCAGTTTAACGACGCAATCGTCGAATCGCTGGCCATCGGCCTTCGCGCTGTTGTGGAGCCCGAGCACGAGGTCAATCCGCTATTCGCAATGTTTATGGGAGATCCAGACACGTTCCGTCTGGCAATCCCCGGCCAGGCTTTTGGTGTCCGCGTCGATGTGGCGAACCAAACATCGGAAGCAGTAGAGGTCGCACGCGTCTATCTGCAAGCGCCCGGCAGAGGTGATGAGAACTGGTGGAATATCACATCAAAGCGCGCAGCCTCGGGAAGCATCGCATCAGGCAAAACAGCGAACGCTGAGTTCAGAGTCACCGCATCGGAATCGATCCCATACACGAGGCCTTATTTTTCGCGGCCCACAATCGAGCAGCCGTACTACGATATCTCCAATCCAAAATATCTAGGTCTACCTACCGCGCCGTATCCGCTCGAGGCCTGGGCCGAGCTGAAATATCGGGACGTGAGCGTCAAGGTTGGGCAGGTGGTACAAACCTCTCAACGATTGAACGGCCTGGGGGTTGTTTACGAGCCGCTCGCTCTCGCTCCGCCGATTTCTGTACAGATATCGCCTCGTGCCGGCATCATTCCGCTCGGTTCCAAATCGTTCGAAGTGTCTGTGACGATCCACAGCAATGTGAAAGGTCCCGCAAGCGGGCCGGTAGAACTTCAGTTGCCGAACACGTGGAGAAGCGAACCAGCCTCGCAAACATTCAGTACCGCGAAAGACGGGGAAGACCGGTCGCTCGCGTTCCGGGTATTTCCAGCCAATTTAGATCAGAAGCGCTACGACATCACGGCCCTAGCGAAATATGGCAACAAGGAGTTCCGGGAAGGTTATCATGTCACGGGCTATCCGGGATTACGCCCTTACTTTCTCTACGATCCAGCTACTTATAAGACCTCAGGCGTCGACGTTAAAGTGGCGCCTGGTCTGAAGCTCGGGTACATAACCGGCAGCGGTGACGATGTGCCCGCCTCGTTGCAAAATCTTGGAGTCGGCGTTAGCTTTATTTCAACAGCGGATCTCGCCAACGCGGATCTCAGCGGGTTCGATGCGATCCTGCTTGGCGTCCGCACGTATGCAGCGCGACCAGACCTGATCACCTATAACCAACGCTTGCTCGATTATGTTCAAAAGGGCGGAGTAGTCATCGTTCAGTACAACACTCCTGAGTATGATCGAAACTTTGGCCCATATCCGTATCACATGGGTGAAAATCCGGAGGAGGTGACGGACGAGAACAGCGCCGTCCAAATCCTCGATCCCAATAACCCGGTGTTTAGCTGGCCGAACAAAATCACCGAGGCTGATTTCAAGGATTGGATAGAAGAACGCGGTTCAAAATTCATGACCTCCTGGGATCCCCATTACGAAGCGCTGCTCGAAACGCACGATCCGGCGCAAGCGCCGCAGAAGGGGGGCCTCCTCTACGCCAAGTACGGCAAAGGGATTTACATTTATAATGCGTATGCGTTCTATCGTGAATTGCCGGAGGGTGTTCCAGGCGCATATCGGCTCATGGCCAATATGCTGAGCCTTTCGAAAAACCCGAACCGATAACGGAGCTTTGTTGGCGCGAGGTCCGGTACTTACCAGTCGAGCTGATCAGGGAAGAACTCTGCGATGAGATCTTCGTAGTAGGGTTTGATCTCCTTTATATTGGGACGCTCGCGGCCCTTCGAGTAGAGATCGTAGCGGTTAAACTTCCGCACCCACTCGAACATTTGTTGATCCTCTTCATTCATCAACCACCCATAAGCGCCGTGTTTGTGAGCAGCGTAAAACGAGTGATAGCGCAGCATGTATTGAGCCGGCTTGGGAAGGTAATTGCGCGTAACTCTGTAGATGTATTCGTCGTGTCCCCACGAGAGATGCACGTCATTTAGCCCGCAGTTGGCCTCATAGATTCCATATTTGGTCTGATATTCAGGAACGTTGCGGTCCGGATTCGCCGCGAAGAATTCGGGGAATACGATCTCATCGGAATAAGCACAGCCAACCGGGAAGGTATCGCCTACGACGGCCCATTGCGGCTCGCCGTAGAGACACAGAACTTTTCCGAGATCATGAACAAAGCCGGCCAACACAAACCAACGAGGATGCCCGTCTTTGCGGATGGCCTCTGATGTTTGCAGTAGATGCTCAATTTGGGTCAGATCTGTATCCGGATCGCTGTCATCCACCAGCGTATTCAGATAGTCGGCCATTTGCCAGATGCTTTTCCGGCCACGTCTCAAGCCGCCATACTCGGCCTTTTTGTCGAGTACGAAAGCCACTGTCTGATGCGCGTGATTCTGGCGGTAAAATTCGGTAACCGTCGGATTCGCATCTTCCTTGTAATTGCGAAATTGCTCCTCGGACTTTCCTTCTTTGTAGCGCGTTGCGACGAAATCGTCCCATTCATCGACGTGCTTTAGCGGCTCGCGTTGCGACAGGGCTGGCATAATGCTGAATCACGCTCCTAAGCACAAGTATGCACACGCGTAGGCGCGGGCCGCAAGCGGTTAGGCCTGAGGTCAGGGGCGGCTGCTTGTAACTTAAGCAGTGTTTTTCCCATTTGCTGGTGCGCTAAATATATCTTGGCCAGGAACATGGGCGTGACCACGACGGACGCTGGCTGCCTACACGGCGTACAGCGATGCGATTTGTTCCCTATTCGGCGGCACCGTGACCGGCGCGTTGCTGATGGAATGACGCGCGCGCATCGCGGGCCGATGCCACACCCGCGCGCTCAATAGAGAAGCGCATGAGCAGTGATCCGAGAGTGCCTAAAACGCCCCCTGTGACTCGCTTGCTGCGCGATTCGTTGGGAAGGACGCCGACGGCTACGCTGGTTGCCGTGAGCACGGCGGCGGTCTTCCACATGAAACCACTGAGGCCGCGCTTTAAAGGACGTCCTACACGCGGAACTGCCGATACCTGTTTCTCCATCACGATCGCTGCCGTAATTTCGGCTAACTGTCCAGCGGTCCCGAACATTTTCGTAATCCGGCGCTCGTCTTCGTTTTCGACAAACATTTCGAATGCCGATCCCACACTCGCCATAGCGGAGGAGGCGAAGAGAAGCGGGAGCACGCGACGGGCCTCCTGCCACACGGGGATGGAGCTGTTCGAGACCAGTACGCCTGTATACGTCGCCAGCCCGAGGCCGAACACACCCGAAGCGCATCCGAAAGCTTCTCCGGCACCGTCGAGCACGCGTGCGCGCCCTTGAAGGAGTACTGTCGCAAGCGATGTCCCGCCGGCACCCGACAAGATCCAAGCACCCATGTTCATGGGCGATGTCGGGCGGAACACACGCAGCATATTGAAGAAGCGCCAGGGGCGGCCCAGGTCATATATAAGCAGCGCTCCGCTTATACACGCGCCAATAAATCCGATCCAGCGGCAACGGGTGACGAGGCGGCGAAGGCTTCCCGATCCGTGCATCTGCGCGGCGGCTCCTAAGGCGAGCGCAGCACCTGTCAAACCGCCGACGTAATAATAGGTCGGAACTGCCCATCCCCAAACCGGTTCGTGTAGAAGTGGGCGGTCGTAATAAGTGGGGTCGCTCTTCTGCGGCTCGGGTAATTGCTGCCAAGTTTGCGCAGCGCTCGCGATGTGCTTATCGCTCGAGCCGGAGGCCTTTTGATGCGCTGCTTCCCCGGAAAGCTCGGCCACTGCGACATCGATATCGCGGCCATCTGACAGAACGGGTTCGACCGATTTTTTGTATCGAACGGCCATTATGCGCTGTCTCTGCGGGCTCCGAACAGTGTAGCCCCGATTGCAACCAACGCCATTCCGAGCGCGCCGGCTGCCATGGAAGTCCAGGCATCCTTTACTTTCTTGGTTGGGACCACAGGATCGGGCGGCAGATTGTATACCTCTGGTTTATCGACCAGCAGAAAAAATGCGTTCAGACCCTCGGTGCCGGGCTGATCCGCAGCATTTGCTCCATAGAGGTAGGCGTCTGTCAATCCTTGTTCGTGTAGCTTCTCGACACGGGTCGCGGCGGTTTCTCGGAGCTCGTCCAAATTGCCGAATTGGATGGATTCAGTCGGACACGCTTTCGCGCAAGCAGGCGTCATGTCTTCTCGCAGCCGGTCATAGCACAGGGTGCATTTCCATGCACGCCCATCCTCCTCACGACGATCGATGACGCCGAACGGGCAATTGACGATGCAGTAGCCGCATCCGTTGCATACGTCCGGCTGCACGTAGACAGATCCAAATTCGGTGCGCATAATTGCGCCGGTAGGGCAGCTTTCGAGGCATCCCGCGCGGGCGCAGTGCTTACATACATCCGAAGAGAATAGCCAGGAAAATGCGCTATCGTCCTGCGCTTTCAGAGCTACCGGGCGCTCGATGAACGCAACGTGGCGCCAAGTTGACGCGCCGAGGTGAACCGTGTTGTCGTACGACATCCCCGAAAACAGGAATCCGTCATCGGGCAATTGATTCCACTGCTTGCACGCGACTTCGCAGGCCTTACAGCCGATGCACAGCGTCGTATCGGTGAAAAATCCCTTTTCGGCAGACACGGCTACACGTTTCCTTCCTTGGTTTCCATCGCTTTGTATCCGTGCTTCGTCTCGGGCTTGTGGCGAGCGGCAGGCAGATCGCGCTCTTTCTCACGCGAGGGCAGCTTCTTCACCAGTCGTCCGCTCGTGACATGCCTCCGATCTTTGCTGGTGCGGCCCGGCTCGATCATCGCCGTCAGCGCTTTCGACTCCTGTATGGAAACGTTCGGGTCGGCTACGAACCCGATCAGATCGTTTGCCGCATCACCGCGGACCAAGCCCTTAGTCGACCAGTGGTACGGCATACCTATTTGGTGAATTGTGCGTCCTTTAATGCGCAGCGACCGCATGCGATGCGTTACGAGTACGCGAGCCTCAATTTCGCCTCGCATGGTCCGAATGGTCGCCCATCCGCCGTTCTTCAAGTTGCACTCCGCCGCGAGTTCGGGCGAGACTTCGCAGAACATCTCGGGCTGCAATTCGGAGAGCCATGACAGCCAACGCGACATGCCTCCAGCTGTGTGATGCTCAGTTAGACGATAGGTCGTGAGGAGATAAGGGAAGCGCGGATCTTCGAAGGGCTGGTGATAGGGATTGTCTTTGCGGATCCATTCCATCCGCTCCGGATTGCATTGTTGGCCATAGAGCGGATTCTTGATTACGGATTCCTGCGGTTCATAATGCGTTGGTAGCGGCCCATCTTGAAGACCTGTTGGCGCGAAGATCCATCCCTTCCCATCTGCCTGCATGACAAATGGATCCACGCCGGAAAGCGTGTCTTTGCCGCGAGCGTCTTTGGAAGCCCGATACGACGGCGCGCGCTCGACGATAAAGTCGGGCGTGTCATACCCGGACCATTCCCGTTTCGCCTCATCCCACCAGACCAGTTTCTTTCGTTCCGACCATGGTTTACCTTCGGGATCGGCCGATGCGCGATTGTACAGAATGCGACGGTTGTGTGGCCAGGACCACGCCCATTCAAGCGCAACCCAATTCTGCTCCCAGTGCGGTTTACGCCGCGCCGTCTGATTCTTTCCGTCCTTGTATGCTCCCGAATAGATCCAGCATCCACAGGCGGTCGAGCCGTCGTCCTTCAATGAAGTGAATCCCTCTACCGCCTTGCGATCTGTGACCGTGTAGCCGTTAATCTCGTTGAGCACAGTCTCCGCGTTCGGTTCGTTTAGCGGACCTTCTGTGGGATAGTCCCAAGTCAAATCGCGAATGGGCCAGTTGCGCGGCTGGTTGTACTCACTCTGATACAGCCGTCTCAACCGTTGGCCCAGCTTGAAAACGAAATCAAGCTCGCTTCGCGAATCGCCCTTTGGTTCAACCGCTTTGTAATGCCACTGCAGCAGCCGCTGCGTGTTCGTGAAACTGCCGTCCTTTTCGGTGTGGGCCGCCGCGGGGAAGAAAAACACTTCCGTCCCGATCTCTTCCGGCTTTATCTCACCCCGCTGGATTTCCGGCGCTTCCCGCCAGAAATCGGCGGTTTCCGTAAGCTGAAAGTCGCGCACGACCAGCCAATCGAGCTTTCGTAGCCCCTTCCGCTGCAACGCTCCATTCATGGATCCCACGGCGGGATTCTCGCCCATGACGAAGTATCCCTTCACAATGCCGTCTGCCATATCGACGACGGTGTTCATGTGCGAGTGGTCCCCCGTAAGCGTCGGGAGGTAATCGTAGCACCAGTCCGTGTCCTTGGTAGCCGCCTTCCCGAACCATGCTTTCATCAGAGATACAAAATATTTCTTGTATTCGCCCCACCAACCTGAGGGCGATTCGTTCAATCTCAAGTACATCTCGAGATCTTTATCGTGCTTGGCCTTCGGCATGGGAAGATATCCCGGCAGAAGATTGTACAAGGTTGGGATGTCGGTCGATCCCTGAATCGATGCGTGCCCGCGCAGGGCAATGATGCCGCCTCCGGGGCGGCCCATATTGCCGAGCAGGAGTTGGATTATGGCTGCGGTCCTAATGTACTGCACGCCGACTGTATGTTGGGTCCAGCCCACGGCGTACACGAACAGGCCCGTTCGCTCTCGTCCAGAATTGCGGCACAGCGCCTCGGCAACCTTCAGGAACAGGTGCTGCGGAATGCCGCAGGTTTCTTCCACCATCTCCGGCGTGTAACGTGAAAAATGTCTCTTGAGAATTTGAAAGACGCATCGCGAATGTTCGAGTGTCGGATCCGTGTGCTCGGCTTGGATCGGCTGACGCTGTATTGGATGGGCCTTGCCGCCTGCTTCCGATTCCCTCGCGCCGCCCGCGGGCTCCGGGTCCACGTCCTTGTACATCCACGTCCTGGTCTGATAATTGCCCTTGTCTTTCTGCCATCCGCTGAACAGGCCGTCTAAGTCTTCGGTGTCCTTGAAATCATCATTGATGATGGCAGGCGCGTTTGTGTAATTGACGACGTATTCGCTGAAGTATTGGCGTGTTTCGATGATGTAGCGAATGATGCCGCCCAGGAAGGCGATGTCCGAACCGGCCCGCAGTGGAACATGGATGTCCGCCACAGCGCTTGTCCTCGTAAACCGAGGATCGACATGGATGATGGTCGCGCCTCGCTCCTTCGCCCTCATTACCCAGCGGAAGGCGACCGGATGGCACTCGGCCATATTCGATCCTTCGATCACAACCACATCAGAGTTGGCAATGTCGCCCGGGAAATCGGTTGCGCCTCCCCGTCCGAACGAGGTCCCCAAACTGGGGACCGTAGAGGAGTGTCAAATACGGGCCTGATTCTCGATTTGTACGATGCCGAGCGCCGTGAACAGCTTCTTGATGAGGTAATTTTCTTCGTTATCGAGCGTTGCGCCGCCCAAATGCGCGATCGCCATCGTGCGCCGCAATGGATTACCTTGCTTATCCTGGTCTTCCCAATTGGCGTCGCGTGTCTTTTTGACGCGGTCCGCCACCATGTCCATGGCGCGCTCGAGCGGAATCGTTTCCCATTTCGTGCCGTACGGCTTGCGATACAAGACATTTGATACCCGATGCGAACCGGTCACCAACTGGAATGTCGCAGCACCCTTGGGACAAAGGCAGCCGTGCGAGAGAGGTGAGCGCGGATCGCCTTCTATGTCGATGATCTTGTCGTTCTTGACGTATACCAACTGCGCACACCCGACGGCACAATAGGGACATACCGAATCGACGACTTTATCGGCGTGTTTCGTTCGAGCTTCCAGTGTCTCCGTCCGCTTGGATGCGGCCGAGTTTCCCAACCCGAAAACGTCTCCGCTTCTCAACTGATCGAGTACCGGCCATTCGATAGACATCGTCAACTAGACGATGCAGAAATTCCGAACATTTCACCTCGCTAAAGTTCTAGGCGGGCCAAAATCGACGCATCTTGCAGGCCGACGCGAATGGAGGTAATTAGAGGCCTCGCGCTCAATGGCGTTCTGATTGCTGTCATCGGGCACGGGCTGATTGGGCTATCACTGGTCTGGGACAAGGTGCTGCTACAGAAGAGAAGCACACAAAACTTGTTGTCGTATGTGTTTTGGCTGGGTGCGATCAGCATCTTCGGACTTCTTTTAATTCCTTTCGGCTTTAAGCTGCCAACGCTTCAAGTCGCGGCGGTGGGATTTGGGGCGGGCGCGCTGGATTTGATTGGATCGTATTTCTATTACTCGGCCTTGAAGGCAGGTGAAGCATCCGAGGAGCTTGCCGTTATGGGAGGCTTCACTCCGGTAGCGACCGCTCTGATTGCCATCCCTTTGCTGAAAGCGCCGATGGGCAATCAATTCACCGGGTTTGGGCTAATGACCTCCGGCGGATTTTTGATGTTTCTGGCGGAGAGGAGACCACTGAAGCGAATGCTACCGAAGATCGTCCTCGCATCCGCTGCCTTCGGACTGACCAGTGTCCTCCAGAAGGTCACGTTCAATCAGACGAATTTTGTTAGCGGCTACGTATTTTTCACGCTGGGAACGTCCATCGGGTCCGCTTGTCTCGCAATTCCACCTTCCTGGCGAAAGCAGATTTTCGAACACTCGGGATCGGAAGAGCCGAGGAGCAAGGCTTGGTATCTCGTGAACCGTTTCACCGCCGGCGTCGGCTCGTTTCTAGTCGTCTTTGCTGTCAGCCGCGCGAGTCCGCCGGTGGTGGAATCGATCTCTGGCGTGCGTTATGCCGTAATTTTCTTGCTTGCCTACGCGATTACGAAATGGAAGCCGTCGTGGCTCCGGGAAGAGTTTCGAGCTTGGATCCTTGTCACTAAAATAGCTTCGACTTTGCTTGTGATCGCCGGGCTCGTGCTTGTAGGATTGCATGGTGGGCGCGGCGGGAGCAGCGGTCCGGAATGAGCGCTCGTCTATTATTTAGAGTTAATTGGATTCATGGTTCGCCGCTCGCCGCCGGTCGAACGGCGATTTGGACTTTTTGCCGGCGGACGGCGGCGAGCCGCGCGGCTACGCTGAGTTTATTGCGACAGTCGATACTCTTGTCATAGGCCGCAAAACCTTCGAAACGGTTCTGGGCTTTGCAAGTTGGCCATATGGTGACAGGCGCGTTGTGGTCCTGAGCAGCCAGCCGCTCGACTTCTCGGCAGCGCACACGCGGTTTATTGAGCAGATGGCCGGATCGCCCGCTGAAATCGTTTCAAAACTCAATGGTGTCGGCGCACATCACGTCTATGTCGACGGAGGAATCACAATTCAGCGATTCCTACGAGCGGGCCTCATTCAACGGCTCATGATTACTCGAGTGCTTTTGTGCTCATCGGAAACGGAATTCCTCTTTTCGGCACGCTACCGCGCGACGTCCGGCTACGTCAAGTCGCGACTCAACAGTATTCGAGCGGCTTGGTTAAACCGGAGTACGAGGTTGTGGCCTGGCAAAGCGACGTTTGAGACGATTACTAAAGCCTATGCGGCTTCGATCTAGCGTTCCCGTCCTTCTAATCCTGTTTACCTGTGTTCGTGCGATCTGTGCCGAGGTCACGGCAGTCACCGATCACAAAATGTACAACGTGGGCAGTGCAGTGCGCATTCGCCTAGTGGCTGGCAAGAATGCAACTGCGGCTATTCGATACGCGGGAGAGGAAAAGCCGCTTGTGGCAGAGATCCCAATCAGTGGAGCGGAATACGCCCCGCTATGGAATGTGCCCTGGACGGCTCGAACGGGACGGTATGAAGTGGACGTGACCTCGGCGGAGAAAACGACTGTTCGCGCCGCAACCTCCTTCGCTGTTGACCGGCAGCTTGTAAAGCTAGTCACGCTCGAATTGGACAAGACCTTCTATCATTCCGGTGATCCTGTGAATCCGCGCATTGTAGTTCAAAATTTCTCAAACCGTCAGCTCGACCATGTCGAAATCGATTTTGAAGCATACACGTTCCCCTGGATAGAGCCCAAGAGCGGCGCACAGCCCTGGAAGACCGTGGTAGCCCAATCTCTATCGTTGTCTCCGGGAGCTCAAAAGGAGTTCAGTGTCGAGAAGGCGGCAGTGGTACAGGCCCCCGAAGATCCGGTCGATGTTTACTTCTCGGTTGTGATCCGTGACAACCAAGATCCGAATCATATCTATGATCTGGTGGCCTCACCGCCGGCGTTTACTTTTCCGCCGAACAGTGACTTTCCCAAGCAGTACCCTCGCCTGTATCTTTATAACCGGGTGCGAGACGTCCCGAAATCCGAGGCGTACCGCCAGTTCTATCCGCCGGAGTTCGTTTCGAACGTAATCACTTTCGATACATCGCATACTATGTTTCCGACGGGCGCGACGCCTACGTTCTCTTATAACGTGAATCTGCCACCCGAGGTGCGCGGGACGAAAACCTCGGTACGCACACGTCTTATCGATTCGAAACAGAGTGTTCCGCCGCAGACCTCGGAGGCCGCCCCTGGTCATCACAAGTTGTCACTGAAACCCATGCCCCCAGGCCATTACACTCTCGAGGTCTCAGTCCAACTTCCCGGGCGAATAACCATCGCTCAGAACCGGCTCGAGTTCGCAGTGAACCCGCTGCCTACGTCACTTCTGATTTTTGGTGCGCATCAGGACGACGACACGGCCCATCAAGGCATCATTCGCGCCGCGGTCGAAAACCACATACCGGTGCATGTGGTCTACTTCACCAGCGGGGGCGGTAATGGTTGCGAGCAGTATTACATGCATGCCTGCGATCCCGAGCGGGCGATGGATTTCGGTGAGGTACGGATGGGTGAAGCTCGCGGATCTCTCGGCCACCTCGGTGTTCCACGCGAGAACATCTTTTTTCTGGGACTTCCCGACGGGGGGCTCGGGGGGGTTTGGTCCCGCCATACCAGTGGCGATGATCCCTACCTCTCGGAGCTGCTGGCAACCGACCATTCTCCCTTTCGCGAGGCTGCTATCCCGAACCTGCCCTATACGAGAGACGCCGCGGTCTCAGCGGCCAAGGATTTCATCGTTCGTTTTAAGCCGGATGTCATCTACACCGGCCATCCCGACGAGCGGCATGTGGATCATCGCACGAACAACTGGATCGTCGTGAAAGCGATGCAGGAGCTGCTGCAGGAAGGAAAGCTTTCACGCAACACTCAGCTGATTGTGGATGTGGCGTATGGCTCGATGCGTGAAAGACACGCGCCTTACAAGTACGAGAAGCACACGCTGCACGTTTCCGGCGAAGTGGCGCGAATATCGCAAGAGGCGCTCTGGTATTACCAGTCGCAGGACGGCAATCACCAGCAGGCCGAAATCATCGATTACGCGAAACTGCCCCGCGAGGAACCCTACCCGCACGTACGAATTCTCGACTGGCAGGAACACGAAGGATGGAACGAACAGCAGTGAGCGGCTGGCTCGCGCGCGACAATCGCTAGCCGCCCGATTGCCCCTCGTCTTCTAAGCGTGGTGGATCGGCGTGCTCGGTAGTCTGGCCTTTAATCTGGTCTTTCAGCGAATTGGTGTCATTTGGATCAAGCACCTCGGGCCTCTCGTCCGGTCCGGGCGTTTGCTTTTCTTCATCAGGCGTATTCAAGTTTTCCTCCTTGGTGTTATTGGGCCACTCTCCACACCGAAGCACTCGTCCAGTGCTTGAGCTGCTCGGAAGCCCAGGCATTTGTCTTCTCCTTGTGACACGTCGTGCACGGGTTGGGAATTTTGTACGCTTCGGACATGGCGGGCGTGATGAATCTGAAAGTGTGGCTGCGCACATTCACGTCGGCAATGGTTTGCTCGATTTTTGGCATGTGGCACTGCACGCATTCACCTACCGGACCGCTTGACCGATGATGGGTGTGCTCTTCAATGGTGGTCGTATGCGGGCCGTTGGGCGAATTTGGGCCGTGACACTCTAAACAAATGACATTCGCCGGCTTAATTAACAAGGCATCGTTATCGGTCCCGTGGACATCATGGCAGCTGAAGCACTTCACCCCGCGCGTATACATGACGCTCTGCACAAAATCATTTCCCTGCATGCGATTCTTGTGGGCGGTTCCGTCGGGAAAATGAGTAAACGTGGTCTCACCGAGCCTGTGCTCTTCCAGCTGCCAAAAATCCGCTAACTTCGAACCCATCTGGAATCCTACCGGCCAGTCATAGTATCGACCGCCGATCGGGTTCTGACGCGGCCTGCCTTGGGAATGGCATTGAATGCATGTATCGTTCGCGCTTACAAAATCGAGGCGTGCCGGATTTACAATGTTGGCCTGCGAGGGATGTTTAATGTGGTCGCTTCCCGGCCCGTGACACCGCTCGCAACCGACGTTCCATTCAGTTACTTTCTTCGTCTTGACATCGTAGTTGACGGAATGGCACCCGTCGCATAGTGGGCCAGTCGGACGTTTGAAATTGTCCGGCGGGTAGAGCGCTGCCCACCAGTCGGTGCCATTCTTCACAAAATATGGCCGCCAGATTTGGTGAGTGATGTCCCATTGCGCAGGAAAAACGAAGTAGTCATCGCCCACTTTTTTGAAATAGCGCTGTTTCCACTTGCTGCCGTAAACAAGGGCAATATCTTGTCTCCTAAAGTTTACGAGCGGATTCGGTTTCGAGAGATCGGGCAAAATAGCTTCCGGGTGCTCTATTGGGTCACGGACGACGTTGGCCATTCGCGTTTGCTTCCAGCGCTGATATAGCTTGGGATGGCAAGTCTGGCAAGCAAGAGATCCAACGTAGCTCGTACGGGGAGCTGTTTCCGGGGAGGTGAACCCGATGGCGGCCAAAAGCAAGATAAACGCTGTACTCACGTCCATTGCCCTTACGTTCTTCTTAAGTTTGCCCGACTCGAGTGCCACTTGAAAACAAAATCGTAACAATAGATTTGAGGCATCCGAATGAGTGGTTTTGATCCGTGGTTTGCTGTGTCGCGCGAGTCCCTGACCGAAGCAGAAGCCACGCTTACGCAGCTCGCTGGAGTGTACTTTCAAAACGGCACGCGAACTTCTCCAGGCAATCGAAGGGCTTCAACTCGCCTGGATGACAACTCTCCGAATCTCGAAGCGCGTTATCGCGCGCTGGTCGAGCAGATTCCTGCAGTGGTCTTCATGGCCTACCTCGACGAGGGCATGAGTGAAGCATACGTGAGCCCTCAAATCGAGGAGGCGCTGGGCTTTTCTCCAACGGAGTGGTTGGAGGATCCACTCCGGTGGTACGAGCGTATTCACCCCGACGATAAGCAGCGCTGGAGCATGGAAGCTGCTCAGATGTTTCTTTCCGGGAAACCCTTGAAATCCTCTTACCGGGTGATCGCGCGCGACCGGCACGTGGTCTGGTTTCATTGCCAGGCCAACATGATCCGCAGAAGCGACGGGCGGCCCTGGTTCATTCACGGCGTGGCGGTGGATATCACGGAACTGAAGCTTGTGGAGGAGGCGTTCGAGGAAGAGCGCGACGTGCTTTCTGCAATCCTCGATACGGTAGGGGCTTTGGTTGTCGTGCTCGATCACTTGGGGCGGATCATACGATTCAACCGCGCCTGCGAGCAAACCTCGGGTTATTCGTGCGACGAAGTTAAGGGAATGCATTTTCGTGATCTGCTGGGCGTCCCCGAAGAGCGCGACCGCTTTAACACAATGTTCAAAGAACTGCAGCGAGGACGCAAGGTCGATGAGTTCGAGAGCTGCTGGATTTCGCCCGACGGTTCGCGCAGGCTGATCGCCTGGTCGACTACGATTCTGCCTCGCGGCAATGAGGCAGTGCACTACATTATCGCCACGGGGATCGACAGGACAGAGCGCAAGCAGCTGGAAAAGGCGATTCTAGAAGCCGGCGGCCGCGAACAGCGCCGAATCGGACAAGATCTGCACGACGGCTTAGGACAACATCTCACGGGCATTGCCTTCATGAGCAAAGTGCAGGAACAGAAACTCGCAGAAAAATCCCTGCCGGAAGCTGCCGGTGCCGCGAAAATCGTGGAGCTGGTAAACGAGGCCATCTATACGACCAAGCAACTCGCTCGAGGATTGTTGCCCGTTTTGTCGGATTCTCACGGCCTGATGTCGGCCCTACAGCAATGGGCGAGCGAGGTGGAAGAGCTGTTTCGCATCGAGTGCCGTTTTGAATGCGACGATCCTGTGTTGATTCCGGATGACGCCGTCGCTAACCATCTGTATCGTGTGGCTCAAGAAGCAGTGCACAATGCCATCAAACATGGACGAGCCAAGCACGTCGTAATCAGTCTGATCGCTGGGCAGGATGAAGCGGTTCTTAAGGTGCAGGATGACGGATCCGGGATTCCCGATGCGGTGAACAATCAGCCGGGGGCGAATCAAACGGGGCCAAATCAGTCGGGGATGGGCCTGCGCATCATGAATTATCGTGCCGCGATGATTGGTGGAAGGCTTCGCGTGGAACGCGCCGCGCCGTCCGGAACGCTCCTTACGTGCGTATTCCCGGTGAGAAAGCCCGATGCGCTGTAAAAACCGTAACGCTCGCTCTTTAGAAGAAAATCTTCACGGCTAATTGGAGCAGTCTCGGAGGCGCCGCCTGAAGGATTTGGCCGAACTCAGGAGACGCCAGATCGTTCTCGGGCAGCGCAAAATTTGCGTGATTCAGTGCGTTGAAGGCTTCCGCCCGCAGCTGTACGCGCCTCGACTCCGTGATCGAGAAGTTCTTGAACAGAGACAGATCGAGCGTAGCTAACCCGGGTCCGCGAATCGCATTTCTCCCTTCATTGCCAAACTGTCCTGGATTCTGGGCCGGCGTTAGCTCCTGAAATGCGCTGCGGCTGACCCACTGATTCGGTGTGTGCGGGCCGGCATTCGGATCTGAGAGGACGTTGGGACGGCTGGAATAGAATCCAGTGATTTCAGGAGCGCTTCCCTGCATTGAGGCATTATCGCTGTCATACACAGTGAAAGGCGTTCCCGACGACAAGCTCGCGATGGTGTTCAACTGCCAGCCATTCACAAGGAAGTTGGCGGGGCGCGGTGCCGTGTGCCAGCGCGGCAGGACATAGGTACCGCTAAAAACAAATCGATGTGTCGCATTGAATAAAGACGGACCGTGTTCGGCTCTCAGGTCGAACGGATTCTGCGCAAGGTCGTTCTCTCCCGCAACAAGCGTGGGTGCCGATCCGGAAAGATTCAGCGATGAAACGTAATCCAGGCTCTTCGACCACCAATACGAGGCAAGAAATGAGAAGCCGGCTGTGAACTGATGTGAGAATGCCACCTGAAGCGCGTGATATGTGGAACTGTTGTTATCGGCGATCAACCCCACCGAGGCGAAGGCGCAGGAGCCCAGAGCGGCTGAACAGTCCGCGTACTGACGACGTTGATCCGCGTTTCCGGTTGTCGCGCCAGGTCCATAGATAGCGGGATTTGCCTCGATGAAGCGCGGCAGGTGCGTGCCTTTGTTTCCTACGTAGCGCACATCCAGGAGGTACGCGCTGCGAATCACGCGTTCGATGGAGAAATCCCAATTTTGTGAATAGGGAGGCAACATTCCGGACTGGACAGTCAGGATGGTCGCGGGCCGCACAAACTGTTGCGCTGATAAACGGCGGGGTTTGACCATTATATGGATCGGCGAAATTCAGACCCGGGCCAGGCAGTTGATACGCCTCAGTCCAGGGAAGCGCGCTTACAGCAGCTTGCAGCGGGCCACCGACTCCGTTGGTATAGCCGTCGTAAAAGATACCGTAGCCGGCTCTCAGTGTAGTGTGTCCATCTCGAAAGGGATCCCATGCAATGCCAACACGCGGCATAAATTCGTGGTAATCGATGGGTGCGATTCCAGCGGGAACCCCCGGATCGCCCGGGAACAGCAGCCCTGCTGGAGCATCCGGCCTCACCGTTGATTTCTGGCCAGGCGCCCACGCATTCAGCCGGTTACGAATGTCCGTGTAAGGAGTGTTTACTTCATATCGCAAGCCATAGCTGATCGTCAAATTCGACGTCACGCGCCACTCATCCTGCGCATATCCGGCGACAATCCACTTTCGAAGCCCCCGGTTGAAATCGCCGCCGCCTTGGAAGAACTGAACGGGTTGCCCCAGCAGGAAACTCGCGAAGGAGTCGCTGGCGGGAAAAGGAGCGAACACGAAGAAGCCGTTCGTCGCTATGCCAAGCAGCGCGTTGATCTGCTGACGGTCGAGATCTGCGCCGAATTTAAGATTGTGGCTGCCGCGAGTGGAGGCCAGTGAGTAGTAGCCCTGGTAATCGTTTTGATAGGTGTTTTGCGGGCCCGTTATCGGATTACCGACCGCTGCATAGCCGCTGACGATTAAATAGGGTGATCCGACCGCTGAGGACAAGGTCGGCTGATACGTGAAACCAAGACTGCTCGCAGCCGTATGGTTCTGCGCCATACCCTCGAGGAACGCATTCCGGAAGAATGCGATGCGCGCCGTCTGGACGGTCCGGGACGAGAACAGATGAACATTCGAAATGGTTGCCGAATTCGTTCTGATATTGTCAGCGACGGGAAATCCGGGAACGTTGGACCCGTTGATCGGCAGGGGATCGACTTCTCGAAGCGAGGAAGTCGCGTAGCGTGCGAACACCTGGTCTGAGTTGCCGAAGTAGTGGTCGAGACGAAAGCCCCCCTGGTCGTAATCGTTGGTCAGTATCTGAGTGGATGAGAAGAGCGAGGGAGAGAGATTCCCGAGCGGGTAGAGCTTTTCCGCTTGAAGCGCAATCGGGCTGATCAAAAATGGTGGGATTTTGTTACCTGGAAACGGCTGGCCTGTGAATTCGTTGATCAGCGGTTTCGGTTTTCCGGTGCTGCTGTCAATGAGCCCCGAGAAATCTCCTGTCCGTTCCGCAGCCGTTGGCACGATTGCCGCCTCTGTCTCGCCTTGCCGCGCCCGCTGGCCTTCGTAATAGAGGAAGAAAAAATCTTTGTTACGTCGCAGCGGGCCTCCTACCGTAGCGCCGAACTGGTTTTGATGTAGCGGCTCAGTTCCGGCTGTAAAGAAATTCCGCGCGTCGAAGAAATTATTTCGAAAGAAATCGTAAACGTTCCCGTGAACTGCGTTTGTCCCCGATTTGGTGATGACGGTGGTGGTCGCGCCACTCGTTTCTCCATACTCGGCGGGAGCATTAGACGTCAAAATACGAAATTCATTGACGGCATCGACGGGAGTGCGCAAAGCGAAGCCTCCGTTCACGCTGTCAACATTGCTGACACCGTCGAGAAGATAGTTGTTCGACTCCGGCGGTTGTCCATTGACAGCGTAAGCCTGGCCGCTGCGAGCAATGCCCCCAGCTTCGGCAAGGCCGAAAGTCATCGGCGCGACACCAGGCTGAAGCAGTCCAAGCTGAGTGAGATTGCGCCCGTTCAGTGGCAGATCGACCGCTTCGCGTCCGGAGACAACGTTCCCTAAAGTGGAGCTGACATCGACAGTTGCCGAATCGGCGGCTACGTCGACGACCTCGCCTCGTTGCCTGATCTCTAATGCTACGGCGAGATTCACTACGCGGTCGACGTCGATCCGGACATGTGTCCTCTCAAAATCAGCGAAACCGGAAGCCGAGACGCGCAGGTTATATTCGCCGACCGGCAAATAGGAAAAGTGGAAGCTGCCGGCGAACGAGGATTGCTGAGTGGCAGTAAACCCGGTGGACACGTTCCGTACGACTACGCTCGCGTTGGGAACGGTCGCCCCGGACGGATCCGTGACTTGGCCCTGGAGCACGCCCGTCGGGTCTTGCGCGAAAATGAGCGGCGTGCAGACGAGGAGCGTCTGAAAGCCGAGAAGTACTTCCCTTACCTGCATAGATTCTATCCAGGTTAGCCCGAAGCCATTTCTAGCGTGGTTTCAATGAAACACATGCTGATGCTTGGCGAGATCCACGCGTGAGCCGCGAAACCGGACGCCTTCCATCTCCAGCCGCATGCGCTGTTCAAAGCCGCCGTCACGCTTGCACTTGATCTGACCGCCAGCGCCCAGTACGCGCTGCCAGGGAAGTGCATGACCCCACTTGCGCAGTACTTGCGCAACCTGGCGATGATAGCGCGGGTAGCCCGCAGCTTCCGCCACCTGCCCGTATGTGGCGACCTTGCCACGCGGGATCGCGCGGATAGCGCTGCGAATCGCAGTTTCCATGTCGCTGCCATGGCTGCCGCCGCGCCTCATGCTGCTTTCGTAAGAATGAAGACTAGAATGTCAGGCCCACTCGCAGGTGTCCGCGTCATCGATCTAACCACCATTGTCATGGGACCATACTGCACCCAGATCCTTGGCGATATGGGCGCTGACGTGATCAAAATCGAAAGCCCTGGGGGAGACATCTTTCGCCATGTGACGCCTTTCCGAAGTAGCGGCATGGGAGCGCCGTTCCTCAACACGAACCGCAACAAACGGAGCGTTGTGCTGAATCTTGCGCTTGACGAAGACAAGCAAACTCTTTTGAAACTATTGGACACCGCTGACGTGTTTATGTACACACTCCGGCCACACTCTCTCGCGAAGCTTGGCCTCGATTACAAAAGCCTGAGCGAGCGCAATCCGCGACTCGTTCATTGCGGCGCGTACGGGTTCTCCGAAAAAGGGCTGTACGCGGGTCGACCTGCTTATGATGACGTGATCCAGGCCATGAGCGGCACGGCTGCGCTCGAGGCCCGCAACGAACCGGACGGGCCCAAATTCGTCAACACCATCATGGCTGATAAGGTTGCAGCTCTCTCAGCCGTGTATGCGATCGCGATGGCACTCTATGAACGTGAGCGTTCCGGCCTTGGGCAAGCGATTGAAGTGCCCATGTTCGAGACTCTCGTGTCGTTCAACCTGATAGAGCACCTCGCCGGCGAGACATTTTGTCCGGCGCTTGGCGGTATGGGTTATGATCGCGTCCTTTCCGCACACCGCCGCCCGTATCGCACAAAAGACGGTTATATGGCTCTTATGCCGTACAGCACAGAGCAGTGGCAGCGCTTCTTTCAAATCGCCGGCCGGCCGCAGTACGCTGGGGATCCGCGCTTTACCGATCACGCCGCGCGTAGCGAAAACATCGATGAACTCTATCGCATCCTCGCTGGAATATTAACCGAGCGCTCGACAGCCGAATGGGTCGCTCTATTAAACGATGCTGACATTCCAATGGCCCCAGTGCTCTCGCCCGAGGATCTGCTCGAAAACGAGCATTTGCAGAGTATCGGTTTTTTCGAGCGCCGCGTTCATCCTTCTGAAGGAGAGATTCGCACCGTTTCGATTCCGGTGCGTTTCAGCCGAACGCCGGGAAGCATCGAGCGTCTCGCGCCGCGTCTCGACGAGCACCGGGAAGAAATGCTACAGGAGATAAACGAGTCGAACTCAGGCCAACCGCCAAGTAGTATCACTCCCGCGCGAGTGCCTCCCGGTATGCCTTAGCCAGACCCTCCCCGATTTGGTCCATGGCAATTAGATGAGCAATCGTCCGCTGTACGTCTGTGCTTGCCGCCTGCGCGTCCGTGGGCGACATCTTTTTGGGATCAAACTCGAACACACCGTACGACTCGAGCTGCAGAAATTCTTCGAGTGTCCCTGTTTGCACAGCTGCGAAGTCATCCTGGACCTGGTAGGCAGCAGCATATCGCTGCACCTCCGGATACTCCATGTAGCTTAATGCTCCTGTGGCCGAAGCCGTCCGCCAGCTGGCGTCCCGTAGCGTACCCATTTCAAAGTGGATCCGGAGCTGGTGGATATCGTATGGTTGATTGGCACTACGCGCCTTCAGGAACTTCAATATTCCGATGAGGTTCTCCCGCTCTTTACCGACCGCTAACCGCGTTGTGGCGAGCTCCTTTTGGTTGTCTATGATCTCTTGACGCAGCCTGTCGTCCGCCTCATTTCGCAATTCCCGATGATGCCACCATTCAACACACCCCTCCAGCCCAAGCGCGATCAGCAGCCCAATGGTGATGGTCAGGAGATGTAGGAGAAAGTCGCGGAAGCCGCTAATTCTTTCATGTGGTGAATGAACGTCTATCATCTGTCGCGCTCCAGGTACCAGGAAGTAGTCGCCGCACTTGCTCGTAACTGACCAGCTATACCGCAACCGTGACGCTTCAGAATTGTGATGACGTGGTCGGCTGTCAGACGCGGCGTTCCGCGATCACCCAATCATAGTCTCCTGCCGAAGTACAACCGGAAAGCTCGGGAGAGATTGCTGAAAAACTGCCGACTTCGGGTCGAAATCGAGCACAATGCAAACTTTATCATTGAACTATAGGCTTTCCACGCTCGGCGTCGCTTGCGCTACGAATTGGAGACAAACGCCCAACTATATGGCCTGACGACATAGGTTACAAAATCAGTCCGCCGAGCGGAGTGATTCCGGTTTCGGAGTCCTACGAATTTGGACCGATGGATGTTAAGGCCTTGGGAAATGTTGCCGTGGTGCAGGGCAGTGACACCGAAAAGAGTACTACAAACGGAAAGAACAGCAGCGGCAAATGGGTCTGGACGGATGTCTTCGTGAAACCGGCGACAAGTGGGTCGCTGTCCGCTCCCAATCCACCATGGTAAAGTGACGCTGCAGTTTTGCCCCTCTGCTCAAATTTCTAGCGGCGTCATTCACGGCTGATGGCAAGCCGTTATTTCGTCTACTTTTTAAGTTCAATCACTATTACTTCAAACGGCGTGTCCCCGACATTCTCCGGCAGGTGTTTTCCGGCCTCCTCCCAAACCGCGTCGTGAGCCTTGAGCGTTCTATCCTGTGACGTGCCGTCCGGCAGCGTGAACTTGCTGTGACCATCGGTCATGAACACTGCCACCGAGGCTGGATGTTCGTGCATTACTGATTTCTCATGCGGCCCGTACTTGGCCCGCAGCACGCGAACCTGGTCATTGTTGATTACTACTTTGTAGTGTTTGGGATCCAATTTGACAGCGTCTAGCGTAGTCTTTGCCGCTGCGGCACCGCCACCTGGCTCCTTCAGCTCCACCATAACGGCTTCCGACTCCGAGTCGGAAAGATTCTCAGACGCGTGTGTGATGGGCTTGGAGTAAGCCACCTCGTCGGCTTTGGGGCGCTCGTTACTGGTCTTCCCATCGGCAAATGTGTATTTGAAATCGTCAGTCGTAAACCCCACCGCCACATAGGCGGGATGCGAATGCATGGGAAGCTTGCTGTGTCCCGGCTCGTTGAAGTGAAGCACGCGGACACGATCGTTTTCGAATACCACTTTCACTCGGTCAGGCGCTACCTGCACCACATCCTGGGCGAAAGCAACTGCGACGAGCGCCATCGCCATCGGGAATAAACCGCGCATAGTTAACTGATTGTCTCCTGGACCTGGAACGCGATGCGTTCTACACTGTAGGCCCTAGTATATATCTCAGGTCTGCCTGACCGCAAACCTGAAGCCCGAGTGCAGCCACAGATCAGCTGAGTGCAGCATCTAGCAAGCCTCCGTGAGTAATGAGCAGAAGTCGCCAGTCCCGGTCAACGGTACCAGAAAGCATCGCCGACAAAATGGGACGCCCCAACGCGTCATGGAATGTGACGGTGACGACAGACGATCGAGTCGTATCTATTCATCCGTACTTCAAAGTCTCGGACGGAAAGATGGATGAATTCAAAGATTTTTGTGAGCAGTTCATCTCGATTACTGCCCAAGAGCCCAAGTGCCTATACTACGGCTTCAGTTTCAATGGAGATAAGGTGCATTGCCGCGAGGCATACGAGGACGCAGAGGAGCTCCTCACGCATCTGGCTAATGTCGGCGCTCTTCTGAACGAGGTGTTTAAGATCGCGCAGGTTACCCGCCTTGAAGTTCACGGTGCAGCGCAGGAACTGGCGAAACTAATGGAACCCTTGTCCAAATTAGCTCCAACTTATTTCACCCTCGAGTACGGAATCCGCCGTTTATCTTGATAGTCAAATCTTCGGCGACGGAGGTGCGCCAAGAACTGTGAATCGCGTTCAGTTGGATCCTTCGGTTAGCCCACCGCAGGTAGAAAAGTTTAGTTCTAAGCGGGTCGACGGTCGCCACTACGAGCTGGAGGACTAGTACCAGTCACGGCCGTAAAAGTTCCCAGAAGAGCTCGTAACCCACTATCATTCCTATTGCCCTTCGATTTAACTTCGAACACAACTTGACCCAACGATCACTCGTTCGTCCCCGATTTCCGCTGCCAGTACTGCTGGCTACATCTCTTTCACTTCTTTTTCTTGCCCCGCTCGGCGCACCCGCACCGTCGAGCCACCCGTCCCACGTGACGTCGGCAATCGGAATGCCGGAGGTCAAGAACTATTCAGTCCGCGATTACAACGGTGGCGGACAGGCCTGGACCATTGCCCAGGACCGCCGCGGCATCCTGTACTTCGGCGATTCGAGCTCGGCAGTGCTCGAGTTTGACGGCGTTACCTGGCGAAAGATCTTTCTGCCTTCCAGCGTGGTGCGGTCTCTTGCAGTGGACGACCGAGGCCGCGTCTGGGTAGGAGCGAGCGGCAACTTTGGCTACCTAGCACCGGACGCGAATGGCACTCCAAAATATGTCTCGCTTCTCGATAAGGTCCCGGCGCACGATCGCGGTTTTACCGATGTGTGGCAGACTCTGGTAACGCCGCAAGGCGTTTTCTCTCGCAGCTATGAACGGCTCTTTCGCTGGGATGGCAAGCGCATGCAGATCTGGTCGCCGGAACGAGCGAAATCAAGCTTCCAGGCGCTCTCGTACGTCCACGGCCGCGTCTACACCGCGCAAGACGGAATTGGGCTTCAGGAGATTGTGGGCGACGAGCTTCGCAACCTGCCGGGGGGTGGCGCCTACGCCTCCTCCCTGAAGCTATTTCTGCATCCCTTCGATGGAACCCACATTGTCATCTCGGCGCGGAACCAACTGTTCACTCTCTACGATGGCCAAAAGGTCACCCCGTTTGTGACCCAGGCGGATGACTATCTCAGAAAGCACAAGCTCTATACCTCCACTCTGCTCCGGGACGGGACGATCTGCGCGACGACCTTGGACGGCGGGGCCGTACTCCTCGGACATGACGGCAAACTTCGTCAGATCATCGACAAGAGCGACGGGATCCTGAGTTCCGATGTTCTCTCTGCCTATGAAGATCGGGAAGGCGCGCTCTGGCTTGGTTTGGATAGCGGAATCGCACGCGTAGAAGTGAACTCCCCGATTTCCATTTTCGCGCGCGATGCCACATTGGATGTGGCGGAGTTCAACGGATCCATCTACCGTTCCAGCGCCGGAGGGCGGAGCGGCGTAGCGCGCATTGTTCCCGATCCGCAAACGGGCCGGCCGACGGATATGCCGCTATCCGATCCGACCCAGGCCTGGACTCTGCTCGTATTCAAAGACCCCGCCAGTAAGGCGCCGGATCAATTATTAGCGGCCACCAACGAGGGTGTAATGCGGCTGCAGGGAAACGCGCTGGTTCCCGCTATCCCCGCACTGCACGGCTTCGGCGAGCAGACCTACGATATCGGCCTTTCCAAAAAGGATCCATCGCGGGTATTTGTTGGACATTCCAATGGTGTGGGCTCGATTCGATGGAATGGATACTCCTGGATCGACGAAGGGAAACTTCCCAACCTAGTTTATGGAACCAGGAGCGTAGTCGAGGATGCGAAAGGGAGTCTCTGGGCGAGCGGCGGCGATAACCAACTGGTGCGCATCGATGTCGCTCCATCGGGCATGCGGAATTCCAAAGCCGAAGTGCTTGGCGTCAAACAAGGGCTTCCGCCGGGTCCGGCCTTTGCGAACTTTGTTGCCGGTAGCATCTTCGCGACGGTAGATCGCGTTAACCACGAATTCCGCTGGGATGAAGCGGCTCACAGATTTGTGATAGACGACCGCTTTTTGCTGCCCATCGACGCACCCGATAGCAGCTATGGTCTGGTTGCAGACGGTGCAAATAAGGTTTGGTCCGGCTCCTCTTCGTCAGATGTCCGGCGTCAAGGCCTATTTACCCGGCAACGCGATGGTAGCTGGCATCTCGATGAGAACACGTACCGGCGCCTGGGCCGATTCCGGTTCGTCTCCTTGCGGCCTGAACCGAATGGCACAGTCTGGTTCTTCGGCGAGAACCTTTTTCGCTTCGATCCTCGCATTAGAGAAATCGCGCCACAGCAGTTCCCCACAATTGTGCGCCGTGTCAATGCGGGATCACAGGTGATCTACGGCGGGGACAGAACGAGCCATAATAGCTCTGAACAACGCCTGCAGCCGGCAAGCAACGCCCTGCATTTCCAATTTGCCGCACTCACCTACGGCAATCCGGCCGGCATCGTCTACCAATATTTTCTGGAAGGTTTGGACAAGGACTGGTCTGGCTGGGGTACACAAAGAGAGGCCAACTACAGCGGCCTCGGTCCGGGGAGCTATCGCTTTCATGTGCGCTCCCGGTCGGACGATGGCCGGGCGGGCGAGGAAGCGATGTACGCATTCACAATCCTGCCGCCCTGGTACCGAACCAAGCTCGCTTATTTTCTTTACTTCATGCTCTTTTTGCTCGCCACGTTTGGCTTCTGGCGACTCGTTATCGCATACGAGCGCAAGAAAGCCTTCCGCAAAACGCAGGAGCTGCAGGCCCAAGCGAAAGCGCTGGAAGCTATTGTCGAGGAGCGCACAGGCGAAATTCGCGCCCAGTCGTCGGAACTGGCTGCACAGAGGGACAGCATCGAACTGCTGAGTGAGATCGGCAAAGAGATTACGGCTTCGCTCGATCTCAATACGATCCTGTTTAAGCTCTACCAGCGCGTGAACCAGATCGTGGACGCCAGCATCTTCGGCGTTGGCCTGTACCGGCCGGAGAAGAATCTGATCGAATACACCCTCGCCATCGAAAACGGCAAGCGGTATGCACCTTACACACGCAGCATGAATGACAAGAATCAGTTGGCCGTATGGTGTATCGAACATCGCCAGCCGATGCTGCTGAACGACATCGCCGTTGAGTCAACAAAGTACATCGCTTCCTACGAACACACCGGGCGCACATTAGAAGACGGCAGCACAGCGCAGCCGCCCGCCTCGATGATCTATTTGCCTCTCATCGCGCAGGAGCGTGTTCTCGGCGTGCTCAGCATTCAGAGTTTCAAAAAAGACGCATACACGGAGCGGCATCTCAGCCTGCTCGAAAACCTTGCCGCCTATACGACCATCGCGCTCGATAACGCAAACGCCTATCTTGTGATCAATGAGCGCGAGCACCAGGTTCGCGAACGTGCAGCGGAGCTAGTGACGATCAATCGAATCACCCAGGCGCTGGCTGCACAACTTGATCGAGACAGCTTGATTCAACTGGTCGGGGACCAGGTGCGCGATCTCTTTCATGCGCCCATCGCGTATGTGTCCTTGCTCGATCGTGCCACGATGATGCTGCAATTTCCGTACGTCTTTGGTGAAGATGCCCTGCCCCGGCCCTTCGGCGCGGGACTCACTTCCCAGATCATCCGCACCGGCGAACCGCTGCTTATCAATGAGAACATCGACCGCAAACGCGCTGCGCTCGGCATTGAACAGATCGGTCGGCCTACTGCGTCCTATCTCGGCGTTCCAATCCCCTCGGGCGGGCAGACCATCGGCGTGATCAGCGTCCAATCGACGGACCAGGAAGGCCGCTTCACGGAAGCCGACCAGCGTCTGCTCTCGACCATTGCTTCCGCCGTCGGCGTGGCATTCCACAACACGAAACTCTTCGATGAAGCGCGCCAGGCAAGGGAGGCTGCGGAACAGGCTGATGCTGCTAAGAGTTCGTTTCTTTCTACGGTCAGTCATGAGTTGCGCACCCCGCTCACATCTGTGCTCGGCTTCGCAAAAATTATTCGCCGCCGGCTCGAAGAACGTCTTTTCCCGCTCATTCGCGAGGATGATCGAAAGGTCCAGCAAACGAAGCGTCAGGTTATGGAAAATTTGGGCGTCGTCATTAGCGAAGGAGAGCGCCTGACCAAGCTCATTGATGACGTGCTTGATTTGGCCAAGATCGAGGCCGGCAAGTTCACTTGGAACATGGCGCCGCTCTCGATCTCCGATGTGATGGAGCGCGCCATTGCGGCCACCGCTTCGCTATTCGAAGCTAAGAATCTCCAACTCGTCCAGGTTATTGAACCAGATCTGCCTTCGATCAATGGAGACCAGGACCGCCTGATCCAGGTTGTGATCAATCTGATCTCGAATGCAGTGAAGTTTACGGGTACAGGGTCTATCACCTGTTCTGCTCTTCTACGCGATGACGAAGTCATGGTCAGCGTCACCGACTCCGGGATCGGCATCGCTCCCGCAGACCATCCGAAGGTCTTCGAAAAATTCAAACAAGTTGGCGACACCCTGACGGACAAGCCCAAAGGCACCGGCTTGGGATTGCCCATCTGTAAGGAAATCGTCGAATATCACGGAGGGAAAATTTGGGTGGAGAGCGAGCCTGGCCACGGCAGCACCTTCTCCTTCACGCTTCCGGTTTCTACACATCCCGCACAAGCCGACATACCTCCGGTCCGGCGCTCTGTCGATATCGAATCTCTGTTACGGCAATTACGAGAGAGAGCCGCGGCGCACGAGCCGCACAACAAGTCTGTACTCGTCGTCGACGATGACGCGAACATCCGGTCCCTGCTCCTGCAGGAGCTGACGGAGGCCGGATACGCAGTGCGTCTTGCCGAGGACGGCCGTAAGGCGCTCGCGCTCATCCGTGAAGAGATTCCTGGCCTCGTGATCCTGGACGTCATGATGCCCGAGATGAACGGGTTTGACGTGGCAGCGGTGCTGAAGAATGATCCCGCCACGATGGACGTTCCTATCATCATCTTGTCCATCGTCGAAGATAAGGAACGCGGTTTCCGGGTTGGCGTCGATCGCTATCTCACTAAACCCATCGATACGGCATCGCTCTTCCACGAAGTGGACGCGCTGCTCGATCAGGGCAAATCCAGGAAGAAGGTGATGGTGGTTGATGAGGATGCGTCTACCGTGCGCACCCTAACAGATGTCCTCGAAACGCGTGGCTATGACGTGGTCGAATCGAACGGCTCAGACTTGATTTCGGCGGCCGTTCTCTCGAAACCGGACATCATTATCCTCAATTCGCTGCTCTCCACGAACGACGGCGTCCGTGCGTTGCGCTTTGAAAGAGGCATGGAGAACGTCCTTTTTCTTATTTATCCCTAATACTCATGAAGATCCTGATTGTCGACGACGAACCACACTTACGCACGCTGATCCAGCAGGCGCTGGAAGAATTGGAAGACGATGGGGTGGATCTGCTTACAGCAGACAATGGTGAGGAAGCGCTGGAGGCGATCCGCGAAGAGCAGCCAGACCTGGTTTTTCTCGATGTCATGATGCCGAAGCAAAATGGCTTCGATGTCTGCAACGCGATCAAAAAGGAACTGGGGCTGGGCCACATTCATGTCGTGCTGCTCACGGCGAAGGGACAGGAGTTCGATCGCCAGCGTGGGCAGGAAGTGGGCGCTGATCTTTATATGACCAAGCCCTTCGATCCGGATGCACTGCTCGCGCAAGCGCGCACGGTGCTCGGTCTGTCAACACGCTGAGCGAGGCCTATGCCCGGTCTCAAACTCAAGACTCTGCTCAGCCCGAAATCTACGGGCTCCATAGCACTGACGTCTCTGCTCGATGCTTTGGGCAACAACACGTGCATTGCCGATGCTTCTGGTAATCCAGTCATGGGCCATATTCCAGGCGAAGGCTCGAACGCCGCGTCACGGGTGCCGGTCCTCCATGAGGGAGCAACACTGGGCTTTGTGATCGGCCCATCCGGGGCTGCGAATGCGTTGGCATCGCTTCTGGGACACTTGGCGGCTCGCGAGATTGAAACTCGTTCACTGGCTTCGGAAGTTCTTCATCTGTATCGCGAAGTGCACGTTATAGAGCAGCTCTCGGAACAGCTTGCAGCCGTTTTGAATGTCCCCGCGGTGGGCGAGTCGGCGCTGGCCCAGGCACGGCGGCTTATCCCTGCTACGCACGGCAGCATTGTTGTTCGCGAGAAGGCAGGCGGTGGTCTTCGCAACGTTGCCTCGTTTGGGAATTCATTCTCCGATTCCGCAGGTATTTCGGGACCACTCGCGCCAGATTCGCGGTTTGCTGCCGCGATCGTCGAACGGGGAATCGGCGAAATCGTGAACAATTGCGCTCCCGATCCACGTGCTTCCGGTTCGGAGCGCAATCTGACCGCGTTGATCATCGCCCCGTTACGAGCCGGGCAGCGCACGGTGGGTATCATCGCGCTGGCCAATACCGCTGAGGGCGCAACGTACTCAGCAGCCGATCTAAAACTTCTGAACACGATTGCTCTCCAGACCGCCGCGGCCATTGAGAACTCGCTGCTTTGTGTAGAGATGGTGGGCGCCGCGCGCGATCGCGAGCAACTCGCCACTATTCAACGCGAACTGGACACGGCGCGCACGATTCAGCATCTGCTCGTGCCGCGCACCTTTCCGCCTTTCCCGGAGCGTACCGATTTCGATTTGCACGCCCAGATGACCTCCGCACGTGCGGTTGGAGGCGACCTTTTCGACTTCTTCCTCATCGATGAAGACCGGCTCGGGGTCGTGATTGGAGACGTTTCGGGCAAGGGCATCCCTGCCGCACTCTACATGGCAGTGACGCGTACACAAATTAAGACCACAGCTCTGCGCAACATGCCTCCCGCAGAATGTCTATGCGAGGTGAATCGCTTCCTGGTACGAGAACGCGTCAGCACGATGTTCGCGACCTGTTTCTATGGCCTTCTGAATTTACGCTCCGGAGAGTTTCACTATTGCAATGCCGGCCACAACCCACCCTACTTACTCCGGGCAGACGGGAAAGCCGTCGAGTCGATCACTGAGGTGGGCGGAATTCCGCTCGGCCTGTTCGACGGCCCAGGTTACGCCGGCAGCTCAGTGCATTTACAAGCGGGAGATACGCTTTTTCTCTATACGGATGGGGTACCCGAGGCACAGAACACAGCGGAAGACGATTTCACAGACGAGCGCCTGATTACTGCGCTGCGGGACTGCTCCGCGCTCGGTTGTCAAGACTTGATCGGTCACGTGACGCGAGAGGTCACCACATTTACGGGCGGCGCCCCTCAATCAGATGACATCACAATGCTTTGCATACGGCGCCTCAGCGATGGGTTGAATTAGGGCGATGGAACACGGCAATGACTGGAGGTTCTGCGCGAAACCTCCAGCGCTTGGGTCGATTCTTCTGGGGCTAATTCCTTTCGCGGCCGTGTGCTTTTCAGTGTCACTTTGGGACCGTGTTTATCCGATGGTTCTGGGTATCCCGTTCAACCTTTTCTGGCTGATTTCGTGGCTGCTCCTCACCCCGCTCTGCATGTGGGGCGCGTATCGCCTGGAGGCGCCCCGCGCTCCTCGCCCGCCTCGTCAAGATGGCGGCGCACAATGAACCCTAGCCTCATCGCTCTGGCAGTAATTTCTGGAACAGTCGCAACAGGCTCGTTTGTCGGTTTTTATGCCGGATCTCACCGAAAAATGGATCTCGAACAATGGATTGTCGGCGATAGAGGTTTCGGCATGCTGCTCGTATGGATGCTCATGGCCGGAGAGATTTACACCGCGTTCACATTCCTCGGAGCATGTGGCTGGGCCTACTCCAAAGGTGGACCTGCTCTATATATTCTCGGGTACGCGCCTTTAATGTATGTGGTTTCTTTCTATATTCTGCCGCAAGTTTGGGAGGCAGGAAGGAAATACCGTCTCCAAACGCAAGCCGATTTCTTTCAAGCGCGCTACAACAGCAAGTATCTTGCCGCCTTTGTTGCGCTCGTGGGCGTCATCTTCATCATCCCGTATTTGCAGCTTCAAATCACCGGACTCGGCATGATCGTAGAAGTGGCGAGTTTCGGAGGAATCCATCGCACCCCGGCCATGGTGATCTCTTTCGCCATTGTTGCGGCGTTTGTACTCACTAGCGGAATCCGGGGAGTCGCATCGGTCAGCGTCTTGAAGGATATTCTATTGCTGTTTGCCGCCGTTTTCGTTGGCATCGCGGTGCCATACATTTATTTCGGCGGCATTGGCCCGATGTTTGCCGCACTCGCGCGCGCGAAACCCAGTCACCTGGTAATGCCAGGCGCCACGACGAACCTCGGGCACACCTGGTATGCCTCAACAGTTTTCCTGGTAGCTCTTGGGTTTTACATGTGGCCGCACTACATCGGTGCCAGCTTTACCGCCAGAAGTGGCGACATCTTGCGCCGGAACGCGGTCATCATGCCGCTCTACAGCATTACTATGCCCCTGATGTTCTTCGTGGGCTTCGCTGCAACGTTGGTTTTGCCCGGTCTCACCAATGGCGACCTTTCGATGTTGACCATCGTGCGGAAGACCTTCCCGCCATGGTTCCTGGGAATCATTGGCGGGGCAGGTGCTCTCACGGCGATGGTTCCGGCAGCGATTCTAATTCTCACTGCGTCAACTTTGTTTGCGAAGAATCTATGCCGCCCCATTCTGGCACCAGGCATGACTGATCAACAGGTTGCAAGATTGGCCAAGATCACTGTCATGGTGATCACCATCGCCGCCCTACTTTCGGCGATGTACAGCTCCACTTCTCTTGTTGGTCTTCTGCTAGTCGGATATGCCGGGGTAGCCCAGTTCTTTCCAGGTATGGTGTTGGGCCTGTATTCGAAACGAGCGACCATGGCCGGCGTCTTCGCCGGACTGCTGACCGGCGTCCTTATTGCCATTGTTCTTATGCTCACTAAGCACGATCCCGTCATGGGACTGAATGCGGGATTCATTGCCTTGTGTTTCAACTTCGCAGTAACCGCAGTCGTGAGTTTGCTGACGTCCACAGACCGGCGCGAATTTGCGCCAGACTTTGCGTCATCTCCTGCCTTGCAGTCTCAAGCCCAACGCGAGCCCACTGAACGGAAACGTCTTTCGCGTCCGGTCTAGGGTCGAGACTGGAAAGCAGGAGTGCTGCGCTTTGGAAGCAGCGTCGTTCCGCTTCCGCTCCGCGACGCATCCGGGCACTCTTCTAGTCGCGAGATACACTGGCGATTGGCCCAAAGACTCAGGGCTCCTCATTTAGGCTTAAGCATCTATGAAGATTCACGAGTATCAGGCCAAGGCGATTCTCGCCAAATATGACGTTCCGGTGCCGCGGGGAGAGGTCGCCTACACCGTTGAAGAGGCCGAGGCGGCGGCCCATAGGACGCGAGCTCTACTTGGGCATTGTGCTGGACAGGTCGCTCGGCGAGCCGATATTCATGGCTTCGAAAGCGGGCGGTGTAGAAATCGAAGAAGTCGCGGCAAGCACGCCCGAATTGATCCTCCGAGAGCCGCTGATTCCGGGTGATGGCCTCGAGCCCTATCAGGCGCGAAAACTTGCATTCGGAATGGATATTCCCGCCAAGAGCGTAAACGCGGCGAAACTTCATGATTGAAGTATAGGCTTTCACTCTCGGCGTCGCTGACGGCGAACATCGGTAAATACCGGGCCGCTACAGCGGATTGATTGAAGTTGGAGCTGACTACACGGGTGAACCGGTAATGATCAAGCGTGCGCCTCCTGATCCCACGCGATTCAGTTTATTCGCCGTAGTAAAGGTGAAGGGCCCAGATTGTCAATAAATCGTCTGCGCGGAACAAATTCAAATTGATCGCATTGGCCATCGCCCTGTATCCTGCGTCGTTAGGGTGAGTATGATCTCCGCTGTCGTATGCCGGCAGGATCTGAAGCGGGTGTGCCGGATCGCGTACGGCCTTGTCGAAGTCGATCACTGCATCGTAAGCGCCACTGGTCCTTATCCATTCATTTACTGCCTCGCGTTTGACGTTTTTCTCTGGTGTGTAGAAGTCAGGCGCTATCAGCGAATTTTTGAACGGCAAGAGAGTACAACCGTATACCAGGACGCCCCGCTCGTGGGCACGTGCGATGAGTTGTAGGTGAGCAGCGATAACTTCTTCTGCACTGACGGCCTCCGAATCTGGCGCCACAATTCCCACCTGTGCAAAGTCGTTGGTGCCAAGAAGGACGATCAGATATTTCACCGCAGCCTGTCCGAGCACGTCACGATCAAATCGCGCGAGCGCGGCGGGACCGAAGAAATCCAGTTGAGGCGGCCCAGGATGAAGGATGCGGTTTCCCGTGATTCCCTCATTTAAAACCGCGATGTGGTCGAGGCCTCCAGTTTGCCAAGCGGCTCGCGAGAAAATCGGGCCAGCGTCGATTCTTGTCGGATGTGGAACCGATACCGTCGGTTATGGAATCGCCTACAGCGACAACGGCCGCTCCTCGCCAATTGACAACATCGACACCGGTCAGAAAGTCCCACTCAAATGTGGTGGCCGCTCCGGGCAAATTTGCAGCGTCGGTGAAATCGCCGGGCATTTGTGCGAGGTAATTTGTTTGTTGCGCTACGAGGTGCGTTGTGTTAGCCACAGAAAAAGTAGGCAGGTAAATGCTTACGGCCAGATCGGACCGTGAGGGAACGTCGAGGTTTACCGGACCACTGAGAATCAAGGCTCCGCCGGAATTGCAAAGGACGCCTTACCGCCGAACAACAGCGTCCGATCTGAACTGGGGATGATTTTTGCGTCTGCCTTCCGTAGGGCTATGTGGGCCGAGCCAATTAAGAGTGATGCTGTTCCGAACGTATTCGAGATTCTTACGCGGACTTGGCTCCCCCCGATGCTCGTATGCACAATCAATCGTAATGTTTGGTCTATGTATGAACCGGACCCACTTAGAGACTCTGGTGCCGCAGACCACACACCGACCCAGTGTTGTTCTTCATCACTGTGGCCCGCTAAGGAAACCGGAATAGCTGTAAGACAAGCGACTCCAAACGCAGCTGCGATGACGTTGGCAAATAGGCCCCCGCAGGTCGCACGCTTCAGTCGCATAGCACCGCCAACTAATCTTCTTTGTCTGCCTGGATTGCCAAGCGGGAACTCGAGACTTGTTCTGTCACTCATATGCGTTGCCTTTCCACGCAAGTTGGTTATTTCTTTCTTGCCTCGGTTTATTGGGAGCCACTAAGGATCAATCGTCATCGTCTCTCAAATCGCAATTCTCAAGACGCAGGCACGCGTGGTCCACGACGTACTGAGCGATATCTGTGCCAAGCACCTGAGCGTCGTTGCACGCTGTGCGAAAGTGGATTCCCGCATTCACACGTGCGGATCTGATTTCGTCCAAAGCAGCGGAAAAACTAGTGAAATGGCGCGTCAAATCGCTCACATCGGATGAAACCGTGAACGTGGTGCGATTTCCAAAGCGCCCGGCCAGAACCGTGACTGCAGCACTACTGACAGAGGAGTGTGCAGAGAGATACTCGGGAAACGGAGGTGTGACCAGTAGGGGCGCCCAGTTACTGTCCGCCTTCGTGGCGGGGTTGCCATCCTGGTCAGCCAAAACAATGGCGGTAATGGGCCGCCACGAGACAAAATAATACTTCGCGTCCCAAGAGGCGATTATCGCGTCGGCCATAGCGACATTGATCAAAGCCAGTAAACGCGCATTTTTCAAAAGGGAGCTCTTATTCCGGTCCAATAGAGAAAGCGCCAAGTGATTCCAAAAGTAAGCCGGTGAACTGGTCGTTCCCCAGAACTGAGCCGCGAGCGTCTGATCCGCCGATCTTTTAAGGCTCGACAAGCTTCCCATATCCTTCACTTCATTGAAATCGCGCGCATACTGAGGGGTGGCAACACCGGGCGGCCCGCTTAAGGGCCGAAATTGATCGTGCGATTGGATGACCCAGGTTTCCATTGACGCCATCTGCGGCAACGCACCGGGTAGAAAGGCAGGTGGAGTTGGACGCCATTCTCCAATTCCTGTTCCTCCTTCGAAGAGAGGCGGTGTTTGATTGAATCCGTCCGTGCTTCGCCAATTCCATATCGCGTCGGCAACTTTTTGACCCCATTCAATGCCGGCCCAAACAGACCGAAAATCGTGATGGCAATGCTTCCGCAGAGCGGCAAACGATTCAGCGCGTTTCTGATCGAAAACGCTTTTCTGATCGGGGTAAAGCTTGACTAGAGAGGCGTACGCCGCCTGGATTACCGCCGCCCGCACACATGCTTCTCGCGGTCCGCGGTCCTGAACGTGAATAGAGGTAAAGCGCCGGTCAATCCCGTTCACCGCATCGAAAACCGATACTTCGGTGATTGCGGCTGCGCGGGGTACAACCAAGGGCGAGGTCTTCGCGGCCAGAGCAGCGTTAAAGAGAATTTGGTTCCAATCGGTCACTTCGTCCGCCCGAACACTCGAACCCAGAACGGAAAGGACCAGCGAGGTTAAAACGAGTCGTTTCATGAGCTATTCCTTGCTGGCAGACGGCAGCCTGCCACATTCATATACGTCAAGCGTTCTGCTATTCGCGAACGCGTAGCCATTTTCGGGATTTCCCATAGCACGATTCAATGGTTTACGATTGACTCATTGATGGAAAGAACTTGTCGACGTAAGTTTCTGCTATTGGACTAATTAGCTCGAGTTGTGTCCTCTTCCGGATCAGCTTCGGTTGCGACGTAGCTGGGCGAGGATCCGCTTTCGGTTCCGAGAAGCTCTGATTTGCCTCTGATGAGATTCCAGGGAAATGTATCATGTCGCCCCTATTGCCTGAGCGGACCTTTCGATTCGGTGCCTTCGAGTTCGATGCGCGGTCGAGTGAGCTACGGAAACGCGGTATCAAAATCAAGCTACAGGAGCAGCCAGTTCAAATTCTCATGCTTCTTCTGGAGCGCCACGGCGAGATTGTAAACCGACGAGAGATTCGCGACCGGCTCTGGTCCGAGAGCACTTTCGTTGATTTCGAAAATGCCATAAGCAGCGGCGTGCGCAAGGTGCGGGAAGCGCTCAGTGACAGTTCAGATACTCCACGCTTTATCGAAACCATAGCGCGCCAAGGTTACCGGTTCGTCTGTCCCATCTGTCAGGGCGACGAAGCGACAGCGGTGCACGAATCGGAGGAAATCGTTGGGACGCCCTTGGGCCATGGCAGAGAGGATGAACGGGATCGCCTCACAACAAATGGAAATACGTCGCCGAAGCTAGTCCTGTGCTCTGCGCTTGGAGTCGCCATTCTGCTTGCCTTCATCGCAACCTGGTGGATGGGCAAGCAGGCGGGTTCGCCGCGCGACGAGAACCCGCTTTCGAACGCGACCTTTTCACGTTTCACCGATTTTCCGGGCGACGAGAGTGACGCCTCGATTTCACCAGATGGAAGATTCGTCGCGTTTCGCGCCGACCGTGGCGGCCGGTCTGACGTTTGGGTGAGCCAGGTGGGAACGGGCCGGTTCGTCAATCTGACGAAAGACCAGCCAGAAGATCCGCGCCTTCCCATTCAGAACCTGGGCTTCTCGCCTAACGGAGAGGTTTGGCTGGCTGGATATCGACCGAACCAGCGCTTGCGGCTTATACCAATTATGGGCGGCATCCCGCGCACTTTCTTGCGCGATCACGCGGCCAATGTCGCGTGGTCCCAGGACGGCACCCGCCTGGCCTTTCACACTTACGACCCAGGCGATCCGATGTTCATAGCCGACGGCAATGGTGCGAACGCGCGCCAAGTCTTCAGTCTGGGTCCTGGAGGCCATAACCATTTTCTGACGTGGTCGCCCGACGGCCTCTGGATTTACTTTGTGAGCGGCCCCTGGGAATCCTTGGACATGGATCTGTGGCGCGTCGCACCGGGAGGAGGAAAACCCGAACGACTGACTTACCACAATGCTGATGTGCGCTCCGTCGCGCCCATTTCTGCGGACACAGTGCTCTACGTCGCATCGCAACAGGATGGCTCGGGACCGTGGCTGTGGGCCCTCGATCTTAAGCGGAGAGCCTCTCGCCGCATCAGCATCGGCCTGGAACACTACACGTCGGTGGGCGCCAGCGGGAAGAGCCATCGCGTCGTGGCGACGGTTTCCAACCCTACAGCGAACCTGTGGAGCGTGCCGATACTCGAACGGCAGGCAGTCGAAGCTGACATCAAGCCCTTTCCACTTCCCAATGACCGGGCACTCGCGCCGCGCTTTGCTGGGAACTCCTTGTTTTATCTGTCCTCGCGAGGAAGTGGGGATGGGCTGTGGCGCCTCCACGACTCTCAACCGTCCGAGATCTGGAAGGGAGTCGAGGGGCCGATCTTCGTCCCCCCTGCAATTTCGCCCGATGCGCGCCTCGCCGCAATCGTTCTCAGGAACCAGGGAAAGCTGCGCCTGCATATGATCTCGGTGGACGGTGCTGAATCCAAAACCCTGACCGATGCTATCGACGTGCGCGGTGCGCCTTGCTGGTCGCCCGATGGCAACTGGATTGTTACTGGCGGAGACGATGCCTCGGGACCGGGACTGTTCAAGATTCCGGCGAAAGGTGGCGTACCCGTCCGTCTGCCCGCCAAACCGGGATTGAATCCAGTATGGTCGCCCGACGGAACCTTAATCGTGTATGCCGGGAGGACCATGTCCCGCTTCGCGCCTCTACTGGGGATGCGGCCGGACGGCCATCCGTTTGAACTTCCTCCGATCGGGGTCGGTGCCAGTGGCGCTATCAACCGAGCGCACCACCGCTTTACGCCCGATGGAAAAGGTCTCATTTACCTGCGGGACTTGGACCCGGGAGAAGATTTTTGGCGCCTCGATCTGATGACGGGACAAACAAAGCTGCTGGCCCGCCTTGGGCATGGCACCTCGACGAGCTTCGATATCACTCCAGATGGAAACAAATCGTCTTCGATCGCGTTCGGGAAAACTCCGATGTCGTTCTTATCGATCTTCCGAAATAAGTCGAGCAGCAGAACACGTCATCACCCGCGGCTAGTCGGGAAAATTTTACAAATCCGATGGATGCCGCTCTCGGATTGAGAGTGGAAGCCAGGAGTGCAGGGTTTAACGAGCAGTGTCGCTCCGGGTTCGGCTCTGCGACAACCATCTCCGCCCCGGATAGACCAGAAGCGAGCGAACGCCCGTTTACCCCATATTCCCGGTCCGGAACGTCATTCCTGTTCCGCACTATACACAACCGCGCACTCTTCTCCGGCCGAGATACACTGGCGATTGGCCCAAGCAATCAGCGCTCCTCGTTTGGGCTTTAAGCATCTATGAAGATTCACGAGTATCAGGCCAAGGCGATTCTCGCCAAATATGACGTTCCGGTGCCGCGGGGAGAGGTCGCCTACACCGTTGAAGAGGCCGAGGCGGCAGCAAAGAAGATTGGCGGCAGCGTGGTTGTAAAGGCGCAGATTCATGCGGGCGGGCGCGGCAAGGGCGGAGGCGTGAAGATCGCGAAGGATGCAGCTGAAGCTGCTGAGATCGCGAAAAAAATGCTGGGCATGACCCTCGTCACTCATCAAACGGGTCCCGAAGGGCGAGTCGTGCAACGTTTGCTCATCGAAGAAACTCTGCCCATAGAACGCGAGCTCTACTTGGGCATTGTGCTCGATCGCTCGCTCGGGGAATCGATATTCATGGCTTCGAGGGCGGGCGGCGTAGAAATCGAAGAAGTCGCGGCAAGCACGCCCGAATTGATCTTACGAGAGCCGCTGATTCAGGGTGATGGCCTCGAGCCCTATCAGGCGCGGAAACTTGCATTCGGAATGGACATTCCCGTTAAGAGCGTAAACGCGGCAGCTTCGGCCATGACGGCGTTGGCGAAAGCGTATGACGCGATTGATGGATCTTTGGCTGAGATCAATCCTTTCATATTGACGAGAGATGGCAAGGTATATGCGCTCGACGCAAAGATCAATCTGGACGATAACGCGTTATACCGGCACAAAGACCTGCTGGAGCTGCGCGACCTCAATGAGGAAGACCCACTCGAAGTAGAGGCATCGCGCTTCGGTTTAAATTACATCAAGCTCGACGGCAATATCGCGTGCATGGTGAATGGCGCGGGTCTCGCGATGGCGACGATGGACATTATCAAATACGCGGGAGGGCGCCCCGCGAATTTTCTGGACGTTGGCGGAGGGGCGAACGCGGAACAGATCAAGAATGCTCTTCGCATCCTGCTCTCCGATGCCGGAGTGAAAGCGGTGCTGATCAATATTTTCGGCGGCATTCTACGCTGCGACACGCTCGCGACGGGTGTAATCTCAGCGGCCCGGGAACTGGAGATCAAGATTCCGATCGTGGTGCGCATGGAAGGCACGAACGTCGAGCTCGGGCAGAAGATTCTGAAGGAGTCGGGTTTCAATTTCACGGTTGCCGATGGGATGAAAGACGCCGCGGAGAAAGTAGTGGGGCTGGCACAATGAGCGTGCTCGTTGACGAAAACACAATAGTTCTATTCCAGGGATTCACGGGACGTGAGGGCACATTTCACGCGCAACAGGCGATCGCGTACGGCACGAACGTGGCTGGGGGAACCACCCCGGGCAAAGGCGGCCAAACGCACCTGGACCGGCCAGTATTCAACACCATCGAAGAGGCCGTAAGCGAAACCGGCGCGAACGCTTCGGTTATTTTCGTTCCGCCGCCGTTTGCGGCGGACGCAATTATGGAAGCGGCTGACGCGGGCATTCCGCTGGTCGTCTGTATCACTGAAGGGATCCCCGTAAAGGACATGATGCGAGTGTGGGCATTCCTAAAAACGAAACCGTCGACACGTCTAATCGGACCGAACTGCCCCGGAGTGATCACGCCTGGCAAGTGCAAGATCGGCATTATGCCGGGCCACATTCATAAGGCCGGCCACGTTGGAATCGTGTCGCGATCGGGCACGTTGACCTATGAAGCTGTGGGCCAGCTAAGCAGTTTGGGTATCGGGCAATCGACGTGCATTGGTATTGGCGGCGATCCGATCATCGGCACAACGTTTACGGATGCGATTCAGCTTTTCAACGAAGACCCGGAAACGCACGCGATCATCATGATCGGTGAGATCGGCGGCAATGCTGAAGAGAGTGCCGCCGCTTACGTGAAGGCGCACGTGAAGAAGCCGGTGGTGGGCTTCATCGCCGGGCAGACCGCGCCTCCCGGTCGCCGCATGGGACACGCGGGGGCGATTATTTCGGGCGGCTCTGGCAGAGCAGAGGACAAGCTGGCGGCTATGGAAGATGCGGGGATCGCTGTGTGCCCTTCTCCCGCACTGATGGGAATGAAAATGCAAGAGGCACTTCGAGCACTGACCGTCGCGCCATCTACAGACCGGGTTTCCTAATGGCTTTAGAACGTACTCTCGCGATCATTAAACCTGATGCTGTAAAAAGCGGGCATGCGGGCGAGATCATCACGATCATCGAGAGTAATGGGTTTAGGATCGTGGCGATGAAACAGCGGTTGCTATCGCAACGCGAAGCGGAGGAATTCTACGCAATTCATAAAGAGCGTCCGTTCTTCCAGGGCTTGGTGAAATTCATGACAGAGGGCCCGGTGATCGTGCTGGCGCTGGAGAGGGAAGACGCCGTGGCTAAATGGCGCGAAGTGATGGGTGCTACGAATCCTGCGAATGCGGCGGATGGCACAATCCGAAAACAGTTTGCCGAAAACATTGAGCGAAACTCGGTCCACGGCTCGGATGCGCCCGAGACCGCCGCAAACGAACTCCCGTTCTTTTTTAGCCCAGCGGAATTGCTCTAGCTTCGGCCCGGATCAGGCTACTTTGGCCTCATATGCGGGCACATCCAGCGCGTTTGCCAAAGCCTGTTTCGTCTTCTCAGCGAGGTTGCGGAGGCGAGCATGCTTCGGACGGTTCAATCGGCGCTCCACGCTGCGCCTGGCACGAAGCAGACGAATTCGCACGGCAGTTTCCGACCAGCCATGTTGCCGAGCGATCTCCTGCACCTTGTAACCCTCGATATAGTGGCCTTCGAGAACTACCCGATCGTTGGGCTTGCATTCCTTAAGGATGCGCTTTACGTCGATCGCAGCCACGTTCATCCGCGGGGGTGCCTGTAGCTCGGGAAGGGTCTGGGTCTGTGGTTCGCGTCTGAGATATGTTCTGTGAATGTTGAGTGCGATGCTGTTGGTCCAGGTAAGCACGAGATTCGGGTCGCGCAATTGCTCGCGTCGTTCCCAACCTTTGGCCCAAGCCGCTTGCGCAGTATCGAGCGCTGCATCATAAGACAGCCCTCGGGATACAAGAAAACGCACTGTCAGGCTGAAACCTCGTTGATACGCCTTGCCGTATTCTTCTTTAGTCATTTATCTTCCACCGCTCCTGTTATTTTTTCTAGTAAGCTCCGCAAAGGTCATTTGCTCTTGAATTCCACTCTTTCGCGGAGTTCGGCAATCTCTTTGGACCGCCTTCGGTGATTAATACCCGTATCACCATCGGGCTAGTGGTAGGCAGTTTTGGTGCCAAGGCAGAGAAAGGAATTGCGGGAAATTGGCGAAAGCGGAATACCGCGAAAACAATAGTGTTTAAGCGGTTTCAGGTGAAGTGAGTCGGAGTGAAGTCTAGCTCGCGTCGCTGAGTTGCGAAGCAATTCTTTCCCGCCCGGTGCAAAAATTGCTGGTTCAAGCAGCCGGAGAGCCTGTTAAGAGGCGAAGCGGGAGCGCGGTGTGCGTGGAATTTATCCAGGATTTGTACTGGATCGCAAGAGCGGAGAAAAAATCTAGCTCGGGCGAGAAGCGCCTATTTTTTTGCGTCGGGCGGAGTCGACGGAGGAGTATCGATTTTCTGCGGATCCTCCGTAATATTCTTCATGCTGTCGCGAAACGAGCGGATTCCTTTACCGAGGCCTTGTCCCAGCTCAGGGAGCTTTTTGGGGCCGAAAATGAACAGCGCAATCACCAAAATAATCAGGAGGTGTTGCGGCTGTAGTAATCCTTCAATCATGGGGGGTTCTCCAGGAGCGCGGCGGGGTTTAGCCCAGCCCTTCCTTGAGTATATACGAGATTGCGCCACGGATGGTGACGGCGGTGGGATGGATTTGAGTGCGCGCCCCCGACTGCGGTTATGGTTGACATCCTCAGAAGCGTCCGCTATAGTTCTGAAGTACTGAAGCTTCAATAAGTTGAGCCGGAATCCGGCACTCCGTTTCGAGTCTGGGTCCTCTGGGCCTACAGGGCTACTTCCCAGTTCCCGCTCTGTGCTGGCAGCGGCGGATTCAGAACAAGAGCAAACATGGCGAGCCCGTCTGAGAAATTGATCGAATTGGCAGCTGACGCCGATAGTGAAGACTATCAGGCGTTCCTCGACGGCTATAGCAACCAATTCAGGGCGCATGAAGGTCAGATCCTATACGGCCATGTTCTCAGTGTTTCGGATAAAGAAGTAATCGTTGACATCGGGCGCAAGAGCGAAGGCCTGGTTCCCGCAACACAATTTCCATTCATCGATGAAAAACCAGCTGTGAAGGCTGGCGATGTCGTCGAGGTCATGTTTGATCGCACCGGTCCGCCGGTGGAAGGCTACATACTGCTATCGCATGAAAAGGCGCATCGCAGGCAGATGTGGCACCGGCTAGAGAAGGCCGCTGCCGAGGGCACGCCGGTATCAGGGCGAATCACCGGGAAGATTAAGGGAGGCTTGACTGTCGACATCGGAATAACCGCGTTCTTGCCGATCTCGCAAATCGAAACGCGTCCCATACACAACCTGGATGCATATCTCGGACGCGAGATGGAATTTCGCATTCTGAAGTTGAATCCGCGTCGGGGCAACGCGGTCGTATCGCGCAGGGTCCTTCTGGAGCAGGAGCTCGAGGCTCGGAAGGCCAAGGCATTGGCGAGTATTTACGAAGGCGCTGAAGTAACAGGCGTAGTGAAGAATTTGACCGATTACGGAGCTTTCGTTGATTTGGGCGGCATAGACGGGCTATTGCATGTTACCGATCTGAGCTATCGGAACGTAACCCATCCAGCAGCCGTGGTTCATGTGGGAGAACAGGTCACCGTCAAGGTTCTGAAGTTCGATAAGGAAAAGGAACGCATCTCGCTTGGCCTGAAGCAAATGCGCCCTGATCCTTGGGCGGACATCGAAACCCGATATGCACGACAAGGCCGTGTGATTGGGCGTGTGGTGAGCGTCACTGATTACGGTGCTTTTGTGGAGCTCGAACCCGGAGTCGAGGGATTGATACACATCTCCGAAATGACCTGGAGCCGACGCATGAAACACCCCGCCAAAGTCGTTAAGCCGGGGGACCAGGTCGAGGCGGTGATTCTCGAGGTCAAACCTAAAGAACGCCGGATTTCACTCGGCATCAAACAGCTGGAAGCTGATCCCTGGACGACAGTCGCCGACCGCTACAGTATCGGTTCAGTCGTTGAAGGGCGGGTTCGAAAACTCTTTGATTTCGGCGCTTTTGTCGAGATTGAAGAGGGCGTCGACGGGCTGGTTCATATTTCGGACATGTCATGGACTACCCGGGTAAAGCATCCCTCTGAAATTGTTAAGAAGGGCGAGGTGGTGCAAGCCGTCATTCTCAATATCGACGCCGCTCACCGGCGCCTCTCTCTCGGAATGAAGCAACTCCAGCCCGATGCTTGGGAGACGTTCTTCCGGACGCATCACGTGGGCGATGTTGTGAGGGGAAAAGTCAGCCGGGCGGCTGCTTTTGGTGTATTCGTCGAGCTCGAACCTGAGGTCGAAGGCCTGTGCCACAGCAGCGAGATTTCAGGCCACACCGGAAAACACCAGAAAGGCCGGCGCGAAGCGATCGCACCGGCGCTGCCCATTGGCGCCGAGTTCGATTTCAAGATCGTCAAGATGAATGAGGCCCAAAAACGCATTGGACTCAGCTTGCGTGCGCTCGCGGACGATCAGGAACGGGTCCGCCTCGGAGAATACCAACGCCAAGCCGCGGCTGCCACTTCCACCATGGGAAGTGTGATTCAGCGAAACAAATCAGACGAGAGAACCACATGAGAAATATGCAAAGTATGACGAAGGCTGAATTGATCGACGAAGTTTCCAAGGTCGTCGAAATGACTCGCAAGGATTCGGAAACCATTGTCGAAACGATTTTTGAGAGTATTGTGAACAGCTTGCATAAGGGTGACAAGATCGAGATTCGCGGATTCGGCAGCTTCAGAACGCGGCAGCGCCAACCCCGCGTGGGAAGAAATCCCAAAACAGGTTCGCGCGTCGAAGTGCCTTCCAAGCGCATTCCTTATTTCAAGCCCAGCAAGGAATTGCGTGATCTCGTGAACCGTACCACTGCAGCCGCGGAGCCGGGCGGCAGTTCAGCAGCTCCGAGCGCGGAAGCTGAGCCGCGCTCAACCCCGAACGGGCCTGACAGCGAATTCTAGCTCCCAGGCGCACGGGCCGCAACTGATGACTCATCTGTGGACGCCATGGCGTTCCACGTACATGCAATCCGCGGGCGAAAAACAAGGCTGTATCTTCTGTGAAGCGGCGGCAGATAGCGCGGATGAAAAGACTCTGGTTGTCTGCCGCGGCAGACTCTGCTTTATCATCTTGAATCGATATCCGTATACGAGCGGCCATTTGATGATTGCTCCGTACGAGCACGTCTCCCGGCTGACGAGCGCCAGCACGGCCGTAGCAGACGAGATGATGCGGTTAGCACGGCGCGCGGAGCAGATCCTCGAATCGGTCTATAAGCCCGATGGACTGAATCTAGGGATGAATCTTGGCGAGGCGGCGGGTGCGGGCATAGAGCAGCATATTCACCTGCATGTACTCCCGCGCTGGAAGGGTGATGCGAATTTCATGAGCACGGTGGGACAGACACGAATTATTCCGGAATCGCTGGAGGACACTTACGCCAAACTGCACCTGGGATTCCGAAACATTTCGTCGCGGGAATAGAGAGAGCGCAATCGGATTTCGAGCACTACGAATGCAAGCCCCGCGATGTCAAACCGTTCGTTTGATCCACGTTCTCAACTTGCGCTTATGTGCCTTTTCACGGCGTTCGTGTATTGGAACAACGATCTGCTGTTTTTGACTTTCTCGGTTATGGCGTTCTGTACACGGCTAGGGGGCAGCGCCGCTTAATGCTCTTTTGCTAGCGGCGAATCCTGATAGTGCTGCAGGAGATCTTCGGGCCCGGCATATATCGCGATGCATCCGGCGTCGCGCAGCGCCTGCTCGGGGAATCCTCCACACAGCACGCCCACTGTCCGAATATGAGCTTTGCGGGCCGCCTCTGCATCGTGAGGGCTGTCCCCTACAACTATCACCTCTTCGCGTCGAACCTTATCTCCTAAGCGATCGAGAGCGGCATCGAAAATATCGGGATGGGGCTTGGATCGCTTTGCATCGCCCGAGGACGTTTCCACTCCTACCAGATCCTCAATATTGGCGATTCGCTCGAATTTTTTGAGTTCGTCCGGTTTTGCAGAAGAGGCCAACGCGACCTGCTGACCGCTATTCTTCACCTTCTGAAAGAGCTCCCGCACGCCCGGGAAAGGTCGCACTTTGGGCAGGTATTTCTCCTTGAACAGAGACCCACGAAATTTCTCGAGCGCCTTGCCTTTTTCCTTCAGCTCCTCTGGACTGAGAAAGACTGGCAGAAGCTGGTCGCCGCCTTTACCGATCTGACTGCGGATTTCATCGAAAGGGATCTCGTGCCCGAAGTGCCTGAAGGCCTCCTGCCAGGCTTGCGCGTGCAAGTCTACCGAATCGAGAAGCGTGCCGTCTATATCGAAAATCACTGCCTTTGTCATGCGTCAACCAATTCCCGCTCCCTCTGGTTCGCGGTTTCTCCATATGTTCGTTATGGTATCTCTACCGTGAGCAGCCGATCCACATTATATGGATACATACTCCGGCAACACCCGGGTGCACCTCACGCCCAAGGGATTGTTTTACGTGCTAACACATGCCAGGGATGACTTCCTGCTTTGTTCCCTGTGTGACAGCAATAGCGTATCCATAGAAACAGATCGAGTGCGGAGCCGCGCGGTTTGGGGGGAGACACGAAGCAATTGTGAAACCGAAGCGAGTCGCGAATCCTGGACACCGCCCGCAGTTCAGGGGCGAATTGTTAAGCTGCGGTCGTGCTGCGGCGCGGAAGTCCATTTTTACGAAAGCTTCTCGTGGGTGCTCTTCTCGTGCTCGCGTTCGCGCTGGTTACGCTCGATTTCTATTTGACCCGGTACACCGCCTCACGCGAGACGCACACGGTTGAGCATCGCCTGACTGCTGAGGCTCGGCTTTTGGTGAGCGAGTTCGCTACCGTAGGGCCGGCCGATCTGGTTCGTTTGGCCACTGAAGCGGATCGTCGGGCGGAAGCTCGCGTTACGCTGATCGACCCTGGCGGAGTAGTTCTCGCCGATTCACGGCACGATCCCGGGAGCATGGAGAATCACGCCAACCGGCCAGAGGTTCGCGAGGCCCTGCAAGACAGGATCGGCACATCCGTGCGCCACAGCGCAACCTTGGATCGCGATTTCTGTTATGTCGCCTATCCGTTCACCTATCACGGTCAAGCGGGTTTCGCGCTGCGGCTTGCCGTGCCGCTGGAGGAGTTAGACAGTGCTGTATCCGCAGTTCGGCGGCGCATCGTATACGCCTCCGGGATCACTGCGGGTTTAGCTTTGACTCTGGCATATCTCTTTTCTATCCGGATCAGCCGTCGTATTAGCCGTCTCCAGAAATTTGCAGAGAGTCTACTTCATTCCGAGCAACCGCAAACGCTTATTCCGGAAGCGAATGACGAACTCGGAACGCTAAGTAGGGCGTTGAACGACATGGGCCAGCAACTCCACGAATTGATCGAACGATTGCGAAACGAATCTTCGCGACGAGAAGCCATTCTCTCGAGCATGGTCGAGGGCGTACTGGCGGTCGATGCGCAATTGCACGTTCTATTTTGCAACGACGCATTCAGAAGGGCGCTCAATTTGAACGGCCCTGTCGCGGCTGGGACGCCCTTGCATCAACTTGTGCGCGACCCCAATTTAATCCGAATCGTTACCAAGGTCCTGGATGCCGCCGAAACAGTGGAAGACAAGTGGACAGCTCATCGAGAAGCGACAAGGGTCTTCGAAGTACAAGCGCTGCCGCTTGTCGTCTCCTGCAAGCGCTGCGCTTTGGTCATCTTTCACGACATTACAAGATTGGAGCGGCTCGAGCGTGTTCGGCAGGATTTCGTCGCCAACGTCTCACACGAATTGCGAACTCCACTGGCGGCCATTCTGGGTTACTCGGATACTTTGCTCGACGGCGGCCTCGAAGATCGGCAACATAACCGTGAATTCCTCCAGATCATCCGGTCGCATGCGATCCGGCTTAACGACATTGCCGCGGATCTGCTCACGCTTGCAACATTGGACGAGGAACCCTCCGCGTCCGCTCTCGAACACGTCTCCTTACGCGCGTTGATCGGCGAGGCGGCTCAAACCATGGAGTTGGAAGCGCGCGCACGCCAGATTCGTTTGACAGTCGATGATTTCGACGACGTTCTGATTGTGGGTGAGCGCGTGAAGCTCGAGCAGGCGTTCCTCAATCTCATTTCGAATGCCGTGAAATTCAACAGAGAGGGCGGACAAGTGAATGTAAGCTGTCAGCGGCTGCCTGGACACGTGCGGATTCTTGTGCGAGACACAGGAATCGGTATTCCTTCCGAGCACCTGCCGCGCCTTTTTGAGCGATTCTATCGCGTCGATAAGGGGCGATCGCGCGCCGCTGGTGGAACGGGGTTGGGACTTTCGATCGTAAAACACGCCGTTGAAACCTTCGGCGGTACGGTTGCAGTCGAAAGCCAATTCGGCAAGGGTTCTGTATTTACGGTTACTCTGCCGACTGCGACCTCCGAATAGCGGCACATCGTCCAATTCGCCGTTTCGTGAAAACGTTCCCGTATTGCGAATGAGTTGTAACCCGTTTGAAACAACAGAAGTTCAGACTGAGGGGTGAAGAGAGGAGAATGCCCTGAAAGAACGTTACTTATTGGCTTCAGCGCTGGCCGCCAGTATCATCCTCACGCTCCCCTGCTCGGCTGAAGTGCTGATTACCGCGGCTGGTGCCACCTTTCCGTATCCCATGTACTCGAAGTGGTTTAACAGCTATCACAAGCTTCACCCGGATGTCCAGATTAACTATCAGTCGATCGGCTCGGGCGGCGGTATCAAGCAAGTTACAGAGGGCACAGTCGATTTCGGGGCGAGCGACGGACCGATGACCGATAAACAGATCGCGGAGTTTCACGAGAAGCGCGGGGCCAACATCCTGCATTTCCCCACGGTCCTCGGCGCTGATGTTCCGACGTACAACATCCCTGGAGTGACCGGCGAACTGAAGTTTACACCCGAGGCGCTGGCCGGCATCTTTTTGGGGAAGATCACGAGATGGAATGATCCGGCGATTACCTCCGCCAATCCGGGCGTTCACTTGCCTGGCAACGACATTGTGGTGGTGCATCGGTCAGATGGGAGCGGCACGACGTATGTTTGGGTGGATTTTCTTGCGAAGGTTAGCCCGGAATGGAAGAGCAAGGTGGGCGTAGGAACGTCCGTGAATTGGCCCGTGGGTCTCGGCGGCAAGGGTAATGAGGGCGTGTCGGGGCAGGTGCGCCAGACTCCCAACTCGATCGGCTATGTGGAACTGGTCTATGCGGTCCAGAACAAAATGCCCTATGGATCGGTAAAGAACGCATCGGGACAGTTTGTGAAAGCGGACCTGACTTCCATCACTGCAGCGGCCGCCTCTGCAGCCGGCAATATGCCAGAAGACTTTCGCGTGTCGATTACGAACAGCGCGGGGCCTGCCGTTTATCCGATTTCCAGCTTCACCTGGCTGTTGATTCCCGACATGATCAAAGATCCGTCCAAGAAACAGGCAATTACCGATTTCCTGCGTTGGATGCTCGGCCCAGGACAGGACATGACTGGCACGCTGGAATACGCCCGCCTTCCTAAGCCAGTGATTACAGCGGAGCAGAACGCAATCAGCAAAATTCATTAGATGGCCAGCATCCCAGTCGCGCCTGTAGAGATCAGTGCCAAGACCTCTCTCCGCGTACGCCGAAGCAAATTTCGCGAGCAGCTTCCCTATCAGCTCACGCTTCTGAGCGCAACCAGCATCGTTGTAATTACCTGCATGATCGTGTTGCAGCTTTTCCAGAACTCAGCGGCTTCGCGGCATAAGTCCGGGTGGAGCTTTTGGTTTTCGCACACCTGGGATCCGGTTGCCGGCATCTTCGGGGCGATGCCATTTGTATATGGGACATTGGTAACCTCCGCGCTCGCTCTGATGATTGCGGTGCCAATCGGTATCGGCGCGGCCCTATTTCTAGCGGAGCTGGTGCCACCCAAGACATCGAATTCCCTTACGTTCCTCATCGAGTTACTGGCTGCGGTTCCGAGCGTCATCTACGGGCTGCTCGGCATTTTCGTGCTCGTTCCTATATTGAACGCCTACGTGGTGCCGTCTATCAAAGGTGTGTTCGGGTTTCTGCCGATTTTCCAGGGTGCATTCTATGGAGTCAGCCTATTTTCCGCAGGCATCGTCCTCTCGATTATGATCGTCCCGTTCGTGGTCTCCGTCTCTCGCGAGATATTGCTTTCCGTGCCTCGTGATCTACGTGAGGCCTCGTTAGCGCTCGGAGCGACACACTGGGAGACTACCTGGCAAGTAGCCATGCCTTTTGCCCGGCGCGGGATTATGGGCTCCATCTTTCTGGCGCTTGCCCGAGCATTGGGCGAGACCATGGCCGTCACTATGGTGATCGGCAACACCCCGAAGGTGCAGGCCTCGCTCCTTGCTCCGGGCTATTCCATTGCCGCCGTGATCGCCAACGAATTTACGGAAGCCACAGGAGACTTGTATCTGAGTGCGCTGATCGAGCTCGGCTTGGTGTTGTTCGCTCTCACCATAGCTATCAATGCGTTTGCCCGGTTATTGATCATCGCCACAACGCGCAGGGGAGAGAAGTTTGCCTAAGCTGACGCTGCGCAGGAAAGTCGCTAACGCCGTCATGCTGAGCTTGACCGGAGTTTGCACGCTGATAACCGTTGCAATTTTGCTGTTTATTTTGGGCTACCTATTCTGGAACGGCATTCGAGCCCTGAACTGGAACTTCTTTACCGAGTTGCCGGCTCCGGTCGGAGAAACAGGCGGCGGAATGGCCAACGCGATTATTGGCAGCGGCAAAGTGCTGCTGCTCGCAACCTTGATCGGTGTGCCTATTGGGTTCCTCGGTGGAGTTTACCTCGCCGAGTACGGAGGCAAGTCGTTCTCATTTATCGTTCGCTATATGACCGATCTCTTGAATGGCGTGCCGTCCATTATTATTGGAATCTTCGCATATACGCTAATCGTTTTGCCCATGAAGCATTTCTCCGCGTTGGCCGGAGGGGGCGCGCTGGGCATCATGATGATTCCGATTGCTGTGCGGAGCACAGAGGAGTTTCTGCATGCGGTGCCCATCTCATTACGCGAGGGCGCCATGGCGCTAGGCGCATCCAAGGCGCAGGCCATTATCACCGTTGTAATTCCGGCCGCGATGCGCGGCATTGTCTCGGGAATGATGCTCGATCTGGCGCGCGTGGCCGGTGAAACCGCCCCACTTTTGTTTACAGCTTTGAATAACCAGTTCTGGAGCCCCGGTTGGAGCCAGCCCATTGCAACTCTCCCCGTAATGATTTTTACGTATGCCATTTCGCCCTACGCGGACTGGCATCAGCAGGCGTGGGCGGCAGGTTTCGTGCTTTTGACGCTCGTCCTGGCTGTGAATATTGCGGCGCGCCTGGTTCTTTCTCGAACCGTGTCCGTCGCGAGGAGGTAACTCACAAGTATGGCAGCCAGTCCTCAGACTTCACTTGTGAAGCAGAACACACCGATTGTGGCCGCGAGTGACTTAAAATCCGAACCGGCGCCCACCCTCAAGCTGCGCGCCTCAAAGCTGAACTTCTACTATGGTGAGTTCCAGGCGCTTCATGAGATCAATTTGGACATCCTTACGAATCGTGTAACGTCCTTCATCGGGCCCTCGGGTTGCGGCAAGTCGACCTTTCTTCGCACGTTGAACCGCATGTATGAAACTCTGCGGCTGGCTAGGGCCGAAGGCGAGGTTCAACTCGACGGGGAAAACATCTTTGAATTGGAAGTACCGGATTTGCGGCGGAGAGTCGGGATGGTGTTCCAGCGCTCCAATCCATTTCCTAAGTCCATCTTCGACAACGTCGCGTATGGCCTTCGCATTAACGGCGTGACTCGTAAGAGCCTGGTGCAAGACGCCGTTGAGAAGAGTTTGCACAGCGCGGCACTCTGGTCGGAGGTTAAGGACAAGCTGCATGCGTCCGCGTACGATCTTTCAGGCGGTCAGCAACAGCGGCTGTGCATTGCGCGCGCCCTGGCAGTTGAACCCGAAGTAATCCTCATGGATGAGCCTTGTTCGGCTCTAGATCCGATTGCAACCGCGAAGATCGAGGAGTTGATCTTCGAAATGAAGAAATACTGCACCATTGTGGTGGTGACACACAACATGCAACAGGCCGCGCGTATTGCTGACTACACCGGGTTTTTTCTTCTTGGCAAGCTGATTGAGTTCGATGAAACCCCGATGATTTTTCAGAAGCCGGCGAGAAAAGAGACCGAGGACTACGTCACCGGACGGTTCGGGTAAAAATCATGCGGCAATTCTTTGAAAGCCTCGAGCAGCTACAGCAGACTCTCCTGGAAATGGCCGGCTTGGTTGAATCTTCCATTCACTCGAGTATTCGCGCGCTCGTAGAGCGTGACGAAGAGCAGGCGGACGAAGTGCTTCGCACCGAAGCCCGCATCAACCAGCTTGAGATGGAGATCGACGGCACTATCACTCGCCTGCTTGCCTTGCAACACCCCGTAGCCAGCGACTTGCGCCTACTCCGTGCTGTAGGAAAGATCAACACCGACCTGGAGCGCATGGGCGATTTGGCGGCTAATATCGTCGAGCGCGCATTAACACTCCTGAACATGCCGCATGTCAAGCCTCTCGTCGACATCCCGCAGATGGCGAGCATCGTCGAGTTCATGGTCCGAAGCAGTTTGGATTCCTTTGTCAAACGGGATGCGGATCTCGCCCGCGGCGTGCTGGTATCCGACGATGCCGTTGACGATCTGCGGGACGCCCTTTACAAAGATCTCATCGAGCATATGCAGAACGATCCTATGACAGTGCCAGCCGCAGTTAATTTGATGTTTATCGCGCGCAATCTCGAGAGAATCGCCGACCACGCTACAAATATTGCCGAAGACGCAGTGTTCTTAATCCAAGGTGTGGACGTCCGGCACGCGAAACCTAAGGCGAGCTAAGCTATGGCAGCGGCCGCTGTCTCTTCATTGAAGCTGTACCCGAAGCCGCGCACGGAACGGATCAACACCGGATTGGACGGGTCGGCCTCGAGTTTTTGGCGCAAGCGCAGGATGTACACGTCCACCGTACGCTCGGTAACCGCACGATCGAAGCCCCACACAGCATCCAAGAGTTGTTGCCGGCTGAAGACCAAGCCTCTTCGGGCCATCAGAAACTCAAGTAGCCGCAACTCAGTCGCGGTAAGCGTAATCTCTTTTTCGTCCAGAAAGACGCGGTAAGTATCGCGATCGAATTCCAGCCTACCGTAGCGCATGACGCGCCGTTCAGGCAGGCGGCCGCGGAGTTGTTTTTTCACTCGCGCGATCAGTTCGCGCGGAAAGAATGGCTTGACGATGTAGTCCTCCGCTCCGAGTTCGAGCCCCACGACACGATCCGTTTCCGAAGCCCGTGCACTCAGGAAAATAATGGAAATATGCGCGAGGTCCGATTGCGCACGGATCCTTCGGCAAATGTCCAGACCGTCGGAGTCCGGCAACATAATGTCGAGCAGCACTAGATCCGGCCGTTCGCGGCGGCACAGGTCAAGAGCATCCCGGCCCCTTTGCGCACCTGTCACTGCGAACCCTTCCTTTTCCAGGTTGTATTTGACCAGTGTGAACAGATCGGGGTCGTCTTCGATCAGCGCAATTTTCTTCATCCGGCTATCTCCACCGTAGCGCGGCAAAGGTTACAAAATGATTAAAGGGCTGATGATGCCGGAGCCTTTCATTTGTCTAACACTTTCCGCCGTCGACGATTCAGACAGGCCCCGGCCCAAATCGGCCGCGAATTCACCAGACCGTAATGGTACGGCCGCCAGATCATCACAATGCGCCGCTACTCTGGGAAGCGCATCACGGTGACGTCGTTCTCCGTGTGTATCCCCCAATATTGTGAAGACTCTTTCAACGAGGAGTGAGGAGGAGTAAGAATGAGGAATTGAGCGTTCCCTGCTGTTGTGATCGGCGCATGCATTCTATTGGCTGCGGCAGCCGCGGTCGCGCAAGCCCCAAGTGAGAGCACCGAAATCGAGCGTCTAAAGACGCAGTTGGCGTCGTTACAGGAGCAGATGAACAAGCTTCAACGGGCCATCGAGGCTCAACAGAAAACATCCGGCACAGTTAGATCGCCCGCCGATTCGAAGCCGGCTCGCAGCAATCGGGCGGCACGAACGCCAGACTCCGCGGCACCCTCTAGGGGGCCCATCAGCGCAGAAGTATGTTCACCCGCGAAATAAATCCGTCCCTCCGATTTGCTCACATTCGGATGCATTGGCGCCATCTCTCCGGGCCCGTAGTAGGCCCATGGCGGGGTTTGCCAAATTATGGAAGTTATCCTTCACGTCATACGCGGGGAGTTTCCGGCCCGCCGTTTCGCTTCATGATGATGTCGATTAATGCGTTCAGTTTATCGTCGAATTCGGCCATCTTGATTTCATGCCGTTGATGGAACGCCTCATGCGTCGCGATAATCTCTGGGTGCTCTTTCAGCCGCGCTGCGCTCTTGAACTCGAGAACCGCGTGCACCAGCATCGCGTCCGCAAACTCCTTCTGGGCTTTTTCCAGCGTGGATATCCGGCGTTCCAAATCACCGCCATCGCGTGCGCTCATCTGTTCTATTGTCCTCTACGACAAGTGCAAAATCACGAGTGCAAATCCCATGCTTCAGCATCCAAGTAGTATTTCTGCCGCAAAGCGCGTCAACTGATTAGATGGGTTCCAATACGGTTGTAACTGTTCCAGATGAGGTCCAGTCGGCTCGAAAGGCCGGGCTGCACTATGCGATACCGAGAGGTCAGGGAATCCGCCGCCGTGCGGCAGGGAATGGCTTCACTTATTTGGATGAAAACGATAACACGATCCACGACGAAGATGTTTCAAAGCGAATCCACTCGCTTGTGATCCCCCCGGCTTGGACCTCCGTTTGGATCAGCCCCGATCCAGACAGTCACATCCAGGCTGTAGGACGGGATGCACGCGGCCGCAAACAGTACCGGTATCATCCCGCGTACCGGCAGATCCGCGATCTTGTAAAGTTCGATCGCATGCGGGCGTTCGGGAGAGTTCTGCCGCGCATTCGCCGCATCGTAGGTCGTGACTTGGCCCGTAAGGGAATGCCCAAGCGGAAAGTGCTGGCGGCCGTCGTGAAACTACTCGAAACCACCTACATCAGGATCGGCAATGAAGAGTACGCCGAAGAGAACAATTCTTTCGGCCTCACGACCCTCCGGAATCAGCATGTCGAGATTCTGGGCGAGATGCTCAAATTTCGTTTTCGCGGCAAAAGTGGACAGAAACACGAGATCAAGCTCAAGGATCCACGGCTCGCTCGCATCATCCGCAAGTGCAAGGACATTCCCGGAAGTGCTCTGTTTCAGTACCTGGACGAAAATGGCGAGCCTCAGAGCATTGAATCGGGCGACGTGAATGAATACTTACGCGAAATCAGCGGAGGCGATTTCACGGCGAAGGATTTTCGGACTTGGGGAGGCACGTGCCTAGCGGCCAGTTTCCTGCTCGATAAATGTGCGGAAACCAGCGGCCATCCGGAAGTCAAGAAGGAGGTGAAGTCGGTTCTGGTAGAAGTCGTGAAGGATGTCGCATGCAAGCTGGGCAACAAACCGGCGACTTGCAGGAAATACTATATCCATCCGGCGATCATTGACTGCTACTCGGCGGGTCATCTTCGCGAGCTCGCGGAAAAGTTTCGTGAGAGCAGCAGTGCCCATCTCTACGAACAGATCGTGCTTTCGCTTCTCACGCCGCTGAAGAGGGCGAGAGCGAAAGCGGCGTGAAGGCGCTACTTTACAAACCCCAATTTCTGCAAATCCGGCTTAGGAAGCGGCGCATAAAATTGCGCTTGCCCGAAGGTTTCTTTCACGCGCCCGTCGTCCAAAGCAACACCGAAGGGTGGGTCGACAAACTTGAACGCATTTCGCAGCTTGTCTGTTTCTAAACTGGTCGATGCTCTCAGGCCTGTGTCGTGCAGAAAAGCTCCTGCCCACTGGGGATTCACGGTCGGTATCGCGACGATTCTTGTGTTGCCCCAATTGAGTTTCGACATGAATTTTGAGGCTGCATCGCAGTGCATGCACGAAGGGTCATAGAAAAACAGGAAGACTTTGCCGTCCGCAAGATTTTGCGGTTTTCCGTCTACAATGACCGGGGTCGGAACCTGCACGTTTCGCCGCTCGGCCGCATTCACTCCAAAGCTCACGGCTGCCAGCGCGACGAGCGCGGCGAACGCAATCGCCGGGACTTTGAACCGCACCACGCGAGGCGACCAGACAAACGCCGTGAGGCCGAGCAGTAACATCACTCCATCGCTAATGAAAAATCCGGGTCCGATCGTGCGCTTGATGATCGGAAAGCAGCTGCACTCTTGTCCTGCCAGGACGTGATAGTAGGCGCCCACCCAGGCGATAAAGAAAATCATCAATGCCGAGCCAAGCAGGCCGCCCCATCGCCTGAACCGCGGTGTGAAGAGCAAGAAGGCCGCAAACAGCTCGACAGTTCCTAGCGATGCCGCGCCCAAAACCCCCAATCCGCCGGGTACGCGCGCCTGCTCCAAGAGTTCACCTGTCTTGAACGGGCTAAGCACCTTCCATCCGCCCGAGACAAGAAAAATCAACCCCAGCAAGATTGCTGCGACCGTTCCGACCGTGCGTTTCCAGCCTGCGGTATTCTCGACCATCTGTTCCTTAATTGTATATTCTGATCTGTTACGAATGGGTTACGAGGTTTGACAGCGGCAACGCAGAGCCATGCATGAGATTCGAGTAACCGTGCCCCGAGGTAGAGGGAAAGACGTTGCGGATCTCGCCCTAAAAGTCGGCATCAAACAAGTTTCTATGTACGAGGTTTTCGCGTATGGGCCGAACCAGCCGAAAGAGGTTCTCAGCGCAGAAACGTCAACGCCGGAGGCCAGGCATTTCGCCGATAGTGTTCTAACCGCACCCTGGTTCGATTCCGCCGAGTGCAGCCTCAGTTCGCGCGAATTACGGGCCATCGTTACCGATGATCATCCGCGCCATATCACGCAACCGATGGTCGAGCCGCCGATTGATGTTTTTGAGGATCTCTGGCAATTGAGCGATCTGACGGTCAGTTACTTCGCGCGATCACTGGCGGGAGCAATCCTTCTAACTTACGGCATGCTGCACGACAACCCGATCACGATTGTCGTAGCGGCGCTATTTCTGCCGTTCTTGTCGCAGGTTCTCGCGGTCAGCTTCGGTATCTGGGCCGGCGACTGGACGCTCGCGTGGCAAGGCTGCAAGGCGCTCATCGTAAGCACAATTTCCTCTGTTTTTGCTGGCGTTATCGTCACGCTGATTGATGGCGGCGCGATGCGGTTCACTCATTTCAGCTCCCCTCTTCCGAGTTTCGGTCTATCGGCGGTGATCGGTATTGCCGCCGGACCGATCATTGCGGATGACACTGGGCGGCGTTATCTCATCGGAGTTGCCGCTGCAGTGCAGTACGGAATTTTCCCGGTGTGGTTCGGCTCGTGTCTGGCGCGCGGATTCCCGCAGAGCACGGTAACGACAGAGCGCATCGCCACGTTTGCCATAAACGTGTTTACGATTGCAGCAGCCGCTTTGATTGCGTATCTACTCCTCGGAATTAAGCGCAAAGATGTCGCGATTTTTGTGAAACAACGCCGTAGAAAGGACGCCTAAGAGCGATGCAGAAAACGTTCGTCATCTTTGGGCCGTTACTGCTGATCCTGACCATCTCCTTGGCTGCCCGGACGGCAGATCAAAAGAAAATAGATTCCGAGGTAGAGGCCATAACGAAGTCGGCGATCTTGATCGATACCCACAACGACATTCCGAGCTTCACCATCGATGGAACCGATATAGGCAATGCGCCCAAGAATCACACCGATATCCCGCGATTGCGCCAGGGTGGCGTGGGAGCTATTTTCTTTTCGGTGTATGTCGATGCCAAGTACGTCAATGGCAATCATTCAGCGAATCGCGCGATGCAGATGATTGACACGGTGTATCACGACATCATCGACCGGTATCCAAACGATTTCATGCTTGCCCTCACGGCCGCTGATATCGAGAAAGCGCATCGCGAACATAAAATTGCCGCGCTGATGGGTATTGAGGGCGGGCACGCGATCGAAGACAGCCCGAGATTGCTGCGCGACTACTACAGGCTCGGCATCCGTTACATGACTCTGACTCACGTCAACACGAATAACTGGGCCGATTCTTCAGGCGATATCGACGATTCTACGGTGCAACATCACAACGGGCTTACGCCATTCGGAAAAGACGTGATCCGGGAAATGAACCGGCTGGGCATGATGGTTGACATTTCGCATGTGGCCGACAAGACTTTCTACGATGCGCTTGAAACCAGTCAGGCGCCGATTATCGCTTCGCACTCTTCGTCTCGAGCGATTACTAACGCGCCGCGCAATATGACCGATGACATGGTCAAGGCCTTGGCGAACAAGGGCGGCGTCATTCAGATCAATTTCTATTGCAGCTTTGTATCGCAGAATTCGGCCGACGCCGTGGCGCAACTGCACTTGCCTGAAAGAAGCCGGCAGTTGCAGAAAGAATACGCGAATGATCCGGCAAAGCTGAAAAGCGCGATGGATGCGTTAGCCGAAGAAGAAAAAAATGCGGAAGTTCGCGCAACGCTCGATGAGGTAGTCACTCACATCGACCACGTGCGACAGGTCGCCGGGATCGACGCAATCGGTATAGGCAGCGACTTTGACGGAATTACGTGCGCGCCGGTTGGACTGGACGATGTTTCCAAGTTCCCGAACCTGACTCGCGCATTGTTAGAGAAAGGCTATTCTGCCGGAGATATCAAAAAGATTTACGGAGAAAACACTCTTCGAGTGATGCGCCAGGTCGAGAAGGTCGCGGCCCAGTTACAGAAAGCGGAGCGCTAATTCGCGTCCTGCTGTTCCAGGCGCTTTGCTTCTTGCCAGAGCTCTTCCATGCGTTCGAGCGATGTCCCTTCGTTCGCGGCGATTTCCTTTTCCACGCGCACGAATCGCCTGCGGAAGCGTCCGTTTGTTCTCCGTAATGCCTGCTCCGGGTCGACTTTCAAGAACCGTGCCAGGTTCACGATCGTAAACAGCAAATCACCAATCTCGTCTTGAATGTGCTCCTGATCTTCCGATTCGCGAGCAGTCGCTAGCTCCGCAGCCTCTTCTTGCAGCTTTTCGACTACACCACTGATGTCCGGCCATTCAAAGCCTAGGCTGGCCGCCTTTTGACTGATCTTGTCTGCTTCAACGAGTGCCGGCAAGTTTCGTGGGACTGTATCGAGCACTGATTCCGATGGACTGGAACGGTTGTTCTCGCGTTTCTTGATCTCGTCCCAGCGCTGCTTAACGTCCTCAGGTGTCTCGGCGATTGCGTCGCCAAAAACGTGCGGATGTCTTCGCACCAATTTTTCGTTGATCGCGTCCAGCGAATCTGAAATAGTGAACAGTCCCTGTTGGGCGGCCATCTCCGCAAAGAAAACCGGTTGCAACAGGAGGTCGCCCAATTCCTCTGCTAACCCCGGCCAGTCTCGCGCGTCAATCGCGTCCATCACTTCGTAGGTTTCTTCCAAGAGATAGGCCTTGATCGTGTCGAAACTCTGTTTTCGGTCCCAGGGACAGCCTCCCGGTGCACGCAAGCGAGCCATGATCTCGACAAGCGTTCCAAATTTTTCTCCCGCCTCGCGAAAGCGTTCTGGCATCAGTGATCCCAGTCCGAATATATAAGATGGTGGTTTATATGCCAGAGAGCACCGAATCCTCTTACGAAATTCCGATCCCACCCGCGGATTTCTCGTTCCTGATCGAATCGATTCTGATGCAGACACAACTGCAGCTCGGACTTTTGAATCTGGGTGAAAAGGACGAAAGTCCTCCCGAGCCTAATTTGCCCCTCGCCCGCCACTCAATTGACATGCTGGCGATGCTGCAGGAAAAGACGCAAGGCAATTTGACTGTGGAAGAAAAGAGACTCCTCGAAAACGGCCTGACGGAAATCCGCTTCCGTTATGTTCAGGTCTTAGATGAAGTAAAAAAGCGTTCGGCGAAAACTGAGACGGGCAAAGCTTCTGACGAGGGTCCGCGCATTATTACAGCTGACGGCGGCAAGGGAACGAAGACCGAGTAGATGCTCGAACAATTCGAGCACGCGTCCATTCTTGTGCTCGGCTCGGGAACCAGCGTTGGCGTGCCGATGATCGGATGCCGCTGTAAGGTGTGTACATCGAGTGACCCTCGCGATAAGCGGCTCCGACCTTCTGTTCTTCTGCGTTTGGGAGGGACGCGCGTGTTGATCGACACCTCGCCGGACTTTCGCTACCAAGCTTTACGTTTTGGAATCGACCGTCTTGACGCGATTCTCTACACGCATTCACACGCCGATCACATTTTAGGACTCGATGACGTTCGCCCGTTCAACTTCATGCATAAAAAGGACATTCCGATTTACGGGTCCTCAGAAACATTGCAGGTGATTCAGCGCACGTTCTTGTACGTGTTCGACAAGAGCCCCTCTGAATCCAGCCGTCCCCGGCTGACGCTCCACTCATTTGACCACGAAGCGATCGCGCTGGAACGAGTGGAGATCGAACCTATAAAGGCGTCGCATGGCAAGGGCACGGTTCACGGCTTCCGCTTCGGTGATTGCGCCTACCTGACCGATCACAGCGAGATTCCCCCCGAAAGTCTGGATCGGCTCAGCGGCCTTGACGTGCTATTCCTCGACGCGCTTCGCAATAACCCGCACCCGACGCATTCGACTGTTGAGGAATCCTTGAAAACGGTAGAAGCGCTGAACCCGAAACGCGCTTTTTTCACACACATTTCGCATGATCTTCTTCATGCAGCGGTAGAATCGCGCCTCCCGAGTGGCGTTCACATCGCGTATGACGGCCTCGAGATACCCATCGGGCGGGCCAACTCATTATGACAACGGTCTTCCGTTCTGTTGAAGCCGCCCGAAACCGGTTCGGCCCATGCGTCCTCACGATCGGCAATTTCGATGGGGTTCACATTGGGCATCAGGCACTTCTAGCGAAGACTCGCGCCCATGCCGCGGCGCAAGGCGTAGCCCCAGCTGTTCTCACGTTCGATCCCCATCCGGCTGCTATTGTCGCTCCCGAACGGCTTCCGGAGATGATCTGTACTCTGGAACAGCGAATCACGCTACTGAGCTCGAACGGAGCCGAACGGATTCTGGTGCTCCCATTTACGCCCGAGGTCGCTCACCTAAGGCCGGACGAGTTCGTTTCGCAAATTCTAATCGGGGCCTTGGAGACACAAGCTGTCATCGTGGGGGACAATTTTCGCTTTGGTTATAAACAGGCCGGAACGCCCGAGACGCTGAGGACGCTCGGAAGTCAATATGGATTCACTTCGCAATTTCTCGAGCCGGTTAGTGTACGAGGCGAGATTGTCTCGAGCTCGGCGATCCGAAAGTATCTCAGGGGCGATAACGTTTCGCGTGCGGCGCGATTGTTGGGCCGCTGCTTTTTCATCGAAGGGCGTATAGTGCCCGGGCACGGCGTAGGAGCGAAACAAACGGTTCCCACGTTGAATTTGCGTCCGGAAGCTGGCCAACTTATACCTCGTGGCGTTTACGTAACCGAGACTATCGATCTGCTCGGAAACCGGCGCTGGCCTTCGATCACCAACGCCGGCGTGAGGCCCACCTTCGGCGGTAATGAATTAACAATCGAGACATTCCTGCTCATTCCGCTCGAAGGCGAAGCACCTGAGCAAATCGAGCTCCAATTTCGACGCTTTATTCGCGAAGAACGGACGTTCGCAAACCCCGAAGCGCTGAAGGCCCAAATTCTCCGAGACGCGGCCGTGGCTCAGTCCTATTGGCATCGCGTGGCTAGATTAGCTGAACCGGCTCCTTCGCTATACTGAGATGTTTAAACACCCACCTGGACTGCGGAGAGAAGACCCATGCAGCTTTCGGAAGGCAAAATCAAACACCTAAATGCACTTTCTGACAAGAACGGCGTGATCGCCGCTGCGGCGATGGACCAGCGCGGCAGTTTGCGGAAGGCAATCGCTAGCGCCAAGGGTGTATCGCAAGACGAAGTCACCGACGACATGATGTCTGAGTTCAAAGTGGCTGTTTCAAAAGTGCTGACTCCACACGCCAGCGCCATTTTGCTCGATCCTGAATTTGGTCTTTCCGCGGCCAAGGCTCGCGCGAAAAACGCCGGACTTCTGCTCGCGTATGAAGAAAGCGGTTACGACAACACGAAACCAGGACGCCTCCCAGACCTGCTTCCTCATCTGTCTGTCAAGCGCATCAAGGAAATGGGCGCCGACGCCGTAAAGATCCTGATCTACTACACGCCCTTCGATACGGCTGACGTGAACGACATCAAGCACGCGTTTATCGAGCGGATCGGCGCGGAATGCGAGTACTACGAGGTTCCATTCTTTTTGGAATTCGTCGGATATGACCCGAAAGGCGGGGATGAGAAAGGCTTTGCATTCGCCAAGACGAAGCCTGACGTAGTGATTGGATCGATGCAGGAGTTTGGGAAGCCGCAGTATAAGGTGGATGTGCTGAAGGTTGAAGTACCGGTGAACGCCGAGTTCGTCGAGGGCAGCAGCGTGTTCAAGGGTCAAGCGGCATACAGCCGGAAGGAAGCTCTCGATTACTACCGGAAGGCAGCCGCCGCTGCGCAGAAGCCGTTCATCTATCTCAGTGCGGGCGTGAGCAATCCACAGTTCGTGGAGTCTCTGAACATGGCGGCGGAAGCGGGAACTGACTATTCGGGGGTGCTCTGCGGACGCGCCACTTGGAAGGACGGCATACCGGTTTACGCAAAGCAGGGCGTGAAAGCTCTTGAAGACTGGTTATCGGATCAAGGCGTGAAGAACATTGACGCTGTGAACGCCGCGATCAAATCCGCGAAACCGTGGCATGCCAAGTACGATCTCGCCGCTATCGCTTAACCAAGCGGTAGCGAAAATTTGAATGCCTTTTGCTTCTATCTCTGAAGCGCTAGAGGAATTTCGCAGTGGCAAGATCCTGGTCGTCGTAGACGATGAGGATCGGGAGAACGAGGGTGACCTCACCATTGCCGCCGAGAAAATCACTCCGGAAGCGATCAACTTCATGGCCACGCATGGGCGCGGGTTGATCTGCCTGGCCTTAGATCCGGAGATCTGTACTCGGCTCGATCTTCAGCCGATGTCGCCAGTCAACACAGCGAAGTTTGGAACGGCGTTCTGCGAAGCAATAGACGCAGCTCACGGTGTAACGACGGGTATCTCGGCGTATGATCGCGCACACACAATTCGCGTCGCGATGAACGAGCATACGCGACCTCATGATCTTGCCCGGCCGGGGCACGTTTTTCCCTTGAAAGCTCGGCCCGGTGGCGTGCTTGCTCGATCAGGACAGACTGAGGCAGCGGTCGATCTTGCCCGGTTATCCGGCTTTGCTCCTGGCGGTGTCATCTGTGAGGTCATGAATGAGGACGGCACGATGGCACGCGTCCCTGAGCTCATCGAATTCTGTAGGCGGCATGGTCTCAAGATGATTTCCGTCGCCGATCTGATCCGGTACCGAATGCAGACGGAAAGATTTGTAGACCGGCAAGCGTCTGGGCACATCCGTACACCTCAAGGTGAGTTTCGAATCATCCGCTACGTCAGCCGAATTGACGGTGAAGCTCACCTGGCTTTGATACGCGGCGAGCTGGCAGGCAAGGAGGATGTACTGGTTCGCGTGCATTCGCACTGCGCGTACGGCGACGTGTTTCATTCGATGGATTGCGATTGCCACGCCTTGATTCGCGCAGCTCTTGAAAGCATTTCACGTGCGGATTGCGGCGTGCTGATTTACCTGCATCAGACCGGTCCCGGGTTGCAATGCGTATCGCACGATGGGCATTGCGAGCTGGCGATCCACGACCGCACGCGGCCAAGCTTCGCCCCTTCGAATCGCCATCAGCCGCTGCAGCACGAAATTGGAATTGGCGCCCAAATCCTTTCCGACCTCGGGCTATCCACCATTCGCTTGCTGACAAATCATCCGCGCAAGGTCGTGGGTTTGGAAGGCTTCGGCGTCCAGATTACGGAACAGATTCCATTCTCGGCGTAGGGAACGCCCCTAGTTCTATTGGATTTATGATTCCCTTCAGGCTTCCGCGCTTCTACCCGATTCTTGACACCATCACGCTTTCCGATCGCGGGTGTGCCGTGATCATCGCCGCAAGAGCCTTACTCGAAGCCGGAGTGAAGATACTGCAGTACCGGCACAAGGACGCGTGGACTCAAACCCATTTCGATGAAGCAAAGCACATCGCGGATCTGTGTCACGAGCGCGGCGTGTTGTTCGTGATTAATGATCGCGCGGATTTTGCAAAGCTTCTGGGTACGGCTCTGCACGTCGGACAGGACGACCTCTCGCCCGTTGCTGCACGTGTAGTTGTGAGCGACGAGGTGATTGGGTTTTCGACGCATGATGAGGAGCAGTTGATTCGAGCGAATGAAGAGCCGGTGGAGTATGTATCTCTGGGTCCGATCTTTTCGACTAATTCCAAAAGCAAGCCTGATCCCATAGTCGGAGTGGAGGGCTTACGGCGGCTGCGGAAAGTTACTGAAAGGCCGCTGGTTGCCATTGGCGGTATCACACTCGATAACGCGGCGGAAGTGTTGGCCGCCGGAGCAGATTCGGTAGCCGTGATCTCGTCACTCTTGCCTGAAAGCTGCGAGCGAACTAAACTGCGCCGCCGGGCGGATGAGTGGATGCAGTTGGTTGCTTAAGCGAAGCTGGGCTCAGCTAGCGCGCCACTGGGGGAGCCGTGCTCCGAAGCAACAGGTGGCTATGGAACCGGCTGTATGCGAAGTAAACGACTAATCCGATTGCCATCCAGGTCAGGAATGCCATCCAGGTCAGCTTATTCAGGCTTAGCATCAGCAGAAAGTTGATCAGCACGCCCAGGATCGGAAACAGCGGAACCCACGGCGTCTTGAAGGGTCTGGGCAGGCCCGGGTCGGTTTTGCGCATAATGATGACACCGATACAGACCAGCACGAAGGCAAACAGCGTTCCGATGCTCGTCAGGTTGCCTAACTGTGCGATGGGCGTGAAGGCTGCGCCCGCGGAAACGAAGACCATTAGAAGCAAGTTGGATTTCCACGGCGTCCCAAATTTCGGGTGCACCTCAGCGAACAGCCTCGGCAATAAGCCGTCGCGTGACATCGAATAGAACACGCGAGATTGGCCGAGGAGCATGACCAAAATTACGCTGGTGAGGCCGAGCAGCGAACCGAGTTTCATCAGCTTCCCTACCCACGGCACGCCGTTCATGTGATTGACCGCAACGGCGAGGGGAGCCGCGACGTTCAGGTCTTTGTAGTTAACAACGCCTGTCAGCACCAACGAATAGAGAATGTAAAGAATCGTGCAGATGGCGAGCGAACCGATAATGCCGATCGGCATGTCGCGTTTCGGATTCTTGGCTTCTTGAGCAGCTGTCGATACCGCATCGAATCCGATGTATGCAAAGAAGATCTGTCCCGCACCGGCCAGCACGCCCGACCAACCAAAAGCTCCAAATTCGCCGCTCGTGTTAGGCGGCACGAAGGGCGTGTAGTTTGCCTTGTTGATGTAGAAGTAACCGACAATGATGAATACAACGACTACGGCAACCTTGATGAACACGATCACGGCATTAAACCGCGCGGATTCCTGAACACCGATGATCAAGATTGTCGAGATGCCCACCACAACGATCACCGCAATCAGGTTTACGAGGCCGGGAACAACATCGAACGGAGACCCAAGCATGGACTGAGGGATGTTGATACCGAAATCCGCCAATATCGAGGCAATGGTTGCCGACCAGCTGACCGCTACGGTTGCAGCTCCTACCGCGTATTCCAAAACCAGCGCCCAGCCGATGATCCAGGCGATCAACTCGCCGACCGTCGCATAGGCATACGTGTAAGCACTGCCCGCGATGGGGATCATGGTGGAAAATTCGCTGTAGCAGAAGCCCGCGAATGTGCAACCAATGGCCGCCAGGATAAACGAGTAGACCAACGCGGGACCCGCGTGAGTGGAGGCGGCAACTCCGGTCAGGGTGAAGATGCCCGCGCCGATAATTGCGCCGACGCCGAGAGCCACGAGAGATGTCGCGCTCAGCGTCCTTTTGAGGTGACCGCCCTTCTCTCCGACACCCTCAGACTCGGCAATCAGGCGATCCAGCGGCTTCTTACTGAATAGCGTCATTCAACACTCCTCATAGTTTGTGCCGATAGGCTACCATAATCCGGAGCCAAACTCGTCAGTCCTGTTGCTTACTGAAGAATGGTTCTTTTCCCGCGAGCATCAGGCGTTCATCGAGCGCGGTCTTGACGAGTTCCTCTTCCATTTCGGAGAGACCGCGGGCGTCCTTCTCAATCCGCGTGAGCAATGCTTTCATGCGGCCCGATGAAACCTCTGCTGGCAGTACCAGCGTGTACGCAAAAACCGCGTCAGAGCGTAGATCCTCGTCGTCGAACAGTTTCCGAAGCCGATCGAGTTCGCCTTTCAATCCGTAATAGCCGATACCCCATACAGCCCCGCGCCGAATTTCGAGTTCAGGGTCATCAAGATGCTTTGCGAAATACTCGCGAAAGCTGGGATGCAGCGAACGCCACATCGCCTCAAGCGCTTTGGCACGCCCGCCTGGCGAGTCATAGAGATTCACGATGGCTCTACGAACCTCAGTGCGGTCGGCCTCAGGGGCCAAGCCGACCAGAAGACCGCCACGCTCCTCGGTCGAAAGCTCAGAATTGCGCAGAGCACGGACCATGGCTTCTAACACTTCGGGCTCATCAATTGCCGCGGTTAATGCCTCCCAGGCACGCGCGCGAACAGTTGGCGAGGGATCATTTTGCGTCAGGAGCAGCAGCTTGGCCCGCAAATCGGCGCTCAGTTCCCGATTGAAGAACGAGGCAGCAGCGGCGGCGCGTACCCACTCGACAGGATGCTCGAGCAACTCCACGCGCTCGTCTTCGTCAAGCTGCTCAACGGGGAGGTCGGCCTCTTCGGGGTACAAGGCCCAAATGTCGAACGGTTTCTCCGAGGGCTTTGCCGCCGTGTCGGTGTAAAGCTCCAAAAGGAAGTCGGTGTCGGAGGGATCGTAATCCGATCGTTCAAGCAAAATCTCACGCACGCGCTCATCTTGAATACGAAGGCTGGCGAGAATAAAGGCCACCTCACCGCTTTCAGGCTGCTTCAAATCGCGATACAGAACGATGAGCGGTTCTAGGGCGGGGCGACCGATTTCGACGAGAGCCTCCATCACTTCGTCAGGTATCTCTTCGGGAGCGTCCCGGATATAGCTGATGAAAAACGGAACTGCGTCAGGAGTCTTTAGGCAACGGAAGAGCGCAGTCAGCTCAGGAGCCAGATCCACTACGTCGCGGCTACGATCGCGCTGAGCAAAGTGGAGCAGCGCTGGGAGCGATTCCTCGCGCCTATCGAGAAGCGAGTGCAGAAAACGATGATCTAAGGCGAGATGGCCGCTCGCGGCTGCTTCCAGCACCTCGGCAGGAGCGAGTTCAGCGAGCTTGTTGGGATCGAGGAACAAATAGCGGCGTTCGAGCGTTATTGCTCGGGCTCAACGACTACGTCGATCTGCGTTGAGACATCACGGTGCAGCCGAAGCGTAACCTTGTGATCTCCGAGCGTGCGGATCGGTTCGTCGAGCTGCACTTTGCGGCGTTCGATGTGGAATCGCTGGGCTTCGAGGGCGTCGGCTATATCCTTGGCCGTTACCGAACCGAAGAGTTGATTGTTCTCGCCGACCTTTTGCCGGAAGGTCAGCTTCACGCCGCCCATCAGCTTGCTCAGGTCTTGGGCGTCCGTCTTCTCTTTGGCTTCACGCCGCAGATGAGCTTCGCGCTCCTGCTCCACGATCTTTCTGTTTGCGTCCGTCGCTGCTACCGCCAATCGCTTGGGTAAAAGAAAGTTCCGGGCATAGCCATCGGCGACTTTCACCACCGACCCACGGTTTCCTAGCTTGTCGACATCTTCTCTAAGAATTACTTCCATATTGCTCCTGGCGCTCTACTGCTTTGCGGCGAAGGATAGGAGAGCTATGTTGCGCGCCTGCTTTATCGCCTCGCTTAACCGTTTCTGGTGGGGTGTGCAGACACCGGATATCCGGCGCGGCGTGATTTTCCCGCGTTCTGAGATAAAGCTGGATAGAAGCCGTACATCTTTGTAATTGATATCGTCGATTTTGTCGACGCAAAAGCGGCACACTTTCTTACGCCGGAAATATTGCTTCTTCCCAGTGGCTATTGCCTTGTCGCCGCCCGTGGGCCGTTGTGACGCCGCGATGGGACGTCCGCCTCTTTGCTCTGGCATAACGAATCTCCTTCTAGTTCTCTCTTGCGCTCTCTATTCAGTTCTCTCGGCAGGCCGCGGGGTTGGAGCGCCAGGGGCGCCTGGAACCGGGGGCGCAGCTTCGGCGGGCAACGATGGAGACGCGACTGCAGCAGGCGACGGCGCGGGGGCCGGTTTGCGAGCTGCTCGTTTCTCTCGAGCTTTCTTGCGCTTCTCGATGCGCTTCATCTTTTCGTCGATGCGCACGGTAATGAACTTCAGGACGAAATCAGCCACGCGCATGCGGCGCTCGATCTCTTTCACTGTTTCAGGCTGCGCATTGAACTGAAGCAGGATGTACTGCCCCTCGTTGTATTTGGTTACCCGATAGGCGAGTTTACGCACTCCCCATTTATCGGTTTTATCCAGCGACCCACCCGAATGGGTAATGACGCCCTTCAACTGTTCGATAAACGGGTCCACCTCTTCGTCGGTAGCATCCGGACGAACAACAAACAACTCCTCGTAGATTCTCATTCTTCCTCTTCTTGAATGCCTCGGGCGCGGCGATTGAATTTCGCCATGGCCTTAACGGCGCCTTCAGCAACGATGGATTCGACGGCATCAGCGGTGTACGAGACCACTTCCTCCACCTCATCCCTCATCTCCCGCTCAAAAGGAGCGAGCACGTAATCTGCCGCATCCTCAATCGGATGATTCGGGTGTATGCCGACCCGGACCCGAGTGAAAAGATCGGTCTTCAAAGCGGCAATAACGGACTTGATTCCATTGTGGCCCGCAGCCGAACCATTTTTCCTGATCCGCAGGGCCGTCCAAGGAAGGTCAAGTTCATCGTGAACCACGATCAAATTCGTATTGGCGAGCGTTCGAGACTTCAAAACGGCGCTTACCCCCTCGCCAGAGTTATTCATAAAAGTCTGGGGCTTCGCCAAGATCACTGTTTTGTTCCGAATCCTGCCGGCTCCCGTTGCGGCAGCATTTTCGTTCTTCGAAACGCGCACTGCATGGCGTTGCGCTAATTCGTCCACAACCTTGAAGCCTATATTGTGAGGCGTGTTCTGGTAACGGGTCCCCGGATTGCCAAGTCCGACGATGCAGTAAGTTTGTACCGCGTGTTCGGTAGAATTTTCGAGAACTTCGCTATCGGGCGGATCCAGCAGGACTGAACCTTTATACATTCGTTATCAAGAATCTTAACTGCCCTATTTCTTCTTGGCGGGAGCAGCGGGTTCGGTGCCTTCCTCTTCCTTCTTGCCCTTCTTGATGACTTCGGGTTCAGCAGCGGGAGCAGCGGTTTCAACGCCAGTTGCCGCGACAGTCTCCTCTTCGGCCTTGAGTGCGACTACGTGCGAAATCAAAGTATCCGGATTGCTCAAGAGCTTCATCGAAGCCGTCATCGGGATCTCTCCAGCGCGTATGTTCTGGCCGATCATAAGCTCGGAGACGTCCACGACGAACTGCTCGGGTATTTCTTGCGGGAGGCACTCAATCTCGACTTCACGAGTGACGATCTCATGTAAGCCGCCTTGCACTTTGACACCTTTCGGCTCTCCCTGTGTGATGACGGGAACATTGACCGTGATTCGTTGATTGAGATCGATTCGCTTCAGGTCGACATGCAATAGAGAATTTTTAATGGGATCGTATTGCCAATCGACAATCATGACGGGTGTATCTTCACTTCCTACACTCAGATTGAAAATCGTGTTGTGACCCGTCTTGCTGTTCAAAATTCTGGTGAGTTCCTTTGGACTGACGGCCACCGGGAGAGGGCCCATCGAGCCGCCGTAGACCACTGCGGGCATAGAACCGCCGGCGCGTAACCGGCGGGCCTCATTTTTGCCGCGCGAATCGCGTGATTCCGCGGTAACTGTAAGTTCCTTCCTCATCCTTATTTATGCTCCCTGCATGATTTATGCTCCCTGCATGCTCCCTACACGAACAATGTGCTAACCGACCCGCCCTCGTGAATCGACTGGATGGCGCGAGCGAGCAATGGCGCCACCGAAAGCGTGCGGATCTTGCTGCAGTCACCATTTCGGCACGTTTTCGGAATCGAGTTCGTCACAACCAACTCATTAACAGGCGAGGCGTTGATTCGCTCCACAGCCGCTCCTGACAGAACCGCATGCGTGGCACACGCCGTAACACCGGTCGCGCCTTGCTCGAGAAGAGCGTCGACTCCTTTAATAAGCGTTCCTGCTGTATCCACTAAATCATCCACCATCAAACAATGCTTGCCGCGAACATCGCCGACAATATTCATCACTTCGGCTACATTGGCATCTGTGCGCCGCTTATCGATAATCGCCAACGGCACGTTCAAGCGCTTCGCGAATGCGCGAGCTCGTTCTACACCGCCCGCATCCGGGGAAACGATAATCAGGTCCCGCCGGTCGTGGCGGTCCTGGAAATACTCGATCATGACCGGCAACGCAAACAGGTGGTCCACAGGAATATCGAAAAACCCTTGGATCTGAGCGGCGTGCAGATCAAGCGCCAAGACCCGGCTTGCGCCCGCCCTTTCTATGAGGCTGGCTACCAGTTTGGCGGATATCGGCATTCGCGGCTGATCCTTACGGTCCTGCCGCGCATACCCATAATAGGGTAACACTGCCGTGATGCGCTCCGCGCTCGCACGCTTGAACGCATCAATCATGAGCAAGAGCTCCATGATATTGTGATCTACCGGAGTACAGGTTGGCTGAACTAGAAAGACGTCCGCGCCACGAACATTTTCTTGAATTTGCAGATATGTTTCGCCATCGGCGAAGGTCTTGATCATGGCCGATCCCATAGGACAGCCCAGGGCGTCGCAGATCTCCGCCGTCAGTGAAGGATTCGCCGTACCGCTAAAAACTTTGAAGTCGGTGAACAATGCTCGAACCGGTTTGGGAGCGGACATTCTGGAAGGCTTCTCCTTGCTAATCGGCAAAGCAACCTGCGTCAGCGGCTGATCCTAATGATCTGCGCCATATCCTTCTATATTGCCGGCGCGGAAGAAAACGGACCGGGTAAGCCGACCCTGTCGGAAACTTCAAAGCAGCGGACCGCGCGTCGGCGGCCGTTTCAAACATGCCAAATACGGCCGAGCCGCTGCCCGTCATGAGCGCAGGCTTTGCTCCCAGCTTTCGCAATTTTCGGATTTGCGCTGCAAGCTCTCCATGCATTCCAAACACGGGTTCCTCGAAATCGTTTTGAAGCGGAAGTTGATTCAGACTGGAACGGGCCAAGTTCCAGGTTATGGTCTGAAACTCTCTCAGAATAGGGGAGTCAGCCGGTGAAGTCAACGCGCGGACATTCAATGCCCGGTAGGCTTCTGCCGTGGATACGTGGATGCCACTGAAGACGACGAGGGCGGCTCGCGGCGGGAGATCTGGAAGCGGATAAATCTCAGTTCCACGGCTGAGGCCGACTGCCGTGCCGCCACAAAGGAAGAAAGGAACATCGCTTCCTAGCGATTTTGCCAAACGAACCATGTCGGCAAAGGCAATCCGCTTGCCGGCCAGCGCGGGTATTGCCATGAGAACCGCGGCCGCATCGCTCGAACCGCCGCCCAGACCCGCGCCGAGCGGGATCCTCTTCGAAATTACGAAACGAACCCAAGCGGTCGTCCGGAGATGATCCAAGACCATTTTTGCCGAACGAACTACGATGTTGTCCTCAATCTCGATGGAACTACTTACAACGATTTGGGTTCGTTTTTGCAATTTGAATTCAATAACCAAGGTGTCTTTGAGGCTGATGGTCTGGAAGATTGTGCGCAGCTCGTGGTAGCCGTCGGGGTGTCTATGCAATACGCGAAGGTCGAGGTTCAACTTAGCAAAACACGGGACGGTGGCCTGCACGGTTAGTACTGGAGCAGAGAGAAGACATCGTAGCCAGGCAGCTTGACGCGCCCTTTCAGAAAGGTAAGCTCAATGACAAATCCGAGCCCGATTACTTTGCCGTCCAGGAGTTCGATAAGGCGAGCTACTGCGGAAGCTGTTCCCCCAGTTGCCAGGACGTCGTCGATGATCAGGACTTTCTGTCCGGGTTCGATGGCATCTGCATGGATCTCGAGCTGGTCGGTTCCGTACTCGAGCTGATAGTCGACGCTCCTCACAGTGAAGGGAAGCTTTTTGGGCTTACGAACGGGAACGAACCCGGCACCGAGGGCGTGAGCCATTGCGGGCGCAAAAAAATACCCACGAGCTTCAATTCCGACAACGACATCGACAGGCGTTCGCGCATAATGCTGCTGCAGCGCGTCGATCGTTTCGCGAAAACCTTGTTTGTCCTTTAACAGAGTGGTGATGTCGTAGAAGGTGATGCCGGGCTTAGGAAAATCCGGGACTTCGCGAATGAGCTGCTTTAAGTGATTCACGCCGCTCAAGAATTTTAGCAAGGGCAGGGTGCGTGGGTCTGTGAGTATAGAAGGGGATGGAAACGCTGCGCTTACGCGCCAAGCTACGGAGTTGGACGGGCTTTCATAAGCGTGAGGATCAGCTCTCGATCATCTTGAGCCTGGTAATCGGTGTGATCGTGGGGCTGACCGTGGTGGCGTTCATCCTCCTTACCGGACGCCTTGCAGCACGTATGTATCCCGCGGGAGGCGCCGCATGGCGGCGAGTGCTGATTCCGACGGCGGGAGCGCTGGTTACAGGTTACCTGCTGGCGCGGTACTTCCCGAATGCGCGCGGAAGCGGGATTCCGCAGGCAAAGTTTGCGCTGTTCATTCAAGACGGATATATCTCGCTCCGAACGGTGCTTGGGAAGTTTCTATGCTGCTCGGCTTCGCTCGCGAGCGGCATCGCTCTGGGCCGCGAAGGGCCATCCGTACAGATCGGAGCCGGGATTGCATCGGTTCTGGGGCGGCGCTTCGGGCTGAGCGTGCCGAATGTGAAGGCGCTGCTTCCGGTCGGGTGCTCGGCGGCACTCGCGGCGGCATTCAACACGCCGATTGCGGCGGTGCTGTTTTCACTCGAAGAGATCCTAGGCGATCTTCACGCGCCGGTACTCGGGTCGGTAGTGCTGGCCTCGGCGACATCCTGGATTGTGTTGCATCTGATTCTTGGCGATCAGCCGTTGTTTCATGTTCCCGCCTATCAACTAGTGAATCCGCTTGAGTTCGGGATCTACGCGGTTTTGGGTGTGGTTGGCGGATTGGGCTCGGTGTGCTTCGTCAAGCTGTTGCTCTATCTGCGGGTTTGGTTTCGACAGCTTCCCAGATCAACGGTTTGGCTGCAGCCCACGGCGGGAGGACTGCTGGTGGGTTTATTCGGATGGTTCATGCCGGAAGTGCTCGGCGTGGGGTACGACTACGTGGATCGAGTGCTGGGGGGTGATTTTCCGGTTAAGACGGTTGCGGTACTGGCGGTGATGAAGATCATTGCGACACCGGCGTGCTACTCGTCGGGAAACGCGGGCGGCATTTTCGGACCGAGTTTGTTCATCGGGGCGATGATCGGCGGAACGGTCGGCAGTGTTGCGCACACTTTCCTTCCGCATGTGACGGCGAATCCAGGCGCATATGCACTGGTAGGTATGGGGACGGCGTTTGCCGGGATCGTGCGAACCCCTCTCACCTCTGTAATCATGATCTTCGAAATGACGCGAGATTACTCGATCATCGTGCCTCTGATGATTTCGAATCTGATCAGCTTTTTCATCTCACAGCAGCTGCAGCGTGAACCGATTTATGAAGCGCTGGCGCTCCAAGAAGGCGTTTACCTGCCGACTGGGGAATCGCGCGAGGAACTGGCCGGCGTTCGGGTGAGCGAAGTGATGCATTCCGGAGTTGAACCGCTTCCGCCGGATGCGGACATGGCGAGCGCCAAGCGACGTTTCGAACAAGAGAAATGTAACTCATGGCCTGTAGCTGATAGCGATTACCTGCAAGGCATAGTGAGCAGCCATCAGATCGAAGCCGCGTCGCCTCCGCCGGCCACGGTTCGCGAGCTCGTGAAATCTGCGGGGCGATATCCCTATGTACATCTAGATCATCCATTGAGCTACGCGTTAGAGCGGATGAGGGTAAAAGGGGTCGACGTAGTCCCGGTTGTGAGCCGCGCGAACATCCACCAGATGTACGGGATTGTAGCCCTCAAAGACATCCTTGCATCTTACGGCGTTGGTGATGGCCGGGGTCCGAACATTTGAGATGAGCGCGAACAAGCGAACGGAAGAGATAACCGTCGCGAAGTCCCGCCTGGTCGGATTGGTAGCGATTATTGTGGCGGTCATCGCTGGTCTTACCGCGCTCGATCGATTTCTGGAGAAGACGCAGCGGACCGAATTGGAGCGCTCCGCACAAGCGTTTTATCTCGCGGGCTCTCGTTATTTGAAACAAGGTCAAGCATCAAAGGCAGTCGATACGCTGCGCAGGGCACACGCTCTGGATCGCCAAAATGAAAACTACGAACTCGATCTGATTGAGGCGCTCATCGCGGCAGGGAAGGTCGATGAGGCCGACCCGCTTATGCAAGAAATTCTCGAGCGCGAGCCTAATAATGGTCGCGCTAATCTCATCGCGGCGCGATTATCGCTCAAGAAAGGCAGGACCGTGGAGGCGGAGTCGTATTATCATCGCGCGATCTATGGGGAGTGGCCGATCAGCCCCGGAACTGCGGGCGACGGCAACGAGGCGACTCGGCATCGCATGTCGGTGCGCATGGAATTAATCGAGCTGCTGGCAGAGACGGGCAAGAAGCAGGAATTGCTTGCCGAATTGCTTCCGTTACAAGAGGAGGCCGGAAATGATCCGGCGATTGAAAGGAGGCTGGCGCATTTTTTCTTAATTGCGGGGTCTGCGCCGCGGGCAGCTGACGTATATCATGCGCTCATTCAGCAGCAACCGAGAGATGCGGAAGCATACGCGGGGCTGGGCGAAGCTGAGTTGCAGCAGGGTCGATACAGGGCGGCAAAAGCTGCATTCGTGACGGCGGTACTGCACAAGCCCGCTGATCTGGGGATGCGGCAGCGCATGCAGCTATCGAATACGATGACCAATCTCGATCCGACACCGCGGCAGCTGTCGTCGGCCGAAAAATATCAGCGCAGCCTGCATATTCTAGATCTGAGCCGCGCGAGTCTCGAAGCGTGCCTGGGGAGTCATCCCGCCGGGGGTTCGAGTGAAGCTGGGGAGTTACTCAGCACAGCGCAGGAGGCGCTTTCGACGAAAGCTCCCGCTCACGTGACCAATGAACTGGCTGAAGAAACACTCGGGCTAGCGGAAAAGGTTTGGCAGGCTCGCATGAAAGCGTGTGGTGAAAGTATGTCGGCAGAAGACGAACCGCTGCGGCTAATTATGGAGCGGCTGGCGCAGTAAGAGAGTGGCGACATATTGTTCGATCTACATTTGGCCAAGCGACTGATCAGTCGGCATTCGAGCGCGGCGCTTCGCGCTGATGCCGTCCCGTCTAAACTTGATACTTTAGATACTCGACGGAAAGGCGTGTGGAATACAAGGCTCTGATCAAACGACTGCAATTACTGATCTATTTGATCAGGCGTGGACAGATCAACCAGGCTCTTGCGTTCTTCGTGCTGGCCTTTTTCGCTGCAGGTGAATACTTCCGCCGCGAATGGAAAGAAGTGCAGTCCGTGCTTCACGTTGCATCCGCAGCGTACGCATTGGGCGTCGTGTGTTTCGTTTGGCTGCTGTGGCGTGTTTGGAAACGTGCCGTACCGCCCCCAGAAACGGAAGCAAAGGCGGCTCCGAGCGCTATCAAAGGTCTCCTCCCTTGGGGTGTGGCGGACGGAGACCTGTTTGCGCGCTTAGGACGCCGAGCCGAGCTTGCGCTGTTGCTTGACCGTGTGCAGAACGATCAAATACCCATTACCGTTGTGCGTGGTGAATCGGGAGCGGGGAAAACATCGTTACTTCAGGCAGGCCTCCAATACACCCTAAAAAAGGAGAATTGCGTGTATTGGGAAGCGCGCCCGAACAACGCTCCGACCGAGCTGCTGCATGCGATCCGAAATCAGTTTCCGGACATCGAGTCGTTGAATTCGCTCCCGGACGCCTCCAACACCCGATGGGTACTGATCTTGGATCAATTTGAGCAGCTCCGATCTACAAAAGACGAACATCTCCCCATATTTGAGCTTCTGGCGAGAATAGTTAGGGAACCGGCTCCACACCGGCTATCCACGGTCGTTAGTTTTCGCCGCGAGTACCAGGCCGACTGGGCGGATTTTGAGATTGCTGAGCACTTTCGTGCTGAGCAGGTGAAACTAGACTTGATGCCGCGGCCTGTCGCTGGTGACGTAATCGCCACGTTGGCTAGCGAAGCTGGTTTTTCAGTTGACCAGAAGCTGATCGATAATTTCTTGGCCAATATCGCACAGGACTCCTCCCGATCGGAGCGCGTTTCACCTCTCGACGTGTCGATTGGTCTCGAAAGCCTTGCCAACTTTGTCCAGCAGCGGGCCGCAAATCATATCACGATGAACGATTATCAGCTTGCGGGTGGCGCTGAGGGCTTATTGCTTCTGTTCATACAACAGAGGTTAGAAGAGGTGCCGGAAGCGGTTCGCGTTCCCTTGCTCAATGGTATTGTGCTGAGCTTGGTCGATCTCGTCACCAACCAGCGCGTGGCGGAAGGGGGAACCGCAGTGACCATTGCGAGCAAGGCTGGATTGCCCGTGGAGACCATCAAACCCTGGCTAGATCGCTTAACCTACCCGCGTGTGCGGCTATTGGAGGCCGTAGTACCAGGGTGCTACCGCCTCCCACATGAGCGTCTGGTGCAAATTTTGCGCCGACTAACGGGTTCAGCCCTTGCATCCCTTGATCAAACTAAGCTTTTGCTAGAGGGCGCGTACGCACAGTGGCGGCAAACGCACAACCGCCGCAATTTGCTGAACGGCAAGGATCTGGCGCTGGTCCTACGGCATCGGGAGCTACTGCTCCCCGCTGGAGATGCCGCAGGGAAGACTGAATACTTGCAAGCCTGCCTCGGGAGGCGCAGAATGCTCCGCCTTACGGGAGCAGGTATCGGAATCGCGATTGCTGGTTCCGCGTATACCGCTTACTGCGCGGTGGACACGCTACAGCAGAGGCGTGCCTTGAGAAGTTGGGGACTCTCGCCGGAACTGTTCAGGCTGCAACATGATCTGGACGGCCTGGAAATCGGTAATGTAGGTCTGGGCAGCGGTCATATAAATGATTTTGCTTGGCTTCGGAGCACTCGTCTCCGCGAGTTGGAGGTTACTTTTGATGGTTCAAGTCTAGCGGGGCTCGAGCGGTTGAAGAGCCTGGTCACGCTTAACCTTCACTTGGGCGAATCAAAGATAACCAGCCTGGCGACGTTAGGGCAGTTGAAGCGACTGACCACGCTTTCACTGGATTTCTTCCATCCATTCAGTACATTGTTTCCGGCCGATCCAGCAATCATTAGCTTGAGCTTGGCGGGCCTGGAGCAGTTGAAACGCCTGACCACCCTTTCTCTTGACTTGAGCGATTCAAAGATCACGAGCCTAGCTGCGCTAGGGCAGTTGAAGGGCCTGACGACGCTTTCCCTTGATTTGCGCAGTTCAGGGATCACGAGTGTAGCCGAGCTAGAGCAGTTGAAAGGTTTGGCTACGCTTTCTCTCGACTTGAGCTATTCAAAGTTCAGTAGCCTAGCCGGGCTGGAACAGTTGAAAGGCCTGACTACCCTTTCTCTTGACTTGGGCGGATCAAAGATAACCAGCCTAGCTGCGCTACAGCAGTTGGACGGTCTGACGACGCTTTCTCTTCACTTTGGCGATTCAGCCATCACCAGTTTGGCCGGGCTCGAGCAGTTGAAAGGCCTCAACAAGCTTTCTCTACACTTGAGCGGTTCGAAAATCACCAGCCTAGCGGGGCTGGAACAGCTGAAGGGCCTGACCACGCTTTCTCTTAAATCGTACGATTCAGCCATGACCAGCCTGAAGCCGCTGGAGCAGTTGGAGGGTCTGAAGACGCTTTCCCTTGACTTGAGCGATTCAAAGATCAGCAGCTTGACAGGACTAGAGCAGTTGAAAGGTTTGAGTACGCTTTCTCTCGACTTGAGGGATTCAAAGGTCAGCAGCCTGGCGGGGCTGGAACAGCTGAAAGGCCTGAACACGCTTTCCCTTGACTTGGGCGATTCAAAGATCAGCAGCCTAGCGGGGCTGGAACAGCTGAAGGGCCTGAACACGCTTTCCCTTGACTTGGGCGATTCACAGATCGACAGCCTAGCGGGGCTGGAGCAGTTAAAAAGTCTGAACGAGCTTTCTCTTTACTTGGGCGATTCAATAATCGACAGCCTAGCGGGGTTGGAGCAGTTGAAAAGCCTGACCACGCTTTCCCTTGGGTTGGGCGCATCAGAGATCGACAGCCTAGCGGGGCTGGAGCAGTTGAAAGGCCTGACCTCGCTTTCCTTAGATTTCAGAAGTTTCCCGGGTGCGTTTCTTTCAACGTCGGTGACTAGCCTGGCGGGGCTGGAGCAGTTGAAGGGTCTGACCACGCTTTCACTTGACTTGGGCGATTCACAGATCAACAGCCTCGCCGAGCTAAAGGAGTTGAAAGGCCTGACGAGTGCAAGCATATGGTTACCCCTTTCCCTGGTAACAAATTTAAAGATTACTGCAAAGCAGGTGTTCGTGGGCTCCCGGGCGTGAGCGCAGCGCAGGAGGCGCTTTCGACGAAAGCTCCCGCTCACCTGACCAATGAGCTGGCAGAAGAAACACTCGGACTTGCGGAAAAGGTTTGGCAGGCGCGCATGAAGGCGTGCGGTGAGAGTACGTCGGCAGAAGACGACCGCTGCGGCTGATTATGGAGCGGCTGGCGCAGTGAGAGAGGCCGGAGCGTCCAAGGTGTTTCTCTGAGCTAGCCGTTTTCGACGCACGCCTTTATATCCGAGTACGCCGCATCGATGAGCCTGCTTACACGGAGGCGTTTGTGGCCGTTCCGGGTCTCAGCTTCACGTGGCGCATGAACTTGCCAGTGCCTTGCAACAAGTGGGCCGGACCCGGCACCGCTGTGCCGTGAAAGAACCCCACGTTTACATGCGAGTTGAATACATTGACGTAGCCGAAGGGCGCATCTCCCAAACATGCAACTGGACAGCCGTCATGCACAAGCTCCTGGACTTAAGTCCCCGGATCTTCGCATCACCTCATCCCCGCTCCATTTTCTTCTTTCGAGATCTTTGGTTACATAGCATCCTTACCTTCCCTCCAGTAGAACCCTCGTGCTCCATTGCTGTTGCTCGCCGATCAACACCGTCCCCTTGACTATCTACAATTAACAGGCTATTGTAGATAGTCAAGGAGAGCTTCTGTTTGGGCAAACCTACCGACCTGGTGCAGGGCACGCTTGACCTACTGATTCTGAAAACGATCTCGCTTGAGCCCATGAACGGGTGGGCGATTGCGAAGCGCATCGTCCAGGTCTCCAGAGATGTTCTGCAGGTTCAGCAGGGCTCGTTATATCCCGCGTTGCATCGTCTTGAGCATCAAGGTTGGATCAAGGCCGAATGGAAAGATTCGGAGAACAATCGCCGGGCGAAATTCTATTCACTCACTGCTGCTGGGCGAAAGCAACTCAAATCTGAAGTCGACAACTGGCACCGGCTGTCAAACGCAATCGGATTGGTTATCGAAGGGACTTAGGAGGCAACATGCGCTGGCCAGCAAGAGTCCGAATGCTTTTCCGATCAGTATTTCAACTCCGGCGCATCGAGGCTGACCTTGATCACGAGATGCACGATCACCTGGAGCAGGAAATCCAAAATAATATCCGCGCCGGAATGTCATTCGAAGAAGCGAGGCTTGCGGCCCAGCGCCTCATTGGTTCCCTTTCTCTTTACAAAGAAGAATGCCGGGATGCTCGCGGCATCAGCTTCATCGAGAACCTTGCGCGTGATCTCCGATATAGCATTCGCATGTTGCGGCGCACTCCGCTCTTTACGGCTGTCGCGATCCTGACGCTGGCGCTGGGTATCGGCGCAAACACGACCGTGTTTACGTTCATCGAAAACATTTTGCTGGGCTCATTTCCCGCTCGCGATCCCCAGCAGCTTGTCTCTGTCAACTGGGGCGAGATGGTCAACATTTCCTACCCCAATTACATCGATTTCCGCGATCGGAACACGACGTTCTCGAGCCTGATTGCCTCGCGCTTTAATCCCGTTAGCATGAGCGTACAAGCGCGCGAAAATTTCCGCGTCTGGGGTTATGAAGCGAGCGGCAACTACTTTAAGACGCTCGGAATCGTTCCGGAATTGGGCCGGTTTTTTACGCCGCTCGAAGATGACAAGCCGGGCGCCAACGCCGTTGTCATCAGCGACCGCTATTGGCGAAGCCGTTTAGCAGCAGATCCCCGCATCGTCGGCAGAGCCATTAAGATCAACGGGTATTCATTCACCCTCATCGGCATTGCTCCTCCGTCATTCTCAGGAACTGAGCTGATCGTCGCTGGAGACTATTGGGTTCCGATGAGCATGGAGGCTCAGATTGAACCGGGCAACGATTGGCTTCGCGACCGTGGCTCTCAACAGGTCTGGATGATGGGCCGCTTGAAGCCGGGCGTGTCTCGCGGGCAAGCGGAAGCGGATCTCAATCGTATTGCCCAACAATTGACGCGGGTCCATCCTAATGAGGTCGAACAGGGGAAATTTACGTTAACGCGTCCGGGTCTCATAGGGCAGGCTCTTCGCGGGCCGATTACCGGCTTCGGTATCGTCCTGATGAGCATCGCCGGGATGGTCCTTCTTCTCGCTTGCATTAATCTTGCGGGCATGCTGTTAGCTCGTGCTTCGGATCGCCATCGCGAGATCGGAATCCGGCTGGCTATCGGCGCAAGCCGTTTTCAAATGCTGCGCCAATTAATGACCGAAAGCCTGCTGCTGGCATTGGGCGGAGGCGCGCTTGGTCTTGCGATCGCCTTCGGCGCGTGTAATCTTTTTAGTTCGTGGAATCCGAGCTTTGATATTCCTGTCAATAACAGGCTTTATCCCAATGCAACGGTTTTGGGTTTCGCCCTCTGCGCGGCTCTTTTGACAACTCTGCTGTTCGGCCTGGCGCCCGCATTGCAAGCCGTGCGCGTCGATCTGATCCCGACTCTCAAGGAGGAGCCTATCTCAACGCGCTTTCGCACATTCAGTATCCGTGATCTTCTGGTTGCCGGGCAAATAGCGCTTTCCGTTATCCTGGTCATCTCGTCCGTTCTGGTGGTGCGAAGCTTGCAGCATGCGCTTACACTAAATCTCGGCTTCAATCCAAACAATGCTGTCTCGGTTTCTTTTGATTTGAGGCTGCAAGGCTACAACGAGGCGCACAGCCGCCGTTTCGATGCCGATTTACTTCAAAAAGCTTCAGTCCTCCCTGGCCTGCGATCAGTGGGTGTTATCAGCAATCTGCCGCTTGGATTCGGTGAGAACAACGGAGTCATCTCGCGTGCTGATCGCCCCATGCCGCCGCGAGCCGAATGGCGGGCTGCAATTCTCTACAACATTTCTCCCGGCTATCTGCAGGCGGCCGGCACACGACTTCTCCTGGGTCGCGACGTAACCGATCACGATCGCGAGGGCACGCCGCCTGTGGCGATCGTTAATGAAGCATTGGTGCATCTGCTCTACGAAAATGAAAATCCGTTAGGTAAGCGCGTTCGCTTGGGAGACCGGGCACTCGAAGTGATCGGAGTCGTAGAAACCGGCAAGTATGAGTCGCTCGGAGAAGATCCGCATCCGGCTGTCTTTCGGCCCATCGCACAGACTGGAACTACCTGGACCACGCTCGTTGCGCGCACCCGCCTATCCGCCCGAGAGGCGACAGACCTGTTGCGCAAGGTCGTGCTGGATCTCGATTCAAACCTGACGCTCTTTAATAGCGGCAGTCTCCAAGATCAACTCGCGCTACCCCTCTTTCCCGCCCGCGTTGCAGCCATAGTGCTCGGGGCCTTCGGCGTGCTCGCTATGGTTCTGGCCGCGACTGGGCTATTCGCCCTGATGGCTTACGCGGTTGTGCGGCGAATGCGCGAAATCGGTATTCGCATGGCGTTGGGCGCGCGGCCGGCGCAAGTACTTTCTTCCATTGTCCGGCGCACTGTGGTGATTTGCGTCATCGGCATCTCGATCGGAACGATCGTTACGCTGGCTGCCGGGCGGCTGCTATCCGCGATCCTCTATGGCGTAAGTCCGCGCGATCCCGCCGCCTACGCAATGGCCCTTCTCCTGATGATCGCGGTTGCTCTGTTAGCCTGTTGGAATCCCGCTGCACGGGCGATACACATTGACCCGGCGCGCACGCTTCGGGAACAGTAGGCTGTTTTTCTATTGCCCGCTAGTAGTCGCCCGGCCTAGAGCTACACGTGGCCGTATTGGCTTCGTCTCCGGAAGGGGCCTTAATGGATTTCGCCGTTTTGCGATAAGCTGGATCAACTCCGTCGTAGCTCGTGCTGACCGTGCTTGGCCAAACAATCTCGCACTATCGCATTCTGGAAAAAATCGGCGGGGGCGGTATGGGCGTGGTGTATAAGGCGGAGGACGCCAAGCTTCGCCGCTTTGTTGCCCTCAAATTCCTGCCCGAGGAACTGGCCAGCCAGCGTCAGGCTATGGAGCGTTTTCAGCGGGAAGCGCAGGCAGCTTCGGCCCTGAATCATCCAAACATCTGCACGATTTACGACATCGACGAATGCGACGGGCAGCCCATGATCGCGATGGAGTTGCTGGAAGGGCAGACTCTCAAGCATGTCATCGAAGGCAAGCCGCTCAAATTAGACCGGCTGCTGGATTATGCGATTCAGATCGCTGACGGTCTGGACGCGGCCCACTCAAAGGGCATCATCCACCGCGATATCAAGCCTGCGAACATCTTCGTGACGACGCGGGGTCAAGCGAAGATTCTGGATTTCGGGTTGGCGAAGCTGCAGGAGCCCGCGACGGATGGGCACGCGCAAGTTTCCGATCCGGCCTCAGCTACCGCGGCGCTGACCGCAACCATTGCCGCCGACCATCTTACGAGTCCGGGTACGACAGTAGGCACAATCGCGTACATGTCTCCGGAGCAGGCGCGCGGTGAGGAACTGGATACGCGAACAGATCTGTTCAGTTTTGGTGCCGTGCTGTACGAGATGGCGGTGGGTCGTCCGGCGGCTGCGGGCAGTACAACGGCCGTTATCTTCGACGCGATTCTAAACAAGCGGCCTACTCCAGCGAGGGAATTGAACTCGAATGTGCCAGCGGAGCTGGAGCGAGTCATTCAGAAGGCGCTGGAGAAAGATCGCGACCTGCGTTATCAGCACGCGTCTGACATCAGAACGGATCTAAAGCGTCTGAAGCGCGACGCGAGCGCGGATCGGTCCATAGCTTCAGAGTCCTCGCCGGCGATTCTGCCAGCGCCACGCGAGACGCCGCAGGAATCAAGCTCGGATTCGGCGATCGTCACGGGCGTTTTGAAGCGGCATCGGAAGGCTGTGATTGGGGCAATTGCCGCCCTCGTGCTGCTAATTGGATTCGCATGGTTTCTCCTGCATCGCTCTCCCGCACCTACCGCAACTCCGTCGATCGAGCTAACGCAAAAACGCCTCACGTTCAATTCCAGCGAGAATGCTGTTCAGAGCGACCTCATTTCTCCCGATGGGAAATACCTCGCTTACTCAGATGCCGCAGGGATTCATGTGAAGCTGCTTTTGACCGGCGAAGAACGCCTGACCACAAAACCGGCCGGAGTTCCTGCGGATGCGTCGTGGAGCGTCCACTCATGGTTTCCCGACGGCACGCAATTGCTCGCTCAGGCATGGGAAGCGGGCGGGGACATGAGCATCTGGACGGTGTCAATGTTGGGGCAATCTGCCCGGGAACTCCGGGAGCGTGCATTTGGGTTCGGGGTTTCGCCCGACGGTGTGCACATCGGCTTTAGACCCGCCGAAGCCGGAATGCCTTCTCGCGAAATTTGGGTGGCGGACAGCCAGGGGGGCAACCCGCAAAAGGTTTTGGCGCTAGAAGAGAACGAAGAACCTTGGTCCGTTAGATGGTCACCGGATGGGCAGCGCCTGGCATATATCAAAGCGCAACGCACTTCCGAGCGGTACCAATTTTCGATCGAAAGTTGTGACCTGAAGGGGGCGAATCGCACAGTAATTCTATCGAGCCCGGAGCTTTTCTTGGGAATCTTTTGCTGGCTTCCGGACGGGCGGATCGTCTACTCACGGCAGGAATCTCCGGGGTCGGATGACTCTAATCTATGGCAGATCGGCATCAACGGCCAGACGGGCACGCCCATCGGCAAGCCCAAACGCGTCACCCAGTGGCCCGGTTCGAATTTTGAGGGCTTGAGCGCCAGTGCTGATGGGAAGCGTTTGGTATTCCTGAAGGCGATGTATCAGGAACAGATCTATCTGGGCGAGCTCGGAGGCGGGACGCGCATGAACCCTCCTCGTCGGCTGACGAATGACGAAGCCAGGGATGAGCCGTATGCGTGGACGCCGGACAGCAAGGCTGTACTCTTCTCTTCCGATCGCAATGGGACACAAGGCATCTTCAAGCAAGGAATGAGTGAGGATGCAGCGCAAGCAGTCATCACAGGCCCGCAAGACGTCTGGGGACCACACTTCAGCCCCGATGGCGCATGGATACTGTATATCGAGAGTCCAAAGGGGGCCGGCCGGAACTCGCGTCTGATGCGCATTCCCATCAGCGGCGGTGCGCCGCAGTTTGTGCTGGAGATGCGAAACGGTTGGCATATGTGCGCTCGCGCTCCGGCCAGCCTCTGCGTAGTCCGCGAGGATAGCCAAGACGCGAAACAGTTGACGCTTACTGCATTCGATCCGGTGAAAGGCCGAGGCAAGGTGCTCCGGACGCTATCGAAGGACCCTGTGAGTTCATTCGGCACTGCACTTTCTCCGGAAGGAACTACTCTTGCCATTGCGAAAGAACAAGAGCCGGAGATTCACATTCGCTTGCTTTCACTATCCGGTGGCTCTGACCGCGAAATCGCGGTGAAGGGTTGGCCCAATGTCACGGGCCTTGACTGGTCGCCTGATGGAAAAGGCCTGTACTGCGGGTCCGTTTCCACTCAAGGCAACGGCGTGCTTCTCTACGTGGATCTCGCTGGAAATGCCCGAGTGTTATGGCAGGGCAAGGGAGCAGCCGGAGGTTTGCTTTGGGCCATCCCTTCACCGGACGGACGCTATCTCGCCATCGAGGCCCCTGTCAGACACAGCAGTGTGTGGATGATCGAAGGGTTTTGAGCGCCAACTTCCATGGCACGACCTGATACCCTGTGGGCGCCGTAGCTGCTCGGGTTTTTCTTCCGTTACCGGCTCAGATGCGGCGCAGCTTCCACTTACCGCGTGCGAACACAATCAGACTGATAACTGTCATCACGGTGTTCGCGACTGGAATGGATGTAAACACGCCGCTGACTCCGAGCGGCGTACGATTGGCGAGATACCAACCGAGCGGAATTTCGCAGAGCCAGAAACTGACGATGTTGATCAAGGTTGGAGTGACGGTGTCGCCCGCGCCGTTAAACGCCTGCACCATCACCATGCCGAACGCGTAGGTCAGGTTGCCATAGCCAATGATGCGAAGACAGTCTGCTGCAAAAGCGGAGACCACTGCATCGCCCGAGAAGAACGAAACGATGAGGTGGGGGGCAAAAACGAGCACCAGGCCGACAGCAACCAGGTAGATGGCGTTATAAGCGCCAGTCACGTAAACCGCGCGCTCTGCCCGTTTCGGCTTGTTCGCGCCAAGGTTTTGGCCGACCATCGTAGCAGCGGCTCCGCTCATTCCCCACGAAGGAAGAATGATGAACATGAAGATCCGGATGCCAATCGTGTAGCCAGCTACCGCCAGGCCGCCGAAGGTGCTGATGATGCGAACGAGCACAAGCCAGCTTGTATGTGCAATCAAGAATTGAAGCACACCGGTCGACGACACGCGAACGAGGGACACGATGACACTCGGCACGATCCGCAGATGCCTGATGGCGAGGCGCACCCGCGATGTTCCGTTCGTCAGCATCCAGAACTGATAGACGACGCCGCAAGATCGGCCGGTCAAGGTAGCGAGGGCTGCACCTGTGACGCCCAACTTCGGGAATGGTCCCAAGCCGAAAATTAAGCATGGATCCAGAAGCAGGTTTATGAGATTCGAGAACCACAGGACTCGCATAGCAACCGCAGCGTCACCAGCGCCGCGAAAGATTCCGTTGTTCAGGAACAGCAGCATGACCACTGTTGTCCCGCCGAATACGATTTCGGTGTAACGATGACCGCCTGCAATAAGCATTCGGTCGGCACCCATGAGACTGAGCAGTTGGTGCGCGAAGATCATGGCCGGAATACCCATCGCAAGGGCAACTCCAACACCCAAAAAGATGGATTGCATGGCGGCAGTAGCCGCGCCTTCCGGGTCCTTTTCGCCGGTGCGGCGAGCGACCATGGCAGTTGTCGAGAAGCTGACGCCGAGTGCGACCGAAAACACGAGCGTCAGCATGGACTCGGTGAGTCCGACAGTCGCAATCGCGCTGGCGCCGAGCCGGGACACCCAGAGGATGTCGACGAGAGCAAATAGCGACTCCATAAGCATCTCCAGGACCATCGGGATGGCCAGCAGGAACACGGCCCGGCTGACTGAGATCTGAGTGAAATCTTGACGTGTTCCTTCGATTGCTTCGGCGATGGTCCGCCAAACGCCCGCTTTCGGCCGAAGCGATACTTCTGTTTGCCCTTTCGGCTCCGCCGAGAATCCTGTTTGCATAGCCAACTCCAGTTCGCGCGTAGAGCGCGATTTACAGAACAAAAGATTTAGGGAGAGTTACGCGATCGCGATGACCGCAGCTCCCGGATAAAAACACGTGGTATAAAACCGCGGGTCGTCGGCTGTGGTCATGTTGATAGGCATCGGCGTAAATCGGGGACTTGCCCGAATAGGATTACTTTACCTGCACGGCGTAGTGAAAGCAAGAGGTAGCTGGGCAGGCTTCAACAAACAGTGGGCTGCGGAAACAATTCCGGAGGCGATCAGAAAGCAGAGGCCAATCTTTCCCGCTCGGGTTTTCACTTGACCAAAGCTCAAAAACCACCGCCCAGCTGCTTAGCGCCCAGCAGCAAATGAGAGAACCCACCCGACCTTCCGTTTGCATATTCACTCACTACCCGCCATGACGGATCAAATTCGGCTCAGTGCGTGCAAACCGGCAAGTAGCCGATCGTTGCAATGGCCGCTCCGGCCGCTAGATGGAGGCGCGACGCCGTGATCCGGGATTTCGTGATACTGGGCCCAATGTCACTGGAAGCTAGCCTTTGCATGGGACGTTTCTCCTGGGGATTCACCTATAGCATTCCTTCGAGTCGAACGTAGCTCGCTTCCATTCCCTGCTCCATGCCTGTCGCAAGCATGGCCGCCCTTGTCTGAGTATCGGGTAAAGTCATTCGGATCGTCATCAACGTGCCCGTCCCGTCCGCATCGAATCTCGTTTCGACTTGATTGCCGGGTGTAGGATCCGGCAAGTACATCCGCTCCACATGAACAATCCGGCGGTAGGGCTCGAGTTCCAGGTACTCACCGGTGAGGTGGAATTGCCCCCCTTTGCCGTTCGTCCACTCGTAACGGATTTTGCCACCCGGCTTGGCCTCATTGATGCAGACGGGCATCGTCCAACCTTCAGGACCGAGCAACCATTTCTGGATTAATTTCGGATCCGTGTGGGCGCGATACACGGCTTCTGGTTGCGCGGCAAAGCGCCTGCTAACAATCAGGTGCGTATCGCCTTCGGTTTTCAGCGTCAATTCGCTCATCGAATTTTTCCTCTCTTATGTTGGTCCATGCCGGCCAGAACCTTGTCCAGCCGGTCGTAATTCTTTTCGAGCGCTTTTCGCAGCATTGCAAGCCATTGGTCCATCGCTTCAATACCGGCCTTGGCAAGCCGGCGAGGACGCCTGGCGCCGTCGACGCGGTAAACGACGAGTCCCGCGTCTTCGAGCACTTTTAAGTGTTGCGAGATGGCCGGTTGCGTCATCTTGAAGGGCTCCGCGAGATCTCTGACGGTCGCCTCTCCCTTAGCGAGGCGCGCAAGAATCGCTCGACGCGTGGGATCAGCTAAGGCAGAGAAGCTGGCATCGAGGGCATTCATAAGTACCGGCTTATATAAGCTAATACTTATTTTCAACCCTTTTCTTTATGACTTTCGCGCAGAACTCCGGAAGGCGCGCGCGGACGCCGTGGCCATGTGTTTACGAACAGCTCCGGTCCTCGAGGTTAGCGGGCAGTGGATCAGTCCAGCTTCTTCTCTGACAGGAACTTCGACAGCTGATCCGCAATTTGAAGGTTGTTCGTATCCGACATCGGGAAGTGGGTGTTGCCGCGGATTCCTATGTCGGGCAGATGCACGAGCGTGACATCTCCGCCACGTCGGTTCACGACATCCCGCCACTTTCTCGCTATTTCGAGAAAAATACGCCATTGCTCCTGGCCCGGATTCACGCTCGGCTTCTCGGGGATGTTGTCGCCGTAGTAGATGACGATCGGTATCTTCGTCAGCAGCATGAACTCCGAGTCGGGCACGGTGAGGGCGCTCAGCGCTCTGCCGCCGAGAGTCATGGGCGGCGGCACATCGCCCTGCGGAAAAGTAAAGTCGAAGCCGGGCTCGAAGGCGACGATGGCGCGGACATTCCTGTTCTTGATGGCGGTGCGCCAGCCCAGCCCGCCGCTCTGTGAGTGGGTAACGAGAACGCCTGGCCCGATCTTACTGAATAGCGCCGAAACAGCCTCCGCATTCACCTGTGAATCGTATGGGCCGGTGTTGGGGACCATCTGCCGGAAGAACTGGTTGAGCGCCTCGGGATCGCGCGAGAACTGAACGCCCGGATAGAAGTTCGGCCAGGCCCCGAGCCGGAAGATGCCGAACCAGAGCTGCTCGTCGGGCGTGGCCGTGATGTTGATCGGCTGTGTGCTGCACCCTGCGCGGCCACGCCGCGGCTGATCAATCAAGTAGACCGGGAAGCGGCGGCGCAGGAAGATGTTTTGGAACCCCTCGCGCCCGTCCGGGGTGGTCTCCCACGTCTTGCCCGACTGCCCGTGGCCGTGCCAGAACACCAGCGGAAGTTTTCTGGCATGGTCAGGAATCTGATAGAAGACGTAAGCGTGATCGCCGTGCAAGGTCTGCCCGGCGGAATCGGTGCCGGCGGGGTTGTACGCGCCCTGCTTGATGGGATCGAAGGCGCCGGGAGCGGTGACGACAGACCCGCCGACAGCGAAGCTGCCTTGCTCCTGGATGATCAGCGGCTCAGGCTTGCTCTTGTTGGTTTCTTGTGCGCTTGCTGAAGTAAAAAGGATGGCTGTGATGAACGGTAGCGCGAAGAAAGATTTCCGATGGTTCCTGCTCATAATTTGCTCTTCGTGATTTATTTCTTCTCGAAAACTTCTTTGGCAACGGCAATGGCGTTTACCGCGTTAGGCCAACCAGCATAGAACGCCAGGTGAGTGATTGTCTCGATTAACTCCTCCTGCGTCACGCCGTTTTCTCGCGCCCTGACGAGGTGAGACCGGAGCTGGTCCGGACGGTTCAAAGCAATCAGCGCGGCCACAGTCACCAGGCTTCGGTCACGCTTCGACAACTCCGGACGCTCCCACACGTCGCCGTACAGCACGTTGTCAGTTAGCTCGGCCAATTTAGGGTCAAAGTCGCCGATCGCTGCTTGAGACGGCCGAGACTGTTTGACGGCATCTGTGCTCGTTCGCTGCCGAGCCCGCAGAGGCGAACCGTACTGCGCATCGCTGACCTTCTCCATCCATTCAACAGTCTTGCCGTGAAGCTGTTCCACGAGGGCGATGTGCGTCATCGGACTGTTCGGCGCGGCGCCGTGCCAGTGCTTCTGACCGGGCGGAATCCAGACCACGTCCCCCTGCCGGATTTCGTCCACGGGGTCGCCCCAGCGCTGCACGCGGCCCGTTCCCGCCGTCACGATCAGGATTTGACCCAGCGGGTGGGTGTGCCACGCCGTTCTTGCGCCGGGCTCGAAGGTGACGAGGGAGCCAGACATTCCTCCTGACGCGTTCGCTTGGAGCGCCGGAGCGTTCGCCTGGAAAAAAGCGTGGATGTGCGCGACGCCGGTGAAGTGCTCGGCCGGTCCCTGCCGGGAGGGCTGCGAGCCATTTCGAATAATTCTTATCGTTTGTGAATCCGTCTCATTCGTCTGAGCGAATGCCGAGACGAGCAAAGAAAGTGACAAGGCGGTCGCAGCGAGCAATTTCATTTCCTTTCAGCGCCCCGACAGCTTTAGAACTGCCTCAGGAAGCCGAGCGCCTTGGATCGTAATCTTCGAGGCGGCATCTTCGATTTCGCGTACATCGTCCGGTGTGAGTTCGATGGCTCCTGCGCCTAGATTCTCCTCAAGGCGGTGAAGCTTTGTTGTCCCTGGGATCGGCACGATCCAGGGCTTCTGAGCCAGCAGCCAGGCAAGGGCAATCTGCGCCGGCGTCGCGTGCTTTCTTTCGGCGACGCGCTTCAGCAGATCGACAAGAGCCAGATTGGCGGCGCGGGCCGCAGGCGTGAAGCGCGGAGACTGATTCCGGAAATCGGTGCTGTCAAATTCTGTGGTGGTCCCAATCTTCCCAGTTAGAAATCCGGCACCAAGAGGACTGAACGGCACAAAGCCAATTCCCAACTCCTCGCACACGGCAAGCACGCCGTTTTGTTCGGGGTCGCGAGTCCACAGCGAATACTCGCTCTGCACGGCTGTGACCGGCTGAATATGGTGTGCACGCCGGATCGTTTTAGCGGCCGCCTCAGAAATGCCAAAGTGCTTCACTTTGCCCTGCTCGATCAATCCTTTGAGGGTTCCCGCCACCTCCTCAATTGGCACATTGGGATCGACGCGATGCTGATAGAGAAGATCGATTGCCTCGACCTTCAGTCGCTTTAGCGCTGCGTCCGTGACCTGCCGGATGTGGTCGGGCCGGCTGTCGAGGCCGTAGCGAGTGCCGTCAGGATTGATGCCAAATCTAAACTTGGTGGCAACAACTACGTCATGGCGGAAAGGCGCAAGCGCCTCGCCGACCAGCTCTTCGTTCGTGAAAGGACCATAGCCCTCGGCAGTGTCAAAGAACGTGACGCCGCGCTCGACGGCGGCACGAATAAACTTGATGCCCTCCTGTCGCTCCGTCGGCGGCCCGTAGTTGGCGCTCAGCCCCATGCATCCGAAGCCGAGCGCTGGACACTTCCAAATTCCCGAGTGTGCGTTTTTGCATGACTTCTCGCGTATCCCCTGTTCCCAGGCTAAGAGAAACGCGCCGGAGCGGGTATCCCGATTCTGCCGAATTATTGCCTGATCCTGCCGAATCGCATTGAGGAATACTCGCAAACGGGCGTGGCTTCAGTCGCGCCGCGCAACCAAGCGGTGAGTTCCTAGATTGTGTCGGGGCGCGCTATTCCTGCCGCAAGGCTTTCACAGGATCGACCATGCTGGCGCGGCGAGCTGGAATAAAGCTGGCGAAGAGCGCAGCAGCGTGAGAAAGGGAATCGTAATCGCGAAAGTTGCTGGACTGACCGGCTGCATTCCTTGAACGAGATGCTGCAATGCCTGCCCTGCTGGCAAGGCCACGAAGACGCCTATGCCGATGCCGGCAACAGTCGTCTTCAATCCCTGCCATAAAACCAGGCGCATGATGCCGCCAACGCTTGCACCCACGGCCATGCGCACGCCGATTTCGGACGTTCGCTGTCCAGTCAGGTACGCCAGCACTCCGTAAACCCCGATCGTCGCAAGCAACAAGGTTAGTCCGGCGAATATGCCGAACAGAAGCGAGAGGAAGCGTTGCCGGGCAAGCGATCCAGCGACAAGTTGCTCCATGGTGTGGACGTCATACAGGGTCTGATCGCCAGACGCACCGCGTAGCTCGCGTTGTAGCGGCTCAACAACGTTCAGAGGTGAAGTTCGCGTCCGAAAGGTGATGGACATGACCGAGGATAAGAAATGTAACAGCCGAACCGGGACCTGAGCGAACGCGTAGTACATTTGGTCGCGCACGCGCGACTGATCGTCAGTTGCCAGTCCCCAGTGGCGCACATGACCAACCACACCGATGATCTCGATGGGCGCGGCGCCCATCGCGGGAATCCAGAGATGTTCGCCAGCCACATTCGTTCGACCGAAAGCACGCCGGGCAAGATTTTCGTCGATGACGACTACTGGCGCACTTCCGTCTCGATCCTGTTCAGTGAAAAACCGGCCTTGCAGGAGCGGGATGCCCATAACCTTGAGGTAATCGGGGGTGACGCTGGAGGCGAGAGCGAGAGCCTCTTCGTTGGGCCGCAGCGGAGTAGGGGTGGTCCGGTACGGCACAACATTTTCCCCTACGCGCATCGGAATGATATCTGAAAGTGCGGCGAATTCCACGTCGGGGATACGCCGAGCGCGATCGAGTACGTCCTGCCAGGCTGACCGTATCTTCGAGGGATTATCGAGCACGCTGGGGGAAATTGCAAAGCGGGCAGTCAGCACATTGTGTGCATTAACACCAGGATTGAGAGAAGAGAGGGTTATCAGAGTATGGCCGAGCATTCCGGCTGCAATGAGCAACACGAACGCAAGCGCGATCTCCGAGATGACGAATGAACTGTGCAGAGGCCGCGAATGCACTCCTACGGCCCGTCCACCTGCGCGCAGCGCCTGTTCCAGGCGATAGATGGGAGCGCGCAACGCTGGCGTTAGCCCAAAGAAGAGACCACAGAGAAGCGAGATGCCGACGGAAAAACAGAGCACACGCCAATCGATATGGATCTCTTCCGCGCGCGGCAAACTGCCGGGCCAGAGCGCCACAAACGGATGCACGCTTACCGCTGCCGCCATGGTTCCCAGGACGCCCCCGCAAAGACCCAGGACCGCGCTCTCCGTCATGCATTTACGCGCGAGGCGGCCGCGGCTGGCACCAAGCGCCGCACGCATCGCAATCTCACGTTCGCGAGAAATGCCGCGGGTCAGAAATAAACTCGCGATGTTCACACAGGCAATCAACAACACCAGTCCGACCGCCGCCACAAGCAGCCAAAGCGTTCCACGTACATCGCTGACCAACTCATTGAGAAGTGGATGGACGCGCATGCCCAAACCGCCGTCCAACCGGGGATACTCTTCCGCCAGGTGACGGCTGAGGAGCGTTAATTCGTCCTGCGCCTGATTGAGGCTAACGCCTGCATGCAGACGCCCGATGACCTGAACGAGACGCGCTTCGCGATTCTGCATTCGCGGGTCGGTACTCTGGCCGAGCAGCGTGAACACATCCGCTTCTCCAGACAAATCGAAACCCGGGGGTACCACGCCGATGATCTCGTACGTTTTGCCGTCAAAGATGAGCTTGTTGCCGATCGCGGAGGGATCGGAAGCGAATCGGCGTTGCCACCGGCCGTAGCTAATCATCACGACAGGCGGCGCGCCTAGCCGATCTTCACCGGACCGGAATCCGCGCCCGCCGGAAGGAACGACTCCCAAAATGGAAAGGAGTTCCGCCGAGATCTGGCGACCTTCCACGTGCTCAGGATCACCTGGCGCGCTAATCGTACCGCTGCTATATGTCCAGCCCGCGATAGTGACCGAGCGGATTGCGTGATACACGTCCTTAAAATCAAAATATGAGAAACCGAACTCGCCAAAATCTTTGCCGATCCCGTGCAGAACTACCATCCGGTCTGGCTGTGGAAAGGGAAGGGGTCGAAGCAGGACGCTGTTGATTACGGCAAACATCACGGTGGAGGCGCCGATTCCGAGCGCCAAGATCAGCACAGTAGTCGCGACGAAGCCGGGCTTTTGACGAAAAGTGCGGAAGGCATAGCGGGTGTCCTGCAGCAACTCCTCAGCCAAGCGGGTGCCTCGAGCATCGCGGCACTTTTCCTTTACTTGTTCGGGACCACCAAGCACAAGCCGGGCTTCGCGGCTCGCCGCCATGGGAGAGTGCCCACGAGCAGTTAGGTCGCTTACATGTTCATCCAAATGGAAGCGAAGTTCTTTTTCGAGATCCTGCTCCATGCGCGTTCGACGCCAGAAGCGAGACCACCAGGTCACCGGAGGCCTCCTTCATTCGTGCCGAGTATGAGCCAACAGCGTCCATCAGGCGTCGCCAACTGGCGGCTTCCACTCCCAGCTGCTTTCGACCTTTTCGCGTCAGTTTATAGAACTTCGCTTCGCGCCCAGTCTCGGTTTCTTTCCACTCGGCAGCCACAAAGCCGCGGTTCTCAAGACGATGCAGTGCAGGGTAGAGCGAACCTTCCGGAACCTGAACGACACCGCGAGATACCTGTTCGAGGCGTTGGGCTATGGCGTACCCGTGGACAGGCTCTACGGCAACGGTTGTTAGAATTAGCAGGTCCAAGGTGCCTTGAGGAAGATCGGATTTCACACCCACTGATACCTCTGGCTTCTATGTATTCTATACCAAGGATACATAGAACTGAAAGGTATCGTTCTATGCTTTGGAAAAGCGATTCTTTAGGAATCGTAGCCGGGGCCGCGAGGAGACCCGCACTCTTTCCACAGCTTTTCCCAATTCCAAATCCCGTACGCCACTTCCTTCGGCAACGAAAATCCAAGCTGATGAGCGAGCATACACACCTGCCCGCGATGGTGGGCTTCGTGAGAAAGCATATAGCACAGCATTTCCGGACCCACCGGCCAAGACCGAGCCCAGCCATCTCTGAGAAACTTCTCGATGCGCTCTCCACCGCCGCCGAGCGCTTCAGCGAGCATCTCCGCGCAGCGAGCGGCGCTCTCGGCCAATGCCGCACGCCCCTGCTGCGGGGTACAGTGCGAGCGGTTTAGCTGTGATGGAACGTTCAGGTGCGGAGCAGTCAGCCTGACCCATTTCGAGCGAACGTTGTGCATGTGCGTGAAGATTGCCCCAATGGTGCGGGCCTTGCCCGGCGGTTTGGCTGTCCAGGCGTTCGGGTCAAGATGTTCGATGAGAACTTGGTTCATGCGATCGTTGGCGGCGAAGATTTGGACTGCGGCTCGACTGAGTTGAGTGTGAACTTTGTGTTGACGCGTGGCCACGGCTCCCCTCCTTGACCTACAATACTTCCGGACCGCGGCCATACTTTCGCTCGCGCTGCAAAAATAAAGTATTACGAAGTACTTTACATTGCAGAGTACACGCGGGATACTCTCTGTATGAGGAAAGTTGCTGTCGAGGGTGGCTGCATTACTTCTTACGACTGGGTAGACTACTTCTACCGAAATGCGCCGGAGCCCATACTTCCCTGGAGCGATAACGTCCGTTTATCCAGGGCGGAAAGGCTGGCAGTGATCCGTTCCATTCAGCAGTTTCAACTTGGAGAGGGAGCCAGTGGGGCGCGCATGTTGGAGCGTGCGCAGCGTTTCTGCCGGGCAACGGGAGATCTCGGGCTGATCGCCGCATTCAAACTTTTCTTACGAGAAGAGCAGCGCCATAGCCACATGCTGGCCCGATTTCTACAGATAGAAAGCGCACCTTGCCTCCGGAAGCACTGGATACACAGCGCTTTCCGATGCATTCGCGGGCTAGCAGGACTGGAACTGTGTCTCAAGGTTCTGGTGAGTGCGGAACTGTTGGCTCGACCTTACTATGCGGCCCTGCGGGATGCTACCGATTCGCCCTTGCTCAGAAGCATCTCCGAGCGTATTTTCGATGAAGAGGGCGCACACTTGCGCTTTCAGGCCTTCGCTCTTAGCCGTTTTCAGAGGCGACATTCCCGGCTCATGCAAGCTCTAATCAAGAGCTGCCACATCGTACTCTTAGCCTCAACGGCAGTGCTTGTCTGGATAGAACACCGGGCGGTCTTCAGATCTGCCGGGCGAACCTTTCGCAGATTCTGGAACGAGACGTGGCAGGAGTTTATACTGCTTTACAACGCGTCGTCAGCCTGACGGAACCCCGTAAGCACTGCTATGCCGGATGAATGCGCGGGGAGCAACTTTGCGCTAGGGTGACCTGCCGTGCAGATTTGGCCAGGAAGGTCACGGACCTCGTTTGTGAAAATGTAGCCGAGTTGCCGCTGTTCTTTAATAAACTCGCGCGCGGGTTACCACTCACGGTTGCACTAGCCGTCCTACTTTTGCCGGACCGCGTTATGTTATCGGAATCTGACGGGCAAATGATCCGGACCGCCGACGTGGGCAACGGCATTCGCTTGCACTATGTAGAAGAAGGTTCAGGGCCGTCCGTAGTCTTGGTCCACGGTTCGCTGAGCGATGGCGGGTATTGGTCCGACCAGATCGGCCCATTTAGTAAGCACTATCGGGTAATTGCCTATAGCCGGCGATATAACAATCCGAACGTCAACCCCACGCTCCCCGGCTACTCTGCTGCAGTCGATGCGGAGGATCTGGCGAGATTGATACAGGCGCTTCATCTCGGCAAGGTTGTGCTTATTGGCCATTCATACGGCGCTCTTGTCGCCTTGTTTGTGGCAGCGAAGCGCCCTGCACTGGTTCGCGCTCTAGTATTGGCTGAACCTCCCGCCGTCTGCTTGTTGGAGCACCTGCCCGGAGCCGAGGCCAAGGCTGGTAAAGCAATGTTCGAAGACATTCAACGGCGTATGGTGACGCCTATGCAGAGAGCATTTCGCCGAGGTGACCGTGAGGCGGGAGTCGCAGCCTTCATCGACTACGTTTTCAATGACCCTAGTGCATGGGACAAAATGTCGAAATCCTCTCGCGCTGAAACGCTCCGCGACGCACACGAATGGGACGTAATGATGAGAACAGGCACTCTCTTTCCCATAATCGAGCCCAAGACCATTCGCGGCATTAGTATGCCCGTGCTGCTGCTTTTCGGTGCCAGGTCTTATCCGTTTTTGAGACTCATTACCGAGGAACTGGCTCGGCTGCTTCCGAACTCCCATGTGATCGTACTGCCTAATGCCGGGCATCAGATGTGGATGCAAGATCCCGAGGTCTGCAGGAGAGATGTCGAAGCATTTCTTGCAGCCAATGGCTTGCGCTAGAGCTCGATCAGTTGGTCGGGAATCCGGAAGTTAAGGCCTTCTTTACCTGGCAGAATCTGGGTTGTCGGAGGAAGCTTGTTTTCCGGGAATCCTGCCCCGAATCATTTCGATGAGTTCATCAGCGGCCGGCAGACGCCCAGTATGTTTCTTAGAATAGATCTGTTCGCCATTTACGAAAACGTTCAGTGAGCCAGGGGCACCGGCACGCAGCCGGACCGGAAAACTGAACTCACGTTCGATATCGTTCTTGAGGCGCACGGCCTCTGCTTTGAGGTCACTTCAAAAGAAGCAACGTTTGATCTCAATAGTCATATTTCTAGACCAGGGTTGAAACGACTCCGGTGAGCAATTTCCAGTACGAGTATACATATCGTTGCGAAGGGCAGACGATTCGCTCAGGTATGTGCAGCGGGCGTGGTCAGGGAATCCGTGACGACAAGCCGACGAACTTGCAACTGTTCGATTGTCAGATTCTCAATCGATACTGATTTCAGATTCGTTTTGCCGACGACCAGCTTGCCGATGGCGAGCCTGCCAATAGCCAATGCGCCCACCGCAAATGCACCGACCGCGAGAGCGCCCAAGGCATTAGCACCCACCGCAGCGCGCCCGATTGTAAACTGCCGAAGATTCTTGTTATGCGTCATAGAATCACTAATGTCCTCCCGACCAATGTCCCATGATGTCAGTTCCGGTAGGGACCGCGTCTGAGCGTATGGTCATCTAAAGTTATGCGCATTCAATTTTTGAAAGTTCTCGCCTTATCGACCGTGCTTTGCGTGTCCGGGATCCTTTCCGCGCAACAGGCACCAGCTACTCAGGGCGCCGCGAAACCCGAAGACACAGAAGTGTGGGAGCCGGCACCTAAGGTGGTGACCCCGGGTGCCAACTGCACCGCGCCTCCTTCGGACGCAATCGTGCTATTCGACGGGAAGAATCTGGACCAGTGGGTTTCGGCGCAAGACAAGTCGCCGGCCAGATGGATCGTCGCCGATGGTGTGCTGACCGTGAACAAGGCGGGCGGCAACATTGAAACCAAACAGAGCTTTAAGAACTACCAACTTCACATTGAATGGAAGATTCCTGAGAACATCACCGGTACGGGTCAGGCGCGCGGCAATAGCGGAGTTTTTTTGGCGTCGACTGGGCCCGGCGATGCCGGATATGAGCTGCAGGTTCTCGATTCGTACAACAATAAGACCTACGTGAACGGCCAGGCCGGGAGCATCTATAAGCAAGGTATTCCGCTGGCGAACCCTGCGAGGAAGCCGGGTGAGTGGCAGACCTACGACGTGGTGTGGACGGCGCCGACGTTCAATAGCGACGGCTCGTTAAAAACCCCGGCCTATGTCACCGTCTTCTTCAACGGCGTGCTGGTGCAGAATCACTTCGAGTTGAAAGGCGAGACGCTGTACATCGGCAAGCCGTCATACAAGCCCTATACGGCCGCGCCCATTAAACTTCAGGCGCACGGCGACCGTAGCGAGCCGATCAGTTTTCGAAACATCTGGGTGAGGGAGCTCGATTAGCGGTTGTCAAACCCTCATTGCGACTTTGTGAACACCGCGTTATGCTCCGGGGCGAGATTTTCGATGAGGACTTGATTTTTCTCGGGAGAGAACTTCGCGCCGCGCCTACCAAGCCCTGTATTTTCGCTCGCAAAGTAATAGGTGAAGGTGTCTCCGTCCCAATGAGTGAGTTCGTAATAGGCTCCGCGCGGGGGAAGGCGCAAGATCAGGCGATCCCCGTGGACAGCGGCCTCAAGAGTCCCAAAGTACTCATTCGTGTATTTTCCGGCGTATGCCGCCAGCGATTTGGCGGGCGCGGGACTCTTGGGAGGCGGCAGCTTGGCGTAGTTCGTGGATGCATCCTGCGTTGCTGCGATCATCTGCTCAAACATCTTCGACGCCATCGCGAGATAGTCATGCTGGACCTTGCCGTAATGCACGAGATCGAGGAACTGCAAGCAAATCGACTCCGGCAGTCCGATCGGGGTGCTATTGCTGAGGGCGAGCACACCGAGGCGCTCCTCGGGAATCGTATAGACGCTGGTAGCGGCACCTAAGTAAAATGCTCCGCTGTGACTGATTTGTTTGCGGCCCTGGGCATCGGTCTGGACGTCCCAGCCGAGGCCATAATATCGCCCGCCCGGGCAAGCGCTGGGTTTTGCGGGATCAGGAGTCGCGCGGCAGATTTGGGCCTTGTGGGTTTCAGCCAGCGCGTTTGCCTTGATAATCTGCTTGCCATTCCACGAGCCCTGGTCGAGCTGTAGGCGAACCCATTCGGCGAGATCGCGGGCGCTGGAACTGACGCCGCCAGCGGGTGCTTCAGCGTCGGCCTCGCGAACGAAGCGATTGACGGGCTGCCCATCCGTGAAAATATGCAACGCGGCTTTATTGCCTCGATTTTCGTAATCGGAGAAGCGCGAACTGGTTGCGGCCATGCCGAGGCGGGAATAAAGCTGTTCTTCGGCGATCGTCTCCCAGGGCTTGCCAAGCTTTGTGGCTGCGGCGATGGCTCCCGTGGTGTAGCCGAAGTTGCTATAAGCGTACGTTTTTCGGAACTGACCGGGTAGCGCGAGATAGCGCATGCGATAGAGGATCTGAGGGCGCGAATAGCCGAGGTCTTCGAGCAGGTCGCCGGATTCCGTTGCAAGGCCGCTTCGGTGCGAAAGGAAGTCGCGGATGGTGACTTGGCGAGTCGTTTCGGGGCTAGAAAGCTGGAAGGCTGGATCAAGATCGGCAATGCGATCGTCCCAGCTGATCTTTCCCTCGCCAACCAGCGACGCGAGAATGGTAGACGCGATGGGCTTCGAGAAGGAGGCGATTTCAAAAACGGTGTCGGGATCAATTCGGGCGGAGTCCCCGACTTTGCGAACACCATAACCGCGGAGAAACAGGACGCGGTCGTTATGTATAACGGCGACCGCTACACCGGGAACTTTAGTCTTTTCAAGCATGGAGCGAATGTAGGGGTCGAGCTGCGCGACCGCGGAGTTGACGCTTTCGGGAGAGGGGATTGGATTGTCCTGCGTGATCTGCGCAGCCATGCTGTGCGCCCCGAAGCAAACGGCGATGTACCCGGTGACGAGCAGAAGCACGGCGATTCGGGCGAGCATACAAACCTTTAATGCTAATTTGACCGTTGTAGTGTTCGCAACCAGCTCGGTTTTTCTTGTATAATTCTTCCAATCTTGAAAACTGTGACTCATCCAACAATGACTTCAGTCGCACGCTTGTGCTTGTTCTGCCTTCTCGTCGCACCCTATGTGTTGGCGCAGACCACAGGAGAAGTGCGCGGCACTGTAAAAGACCCGTCGGGGGCAGTAGTTGTGGGCGCTCAGATTACTGCTTCCATGGCCGGAGGCGGGGTCGACCGTCGCGCAGTTACCGATGGCAAAGGTGAGTACGACTTGCCCTCCGTGCCAGTGGGTACTTACGCGGTGCGTGTGCAAGTGCAGGGATTCAAGACGTACGTTCAGGACAACGTAGAAGTGACGATCGGGCATGTGATTGAAGTAAACGCCACGCTCGAACTGGGCCGCTCGACGCAGACCGTAACAGCTGAAACTTCCGCGCCGTTAGTAGAAACTACCAGTACGCAGCTTGGCGCGGTGATGAATTCAAGAGCAGTCGTGGACTTGCCTTTGAACACGCGAGACACGTATCAGCTCCTGCAGTTACAACCCGGAGTTCAGTCGCAACAGGGATACGATTTGTTCGCGGGAAGCGACCAGCCGGGCGCCGTTTCGGTAAATGGGGGTCGAGGACGCGCGAATAATTTCAACGTGAATGGCGGTGATGCTAACGATCAGTTCCTCAACTCGGCGGCCATCCAGCCTTCTCCTGACACTATCGAAGAGTTCCGAGTTTTAACGAATACTTTCGACGCCGAATACGGCCGGAATTCGGGCTCCGTCGTGAATGTCGTGACCAAGGGCGGCACAAATGAGTTTCACGGCGATCTCTACGAATTTTTCCGCAACAAAGCTCTCAACACCCGTGGATTCTTCGACACTGAGAAGCCTAAATTCAACCAGAATCAATATGGAGGCACGTTCGGCGGTCCGATTCGTAAGAACAAAACATTCTTCTTCGTGTCCGCTGAAGAACGGCAGATCAGGCAGGGTATCTCGTCAGACCTGGTGACCGTTCCCACGCTTGCTGAGCGAATGGGAGACTTCTCCGGCGTCGGTCCCTTTGCAGGAACTCTCAACGATGGCTTCCTGGCTTCCACCATCAGCCAGCGCCCCGGTTGTGTAGGCGCGATAGCTGCCGAAGGAGGTGCTCCTCCCGCAGCTGGCACAGCCTGGGCCGCGATCTTTCCCAACAGCCGCGTTCCAACGCAGTGCTTTGAGCCAACGGCTGCTGCCTTGCTTACGCAGTATGTACCGCTAGCCAATTTTGGAAGCAATACCTATCAAGCAGTTCCGGTGCAGCCTGAAGATGGCATTCAGTGGACGGCTCGAGTCGACCAGAGAATCAGCGATAAGCACCAGCTCAACGTTTACGTTTACTACGATGACGATGCTCGCGCCCAACCCTTTGCGCATTTTCAGGCGGCAGGCGCAAATCTCCCCGGATTCGGGTCCAATTTCAATACGAGGAATCAACAATACAATCTCACCGAGACGTGGACCGTCAGTCCAACAACAGTGAACGAGGCTCGCTTCTCGTATTTCCGCGAAGGGCAGTTGGGCTTTGACACACCGCTTCGAACCAACCTCGTCCAGGATTCTTGCGGACCACTAGTTTCGCCCAGCAACTGCTTTAGCAATCCGGCAAATCCCAAGCTAGGCATTACACCTAATTTGGGTGCTCAACACGAGGGTGTTCCTTTTATTGGCGTGAGCGGCGGGTTCAGTATAGGCAACGATAGCGAGGGCGCACTCCCTCAAATAGGAAATAGTTTCGAGTGGGTTGACAACCTGAGCAAGGTCGTCGGTAGTCACAGCATGAAATTTGGGGCTGACGTACGGCGCATGCGATTCGATCAGACGCTTTATTACAACGTGAATGGTCTCTACTCGTTCAGCAGCGCGGCCTCTAACAGTGTAGGAGCAGGCGACGAATATCCTGACTATCTGCTCGGCATACCCTCAAGTTATAGTCAAGGGTCGGCACAAGCCGAGCGTGTGCGCAGCACAGCAGTGTACCTGTTTGCACAAGATAGCTGGAAAATTCGTCCAAACTTAACGTTGAATTATGGTCTTCGTTGGGAACTCACGACACCCCTGACGGATATCGGTCAAAAAGTGCAGACTTATCGTCCGGGAGAGGAAACGAAAATTTATCCCTGCCGCCTGAATCCGAGCAATCCGCTGGTACAGACCTTCGGAACGACCGATTGCAGTCCGGGCAGCGCCGGGGAATCGGTGAACCCGCTGGGATTAGTGGTTCCCGGCGATCCAGGCGTTCCCGCCGGCCTGACGAATACATATTACAAGTCCTTTGCTCCACGAATCGGGCTGGCTTACAGTCCCTCAGCAGAGTCCGGGTGGTTACATACGTTTTTCGGCGCCCCCGGAACGACCAGCATTCGAATGGGATGGGGCATGTTCTACAACCCGGTCGAGCAATTGGTTCTCGAGCAGTTCAGTGCCGAGCCTCCCTTTGGCGGTAGTTCTTCCTTCTCGAATCCGCTGTTCAATACACCCTTTCTACTGCAAAACGGAACGGTGAATCCCAATCCATTTAACGGAATCTTGAACCCTCCTCGCGGTCAGGCCGTCGATTGGTCGACATTCCGGCCGATACTGCTGTTCGGTGAATTTCAGCCCAACCTGCGCACCCAGTACTCGGATCAGTACAACTTCACGATCCAGCGGCAGCTAAAGGGCGACGTGCTGTTCCAAATCGGGTACGTGGGATCGCAAGGGCACCGACTGCTCGCGTCTCACGATCTTAACTACGGGAATGCTCAGACTTGTTTAGATCTGAATGCAATCTCGATTGCCGCAAACGATATGAACCTCGCTTGCGGGCCTTACTACGCCGATTCTGCGTTTACGATCGCGGCGAACGAAATTCCCAAGGGGTTTGTGTTGCACCTGCCGTACGGGCCGCAGCCTACCGTGACCGGACCGAACCCGAACCCAATTACGCTGGTCGGTTTGAGAAAATACTCATCGCCCTTGTGCAATCCGCTGACCGGCGTCGGATGTCCTCCTGACGGGGTACCCGTGTTTTCAAATATATTCGCGGAGGATACGATTGCGAACTCGAACTACAACTCACTGCAGGTCAGCGCAGAAAAACGCTTCTCGCACGGTCTTCAGTTCCAGGCAGCATATACCTTCAGCAAATCCATCGATAATGCATCGAGCTTCGAAAACTCAGTTAATCCGCTGAACTATCGCCTGAGCCGCTCTTTGTCGTATTTCGATGCTCGCAATCGCTTCGTTTTTAGCTATGTCTACCAGTTCCCGAAGATCTCGCTGCAGGGTTTTATGGGGGCTGTTGCGAACGGCTGGGGAACATCGGGGATTTTGACCTTCCAGGGTGGATTTCCAGTCCCGATCACCTCCACTGATGACTTAGAGCTTCTTTCGAGTTACTTCTTCGGTTCCACGGGTGAACCAGATCTGGTTAAGCCGTTCAAGGCATTGAATCCGCGCAATCCCTACCAGCTGGCCTTCGATACGTCATCTTTCCAGCAGTATTCGGATTTAGGCAGATTCGGCACATCGCCGCGAACCGTCTGCTGCGGACCGGGAATCGCGAACTTTGATTTCAGCTTGCTGAAGGAGACTCGGGTCAGCGAGAGATTCGACACTCAGTTTCGAGCTGAGTTCTTCAACATTACAAATCACGCGCAATTCACCTCGGTGGATGGCAACATTTCGGACGGTGACGTGACTAACGGCGGAACCTTCGGCAAAGTATTGCGAGCGCGGGATCCTCGCCTTATCCAACTTGCCCTGAAGCTGATGTTCTAACTTTCGCGCCGTGTACCCTCGGCCGGCGCGAAGAAAACAAGTAACGTGAGGTCCTCGGTGATGGTGTGGAAGTAGTGTTTCGCTTCGGCGGCAACGAAGGTGACGCTTCCTTGCTGGACGGGCCGATTCTCCCCCGCAACGTGAATCTGCCCTCTTCCGGTAACACAGTAGTACACCTCGTCTTCGTGATGCGGTTCTTGCGTATCTTTCTCGCCGGCGCGAAGCGTGTACACACCCAGGCTGAGCTGGGGAATGCGGAAAAACTCCAAGTAAGCTTCGCCAGATTCTGCCCGGCGTTTCTCAATCTCTCCAATTGCGAAGCTGTCCATAGTTAGCTCGCCAAAACCTCCTCAACCGCGCGATAGGCTTGATCGATGGCCTGATCTGTGTAGGCTGCCGCGGCTGCATCCGAGTTTGCAATCGTGATTCGTCCAAAGCGCTTCCTCGCGATATCGCAAGGCCGCTGACCCTCCGGCCAATCCGGGTCCCAGAGCGAGTTGTACTCATAGGCGTAACCGTGCGGCCAGCGATTTACCGTAATTGCATTTATATCGCGCGCCGGATCAAAACCGCCGGGTGAGAGGATGCGCGCTAACTGGTCGCGAATGTTGCGCTCGAACGTCGAAAACTGGGTGGTCAACAAATCGACACGGCCGATGCGATGCTGATCGCGCTCGGGCAACCCTGGCTTACAAGGCGTTCGCAGCATGCGCAAGAGGATGGGATCCTCCGGAGTCTTGGGGCACTTATAAGCGCCAATATCGACGGCATAATCGAGCGTGACTCCATCGTGGTACATGCCAGGGGACATGACGTGCTGGATTCCGAGCTTGTGAAAGGAAGTCCAATTCCGAACCGCAACTACGGTGTATACTAGCGGAACTTTAGCCCCATATTTGAGAGCGTCCTTTTGCGGGGCGGGCAACTCAGGGCATAGATAGGGAATCATCATATTCCAACACGCGAGCACGGCAGCTTTCGCACGTACGTGGGATACCTGGTTGCCTTGCGCGTAGGTCACCTCAACTTCTTTAGCTGATTCGGGGTTGCCTACGTGGCGTACCCGTACGGCGGTGCTGTTTAAGCGAATCTTGGCTGGCGATTCGTGCGCATCGAGACAGCTATAGTCGACTTTTGCTGTGACGATGTCTTCGGCAGTGTGACCTGGGATCGATCGAGGGATGAGATTCCTGACGAGCATGCGCGCAATAGAGGCGTTGCCATCGGGAAAGTGGAAGAAGTAGGGCGGCCGATCGGTGACTTCTCCTGAGGCGGTGTATCCAAGGCCGGGCGATGGCACGCGATCGAGATTCAAACCGGCAAATCCCGGATATTCGTAGGCCCAGCAATCGAGCGCCGGCACGGCGTCGATTCCGACTCCGTAGAGATCATGTGTTCGCACCTGATAGAACGGAATGACTCCGGGATGAACTTTGACGAGATTCAAAAGAAAATCCCGGTAACTCATCTTCGAGAGCCGCTTCTTCTTTTCGGCCTGCGATAGTCCCGGCATGTAGTCGGTCTTATCGTTCTCAAGCCGCGCAATATCACGCTGGAGCTTGGCGGAAAGCGGCGTTTTCTTCAGAAACTCCGTCCAGGCGTTGGCATCGACGGATGGGGGCGCTCCCCACTCTCCGCGAGGCAGTCCAGTTACCAACCGGTCGACACCGAAGGTTTCCTTACTGAAAAAGACCGCGGGATGCAAGCCCTCGTATACGCCCGGGACCGCGCATTTCTTCTCGAGCGCAGGAGGATTGATGCCGAGATTGGACAGCAGACCGTGCGCTTGTTTACTGTATGCAGTCGGCGACTCGATAGCGAACGTTCCGCCGTTGGCGAGGAGCAGGCGGCCTTCCGGGCGAAACTCGTTCCGCTTGGCGTGACCGCCGAAATCATCATGATTATCGAGAATGAGAATGCGAGTTGACTTGCTCGTGCGCGCACGATAGAAATACGCGGCGGCTAATCCGCTGATGCCGCCGCCTACAATCACCAGGTCGTAAGTCTCACGCGTATCGACCGGGCGAGCGGTTTTCCAAAAACTTCCATCTCGCAATAGGTGCGCGACTTCGAAGGAACCGTCGTGACTGCCTCGCATTCCGGTAAGCGCAGGCGGATAATAGCCGCTTTGGTTCTGAGCCTCGATTTCCCCGGTCTCAATAGCCAGTAGCGAAGAACTGCCCAACAAACCGCCCAGGCCGATTGCGGCTCCGTTCAAGAAATCGCGCCTGGTGATCGGGCAATGCATGCCCAGCTCGCGATCGCGCCCTGCATTCCGGTCGTCAGTCATTGAGTTCGCTTACCGCACGAAAGGCTTGGTTGACTGCCACGTCGGTATACGCCGTTGCGCCCGAATCCGAATTCGCAATCGTGATCCGGCCGAAGGGCTTTCTGCCAATTACATTGGGACGCTCTGATTCCGGCCAGTCCGGATCAAATAAGGGATTGTATTCGTAGCCATAACCGTGCGGCCATCTGTTCACGGTGATGGCTTCAATATCGCGAGCTGGGTCGAAGCCTCCATCGCCTAAGGTCCGGGCGAGCTGGTCGCGAATATTTCTTTCAAACGTTTGGAATGAGGTCGTCTGGAGCTCCAGGCGCCCGGCGCGGTGTTGGTCGCGAACGGGCAGTCCCGGTTTGCACGGAGCCTTTTCCAGACGCAGCAATATGGGTTGGTCCGGAGTCTTCGGGCTTGTGTAATCACCGATATTAACGGCAGAATTCAGGCTCGCGGCCGAATGGTAGCAGCCGGGCGAGTAGATGCTATCGATACCGAGCTTCGCGAATGCGGTCCAATTCCGGATGCCCATGCTGGTATAGACGAGCGGTACTTTCACAAGGTAGTGGAGCGCCTCTTTTTGTTCTTGGGGAAGCTCAGGACAGAGGTACGGGATCATCATGTTCCAGCAAGCTAACACGCAGGCGCTCGCGTGAACCGTGAAGACCTGATGGCCTTGGGCATAGGCAATTTCGACGCCGTGGGCGCCAGAGGTAACGTCAAGGTTGCGGGCACGCACGACAGTGCTATTCAACCGGATGCGAACAGGGGAACCAGACTGATCAAGCAATCCATACTCGATGCGTGAAGTGACCACGTCCTCTGCGGTTCTGCCCGGCACAGCCTTTGGAATCAAGTTGCGGACCAACAGTCTTGCAATGGATGCGTTCCCGTCGGGGAAATGGAAGCGGTAAGAACCGCCGTTCGCGTACCCCGCGGCTGTATAGCTCATATGCGGTGCAGCGCCGGGCTCCAGTTTCAATCCCTGAAACCCTGGAAGTCCGAGAGCCCAGCAGTCGAGGGCCGGTTCTGCATCTATACCGGCTCCCCACTCGCCGTTCGTTCGGGTTTGATAGAAAGGGATCACGCCGGGATCCGCCTTGGCGACAGTGAGCAGAAAATCGCGATAGCTCATCCGCGAAAGGCGATCTTTCTTTTGGGCTGAAGACAAGCCGGGCAAGTAGTCGATCTGGGCTGTTTGAATGCGCGCGATGTCCGCCTGCACCTGCTCAGAAAGCGGCGTCCGAGCCAGGAATTCTTTCCATAAGGCGGGATTCGGGCTGCTGTGTTCGCCCCACTCACCACCCGGTAGTCCAACCACAAGACGGTCGGTGCCGAAGGTTTCCCGATTGAAGAATACGCCAGGGCGCAAGCCCAGTGAGGCATACAGTTTGGGATCGCTAAATTTTGTCTCGAACTGTTCAGGATAGATTCCTAATTCCTTCAGCAGGCCGTCAGCTTGCCGGCTATATGGCGTCGGGCTATCGATCTCCAGAGTTCCGCCGTTCAACAATTGAAGGCGGCCGCCAAGGTGAAATTCATTGCGCTTGGCGTGGCCGCCGAAATCGTCGTGGTTTTCCAGAATGAGAATGCGTGACGAGGCACCGGCGCGCTCGCGGTAGAAGTGCGCGGCTGCTAAGCCGCTGATTCCACCTCCGACGACGATCAAATCGTAGTTCTCGTGGGTATCGACCGGGGTGCCAGCGGATTTCCAAAAAGTTCCATCGCGAAGGGCGTGTGCAGTCTCGAAGGATCCCGGATGGCTTCCGCGCATTCCAGTGCGTTCGGGGGGGTAGGACGCGGATGAGTCGCTTTGCTCTCGAGCCCAGATCCAGCGCGATCCAGAAAGCGCGCCACCTACACCGATGGCCATGCCGTTCATGAAATCACGCCGGGTGATCGGGCGATCCATTCCCAGATAGCGATCGTAAGAATTATTCATCGCATTCGTGCGATCTTCCGCCGCACGTTACATGATAAAGGAAGCGTTTGGAGGCTGCGTGAGGGTATGCTAACTGCGATGCATACAAATCGATTCCTGGTTGCATTGTTATTCACAGCTAGCTCCGCTCTGGCACGGTACTCGGAAACCGATCAGTTCACTCCCGTCGTGGCGTCTACGCTAACCGCGAATACCCAACCGGTGCCCGGTACAGACGGCAGATATCACGTTGTCTACGAGCTCATGCTCACCAACACGATGCCAACTCCGGCGAGGCTAGAAAAAATCGAAATCGTCGACGCCCGAAGCCCGTCCACGCCCATTACCGTCTTCCAGGATCACGAATTGCTATCGCGCTTGCGAACACTCGCGAATACCGCGAGTGCCACCACGACGCTCGAGTTCAATAGCACTCGGCTGTTCTTGATCGACCTCTCGTTCGACTCCCGCGACAGAATTCCTGGCCAGTTACGGCATCAGCTCAACGTGCTCGCGGCTCCGTCGCCGGGCTCCCAGCCTGCCACTCCGGTCCCACATAGCTACAGCGCGGCTCCATTGAATCTCAACACTCACACTCCAGTCATCGGACCGCCCTTGGCCGGTAAAGGATGGGCAGCCCTGAACGGATGCTGCGCAGCGGGAGGGGTTCATAGGGCGTCCGGGTTGCCGGTTAACGGGCGAATTCACTTCGCGCAACGCTTCGCAATCGATTGGATGCGGCTCGATAAGAATGGCCGCCTCGTACACGGCGATGCTTCTAACGTTCGTAACTATCCCGATTATGGCGCCGAAGTGCTGGCCGTCGCGGATGGCAGGGTTGTAAGCACGCTGAATACGCTCAGTGATCAGCCGCCTGGAATGTTACCCGACCCAAAGACGATCACGATCCAGAACGTGGACGGCAATCATATCGTTCTCGATCTGGGCGGCGGCGTGTTTGCGTTCTACGGCCACATGCAAAAGAATTCCATTACGGTCGCGCAGGGCCAGCGCGTGAAGCGGGGTCAGGTGCTAGGCAAGCTCGGCAATACCGGCAACACCTCGGGTCCACATCTGCATTTTCACCTAATGGACGGTCCATCAGTACTCGGCTCTAGTGGCATACCTTACGTCATCGATACCTTTGCCATTGCCGGGCAAATCCCGTCCGCCAAGTTCGCGGCGAGTTCGGGTGTCGAAGGCGATTGGAGCGGCGGGTTGCTTTCACAGCCAAGCCCGCGGAAACAGCAGTTCCCTCTGGATTTAGCAATAGTCGATTTTCCCTCTAGCCGTTGATGCTCACTGGACTTCCAAGCTGAAGTTTCTGCCTACGCCTGCCCCTTATTCCATGCAGCAAGTCCGGCTTTTTGGAACTGCTGTTTCGTCCAGGCATTCCGGTTCTCTTGAACGCCAACTCTTTGGCACTCATTGGCGCATGTATTCCAGTCACCAGCTTCCGCAGCCGCCTTCAAATGCGGAAATTTCGTAACCAGACCCGCAACACCGAGATTGAATGCCATATCTAACAACGCACTTTTCGCTTGGGGGGGATATGTATCGTAACCTCTAAAACATTGCCGGACGGCTTGTTCCTTTTCGGCGATATCAGAGTCAAGCAGCGCCTCAATCGCGCTCGGAGGCATGTCGAGCTCCGTGAACTGTTGGTAGTGCGTAAAGAGCTGTCCCTGTTGCTGCGCACTGACTCTGTTGAAATCTTCGGCAATTTGGTCTGCAGGGGCATTCGTGGCACCTTGGCGGAGCACGAAGCTCAATTTCTCCGCATCACCGCAGCATCCGAGCATGTGGCCGACACCGATTGTTACGTGGCCGGTTGTGTCGAGATACATATAGCTCACGCAACCCTCAAAGTTTTTGAGAGTGGATTTCAGATCAGAAAAGTCATCCATCGTTTCCTCTGTTATCTCGGTATATGGTCAGAATCCGCCGGACGGCAATCGCAAAATTTTATCGCAATTTGAGGGTGGAAAACAGCGCAAGCGCCGCGAAACGGCCTAAAACCCAGCCCATATTTGATATCTTGGCAGGCATGCCCGGCCCCGAGGAGAGCCCTGCGATTGATCGACTTAATGATCAGATTGCCTGGTACGACCGCAAGAGCAATTACAACCAGCGCGTCTTCAAGATATTAAAGGGCTGGACGATTGTTGCAGCCGCCCTGGTTCCGCTGTTAGCGGCCTTCGGCCTGCGGGACATTCGTATCGCCGCAGTCATCGCCGCCAGCATCGCCGTCGTAGAAGGGATCCAACAGCTCAACCAGTATCAGACGAATTGGATTCTCTTCAGGTCGACGTGCGAAGCCCTGAAGCATGAGAAATTTCTTTACCTATCGTCAGCCGGGCCATACCGGAATGCAGACGGCGCACTTGCTCTTCTCGCCGAGCGTATTGAAGGATTAGTTTCGCAAGAGCATGCGAAATGGACGTCCGGGCGCGAGGAGCCTGCAAAGTCCGAAGCAAAGGCTCAGTGAGCATCAGATCTCAGCCACCGCGGGCCGAGCAACGACGTTACGATTCGCGCGCGACTTTACCAGAGCAGTTTGAGCCCAAGCTGAATATGGCGCGAACCGCCGGAACCAATCACCGGATTCGCAACGCCTACGTCGGGAGTGGCAACTACACGCCCCAGAGTGGAGCCGTCGCCCATGTCGGTGTGCATTGTGAAGACGTCGAAGTTCGGATGATTAAGGACGTTGAAAAACTCTCCGCGGAGTTGCATCTTCATTCGCTCGCCCAGCTTCCAAACTTTACTAACTGAAGCATCCCAATACCGCAATCCTGGTCCGCGGAAGGCATTGCGGCCTAAGTTGCCGAAGGTGCCGAGTGCGGGAGGAGTGAGGATTGCGTTTCCCTGGATGTAGCAGCCAACATTACCGAGTTGATCGATCGCGCCCTGGTTTCCGGCAGCGGCAATACAACGCGGGTCGCCACCCCCGATTACGTGCGTGCCAGCGGAATTCAGCGTGAACGTCGAAGGATCGATGAAGCACAACTGCGTTTGAGTGTTGCAGGGATTTCCTGCACCCGTTTGACTCCAATGAATGTCGCTTCCATTACCCGAGAGATTCCATCTGTCCGAAAATTCACCCGTGGCGCTGACATCGTTGGTCGCATCACTCAAAGTAAAGGGCTCCCCGCCTTCGAGAGTCACAATCGATGTGACTTGCCATCCCTCAAGCATTTGCAAGGGCGCGTACCGGGAAGGAATGTCATAGGTCAGAGATAGAGTAAAGCGATTGCGGATGTCATAGTCGCCATTTCCGCGGTCAGCCTGGTAGTCATAGCTGTTCTGCGGGACGCTAGCCAAGTTACTCGTAGCATTGTCGATCGCGTGCGCCCAGGTATATCCGGCTAGCAGATACAGGCCGTGCGTATAGCGCTTGGTCAATGTGACTTGTAAAGCGTTATAGATGGAGGTCGCGTCATTGCCGAGGACGGTGATCGACTGCAGAGACGGGAAGAAGGGGAAATACGGGCGTGCAGCCTGCTCACACGGGACATAATCGACGTTGCTGTAAGCGTCGATAGGACCGAGCCCGTCGACACCGAGGATGCAGCCAGCACTCAATGCAGAATTCGGCTGATTGATGTCGCGATTGCTATAGAGTTTGATGCCTCTGTTTCCCACGTAGGCCACCTGCAAGAGGGTTGAGGCGGTTAGGGCTTGCTGGATGTTGACGTTCCAGTTCGCCACGTAGGGCGTCTTCAGGTTCTGAGCTGTGCCAAAAACCGAACAGGCTGCATCGTCGGCAGGGTTGGGATCGCAGAAACTGCTTCCCCCAGCGACGTTAAAGACTGGCTGCGCCGGATTCGTGAAGTTGATGTCAGATCCCGACAGAAACCTGAGAAAAGTATTGATCGTGCCGTTCCCCGGCTGTACGCCAGCAACTCCGGTCGGGTTCAGATTCAAGCCGCTGCTGTTGATGAACGTGCGGATTACGGGCTGCTCAAAAATGATTCCCCCTCCCGCCCGCAATACAGTCTTTCCCGTGCCAAACAGGTCCCATGCGAAGCCCAGCCGCGGCGACACATTGTTGTATCGGGTAGGATACGCCGATCCGATTCCGTGGCCCACTTGCACTACGCCCTCAGTGGGCACGAAATTTGCGATAAGATTGTTTGCTTCTTCAATCGGCCGGGTGATATCGTAGCGGAGGCCCAGGTTCAAAGTCAACCGGCGACTGACACGATAATCATCGTTCAGGAAAAATCCAAACGCGTTCAGGTGCACGTTGCGTTTCAAGTCTCCAACGAGCAACTCGCCATTGCGAGGATCGCCTATCCAAAAATCTTCGAGATTGCGAAAGCTGATTCTGCCACGGGCATTGTTTCCGCGAAGGTAGTCCACTGCGCCATGGTCGAAATCCCCGCCCCACCGTAAGGTGTGTTTGCCTTTTACGTAGGAAGCGGTATCACTAAACGTGTCGGCTTTGCTGGGCGTCGTCCACAGCGGCCAACTCGCGTTTCCGCCAAGATAATTGAATATCGAACCCGGAGTGATGCGAGGAAAGCCCAAGAGGTTGGGATCAGTGATTCCGGTGTTGAGACCCCACCTGGTTGCCGGATCCACGGTGCTATCGAGCGGCGCAATCTTCTCCCAGAATTGGTTGTAGCTGAATCGCGCCTGATTCGAAAATAGAGCGGTTGGGGTCCAGGTCCAATCCACGCCGAAGACCTGAGTACGGACGATGGCTTGTGAAAGCCACTCCGGCCGCACAGGTATAGTGTCTTCTTCCGTCTGATCAGTATTGGCGTAGATGAAACGCCCGGAGATGGTGTTTTGCGAATTGAGATGGTAATCCGATTTGAAAACGACGTTATCCTCGCGGTTCACGTTATTGAAGTCGAAGTCAATGAGCTCGGGATTATTTGCATCGACGGTTCCACCCGGATTGGGCAAGAAGATTCCCTTATTTACGAGGGTCTGGGAGATCGGACTGATCGCGAAACCATTCGCGATGGCTTGGTTCCGGGCGTCTACCAGGCTGCGTGTGGGGTCGCCAGCGGGATTCGCCGGCGTGGCGAGCGAAACGGTGATGGGACTTGCCGCCGCAAAGGGGTTCCCCACTTTGTCGCGCACGCCTTCGTAGTTCACAAAGTAGAACCATTTGTTCTTAATTATCGGGCCACCTAGGGAAGCGCCGAACTGATGAAGCAGCAATGCGGAGAGCTGGCTGGCAGCGGGATTCCCCGGGACGACGGGATTGAAGTAATTTCTCGCGTCAAAAGCGCTGTTGCGGTGGAAGTAGTAGGCAGTGCCGTGAAGATCATTAGTGCCTGATTTTAGGCCAATGTTCACCACTACGCCAGGCTTTGCTCCGTAATCGGCCTGCGGGCCCTCCATGGTGTTGAACTCGGTGATGGCGTCGAGCGGCAGATGGCTCGCCGGGGTACCCTGGACGCCCGCATCGCCAACGACCGTCTCTCCGTAATACGCATCATTGTCATTCGCGCCATCGATTATGTAGTTGTTGTCATCCAAGCGATTTCCGTTGGAAGAGGTGGAGTGGAACCCGCCGCCAGGAGTGCGCTGAACACCCGGGTGCAGGGTCAACAGATTTTGGAAATCACGACCTTGCAACGGTAATTCGTTAATTGCCTTGTTGGAGAGGACGCCGCTCAATACCGCGTTGGAAGTCTCGGTCAGCGGGGCGTCACTTTGGACTTCAACAGTCTGGGTTACCTCGCCGGGCGTGAGCTGGAAGTCGATCTTGATGTCTTGAGCTACTTCAACATGAACTCGCTCGCGCACTACCTTGCTGAAGCCCTTACTCTCGACAATAAGGGAATAGAAGCCGGGTTCGACTGAAGAGGCCGCGTATTCGCCGGATGAGTTCGTTTCGAGAACGCGAGTGGCGTGAGTGTCCAGATTTTCGATGGTGACTGTGGCGTGAGGGATGACGCCCCCGCTCGAATCGGTTACAAGGCCGCTGAACCGGCCTTGCGAAGTTTGCGCGAGCAAAACATACGGCAAACACAATACCGCAAGAGACAAAAAGGGCAAATGAGGCCGACGAGGCATGATGGAACCCCTATTCCCAGCAAATTTTGAAGCTAGGTTAACACATTTTCCGATGGCTGGGTCGAACATTTTGACATGCGATACATTCATCGAATGGTGGAGATTTACAAATGAAGGAATTGCTTCGCGCCTTAGCGCTCTTTGCGGGTGGCGTGCTTCTAATACCCGGTTTGTCGGCAAGCTCAAGTGACGGTCCACTAGATGGCTACTCGGCAAACAGCGGTCAAACAGAGCGCCAGTGGGAAACGAAGTTCCGGGCTTTGCCTTCGCCGCAGAATCAGAAAGAGTATATGCGGCGCTTGAGCGCGCGACCGCATCACGTCGGGTCGCCATACGACAAAGACAACGCTGAATGGATTCTCGCGAAGTTCAAGGAGTGGGGTCTCGAGGCGCATATCGAGACGTTCGACGTACTGTTTCCGACGCCCAAGGAAGTGAAGCTCGAAATGATCGAGCCGCGGAAATTCGTTGCGAAACTTGCGGAGCCGCCGATTGCGGTGGATCCGACATCCTCTCAAACCAACGAACAGCTGCCTGCTTACAACGCCTACTCGGCGGACGGCGACGTGACGGCGCCACTGGTCTATGTCAATTACGGGATGCCGGACGATTATGAGGAACTCGCGCGTTACGGCGTTTCCGTAAAGGGTGCTATTGTGATTGCCCGTTATGGGCACGGCTGGCGCGGCGTGAAGCCAAAAGTAGCGGCAGAACATGGGTCAGTTGGATGCATCATTTATTCAGACCCGCTCGATGACGGCTATACAGATGGGGATGTGTATCCGCAGGGAGCTTGGCGGCCGCCAACCGGCATCCAACGCGGCAGCGTGATGGACACGCAATACCCGGGCGACCCGCTTACGCCTGGCGTTGCTGCAACACCGAACGCGAAACGGCTGAGCTTACAAGAAGCCGTGACGATCACGAAGATTCCGGTACTGCCGATTTCGTATGCCGATGCTCAGCCCCTTTTGGCTGAGTTGCAGGGGCGCGTCGCTCCTCGCGAGTGGCGCGGGAGCATCCCGATTACGTACCATTTGGGGCCTGGACCCGCGAAGGTGCACCTCAGGATGTTCTCGAATTGGGACCAGAAGCGGCTCTACGATGTGATCGCCAGAATTCCGGGTTCCGATTTCCCGGAGGAATGGGTGATACGCGGAAATCACCATGACGCGTGGGTGAATGGCGCATCGGATCCCATATCGGGGCTCGTCACGCTCCTCGAGGAGGCGCGTTCGTTTGGCGAATTGACCAAGCAAGGATGGAAGCCCAAGCGAACGGTTATATTCTGCGCGTGGGACGGCGAGGAGCCGGGTTTACTTGGATCGACCGAATGGGTGGAAGCGCACGGCGATGAGCTGGTTCAGCACGCAGTGGCGTATTTCAACAGCGATTCGAATGGCCGGGGCTATTTTCGGGCCGAGGGGTCGCATGTCTTAGAGAAGTTCATCAACGGAGTCGCGCGCGACATCATCGATCCGGAGAAGGACATCACGGTTTGGGAGCGGCGAAAACTTTACGATATCGCTCATGCACAGACGGCGGAACAGCGGGAAGAGATCCGCAACCGCCCGGATCTAAGAATCGGCGCATTGGGCGACGGATCCGATTACGCTTCATTTATAGATCATTTGGGGGTTGCTTCCGCCGATATTCGCTTCAGTGGCGAGAGCAGCGGAGGAGTGTACCACTCGATTTACGACGATTTCTATTGGTTCACCCACTTTGGGGACCCGACATTTCAATACGCGCGCACGGAATCGCAAATGGTGGGGACAGCCGTCATGCGTCTCGCCGATGCCGAATTGTTGCCTTTCGATTTCACGGGATTCGCGGATACCGTGAAGATGTATTTGAGCAACGTCCAGAAATTCTTGAAGAAGCAGCAGGACGACATTCACGAGCGCAATCGCGAAGCAGAAGAAGGCGTGTTCAGCGCCAGCAGCGATCCGCAGCGACCGATCTTGCCTCCCCCTGCGTATGAACCGCCTCAGCATTTCAATTTCGCGCCGCTGGAGAACGCGTTAGATGCGTTGACCGCCAGCGCGGATCGATTCGCGAAAGCAACGGCGAAGGTACAGTCGACCGGTACAGAGTTGCCGTCTGCCGTCATTATCAAGGTGAACCGGTTGCTAATTCAGAGCGGCCCAGCCCTGACGGATCCGGCGGGCTTGCCTCACCGGCCATGGTTTAAGAATCAAATTTATGCTCCGGGAGCCTACACCGGGTATGAAGCTAAGCCGCTGCCAGGTGTACTGGAAGCATTGGATCGGAGGAACTGGAGAGAGGCGGAGTCGCAGATTCCTCGCGAAGCGGAGGCGCTACAGCGGGAGACAAGGATCATCGACGAGGCCACGGCCACGCTTCTGGGCGAAAGCGGTGCGACTGCGCAACGAAAATCTGGGAGGTAATTCTCGCAGCGTTCCACTGCGAGGTCCCGTCACGGCGTTTCACAAAGATGTTAATGCGCTGAGGTGAGACTACAACTCAGGAGGTGGGAAATGCTTAACGTGAAGCTCACTTTGCGCCCGAAGTACGTCACGTTTTTGCCCGCCGGAAACACCCATCATCCGATCACACCGCCCACGGCCGCGCGCTTTAGAAACTCCGGATAGCGAACGCTATCTATCTGAGCCGCACGTATCACCGAGATGATTCCAGAGGAAGAAAACTCTCCGGGGAATCAGTGCCTCTGGTATCGTACGGAGACACGGAGAATCTTTGACTGCGCGACGAGGAATACTCATCATTGAGGATAATCCCGGAGATGTGCGGTTGATGCGTGAAGCGCTTCGAGATGTAGAGCCTCCGGTCACAATCCACGTTGCTGCTGACGGTGAACAAGCGTTGCGGCTGTTGAGAGGCGAGGAGCGAAATGCCGCAGCCCTGAAGCCCGCGTTGATTTTTTTGGATTTCAATCTACCGAAATCGGATTCCCGGGAAATATTGCATCAGATAAAGGACGATCCCCGTTTGCGTGTGATTCCTATCGCCGTACTGACAACATCCGACTCTGAGCGAGACATTCGCGAAGCGTACGAGTTGTACGCAAATTGCTATTTACGGAAACCCGGGGACCTCGATAGTTTCCTGCATACGATTCGTAGCGCGGCTTTCTTTTGGCTCAATGTAGCGTCCCTTCCGCATGAAATAGCGTAAAACGAAGCGCGCGCTTATCTGGTATGATTCAGGCGCATGAGCGCGTATTCTATTGGTGTAGATCTTGGCGGCACCAATCTCCGCGCGGCAGCAGTTAGCTCAGAAGGAATCATTCTCGACAGAGTATCGGTCGCAGTAAACTTCCACGCGGGCCCGGAAAGCGTCATCAAACACATCGCGGATGTGATCAAGGGTCTGCGCACGCGGGTAGGCCGAAGTGGTTTGCGAGGAGTCGGTATTGGCGTTCCTGGCTTCATCGATATCGACGCTGGGGTGATCATTGGATCTGCGAACCTTCCCGGTTTCCAAGGGCTGCCTGTTCGTGATGAGATTCAGAAATGCTTGGGAACGCCAATAGTTCTTGAAAACGACGCGAACGCGGCTGCACTCGGGGAGATGTGGATCGGCGCGGGCAAGAACGTTCGGGATCTGGTTCTGATTACTCTAGGCACAGGGATCGGCGGCGGCATCATTGTAGACGGGAAAGTGTTGCATGGTTTCCTGGGCATGGCTGGCGAGATCGGCCATATGACGGTGTATCCGGACGGCAATCCCTGCGGTTGCGGGAATTGCGGATGTCTCGAGAAGCATGCCTCGGCAACGGCGATCACGGCGATGGCGCGCATGATGCACTTCGGCAACCAGGAAATCACGTCGGCGGATGTCTATGCGCTCGCGCTGGCGGGGAATGATCGCGCGAAACTCGTGTTTGAATCTGTTGGACGCGCGCTAGGTATCGCGATAGCAAATCTCATCAACCTATTTAATTTTCCGTTGTATCTGCTAAGTGGCGGCCCCTTGCCGGCGTGGGACATATTCGCTCCATCGATGTTTACCGAGATAAAGCGTCGTTCATTCACCTTCGCACGTATCGGAACCAAGGTTGAGAAAGCCGCTCTGGGAGCGGATGCCGGTTTGTTTGGCGCGGCATATCTGCCTTTTCAGTATGAAGAAAGTCGCGTCGAAGCTGTCGGTTAAAGCGGTTTGTTAGAACTGCATGTACTGGCTGGGGCTTGATGTCGGCACGGGGGGATCGCGAGCGCTGCTAGTTGATGCGGATGCTCGAGTGCGCTACTCGTTTACTGCCGCCCACGAGGACATGCGGATGCCGAAGCCGCTATGGGCGGAGCAGGATCCCGATGATTGGTGGCGTGCATCGCAAGCAGCGATCCGAGGTGTTCTCAAAGAGGCAACCATTTCAGGCGAAGATATCGCGGGCATCGGATTGTCAGGCCAGATGCATGGCCTCGTGCTGTTGGATCAGAATCACAATGTAATTAGGCCCGCGTTGATTTGGTGCGACCAGCGAAGTCAAGCCCAAGTAGAGTTCATCAACGCCAAGCTCGGCCCTGAGACTGTCGTGAAGTTAACGGCGAATCCGGCGTTGACGGGCTTTACGCTGCCGAAGCTACTGTGGGTGCGTGATCATGAGCCTGACAAATTCGCCTCGGTGCGGAAAATCCTGCTTCCAAAAGATTACGTGCGCTTCAGGCTTACCGGTGAATTCGCCACCGACGTTTCAGACGCGAGTGGGACGGCGCTTTTCGATGTGGTGAACCGGAAGTGGTCCGCCGAGATGGTGAGAGGCCTCGCGCTTGACGCAGATATTCTTCCCAGAGCATACGAATCGAGCGAGATTACAGGTGGAATTTCAGGCGAGGCAGCTCAATCGACGGGCCTCCTCTCAGGCACACGTGTGATCGCAGGAGCGGGAGACCAGGCTGCTAGCGCAATTGGCAACGGCATCGTGGAACCTGGTGCAGTCTCATGCACGATCGGCACATCAGGCGTCGTTTTCGCTTATTTGACCGAGCCCGCCTACGATCCCGCAGGACGCGTACACACGTTTTGTCATGCGATCCCAGGAGCTTGGCACGTCATGGGCGTTACTCAGGCAGCGGGTCTGAGCCTTCAATGGTTCCGGAATCGTTTCGCTCCGGCTTGCAGGTACGACGATTTAACGAGCGAAGCTTCTCAGTCGCCGCCAGGTGCGCACGGGCTGTTCTGGTTGCCTTATCTGATGGGCGAGCGCACACCCCATCTCGATGCGAGTGCGCGCGGCGCGTGGGTTGGTCTAACTGCGATCCATGAGAGAGCTGATTTGGTCCGCTCGATTGTCGAAGGCGTGTGCTACAGCCAGAAAGACGCACTCGAGATTATTGCGCGCCTGGGTGCGCGTCCATCTTCGGTGAGGCTTTCCGGAGGCGGAGCGAGAAGTGAGTTCTGGCAGGAACTGTTCGCGGACATCCTTAATCAATGCGTCGCCACTCTGGAGACCCAGGAGGGTTCGGCTTACGGTGCCGCACTGCTTGCTATGATCGGCACCGGCGAGTATCAGAATGCGGTCGAGGTCAGCAGGGTAGCTGTTAAAGAGGTCAGGGTCAAAAAACCGCAGCAGCAGGCCGCGGTGGATGCTTATCAAAGGCGGTACGAGATTTATCGCTCGCTGTATCCCGCGCTGAAGGCCATTTTTCAACGGATCGGCCAGGCGGATGCGTGAAGCCGGACACCGATATTGCGACGTAAGCCTTCCTGTACCGATCGATCGGTCATTCACATACGAGCTTCCTTCAACGCTAAGGCACCGCGTACGTACGGGTTGCCGTGTGTGGGTCCCTTTTGGCGGACGGAAGTTGACAGGTGTCGTGCTTAGGACGCACGATGACCTGCCGCCGCAGGAGTTGCGCGAAGTATTGCGCCTGCTCGATGCCGAACCTGTGATCGATAGCGACCTGTTGCGTTTGGGTCAGTGGATCGCTCGCTATTACTGCGCTCCCTTAGGTGAAGTGCTCAGAGGAATGCTGCCCTTGAGCGGCGAGATTCGGCGTAGCGCACGTTATTCGCTGACCGAAGTAGGCAGAGATGTCGCCCGTCAAGTAATCGTAAGTTCGGGTAGCGATGGGGCTTCGCGCATTCTATCCTCACTGGAGCAACAGCCGAGGTCCGCGGAGTATCTGGTAACGAGGGTTGAGAATGCGCGAAACTCGCTGCGAGCTCTCATCAAGAAGGGGTGGATCGCGGTCGAAGAGAGGCAGGAAGAACGGGATCCGCTGCGCGTCCGGGCTGCCAGATTGCAAGCCGAGTTCGTGCAAAGGCCGGATTCGGCGATCAAGTTTAAGAAAAGCGAGCGTGAGTTGCTGGCCTTTCTCGAGCTTCATCCGGGTCCGCACAAGCTTGCGGAACTTGGCGACAAAGTAAAGAACGCAAGCCAGGCAGCACGCGCGCTCGCAAGGGGAGAACTCATCACACTGGAGCCGGAGGGAATCCCTGCCCCAAGCGGCTTCGAAAGGCCCGCGCCAATTTTGAACTCGCACCAAGAACAAGCGTTCGCGGCGGTTCGGGCCGCACTTGAGAAGAGCCAGTTCGAAGCTTTTCTGTTGGAGGGAGTAACGGGATCCGGCAAAACGGAAGTGTATTTGCGAAGTATTGAGGCTGTGCTCGCTCTCGGTAAGAGCGCGTTGCTGCTTGTGCCCGAGATCGCTCTGACTCCGGCGGTCGCCGGACAGTTTTTTCATCGCTTTGGCAGACAGGTGGCCATTCTACACTCAGCATTCGGCGACTCGGAAAGAGCCGATCAGTGGAGGCGCATACGAAACTGCCAGGCGCGAGTGATTGTGGGAACGCGTTCGGGAGTATTCGCACCGGTTCAAAATTTGGGCTTGGTGATCGTAGATGAAGAGCACGATGCCAGCTACAAGCAGCAAGAGACTCCGCGGTATCACGGCCGCGATGTCGCCTTGATGCGGGCGAAAGAGGCGGGCGCAGTGGCTGTGCTTGGATCCGCGACGCCGAGCGTTGAGAGCCGCTATAACTCCGAACACGGCAAGTACCACCTGCTACGCCTTCCAGAACGCATCGAACAGCGGCCACTGCCCGAAGTTCACATAGTGGACATGCGCACGGAGTTCCTCGAAACTCGGAGGCAGGCGACGTTCTCTCGCAAACTGCTGGAGGAAATGGAGCAGCGGCTGGGCCAAGGCGAGCAGACGATCTTGTTACTAAACCGTCGCGGCTTCTCGAGTTTTATGGTGTGCCGCGCATGTGGCGAACGGTTGCAATGCGCGAACTGTGCTGTAGCGCTGACTCATCATAAGCGGGACCGGCGCATGTTGTGCCATTACTGCGGCTACGCAGAGAAGGTTCCATCTGAATGTCCGAAATGTGGCAGTGATTATATCCAATTCATCGGGATGGGATCGGAGCGGGTCGAAGACGAATTACATCGGCACCTTCCAATTGCCCGAATCTCCCGGCTCGATCGCGATAGCGCCAGGGGAAAAGGCGCCGTGGAGCAGATCCTGGACAGTTTCCGCAATGGAGAGATTGACATTCTGGTCGGCACGCAGATGATTGCCAAAGGGCACGACATTCCGAACGTTACGCTCGTGGGCGTCGTGCTTGCCGATATTGGCCTCAGCATGCCGGATTTCCGTGCGGCGGAGCGCAGCTTCCAATTATTGACGCAAGCCGCAGGCCGGGCTGGCCGGGGTGCGACGCCTGGCCACGTTGTGATTCAGACACTAAACCCGGACCATTATGCGGTGAGGTTTGCGGCACAACACGATTACGATGGGTTCTATAAGAAGGAAGTGGAATTTCGAAAATGGCTACGCTATCCTCCATTCGCTGCTGTGGCGAGTGTTCTCGTGCGAGCGCGCCAGCGCGAGGATGCATTCCGCATGGCGAGTCAACTCAACATTCTGCTGAATCCGCCACCTGAGGGCATCCGAGTCATGGGTCCCGCGGAAGCGCCGGTACCGCGGCTGAAAGATGAGTTTCGATTTCAGATTCTCTTGAAGACCGCAAAACGCACAGCGTTGCGCGAGACATTGCAGAGATTGCGGCGCTTTGCTGAAAAAGAGAAGTGGAGCGCGACGGCGCTGGTCATCGACGTCGACCCGATTAGCCTAATGTGATGCGCGGCAGAGCATCACGCGAGAGCCGCTTCAGGTGTTACACTCGACTTGAAATACGGCGGCTGTAGCTCAGTCGGTAGTAGCGCCAGATTGTGGTTCTGGATGTCGTGGGTTCGAATCCCACCAGCCGCCCCATCCCAAACCACTCACTCTGATGGGTTTTTCGCCTTCATTGTACAGGAAACGTACAACAATCTAAGGCGTGGCGCTTACCCTCTAACGACGCTATTCGCGGTGCACATGGTTCGCTCCCGACGATTGGCCTCGTACCGCAACCACCTGAAGATACTCCGCATCGACCTTGGTAGTTCCGTCAGTAGCCCGATTGTGACGGGACCACAGATCCGTCAGCTCGCCACGAAGCTGCGGTTGCGCCTCTTCTCCGACTGATTCGAAGGCGCGCGTCATCGGCCCATAGTTCGCGCGGAAGAATTCGACTACATCCGCCGGCGAAAACGGATAGCTGAGTTCGTAGAGGTGCCGTGAGCATTCGAGACTCGCGACCCCGCTCATCAGCCGTTCGCGAACACTCGGCTCATCGCCCCACAATACGGGCGACGGCATACCCGAAGGCGCGATGTGTTTGGCGATGACCTTAAACATCTGCCCAACGAACCCAGGGCCCGTCCAGTTGGCCATTGCGATTATCCCTCCGGGCCGGCAGACACGGATAAGCTCGGCTGCCACCAGGTCCGGACGAGGTGCGAACATCGCGCCGATCAGGCTAACGACCGCATCGAACGTGGCGTTTTCGTAGGGCAGCGCTTCCGCATCGCCTTCGTCAAACACGACCGTTAGCCCCTCCGCGGCCGCGTTTCGACGGGCTTGGGCCAGCCAGTTGGTTGAGATGTCGCAGCCCGTCACACGCACCCCCGCTCTCGCCGCAATCAGTGACAGTTGCCCTGCGCCGCAACCCACATCAAGCAACTGCGCCCCCGGCTTGACGGGCAGGCGGCGGTAGAACGCCTCGGCATCGCGTTCCATATAGCGGCTGAATCGGCCATAGTCGCCTGTCATCCAGGTATTACGCAACCGGGCCTTTAATTCGTCCAATCCGGTCTGTTTCTCTAGAACACTCATGGGTGTTGCCTCCTGGCTCTAATATGCGGTGGACTGATTTTAAAAACTTGCTCGATCATTCCGCATTCTTGCCGAAAACGTCCAAATCGAGGGAAGCTGGAGCAATGGACGCCCTCTCCGAGGTTCTGAAAATCGTCAAGCTCAGAGGGGCCTTGTTTTTCAATGCCGAGTTTTCCGCTCCCTGGTGCCTGGCGTCGTCTCAATCGAGCCAGGTCGCTCCGCTGCTCTGCCCCGGAGCGGGTCACGTGATCATCTACCACTACTTGGCCGATGGCCGCGCATATGCGCGATTGCCCCACGGGAGCCGTCGCGATCTGGAGCCAGGCGATGTGGTGATCTTCCCTCACGGAGATGCGCACATCCTGGGAAACGGCGCGGCGGGCAAGCCCGTGGATTCGCTTAAGACCTTCGCTAACAATTTGAACCATGGACTCAAACTCGCTCGGTATGGCGGTGGGGGGGAACTTACGAGATTCGTGTGCGGCTATATGGCCTGCGATCCGAGTTTGAGCGAAGTCGTACTTGCGGGGTTGCCCTCGATGTTCGTGGTCAATATCGCGAATAACTTCGCGGGACAATGGCTGGCGAATTCCATACAGTTCTCGGTGCGTGAAGCCGAAGGGCAAGGAACCGGCAGCGATGTGGTTGTTGCCAAGTTATCTGAAGTTCTCTTCGTCGAGACGCTGCGGCGTTTCATCCAGGACCTGCCCGATGAGCAGAAGGGATGGCTCGCCGGCGCACGCGATCCAGTCATCGGCGAAGCGCTCGCGCTGCTGCATAAGCACCCGTCGCACACTTGGACGATCGCGAAGCTCGCTCACCAAGTCGGGGTTTCGCGCACTCGATTCGCTGCGCGCTTTCGTCACTTTCTGGACGAGCCTCCCATGGCGTATCTCGCACGGTGGCGACTCAAGCTGGCTGCGGAAATACTTGTGTCCTCAAACGGGAACGTCAGCGAGATCGCGGCCGAGGTCGGCTATGCATCGGAAGCGGCATTCAACCGCATGTTCAAGCGGGAATTTGGATGTCCGCCCGCGCAGTTCCGCCGCTCCCGGAACTGCGCGAACCAAACCAAATAGTCGCTGAAGACATTTCGGGGAGCGATGAATCGAGGGCGCCACATTCTGGTCCTTTGTCAACAAAAGGGGAGACGGATTGCGAGTAATTTCCGGTGCTAGTCCGGCCTCACGGAAAGAGGGTGCGATTAGCGTCGTGTCGATCGTAAAATTCTAAAGCTACGGTAACGGCAGCGATGCTCATCGGAAGCCAATCCCAGACTTTGAGATATTCGAGAAGCAGCAACCGGTGTAGAGCGTTATAGGCGCTGTAGCCCCTTGATCAGCCACATATTTTGTAGCGGTCACAAACAATCTACAAAAATCTTTCTACATTGAAATCAGCGAGTTGAGTCGTCTGCCACTCCGCCGTTCAAGACCCGGCTTCTAGGCTCGTTGCCGAAGGTCTTATGTTCAAAATCAAATTTCGGGCTCTCACCGGAGCAGTGATAGCATCCATTCTTTTCACGACCGCTTGCAATACGCAGCCCAGCCACCCAAATCAGGTCAACACGTTCGACGGTGCGTCATATGACTCCCTTACGGTTGCCCACGCAGCCCTCGCTTCGCTTCGAAAGCAGGTCTCCGCTACGAATCAGTACGTATCGGTCTTTAATACAGCTGCGGCTGCGTACTCAACTGCATTCAGCGACTACTCACTCTATCGAGCAAATCAAAGCAACCAAGCGGCGGTAGCGGTCGATATTGCAAACCTGACAGTCACGGTTGTTGCTCTGGAAAACGCGTTCCAGGCGGCCATGCACGTCTCTCCCGAAACGGTGCTGAAGGTGCGGGCCAAAGCCGACCGGATGCGGGCAGCCGCTGCTCCGCGGGTTAGCCTCTCCGATATTTTGACTGAACTGGAGATTGCAGCATCCATCGCCCAAACGATCCCTGCTGCGCAGCCCTATGCCATGTTGGCAGCGATCGTGATAGACGCAACCCGTCAAGCCGTGGCGGCCCAAAGTTCTGCTTCCGGTGAACCGATCGATCTCTCTTTGATTCAGCCGATCGCGGCTATTCAGTAGATCTTCGCGACTTATCGCTGTTCTTCAGATCGCGCTTGGAGCGGTCCTCGCGCGCAGCTTCATTCCATCCCTGATGTGCTTGCTGGGCAGCTTTCCCCAGCTCGCGTGCCGCGCTGCTAACAGCCTTCTCTGCTCGCTTACTCGCCCAGTACGCCGCTCTCCCAGCCTTTTCTCCTGCCGTGTGGTCCTGCCGTGCACGCTCACGCTCTGCATCCCGATTTCGTGAACAAGCCCCCAACCACAGAGCAAGCACGAGAACCGCAATTATGCTCAAAATTCGCATGCGTCTAATAGTGAGACGCGTGCTCCAGACTTACGTAACCCCAACTTCGCGAGGATTGTGGCCACGCAGATGAATTCTGCGCTCGTTGCAGTCAAAATGAAGTAGAAGGATGCTAACTCAAACAGTCCATTGGATGCAGATAGTCGGAACCATCGGAGATGCTCTTCTCCTGTGCCGCGTTCTCGTCCTAAAACTTCATCGAGTGTACACGTTTATTACCCTGTATTGCGTACTCGAGCTGCTCTTCGATGTTGCGGCTTGGTGGCTCGGATGGGACTCGCAGGCGAGCATGCGGCTCTATTTCTATTCCAGATTCCTCTATGCGGCGCTTTTCCCGGCTATTGCCTGGGACGTGTTTGAAGAGATCAAAGCTCAGATTGCAAAAATCCGACGGCTGCCGACAGCCAGGCTCATTTCAGGACTGTTTGTCACGGGATTCTTTGCCTGCCTCATGTCCGCGACCCTCCAGGATAAGGACGTTAATGGCGGCTCAGGGATGATAGCGCTTATCGGAGTGTTTCTCTGGGCAGGCTCTTGTTCAGCCAGCCTGGTGTTTGCCTGGACACTATTTAGGGCCACACGCGTTCAGAAGATTCCACTACCCAATAACACGTCAGTGTGGTTGATCTTTTTTGTTCTGACGCTGCTGCGCGCAATACTCGAGTCGGCAGTAATTCTGTTTGGCTTCAATTTGACCGCTGCGCAGGAAAACATCGTAGCCTTGGTCTTTATCTCATTTGACTTGGCCCTAATAGCCTGGTGCATTCTCCGCTTGAAAGCAGTGCCTGTCCAGGATACGGCTGCGCCAGAGAATGTCAGCTTGTAATCGGCCTACGCCAAATCTCCGGCTTGCAACGGAAGCCTCCGCACGCGTTTTCCCGTTACAGCAAAAATAGCGTTCATCAGCGCTGGAGCAACTGGCGGCAATCCGGGCTCGCCGATTCCCGTCGGTTCGACATTACTTGGCACAATGTGAACTTCAAGCCGCGGAGTCTCCTTCATTGAGAGAGTCGTGAACTTGTTGAAGTTGCTCTGCACAGCGCGCCCGTCCTGAATTGTGATTTGGCTTTTTAGGGTCGCGGTCAGACCATATACAACGGCACTCTCCACCTGCGCGCGGACGCCATCGGGATGCACTGCGGTTCCTATATCGACCGCCGACACGACCCGGTTCACTCGTACATGGCCGTTGTCTACGCTCGCCTCGACGACGTTTGCAACGTAGCTATTGAACGAATAATGACACGCAATACCGCGCCCATGCCCCGGTGGCAAGCTCTTGCCCCAATTGCCCTTCTCGGCAGCCAACCGAAGCACGCCTTCCATTCGCGCCGTCTCGAGAGGACGATCACCCGCATCGAGAGGATTCTTGATCGAGCGGCTTCCGGCCAGCTTCTGCATCCGGAACTCATAAGGGTCGACCCCCGCGGCGTGGGCGAGTTCATCCATGAAGCTCTCCATCACAAAGCCGATTGAGGACGCTTCGACTGAGCGCCACCAGGCTCTAGGAACTCCCGATGCTGCGGGTAGATACTCGAGCTTGTAACTTTTCGCTATATACGGCATTTGGAACGTGCAACCCAGCTCGCTCGATTCCGGCGTTGACTTCTTGTCCCACCATTCCGCAATCGAAGTCGATGTGCTCTTATGCCGCCAAGCGATGATATTCCCCTGCCCATCCACCGCTCCGCTCAGCCTGTGGTAAGAAGCGGGACGGTAGAAATCGTGCGTCATATCATCTTCGCGGGACCAAACCAATTGCACGGGTTTGCCGGCCTTCTTCGCCACCTGAGCCGCTTCCATCGCAAAGTCCGCCTGATACCGCCGTCCGAAGCCGCCTCCCATAAATGTCGTGTGGACAAGTATCTGCTCCGGCTTGAGCCCACTCACTTTTGCAATCTGTTCTTTGACCCAATTCGGACTCTGCGCCGGCGCCCAGGCTTCGGCCCGATCGGCCTCGATGTGCACCGTGCAATTCATCGGCTCCATAGTCGCGTGTGCTTGGAACGGCAGTTCGTAATCGCACTCGATCTTCTTTTCAGCGGGCGCGCTTGAAAGCACCGCCTCGGCATTGCCCGCCTTGGGATCAGCCTGATCGATCACGACCTTCATCGAAGAATCCACGAGCCTGCGGAACTGCCTGCGAAGCGTTTCGCTGCTCTCCGTTGCATGAGGGCCGAAGTCCCAATCCACCTTCAACTGCTTCCGCGCCTGCATGGCGATGTAAGTGGTATCCGCAACTACCGCAACGCCACCCCAGGAATGGACATCTTCAACCGGTTCGATTTGAAAGACATCGTGAACGCCTGCCATAGCCTTGGTATTGGTTGCGTCAAAGCTCTTTACCTTGCCGCCGAAGACGGGACATCGCTCGACCACGGCATATACCATGCCGGGCACTCGCACGTCTAGACCGAATTGCGCACCGCCGTCGGTCTTCGAAGGGATATCCTTCTTGGGCACCGCCTTGCCGATCAGTTGAAACTCCTCGGGCTTCTTCAGCCGTACTGTTTTCAGGTCCGGTATCGGCAATTTCGAAGCGCTCTCTACTAATTCAGCGTAGGCCAGCTTTTGATTGCCATTCCAAACCGCGCCGCTTCTTGCCGAGCAGGTCTGCGGTGAGACGTTCCATTGCTGCGCCGCGGCCGTGATCAGCATTTGCCGCGCTGCCGCTCCAGCTGTCCGCAAGGGCGTCCACATCGCTTTGACACTGCCGCTACCGCCAGTTCCCTGATCTCCGTAGATCTCATCAGACGACGCGTGCTCTACCCGCACGTCTTTAAAATCCACTCCTAATTCTTCTGCCAGAATCATCGGCAGAGACGTCGATACGCCTTGTCCCATCTCCGATCGCGAGTATGTCAGCGTCACCCCACCACTCTGGTCGATTTTCACCCACGCCTTTATCGGATTCACGACGGGCTTTTCGGGAGCCGCAGCTTTCGATGCTCTCGGCACTTCAAACCCGATCACCAGAGCTACACCCGCAACCGCTCCCGATTGCAGTGTAGATTTCAGCAATCCGCGGCGAGTTACAACAGCATCGGTTTGCGTCACAGCTCACCTCCCGCAGTCCCGGCGGCCGCCGACAAATGCGCGCCGTTTTGGTTCATGGAGTGTGCCGCCCTCAGCACGGCGGCGCGTATTCGTTGCGCTGTTCCGCACCGGCAAATATTATTGGACATCGCTTCGTCCACATCGGCTGGCGTAGGCGCTGGATGCTTCTTCAAGAACGCTACCGCCGTCATGATTTGACCCGACTGGCAGTATCCGCACTGGGGCACCTGTTCCGCGATCCAAGCTTCCTGCACAGGATGGCTGCGGTCGCTCGACAGGCCCTCAATTGTCGTGATCTTTTTTCCTGCGATGCCGGCAATCGGAAAGACACACGACCTCGCAGGCTCCCCGTCGATATGGACAGTACATGCGCCGCACGCCGCAATCCCACACCCGTACTTCGTGCCTGTAAGATTTAAGGTATCCCGCAAGACCCACAGCAAAGGAGTTTGCGGATCAACATCAACTGACTTCTTCTGCCCGTTCACTTCAAACGAAATCGCCATTCAGTAGCTCCTGCCTCCAGAGAATTGCGCTCTCTGGAGAGTGATTGTACTAGGATATCGAGAGTCGTGCGAACGCAGCATCATATGGCCAAGAATCGGAGTGCTAATCCGGGATTCGCAAAGCGCGGCATTATACGTTCCTAGAGAACGGAATTGGCAGCTCCTGGGAACTAATACGGACGCTCAATGGAAATGATCGTGGGGGAGGGTTGCCCTTGACGGGGCAAATTATAGTACTTTTCTTGTATTGGAGGCGCGGGGATGGAGTCGAACCATCCGAAAAAGAGTTTTGCGGACCCCTGCCTTCCCACTTGGCTACCGCGCCTTAATTGAGTAGGGCTTCAACTTACTTATAGTCTAAACTGCCCCACTTCTGCAACTTTCATAGGTAACTGTAGTACTAAGGTCCAGTGAGGAACTTTGGTTCTACCATGTTTTACTTATCGCTCGGTCCATTCCGTTTGTTTAACTTTTCTTTCGGCCCGCTGCTCATCTCCCGAACTTTTGGTCGTCCACTGCCGTCCGTCAGGGGATTCCGCCTGCTCGAAGTGAATGTGATCTTTGCCACTGAAGACATTGATGGTGCGATAGTAAACTATTCTCCCGTTTTCCTGCGGCCAGCGGCTGGAATATGTCCAACGGTCGCCTGAGATCTCCAAATCGCTTCGGCCCGTTGTACGGCCTTCCGGCATGACGTTTTGCGTATAGTAATGTCCCGGCTTATCCGCCGGAACGAAGACCACAAGGCCGCCATCTGCCCCGTTGACAGTCTGCTGGCACGCGAAATACTTCCCGAGCAACGCGCACCGGTTCACGAGGTGGTCCGTTTTTGTGCCCGCTGCGAGATCCTTCCGAGTCACTTCCCAGCTGCCCTGATACAGCCATAAAGGCGCGTAGACCATATCGGCGGACTTGGCATTATGCCCGGCCTGAATCGCCAATATCAGCAGGATCAGCGGCAACAGATTCAAGATTTGCCTCCTGAACGGATATTGTAGTCGTTTCGGTTCTCCTCTTTCAGGATCAAGACCACGCTCACCAGTACCAGTGCCGAACCGATCAAAATAGGCAGTTGCATCGCCTCTCCTCCCAGCCAATAGCCGATTGCTAGCGCGATCACCGGATTGACATAGGCGTAGCTGGCAACTCTTGTCGACGACATGCGGCCCAACAACCACATGTATGCCGTAAACGAGATGAGGGAACCGGCAACGATCAGATACGCAACGGCCAAGGATGCCTTCAGCGAAACGCGTGGCAGCGGCGTAAGCTCACCGGAGAGCAAAGCGCAGCCGAGGAGGAGCGCTCCTCCGCACATCATTTGCGCACCCGCGCCAAGCGCCTTCGATTCCGGCAGTTTGATGAGCTTTGACAGAACCGTTCCCAGTGACCAAGCGATTTCACTCGCGAGAATTGCGAGGCAAGCCGCGATGTTAATCGCCTCACCGTGGTTCTGGCCGCCGCTAGCGATAACCGCCACGCCGCCCAGACCTAATAAGACGGCAAAAGCCGTTGCGAATCGAAAGCGCTGGGTTCGTACGACAAACGTTTCCAAGAGCACGATCCACACTGGAATGGTCGCCACCAGCACTGAAGCGATTCCGGAAGGCAACCTCTTCTCCGCCCAGAACAGTCCGCTGTACCCTCCCAGGAACATCAGCGCTCCGAGTATCCAAAGGCTTCGCCACTCCACCCGCGAGGGCGCAGGCTCGCCGCGCCACCGGCACCATGCGTAAAGGATCACGCCCGCAATCGTGAAACGTATTCCCGCAGCGAACAGCGGCGGCAACGTTTCCACCGCAACCCGGATCGCTATGTAAGTCGAACCCCAAAGGATATAGATCGCCGCGAATGCAGCCAGAATTGTGATCTGCACCCTGCGAGCGCTTGTCTGAGTGGTCGTTTTCAAAATGGCGGAACGGAGGCGTACCTTTGGACGTTCTCCTTCGTAGTATCAGTAATCCAGGTCTAAAATGACGGCCTTTACGCAAGATTTCCAGTTCGCCTTACGTCAAATTCGCAGCAGCCACTCACTTGGTGCTGCGAACCCAAATCGCCGGCGACATGAGCAATGCCATTCACAGCGTTTTTGCCAAGACAGTGCCCGGATTCGCCATCGACGATCTGCGATCAATGCAACAAATGCTGGATACGGTAAATTTCAACCAACGGCTCGGGTCTATCTCATCGGATCGTTTGTCGGCTTGGCAGTGGTCATGGTCATCGTCGGTCTTTACGGCGTGCTGTCGCAACTGGTCAGCCAGAGACGGCAGGAAATCGGCGTTCGCATGGCGCGGCCAGGGCTGTTCTGCTGCCCATTGTAGGGCTGCTTGCGGCTGCAGTTCCGGCCAGAAGCGCAGCGGCAATTGAGCCCATGCAAGCTTTAAGAACGGAATGAAATTAGAACTTGACCGCTGCCGTATTAGCGCCGGATATCAAAATGCCGACCCGCTCTCCCGGCGAGGGTTCATACGCATGAGACAAGAGCGCCGCGAAGGCCGCCGCGCCGCCGGGTTCCGCGGCAACGCGTAATACGTCCCATAGGGCTTGCTGCGATTGCCTGATGGAATCGTCTGTCACGAGCACGACGCGATCGACGTAAGCTTGCGCGATCGGGAACATCAATTGTCCAACTTGTCTCGGCGCGAGTGAGTCCGCAGCGATTCCTCCCGCCTCGGCATCGACCGGTTCACCCGCTGTCAGCGCCTTGGTGAGCGTGGGTGCGGCTTCAGGCTCGACGCCAACAATCCGGACGCGCCCGGAGTACCAGGCCGCGATGCCCCCGATAAGACCGCCTCCCCCAACCGCGACAAGCAGCGTGTCGAGCGCGGGGTCCTGCTCCTCGAGCTCCATTCCCAACGTCCCTTGCCCCAGCAGAGTCTCCGGCTGATCGAATGCATGAACACGCAACGCTCCTGATTGTGCGGCCCACTCTTCACTCGCCGCTAGCGCATCGGCGTAACGCTCGCCCGCAATCACGAGATTTGCCCCGCAGCCGCGAATCCGGCCCATCTTGGCCGGCGAAGAGATACTCGGGATAAAAATAGATGCCAGGACGCACAGCTTCATCGCGGCGTACGCAACGGCGGCTCCATGATTGCCGCCCGACGCGGCCACAACACCTGCTTCAGGGATCTTGCGCGTCAGTAAGTTCGCAAACGCGCCCCGCGTCTTGAACGATCCCGCATGCTGCAGCAATTCAAGTTTGAAAACCAGGCGGATCGAATCGAGTCCGAAATCCGCGCCGTTTGCCTCGATAGTAGGCGTTCGGCGGACGTAGGGTTCGACGAGTCTTTGTGTAAGAACGATGTTCGCCGGGTTGACGGCGAGATCAGGCTGAACCTCTGTGATGTGGTTGCTACGAGCCATCTCTCTATTCAGAAGATAGCGTCTGGGATCACTGAAAGCCGAAAGCTACTCACAAACCTTCTCGGTTAAGTAGTATTTTCAATCAATGCTCACGGAGTCTAGGATTGAATACGCTGAAGCCCGGCGAGCGCTGGATGCCATTTGTGCTGAGGTTCTTCGACGCGGCAAAGCAGGCGTGATCGCAGTCTGCGATGCCCACGGAGACCTGATTGCCTTTGCGCGGATGGACGGAGCTCCGCTTTCTTCCATCACAATCGCGATGAATAAGGCATATAGCGCAGCTCGCGAGCGTAAGCCGACTAAGGAAATCGGCAGCGCTGCCCGGAATCCCGAAAAGGGTTTCGATATCGGATATTTCGGTGATCCGAAATTCACAGGTTGGGGCGGCGGCGTGCCGGTGTGGAAGGATGGCAGCGTAGTTGGCGCGGTTGCGATAAGCGGGTTGCCCCAGGCCGAAGATATCGAGATCGCTGAATTAGGCGTGGCAGCTATCACGGGCTGAAGCGCCAAGTCTTGCCCCTATACGGGAGGGTTTTGCTCTTGGTCGTTTAGATAGCCCCGATATTGCCGCGGTGATTGGTAGGTAAGCCATCATCAGGGCGATTTGGGGCGTCCAGCGAAAGAGATCCGCTGTGCGAGGATGGTGTTCGGGCTGACAGATTCGTCGCGTCATACCATCACAACCACCAAAATGGCACGCACTAAGAACGCTTTCATGCCGTCCCACGTATGCTCGCTTCTCTTGTTAGCACCATTACCGCTTGCAACCAGCGCCTTTGCCCAGCAAAGCGTTGACCTGGCAAATGCGGTCGGGGCGGTTCACCTAGTGGCCCCCTTTTTCGGGGGTCAATCGAGTGCCTTCCCAGCAGGACACCAGCAATCGCAAAACGGTGAGACTCAATCGGCTGATCACACACAACAGCAGGACCAAACGAAACTAGGTGAAGAAGCGGTGCCTGAATCGAAGCGGCAACCGAAGCGCATTCTCGGCGTGATGCCCAATTACCGCGCAGTCAGCGCTGGAGCGATTCCGCCGCCGCCAACAGTTAAAGAAGCCTTTAAAATTGCGACACAGAACAGCTTCGATTATTCGGCCTTCGTTTTCACTGCTTTTACTTCGGGTATTGCCTATGCTCAAGGCGCCCACAAGCAGCTCGGCGATGGCGTGTCCGGTTACTGGGCGTATTATTGGCGCGGCTTCGTTGACAAAACCGACGGAAATTATCTGGTCATCTTTGCGCTGCCCACCATTTTTCATCAGGACGAGCGCTATTACGCCATGGGAAAGGGCGGCATCGGTAAGCGTGCTCTATACGCGGCGAGCCGCATCCTGATTACACCGGATTATAACGGCCATAACAGCTTGAATGCTTCAGAATTATTGGGACGAGCGATGGCGCAGGGAATATCTGCGACGTACTATCCGAGCGCGGACCGCACCGTTGGCGAACTCGCGACGAAATGGGGATACGCACTTATGCGCGATTCGCTCACCAATGTCTTCCGCGAATTCTGGCCGGATATCGCCACCCACGTACTGCATCGCCATCCGTAGGCTATGCAGCGCTGTGGCAAGAAGATTGGGCGCGGACCTCGGCAGCACTTCTGGTACTTAGTTTCTGCCCGCCACTCTCCCAGATGTGAGTTGCGAACGGCCTATTTCGGATAGAATCAATGAACACCGCATGCCGCTCTCTCACGGAACCCGGCTGGGTCGCTACGAAATCCTCGAGCTCATCGGGGCTGGTGGAATGGCCCAGGTATATCGCGCTCGTGACCTGCGCCTGTGCCGTGATGTGGCAATCAAAGTTTCCGAAGAACGCTTTGGGAGACGCTTCGAACGTGAGGCTCGGGCCATTGCGGCGCTAAATCATCCGCATATTTGTACGCTCTACGATGTCGGCCCAGACTACCTGGTCATGGAATACATCGAGGGTAAACCTCTCTGCGGTCCGCTCGCGGTGGAAGACGCGGTCCGGCTAGCAATCCAAATTGCGTGCGCGCTCGAAGAGGCCCACAGGAAAAGTGTCCTGCATCGCGATCTCAAACCAGCAAATATCTTGATGACTGAGACCGGGCCCAAGCTGCTGGACTTCGGCCTCGCTTATTTCGCGACAGATCCGGATTGCGAGGCTACGAAGACTGGGGAAGGCGTGGTGATCGGAACGGCGGCTTACATGTCGCCGGAACAGGCTCGCGGCGAGCCGCTGGATGAGAGGTCGGATGTCTTTAGCTTCGGCGCAGTTTTTTACGAGTTGTTGTCGGGTAAACGTGCTTTCTGCGGTAGTTCCTCCGCCGCTGTCTTGAGCTCGGTGTTGCGCGACGATCCGAGACCGCTCACCGTGCCTCATGAGGTCTCGCGCATCGTTGCGCGCTGTCTCAAGAAAGCTCCTGCGCAGCGGTTTCAAAGTATGACGGAGGTTAGAACGGCATTAGAGCAAGTCTCGCTTGAGGCGGAGAAGGAGCATTCGATTGCAGTACTGCCGTTCAAAAATTTGAGCGGCGATAAAGAACAGGAGTACTTCAGCGACGGCTTGGCTGAAGAGATCATTCACGCGCTGGCGCTCATTCCCGGCCTGAAAGTCACTGCGCGCACTTCGGCATTCGCATTCCGGGACAAGGAGGAAGACGTCACGAAAGTTGCCGAAGCCTTGCGAGTTTCCAACATTTTAGAAGGCAGCGTGCGGCGGTCCGGCAACCGCATACGAGTCACCGCACAACTCATCAACGCCGAGAACGGATATCACCTCTGGTCTGAGCGCTATGACCGTGAGATGGCAGATGTATTCGCAATTCAGGACGAGATCGCACAGGCGATCGCCGGAACACTTCGAGTAAAGCTGACCAGGCATCCATCTCAATCTCCCGAATATAGGCCGAATGTGCCGGCCTATGAAGCCTACCTACGCGGGCGACACCACCTGACTAAATTGACGGCGGAATCGTGGGTCCGGGCTAAGCAAAGCTTTGAGGAGGCAATAGCTCGGGATCCCAAGTATGCGCGCCCGCATGCCGGACTGGGCTGGGGATATCTCGTGGCAGGCACAAATGGGGTGCTGCTACTGCGCGAGGTGGTGCAGTTAGCTCGTATGGAGGCACAAAAAGCGCTCGAGCTGAATCCGTCAGCACCTGGACCCCACTTTCTGCTGGGCGCGCTGGCCTCGTACGACTTCAGTTGGAAAGAGGCAGCAGAGCATTTTCGTCTCGCTACCGCAGCGACTTCGGTTTCGGCGGTACCGCCCAATACCCGTTGGGCATACGCGGCCTTCTACCTAGCGCCTTTTGGGCGCTTTCGGGAGTCAGTCACTGAACTGCAGCAAGCAGTTGAGCAAGATCCCCTGAACGCCTCGTGGCGTGCGATGCTGTCAAGCTATTTGGATGAGGTAGGGCTTTACGATCGTGCCCTCGAAGAAGCATTAAAGGCGAGGGAGATCGATGATAGCCACTGGCTGCCGCAGTATATTTTGGGTGGAATTTATCTATCGAGAGGAGAGATCGAAGAAGCGATTGCGGCAGGTGAAAAAGCGCATCAAGCCGTTCCGTGGCACTCCATGCCTATAGGGTTGCTTGCGGGCGCCCTCGTCCGGGTTGGAGAGAAAGATCGCGCCGACGCGTTGATCCGTGAGATGGGAGATGCGCCCCGTCCAGTTTGGGGAAGAGTCCTCTACCATCTACTCTGCTCGGACATAGGAGCAGCAGCGAGTTGGTTCAAGAAAATGATTGACGAGGGTGATCCATTCGCGCTTATCTTCGCTCGTGCCTCGGTCACCGAGCCCTTGCGACTGAGTTCTTATTGGCCGGAACTGGCGAGAATGATGAACCTGCCGGAAACGGTTAAGACTATGGAGGCGCGGGGCTGAATCGAACAGCCGGACAGGGTATTGCGGACCTTGGCCTTTTCCACTTGGCTACCGCGCCAAATTTTCTTATCGTCAGGTCTCATCACCATTTTAGTTCAGTAGTTTGAGGGAGAATCTCTTCGGCCTAGTACTTTTTCAATGCTTCATTTCGGCAAATTGGCGTCATTGATGGATCTAACAGTGCGAAGAGGTGTTCTGCGCATGTTGAGACATTTAGCGTTTTGCGCCGTGTGCATCATCTTTCCAGCCGGCGCTTTGGCCGACGACACAACCCCTCCAATCGAGGGCGCATACATCGCCACCGCCTATGCGCAAACGGGTGTGACCGCATCCGGTGAATATACGCATCGCCACGTTATCGCCGCCGATCCGGCGATATTACCCCTCGGTTCCCGAATCAAAGTGACTCGAGCGGGCCGCTACTCGGGTGAATATGTCGTCGCCGATACGGGGCGCAAGATAGAAGGGCGAAGACTGGATATCTATGTACCGAGTGAAGCAGCCTGCCGGAAGTTCGGGAAGCGGCGAGTCAAGGTCAAAGTCTTGCAATTAGGTGACGGCACCCAAGCAACGACGAAAGAGGCGGATCATGCCGTCAAAGCGGATGTGTCGAAGGACGTTCAAAAGAACGTCGTTGGCAATGCTGCGACGGAGGACGATTGGGCAGCAAAACACCGGTCCGCAAATAGAGCCGACGGAACAGCACCCAATGGGCCGCCAGCCGGTACTTCGAACCCCGCCCAACCCACTCCGAAGTAGTTCGTCTGCGTTACCCTGAAGTGACCCGCACCGGCAGTGTTGAATCAGACTGTTTCGCACTATCACATCACCGAGAAGTTGGGCGGCGGCGGCATGGGCGTTGTGTACCGCGCCGAAGATCTTAAGCTTGGGCGCGAAGTAGCCCTGAAATTCCTTCCCGAAGAGTTGACCCGCGATGCGGAGGCAGTCGAGCGCTTCGAGCGTGAGGCGCGTTTAGCCGCTGCCATCAATCATCCCAACATTTGCACGGTGTATGAAGTTGGCGAATTCAATGGTTCTCCATTTCTTGCGATGGAGCTGCTCGAGGGTGAGACGTTGAAGCACCGCATCAACGGCAAGCCGGTGAGCCTGGACGATCTCCTGGACTGGACCATTCAGATTGCAACCGGACTCGAAGCCGCACATGCACGCGGCATTGTGCATCGCGACGTGAAACCAGCAAACCTGTTCGTCACAAAGTCAGGGCAGGCGAAGATTCTCGATTTTGGGCTCGCAAAGCTGCGGTCCCAAAGAAAAGCGGCGATGGCGGGCGGAGCGGAGCACGACACAACGATTCTGGAAACAGACCCGGGCGGCACGCTGGGAACACCGGCCTATATGTCGCCAGAGCAGGCGCAAGGCGATGACCTGGATGCCCGGACCGATCTCTTCAGTTTGGGCGTGGTGCTCTATGAGATGGCAACGGGAAAACTCCCGTTTCAGGGGCCAAGTGGAGCGGCGATCATAGCATCTCTGCTGCGTGACGCACCCGCTTCGGCCATTGAACTAAATCCCGAATTGCCGGCCGAACTCGGGCGCATCATTAGGAAGACTCTCGAGAAAGATCCCGACGCGCGCTATCAAACGGCCACGGACCTGCGCAGCGACTTGAAGCGTATCAGACGCGATATGGATTCCGCCTTGCTGAGCGCAACCGGTTTTTCCCGTGTGTCGCAGCCCGTCGCTGTGCCCGCCGCAAATCCCCAGTTGGGGTGGCTGGTGGCCGGCGCCATTGGCATTCTCACTGCGGTAATTGCCGCACTCTTGACCTTCCATCGGATCCAGTCGCCACGAGTACTGAGCACGACTCAAATCACGGACGACCGCCTGGCAAAGGTAGTCCCGTTTCTTACCGACGGTTCGCGCCTGTATTTCAATGCCGGGAGCCACTCCCCCCCGGAGCCTTATCAGGTATCGGTGAAGGGTGGGCAATCGTTTCCAATACCTATCCAGCGGCCCAACTCGAGCGTCCTGGACATCTCAGGAGACGGTTCGGAATTTCTGATCGGAGCCGATGAAGGCCCCACCGAGGGAGAGACTCCATACGGAGTAGACCGGCTTACTCTTTGGGTCACGCCGGTCCTAGGAGGGACTCCTCGCCGTCTCGGCAATCTGCGCGTCGACGATGCCGCGTGGTCGCCGGATGGCCATCGAATCGTCTTCACCCAGGGAAACGATATTGGGATTGCCCGCAGCGATGGAACGGATGACCGCAAGCTGGCGAGCGTGCCTGGAATGGCCTATCTTCCGCGGTGGTCGCCGGACGGAAAGAGACTTCGCTTTACTCTAGCGCGTGAGGCTTACCTGGTTTCTAAGCATTCGGTCACCCAGATGGCAGCTTCCACGCTTTGGGAGATCTCCGCCGATGGAACACAATTGCACGCGTTGTTGCCCGGCTGGCACGATGCACAATGTTGCGGAAATTGGACGCGCGATGGCAGGTATTTCGTCTTCCAAGGTATAAGGAATGGCACGAGCAGTGTGTGGGCAATGCGGGAAAGAGCGAGCGTTTTCCAAACCGCTGCCGAGAAGCCAGTCGAGCTGACCACTGGCCCAATGAGCAGCTATGGCCCGGTTCCGAGCCGCGACGGCAAGCAGCTGTTCGTGGGAGGACGGCAAACACGGATCGAAATCGTCCGTTACGACACCTCCTCAAAAACGTTCGTTCCCTTTTTAAGCGGTGTTTCCGCGGAAGGGCTCGATTTCTCACGCGATGGCAAGTGGGTGACTTACATCACATATCCCGAGGGCACGCTTTGGCGAAGTACAGTTGACGGAGGACAACGTCTGCAGTTGACCGCTGCTCCGCTGCATGCCAGTCTGCCCCGCTGGTCCCCTGACGGAAAACGTATTGCTTTCATGAGTTCTCAACCGGGCCAACCCGAGCGAATTTTTATCGTGCAAACGGATGGCGGCGCTCCAGAGCAAGTGACGAGCGGCAAGGACGGGACCTATGACCCAACTTGGTCTCCCGATGGGACCTCACTGGCGTTTGGGCGCAATCTGATGCAAGGACCGCTCAAGCTCGATATCGAGATTCTGAATCTATTTACTCACCAAACCTCCGTAGTACCCCACTCGGAAGGATTGTGGTCGCCGCGGTGGTCGCCTGACGGGCGGTATATCTCAGCGCTTTCAAATGACGTACGAACGCTTTTCATATTTGATTGCCGACTGCAGAAATGGACGGAATTAGCCAAAGCCGATTTTGGATATCCAGCCTGGTCTAGCGACAGTGAATATATATACTTCGATACGTTAGATCAGAATTCGGCATTTTGCCGTGTTCGCGTTCGCGACCGGAAGGTAGAACGGATCGTCGGTCTTACGAGCTTGTCGCGAAAGTTGGGCGCTTATGGACCGTGGGCGGGCCTTGCACCAGATAACTCTCCGCTCCTCACGCGTGACGCCAGTTTTGATGAAATTTACGCGCTCGATTGGGAAGCGCCGTGAGTCCGGTTGCGCGAGAATTATCGTCGCGGCAACACGGCCTGCACCAGCCAATGATCCGCCAGATGGCAAATCAGCTTCATCCAAGTATCCAGGTCATTGGGCTTGCGGTAGCAGCAGTTGGCGCGGCGCTGGTACGCGTCAAAGTAGTCTCTTGGATCGACGGATCCGCTGAACACGATTACCGGGATGTGCATGTAATCGGGATCCCCCTTAACTTCCGTTAGAGCGATCCCCCCGTCCACTGGCATTTTGTAATCGAGCAGAATTAAGTCAGGTACAACCGAACCGACATACGGCTCTACACCGCGCAAATAGACAATCGCGTCCTTGGATTCGTTCAGGATTGCTACTGTCGCATTAACAACCTTGCACTCTCCCCATGCCTCCTGAAACAGGCGTGCATCTCCCTTGTTGTCGTCGATGACGAGAATTTGGAACACCCGTTCCCCGTTGGGTGCCGTGCTAGCTCGCATGCCATCATCCTAACCCGAACGCGGCTTAGCACCTTCTTTCCCGAAAGGGGGCCGAGTAATGGGAGTCATATGGCTAAGTGTTCTCTCGTCAAAGGGGCAACCACGGCGATAAGTATCCTAAGCGGCTATGGATTTGTCGCTTAGGAGGCCGAATGTTCAAGCTTCGAGTTCTTATCTTTGGGCTACTCGCCCTGGTTCCGGTAATCACGCTTCACGAGTATGAAAAGCACTCGCGCAACGGAAGCTCCGTAAAGCGCCAGGTACCAACTTCGAGCGCCGTGATGGTCTCGCGGCGCATGTGACGCGCGAGCTCTAAAATCAGTTCGCCTAGATCGCCGTAGGCTCGACCAACTGCTCTACGTTAACGGAATACAGCGCAGACTTGCCTTCGTGATCGCTTTGAAAATACACGCGCCGGCTGTCGGGCGAGAAAGCAGGCGAGACCTGGGTCGGATGGGTCGAGCGATGTTGGCATAACGTAAGCTCGCGATTCACCGCGCGAAGGAGGAGCAGGACGTTCGGCTGGGCTTTGCTGCGGCTCGCCCCTACAAATACCGACCCATTCCGGTTTGGCGCGAACGCGACGAACTGACTAGTCGGAGCGACGCGCTGCTCAGTCCTGGTTTCCGGGAATACTTCGTGCAGTTCCGAGAGCAGCACGTTCGTCTCGATCTCACGAAGAAAGAACAGTGAGCCGCCATCGGCGGACCAAATCGGATTCGATACGCGTCCTTTAGCAAGCAAGATGGGCTTGCTCTCTGCACTGTTAAGGGGTGCATACCAGAACTCCCGTTCGTCACTCGAAACCTCCAGCGCAAAGAAGCAGCCTCTTCCTCCCGGCCGCATCATTGGATTGGAGCAAGGCCCGAACTCGCCAGTCAGAGTCAGCCCCGCCCCGCCCAGTTGTTGCAGATGCCGCTGCTTCACCAGAACAAATTCCGATGGAGATACTCCGGGGCTGAATGCGGTTACCTCTTGCGCCAGCGTTCGAATTTTCAGATTTGCTAACGCAATTTCACAGAGCTTACTTCGATCGATTAAGTAGACAAATCGCTCTTTCTCATCCATGCACAAGGATTCCGGCAGCAAGTCGTCAGTTTGCGCGAGCTGCCGCAGCCGGCCCGTTCTAAGATCGAGCTGAAAGGGAGCAGGTTTGCCGCTGCGGTCAGAAGAAAAGATCAAGAAACGCCGCTTAGACGAGACAAAACGATTCGAAGCTGGCGGAAGAATGCTGGTTGTGCGTGGATCGGTTAAGCGAACAACGAGAGTCTCGGTGACAGGATCAGCGAAGCGGAAGAAGTCGCCGGGCAGGGGTTGTGACCGGGAGCGCTGAACCGGGACAGTGGCGGCCGCCGCTAAACCGGCCGGCATCGCGGTGAACAGCGCGCGGCGGGTAATGCCTTTTCTCACTAACTGGAAGATGCGGATGAAAAATCCGCCGTTGCACTCAAAGCCCGAAGTCGTTGAGGGACGTATGCCGCGGCGCCGAGGTCCGTGCTCTTGCGAGATACTTATACGGGTTCACGGGTATGCCCTTCACGCGAACCTCATAGTGAACGTGGGGTGAAGTGACGCGGCCCGATGCGCCCGAGAGAGCAATTACTTGCCCCGACCGAACCTCCTGGCCTGGAATGACGCGGAACTGCGAGAGATGAGCATAATAGGTTTCCAGCCCGTTCCCGTGGTCAACGACAACCAGCCTACCGTACCCGCTGCTCCAGCCCGCGCTCGCGACGACACCGTCGGCCGTGACGTGAACGGGTGTACCGGGCGCGGCGCATAAGTCAATTCCCTTATGAAAAGCACCCTCTCCCGAAAGAGGATCCGTTCTCCCGCCGAACGAACTGGTCAGGAGCCCATTCACGGGCCATAAGCTGGGCTGGGTATGCACCTGCCACTGATATGCGTAACGGTGGTAAATACTTGAAAAGCTCGCGGATTTAAGGAAATTGTATTGCTCGATCGATTCCTCGGGATTGGTGGTTAAGGGGTCGCTCACATCGCGCGCTGCGTTGTTTACTGAAAAGCCCGGCTGTTTGATTCCATATGCAACAGAGACTTCACTCGCGAGGTTCTCAAGAGCTGCCATCTGTTGGCTGTGTTGCTTCGACTCGCGTTGAAGCTCCTGATAACGGCTTCGTAACCGGTCGAATTGCGCGCGCAGTTCATCATAGTGTGAAGCCCTCCAGCTCATTTGCACATAGCTCGAGAAGAGCGCCAGGATCACAATAGAGAGCGTCAGGAAAGTACCCAGGACGTAACCGAGGAATTTGCGACTGATATGAATGCGCCTGCTTCGTGAGCGCTGGGAATGGGCAAACTCGAAAACGAAGTACGATTGATCCATTCAACTCCTGCCGGAGAAAGATGAACATCCTCCCCCAAATTTAGGTATATAACAGGTTAATGAAATTTCAGACTAACCCGATTCTAAACACGGTGTCAATCCGCGTATGTAATCCGTCTTACCGTCGGCAGGCTCCCCTAAACAGGTGACGATGCAATCACAAATGAAGTTTCAGCGTGAGATCGAAGTTGCGAAACTGCTGGCCGAAGAGGCTGGCGCAATGGCGCTCGATTACCAGCGGCGGGGTGTAACTGCGGAAACGAAATCTGATGAGTCCCCGGTAACCGCTGCCGATCGGGCCTGTGAACAACTCATCGTAGCGGGGCTGGAACGCGAATTTCCGGAGGATGGGGTACTCGGCGAAGAGGGAGCGAACCGCGAAGGTCGCAGCGAGCGCAGATGGATCATCGACCCCATTGATGGCACGCGCGACTTTGTACGCGGCATCCCATTATGGGCAGTTCTGATTGCCCTCGAACAGGACGGCGAGATTGTAGTTGGTGCTGCACATAGCCCGAAGCAAAACCTTCTGCTTTGGAGCGCACGTGGCGAGGGCGCCTGGGCAAACGGGCATCGGCTTCAAGTCTCCAACAAATCCGATCCGGCCGAATCGGTTTTGTGCTTCAACGGATTCAACAAAATCGGGATCACCCGCTTTGCTCCGGGGCTTGTTTCGTGGATCGAGCGCTTCTGGGCCGTGCGTAGCCTGGGAGGCGCAGTTGACGCTATGACGCTGGCGCAAGGGCAAGCCGATGTCTGGATTGAACCCAATGCAGCGCCGTGGGATCTGGCGCCGCTAAAGCTTCTTATCGAGGAGGCGGGGGGCAAATTCGCCAGCTTCGACGGCGAAGGCACTATTTATGGCGGGAACGCTTATGCGTGCGTACCCGGTTTGGAAAAGTATGTGAAGGCGTTGTTCCAGTCTTAGAAGGCGACCCGAAAGACGAGCATACGACGCTTATACTCGAAAGCGTGAACCCCGACTTCGTCTTTCACTTGCTGTTCCGGTTTATTCACATCGGTTCGGTGATTGCGTTCCTGGGAGGTGTCGTGTACGCCCGGCAGATCCTCGTTCCTGCGTTGAACGGCTTGCCAGAAGAGATTCGGCTCGAGACTGCTGCCCAAGTGCAGCGAAGATATCGGACCACTCTCTTCACCCTCCTCGTACTGATCGTCGGCTCCGGATTGTACAACTTGATTGGCGGGCCAAAGCATAGCTACGCGTACCAGATGTGGTTTGGGGTCAAGATGCTACTGGTCGCGCATATTCTCGCAGCAGCAGTGCTATGGGGCACGTCACCGTACGGTGACGTAAGGGTGGCAGGCAAGGGCAAGCGCCGGCTGATCGGGATCGTTATTTCTGGGTCGATCGTCGTATTGATATCTGCCTATCTCCGATCTTTGACGCAGCGTGGGCTGTGAACTGCATCTAATCGGTGAACCTCATGACAGGTTATGAAGCGTTGCGTGGGAGCGCTGCTTGGATCGACCTTTCGGCGCGCGGCAAGCTACGCGTCGCGGGGGAAGATCGCGCTCGATTGCTCCACGCAATGAGCACGAGCCATGTCCAGCAACTTCAGCCAGACGATGGCGTCTACGCCTTTTTTCTCAGCGCGCAAGGCCGCATACTGGCCGACGCAAACATCTATAACCTGCGCGAGAGTTTGTTTCTGGATACCGAGCCGGAAACTGCCACCAAGCTCCGCGATCACCTCGACAAATACATCATCGCGGACGACGCAACGGTAGAAGATGAGACTGAAAAGTGGGCCGAAATCGGACTGGAAGGCCCGCGGAGCCTCACCTCAGCGGCCTCGCTTGGTCTCCCGATCCCAGAGAAAAAATATTCTGTAACACAGTGGGAATCCGGCTTCATCGCGCGCCTCGCGAGTACGAGTCCGGAGGGCATCCGGATCTTTCTGCCGCCCGCCAACAAGGAGAATCTGCTGCGCCGCTTCGAGCAACTGGCCATCCCCAACGCAACCGCTTCTGAAGCACGGATCGTACGTTTAGAAAACGCAATTCCGCGGTATGGCGAAGACATCAGCGAGCGCTACCTCGTCCAGGAGACGCAAGCAACGCATGCGGTTCACCCGAATAAGGGCTGCTATCTGGGTCAGGAGATCGTCGAGAGGGTGCGTTCACGGGCGCAGATCCATCGCGTGCTTATGCCCGTTCGTATTAGAAGCTCGAACGCCCTTCCCCCTGGAACAAAGCTAACGGCTAACGGAAAAGATGTCGCGGAAATGACCTCTGGTGCGTACTCGCCGGCTCTCGGCGAAGTGGTTGGGCTTGCGTACGTCAGAAGCGAGGCCGCCCGAGACAAACCATTGATGGCCGTGAAGGAGAGTAATCCAGCCATAGATGCACGCATCGTTGAATCCACCTTATAATCCGAACATTGGAGAACCTAGGTGGAGGCGAACGAGACCTGTGCACGCCACGCGCGATTGGGCGCATCCTGGCGCTGGATGTAGGCAGGATGCGGATCGGGCTTGCCGTTAGCGACGAGCTTGGAATCACGGCGCAAGGGCTCGAAACTCTCGAGCGAAGCAGAATCCGGGATGATTTGGACAAGCTGAAAGAAATAGCTAGAAACTGGCAGATCACACGTTTGCTCGTCGGTGAGCCTCTCCATATGAGCGGCTCGGAAAGCCGGCAGAGCCAGTACACCAGAGAGTTCGCGGAGCGCCTCGCCCGACACCTCGACCTTCCCATTGTGTTCTGGGATGAGCGCTTAAGTTCGGCGGAATCCGAGCGCGTCTTACGCGATGCCGGAGCTTCGCTGAAGGAACGTAAGAAAGCAGTAGACCGTCTTGCGGCCATGCTGTTACTCGAGAGCTATTTGGAGCGGCAATCCATGCAGGACCTTGCGGAACAACGAGGCGCTCTTGGCTAACCGCAGTTCGTTGCGCCGGATTTTTCTTCTCGTCGTGACCTTGGTTGTGATTGCCATGGTTGCTGCATGTGCGCTTGGAGCCTACTGGTATTTCGGGCCCTATCGAGGGTTTCAGACGGAGACCTTCGTTGAGATCGAGCATGGGATGTCTTCTCGTGAGATCGCTCGCGAGCTCGCCCACCACGGCGTGGTGCGATCGCGCTGGGCGTTTGAGGCCATTCGAGCTCTCCACCGCGGAGCGACTCTTCAGGCAGGTGAATACCGGTTTGGCTCCGCACAAACGCCTTCGCAAGTGTTTGAGAAGATCCGGCGCGGCGAGATCTTCTATGAGGATTTCACCGTACCCGAGGGAAGCAACACATTTGACATCGCTGCCTCGCTCGAACAGTCAGGGATGGTGGATCCAAATGAGTTCTTGAGGGCGGCAGCGAATCCCGGCCTTATCCACGACCTGGATCCCGTCACGCCTACGTTGGAAGGGTATCTGTTCCCTTCAACGTATCGACTGACTCACCAAACGACTGCCGTTCAGCTTTGCGAAGAAATGACGCGCGAGTTCCGCAAGCAATGGGCGCTTCTGGGGGGACACATGGCCGCTGTAGATACGCACAAGACGGTGACACTGGCGTCGTTGATCGAGAAGGAGACCGCCCTCCCGCAAGAACGCCCCTTAGTAGCGGCCGTATTTACAAACCGGCTGCGGGCGAGCATGCCGCTTCAGTGTGATCCAACTACCGTGTATGCAGCCCTGCTCGATAAGCGATACCGCGGTGTGATTCACAAATCCGATCTGGCCAGCGCCAATCCGTATAACACGTATGCGCATGCTGGGCTTCCGCCTGGACCCATCGCGAACCCGGGGGTGGTATCGCTTAAAGCGGCGCTACACCCCGCCGACACGGATTACCTGTATTTCGTGGCAAAGGCCGACGGCTCCGGCGCTCATCATTTCTCAGCCAAGCTGATGGAGCATGAAAAGGCCGTGCTGGCGTATCGTAAGATGGCGCGCTAAACTCCACACTCGTGGTCCCGTCCCTAAAGCATCGTGCCCGTGTTGCCGATACTCTTGTGAGGCAAACGGTCCTCTCTAGAGGTCAAATGAAAATCGGCGCGAGTTCGTTGTCGGTCGTCCTCTTATCCGCTTTGGCTTGGCCGGCTCATTCGGGCGTCTCCATCAGCGGTCGCGCAGGATTGCTGGGACGTGCCAGCTTGGCAAATGAGCTGCTCTATTCCGACCTTCAAAATTTTGTATGCAACGAACGAATTGAGAGATATCGAGGGCCGCTGAGTGGAGCGGCTGGACGTCGAATCGATACTGTTACCTCAAAGGTGTCGTTCGAGAACGGAACCGAACGCTACACAGACATCCGTCAAAACGATACCTCACGGCCCAGCCTGTCCAGCCTCTACGGCGCGTGGTCCGAAGGCGAATTTGGAACATTATTGCGACAAACACAAGCGCTATTGGAGTCTGAAACGGCATTGTCCAGCGAGGAAGCCCAGCTAAATGGAGCCTCAGCAATCGTCTATCGTCTCGAAATTTCCGAGCAGGACAGCCCATGGGACCTCGAAGTCGAATCCAGACATTATCGAATTCCGTTTCGTACCGACGTTTGGGTTTCCCAGCGGTCCGGACAGATTTTAAGGATCGAGCGCACCTCGATCGGTATTCCCTTGGAAGTGGGAATCTCAGAGATTCGCTGGAGCGTGAGCCTGGAAAACGTAGACCTTAACGGCAAGAATTGGCTGCTACCTACGCGAGGCGAATACAGTGTGTTTTACGGACAGGCACAACGCCGCGAGTGGAACGTTTTGAGTTTCTCGGGCTATCGCCGCTACGGCTCAGAGGCCACTTTGAGCTTTGAGAGGAGATAGACACTCATTGCGCGCTGCGTCTCAGGAGCGTCACCTGCCAAAGCGCTCGCCTCTGCGGCGTTTTGTTAGTCAAGCCTCTGATTTAACAAAGGATAAATCTTCGCCAGCGGTCTTGCGCTCGTGCTATAAATAAATAGGATCTTCTTGGTCGCAGATCGGACTTTTTGCCGCTGGACCGCACCTCGAAAATGCTTCGACTTACAAAAAAGGCGGACTACAGTCTTATTGCTCTCAAGCATTTTGCCCTGCGCCGGCAGGAAACTGGGTCGGCTGTGAGCGCGAAAGAAGTTGCGGACGAGTGTGGCATTCCGCTACCGGTTACCTCGAAGCTTTTGCAAAAGCTCGGGAAACGCGGGTTTCTGGTATCGGAGTTCGGCACAAATGGCGGATACCGGCTGGCGCGCGATCCCCGCTTGATTTCGGCTCTGGAGGTAATTCGCGCGATCGACGGGCCGATCGTATTGGCCGACTGCTTCACGGAAGAGGTACGCTGCGATCATTCGACACGCTGCACGGTGAGAAGGCCGCTGCGGCGGATACACGACGGTATTCTGCGACTGCTGGAAAGCGTCAGCATCCAAGATATGTTGCAGGATTCCGAGGACGAACCAAAGTCGCCGCTGGTGAGCCCGCTTGTCGCTCTGCAGGGTGCGAACGGTTCTACCGAATTGCATGCTTTGTTGAGGAAATAGGAATTATGAAATTGCCGATTTATATGGACAATCACGCCACGACCCCGATGGATCCTCGCGTGTTTGAAGCCATGAAGCCGTACTTTTTGGATGTGTTCGGGAACGCGGCATCGCGAAATCACAGCTTCGGATGGGAAGCTGAAGAGGCCACGGAGAAGGCGCGCAAGCAAATTGCGGACCTAATCGGAGCAACGCCGAAGGAAATCGTTTTCACCAGTGGCGCAACCGAATCAAATAATCTCGCGCTCAAAGGCATCGCGGAGATGTATGCCGAACGCGGCAATCACATCATCACGCAGGTTATCGAGCACAAGGCCGTGCTTGATACATGCAAGCGGTTGGAGAAAGAAGGTGTCCGCGTAACCTATCTCCCAGTCAAGCAGGACGGCATGATTGACCTCGATCAGTTGCGGGATGCGATAACCGACAAAACGATCTTGATCTCGATCATGTACGCCAACAATGAGATCGGCGTGGTTCAGCCGATACAGGAAATCGGCAAAATAGCGAAAGAAAAAGGCGTGCTCCTGCACAGCGACGCCGTACAAGCCGTAGGCAAGATTCCGGTGAATGTGGTGGCCGACGGCATCGATATCTTGTCGTTGACTGCTCACAAACTGTACGGGCCGAAGGGATGCGGAGCGCTCTACGTTCGCCGACGGAATCCGCGGGTTCAAATCACGGCTCAAATGGATGGCGGCGGACACGAACGCGGCATGCGTTCCGGAACGCTCAACGTTCCTGGCATTGTTGGCCTTGGCGCCGCGTGTGAAATTGGCAGGAAAGAGATGGCGGAAGAATCCAGGCGCCTGAGCTTCCTGCGCGACAAACTGAAAAACAAGTTGATGACGGAATTGGACGAAGTCTATATCAACGGCTCCGTGGAGCACCGGCTTCCGCACAATCTGAACATCAGCTTCGCGTATGTCGAAGGTGAGAGTCTGCTGATGGGCATAAACGACATCGCGGTTTCGAGTGGATCGGCATGCACATCGGCGACGCTTGAACCGAGTTATGTTTTGAAAGCGCTCGGCGCGGGCGACGATCTCGCGCACTCATCCATCCGCTTCGGGATCGGGCGGTTCAATACGGAAGAAGAAGTCGATTACGTTGGCGACAAAGTCGTCGACGTCGTGAGGAAACTGCGTGAGCTGTCGCCCCTTTACGAGATGGCCAAAGAAGGCGTGGATCTCACAAAGGTAGTTTGGGCGGCACATTAGAATTGAATTTAGGAAAGAGGTAGGAAGAATGGCATACTCTGACAAAGTTCTCGATCACTACACGAACCCGCGCAACGTGGGCTCGCTGGACAAGAACAGTCCGGATGTCGGAACTGGCATGGTAGGGGCGCCAGAATGCGGTGACGTCATGAAGCTGCAGGTTAAGGTGAACCCTGAAACCGGCGTTATCGAAGAAGCAAAGTTCAAAACGTTCGGTTGCGGCAGTGCTATAGCCAGCTCGTCGCTGGCCACCGAGTGGCTGAAGGGCAGAACGGTCGACCAGGCCTTGCAGATTAAGAACACCGACATCGTGAGCGAGCTCTCGCTCCCTCCGGTGAAGATACACTGCTCCGTATTGGCAGAGGACGCGATTAAGGCCGCGATCAACGATTACAAGAACAAGCGGCCTGTCCAGACTTCTGAGACGGTCACGGTCAACTAAGGCGGAGGGATGGCTGAGTTGACCCAGCTAGGTGCAGGAACTGATGTTCCGGCATCTGCTTCGGAAGGCGCTCCGAAGCAGGTGCACGTGACGCCGAAAGCTGTCCAGAAAATACGTGAGGCGTTCGCGCGCGAAGGCGTATCGGGCGGCTTGCGGCTAGGCGTGCTTGGCGGTGGATGCTCGGGGCTTAGTTATCAATTTAAGTTCGCGCCGGAGCCCCGGCCGCGCGATCATGTCTTCCAATTCGAAGATGTCAAGGTTTTCGTCGATCCTAAGAGCATCCTGTTCCTCGACGGCATGACGCTCGATTGGGGGGATTCCTTGATGCAGTCGGGCTTTGTCTTCCATAATCCGCACGCGACGAAGAGCTGCGGCTGCGGAACCTCCTTCTCGGCGTAATCTTGCCGCGTGCTTGACGCGCGCGGCTCAACTACGGCGCGGCCCAATTTTTTTCTTCCATGCCTACTTTGTCCAAAAATTTTTACGATTTTTTCGGTCTAGAGCGGAAGCTTGTGGTCGACAACGATGCTCTCCAGAAGCGATTCTATGAGCTCAGCCGGCAATGGCACCCCGATCGATATAGCCGCAAGAGCGTGGGCGAGCAAACAGAGGCGTTGGAAGCGACTGCGATTCTTAATGACGGCTATCGCACGCTGAGAGACCCGGTCAAGCGCGCGGAGTATCTGCTGACTGAGGAAGGATTTCCCATCGGCGAACAGCGCTCGAGAGATGTGCCCCCGGAATTGCTCGAAGAGGTGTTCGACCTGAACATGATGCTCGAGGAACTGAAGAGCGGGGATGAGGGAGCACGCCCGCAATTGGAAGGCGCGAAGCAGAATTTTGTCAACATGCGGGCAGACATCGACCGAGAGTTGGAGACGCTATTCGCAAAATATGATTCAGCAGAATCTCAAAGTGAAACGGCGAAGCAAGCGCTTCATGAGATTCGCGGCGTTCTCAACCGGCGACGATACATTGAGAACCTCATCCGAGACGTAGATCGGGCCCTTAAACCCACACCGGATTCAGTAGAATCGCTGGACGATCGTTTGTAAACAAGATATGGGAACTTTTCAGATTGATTTTGGAGAAGAGCGGAAATCGAAGATCGTCGGCATCGATCTGGGCACAACGAACAGCCTGATTGCCTACATGGATCTGACCAGCCCGCGAATCGTCGACGACGCGGAAGGGCGGAAAATCGTGCCAAGCGTGGTTTCGCTCACGAGCGAAGGCAAGCTGGTCGCCGGCGAGCCCGCCCGGGAGTTGCTCCTGACGAGCCCCGACCGCTCCGTGTATTCAGTGAAACGTCTTATGGGCCGCGGTGTTGCAGACGTTGAGGATGAGCTAAAGCTATTTCCATTCCGAATCGCCGAAAATAGCGAATCGGTGATTCAACTTAAGCTCGGCGATCGAACCTTTACTCCGCCTGAGATATCTGCGGCCGTATTGCGGCAACTGAAGGACAATGCCGAAGCGGCTCTGGGTGTGCCGGTCACCGAGGCGGTTATCACGGTTCCCGCGTATTTCAATGATGCTCAGCGTCAGGCGACCAAAGATGCCGGTAGGCTGGCAGGGCTGGACGTTCTACGCCTTGTAAACGAGCCAACGGCGGCATCACTCGCGTATGGGCTCGATAAACGGAACGAAGGAATCATTGCCGTATACGATTTCGGGGGCGGCACTTTCGATATTTCGGTTTTGCGCCTTCACGAGGGAATTTTCGAAGTATTGGCGACGAATGGCGACACCCACCTCGGCGGCGACGATATCGATAATCTACTTCTTCGCATTGCGCTGGAGGATTTGGAATCGGAATGGGGCGAGGATCTTTCGCGCGATTTGGAAGGTGTGCAACGGCTGCGTCGGGCAGTGATCAAAACCAAAGAAGAGTTATCGTTCGTTCCGGAAACTAAAATCGAGTTTGAGTACAAGGGGAAGCCCTACGAGCGGGCCATCGACCGTCAGCTATTTGAGAAGCTGGTAGCCCCCATAGTCGAGAGAACACTCGAACCATGCCGAGCTTGCCTCGCTGACGCGAAACTGACTCCCGAGCAGATCGAAGAAGTAGTGTTGGTCGGGGGCTCGACTCGCATTCCGTTGGTTCGGGCGGCCGTCGAACGGCTGTTCAAAGCCAAGCCGCATACCGAACTGAATCCGGATGAAGTGGTCGCGTTAGGCGCGGCGGTACAGGCCGGCATCTTGTCAGGTCACGTCGAAGACAAGCTGTTGCTCGATGTGACTCCGCTTTCGCTCGGGATTGAGACGATGGGCGGAGTGGTTTCTAAGCTTCTCCATCGCAATTCCACGATTCCTGCAAGCGCCACCGAAACGTTCACCACGGCAGTAGACGGGCAGCGAAACGTGCTGATTCACGTATTACAAGGCGAGCGCGAGCTTGTCAAAGATTGCCGCAGCTTGGCTCGTTTCGATTTTAAGGATATCCAACCTATGCCCGCCGGGATGGCGCGGATTGAAGTTCGATTTCTGATCGATGCGAACGGAATCTTAAACGTGACCGCGAAGGACGCGCGAACGGGTAAGGAGCATAGTGTCGAGGTGAAGCCCTCTTACGGGCTGAGTGAAGACCAAGTCGAGGCGATGATTCGCGAGTCCTTCGAGAAAGCGGAAGAGGACATGCGTGAACGGCAAGTTCGGGAGGCTCGCGTCGAGGCCGACAACATCCTTACTGCTACGGAAAAGGCCCAAAAGAGCGAGGCATGGACAAATCTGACGCCGGAAGAGCGAGCCGTGATCGAATCCGCGAAGCGCGATGTGCAAAGCGTCTATCACAGCAGCGATTATCACGCTCTAAATGACAAAATTGAAGCACTGAACCGGGCAACACAGAAGCTCGCGGAGAACCTTATGAACACTGCGGTGCGAGGTGCGTTAAAGGGAACGAAGATCGAGTAAAGTGCGCCTGCAATAATATCGGAAATTATGCCTGGACTCACTTGGGACCACACTGAAGACATAGCGCTGAGCCTTTACGAGACTCATCCCGATATAGACCCGACGAACATCCGTTATACGGACCTTCACAAATGGATTACCGATCTGCCGAACTTCAAGGACGATCCAGCTGCTTCGACTGAAGGGAAGCTGGAAGCGATCCAGATGGCATGGCTCGATGAGTATCAAGACAATCAGTGAAAGCTTCGCCATGCTATACTTCGTTGGGTAGTTCCACCTCAGCACACCCTTGAAATGGAGTGTGCGATTCCAAGGATAGATCATGCCGAAGTTAAAGACACATAAGGGTGCGTCTAAGCGCTTCAAGAAAACAGGAACAGGGAAAATAACGCGACAGCATGCGTTCGCGCGCCACATTTTGACTTCGAAACCGCGGTCGCGGAAACGGAAGCTTGGTCAGGGAGTCGTTGCCGATGCAGCGGATCAGGCAAAGCTCCGCAGCATGCTTCCTTATTAAGGATCTATATGCCAAGAGTTAAAAGAGGCACCCACCGCCGCGATTATCGCCATAAGACGCTGCGCCGGGCGAAGGGTTATTTTCTCACTAAGTCCAAGCTGAATCGGTCTGCGCAAGAGGCAGTTGAAAAAGCTCTGCGCTATGGTTATGTCGGGCGCCGGCTCAAAAAACGAAACTTCCGGTCTTTATGGATTGTGCGGATAAATGCCGCATGCCGGACTGCTGAGATTTCCTACAGCAAATTCGTCGGAGGATTGAAGCGCGCGGGTATCGACCTGAACAGAAAGGTTCTTGCGGATATTGCCGTCAACGACTCCGCCGGTTTCCTTGCGCTGGTCGCGAAAGCAAAAGCGGCGCATCAGGCGCAAGTTCAATAGTTGATAATTAGGTTTTGGAACACTGATGCAAGCTGGAACACGGATGGAAGCAGTACAAGAAGAAAGCGTTGATGCACTGGAAAGTCTCGAGCAACGCATCACGCATGCGGTAGAGCTGATAACCAATCTCCGCACTGAAAATGAGGATCTTAGGCAGCGATTCGCGGGCGCGCAACGAGAGCTGGATGAGTTGCGTAACGAGCGGAAACAGGTAAAGGCGCGAATTGAGAAGCTGCTTGGCCAAATGGACCTGTTGAGCGCAAGCTGACACACGCCGGTATGGATGCACCCGAGACCTCCAAGCAGATTGTCCGGGTCACAATATTCAACCAGGCGTACAGCGTCTCAACATCCGGCGACCCGCGACATACCGAAGAGCTGGCGCAAGAGATCGACGAGCTCATGTCAACAATCGCCCGGCGCGCGGGAAATCTCGATTCGACGCAAACTGCTGTCCTCGCCTGTCTGCATCTGGCCGACCGGCTGCGAACAGCCGAGCGTCAACTGGGTGTACTGAGGGAATCGGTAAACCACAAGAGCCGCGATTTCGCCATGCTGCTCGATCAGGCCTTCACTGCCCTTGAAGCAAAGTAGACCCGTAAATCGCGTCTTAAAAGATATGCGCCTGCTTTTGCAGATTGCCGAATGTTCCTATATTGGCGACGGCAAAAGACACCAGATACTGATTTTCGTTTCTAATGCCCAGGTTGAACGTGCGGAACTGAAAAGCAAAACCACAGCAATCGGTGTTGTAGGAAACAGTCGCAATATCGAACAATCGCCTGTGTAAAAGAAGATCGTAATCAATCAGTGCGGTCCCGTTCCAGCCCTTTCGGTTCGTGCTCCCGTATGTTCCGCCGAAAATGAGCTGATTTGTGTCTGGAACTAGAAGCGGGTTCGTGTTGATGGAAGTTTCGCCTACCGTAACTCCATACAGCTTGTAGCGGATGCTGGCGGTGAGGCTGTTATCAACGAACTTATGGCGCACAGGATCGTAATCGGCTCTCCAATCTAGCGCCAGGATTGGAAACAGGTTCGCTCGAAGCAACGATACGACGGGCGAATAACTGCGAGGTCCATCCAGAAACGTAAAAGGCGTGATTTCCGTTTGAGCAAGCACCACGTTGCGGACGTTGGGCAATACCGCGCCGCCAAAAGTGGGATCGAAGTATCGCGCCTGAAGTACCTGCCAGGTCAGGATTTCGCTGATGTTGCCCGCAGCGTCTTTCTTGTACAAGCGGTTCGTGAGCGAGAGCGTTAGCTGGTTAGTGTTCGATATGATGTCCGTCTCGTCGAAGTGAATGATTTTCTGAAACTCGTTGATGCCCGTGACATATTCGTATGTCGCTTGTCCCTCAACGACGTGCTTCAGCTTCTTGCCGAGATGTAGCCATTTAGGAGGCGTGTAAACCTTTTCGAGCGGCGGCAGGTTGAGATCGAGAGTAAAATCTGCATCCTTACGAAACAGATTGACGTTGGCTAAACTCACCGTTGATGTTGGTGCCGGTGGACAGGCAGAGTACCCTCCGCATCCCGAAACGGGAGTGTATGTTGTCGTATTCACAGCATACGAGTTCCCATAATCCGTAGCGCCAAAGGTGATGCTGGGAGTCAATGAGAATCCCTTGAAATCGAAAGAAGTCATCACGCGCGGCTCGATATCAGTGCGCTCTACAGTTAGACCTGTTTGAAATGTCGGTTCCTGGCGGCTCAACAACGCAGTACTCGAGCCGAACGAAAACCAAACCGGCACAGGGCCTTTCACGATCTCGTCGTCGCGGCCCGAGAATTCGATAGACGGAAGCTTTTGGATGACAACATCGTTAGGCGGTTGTCCCACCAGCGTGATGGTCTCGAAGAGTTGATTGCGCTCGAAAGCCAGGTTCAGAGTGTACTTGTCATTCTGGAAATGCCGTTGCATATAGCCCACAGAGTCGACCCCGGAGAGAACGGCGGAACTGAAATTATTCGCGAACGCCAGCCGAAATAGAAAAGAACTAAGATATTGGTAATCGAGGAATCCCGTAAACCCCCAGATTTGGGTTCGCGCGGTCAGCTCGTATTCGAGGCCGCCCTCCTTGAATGGTTGCGCGTTGGGCGGCGGATTCGGCGGTAGGATTCCCCGGTCTTGAACCCCATAAAGACTAAAGTTGAAATCGGTGTTTTCGTTTGGCTTACCCCGGAACTCGTAGGTATGCGCCGGCCCGCGCAAGGTGAAATACTGCAGCACATATGTCATGTCATAACTTCGATTGATGGCCCAGTAGTAACCAAGCCCGTACATCCAGCCTCGCGTTGTCGTGTTGCCGAAGTTTGGCGTCAGAAATCCGCTGCGCCGAGGATTTTTCCCGAGTGGCCGATAGAAATACGGCAGATACAAGATCGGCACGTGCTTGAGGCGGAATACCGTGTGGCGCGCAATAGCGCGGTCGCCGGGAATGATATCGAAAAGCGGTGCGTCAAAGGTCCACCAAGGCTTGGGCGTTTTGCAATCCGTCAAGAAACCGTGGTGAAGGATATAGCGGTCCTTGATGCGGTCGGCCCAGAGCGCCTGAAAATAGAACGGATTGGTTGTGGTCAGCACTCCGGGGCTGGTCATGATTTTGGGGGGAGACGTGCCCGAAACGCTATAGAACTTGCCCTCCTGGGTCTTCAGGTTGTACTCTCCATGATCGGCATCCAATTTGTCGCCTGTGTTGAAGTGTTCCATGTGAACATGTCCTTGCGCATAAGCCCAGTCAGTATCCGAGTTGTACTTAATCTCGTCGGCCGTGATCAGCATGTCCGAGGTTTCGATTTTCGCCTCAAGATGCAGGTACCTCCAAGGACCGTTTGAATCCTGGTTTACCGCGTTGAACTGGATTTCGTTTTCCGCCGGGAGATTGGCCTTCTTCGGCGGAACTGGAGTCTGGGCAGAGGCGGCAGGACCGACGAGGAAGAGCGCAAATCCCAGCAAACAAACCACTACCAGCGAGAAATCTTCTAGACAACGGCAACTGTTTCTGTTAGATAGAGAAACTGGGGGGAAATCCAGAGGGGCGAATGGCTTCAACCGAAAACCGTAACATGCCCGGTTACACCGCCGCAACCTTTTTGGGCGCGATCCGCATATGATCGCAACTAGCGCGAAATGACTTGCCAGCATTGTCAGACTTGGGTTTTAGACGAAGATCACCGGTGCCGGCGTTGCGGGCGGCGTGTGAGAACAACTCCTGCTCGTATTTCTCCTCAAAGCTACCCTATCGCAGCAGCGGCTACCGCGCCAGCGTACGAGTTCGAACCCGAACCTGTCGGCAGCATCCAAGAAACAGCACCGTCGACAGAGCCGCCACCGAACGTCGTTCAGCAGCCTCTGTTTTCAGCGCCCTCTCAGGATTCACGTGTCATTCCGTTCGATTCACTCAATACGCCGGAAGCGCGTGAATCCATTCGGGTGCGCGGCGCTGAGTTGTCGAGGCCGGAACCCCTCAAGACTCATAAAGTGCAAGTGCGGCACGCGGGTGCCCGTAAGGCGCGATCCGCGGACCAGTCTCGCCTGGATTTCTTTAGTCAAGGCGAAGTTCCGACCCAGCCGCAATCGAACATCATCTGTGACGCTCCTGTGGCTCCCGCAAGCTTGCGAATGGAAGCTGGTCTCATCGACGCCCTTGTGATGGCGATCGGCGCGGCGTTTGGACTTGCAATGTTCAAGTATTTCGATGGGCGGATCGCATTCGATAAGCACTCCGTGATATTCGCCGGTCTGGCGCTCGCTACGATTCCACTTCTCTACAAGCTGCTTTGGACATTCGCCGGTCTGGACACTATCGGCATGTGCAAGGCGGGATTGCGGCTGGTTGATTTCGACGGGAACCCGCCATCTCACGGGCGGCGCTACCAACGCCTTTTTGGAAGTGTGATCAGCGTATTAGCCGGAGGCCTTGGACTGATTTGGCTATTCCTCGATCCGGACTGTCTAACATGGCACGACCACATATCAAGCACTTTCCCAACGATTGCCTCTGAGGATTCTGGCGGTTAAGCGAGCGCAGTGTCTCCGGCCGGAATAACTACGGCCGACATTGGACCTTTCGAGTTTGGCATTCGCGGGTCGGCGCCATAAGCGTGAATCTGGTCTCGTCCAAACTCGGCTTGGGGCCGTTCGCACGTAATTACGATGGTTCGACCCGTAGTATCCACTTCAACGGCATGCTGAAAGGCTACGTGCGCAGGCAGGAGGAACAGCTTCTGCAACATTTCCACGACGTAGTCGTAAGTATGCTCATCATCATCGAGAAGCACGACGTGGAACAACCGCCCGTGCTGTTGCTCCCGCTCATCTTTGGTTGTGGGTTTAACGGTCGGAACAACTACGGCGTTCTGCATGATTGCCGGGATATCTTATTGAAACATTTGAGAAGAACGCGATGCAACCGCACATTCGAGGCCTCGCCGGCACGAAAAATACCTGCTAAACTGGATTCGTTAATCCTCTGATTGGGGGCGCAACGGTTTCGACGGGATTGAATCGTTGTGTGAAGGCGTGTCGGGTTCCGAGCTCCCGTAAAACGATCGGAAAACAACAACTGCCAATAACACGCAGTTTGCATACGCTGCTTAATTAACTGAGTAGCCGCTCCGGCTGGTGAGCCTGCGCGTCAGCTAGCGAGCGTCATCTTGCAGGATAGGCATCCGGCTTCGGTCCGTAGCTATGATGCCGAGATCAATCGGACTAGGCGGCTCTCGCTTTTGCCGGTTCTTTAGGGAGTCGCTGAAATGCCAGAATCGGATACACACGTAGGCTTTGCACGGCGGACTTTTTCGGACGCGGGTTCAACTCCCGCCGCCTCCACCAAATTCCTTTTTTTTCGGCCATTCACAATCTCAAATGCAGCCCATCCATTTCACGTACGACTATGGCCCAGGCCCTATACTGAGCAGGGTCGGGCACCACCTGACCGAACTGCTGCCGCACCAACAAGGTCCACAATTGCCGTCTATTTCTCTTCGCCAGTTACCGGTTGGATTGTCCCTTTCTCTCTCGCTTCGTATTCTCATCTGCGAGGGACTCTAGTCGCGACTTATGTTTCCTAATTTCAGCGACAAAAGGGCGATCCGGCCTAATTGCTAGGGAACCGTCCACATTCTTGGAAATCGTCTCCAATACACGGAGGTAATCAGCGTAGATGTGCTCCGCAACGATTGTTTGAATATCGACGAGATGGAGCAGTACTTTTGTACAAAGGAGTTTGTCGGGAGCCGCGCCCGCGATAGTCACTTTGATTGGGCCTTCCGACAGGTCGAGGTACCGCCTCGTACGTCGGGGATTTATATGAGCCGCGTCGCTAAGAAATCCATAGAGGCGTCCGGTAAGGGGCATCAATCTCGACAGCTTGCGGACTGCCTTCGGCGCTGTTATCGACTCCAACTCGTCGGGTGTCTTAGATTCATGTGAAGCATAAATCCAGGCGATCTGCTCAAGTAAGGCGCGGGCAATCACGAACGATTCGGCTCCATGCCCAAGCTTTAAGACAACCTGCAGGCTCGGAAGGTGCTTTTCGATCTCATTAAAGTTGACGTCGTAAACACGAGCCCAAGATCGCCTGGCTTATCTGGAATGCTTACAATTCTGTCAATGATCTTATTGGCGTAGGTAGTTGCGCTCAGAAGTGCTTCCGCAACAGCCTTTCTGTGTCTGAACTCCTGGGCTGTGTCTTGAGCTTCATCTTGCACGTACCGTTTCAGGGTATAGTCTATGGAACGCAAACCCACTTTCCAGCTTATGACTGCGGCCCAGATGCGGCGCTTCAGTTCGGGATCAGAATCGAAGGGCCATGCGACGCAGGAAGGATGTTGGCCCACAATATCGAAGTCGCCGTGGTCCAAATCATCAGGCTCACCCAAGATATCCGCCCATTCCGATTTCCACCAATAACTCATCAGCTCTCAATTCATCCATTCTGAGGAATGGAGGTTACACCCAGCAACACCACGATCCGACCCAACTCCTGCCGCCTCTACGAATGAAAGCACGTCGCAGTAAGGAATACGTCGTGTTTTCGCGGGTCGAAATCAGGTCATAATTGATAGGAGGCATTGCGATATGACTCTGATCCTGCCACTGGAACCACAAGACGAGGCGAAGCTCGTGGCGTTGGCCCGCGGACGGGGTGTCTCCGCTGATCAACTTGTACGAGAGGCGATCCATAACATCCTCGCTGGAGCTTCCGAACCGTTAGGACATAAGGAACCGACCCGCTCATTGCGCGGGCTGCTCGCCCAATACGGCCCAGCCCCGTCGGCGGAAGAGATCGAGGAAAATCGCGCAGAGATGTTCGCAAATTTCCCGCGTTCCGATTTCTGATGATCGTCGCCATCGCCGATACCCACGCCGTCATCTGGTATCTGTTCTCTGACCCACGGCTCGGCAAAGCTGCTTCCGCATTCATCGACGAAGTAATTGCGAACGGCAACCACGTAGGAATCTCGGCGATCACAATCGCCGAAATGGTCTATCTCGTCGAGAAAGCCCGCATACCACAAAACGCCGTTTATGACCTTCACGCGGCGACTTCTGATCCCAAGGCCGTTCTCCAATATGTTCCGCTCGATGAAAACATCGCGATTAAGATGATGGAGATCCCACGGCAGGATGTCCCCGATCTACCGGACCGAATAATCGCCGCGAGTGCCAGCTTTTTAGCGTGCCTCTTTTGACCCGTGACGAACGGATTCAAAGTTTATCACTCCAGACGATCTGGTAATGTCCGTCGATAGGATGTTGTGCGGCTCGGCCTTCACATAAGTTTTACGTAAAATGGATCAGCGGGATGAGCGGAATTATCGGCATCATCGGCATGGGAACTCAATAACTTGCCTGTTCTCAATGCTCTGACCCGGCCCAACTCCCGCCGCCTCCACCACCAACCAGACATCACGGGCATCAGCGCTTGGCATCCGCTCGTAAGCTGGCATCGTGAAAGTCTGCTGTGGAATGTCCAAGCATAGTGTTGTTGCGTGCTTCGACGGATCCTGCGCCGGGCGCTTTGTAGATTCCATATCTCTGGGTACGATTGCTATCGCGAGTGTTGCCGATTTGATTCCCGTCGATTACCAAATCAGTAGCGTACGGTTCGATATAAAACCCGTAGCCTTCCCGCGCGTTGCCGTTATTTAGAACTTTGTTGCCGCGAAAAGTGTTTCGGCTTCCGCTGTTCTTGGCAGTTTCCTTTCGAAAATACACTCCGGAGACGCCGTTACGGGCGACGATATTGCCAACGAACTCGTTGTCGGTATCCTTGTGCCCAATCGAGATGCCGTAATGTCCGTTGTTCTCGATTAGATTGTTTTCAAAACGGCCGTGCCGAACGCGCCAACAGAGAAACAGGCCGATGTCCCCGTTATCATGCATGCGGCAGTTCTTCACCAGTGCGTTGGCGCTGCCGGTTCCGGGATGGACGCCATACCCAGCGTGACCATACGACTCGCTGTTCAATACCTGAACACCATCGCTGATCTGGAACGATATCCCGTCGCCGTTGTAGTTCCGAGCCGTGCAATTCCGAACCGTGACGTTACGCACGCGATACATATAGATTGCTCCACCACGGCAACCGTCAATGTACGAGTTCTCTCCCCTATTGCCGTCCACTATCAGATTCTCGAACACAATGTTTGCGCCGTCGATCGCACAGAGGATCGGGAATGTGTTCGTGAGGCGCGCATGGTGCCGCTCCTCTTCGTAATCGCGTATCGTCATTGGATTGATAATTACGTACGGAGCTTGTACGCTCGCAACGCTCGAGATGGTGATCCCCCATCCCTCATTCGAGACGTCATCGAGTACAGCAACACCCATGCCCGGGCGAAACTTCTGAGGGTCGGCCACAGCGAGGAACGTCTCCCCGTAATCGCCGTCTTCGACCAGCGGACTTTCGACTCCCTTACCCTTACGCAGAATGGTTTTTCCCGCGATGCCCCGTACTGTCACGTCAGATGGAACGAAGAGGCTGTTCTCCATGGTGTACGTGCCGGCGCCGATTGATAAAGTGTCGCCGGGGTGTAAGAGATTGGCAGCCTTTTGGAGAGCTTCGTTGTCGTTTCCGACAATGTCAGCCTGGCCGGACTGAGCCACCGTGACTATGCGGGGCGTTTGTTTTGCCGAGACGCTCGCGCCGCAACTGGCGCTTAACAGAGCGATCGCTGAAAGCACTGGCAGGGCAATATACAGAGGAATTGTGTGCATGGACGTACCTTCGAAATACATGTAGGATTATACGCGTTTCCGGCCCTCTCCCGAAACAAGGCAATGAATCGCTAATTCTGAGCTTTCCATCCCGGTCCACGTAGGGCTGTACCTGCTTTGGCCCCGGTTAATTGCCCCTTTTCGTATTCAAGCTGTCCGTTGACGAAAACATACTCCACGCCTTCTGAAAGTTGAGTTGGATTTTGGTAGGTTGCTTTGTCTTGAATCGTTTTGGGATCGAAGATTGTGATGTCAGCAAAATATCCTTCCTTCAATAGGCCTCGATCGAGCAGGCGCTCGCGCTGAGCCGGAAGCGAGGTCATTTTTCGGATTGCTTGCTCAAGTGGGAGCAGATGATCATCGCGCACGTAATGGCCTAGAAATCGCGGCATCGCTCCGTAAGCGCGAGGGTGGTCATGGGGTTCAAACAAAGGGCCGTCTAATGACTTTTCGCTTGCGTCGAGACACAGGCTTGTCCAAGGTTGCTTCAACCCATAACGCAAGTCCTCTTCGCTGGCGATGAAGTAGATCGCGCCGGTCTGAGCTTTATCATCCAAGACAAAATCCATCAAAGCGTCCAACGGATCTTTTTTCTCGGCCGCTGCGATCTGCGCGACGGTTTTACCGTCGAATTTTTTGAGCTGCGGATTCTCCACGCCGGATACGAGGACTCCGGTTCCGCCGCCGCTATCGAGGTAAAGATTTTCCCAGTCGCGGTGATCCGCAGCCATTTCTTTTTTGATCCTGGCGCGGGTTGCTGGATCGTGCAATCTTTCGAGCAGCTTCAGCGAGCCGCCATCAGCCACCCAGGGCGGCAAACTGGCGGCAAGGGAAGTGCCGCCCGCTACGTAGGGATACAAATCCGCCGAGACGTCTTGCCCCGAATCGCGCGCCGCCTGAATCATGCCCACAATTTTCGGCATGGATCCCCAACGGCTCTTGCCGATGACTTTCAGATGAAAGATCTCGACGGGAAGTTGCGCCTCTCGACCAATACGTAGCGCCTCATTGATCGCCTCGACTTCTGTTGTGCCTTCGCTGCGCATGTGTGTGGCATAAATTCCGCCATATTGAGCAGCAATCTTGGCCAACTCGATGAGCTCGTCCGTTTGTGCATAGTGGCCGGGCGGATAGATGAGAGACGTGGAAATTCCAAACGCGCCCTGTTGCATTGCTTGCGCGACCAAGGCTTTCATCTTGTTGAGTTGTTCCGCATCAGGAGCGCGGTCCGCATCACCCAAAATCGCCTGTCGAACCTGAGCCGTACCCACATAGGTTCCGATATTCAGAGGAGTGCGCGTTTTCTCGAGCCTTGCGAAATATCCATTCAGGTCGGTCCAATCCACTTTCAGGTGACAGTGCTCCAGCTCTGGTGTTATGTCTGCCAGAGTGAGGGCATTTTGAGGAGCAATCGATTGGCCTTCGCCAGTGATCTCGGTCGTAATACCTTGCGACAGCTTGCTCAACGAGCGATTGTCGATCAAGAGAGCTATCTCCGATTGCCCGAGCATGTCGATGAACCCTGGGGAGATCACCAGACCGGATGCATCGATCACGCGCTTAGCTGTCGCATTGCCTAGCTTCCCAATGGCCGCAATCCGCTGATCTTTGATGCCCAAGTCGCCCGATATCCAGGGATTGCCGGAACCGTCGATGATTTTTCCATTCTTGATGATGAAATCGTAGCTTGTGCTGCTTTGGCCTTGAGACTCGGCTTCGAACGGCGAATCGTAAGCCGCCGCTGCGATCTCGCCCAAGGCTTGTCCGACTGTGTTTTGTACCGCCTCGGGATCATCTTTTGGAACGGCGATCATGTTTGCATAAAGCGCGAATGCGAGATGCTCTCCACGAGCAGTCTCCATATAACCAGTCAGCCCCTTGCCGGTGACCAGGACGTTGTTGTTCAAAGCGTCGCCCACGGCATACGTACCGGTCTTCGCCTGGACGTGACCGGCAGCGGGAGAGTTCACCTGAATTTTGAACAACGTGCCATCGCGTCCCAAGATGGGGAGCGATTGATGGAATAAGGCGAAGTCTTTCTGCTTCGAAAAGAAGGTGAGATAGCGGACCATGAAGTCCGGCGTGAAAAAGGCATTGCCCCCGGCGCCATCGCTTTGGGATGCAGCGGTCAAATCGAGACCGGCTTTATCCAGGAAATTGTGCTCGAAATCGAAGCCCGCCTGTTCAGCTTGCTTATCTTTGTGCGCGAGGAGTGCCCCCACCAAATAAGGTGTTGTGCTGGCGTGTAGATTCTGGCTCAGCTTGAGCGTGATTTTCACGTCCTCCTTGAACGGAGGCGAGACATGCTCGGCAACGACATTCTGAGGTTTATAGTTCATCGCAAGCGTCTTGAAATCCGGAGCCTCAGCGGTCGATGCGACTTCCAGGCTCACGCCTTTTTGCCTTAGTGCTTCGACGAGGGTCATCGCGGCGAAGCGGCTCGGCTCCGGAACCGGATACGCCATCATGGCGGACGGCGTGCCTACGGGTATGCTGCCGGTAACGGTAACGGTGTGGGTGCCGTCGGGAGTGGTCTTGTCGTCCGCGTAGTCGATATCGGGTTTCGAAGCCGGCTTCCCCGTGACCGCTTCATTCACGATTCGCGCATAGGACGTGATCGGGGAGATTCGAAGGTCAACAGGTGCGCCAACAGTAGCTCCTGGAGTGGCAACGACATCAATCAAGTTGTCGTTTACGACAATTGGTGAAATCACAACGCCGGTTCCGAGCTCGCGAGCGCCCTCCGGGAACAAGCTGACATCGACGAGCACACGCCCGTTAACCCGCTTGATTCCGTGTGCGGCAATCTGCTGCGCCAATTCATGAATAACGAGGAGGGGATCGGTTCCCAATCCCTTGCTGTCGGCACCCCCATAGGAGTGGTCCATGTTTTCAAAACCCAAAGTGCCATCGGGCTGAATGCGTCCCGAGAGATTCGGATCGCCACTTGCAACTAGAACCAGATCGCCCTGAAGAACGCGGTCCGGATTCACAGGACCTGTGCGATACACACGCGTGTGAAAACGGTAATCGGGGCCGAGCAATTCAAGGGCTGTACCTTCGGTCACGAGCTTCGTGGTGGATCCGGGGACGAGCAGCTTATCGGGATTCAAGCGGTAGAGCAGTTTTCCGGAATCCAAAGAGTAGAACTCGATGCCGAACGTGGAATGTGCAAATTCGGGACGGCTCATGATGGCCTGAACGCGTCCGGAGAAGTTGAGCGGCTGGGGCGCGGCGATCCCGCCCACGAAAAAGAGAACGCACGAAATTCGGGCCAGACTGGCGATGTTAATCGGCACTCTAATTCCTCCCAGTCCAATCTCTGGACCTGGTTGTCAGCCGGTCCACCAAATCACGCTTCACCATGAAACCCAAACCTGGAGTGCATGGGACATGGATCGTGCCTTCAGATGTGACCTCAACCGGAGGATCGATAATGTCTTCGTCCCAGTAGCGCTTGCTGGATGAGACATCTCCTGGCAGGGTAAAGCCAGGCAAGGTGGACATGGCAATGTTGTGCGCCCGTCCGATACCCGATTCGAGCATTCCGCCGCACCAGACCGGCACGGAGTGTTCGCGGCACACATCGTGGACCTGATGAGCGCCACTATGGCCGCCAACACGCCCGAGCTTGATATTGACGATGCGACATGCCCCTAATTCGATCGCAGCCTCAGCATGCCGTGCGTTATTGATGCACTCGTCCAAACAGATTGGCGTATCGATAACTTTTTGCAGCTTGGCGTGGGAGTAAATGTCATCCCAGTGGAGCGGCTGCTCGATCATCAGGAGATCGAACCGGTCAAGTTCTTTGAGATGAGCACTATTTTTCAGGTCGTAGGCAGAATTGGCGTCTACCGAAAGGAGAATGATAGGAAACTCGTCTCGAACGGCGGCCACAAATTCCAGATCCTTTCCGGGCTTGATCTTCAGCTTAATGCGCTGATATCCACTACGAAGTTCCTCTTCGACTTTCTTCACGAGAGAGCGAGGGTCTTCGCGGATGCCCAACGAAACACCACACGGAATGTCCTGCCGGGTGCCCCCGATCAGTTTCCCTAAATAAATTTGCTTCTGCTGCGATTCGATATCCCAAAGCGCGTTCTCCACACCAGCCTTGGCCATCTCATGGCCGCGGATTCCTGACAAGAGGGATGAGACCTCGCTAGCGCAGGTTATATCCTTGCCGATCAGCCGCGGAGCGATGAAATCGGCAACGATGTGCCAGGCGGTATCGGTGGTTTCGGGATTGTAGGACGGGCTCTCGCCAGCGGTAACTTCGCCCCAACCACGTGTCGCGTCGGCAATGACTTCGACGAGAAGAATTCTCCTGTCTTGAGTTACGCCGAAACTGGTCTCAAACGGGGCCTTGAGACGCATCTTGATTTCACGAATTGTAATTTTTTCAATTTTCATAGCGCTCCAATACGTATGCTGCGTAGTCGTCCTGCAACGGTTCGCAAATAGTGAGGGTTTGCGAATTCAATCGTGGCTCTCGGAGAGGATCGCGTACTTGACCTCTGGGACGCGCTTACGCCAGATCGCGTAGGCTGGGATCCCGGTGGCGACAATAGCGAGACCAACAGCCGCGCGCAAAGGTTGAGACACGATCGTATTTGCGACAAACGCCACTACCACCAGGATGAAGAGGAGCGGCGTCCATGGATAGAGCGGTACCCGGTAACCATGAAACGCTCCGGTCTGACGTTTGCGGTAGATAAATATGCTGGCAGCCGCCAAGGCGTAAAAGGACCAACCGACGAACACAACATACGTGAGAAGTTGTTCGAAAGTTCCCGTCAAAGCGAGTACGCATCCCCAAATTGCGGTGGCCAAAATGGCGACGGCCGGCGTACCAAAACGTGGATGCACTTCGGCTAGCGAGTGAAAGAAGAGGCCATCTTTCGCCATTGCGTAATATACGCGCGGCGCAGTCAAGATAATCGAGTTCGCAGCGCTGAACATCGAGATCAGAATGGCGAACGTGACCAATTTAGCGACGGCGGGACTGATCGCAGTGGCCAATGCGGTGGCGGCAACGCGATTCGAATTTGCTACGCCATTCGGGCCGAGTGCGGCGACGTACCCGAGATTCGCAAGGGTATAACTCGCAATCAGAACTCCGATTCCAGCCATGAATGCGAGCGGGAAATTGCGTTGAGGATTGAGTGTTTCGCCGGCCGTATACGTCGCGTATTGCCAACCCTCATAGGCCCAGAGCACACTGACCATCGCGGTTGCCATGCCGGACAAACCGGAACCTAGCGAATTCATTCCTGAACTGGGCAGCGGCGCAGCGTAGAATGCCTTTCCAAACCAGAGCAGTGCGGCAGCCATGATTAAAACTGCGGCGACTTTAATTGCCGTTGTGAGGTTCTGTACATCGGCACTCTCGCGAGTTCCGCGGATGTTGACCAGGACAATGAAGCCAATCATGAGGACCGAGACAAGTTTCGCGGTCGAGGAGCTAAGAGTAACAACCTCGCCTAGGTAGGTACTGAAGGCGACTGCCAATGTCGCGAGCGAGCCGGTACTGACGACAAAAAAGAGAGTCCAACCGAAAAGGAACGCGGGGAAGCGTCCGAAGCAATCGCGAATGTAAACGTAAAGTCCACCCGATTGTGGATTCATGGCGCTCAGTTCGCCGTATGTCAGGGCTCCCAGCAGAGAAAGGATGCCCCCGATGATCCAGACGATCAAAGCACGACTGATCGAGTTCCCAGCCGATCTGAGCACAGCGCCAGGAACAAGGAAGATCCCAGACCCGATCACCGTGCCGACGATCAGCAGCACCAAATCCCGGAAACCCAATACACGGCGCAAGGGTGTCGCCGACACGAGATGATTATTGTTGGCGCGCTGCTGCTTACCCATGCGGCTCTAAAGAGAGAAGCAACAAATGTTGTTTGTTGTTGACAGTTTGCACCACGTAGTGTAACACTCTTAACTGCGTTTCGACCGGTCCAGCTGTTTGAACTCGGCATTTTTTATGAAGACAGCCACCTGCTCCCTTTTATTTATGGCGTCGATCGCGGCTCTGGGTCAGGGGCCCAAGCCCCAGCTGCCGCCGAAAGAGCATCCTCAGCCTGCAAAAGCATCACCTGTTCCCGCTACAACCCATGAGCTGACGAAAGACGATCTGCAGGCATTCCTCGACGGATTGATGCCGTTGCAGTTGGGCAGAGAAGATATCGCCGGGGCGGTTATCACCGTGGCTAAGGGCGGCAATGTTCTCTTCGGGAAAGGATACGGCTATTCGGATGTTGAAAAGAAGAGTCCCGTCTCGTTTGATGCAACTCTATTCCGCCCGGGTTCGGTTTCGAAGCTGTTTACGTGGACGGCCGTTATGCAGCAAGTGGAACAGGGAAAGCTGGATTTAGACCGCGATGTGAACGACTATTTGGACTTCAAGATTCCAGTAGCCTATTCGAAGCCAGTGACTCTTCGGGACATTATGACGCACACACCGGGCTTTGAAGAGTCGGTTCAAGAGCTTTTCGTAAAAGAGGCAAAAGATCTTACGCCGTTGGGCAATTATTTAAAGACGCATATGCCCAAGCGCATTTACCCGCCGCGGACCATCCCGGCCTACTCGAACTACGGCGCGACCCTAGCCGGCTACATTGTTCAGCGCGTTTCGGGACAGCCGTTCGATGACTACATCGAGGAGCACATCTTCAAGCCGTTAGGAATTGCGCATTCGACATTTCGCCAGCCCCTGCCAGCTTCCCTGAGTCCATTGATGTCGAAGGGCTACGACGTGGCGTCGGATCCAGCTAAACCGTTCGAATTCGTGGAAGCAGCTCCGGCGGGCAGCAGCGCAGTTACGGCCAGCGATATGACAAGGTTCATGATCGCTCATCTACAAAACGGGACGTTTCAAAATGCACAGATCTTAAATGCGGAGACTACACGCCTCATGCATACCCGCCAATTCGGGAATGTTCCCGATATGAACGGCATGGCGCTGGGGTTCTACGAAGAGACTCGCAACGGACACAGAATCATCGGACACGCTGGAGACACGGGATATTTCCACAGTGATCTGCATCTGATTCCGGATGCCGACCTCGGATTTTTCATTTCATACAACAGTGCCGGTAAAGGGGAGAGCAATGTGCGCGAGGCTCTCTGGTACGCATTTTTGGACCGTTATTTCCCTTATAAAGTTCCTGCGGCAACGAGCACGCCTAAAGACATTGACGGGATTTTGGGAAGGTATATGAATTCGCGCCGCTCGCAAACTACGATTCTGAAGATCGGGACAGTAATGGGCGAACCGAAGGTTTCTCGCAACTCCGATGACACGATCAGCGTGGAAGGTGTCAAGGCCCCGAATGGCAAACTGATGAAGTTTCGGCAAATCGGTCCTCTGATGTTCCGCGATGTCGACGGACAGAGCCGAATCGCCTTCACGCATGATTACTCCGGGCGCCTGATGTTCGTTACCGATTTTCCGGTCTTTGTCTTCCAAAAGGCGAGCTTAGGCGAGAGCACCAGCTTATATCTGCCTATGATCATAGGCGCGTTGATTGTGCTGGCGCTGACGCTTTTGCTTTGGCCAATAGGAGCTCTTATCCGCAGGCACTATGGCCGGAAGCTTGAATTAACTCGCGAGCAGCGGCGCCTGAGAATTCTAGTTCGGATCGTGTGCGCGCTGGAGATCCTGTTTATCGCCGGGTTTCTGGGGTTCTTTTCGATGGCTGAGAAAGACATTGGACTCTTGAGTCCTAAGTTCAATGCGCTCATCCGTGCGATCCAGGTGATCGGCTGGCTTGGCGTGTTGGGAACTATAGCTGTGTTGTTTAGCACTGTGCGTTCGTGGCAGGATCGGCAGTATTGGTTGTGGAGCAAGCTGGGAGATAGCCTGACTGCTTTGGCGTGCCTGGGATTTGTTTGGTTCGTTTTCGCCTGGAACATGCTGCATTGGAGTTTGAAGTATTAACGGCGCAACCGCTTGCTCACGAGCGCGGTTCAGAGTTTTGGCCGTAGCTTGCGGCGGGGCCGTGCTTCCGGAAGAAGTGCTTGTCGCGAAGGGCTTGTGAAATTTCTTCAGCATCGGCTTTGATGGTGAAGGTCAAATAGGCCATGTGCGCCAGTTCTTCGAGAATGACAGCCGTATGAGCAGCGTCGGCGGGCGAAGTTCCCCAACAGAACGGGCCGTGTCCTGATACCAGGACGGCGGGGGTGGCGAGCGGATCGACATTGGCGAAGCGGCGCACGATCACTTCGCCCGTATTCCGTTCATAATCGGATTCAATTTCGGGCGGGGTCATGGCACTCGTAACGGGGATTGCTCCGCAAAAGTAATCGGCGTGCGTTGTGCCGACACACGGGATCTCAACTCCTGCTTGCGCCCAAGCTGTCGCATAACGCGAGTGTGTGTGGACGATTCCATTCACGTTGCTGAACGCTCGATACAGCGCCAAGTGAGTGGCAAGATCTGAAGAAGGGCGCAGAGTGCCTTCGACCACGCGGCCATCGAGGTCGGTCAGGACGAGATGATCGGGGGTCAGGGTGTCGTAGGGAACACCGCTCGGCTTGATCGCAACCATACCAGATGAACGGTCCAGGCCGCTCGCATTTCCAAAAGTGAAAATGACTAAGCCGCGGCGCACCAATTCCTGATTAGCCTCAAATACCTGTTCCCGTAGCGCTCGAATTTTCATTCGACGGCCCTGGTTCGCGCTGCAATTCTGCGAAGCTCGGGGAGCACATCACCAAGTGGCGCGCTCGGTGAGTCCCGCCGACCCAAAGCCAAATAGACCCGCCGATACAGCGGATAGAGCTGATCGTAAATAGCGGCGCTCGCGGGTTCCGGATTGAAGATGCGAAAACGCGGGCAGAGCGCGTTCTGCGCTTCCTCTATGGAGGAAAACGTTTGGGTAGCCAAGAATGCGAATATTGCGGAGCCGAGGCTTGTAATATCGCCTTGCGGAACGAGAATCGGTTTGTTCAGCACGTTAGCGTACACCTGATTGAGGGTGTCGTTGCGTTTGGGGATACCGCCTCCGTTGATGATGCGGCGCACGGTGGCGCCATGTTGCTCCATGCGGTCGAGGATGATGCGGGTGTGAAACGCGGTTCCTTCAATGGCGGCAAAAAGCTCGTCGGCGGCCGTGTTTGTGAGATTCCAGCCCAGAGTGACACCGCCGAGCTCGGGGTTCACAAGCACGGTGCGGTCTCCGTTGTCCCAGCTCAGCCGTAGCAATCCGGTTTGGCCGGGGCGGTAGTTGGCCAGATCCTGCGATAGAACCGCGGGCGTAGATCCGGCGCGGCGAGCAATTGCATCGAAGAGATCGCCTACAGCAGAGAGACCCGCTTCAATACCGGTGAGATGCGGGTCGACAGAACCCGGCACAACGCCGCAGACGCCGGGCACGAGAGTTGTTTGGTCGCTCAGGCCGATGATGCAGGTCGAGGTGCCGATCACGTTCACGGCATCACCGAGCTTAACGCCGGCGCCGATGGCATCCCAATGAGCATCGAAAGCTCCGACTGGTATCAAAACACCGGGTTGCAAGCCAAGCGTCTGAGCCCATTGTTCGCATAGAGTTCCGGCCAAGCAGTCGGATGTGAGATACCGGCCAGCGAGCTTGGCCCGGATACCAGTGAACAGCGGGTCGACTGAGGTGAGGAAATCCTGTGAGGGGAGGCCGCCGAGCGATTCGTTCCACATCCATTTGTGACCCATGGCGCACACACTCCGCGGGACTTGATCGAGATCGTGGATCCCGCAGAGCACTGTTGCGACGTAATCGCAATGCTCAAACGCAGAAACGAGATGCTGGCGCTTTTCGGCATTGTGGCGCAGCCAATGCAGAAGCTTCGAGAAGCCCCATTCGGAGGAGTAGACGCCACCACACCAGTTGATCGCTTCGAGTCCGGTCTCGTGGGCTTTCCGAGTGATCTCGGCAGCCTCTTGGGAAGCCCGGTGATCGCACCATAAGTAATAGTCATCGAGCGGCTCCAAATTTTGGGCTACGGGAATCACGCTAGAGCCAGTCGTGTCGAGCGCGATTGCTCTGACAGAGGCGGGATCGACGGAAGAAACTTGGAGAGCTTCTTTGATGGCACGCGTCAGGGCGCTCATGTGATCGGAGTGGCTTTGCGTGGCATAATCGGGATCGCTGCGGGTGCGGTGCAGCGGATACTCGGCAACGCCAGCGCCGAGTCTTCCTTGCTCTTCATCGAAAATAGACACGCGGACGTTGAGAGTGCCGAAGTCGACACCTGCGACGACGGTGCTCATGCCCGATGCCAGTACATCTCCCAACCGAGATACCGGGTCGCGGCTTCGTACACGATGCTCGAGGTATGAGCCAGGTTCGCGGCAGTGTGGTGCTCGAAGCCTTGCTCGCAGATATAGCGGAGCAGCTCCTGCATGCGGGGAATCTCGACGACACCAGCGCCGCCGAAGGTCTGGAGTGAATCGTCAGTGAAGCGGCCGTCTCCAACGTAGCCGCGGATTTTCCCTTCGCGGTCGCGCGTCGAGAAGCGGGCGTAGCTCATGGGCGCGGCTTTCACGCGACCGTAGAGTGTGCCGAATGTGTTGAATTTGCCAACTGTGCCGGCGATAATCTCCTGGAAGTTCATTTTTACGTCGGCAAAAAAATGCTTGGGAAGATTACTGCAGTGGAAGCAAACTGCTTTGTTGGGATCGGTGCCGTAATTGTTGTTCCAGTCGAGGAGCGCGCTCGGGGTTCCGGACGCGAGCCGCAGGGCATGCATACTCACAACGCCTACGATGTCGGTTTCGCAGGCGCTCGACATCAGGTTATCGCTCATCATGCTCATGACCGAGCACGGGACCACGCCGAAATTTTCCTCGAGCGATGTCCAACACTGTACGGCGCTGATCGCCACTTCCTGCTCGCGCATCCAGCCATCGATGACGGCCCCGAGCTTGGCCATTTTCATGAGTGATTCGGCGGGAACGTCAGTGGTGGAGACGTACGCCTTGATGTCCACGAGCTTGCTTCGGGCGGCATCGTCATCGTCGTTCATGCGACTGATTCGGCCGAGCACCTCGGAGAGATCGAGCGTTATGGTTGAGATGCCGTTGGCCTCAAGCAGCTTCTCGCTATATCTCACAGTGTTGAACGCCGCAGGGCGTGCACCGATGGCGCCTACGCGCAGCCTGCGCATACCGCGAACCACGTGACAGACGGCGATAAACCAGGTTAGATCCCTCTTAAATTCCTCGGACCCCGGAGCTTCGGTGTGGAGAGTGGTGAGCGAATAGGGGATGCCGTACTGCATGAGGTTATTGCAGACGGACATTTTTCCGCAAAAGCTATCGCGGCGATCTCGGATGCTCATGCGGTGGGGATCGTCCGGCGTGGCTTGAATCAGGACGGGCACATTCAAGCCGGAAAATCTGAGCGTGTCGGCGATGGCCCGTTCGTCCCCAAAGTTCGGCAGAGAAACGATGACACCGTCGATGGAGTCGCGATGGCGCTTGAACAGGTCGGCACAGCGCTTGGCCTCGTCGAAGGTTTCTACCGCGCCAAATTTAGATTCGTTGGCGATCAGCGTGGGATCAGTGTTGGAACCGGCGGGAGTCGGCGCAATGACTTCGACGCCGGCTTTTTCCAAGACACGAATCATCTCTTCGCGGCCGCTAGCGGCAAGGTGATCCGGAAAGAAGCCACGATTGCCGACGATAAGGCCAAGCTTCGTGGAGCGCGTAGATGCGGGCATTAGTGTTTCCTCGGGAAAAAGCGAATGAAATAGAAGAGGCCGATGGCGAGCAGCACTGCGCCCCACCAGATGGGAGCATGCAGATTGGCGAGCACAACTGGATTTGACGGCGGGGAGGTCAATTCGTACAGACCCGTGCCCGTGATGAGCAGGCCGTAGATGCTCAGGAGAGTGCCGATGAAGAACCAGATCGAAAGGGAACCGTGGCTGCTGCGCATGCGCTCTCCCTACCAAAAGATGATATTCAAGACGAAAAAGACCACGATGACGATGGCCGCCCAGAATATCGGGCGCTGATAAAGGCGCAGATGACCTTCGGACGGGATTTCGGTTGCGCCGTATACCAGGCCTGCGAGCTCAGATTCCGGCTGCCGCTTCGTGGCGAGGCTGACGACTACGGTAATGATGACGCAGATGAGCCACGACCACAAAGCGCGGTACATGTTCTCCGCCATTTGCTTGGCCCGATCAGAGAGGGCGATGTAACGCAGCGCGGCAGGATCGAGGTGTACCCAGATGAACATTCCGATGGAAGAGAGCGTTCCGGTGAGCAAGCCCCAGAATCCTGCCGCCGGGGTGGCACGCTTCCACAGCATTCCAAGAAGCACTGTTCCAAACAGCGGAGCGATAAAGAAGCTGAATAGAGCCTGGACGTAATCCATGATGCTAAGGAATTGCATTACCAAATACGCTGTGCCGATACTGACGAGGACGCCTACAACCGTGCACCAGCGGCCGACCGCGACATAGTGCTGATCGGCGGCATTGTTGCGGATGAAGGCACGGTAGATATCGTACGTCCAGACGGTGGCGAAGGCGCTGACGTTGCCCGCCATGCCGGACATGAAGCCTGCGATAAGCGCCGTAATGCCGAGGCCGAGCAAACCGGGGCCGCAGTAGCGGGCGAGCATCAGGGGGAGCACTTCGTTGTAACTGTGAGCTCCATTTACGGCCTGCGATTCGCCGACCAGCTTTTCTGGTAGAACGGCTAGAGCTAGCAGGCCAGGCAAGATGACGATAAAAGGCAGCGCCATTTTGAACGCGGAGCCGATGATCGGGGCCATTTTCGCGCTGCGGAGATCCTGGGCCGACAGCACGCGCTGCACGACCAAAAAATCGGTCGTCCAGTAGCCGAAGGAAATAACGAAGCCAAGCCCGAGGACGATGCCGGTCCAATGAATGCCCATGGGGTTGGTGCCGAACGAACCCAATCCGCTCCAGAGATGAGTGTATTGTTGTCCGGGGAAGCGATTCGCGATGCGGTGGACCATGCCGGTCCAGCCGCCTGCTTCGATGAGGCCGAGAACGGGAATTAGAATCGCACCGAGCCAGATCAAAAAAAACTGCAGAACCTCATTGAATATGGCCGACAACAGGCCGCCCAGGAAAACATAAGCGGCGACGGTGAGGGAAGACATCCAGATACTGAAGTGGATGTCCCAGCCGAGGATGATTTTCATGACCAGGGCCATGGAGTACATATTGATGCCGCTCATCATCACGGTCATGAGGCCGAAAGTGATGGCCGAGAGGCCTTGGGTCGGAGCGCCGAAGCGCAATTTCAAATATCCGGGAACCGAATGTGTTTTGGAGATGTAATAAAACGGCATCATGACCAGGCCGAGGAAGAGCATGGCAGGAATTGCGCCGATCCAGTACCAGTGCGTGGCGAGAATGCCGTATTGATAGGCGGAGGCAGCCCAACCCATCAGCTCGAGAGCGCCGAGATTGGCGGCGACAAAGCTGAGGCCGGCTATCCAGGCGGTCATGTCACGCCCGGCCAGGAAGAAGTCCTCGCCCGTTTTCGTGAATCGCTTCAGGTAGAAGCCGATTCCGAGCACGATGACGAAGTAGAGAACAATGATGATGAGATCAACGGGGCTTAGAGAAAGGAGCTTGCCTGAGGACGCGAGGAAAGCGAATTGCAAGTGGGCAGTATAGCGCTTGGCTCGAAGCTGTCCTGGGCGGGCACAAGCCGCCGCTGAGGGCCAGCCGTTAAAAAAGCTGGATATTTGTTAGTGGCAATACGAGACCGTAAGATAGTTGAGACGCCCGGGTGCGAATCCAAACTTAGCCAGGAGTTCGTAGAGTTGAAGGAAGCAGTTCTCGCCCTGGAGGACGGAACGGTCTTCGAGGGGATCAGCTTTGGTGCGTCTGTCGAGCGCACAGGCGAGGTCGTTTTCAATACAGCGATTACGGGTTACCAGGAGATCTTCACCGATCCTTCGTATAGCGGCCAGATTGTCGTACTGACGAATCCACAAATCGGGAACTACGGCGCGAACGCGTCGGATTGCGAAGCAGGGATTCCACACATCGAAGGACTCGTCCTTCGAGAGATTTCGCCGGTTGCGAGCAACTGGCGCGCTGATGGGAAAGCAGACGACTTTTTAGCCCAGCACGGCATACCGGTAATAGCGGAAGTGGACACACGCCGGTTAGTGCGTTTGTTGCGTGAGCGCGGCGCCATGAGGGGAGCGATTACGATGGGCGGCAACAGTGAGGCAGCGGTGCAGGCGGCCCGAAGCGCTCCCCCGATGACGGGACAAAATCTTATCCGGAGAGTCTCGACGGCAGACAGGTATGAATGGACGCGAGGTGTTGAGCCCGTGTCCGTGTCGGATCAGCTGGATGCACCCGAAGAGCGGCGCTTCCATGTGGTTGCGTATGACTACGGCATCAAGCGCACCATTTTGAGAAATCTCGTGCAGATTGGATCGCAAGTAACGGTGGTTCCCGCCGATACAACGAGTGAAGACGTGCTTTCGCTCAAGCCAGACGGAGTTTTTCTTTCGAACGGCCCTGGGGACCCCGAGCCTCTCGCTCATCAATCTGCGCAAGTGAAAAAGCTGATCGGAAGAGTGCCGATTTTCGGGATTTGCCTGGGTCATCAGATTCTTGGATTGGCAGTTGGCGGGCGGACGTATAAGTTGAAGTTCGGACATCATGGCGCAAACCATCCTGTGCTGAACCAGCTGACCGGGAAAGTAGAGATCACGTCTCAGAATCACGGTTTCGCAGTGGATCCGGACTCATTGCGCGGTTCCGAAATCGATCTGACACACGTTAATCTGAACGACCAGACAGTGGAGGGTTTCAGACACAGGACTGAGCCGGTATTTTGCGTCCAGTACCATCCTGAAGCGGCTCCAGGGCCGCACGATTCTCATTATTTGTTCCACGATTTCGCCGCGCTGATGAAGGAAGGCAGGACGACGTAAGAATGCCGCGGCGCACGGATTTGAAGCGCATCATGATCATCGGGTCCGGGCCGATAGTGATCGGACAAGCCTGCGAGTTCGACTATTCGGGCGCGCAGGCGTGCAAGGCACTGCGTCAGGAGGGATACGAGGTTGTCCTGATTAACTCGAACCCGGCGACAATTATGACGGATCCGAACATGGCGGACCGGACCTACGTCGAGCCACTGACTCACGCGTTTGCGGAAGAGGTAATCCGGAAAGAGCGGCCGGAGGCTTTGCTCTCGACGGTGGGTGGGCAGACGGGCTTGAATCTATCTGTCGAGTTGGCCGAGTCGGGCGTGCTCGAGAAATACGGTGTGGAACTGATCGGCGCGAACCTCGGTGCGATTAAGAAAGCGGAAGATCGGCTGCTTTTCAAAGATGCGATGCGCAAGATCGGGCTCGACATGACGCAATCGCAGCTCGTCAACAACGTTGAGGATGGGTTGGAGTTCGCGAACCGGATTGGATACCCGGTGATTCTGCGTCCGAGTTTTACGTTGGGCGGCGCGGGCGGCGGGATTGCGTATAACGGCGAAGAGCTTGTCGAGACCTTGGAACGGGGGATCGACCTTTCACCGGTGCATGAAGTGCTGGTTGAGGAGAGCGTGCTCGGATGGAAGGAATACGAACTCGAGGTGATGCGCGATCTCGCAGGCAATGGAATCATTGTCTGCTCGATTGAAAACTTCGATCCCATGGGCGTGCACACGGGAGATTCGATCACGGTTGCGCCTGCCCAGACACTCACCGACCGTGAATACCAGATGATGCGGGATGCGGCGCTCCGCTGCCTGAACGAAATCGGTGTAGATACCGGTGGTTCGAACGTGCAGTTTGCCATAAATCCTGAAAACGGGCGCATGGTCATTGTGGAAATGAATCCGCGCGTGTCGCGCAGCTCCGCGCTCGCGTCCAAGGCAACCGGATTCCCCATTGCGAAGATCGCGGCGAAGCTCGCCGTCGGTTATCGTCTGGACGAGATCCGGAACGACATCACACGCGCCACACCTGCCTGTTTCGAGCCGACGATCGACTATGTGGTTGTCAAGATTCCACGATGGCAGTTTGAAAAGTTTCCCGGAGCGGAGCCGGTGCTCGGCACGCAGATGAAGTCCGTGGGCGAAGTGATGGCCATTGGGCGCACGTTCAAGCAGGCGTTAGGGAAGGCAATGCGCAGCTTGGAGACGGGTAAATCGAGCCTTAGATCTCTCGATGCACGCTTAATTCCGCAGCGCTTGATCACGCCCGGTCCAGAACGGCTGGAGTATATCTGGTTTGCTTTTCAGCAGGGCTACACGATAGAGCAAGTTCGTGAAATGACGAACATCGATCTATGGTTTCTGCACCAGATTTCAGACCTGGTTGCGCTCGAGAGGTCTTTTGCAGGCCGCAGTCTTGAATCACTTACCGACAGAGAATTTCGCAAGCTGAAACGGGACGGGTTCGGAGACGGGCAGATGGAGCAACTGCTTGGCGCCCCGGCATTGCAGATTCGGGAGGTGCGCAAACAGCGCGGGGTGAAGGCCATCTTCAATCGCGTGGATACCTGCGCGGCGGAGTTTGAGAGCTTCACACCGTATCTGTATTCGAGCTACGAGTCGGAAGACGAAGCGGCTCCTGGGACACGGAAGAAGATTCTGATTTTGGGGAGCGGACCTAACCGGATTGGGCAGGGGATCGAGTTCGACTACTGTTGTTGCCATGCATCATTCGCGCTGCAGGAATTCGGATACGAATCGATCATGGTGAACTGCAACCCGGAAACGGTATCGACCGATTACGATACGAGCGACCGCTTGTACTTTGAGCCATTGACCGAAGAAGAGGTGCTGAACGTTTGCGATACCGAGAAGCCGGATGGACTTATTGTGCAGTTTGGAGGGCAGACACCGCTCAACCTTTCGATGCCGCTCAAGAAGCTTGGCGTTCCGATTATCGGCACCGATCCGTTGAACATCGACCTCGCTGAAGACCGCAAGCTCTTCGGGAAGCTGCTCGATGAACTCAAGATTCCATCGCCACCCCATGGCGCGGCAACCAGCGTGGAAGAGGCTTGCACGCTCGCGCGCAGGTTGGGTTTTCCGGTGCTGGTACGGCCAAGCTACGTACTCGGCGGGCGCGCAATGACGATCGCATACAACGAAGAGACGGTGCGGCGTTACATGCAGGAGGCAGCAGGATTTTCGGTTCAGCGACCGGTGCTGATCGACCGGTTCCTTGAGGATGCGATCGAATTGGATGTGGACGCGCTGAGCGATGGGACGAGTGTTCTGATCGCGGGCATTATGGAGCATATCGAGGAGGCTGGAGTGCACTCCGGCGACAGCTCGTGCGTGTTACCAGCATTTTCGATTGAAAAAAGCAGCCTGGACGTGATCGAGAAATATACGGCGGACCTGGCGCGGGCTCTCAACGTGATCGGGTTGATGAATGTCCAGTACGCGCTGAAAAACGGTAAGGTTTATGTGCTCGAGGTGAACCCGCGCGCTTCGCGTACAGTGCCCTTCGTCAGTAAGGCGACTGGCGTACCGTTGCCCAAGATTGCCGTGGGACTGATGTTGGGAAAGAAGCTCGACGAGTTTGGGCATCTGACGGGCGGCGTCGTAAACGGAGTCTTGCCGGTGGGAAATGCGTTCGTGAAGAGCCCGGTCTTCCCTTTCGCAAAATTTCCCGGCGTTGATCCAGCGCTAGGGCCGGAAATGAGATCGACGGGCGAAGTCATGGGTGTGGGCCAGAGCTTTGGCGAGGCGTTTCGGAAGGCGCAGTTAGCAGCAGGCACCCCGATTCCAGACAGCGGGGCGTTGTTCATCAGCGTGAATGACCGGGACAAGCGAGCGGCAGTAGAAATTGCAGCGAAGTTCCGGGGATTTGGCTTCGATCTGTTCGCGACGCGTGGCACGGCCGCAGCTTTGAAAGCTGCAGGACTGCCTTCGAAGACAGTATTCAAGGTGAATGAAGGGCGGCCCAACGCCGTGGACCTGCTAAAGGCGGGAAAGCTGAATCTCGTGATTTATACGACAACCGGCGGGCACTCATTTCCTGATGAACAGACTATACGCCGTAACGCGGTGATTTACCGCATACCGTGTATCACGACCATGAGCGGAGCGAAGGCCGCAGCGGAGGCGGTTGCTTCAGCCAGACGCGACCCGATCCGGGTGTGGAGCTTACAGGAACTGCAAGCGCAACAGACGATGCAATCGATAGGCGCATAACAGGTCAGTGACGGTGCCGGAGCGAAATGGGCCGGGTGAACGGTAGAAACTCCTGCATGAAATTGTAAGCGGCATCGGCTCCCAGGCTGATGAAGCCGCGCTTGATGCCATCGGCGACGCTGCCCGTACTGTCGGGCTGCCAGACATTCACGAACTGGCCCGCGCCAAAAGCGCTAAACAGACGAGCGTATGCGATGGAATCTCCCCCGTCGTCGGTTTTACAGCGAATAATCTGCTTTAAGGCGTTGACTGCCCGCTGTTTCTTTCCTTTATCTTCTGACGGAAAATAACGGGGGTCTTCGTGGAACAAGGTCTCAAGCGTAAATGCGAAGGTCTGCCGCGAGAAGTTGCCGGCGAACCCAGATACGTACCGCCGTGCAAATCCCGAAGTACCTTGGTTCCATTCGTGGGGTGAATTAAGGGCTTGCCCAATCGCGGCACCAACTGCGGCCCCGACGAAACCACGAGCTCCAAAGCCTTGGACCACGCGGTAAGCGAACTTATCGGCGACCGTAAATGGCGGAGCAGAGATCGTATTGGGCAGTTCGCCTGGCTGTCGCTGCGGAGCGGATACGGGAGGGGTCTCAGCCTCCTGGCTCGGCTGAAGTGATTGCGGCGGTGAAGTTGAGGAATTTTGCGCAAATAACAGCATGGCTGATGAGGTGTAAAGGACCGCGGCAAGACGAACCATGCCAAAGGAATCCTGAATCCGGAGATCTACTTTCATTCTTGTCGCGCGAGCTCTGCACCTAGGTTGGCACGAACTCACAAAGTGGGTTCTTGAAAAAGGCGGATACCCGCGATTCCTTCGGCTCCGGCGTGCATACACTCCAGAGCGTTGTCCCAATTGACCCCACCGAGCGCGTATACAGGTCTCCCAAGCTTACATGCCGCCCTGAGCGCGTCAAGGCCCAGCGGCGCGCCTTTACCGGGTGTCTCAAATACCGGGCCGAAGGTAAGGAAATCCGCCTTGCACAACTCGACCTCTTCGAGAGAGTGGCATGAGCGAAACACCAGGAGCCCAGGAAGAGTTTGTTGAGGCGCATCTGACGGGAGGTGGACGCCGTCAGCTCCTGTAGCGAGAGCTACGTCGGCGCGAGAGTTGACGAGGATCTTGCTAGGCAGGCGTTTACGCTTTTCGCTGTTACGGACCTCCATGGTCGCGAGGGTAAATTCAAAAAGCTCGCGGGCGCTGAGGTCTTTCTCGCGAATCTGAATGAAATCAACGCCCAAGTACATCTGATCGCGAACGATTTCAAGCAGCGGACGAAACCCACCGACAGCCTTGCGATCCGTGATGTAGTAGCGCTTCATTCCGTCAAAGTGATATTGCTGAAGACGCGCTTACGTGGTCCCGATGAAGTATACAGCAGAGACTGGGATCTCGAGGCGGAGATGATCAAGCCCTCTGAGCTGCTGGTATTCCGCTTCACTCACGACCGCGCACACGTTGTGTTCAAAAGCGAAACGCACACCGTAACACGACGGGCTGCAACTCAGAACTCGCAGCGTCAGCTGATTCACTCCAGTCTGCCCGTTAGCGGGCAGAACTTTCATCTCAGATTCGCGAATACAAAGAAATCCGCGGTCCCCGATCAGATGAGCGGGCAAGTAGGGTCCCTCGATTTCGTGATTCAGAACCCGGACGCGGCTGACATTCCTAGAGGGATCGAGGGTTGCAATCTCGGCCGGAATAATGTTGAAGACGCCCAACGATCGAGCAATATCAATGCTTGCGGGCCGATGAAAGATCAGGTCTTTCGAGCCAGATTGGACGAATCGGCCGGCATCGATGAGAAAAACCTGATCGGCCAGTTCGAAACACTCTTCAAGATCATGCGTAACAAGTAGGATAGGCAGGTGCAAGCCGGCACGGGTTTTTCGGAGCACATCGTAGAAGGCCCGACGGAGATGCGCGTCCAAGCCACGGGTAGGCTCGTCAAACAAGAGTAGCTGGGGCTCCCCGGCGAGAACGCGGGCGAGGGCAGCGCGCTGTTTTTGGCCGCCTGAGAGCTGCGGAGGCTTACGGGCTGCGAGGCCGGACAGTTCAAAGGAATCGAGAAGTTCGTTGATGCGGCGGTGGCGATTCAATCTCCCGGTTCTATCGGGAGGGGCGGCAGCGGCGGCAAAACGCAAATTGTCGCGCACGGTCATGTGCGGAAATAAGGCGTGGTCTTGAAAGATGTAGCCGCAACGGCGTCGCTGAGGCGCGAGGTGAACGCCGGCGGCCACGTCAACGTATAGCTCATCGTTCACGAGTATGCGTCCCTCGTCGAGGCGGGCGAAACCCGCGAGGCAATTGAGCGTCAGTGTCTTGCCCGCTCCGCTAGGGCCAAGAAGCACGGTAACCCCAGCTCCGGCTCGAAGATGGATATTGAGCTCGAACGCCTCCGATTGCGAACCTGACGCGTACCGTTTGATGACACGCGCATCAATGCTCATGGATTGCCCGCGTTGCCGAAAATCGTGATCATCGGAAATCGCGCGAAATCCGCGAGAAATAGCCGGACGGCCAGAGCAAAGCGAGGGCGGTGAGAGAAGCAACGAGAACAAGCACGCGCGCGAGGCGGCCGTTTCCGGATTCTACGGCGTCATAGATGGCGACAGACAGCGTCTGAGTACGGCCGGGTATATTGCCCGCAACCATAATAGTGACTCCGAAATCCCCCAAAGAGCGGGCGAAGGTGAGTGCGGCAAGCGAACTGAGACCCCGGCGAGCTAAAGGCAGAGTGATGCGCCAGAATGTGCGCCATTCGGAAGCGCCGAGACTCAGCGCTGCCCATTCGTAGTGGTAATCGACAGCCTGAAAAATTGGAGTTGCGGCCTTGATAAAAAGGGGCGCGGAGTGGAGACATGCGGCAACTACGGCGGCCTGCCATGTAAAAACGAGCGGCTTGCCAAAGAAGCTTTCGTAGAGACTGCCAAGTGGGGAGTTGCGGCCGATGAGCACGAGCAAGTAATAGCCCAGGACGGTCGGGGGCAGAACCAGGGGCAGTGTGATGAGCGAATCGACGAGATTTTTTCCGTGAAAATTCTTATGGGAGAGAATATAAGCGATGAAGGTGCCCGTGATGAAAACGAGCAGAGTTGCAATTCCGGCTACACGCAAACTAAGCCAAAGCGGAAACCAATCCAACGGTGCTGAAGGGGTCATTGAGCGCGGGAAGAACGATTATAGCGGTGAGGGTGCCGGTTCGAGAATTGCTGCCGACATAACTTGAGAACTCGAGAACCGAGCGCTATACGGCCTCGTAGGCGATTCGATAAGCTAACAGAAGTTGTTGCGGCTTCCGCCGTGAAGCCGTCCGCCAAACAAGGAGGAATGCCTGTATGAACGTGGTGCTCAATCTGAGCCTCTGCGGAGTTCTAATCGTGATTGCTGTGGCCCTGTTTCTTTATCAGAGGTGGCTGGAAAATCACACTGATCACTACATCCATCTACACGCTGACTCACACGATAGCAGCGTGGTTAACACACAAACCGCGCAGGGCAAACGCTTGGACACAGTTTCAAAGGTCAAGAACGGGCTGATCGTCGCGATCATTCTGTATTTGCTGGCCATTGGAGGCATTGCGGCGTATACGGCTTGGAACAATACCGGGAGCTAACAATCCGCTTAAGAGATCTGCGACCGGCATGGTGCGGCGCCTTGGCACCGGCAACTGCCAATTAGACTGGGAAGAATGCGTCGTGGACTCTTGCCGTATTGCATCCTCCTTTTAACCGTATCGAGCTTCGCAGCGCGAGCCCAACACCAGGCGTGGCACTTCGCGGTCTCCGGAGATTCGAGAAACTGCGGCGATGTGGTAATGCCTGCGATCGCACGCGGAGCGGCGCAAAATCACGCAGTCTTTTATTGGCATTTAGGCGACTTTCGAGCGATATACAGATTCGATCAGGACTACCAGGCCTTACATGAGCCTGCCGGTCCGTCTGACCCGATGAACATCACTGCTTACCTTGGTGACGCTTGGCGCGATTTTGTGAACAATCAGCTGGCCCCATTCAGCGGGATGCCGGTGTTTCTCGCGCTGGGTAATCACGAATTGATTCCACCCAAGACGAGGGAGCAGGCGCTACTCGCGTTCGCAGACTGGTTCGACGCCCCCGAGATTCGGGATCAGCGCCTGCGCGACGATCCGCATGACCATGCTGTGAAGAGTTACTACCACTGGATGAGGGACGGGATTGACTTCATCACGCTGGACAGCGCATCTCCGGACGAGTTCGATCCGCAGCAGATGAAGTGGGTGCAGGCCCTCCTGAAGCGGGACGAGGCGGATGCTTCTGTACGCGCGATCGTCGCCGGCATGCATGAGGCACTCCCTGAAAGCATTTCGATCGGACACAGCATGAATCAGTCCTTAGTGGGTACACAGAGCGGCCATCAAGTATATGGGTGGCTGCTCGAATGCAAACAGCGTTCAAACAAGGCAGTGTACGTGCTGGCGAGTCATTCGCATTACTACATGGATGGCATTTTCAACACGGAATATTGGCGCGGGCATGGGGGTGTACTCCCAGGCTGGATTGTCGGGACAGCCGGGGCGGAACGGTATCCCTTGCCATCGAATGCCGGCGATGCGAAAAGCGCGAAGACGCACGTCTACGGATATCTGTTGGCAACGGTAGATTCCTCGAAAGAGGATCCGGTGCACTTTCATTTCGAAGAGCTTAAAGAAGCAGATGTTCCGAGAGCCGTGGTGGACCGGTTCACGCACGCTGCAGTACATGAGTGCTGGGTGGGCAATCCCGATGTTCAATAAGGCGCGCATTCCAACTTGCAATCTAGATTCGCGTGAGTTGCCGGTGGGTACTGTAAGCAATTCGTAGCCGGGTATAGATCACCTTCAGGATTGCAATCGCGGGTATGGAGAAGAACATGCCAGGAATTCCGGCGAGGCTGTTGCCCGCGAGTACGCCAAAAAGCACCAACAAGGGATGTAGTTCGACGCCGGCGCTCATGAGGTATGGGTTGAAGACGTAATCTTGAAAGACTCGGTAGCAGCCCCAGAACACGAGAATCCAGATAAGTCCGCCAGATCCGCTCACGGCGCAAACAATTAGCATGATTACGAGCGCTGCCGCAGGGCCGAAGACTGGAATGAATTCGAGAACCCCCGCGATTCCGGCGAGTAAGAGTTCGTAGGGATAACGCATCAGGCTCAAGAAAATGAGCCAAGCTAAGAACGAGACTAGGGCTAACACGACGAGCGCGCGGATGTAGCTTTTGAGGAGAACATGAACATCGTCCAGGATTAATTCAACGATGGTCCGATCATGCCCACTCTCGACAGCGCCGATTAAGCTCACGCGAATATCTTCGCCATCTTTCAAAAAGAAAAACGCGAGGATCGGCACCAAGATAATTGGCAAGACGTAGGTTAGGCCGGACAGCAGGCGAGTGCCGGTCTGCTGAATGAACGGCACAACACTGGATTCTAGCCGGACTGCTTCCCGGTTCAGCGCAGTCATCATCTGCGCCCGGATGGGCTCAAGCCAGGATGGTAGCGGGAAATTCATCAACTTAGCAGAAGCAAGCAGCGACGGCAGATGGGTAGCAAAGCTCGTAGCCTGCTCGGCTATCGCGGGAATCACCTGAAATCCGATAGCAACCAGCGCCCCAATCAGGAGCACGTACACCAATCCGAGCGCCAGATTGCGCCGTCTGGGCATGAATCGCTCGATCAATCCCAGTAGCGGCGACAACATGTACGCGAAGAAAATCGCAACCGCGAAGAGCAGTATGGTGTCACGGATGAAGTAGACCACCGCGAGCAGGAGCGCGAACAGGAAAACGGTCCAGACGATGCGGAACGCGCGATCGTCGATCTCCAGCATGATTGCTAGACTAGCAGGTGCTTACGCCTTGCAGATTCGCGCAGGCGGAGCGGACGTCTATGAAAAACGTCACGCGTAATATGCGCTTTATGGCCGAAGAGCTACACGAACTGGAGCAGAAGCTTCGCTTGGGTGGCGGCCCGAAGAAGATAGAAAAACAGCATCGCGAGGGCAAGTGGACGGCTCGCGAGCGGATTGATCGCTTGATCGATAGCGGCACAAGGTTTATCGAAACGGGGCTGCTCGTCGCTTATGACAAGTACGACGGTCAGGCACCCGGAGCGGGTATTGTAACAGGCGTGGCAAAGATAGAAGGTCGGCCTGCCGTAATCGTAGCGAATGACGCAACCGTAAAGGCTGGGGCGTGGTGGCCGGAAACGATCACGAAAATTCTGAGAGCGCAGGAGATCGCCATGCGTAATCGTTTGCCGATCGTTTACCTAGTGGATTCGGCCGGGGTCAACCTGCCGCTTCAAGACGGCATTTTTCCGGGGCAGTATGGAGCAGCGCGAATCTTTTATTACAACTCGCTTATGAGGCGGCGCATGCGCATTCCGCAGATTGCGGCGGTGATGGGTCCATGCATTGCTGGCGGTGCGTATCTGCCGGCACTGAGCGACGTGATCATCATGGTCGAAAACGCGAGCTTTATGGGCCTTGGCGGGCCGAACCTCGTCAGAGGCGCTGTGGGACAGGTCACGGATGCTGAAACTCTGGGCGGCGCAAAGATGCATACCACGATTAGCGGGGTGGCGCATTACCGCGCGGCAGACGACGAGGCTTGTATCGGCGTGATCAGGGAACAGTTTCGCCAAATGACTCCGCCACGACCTGCGCCAGAAGGACGCGGGCCCAAGCTGGACGCGGCCGGTTTATACGATGTTCTTCCGGCCGATCATCGCCTCCCTTACCAAATAGAAGAGTTACTGGATCGGATTCTGGACGACGGGGATTTTCTCGAGTTCCAACCCGAATACGCCCCTGAGTTCTTATGTGCGGCGGCGCGGCTCAGTGGGAGGACTATCGGCGTCATCGCGAACCGGCGGGGCTTCCTCAAAACGCACGCAGGCCCACGCGTTGGCGGAATCGTGTATACCGAATCGGCGCGGAAGGTGGCGTACTTCGTCGAGAACGCGGAACGTCACAGGATGCCGCTGCTCTATGTGCAAGACGTCTCCGGATTCATGGTCGGCGTGGAAGCCGAGACGGAAGGTATCATTCGAGCCGGGGCGGAAATGGTTGAGACCATGGCGTGCGCTACAGTGCCAAAAATCGTGCTGACGGTGAATCATGCGAGCGGGGCGGGTTACTACGCCATGGCCGGCCAGGGATTCGACCCCAATTTCACTTTTGCCTGGCCCAGCGCCCGGATCGGAGTGATGGAGGGAGACTCGGCTGTCCAGGCGATTTTCGGCCCCGAACTCGACAAGCTCAAGACCGCGGGCCAGTCGGTACCGAAGGATCTCGAGACGAAAATTGCCAAAACGCGTGCCGATTATGAGCGCTGGCTGGATGCAAAATACGCCGCTGCAAGGGGTCATTGTGATGCGTTGATCGATCCGGCAGAAACGAGGCAGATTCTTGGATTCGCATTTGAAGCAGCGTGCGCCAACGAGACGCCGGAGCACTTGCCTTTGGAATTGCTCGCCTTGGAGGACCATTGGAACAAATCGCGCACGCCGGATCCCACCCCTGCACGCTGAATCTGTGATTCGCAAACACGGCAGCTCGCGCTGGATATGATCAGAATCGCAAACGGCCAGGGATTTTGGGGAGACTGGTTGGAAGCGCCGATTAACCTGGTCGAAGGCGGTCCGCTTGACTATCTGACGCTTGACTATCTAGCCGAGGTCACGATGTCAATCTTGCAGAAGCAGCGGAAGACTGATCCAAAGCTGGGTTACGCGAGAGATTTCCCTCCTCTGATTGCCCGCCTCAGTAAGCAGGTTCGAGATCGGAAAGTTCGTGTGATCGCGAACGCGGGCGGTGTAAATCCGATTGCGTGCGCGCATGAGGTAAGGCGGCTTGCACCCGATCTGAAAATTGCTGTCGTGCTCGGTGACGACATTCTGGGCCGTATCGATGAGCTCGTCGCCGCCGGGAATGAGCTTCGCAACATAGATACGGATGAGAGCATCGCCAGCATCCACGAAAGGATTCAGAGCGCAAACGTATACATTGGCGCATTCCCGTTAGCGGAAGCATTGGCGACCGGAGCAAACGTGGTCATCACTGGCCGCTGCGCCGATGCGGCATTAGCACTGGCGCCGATGATTCGAGAATTCGGCTGGAAGCCGAACGAATGGCGGCTGCTTGCAAGCGGTATAGCGGCAGGACACGTGATCGAGTGCGGGGCTCAAGCAACAGGCGGAAATTGTCAACTGGATTGGCAGTCCACTCCGGATTTCGCCCACATCGGGTACCCGATTATAGAAGCGAAAGCCGACGGTGACATGGTAATCACGAAGCATCCTGGGACAGGTGGCCGAGTGACTCAGGCAACTGTGAAGGAACAGCTGCTCTACGAAATTGGGGATCCGCGCTGCTACATGACTCCCGACGTAGTGGCCGATTTCACAACTATTCGACTCTTTGACGATGGCCATGACCGCATACGGATCAGCGATGTCAACGGGAAGCCGCGGCCGGAGTTTCTGAAGGTGTCTATTTCCTATCACTACGGTTGGAAAGCTGTCGGGACTCTGGTGTACTCCGCTCCCGATGCTCTCGAAAAGGCGCGCGCTGCCGACAACATCGTGCGGCAACGGCTGAGAGATTTGAACCTCACCTTCGAAAAGGTCCACACCGAATTTTTCGGAGTTAATGCATGTCATGGGCATCTTGCGCCGTCCATTCCGGAAGCAGCGGAAGTACAACTGCGCATCGGGGCTCGGGACACCGAGAAGCCCGCACTCGAGAGATTCACGCGAGAAGTAATTCCGCTCGTTCTGAATGGTCCTCCAGCCGCCACAGGATACGGCGAAGGACGGCCCCAGGTGCGCGAGATCGTTGCATACTGGCCGGCTCTGGTGACACGTGAAGCAGTAGCCACACGGATTGAGGTGGTCGAATGACAGTTCGGCTGTCGCGGCTCGCGCACGCTCGCTCTGGCGATAAAGGCGATATCTCGAACATCGGCCTTGTCGCCACGCGGCCTCAGCATTTTCCGATTTTGCTGCGCGAAGTTACGGCCGAGCGCGTGAAACGCCACTTCGGGTCACTCGTAGAAGGACCCGTTACTCGATACGAGCTGCCCAATCTCGGTGCGCTCAATTTTGTCATGGAAAAAGCTCTGGATGGCGGAGGCACCATCTCGCTGCGTACCGACGCACAGGGCAAGACGCGTGGAGCTGCTCTTCTAACGATGGAAATCGAGGTGTCTTCCGATGAACTTGCTGATTGAACAGAAGGGCCGGATTCTGCACCTCACTCTAAACCGGCCAGACAAACGTAACGCTCTCAATTCCTTCATGTGCTCTGAAATTGTCGAGGCAATCGCGTCAACCCAACACAACGATCAGATTGGCTCGATTTTGATTACGGCGGCGGGTCAGGTTTTCTGTGCGGGCATGGATCTGGATGAGGCTGCGGGCGTCCCCGGTATGGATCTGGCCGAGGTTCATGAAAAGCTCTTTACGATCGGGGCGAACTCGCTTAAGCCCATCATCATTTGCGTGAACGGACCTGCACTGGGGGGAGGCTTGGGATTCGTGGCGCAAGGACACTCGGTAATCGCAGCCGAGGGCGCTGTCTTCGGGCTTACTGAAATGCGAGTTGGCTTATGGCCGTTTTTGGTGTATCGCGCTGTCGAGGCGGCTCTGGGGGCGCGGCGCACGCTGGAACTTAGCCTCACTGCTCGTGTGTTCTCAACCCACGACGCCCTACACTGGGGTTTGGTGAATCACATCTGCCCGCCTGCTGAAGCGGCCCACCGTGCCGGGGCGATTGCACGCGATGTGGCGAAGGCGAGTCCGCTCGCTGTTGAAGCGGGCATGCGATACGTTCGGGATTCACGAGGGAAATCTTGGGCGGAAGCTGGCGAACTCGCGACTACGCTGAGAATCAAGCTCATGGAGAGCGCCGATTTCAAAGAAGGATACGCAGCATTCAAGGACAAGCGAGAGCCCCACTGGCCCGGTATATCTTATCGGTAGTCATCTCGTTATCTGCCGCGAAGCCGGCCAACAATTCACCGACGTTCTACAAAGACGTTCTGCCGATTCTTCAATCACGATGTCAAAACTGCCACCGTAAGGGCGAGATGGCGCCCATGGCGCTTGAGACTTACAAACAAGTAAGACCGCTTGCGGGTGCTATCAGCCAGACGGTTCGGGATAAGAAAATGCCGCCGTGGTTTGCTGATCCGCGGTATGGCCATTTTTCAAATGATCCTTCACTGACTCCCGATCAAATAGCGATTCTTTCCGCATGGGCCAACGCGCAAGCACCGGAAGGAAATCCGAGCGATGCTCCCGCGGCGGCTCATTGGACCCCCGGCTGGAACATCGAAAAGCCGGACGCAATTTACGAGATGCCCCGCGCGATGCCTATCCCCACTGAGGGCGATGTGCCGTATCAATACATCATTATTCCCACGAACTTCAAAAAAGACCGCTGGGTGCGGATGTCGGAGATACGCCCGAGTAATCGAATGGTCGTACATCACGCGGTTGCCTATATCCGCGATCCGAAATCTTCCTGGTTGCGAGGCGCACCCATTGGCACTCCCTTCAGCGCCGACGAACTCCCGACGGAAGCGCAGCGCCGAGACGCAATGTGGACAATCAGTGACATTCTGCTGGTGTATGCTCCGGGAAGCCTGCCAGATGAATGGCCGCAGGATTTCGCGAAGCTCGTGCCCGCGGAATCTGACATCGTGCTCCAAATGCATTACACAACGCACGGGCATGCAACGGAAGACAAGACCAGCGTCGGACTGGTGTTCGCCAAACAACCGCCCAGAAAACGCGTCCTGACGTTGCAGCTGACGAATGATCGGTTTCTAATTCCGCCGGGTGACCCCGATCATCGGGTCGAAGTCCACGGAACATTGCCGAACGATGCGCTCCTGCTGAGTTTCTTTCCGCATATGCATCTGCGCGGCAAGAGCTTCGAGTACAACATTGTCGAGCCCGGCGGGAAGGTTCAGACTTTATTGCGCATCCCGCATTACGATTTCTACTGGCAACTAAGTTATCGGCTGGCGCAACCTATTCCATTGAAGGCGGGCACCACGTTGCAGGCGGTTGCGACTTTCGACAATTCGAAGAATAATCCGCACAATCCCGATCCTGATTCCGCAGTCACATGGGGCGAACAGACATCGGCCGAGATGATGGTGGGCTTCTTCGATATGGCGGTGGATCCCTCTATTGATAAGCAGAAATTCTTTATTAGAACTGGATCACCTACTGGGCATGAACTCCTGCACCTCAAATGACCGCCTCACAACATCTCTCATTTCGTCAAGCGAGCCGATTTCTCCTGCTCCGAGCGCCTGTGTGAGAGCATTTCCCAAAGCAGTCGCCTCGGTGGGTCCGGTGATCACACGTCGACCAGTAAAATCGGCAGCGAGCTGGTTCAACAGTCTGTTGCGAGAGCCTCCGCCGACGATGTGAACGACAGCAATTCGCCGGTTAGTGAGCCTTTCGAGTAACTCCAAAACCTCTTTGTAGCGGGCTGCCAGACTCTGCAGGATTACGCGCGATATCGATCCGGGATCGAACGGCACTTGTTGACCCGTTTTCCGGCAATACTCGTGAATGCGTCTGGGGTAATCTCCGGGCGCGGTGAATTCATCCAAATCGAGTAGCGTACCGATCGGCTTCGCAGCAGCCGCACGCTCGATTAACTCGGCGTATGAGTATTCCTGCCCTTCCCTGCCCCAAGTCCGCCTGCATTCCTGCAATACCCATAAACCGGGAATATTCTTCAAGAATCGAATCGTGCCTCCAACGCCTACTTCGTTCGTAAAATTTGCCTGAAGTGCAGCATCGTTGATGATTGGCGCGTTCGTCTCCACTCCCATCAGAGACCATGTACCCGAACTGATATAGCACCAGTTTTGGGTTAAGAGCGCAGGGGTGGCGGCGACCGCAGAGGCTGTGTCGTGAGACGCGCTTGAATAGACCATGGCGCCGCGCTTCAGCCCACAGGCATCGGCAACATACGGCAACACAGGACCAAGCTCGCTTCCGACACATCTTAGATCTGGCAAAATGCCTGGATCGATATTGAGTTTTTGCAACAGGTCGGACGCGAAGCGCTTGTTCACTGGATCGTAAAACTGTGAAGTGCTGGCGATCGTTGGCTCTGAAGCGAGTGAGCCGGTCAAAAAATAATTGAAAAGATCTGGCATGAAGAGCAACTTCGATGCCAAGCCGAGTAGCTGGGGTGATTTCGTACGAACGGCGTAAAGCTGATACACGGAATTGATGTCCATAAACTGAACGCCTGTTTGCCGAAAGATTTCGTGCCGCGGAACGATTTCGAACACCTCCCGCGATATCCCTTGTGTTCTCCCGTCGCGATAGTGACGCGGATTCTCGAGCAAACAGCCATCCGGGCCTAGTAAGCCATAATCGACTCCCCACGTATCGATCCCGACACCATCCAAATGGTCTGAGCTGTTGGCCGCCGCGCGAATGCTCTCGCAGGTTTCATGAAACAGCCGCAGAGTGTCCCAATACAAGCCGGTCGGCAGCCGGACAGGTATATTTGGAAACCGATGCACTTCCGTAAGCTCGATTTTTCGATCAGCGATGCGGGCGAACATGCCGCGCCCGCTCTCCGCGCCTAGGTCGATCGCTAGATAAGATCGGCGCATTTTGGGTTACGGTCCTTTGCTCCCATCAAGTGGGCTTCCAGCATGATGAGCAAAGCAAGAATGAAAACGGCCGCCGAGCCCAACGCCGGCACGAACATCACGTATCCAATGCCGAAATATGAATCTACGTACCCAAGAAGCCAGGGAGCGCTCATTGCACCCGTGATTGCCAACGAGAAGATCCCGTTATAAAAACCTGGATGATACGTGAAACGCTCATCGAGGTTTTCAGCTATCAAGGGATACACGGGGCCAAAGCCGGCGCCGATTACGACGACCGCTACAAACGCCCCGAGTAACGAGCTTGTGAAACTCAAAAGCAAGTAGCCAAGCATTGCAAGTACAATGCCTACAAGCAAGAGCCTTTTGTGGTTTACCCGTGTAAGTAAAACGCGAGCCGCTATGCGCCCGAGCAGTAGCGACAAGAAGTAGACCGCGAGAGTGAAAATGGCCCACTCCGGGTTGCTGCCGAGCCGGTGAATCAAGAACAACGGCAACCACCCGGCAATTGACCACTCATTACCAAACTGAAAGAAGAGAAGAAGGCTGAATAGGACTGCGGCAACGCTGCGCAAATCCTTTAGGTTGTCTCGCGCCCCGACCTCGTGACGCCGCTTTACAGTCTCGAGCGCGGCTGGATACCGGTTGCTTGCGTAAACCAGCAGAAAGAATAGAGGAACTACGGCCAGCAGTGCCGTCACGAGCTGGCTCGAACCGGTGAAATACGTTATGCCCGTCACAACGGTTGCAAGCAAGCAGCCGCATCCGAAAAGCATTCCCGAAAGACTTGCCGCAGTGGCCGGTGTTTTTTCGTAGTACGGTTCGAGTACATACAGGAGCGCTGTCACTAGCGCGCCTCCCGAAATTCCGATGAAGCTAAGGCCAATAAGGCGCGAAAGGGCGGAAACCGGCGGCGCTAGAAATGAAAGCCCGACAAGACTTGCCGACGCGATTGCGCAGGCAGAGAGCGCGAGTGAGCGAATAGATACCCGTCCGAGAATTCCCTGCGCAACAAAAGCCGCTACGACGTAGCCAGCGTTCAGCGCCAAGAAATGCAGCCCGATCAGCTCCGGCGCTGTTTCCATGTAATATTGCCAGGCAACGACAAGCGACCCAAGCAGCCCGACGAGAACACCGGCCAGAAGAAAGCCTGCGAACCAGTCACGCGCGCGCAAGTCCAGTGTTAAGCGAGAAACTATCTCGGTGCTATCTGTTGACACACCCAAAAGGCAATTTATAAGATGGAAGTATCACTGAGGAAGGAGGTGGTCCAGTCGAAATGAATTCTGGTAGTGACTGTAGCACACGATTGACGCGCGAGGTGGCCGACTCTTAAAGTCGCCGTTCGTACGTTCAGGTTTCGTTCAGTGACGAGGCCGCAGTTCCTGTGGACCGGCCGCCCCGTCGCGCGTAACGTAGCTAGAGTAGCCGCAAGGCTCATTCGCAAAGCCCCGCTTCAGTGCTTCCCAAAGCACTAGAAGTGGGGTTTTGCATGTTAAACTGAGTTGTACCCCCACCAGTTCTCGAAAGGATTCCGAAAGCAATGAAAGCAGGGATTCACCCCGCTTACGATGAAGTGAACGTCACCTGTGCTTGCGGCTCGACGTTTCGAACGCGCTCCACTCATAAAGGCGATTTGCGCGTTGAAATTTGCTCCAGTTGCCATCCGTTCTTCACGGGCCGTCAAAAACTCGTCGACACGGAAGGCCGTGTTGACCGGTTCCAGAAGAAATTCGCGAAGGCCCGCGAGATCCAGGCGCAGAAGAAGGCTGCCGCTGACGTAAAGGCCGCAGCCAAGGCTCGCCTCTGAGGGGCGAAAGGAAAGTAACCCGGAATGCGCCTACTGCGGCGCTACCAGTCCTTTTCGTATTGCAAAAAGCACCAGTTCAGCCGTGCGGTGGATATCCATTTTCTCCATCAAGTTCGCGCGATGCACGGAGACGGTGTTAACGCTTAGATCCAGAAGACCTGCGATCTCCTTATTAGATTTGCCCTGCGCAATCAGCTGAAGTACTTGCTTCTCCCGTACGGTGAGCTTGCTGAGCTCGTCATCGCGCTCCTGGGCAACATACTTGAGACCCGACCCGATAAAGCGCCTTCCCTCGGCCACGGCTTTGATCGCTCCGATTAGGTCGACGTCAATAGCGCTCTTCAAAAGGTAACCCCTTGCCCCGGCATCGAGCGCATTGCGGACGTAGTTATCCTCCGCGTGCATGCTGAGAACCAGGACCTCAGTCTCGGGCAGATGCTTGACGATCTCCATAGTGGCTTGAACTCCATCAAGCTCAGGCATCGAGAGGTCCATCACCACAACTTTAGGCTTCAGATCGTATGCCATTTGAATGGCTTCTACGCCGTTGCTCGCCTCCCCGACCACTCGCATCTGCTCGTCATCGTCGAGAAGCCTGCGGAACCCACGGCGCACAAGGCTATGATCGTCGGCGAGAAGAACCGTTATTTCTTCACTCATGACTGATCGCAACTATACTCCTATACCTTCATTCTCTACTGTTTCAGCGAGGCGATCCTCAGTTCGCAAAGGCATGACCAGAGAAACGGTCGTACCCGCGTTCGCTACAGAGGAAACCGTCAACTTGCCGCCCACCAGATCAGCGCGTTCTTGCATCGCAATCAGTCCGAGACCCGGTTTAGGAGACTTGTCGGCAACAATCCCCCGTCCGAAGTCTCTGATATTGACCATCAATACGTCGGAAGAAAAGATCATTTCGACCTCGGCAAGCTTCGTGCCAGAATGTTTGGCGGCATTGTTCAGCGCTTCTTGTACAATGCGGAAGCAATGCGTGGCGGGCTGTCCAGTGATGCGCACCGGCTCGCCTCTTATTACGGCAGTGGCCTGGATTCCGGTCTGCCTTTGAAACACTTCTGTATACCATTCGATTCCCTTCGCCAACCCGTAGTCGTCGAGAACCGATGGATGAAGCATCTGCGATAGACTGCGCATCTTTTCAAGCGTGTGATGGGTGATTTCCCGGACCTCGCTAAGCTCAGTGCGCAGCGGAGAATCGGAGGGCACGCCTTTGCGCTCTGCGCGCGCCAGCATCGCGCCGATAGCGGTTAGAATTTGCCCAAACTCATCGTGGAGCTCGCGGGAAACGGAGCGCAGCACCTCTTCCTGCACAGTTATCAGCTGCGCGGCCAGGACACGGCGCTGCTGCGAAAGCGATTCGATTTGATCGAAGATACGTCGATTTGAATAAATGAGGTACAGGGTCGTGACGACAATCGCGACGAGCATGGCGGCCAGGAATGCGTATATATTTCGCTCGACTCCGGCGTAGATTGCAGCAACTTTCTCGTCAGTCCGCTCTTCCGCCTCGTTATTCCGTTCGAGCAATCTGGAAACGCGTGCCGCGAGAATCAACTGCTCCGCGGAGAGTTGGGTGGAAGCGAGCTCCTTGGCCGCACTCTCGTGTCCAGCTTTTGCCGTCGCGAAAACACGCTCCGAAGTTTGCCAGAAGTGCTTGAGCGATTCTACGAGCTGCGCCTGCTTGTCCGCAGCGCGTGTGACTGGGGCTAACTGACCTTCGGCTTGAATCGCCTCGTCTAAATCCGTCCGAAGATGCGAGAAATCAGTGCGAAATTCGGCGATATCGGAAGACGGCTGCGTTTCAGACATGTCACGCAATTCGAGACCCAGAGTATTGAGATCGTTCTGTACCCGCAATAGCAGCAGCGAATCGTGACGATTGAGATCAATTGTGTCGGTCTGTAGCTTGCGAAGGCCGTTTAGCTGATACAGGGCATACCATGAGAAAACTGTGACCGCGGCGAGCGTAACCAGCAATCCGACGAGGAGACGCACGGTGGGCGACTTGGTCATGCCCGCCGGCCTGGTTAGAGCTAACTTGGTCGGATGACGAAGCGCCCGCCTGAGCAGTTGCGAGGCGCCGACTCTCTCTGCAGATGTCGCTACGGTTTGCGCGCTATCCAAAATAGCAATCCTGGTAATAGGCTAACTCCGAGGCCCGCAAGCACGTCAGCCACATAATGATAGCGACCGTAAACAGTAGCCACCGAAACGCTCAGCGCATACAAAAGCAATCCATATCCAAAGAGCTTGCGTTGCGGAAGAATGAGGAACATGCCCCATGCGGCAGAAAAGACGGAAGAGACGTGCGCACTAGGGAAAACACCCACATGAATCGTACCTACTTTCAAGATCCAGAGATTGAGAGTACGAGCCCAAGTGGAGACGAGTGGCTCGTCTATTTTTGGAAAAAGAATTCGCGGCGGCTCGGAGGGAAAGTATGGAAACAGAGCATAGGCCAGCAGGGTGCCAATCAAATAGATTGTTAGAAAGCGATCTATTTCCGGTCGCCTGTGCAAGATGTAGAGCAGCGCGACGCAAAGAAACCCGATTGCATAGACGAGTAAATACGAAAATTCAAGCCAGAGCGGGATCAGCTTGCCTAAACTTTCGATGATGGTACGCAGGTGCCAGCCACGCAGCACCAGATCATCCCATTTGATCCACACGGGCTCGAACTTGTGTTCGAAATGTACAGGAAGGAATAGCTCCATTTCGCGGAATGCGGCTAAGGTCAGGATCAGGGGCAACCAATCACGAATCATTCCTACGGCTATCGGGAACGAGGTCCGCTCTGCGTAGGACATCAGCGATAACAACGCAAGTACTGCTACGAGTAAAACGATGGGCTGATATTTAAGAACCGGACGGTCGCGAAACCACGGCGAAAGGACGGCGATGTAGGCGAAGAAGCAGATCAATACCCATTCGGAAGTTCGAAAATCCAGCTTTCGCAACAAGCGGCTCAAACTGCCGTGGACATGACGGGGTGGCTCCGCGGCTCGAAAAACAAAGCGAGGCCGGCAAGCACTCCCGCCCAAACTGCCCAGGTAGTTAGGAAACGGTGATCGATCAGCACTCCGGAAATAATGGGCGCCGTGATCTGAGCGATTGACATCAGAGATTGAGTGAGGCCGATAATGACACCCTGCTCGCGCTTACCTGCCTTCTGTGTAACCAAGCTCGTCAGTGCAGGCCGCAATCCCGCGCCTCCTACCGATGAGAACGCGCTTACCCAGAGTAATTGCCCGATGGTTCTTGTAAACCCTACGGCCGCGTAAAACACCATGCCAGTCAAGAACCCGAGACGAACCACCTTCCGCTCGCCCAGCCACTTCACCATGCGGCCCACCATGCCTCCTTGCATGATGATGCCGAGAAATCCGTTGAAAGCGAAAATATAGCCGACTTCCCGCACTCCCACGGGATGGCCGTTCCATTGGTATCGCCGCTCGGCAAATAAGGCAAACCCTGAAACGAACGTCGTAAAGGAAAAAGAAAAGAGCAGCCATTGTGCCAGCAGCCTCGCCAATTCTGGATCGCGAAAATAGCGCCGATATTGCCCCCAAGAAATCAAAGACAAGCGTCGGCCGCCGGGTCCGGGGTCATCCAGTTGGTTCTGCTCGTGTACCAGTTCGCGGCGCGGTAGAAAGAAGAAGGTGCAGAAAATGGTGGTAAGCGATAGGGCGGCAGCCGCAAAAATGGGTGCCTGATATCCGAATAGAGCCAAATAGCCGGAAATGGCAGGTCCGATCAGAAAGCCGAGACCAAATGCAATTCCAATCACGGCGAACGATTTCGCGCGCTCTTCAGGCTTGGTTACGTCGCTGATGTAGGCTTGTGCAATTGTCAGATTGCCCGCAGTCGCTCCGTCGATCATGCGAGCGACAAAGAGCATCCAAATATGTGTGGAGAAAGCAAGCAGCAAAAACCCGCCCAGCGTCCCTGCCTGGCTGATCAACAGAATCGGACGGCGGCCCACGCGGTCCGACAGTTGCCCCAGAATGGGTCCTGCGATCAACTGGCACAAAGCGTAACTCGAAACAAGCTCGCCAACCACGGTCGGCGTCGCGCCGAGTCGTTCTGAATAGAACGGGAGCAGAGGAAGAATGATTGTAAATCCGAGGACATCCACGGCCACAATCAAAAAAATCGGGAGCAGCGGAGATGCAAGCCGCCGAGTGGTCTTCGCCTCGCTGGTTTCGGGCTGCGGCGGAGTCACATTACGATCTTACCTGCGGTGCGGTCGAGCACTGACGAAAGCCGCTCGCCGCCTACCAAAGTACTTGCTTCCCCGTAAGTATTCCAGCCGGATCGGTGAATGTGCAATCTGGAGTGTCCGCTGGTAATTATAATTTGAATATGAAACTGCTTGCGTTTTGCTTGGTTGTTTTCCTACCGATCGCTTTGCCGGGCCAGGAACCCAATCCAACTCAGTCCGGAACTCAACAGACGCAGCCAAATGGCCCCAATCCGATCTTCCGGGTACAGGTAGTCGCGCGCTCGACTGTTGCCATCAGCTATCGCAATCGTAGCGGCTGGACTAAGGTCAATTTTCAAGGGACTTCCCTGGCGCCCCGTGCAAAGGGAACAGCGGACGTGAACAGCCGGTTGGGGCACATGGAAATCAAGCTGGACGTTAAGGCTCTTCCCGCTGCTACGACCTTTGGACCGGAGTTCCTCACGTATGTGCTGTGGGCGATTACACCAGATGGCCACGCTGTAAATCTTGGCGAGGTGGTCCTCGATTCTGATGGCAATTTCAAAGGAACCATGACGACAGGGTTGCAGTCATTCGGATTGATTATCACGGCAGAGCCTTATTTTGCGGTGAGACAGCCGAGCGACGTAGTGGTAATGGAAAATGTCGTTCGCGAAGATACGAAGGGTAAGTTCGAATACGTCAATGCCAAATACGAGTTGCTGCCCCGAGGGCAGTATACGTATCACGTTCCCGCATCGCAGCAGCATCCCATTGTTTTGGATTCGAACAAGAAGAGCCCCCTCGCGCTCTATGAAGCGCAAAATGCCGTCCAGATTGCCCGGTACGCCAAAGCAGATCAATATGGAGGCGACACTTTCCAGGATGCCGTGAACCTTCTGAACCAGGCGCAAGACTATCAAGTGCGCAAGCAGTGGAACCCGTCCATCATGACCGCACGGGAAGCGGTTCAGAAAGCTGAAGACTCCCGCATCATTTCTCTAAGGCGACAGCAGCAGATGGCACTCGACCAGGAACGTCAGGAAGCAGCTGCGCGACAAGCAGCCGCCCAGCGCCAAACGGAGGAAGAGGCGCGCCAACGGCAGGCCGCCGAACAGCAGGCCCAACTGGAAGCTCAACAGAGAGCAACGGCTGAGAAGGCGAAAGCGCAGGCCGATGCGGCGAGCGCCCAATCCGCAGCTGAAGCAGAAAAGGCTCAGCAGGCGGCCGCAGAGGCGGACCGGCTCCGTCAGCAGGCCGAAGCTGATAAGAACGCTCTGCGCGAGCAACTCCTCCAGCAATTCAATGCTGTTCTTCAAACTCGCGAGACACCTCGCGGGCTGGTCGTGAATATGAGCGATGTTCTGTTCGATACAGGAAAGTACACCTTGAAAGAACCGGCTCGGGAAAAGCTGGCCAAGATTTCGGGAATTATCATCTCCCACCCTGGCCTTAATCTCCAAGTTGAGGGCTATACCGACATTACGGGGAGCGACGAATTGAACCAGCGCCTATCGGAGCAGCGCGCGAATACGGTCCGCGAGTACCTCGTGGCACAGGGAATTAATCCTCAGAATATAACTGCCGTCGGTTACGGGAAAAATTATCCAGTAGCCTCGAACGACACACGTGAGGGGCGGGCGCTGAATCGTCGAGTGGAGCTGGTTATTTCAGGAGAAGTTATTGGCGTAAAGATCGGAGTGCCACCCGCACAAACTCAACCAGCGCCGCCAGCGGCGCCACAACCACAGTAGAAGGTGGGCCGGCAGGCCCTCGAGAGAATTCGGCGGGATTTACGTTAAAAATTATTTAAATCACCAAAATTCTTCTTTTCTGCGCAGTTATACCAGTTGCATAATGCAATTAATGCTCCTCAAATAGAGCAGACGTTCCTTTTCCTTTGGGGGCTTGTGTAGTCACAGCCCCTCTTTTTCTACTGGCGTCGTGAGTCATCTGGCGATTCATCATCACTAAATCAGTTGACTAACCCAACAAGGTCGCGTACTATTGATTTGGGAGGGCAGTTATGGCACCGCTTCCGACCAATCTTAAAGACGCGATTGTGTACTTCTCGGATGAGGATGTGGCAATCGAATTTTTCCGCGATATCCGCTGGCCGGATGGTGTCGAATGCCCAACCTGCGGATCGAGGGACGTGTACTACATCTCTACCCAGCGGCGCTGGAAGTGCAAGCATGTTCACCCGAAACAGCAGTTCTCGGTTAAGGTTGGCACGATCTTCGAGGACAGCCCCATCGGGCTGGACAAGTGGCTCCCTGCGGCGTGGCTCGTCACGAACTGCAAGAACGGAATCTCTAGTTACGAGCTTGCGCGAGACCTGAAAGTCGCTCAGCGTACAGCGTGGTTCATGCTTCACCGTGTACGTCACGCAATGCAGCTACTCACGAACAAAAAGCTAACTGGCGAAATCGAAGCAGATGAATGCTTCGTGGGGGGCAAGATTAGGAACATGCACAAGCGTGCTCGGAGACGCTTCGAGGCTAAAGACGGCAACAATTGGGGCAAAAGCATCGTGCTTGGCCTCTTGCAACGTGATGGTGATGTACGCGGCGCCGTCGCTCCGAGTCGTAAGAGAATGCATCTGGAACCGCATCTAGAAAGCAATCTTGAAACGACCGTAAAGCTGTATACCGATGAGCACCCCGCCTATCTCCACAGCGCTAGTAAACTCGGGCTAGCGCACGAGATCGTGAATCATCTCGAATCGTACGTACAGGGTCGGGTGCATGTGAATGGACTCGAAAATTTCTGGTCGCTGTTAAAGAGGACGCTGAAAGGAACCTACGTCTCCGTTGATCCGTTTCACCTGTTCCGTTATCTGGATGAGCAGTGCTTCCGGTTCAACAAGCGGCGATTAACGGATGCTGAGCGTTTCGTAATCGTGCTGGGCCAAACGATTCACCGTCGCCTCACCTATGACGAACTGACGGGCAAGGTTGATACGCCAGCCGTCCAAGCATGAGTGCGCTGCCCTACGCGCATCAAGGCCGGGGCAAGCGCAACAAAGCTGCGTAAAAGCCTTGTCACCGTTGCCGCTTGTTGGGTTTTCTACCCGCACGCCGTTTGGGTTTAGTTCGATCGTGTTCCTTCAGTTGCTCATCCAGTTCGGCTTTAGAAACTTTCGCGAGCTTCCGCATTGTAGCTTTGAACTGCTCGAAGGGATGAACTTCGGATTTGCTCTCTCGCATGTTGCTATGATGTCACGCAAAAAATGAAGCCGGACAAAGAGTCTGAGAACGGCAAAGCCCCGATACTGTACGATGCACACGGCAATCCGATCATCCGAACAGGCCGTAATGGGCCAACAAAGACGCAATTAAGTACACACTCCACCCTACGCAGACTATGGCGAAGATTGTCATGGCACAACACACGAAATATTTTGCCGCGTTGGTTAAAAGGAAAGCCAGCAGCTGCGTGTACGATTCTGGCGCTGCTGCTGGCCATTTATGCTCTACGTCCTGTGCTCTCAGTATCATCCCTCTCTCCTTCTGATCTTCACGGAGAATATGGCGTGAAGCTTTTGTTGACGAATAGCGGTTGGGAAATTAGAGATGTCAAAGTCCAATGCTTTACAAACAAAGTAATATACAAAGGCATATACGGGTTGGCCTTTGATCGGTTCACGCGACTGACAGAGTATGCCGTTCCCGATGTGAAGGATGGCGAGAGCTTCCCGGCAGACTGCTACTTCGCTTGGTCCTTCTGGACGAAACCAACTGACGGGATTTTTGTGTACGGTAGGGACGTTACGGCTAGTGCGGGTCCCTACATGGGAATACTCGTCGTATTCCGAAATGACGGCGTGCCGATGCTTAGGCCGGGGACTCCAGTGCCCGCGAAAATGACTGCGGATCTCACTGGTTACTCCTATAACCAGATAACTGCCGTGGATGGCAGTTTTGTTGTTGAATACAGATGGCCGCACACCTTTTGGGTTCAGAGGCGTGTAATACACGTTGTCGCTCGCAGATCTGGCGATGAACTCAAATGGCGAGTTGCCCCGGAAAGCGAACCCGTAATTCCCGACCCAGAGGGTTGGACCGTACTGGCAAAATCCACCAGCAAGGAATGGGGAATAACCATGGGTCGCTACTCACCATAAGGCCACCGCGATGCTGTTATGATGTCACGAAAAACTCTAGCGCATGCCAGACGCAGAAGATCGCGGAAATGTACCCAATCGTGAACAGCCCGATTCGGATATTAAGCCCCCATTGCAATCGCCGGGAGATCATGACAAACCAGCTAATGCCGGCGCTCGCAATTCCGACGACAAACAGGAAAATTCGACCGCAAACCTTGAGAAGGACATCCGAAGTGGCGAAAGGTGGATCATTGGTATCGGCATCGCAACTGCTGTTATCAACACAGTGATTGGCCTGATTTACTGGGGTCAACTCGTTCAGATGAGAAAAACGACGAAGGCCGCCGCCGATAGCGCCAATGCCTCGCTGAGCGCTGCGATAACTGCTATTCAGCAAATGAAGGCCGCTGAAGAAGCCAATTGGCTGAATAGAGCCAATGCTGCAAGCAGCGGGAGGCAAAGCAGAGAGACGTTGGCCGCGAGCATTAGGCAAATGCAAATGGACCAGAGAGCGTGGGTAGGTCCGATACAGAGCGTCGTGCCTCCTAATGGCAGTCCCGAACACTATGGGGTAGTGATTACCAACACGGGCAAAACCCCAGCCAAAGAAGTCTTCACCAGAATTTCCACGCAATACCTCCCGAGCAGAAGCGTGTTCACGCCTACCTATTCGCGTAGTATTGGACCCCGCAGTATCTCCGTAATCCAGCCCAACATGAGACTCACAATCAACTCGTTGTTGGGTCCGCAGATGATAAGTCCGCAAGAACAAGCTGGCATCGTCAGTGGCGACTTTACGCTTTACATGTACGGCATTATTAGCTACAAAGATATCTTCCAGAACCGCAGAAAGGCGACCTTTTGCGTGATACTGAGCAGGCGCATGACGGAGTTTACCGGGTGTGATACATACAATGACGCTGATTAAACACAGCAATCCAGCAAGCGGAAGGTGAGTCGCCAGCCTGTCACGCCAAGTCGATGGTACTTTTTTCGGCATGGTTAGTCAACTGATTTATTGCCGATTTTTCATCATTGACCACTACGCCCTGAAGCCTTTCGTAGCGACAGCATCCGCACAGCACGGTAATCCAAAGAACCTGAGACGTGGAGATTTGTCTAATGTGTTCAGGAGTGAGCGCGATGGAAGATCCGAAACAGCTGATCAATAGGTATGTGGAGGAGGGTTGGGCATCTTAAGTCTGGATGAACCGATTTTCGCCGCGCAGCGTCGAGTGCCGCGCTTCAAACTGTAAAGCCTTTCCGTAAGTGCTGTTCCCCTTTTCAGGTTTTGAACAACCTTCGATATGCTCAAATAGCTGGGAATGAAAAGCCGCGTGGCCAAGGGCCCTTTCAACCGCCGCGACTTCTTCCGGCTGTGGACGTTCGCCGCCGCCATACCGATTTTCGATGTAAAACTCCCTCGCGGGCTGGATTTTACACTTCAGAACTCGCCGACACCGCAGAAGTTCCTCATCGAAACCATGCCCGGCGGAGTTGCGCTTTTCGATTACAATAACGACGGTCTCCTCGACATTTTCCTCGTGAACGGCGGGCGCCTCACAAGCGCTATGCCATCACCTGAGACGTTCGACCGCCGCAATCCCCGCTATTGGAATCGCCTCTTCCGCCAAAATAAAGGCGGCAGCTTTACCGACGTCACCGAAGCCGCCGGTTTGGCCAACGCAGGCGTTGGCAACTACGGCATGGGCGTCGCAGTCGGCGATTACGATAACGACGGCTATCCCGACCTCTTCGTCACCAATTACGGAAAGAACATTCTGTACCACAACAATGGCGATGGAACCTTCTCCGATGTGACAGCTAAGGCCGGAGTTGCTGGCGGCGGCTGGTCCGTCTCGGCTGGTTTTTTCGATTTCGACAACGACGGCCATCTCGATCTCTTTGTCGGCCGCTACATGGAATGGGACACGCGGCACAGCAAGACCTGCAACGGCTCCTGGCGTACGTACTGCCCGCCTGCGGAATTTCCCGCCACCACGAATCTGCTTTATCGCAATCGCGGGGACGGCACCTTCGAAGACGTCAGCGAAAAATCTGGAATCACCGCCAAGAAGGGCCGCGCGCTCGGAGTGGCCTTTGCTGACTACGATAATGACGGCTTCACCGATATCTTCGTATCGAATGACGGAATGCAGCAGTATCTATTCCGGAACAAGGGGAATGGAACCTTCACCGAGTGCGGTCTCGAGGTGGGTGCTGCGCTTTCCGCTGACGGCAAACCGCTTTCCGGCATGGGCACTGCCTTTCAGGACTACGATAACGACGGACTTCCCGATATATTTGTCACCGTGCTGCCGCGCGAGATCTATGGCGCTTATCACAACGACGGACAGGGTTTCTTCACCAATCGCAGCCTCGAAACAGGCCTTGGCGCGATGACCGCTGGAAGCGCTGGCTGGGGTGTCGGCCTGGAAGATTTCGACAACGATGGCTGGAAGGACCTGCTCGTCGCCCAGAGTCACGTGCTTGATAATGTCGAAGCTATCGACCATTCATTGCATTATTTGGAGCCGCCTCTGCTTGCGTTGAATCACAATGGCCGTTTCGAGCGCGCCGCCTCCGGCGTCACGACTCCTATTGCAGGCCGCGGTTTAGCCCTTGGGGATCTAAACAACGACGGTTGGATGGATGCCGTGATGACTGTTCTCGGCGGGCCCCCTTTGGTCCTGATGAATCGCGGCGGCACTCAGCATTGGCTAACCATTACACTTCGCGGTACACGCAGCAACCGCGATGGGCTCGGCGCGCGCGTTCGCGTCAACGGGCAAACGCGATATGCCACAACCGCTGGAAGCTATCTTTCCGCGAGCGATAAGCGCCTTCATTTTGGCCTCGGCTCTCAAGAAACCGCCACCGTCGAAATTACTTGGCCGTCCGGCACACGCCAGACGCTCGCTAACATCCGCGCGAATCAGTTTCTCGAAGTACGTGAGCCCGAGCACTCCTGATCGCCAGTGTCCATGCATTCGCTCTTAATTCTGTGCCTGGCGCTCCAAAATATTTCGCCTCAAGCCGCTCAGCACATGCAAACGGGTGTCGAGGCCCACAAGCAAGGGCATGTCGACGCTGCCATCGCCGAATTCCGTCAGGCTACCGAGGCCGATCCCAATCTGGCTCAAGCGTTCCTCTTTCTGGGAGAAGAGTATTCGTTGAAACACAACTACTCCGCGGCCCTCGCGCCTCTCAAGCGTGCTGCCGAACTCCGCCCCGATCTCGACGAAGCGCAACGCCAGCTCGGGTATACGCTCTTATCCCTCGGATACCCGGCGGAAGCCATTCCGCATCTTGAGCGCGTCCATGCAGTCGAGGCCCTCGGAATCGCGCAAATCGAAACCGGCCAATATCAGGAGGCAATCGCCAACCTAAGCACCGCACTCGCAGCGCGCCCGAATGACCCGGATCTGCTGTATTACGTAGGGCGTGCCGGTGGCTTGCTCTCAAAGCGATCTATCGACACTCTGAACGAACTGTATCCCGATTCGGCGCGCTCGCATCAAGCGTTGGCTGAGAACTATTTCGTATTGCGCCAAATGCCGCAAGCGGAAAGCGAATTTCGCGAAGCCCTGCGGCAGCGGCCCGATATACCTCGACTTCACCTCGAGCTCGGCTTGGTGTACGCGGGCAGCGCGCAATGGGATAAAGCGGAAACAGAATTTCGCGCCGAAACCAAGCTGCAGCCGGGCAACGCCGAAGCGAGTTATCGCCTTGGAAACGCATTGCTCCAGCAAGGCAAAGCACGAGAAGCCCAAACGGAGCTGGAACGCGCCGATCGCTTGAAACCCGGCATGCCGGAGACGCTTTACTCACTGGGAAAAGCCGCTTCGCTCAGCGGCGATGCTGCGGGCGCCGAGAAAGCTTGGACGCAACTGCTCGAAATCGAGAAGAACACCCCTCTCGCTGCGCAAGCGCACTTCGGTCTCGCCGCACTTTACCGCAAACAGCACAAACCGGCGCAAGCGGCAGCGGAGATGCACGAATTTGAAAGGCTGCAGAAAACCGCTCCGCCGGCCGATGCCACACCGAAGTAATACACTTACATCTTCACCCTTAAAGGGCTAATGGCGGCTACTGCTCTGAATAAAGGGTCTTCATACGGAAGGCGCGGTAGCCCACGTTTTTCGGATCAGCTTCCTCAAAGACCAGCCCACCGCCCGTAGTATATTCGACGGTTTTCGAATTGGTCCCCCCAATAAATCCCAGATGGAAGTGATAGTTTCCTGTGGACAGAAGCTCGGCGCTTCCGGTCGCATAGGAATAGGCGCCCAGATCGAGATTCAAAACGGAGGTTGCGATCTTGTTAGCTTGATCGAGTCGCCACGATTGTCCTCGGCTGTTCCCGCCGAAATCCGTCACCCGGGTGTTGCCATTATCGAAGAGCGTCAGGAGCCCATTCGACGCGAACGTCACGTCGTGCTGATGCGAGAACCACGGATGAGGGTCGCTTGATTTGACTTTGAAGTCGCCTTCGTTTCCGAGCCTCCATATAATCGACCCGTTCCCCTTGTCATTGTTGTAGTTGATCTTGACAACCCAGTCCTGATGCCGAATCGAAATGATGAGATCGCCATCTGGAGTCGGAGCAAGCGAATTCGAGTGAGTCCAATCGTTGGCCACTGAATAGCCGTGTGCGTACAAATGAGGGCATCCAGGATTTCCCTGCACGCACGTCTCGCCCAAAATAGCCTGACGCGTAATATCGAGGTGATCAAATTCGTTCCAGAACCATTTAACCTGCAAATTCGAATCCAGGACGATCGCCATGTCCCCCAACACATCGACAGTACCCGAGCCCTGGTTGGTGACCTTCTCGACACTGCCAATCAGGGCCGTATAGCCGTTTGGAAAACGGAAGACCTCGTGGTGAACGGACGTAATCGGATCGGTACCGAGAGCAGTGAGCTGCTGGCTTATCGCCGCCGCATTCGTTTCGCGGACCAGATTACCTGCCATGTCGTACTCACGAAGCAGCCTGCGGTTGTTAGCAATTCCTGAGTTATCGTCGGCGACACCGAGAAAATCGCCACCCACAACCGGCCTTGTGATATACCCACCCGTGTTTTCGTACGCAGGCAGGTACCAAATCAGATTTCCCAAACTGTCGGTCGCAAACGGAACCCCCTGGGTAGGAGACGTAAGGACAACTGGATAGGTTGTGTGAAGAGCCGATTTCGGCACAGTGTATTGTTCAATATTGATACTGGAGGGAACCGCACCCGTTGTGAACGTGAGCAGCGGGCCTGCAGTATCATGACCCTGGCTATAGACGTGACCCTGTATGGTGTACTCGGTCGAGGGACGCATACCGCCAACGTAGAAGTTCATGCTCGTGGTTCCATTACAAGTCTTCGACGAGCTGGCGTACCAGTAAGTACCTGCCGTTCTCCTGAAATGAACCTGTGCAATGGATCCAGCTGGGCAGGCCGGCGCACTATAGAGAGCGACCAAAGGATGGCTCGTTCGTGAAACGACAGGAGAGGTCCCTGTCACACGCGAGTTAATTATGAACGTCTCCTCTGCGGTTGCGGGAGTGCCTTCAGAAGACTCCTGTGCAGCGACCCGAATCACGTACGTCCCCTCGTGATCATTAGGAGTCCAAGGGAACGTGTTAACTGCTGAGAAGTCCCGGCGAACCTGCAATTCAGTCGCTGAAGGCCCCGCACTGAATTGATATTGAAAGGAAGCACCCGAATTGGCTGAGTCAGTAGCTTTCGCTGTCCAGACAACCGTGGCCCCGACCTTTGCAGTAGTCACGGACGGCGTGAGCGTAACGGTGATGGTTGCTGAAGCCATCCCTGTAAACGAAATGGCTCCGAGACTAAGCGAGGCGATCAGTGAAATCATTCTGTGCATTGTTTTGATCCTTACTTTCGAATCGCCGCTCTCCATGGGCCGCGTCCTGCTTACACGGTTGTGCGGCATCGACCAAGATTTTTTTGGTCCCAGTAAGTATACGCTAAGGTTCCCGGACGAACCGGGCACGCGCCTAGGTCTTCATCCGCGCCATCAAGTACAGACCGGCAAGCGAGAACACCACATCCGGCGACCACGCCGCCATCACCGCCGGCAATTGGTTCAGATCGCCAATCTGCTCGAACAGAGTCCCGACCGTCCAGTACGCAATCGCAATACCGAAGCTGATGCCGACCCCCGTCATCGCCCCCCGATTCCCTGCCACAAACGCGAACGGAATGCTGAGAATCGCCATGATCAGCGCGAAAAGAGGAACTGCGAATTTCTTGTAGTACTGCACCTGCAGCGGCGTCGTATCCAGACCGCTCGCCTTCAGCTCCCGAATATACTGCCCGAGTTCCTGGAAGTTCATCTCCTTGTATTCCTTCTCTTCTTTCACGAACCACGAGGGCGGCTCGTTCAGTTCGGGAAACGAGGCTGAACTGCGATAGAACTGATGATAACTGTCCGCATTGTTCCGAACCGTTTGGCTGATGCCGTTTTGAAATACCCAGGTCTTCAAGTTCGGCTCCCAGCGCGCGCGATCGGCTGAGATCTGATGCACAATGTGAAAACTTTGCGGATTCAGCTCATACACGTTCACCTTCGACATCATGGCGGCGTGCGGATCGAGGTAGCGGTAATTGTAAATGCGCGAGCCCTTTCCGTACACCCACTGCCGGTCCGGGCGCAGATACGTCTGCACCGGTTTCTTCTTGATCTCGCTGCGCAGCATCTCCTGACGGCGATTCGCCTCGGGAATATAGTAATGGTCGAATGCAAACAGTAGACCGCTGATCAAAAGGCTCACAACTAAGACCGGCATCGCCAGCCTGTGCACACTGATGCCGCCCGCCTTGAAAGCCGTGACCTCGTTGTATTTTGTAAGAATTCCAAAACAGATCAGCGACGCCACAAGCGTGCCAATTGGCGTTAAATCGTAGATCAACTTCGGCGCAAGATGAAACAGATAATCGAGCATCATCGGCATGCCGATATCGTTCTTGATCATGTCGCCCAGCAGTTCGAAAAATGTGAAGACCTCGATCAGCGCGACGAGCGCAGTGAGTAGTATCACCAAGTAGAACAGAAAGCCGTTCAGCACATACCCATCGATGAGCATTGGCCAAAGCCCGAATCGACGGATGTTTCTGAAGCCGAGCCGCTCCCGCCGCAATGGCCGAACCGACTTGAAAGCATCGATGGCTCGCCCTGCCAGCCCTCGCAGCCAACTCATCACATCCCGATCGCCAGGCCTCTCGAGTCTGGCCAGCAGCGTGATTCCTACCACCGCAAATATCACGTCCGGAGTCCAGACCGCAATGGGAACCGGCAGGCTCCCCTTTCTGGCCAGCCCGATCAGGCTGATGAAACCCATGTAGTACAGGAAGGCCAGCAATACCGTAAAGACGAATGCGGCGGACTTTCCGCCTTTGCGCGACGAGACGCCCAGCGGAATTCCAACCAAGCCCAACAGAATGCAGGCAAATGGAAGCGCGAACCGTTGATGCAGTTCGATTGCGGCATCCGTGTAGTCCTGCGGCGTGAGGTCATGCGCATAACGCACGCGCTTATAGAGAGGGCCCGTATCCATCTCTTGCACCGTCTTGTTGACCTGCAGATCGGCAGGCTTTTGAGCCTGCAGCGCCTCAATCTGAATGGGAGCCGCCGTCGTGATCACCTTGCCTTCTTTGTCGCGCTCACTTGTTCGCACACCGCGCATATCGAGAATGATGCGGTTGTGGGCGGCGTCCGGATGCGGAATAGCTTCTTGGGCCACGATGATTCGCGGACCTTCGCCGCGGTTCTTGCCCTGCTGCTGCAGTTCGTCAGGGGGCGTAACGTCCGCCATGAAAACCTGATGCCAGACCACCTGCTTACCCGCCGCGACCACCTCACCCACATACAGCACCGTGTTTGGAAATTGCTCATCGAAAATCCGCGACTCAATGTCCCCGGTTAGCTGCGATGCTGCTAAATTACGTGCGATGTTCGATTCCAGATGCAGCGACAACGGCGTAAGCCAGAGTGATGCCATTGCGGTTACGGTAAGAGCGAGAAAAGCAAAGAGCAGAACCGGCCGGGCCACCGTAACGCTTGAAATGCCGGAAGCGCGCATGGCGGTAATTTCGCTGTCCGACGACATCCGGCTCAGACCGATCAGGATGCCGACAAGCACGCCCAATGGCAGCGCAAACGGAATCGTCGAAGGCAGAGCATAGAGAAAAAGCTTAGCGATCACCCCAGGCGAGGCCGACGTGCGCACCAGCAGTACAGAAAGGCGTTCGATCGTTCTCAGAAAGAGAACAAAGACAAACAGCAGCGTTCCGAGGCTTGCGCTCGTGACAACTTCTAGGAAAATGGCCCTGCTCAGAATCCGCATCTACTACTCACCAGTATCTAGCCAGGCTATTTTCTAGCGCACAAATGAGCGTGCCAACCACCTCCTCACGGGCGCGGTTCGGTAGTGTCTGTAAATACACTCCGATTCCGATCCGCGCGTTATGGAGTGTGAAAAAGCCGGCATCGAGGCATTGCCCTCGAAACCGAGCCTGTAGCGTAAGCGACAGGTTAAGCCGATTTTTTCTCAATCCCGCCAGACGGCATTCGCACTTGCAACCGGCAGGACGAGCGCGCTTACAGTTTACGCCTACGATACACAACGATGTCATCGCCGTGAACGCCATTCGCGCAGCGCGGCGGCCGGCGCGGGCACGACGCCTGGCGCTTACTCTACTCTGTAACCGACGCCGCTGATTGCATTCCCGTCGACCACTTCGAGGATTTCCTTCCCATGGTTGACGACTATAAAGTGAAAATCGATCGGTGGATTACCGGGAATTAAGATCATAGCGGATCCAGTGCAATCCGGATTCACGGTGTAGGTCCCGCTGGATGGTCTCCACTCCTCCCCCGGAGGCACGCCGTTCAGAACGACATGGTCCACCTCGGTTATCCCACCTTCGCCGTCAAAGTGAGCCAGGATTAGGGTACGTAAGAGGAAATTCGGGCCAAGGATCGTACCTTCCAGCTTGGTTCCGTAATCGCCAAGGAGCGTTCGATTCGAGCACGCACACGCCTTATGCGCTTGCGAAGTCTCTGAAGAGTTCGACTGCCCAAATGCAAGCGTGCCTGATGCCAGGGCGAAGCAGGCAGTGAGGATTCGGGTAAAAATAATCGAAGTGATGGAGGTTGAATTAGCTTTCATAGGTGCCCGATCTTCGCACCGGCCCGGGCAAGCGATCAATACACGGGAGGTGAACTGAAGGTGAACTAATGGGGAGCCATCTAAAGATCGCCGGATGCACATGTTAGCGCGGCAGGTAAACCGTGCTTTCCGCGTACAGACGGGAATTGGGTTATACTCCATAGCCGGGGTGATGAGGGTTTCAGTTGGCTACGCACAGTTTATCTGCGGCTAGAGCAAGATTTAACCGGTTCAACGTCGATCTGATCAGCGGCAAACTTCAAAGGTCCGGCGTCGGCGTTCCTATCCAGGGAAAACCCTTCCAGGTGCTGCGTTTACTCCTAATGGCGAAGGGAGAAGTTGTAAGCCGGGAACAGCTCCGTGCTGCGCTGTGGCCGGAAGACACCTTTGTTGACTTCGAGCATGGCGTCAATACGGCGGTCAAGAAGCTCCGGCAGGCGCTCGAAGACTCTGCAGAAAGCCCCAAGTTTATCGAGACCGTGCCCAAGATCGGCTATCGCTTCATTGCTTCAGTGGAGTGGGTCGCCGATGGATCCAGTGCTCATGAATCCCAAAGTCTCGAGACAAATGCTGCCGCAGAGCCGACCCCCCTTGCAGAGTCTAATCTGCTGACCCGCCGAAAGATACTGATAGCTTCGATAGCGCTCACAGCTTTTCTCGTTCTTGCTGCAACGGTCTACCTTTCCGTCCAGCATAGATTTTTGCTGCGTGAGATCGGGGTTGGGCATCGTTCCCCGAATCAGCCTACCATCAACGAGTGGCGGTTGACGGCCAATCCTGACGATACGCCTGTAACGAGTGGCGTGATCTCGCCTGACGGGAAGCTTCTCGCATACACCGACTCGACTGGCCTCTATCTCAGGCAGGTGGACAACGGCGAGACGCATGCCGTGCCTCTGCCGAAGGGCATCGACCCGCTTGCGGAGAGCTGGTTCCCCGATGGTGTCCACCTCGTAATCTCATGGGCCGACAGTCCCCTAAGTCCGCCAGGCTTATGGCAAATATCGGTGATGGGTGGGGCTCCACGGAAACTCACGGATGAAGGCTCTTCCGCCTCACTGTCCCCGGATGGCTCTCAAATGATCTTCGTGAAACAAGCCGCCTCGGTCGAAGAACTCTGGCTGGTTCAGGCGAATGGGGGTAGAGCGAAAAGGCTAATCCGCAGCGAGGAGGATAACTTTAGTCGAGCAACTTGGGCTCCTGACGGAAAACGGTTCGCTTATGCCAGAACCAAGACGAGATACTACGCGAGCCGCCGGGTACCTGATACGCAGATTGAGCTTTTCGATCTGAATAGCGGGCAACCCGCAGTTCTTCAAGATGTGGGGGACAGAGGTTTGCCTCGTGGTGGGGCTGCTCTCGGGTGGACGCCCGATGACCGGTTGATCTTCCCTCTCCGGGAGCCTCGTCCCAATCAGCAGGATACAAACCTGTGGTCGGTGCGACTTGACCCCAGAACAGCACACCCGCTGGGCCCTTCCACGCGGATTACGAGTGGCCGAGGCATTGCCGTACAGCTCAGTCGCAGTGATAATGGCAAGCGCATTGCTTTGAGAAGACACGTTCCACAGTCCGACGTGTACGTCGCAGATGTGCTTGGCGCGGAGAAAAAACTCAGCCCGCCTCGCCGCCTGACACTGGACGAGAGGCTTGATTATGCGAGCACTTGGACACCGGATAGCAAGGCCGTCGTGTTCTATTCCAACCGTGACGGCCCCTTCCACATTTTCAAGCAATCCATCGACGCGACGCAGCCGGAGCTACTGGTCGGCGGAGGGGATGATCTGTACCTACCCCGCTTGACCCCGGACCGATCGAGTGTGGTCTACGTAGTCCGTGCGAAGCCGGGAGGACCCTCTGACAATGCCCAGGTGATGCGAGTTCCACTGGCAGGAGGTCCACCGCAGCTTGTGCTCCAAGCGCCTGGAATCTTCGACGTTGAGTGTGCGCGATTCCCCTTCACCTTGTGTATCTATGGACAGATTCAAGCGGGACATGCGCGATTATTCACCTTTGATTCTGTGAAGGGGAAAGGTGTGGAATTGTCTCGATTGGAGAGCAATGTCGATAATTACAACTGGAGCCTTTCCCCTGACGGGAAATACTTCGCGTGGCCCAGCAATCGCACTACCTTTAAGGAATTTGGAGTGCGGATCTTCTCAGTCGGCGGCGAATGGAAGCGGGACATCGCAGTACCGCGTTGGGTAGAGATGTACGGATTGGATTGGGCTCCGGACTCAATGAGTTTGTGGGCATGCGCGCGTGACACAAAGGGTAAATGGGCTCTCCTGAACCTTCCCCTGAACGGAAAAATAAGGACGATGCTGTCTTACCCGAATTTGAATCTGGAATGGGCGATACCATCTCCTGATTCCCGTCATCTCGCCGTCGTCGAAGATAGCAATACTTCTAATGTGTGGCTCCTGGAAAACTTTTGATTGTTGCCGAATTCGAGACTCGACCACTTTGCAGGCCCGGACCAATTTTTCCCAGACCCGCTATCAAGCGGTTTCTTGGTTCCTTATATTTGCACCGGGAAATTGCGCTATTTCGCCGGCACGCTTCTGCACGGAAGCGATCGATCGAACAAACAAAGGTTCTCCGCCTTCCATCTCATCGCCGCATAGATGCGAGTGCGCCCGCTAGGATGATCGAAGAAAATAGCTTCTTCAACAGGCGACGGGTCCAGCTTGCGGTATTCACCGAGAAGAAGATCCGCTTCCGCCTCGCCGTCCGGCTGCCGCGACGCGTTCAGGCCAAAGATGTCCGCCTCGTATTCTTGATTCCTCGTATACGTGTTGCTAATTGGAGTAAACACAAAGCTCATGACCGAAAGAATCAATACCACGAATGGCAGCGCGGCGACATCTTCGATTCCGCGAATCTCCCATCGCGTGCCCCGGCGAGCCAGTCCCCAGCCCAGTGTCGCGCGCAAGATTGCAAACATCACCGCGACCACTACGCACGCAAAAATGACTCCGTTGTAAAGGTGATTGAGTACATAGTGTCCCATTTCATGACCCATAACGGCCATGATGGCCTGCGGAGAGCATCGATTGAGCAGGTTATCGTTCAGAGTGATGCGCTCGGTTCCCAGAATCCCGCTCACGTTCGCGCTCACACGCTTGCTCTGACGCGATGCGTTCACCTCGTACACATTCGTAGCAGGAATGCCGTTCGCGTGTGCCAGGCTGAGGATCTCATTCTTAATCGCCGTATTCGTGAGCGGCTCGTAGGTGTTGAACAAAGGCGCTATATAGAGCGGGCCGATCAGCATTCCGAAAATCAGGAACATGATCGCGACACCCGTTCCCCACAGGTGCCATGTCAGCGGAAGGCGTCGTACCATGCCGGCCAGAATGACGAACGCGATTCCTCCTAAGACGATTACCAAGACCAGCCCCACGAGCTGATCCCGGAACCACGAAGTAAAATTCTGGTTCGATAAGCCGTACTGATGCTCGCGAAAAAAATCCTCATACAGCGTCATGGGAAACGTGAGCGCAGCGGTAACAATCACAAACTCAACCCAGTAGAGGAACCACTGCAGCCAACGCAAGCGGGTGAGCCTTTCAGCGAAATTCCGCATCCGCGCCGAGAACTTCGTTTCGAGCAGCAGAATCATGATCGCTGCACCGTACAGAAAATCCCAGAGTAACAGCCAATAGCCGCCCTCGAAGTATGCGTCCGACCGTACACGAGCCGCCGCCGGCACAGCGGCCAACCAGGCATCCGTCGCTGCCTCTGCATGGAAGTGCTTTGACGGCTGAGCCTCGACAGGAACCACCGGCGCCTTAGGAGGAGCCGCAAACGTAGTCAGCGTGAATGTCAAAAATACTGCATATACAATGCGCATCTATTTACAAGCGAGTCCCGTTCACCGGGGTATCATAAGGTATCACTCAGTCTAGGCATTAGCGCTATGGGACCACTTGGCGTACAAGAGATGTTGGCGATTTTTGTCCTCGCCTTGCTCTTATTCGGCCCCAAAAAACTGCCCGAACTCGGACGAATGCTGGGAAAAGCGCTCAGCGAATTTCGAAGAGCCAAGAACGAGCTTAAGTCCACCTTCGAATCTCACCTCAGTGAATTGGAGCGCGAGGTCCAGGTCGATAACTACTCTGCATCGAATAGCGCCAGTTCGTCGCCTCGCTTTCCGTATCCCTACGATGAATCTGGGCGGCAGGAATCCGATACTCCCTATAGCACGACCCCTTACACCTCGGATGAATCTCACGATATCGGCGCCGCGCAATCATCCATCGAAACGCAGGATGCCAGCCTCTCCGAAGATACTTCGGCTCATGATCTGCCAGTTCCGGGAACCGTTCCACGCTCCAATGGCCATCGGCCAGCCCCTGCCTCCATCACGTCTGAAGAGAAGCAATCTGCGTAAAGTCTGCTGAGGATTGATGGCCGATTATTTTGAGGAGCATCGGTCTCCAGACGGCGAAACTCTGCCCCCGGGCGACGTATCGGTACAGTCGGCGGAAGAACCCGAACGCCAGCCCACTACGCCGGCTTATCAGAGCTCCTCCGACCCTTACGGCTCCGGCTCCGATTCCACAACAACCTTGCCCAGCGCTACGGAACCTACGCAGCCTGCTTCCAATGGGGATGCCCCGCCTTCCCTGGACATTCCTGCCCGGAGAACTCCACCTCCAGCGCCGCCTCCTCCTCCCGACGACGATGACGGCGAGGCAGACGACGAAGAAAGAGGCATGCTCCGCATGTCCTTCATGGAGCACCTGGAAGAGCTCAGGACGCGCATCTTGCGTGCTCTCTTGGGTGTCGTTGTCGCGTTTCTCCTCAGCATTACTTTCTGCAAATATCTCTGGGATGTCGTGAAGGCGCCCGCGGTTACGGCATTGCAGCACTTGGGCATTCACCCACCCAACCTCGTCGCGATTTCGCCCATGGATCAGTTCAACATCATCTATTTGAAGCTGCCGTTGCTGGTCTCCGTTTTTCTGGGCTCGCCGTGGATCTTATATCAGGTTTGGGCGTTCATCTCACCCGGCTTGTACAAGCGCGAAAAAAAATGGGCGGTTCCGTTCATCCTTTGCACTGCGGGATTGTTCATTACTGGCGGCCTCTTCGCCTATTTCGTCGCCTTCCGCTACGGTCTCGAATTTCTGCTTGGCATCGGCCGCGACGTAAACATCTCGCCAATGGTTTCGATGGTCGAATATTTCGATCTGTTCGTCAACGTGACGCTCGGCGTGGGGCTCGTCTTCGAGATGCCGGTCATCATTTTCTTCCTGACCCTGCTGCGTCTCGCTTCGCCCAGATTCCTCCTTCGCCACAGCCGCTACGCAATTTTGGCCATCACCATAATCGCCGCCATCGTCACGCCCACCCCCGACGTTTTCAACATGATGATCTTTGCCGTTCCCATGGTCATGTTGTTCTTCGTTGGCGTGTTCGCCAGCCATCTGCTCGTTCTGAAGAGAGAAGGGAAGAAGTTTCCGTGGGGTACAGTAGCTCTGGTCATTCTAGGCATCGTTCTGGTTATCGCGGGCACGCTCGCTCTGCTAATCCTGCGGTATCACTATCACGTGATACATAAGTGGCCGTATCTGGTTAAGTAGCACGGAGTACAACCCCGTTCACTCCCTCCACAGTGCTGCGCCGCCAAGCAGTCCATCGTCATTCGGGACTCGCGTTACGTGCTTTGGCAAAGCGAAATCGATCCGGTGAGCGTTGCCGCCTCCTATATAAAGGTGATCGAAGTTGAAGAGCGCTTCCAGTTGCTGAATGGCTTTCTCAACCAATTTATTCCAGCGCTTGCGACGGTACTTTTGAAACCCGCGCCTACCGAGAAATTCCTCGTACGTTTTGTTCTTGGTCCAAGGGTGATGCGCCAGCTCGAGACCTGGCACCAGCGTGCCATTGACAAACAGAGATGATCCGAATCCGGTGCCCAGCGTGATCACCAGTTCGACCCCTCTTCCCCGAATCGCGCCAAATCCTTGAACGGCTGCGTCGTTCGCAACTCGAACGGGCTTTTTCCACCGTCTTGCGAGAACTTTCTGCAGATCGTATCCGATCCACTTCTGACTGAGATTGTGCGCCGTCAGAGTAGCCCCACGCTTCACTACGCCGGGAAAACCCACCGATACCCGATCGAACTCTCCCAGCCGGTGCGCGACATCATCCATGACTGCCAGCATCGCTTCGGGCGTCGCAGGATTCGGAGTCGCAAGCCGTTCTCTATCCGACAGCGGCTTTCCTGCGCCGTCGAGCAACATGCCTTTTATCCCAGTGCCTCCTATGTCGAGCGCCAGAGTGGTTGGGGTCTTTTGTTGCTGAGCCATACCGCCAATGTAACCTGAAGACCTCCGCTCGGTTCAGTCCATTATCCACGCGGTTAGCGAGTATTTCGCCTCTTCTTTGCGTATTGTGTGTACCTCGGTCGATTTTCAAGCCTAAGACGGTAGTTTTTGCAGATGGTGGCTATTTGAAACCCCGGTAACGCCTTGGTCCGTCACAGTGATAGAGGATGGCACTCAAGCTGCTACTACTTGAACGATAGAGATCGCGCGATATCGACGCAACACATGAAAACAATGACATCTTTTATCCTTTGGAGGAGTAATTAACAATGACCCGTAAACTGCGCTCTTTCTACATTGGCGCCCTGGCCGTCAGTGGCGTTGGCTTATTGGGAAGTGCATTCGTTCCCAAGGCGCACGCAGATGCTTGGGACAAAATGACGATCGTGAGCGTGAATGAACCCATCATCGCGGGAAACAAAGTACTGGACCCGGGTACGTACGTATGGAAACTACTCGATTCCCCATCGAATCGCCACGTTGTCCAGATCTTCGACAAAGATCAGCGCCACCTGGAAACAACTGTTCTGGCAATTCCGAATTACCGGTTGCAACCCGACGGCAAGACGCAGTTCAGCTTCTGGGAGACTCCGGCAGGAGTTCCGAAAGCCGTTCGCGCGTGGTTTTATCCCGGTGACAATTTCGGGCAAGAGTTCCCGTACCCAAAGAAGCTGGTAGCGCAGCTTGCATCTGCCGCGCCGGTTCCGGTGCCGACAAACTATAGCGAACCCGCGCCAGCTCCTGCCCCGGTGCCTGCTCCTGCTCCAGAACCTGAAGCTCAGCCGCAGCCTGCTCCGGCCCCGCCGCCAGCCCCCGAACCTCCCGCTCCCGCGCAGGACAACTCAACGGTTGCTCCGGCACCAGCGCCTCAACAAAATGCGTTACCGAAAACCGCCAGCTTCAATCCTCTGATTGGATTGCTCGGTCTCGGATCATTGACTCTGGCCGGATTGCTGACCGTCGCAACCAAGCGGGCGTAACGGTTCCAATAGAACGTAAGCAGACAGGACCCGTCGCTCCGTTCCGCGCGTCAGCCGGAATGAGTCGGCGGGTTCTTTTCACGTGAGAGTATGCCGAGGGTGCATTGAGGTACGGGCTCATCGGAATCCTCGCATTCGCCTTGCCTCCGTTGTTGCTTTTAAGCGCTCCGAACCAAGACCAGACCGCTTTTACGATTTCGGACAATGTAAATCTCGTTCTTCTTGATGTAAGTGTGAAAGATTCACAGGGAGGTTACGCCAGCGGACTCACGCAAGCCGACTTCCATGTCTTCGAGGAAGGTCGTCCTCAAAAGATCACTGCATTTGCGAATGTGGATACGCCCGTTACGGTCGGCCTGGTAGTGGATAACAGCGGAAGCATGCGATTCAAGCGCCCACAAGTCGTTCTCGCCGGTTTGGCATTCGCGAAAGAAAGCAACCCGAAGGATGAGTTCTTTGTCATAAATTTCAACAATCACATCGTTCGCGGGCTTCCTGAGAAGATTCCGTTTACAGATAATCTCCAAAAGCTGAGGTCCGCACTCTACTATGGCGAGCCAGCCGGGCAAACGGCGCTCTATGATGCGATTGCGTATTCGCTCAAACATCTCGAACTCAGCCGCCAGGACAAGAGAACCCTCATCGTGGTCAGCGATGGCGGCGATAACGTTAGCCGCACTTCCCTGCCCGAGTTGATGACCTTGATTGAGGCTTCGCGAGCGACAATCTACACGATCGGTCTGTTCGATCCGAATGATAGGGATTCCAATCCGCGCGTTCTTCGGAAACTCGCGAGAGTCAGCGGCGGTGAATTCTTCGAGCCGAATGCACTCAACGAAATATTGCCGGTATTCCACAAAATATCGGTCGATATCAGGAGCCGCTACTCCATCGGCTATATTCCTGAGGACATCGGATCCAAGCGTGTCCTCCGGTCGATTCGAGTTACGGCAACGGCCAAGGATTATCGGAAGTTAATCGTGCGTACCCGGAGCGCCTACAGCACCACCCCGTTCTCAGAATTGACTTCCCGGAACGCGGTACATAAAAAGAAGTAAGTTTCGCGTAACATGAACGGCTCAGCAACGCTCAGGCCCCGCGAAGAACCGCGCTTCATCCAGCCTGGCCTTCATAGTCACAATCGTAATCGGCGGCTTGACCCCCATCCGGCAAGGCATCGCATCGTGCGATACGTCCGCGCCATGCTGTTCATTCTCGGCTTGTGCGGAATCGGCTATTACGCATACGCCCTCTCGGATCAGTACGTCTACCAAGCGTACGAGAACTGGGCCTTTGATAAGAAAATTGCAGGCCACGACGTCACTTTTTCAGACTATGTAAGACAACGCACTCCCTTCGGATTCCTTGCTGGAGCAGGAACACCCACCACTAAGGTGTCCCTTGCCCCCGCGAGTTCGGCACCAGCACAGGTGCGGCCTCAGGAGGGCGCAGTGCTAGGCCGTGTTCAAATTCGCCGACTGAACCTTTCGGCCATCGTGCGTGAAGGAGTGGACGAGAAAACATTGAGCCGCGCTGTCGGGCACCTCCCCTATACCGCTATGCCCGGCCAGCCAGGTAACTTCGCGATTGCCGCACACAGGGACACCCTTTTCAGAGCGCTCAAGGACATTCAAACGGGTGATCGGGTCACTTTTCAATCCGACAGCGGAACATTCACCTATGAAGTAGTTTCGACCAGCATTGTCAGACCCTCCGATCTCAGCGTTGTTCAACCACAAGGAACCGACAAGCTGCTCACCATGATTACCTGTTATCCGTTCTATTACGTCGGTTCTGCTCCGAAGCGGTTCATAGTGCGAGCGACGTTAATTGACATTGTTTCGCATCCCTCCTGATTTAATTGCAAATTGCGCAGATGACAGACCCGTAACTTTGCATTAGCATGGTTAACCAGAATGAAACCGAGTTACCGCCAATGGCTGGAGCAGCAGAAGTATGATGCTGGAACGATCAATACGCAAATTGCTCGATGCAAACGCGTCCAAGAGTACTACGGGGATCTTGACGAGGGCTACGCAGATGATCATCTCGCAAGCCTTATCGAAACTCTACGATACACAAAGGCGGACCAGCGAAACAATCGACTGAATCCGAGCAAAATTCCCATTGACGGCGATATCCATAACAATTTGGCATCATATCGTGCTTCAGTGCAGCTATATCGGAGGTTTCGTGAGGCGATTCGCGATCTGCCGGATGCAGGTGTTCCCATAGACGAAGGCGGGATCAGACTACCCGAGGAACCATTGAATCAATGGATCAGTCTGGAGCGCGATATGCAAGCGGGACTCAGACTCGATATCAGCCAGCTGGAACAGGGCTTGACTATCATCGATGATGGTTCCGAACGGTCTGTAGATTCTGGGCTGATCGATATAACAGCGCGCGATGCTGCTGGTGCCACGGTCGTGATTGAACTTAAGGCAGGACCGGTTGGCCAGCGCGCAGTTGCACAAATTCTTACCTATATGGGCGATCTAATCAGCGAGGAAGAATACGCAAGAGTGCGTGGAATCCTCGTCGCCTCAAGTTTCGATGCAAAGGCGAAAGCGGCCGCGAAGGCGGTACCGACCCTGGCGTTGCGCAAATACAGCGTGCGGTTTCTGTTCTCAGACGGGAACGCTTAGGAGCGTTTCTTTGGAGTCCGCTGCTTCGCTTTGGTCGGTTGTGCTCCCGGCCTGAGCACATCTTCGTCGGCTTGACTTGCAGCGCTTCGTCCGTCCTCAGCAGAATGTGGACCTCGTCACCGGGATGTTGCACTTTCTTCCTTATCAGCTCAGACGCTACGTTACTGGGGAGCCTCGTCTGGTTCACGCGGAAACTCCGTTGCTGCGATTGCTTCGCTTAGTTCTTGTGCCATATTGGTCACGTTCGCCTCCGTAAGATCACGTAGCTTATGGCGGTAATCGGCATATCTATCTAGAGTCCGCAGATTCTGTGGCAGGAGGGCTAAATCATTTGCGTGAAGCCAGCCTACATAGAAGTCCCATAACTCTTGCAACCGGTGGGCGCTGCGAACATCAGCCATCGCTCCAGCTTGATTGTTTCCGTCGCGCTTAAATTTAGCGATTGTCTGCCGTTGCCGAAGAAATTCCTGCTTTGCCGATTGTTCGGTTGTGATCCGCATTTTCTGCCGCTCCTTGTCGGCTTCATGGCGGAGATCTAGAGATAACTTTAGGAAGTACCCGAGCCCAGCAATCATGGCGAGAATCACTCCACTGATCGCGTTCGCAATTGCGCTGGACCATATGTCTACCTTTTATCCCAGAACTTATGGATAAATGAGGATTCGACGAGCATTCTACTTTCAAAGCCGACCGTAGTGCGCCTGAAGCCAGAACTACGACAACAGATTTTCTGATCGAAGTATCAAATACCGGGGGCGGGGTTCGACCCCGCATTGGTGCGACCAACCCGATCCCAAATCGGGTGTAGCCTTGATCGCCCTCGGGAGCTGGTTTCGGGCTTCGATTCGAGCTTGTAGATGTTCTCAATTACGCCGCAATGCGAGCGAACCGGACCCTTCCACCAGAACGGTCTTCCCAGGTGCTCGCGCGCTGCATCTTCGTCCTGCTATTACTTCTGAAGTAGTCCGCCCGTGCATTAAGTGTACGCTTTTTACTTGGGTCAATCACGGGCACAACTCACCTTAATCCCCAAGTCACTCAATAGCTTATCCTCAAATCCCCGCCCTCTCGCCCAAGCCCCGCGGTTACCGTGCTCGCGGAGGTTCCGTTCCATATCTTCAGATAGCAAATCCATGCCAATCGCGTCAACGCACAAGCTTCGACCGGTCCCAAAACTCCCGAGGGCAAGTCCAAATCTTCCCTGAATGCCGTCAAGACCGGTCTCACCGGCCGCACCATCCTGCTGCCGGACGATGACGCCGCCGCCTACCAGCAACACGTTCAGCGCTTCTTCGACCAATACCAACCTGTCGGCGATTCCGAGCACTCACTCACGCAATCACTCGCCGCGATTGGATGAGGCCGCGGTCTCTCAGCGAGCCGAAGACTCAAATTAGGTGGCGTCTGCTGCGCATCCCCTCTCTGGAAATGGGCATCTATGCGCTGGGGCGCCTTGAATTCGCTTCCCAATTCGAGCAGGAAGAACCCGCCGTCCGGGCCGCGCTCATCGAAGCGCAAGTCTTTCTCGCCTACCAGAAACAGCTCAATAATTTCAGTATTCAGGAAGGGCGTCTGCGTAAGCAGTGTGAGAAAGACCGCGCCGAGCTGGAGCAACTCCAAAAGGAGCGCAAAGCGCTCCAAGTGCAGCGCATGAAGCAGGCGGGCGAGCTCTATGAAGACGCCCGGCGCGCCCGCGCGCGCTTCGATCCGGCCGAATTTGGCTTCGAATTTTCAACTCGCGAAATCGAGCAGCACTTAGCCGATCTCGACAAGCGTTTCGCCATCCGAAACCGCACCTTCTTTTCTCAAAAAGCAGTCGAACCCCAGCCTCGAGCGTGACGGCGGGGTTACTCGTGCCTCAGCGCCACTATCGGATCCACCTTCGTCGCGCGCCGTGCAGGTATATAGCAAGCCAGCAGTGCGATTATTGTCAAAACCGCCGCGACGGCTCCGAACGTGACTGGATCTTCCGGACTAACTCCAAACAAAAATCGAGCAATCACCCGGGTTAACGCAAACGCCAACGCGCCGCCAACCACCACTCCGGCCAGCGTTAGCTTGAGCCCCAATTTCGTAACTAGGCCCAGCACGCTCGCCCGCTCGGCACCCAACGCGATGCGAATGCCGATCTCGCGCGTCCGCTCGCTCACGAAGTAAGACATCACTCCGTATATTCCTACCGCCGCCAGCAGCAGCGCCATCGCCGCAAAGATCTCGAGCAAACGCATCACAAACTTTGAATCGTCAATCGAAACGGCGAGGAAACGCTGCATCGTTGTGATATCGGTAACCGGTTCGTCCGGATCTATCTTCGAGACCACCTTCCTGATATTCGAGGCGAAATCGTGATCCCAACTCGACCCAGGCGACACCCGTACAAAGATGTTCTGCGAAGTGTGAGAGATGGTGCTGCCTCCGGGAAAGATCGCCGGCTGCTGGAGGTACGAGGCGTACACCATCGGCGGAGGAGTCTTTTCTGCTAGCCCGAAATACTTCACGTCGCCGACCACTCCGACGATTTCGCGCGGCCGCTCTTCGTCTATCTTGTACGGTTCGTATTGCAACAGCAGTCGCTTGCCGATCGCATCTTCGTTCGGAAAGTAGTGCCGCGCAAAGGTCTCGGTGACAACAACGGCCCAAGGCATGCTTCCCCGGTCAGACTCGCTCAAATAGCGGCCCTTCTTCAACGGAATCCGCAAGGTATGAAACAAGGACGGGCTCGCTTCGGCGTATGCAGCTTCCGGCCTTCTCTCGGGCGCGGGAGCCGGACGTCCAAGGATGGAAAACGTTATGCCTCTGATCATCTGGCTCATCGTCCCCACCGCTTCGATGCTCGGCTGGCCGGTTATGCTTTCGAGCAGATGCTGGTAGAAAAGCGTCACCAGCGGAGACGTTTTTTCCATGTCCCCACCGGGCACCCTTTCGACGTACTTCCCTCCTTCCGGCAAAGACGTTCCGCCGACCATGACGTTCTTCGTATCAACGCCCGGGTCGACCTGCTTCAAACGAAGCACCGTATTGATCATGAGACCGGCGCCCACAAGCAGTAACATTGCAAGCGCCACTTCAGACACAGCGAGCAAGTGACGACTCCACCCGCGTGATCCAGCCACTCTCGTGCGGTCGCCCTGTCGAATGACCGCATTCAGATCAGCCTTGGACGCACGCAGAGCGGGTCCGGCCCCGAACAATATCGGCGTCAGCAGACAGAGACCCAGCGTGAACAGCAACACCCGGCCATCGACACCCATGCTGTCGGCATTAGGAAAACCGAGGCCTCCCGGAGCAACCCATTGGCCTTGGGCAAGCTTCAGGAAAAATTGAATACCCAAAAACGTGAGCCCGATTCCAAGCGCGCCGCCCAGAAAAGCCAGCAGTCCGCTCTCAACCAGTAATTGCTGCATAATACGCCGTCGTCCCGCTCCCAGTGAGGCTCGTACGGCCTGCTCTTTCCGGCGTGTCTCGGTCCGGGCCTGCGATAGATTCGCTACGTTCAGGCAAGCAATCAACAGCACAAAACCCACGGCTCCCAGGAATGGGTAAAGCGTTCGTGCCCAGCCGAAAATCGCTTCGTGCAAGGGCACAAGTTTCGCCCGAATTCCCTTATTGCTCTTCGGATACGCTCGCTCGAGTCGCTGCTCGATAACGTTCATTTCGGCTTGCGCTTGGGCAAGTGTCACCCCTGGCTTGAGCCGTCCCACCGGCATCAACCAGCCCCTATCTTTGCGTTCTGAATATCTCGCGCTCTCCGGATTAATGGGCACCCAGCCATCGACTCTTTCCCCTTGAAACGGAGCAAAGTGGGGCGGCATGATGCCCACGACTGTAGACATAACGCCTCCAATCTCGAACGTTTTTCCGATCACCTTCGGATCGCTGCCGAATCGCCGTTTCCAGAAAGCATCGCTGATGAGAACCGTTTGATTCAGATCGTGAATTTCGCCTTTGGTGAACACTCGTCCTAAAGCCGGGTTCACGCGCAGTACGCTGAAGAAGTTCGGCGTAACGGCTTGGGCGCGAATCGGCTCTGGCTGACCGCCTCGCGCCATGCGCAACCCCTCGGGGCCGCTCGCTAATGCGATGTCCTCGAAAACATGGTTCTGCTTATTCCAATCGACTAGTTCCGCAATCGGCGGCCCTTCTTCGGAACCCGGTTCTGCCTGCTCGGTTTCCCAAATCACCATCAGCCGGTCAGGGTCGTCATACGGCAAAGGACGGTAGAGCTCCGCATTGATCACGCTGAACATCGTGCTGTTCGCCGCGATTCCAAGAGCAAGTGAGGCAATCACTACCACGGCAAATCCCGGCGATCTTCCCAGGCTGCGAACGGCGTAGCGGACGTCTTGGTACAGACTCTCGAATGTACGCACGCTAGAACGTCCCGATATTACTTAAGAATCGAAACACGCGACGGCGGAATCTTACAAGCAGAGCAACGGCCATAGGGATTGACAGAAAAAGCGCTTCTGCCACACCGCTGCCGTTGTCTGGTGAAATATGAAACCAACGTTCGATGAAGTCCATGAGTCCAGGCTAAGGTGAAGATAGGTCTATCATTATAAACTCGTTATTTTCACGAGTAGAAATCCCATTTCATTCACGTCTCTCTAACAGGCATGACGAAATCTCGAATCGACGCAATCGCGCTGTTCGCCGCAATGATTGCGGCCGGTTTGGCTGCATTAGAGGCGGCGCAGCCCCTCGCTTGGATCAGCAGCATCGCAGGAGTCGTTCTGCTGTTGACAATTTTCGCGTACGACCAGGACGGCTACCGCTCCGTTTTCGAGAGCCTCGCTTTCTCGGCCGTATGTGGATTCTGCGCTGCGGTTGCAGCTGCAACGGGCTTTCGCGCTTGGATCTTGCGCGGCCAGCTGCTTGGACCCAACGTTCGGCTCGCGGTTGACCCTTTGGCCGGTGACTGGTTGCTATTGACCTGGGCCTGTTTGACCCTGTTCTTTCTGCTGATCGATCGGATCCGGATGAATAGCCGGCAGGCGGTCCAGGAAGAGGCTGCTCGGCCGATTAAATATTCCGCCCGCACGTTCAACATCGCCGGCGAGCCGACTGCACCGCATCTTGTTGCCACCCCACCTAGACCGGTCCCGCCGACCCCGCAACAGCCGGTCTCAGCAGCCCCGCCCGAGCCTGCCCCAACCCCGGAGCCGGTTGCACCCGCAGCCATTCCGATCACACCTGTCGCTGCCCCGGAGCCTGCTGCTCAAACTGCTCCTGTTACGGCAGTCCCAGTCCGGCCTCTCAAAGAGACCATGGTTTACGTGAATCTCATGGGCGAAGGCTTGAACGTTATGCGCTCCGTGCGAGCCGAACACTTGGGCCGCAACTTCTACAAGATTGTCGAACCGATGCCCGAAGGAGAGACCTGGGAGTATGCGCCCGGGCAGGTCGTGCGCTGCGAAAAGAAGAAGCTTTCGACCGGTAAGGCGTTGGTAGCAGTCGAGGAAGCACCCCGGCGCGCATAAGCGATCGATACGCAACCGCCGAGATAAGTTGCAACCTGATAAGATCAGCGAAACGAATATGGCATCCCTATTGGCGATGAACTGGTGGGCGCTGGCTGCTCGCGGCGTAATTGCAATTCTATTCGCGATTTTGACCTTCTCGGTGCCGGGCCTTACGCTGGCCGCCCTGGTTCTAATCTTCGGGGCGTATGCGCTGCTTGACGGAATTCTGGCGATCATTTCAGCAGTTCGCGCCGCGCGCGGTCACAAACGCTGGGGAGCGTTTCTGCTCGAAGGAATCGTTGGCATAGCCGCCGGTTTGTTCACCTTCTTCATTCCGGGACTCACTCTGATGTTTTTGATTTACCTCGTTGCTGCGTGGGCCGTCATCACAGGAATACTCGAGATCTCGGCGGCTATTCGGTTGAGGCGCCACATTGCAGGAGAATGGCTTCTCGCGCTCACGGGCGCAGTCTCAATCGCCTTCGGCATTCTGATTTATATCGCGCCGATCGCGGGAGCCGTGGTGATTGTATGGTGGCTCGCCGCTTATGCCCTGATCTTCGGAGTCCTGCTCTTGATTCTGGCGTTCCGGCTGCGCTCGCTTCGCCCCAGGTTAAGCGCGCAGAGTCCGACGGCACCCGCACAGACCTGAGGCTTGAGGCTCGGCTGCTATTCGCCGTTGACCTCGGCTTGCGTAATCGTCACGGTAAAGGAGCACGAAGAGATTCCAGCTGCGCTGACGAAGAGCTCGTATTTACCGGCTTTCATCGCCGGGTGCAATGTGAAGTTAACGGTCTCCAACTTCGAGCGGCCGCCGTCAACCGCTGTCGAGCTCCAATTTGCTGTGCGTGCGTAATAAACATTTTCGCTCGAGTTCACTAGCCGCACGATGGGGTAATTCTCGTCGCTTTGAACGTCATCCCCGTATGCCGATGTGTCCGATGGCCCATTCAGTTGTGTGCCTGTCAGCGTGAAAACACCTTTCCCGTCGTACACAACCTTTTTAGTCTGCGGCCGCAGTGCTTCGGGCGCAGCGCCATCCGGTCTATAAACCCAGAGCTGGTTAGTTGAATCCGAGAACAGCATCTGCCCTGTAGGGAGGACGAGCATTCGCGCCACAAAAGCTGGCGCCCCACTAAGCACGCTGTCCGGTATGGCGGGCGAAACCGGCGATATCGTATTCGCCTTCGGATTGAAGTCGAAGAGCTCCGCGGGCGTGCTGAAAACTCCGCCAAACACTAGCCCCAGACCGTTGGTTGTCGCCGTTGCTGCCGCTGAGATCTCGACTTGCGTAGCCGAGTCGATGCTGGTGATGCGTGCGCCTGGGGGAATCGCCGAGTTGTTCCCGTTTTGCTGCGCGACGGCCCACCCCACTTGCAAACCAGCCGTGGAAGGGATATGCGTGATCACCACCGACCCGCATCGTGTGTCCCCGCTTGAGGTGATGGGATTCGGACCCGCATCGGCCGCCAGCAGCACGTGCCCGTTTGGCATCAGCGCAGCTGGAGCATCGTCCGCGCCGAAACGCGCGTGATCGATGCTCCCGAAAGCGTTGCTCAATTTTCCGAAGATCTCTGGTCCCGCCTTCCAAGTGTTCGTTGACGGCGTGTATAGCGCTGTCAGATTATTGGCCCCGATTACCATTACGCGGCCGTCCTGAAGGCGCAACACCGGACCCAATTCGTACCCCAGGGCCGGGCTGCTCAGCACGGGAAGAGTGCCTTTGGCAGTGCCATCCGCCGGGCTGATGCTGGTCCACGCGTCAGTGCTCGGGTGATACACCTCCGCATAGCCCGTGTTCTCAGCGATGCTCTGGAAAAGGTCGTATGTCACGACACTGCCGTCCGGCTGCTTAGTCCAGCCCTCCTCGTCGCTCGGGTCGTTATACACTTTGTTGGCTGCAAACTCCCACGTGTTCGTCGCCGTCGAGAAGATATAAGTCGAATTGTCTAGAAGGTTCCCCACCAAAATTTTGTCCCGTGAGACCAGGATGGAGGGCTCGTCGCCCACGCATGCCACCGGCACACCCACGAACTGCAGCACCACATTGCCTGTGGTGGTCGCGTTCTTCGATATGTGTACCTCCGTCGAGGAGTTCACGCTCACAACTGTCGCGCCCGACGGGATTCCCGTGCCCGCGACCGTCCAGCCCGGCAGCAAACGGTCGGTAGAATAGATTCCCGTAATCACGTTCGAACCGGCTGTGATGTTCGCGTTCGATGTAACGGGCACCTGAAAGCAGCCACCGACTTCTGCCGGATAGGACGGAATATTTGACCACGAGTTTGCTACCGGGTCCCATATTTGCCCCGATGGCGCCAAGTTTGAATCAAGGTATGGTCCTGAATACTCCCCACCTAATATCCAGACCCTGCCGTCTGGTAGCACCTGGGATTCGAAGTACAGCCGCGAGAAGTCCATCGGCGCAATCGGATTTTCTGTCCAACTTCCGTTGATGTAGCTGCCCCGTGAGTCAGGGGTAAGCCGAAGCCAGTCTGGCCCGTAGCCGTTCAGGATCATCACCGTACCGTCGGTCAGCAGGAGCATGCTGCCAACTCCGGATGTGGTCGGTGCGGGACGTGTAATTTTGGTCCAGCTCGCGGCGACACTGGGCAAAGGCGATGCGGCCAACAGCCCCCCAAAGATTGCGAACCCAATACTCGAAACTGCTCTACGGCTCTTGCGCAAAGTCATAAACCCCTCCCGTTCGCGTAGCCTAGACCCGCGTACCCAATTTCCAAGTCGCTCGGCAAGTATACAGGGCTGCCCTCGTAACCGGCAAGAGAAAGCGTGAGTCCTAGTACTCTGTCGCGATTCCAGGTTCACTAAACCTGTTCCCAAGCTCCTGTTTGTCCGGAACGGAATACGGCGTCAATCACTCGCATATTTCCGAGTGCGTTTTCGAGGGGAACAGGCACCTCGCTCCCCTCCTGAATGGCTAGCGAGAAAAGATCGCCTTGGACAGTGTACTGATCGCACGTTGCGAATTCCTCGATACGCGCGTTTTTCCCAGCAAGCTCTGATCCGTCGTCAATAAAGATGCGAGTCGGGCGGTCCGGCGGTATATTGTATGGAATCTCGATGTCGATTCGCCCGCGCGTCCCCATGATCTGCATGCGCTGATATGGCACCAGCTGCGTGCTGCATGTGAAGACTGCTTGCCCGGGAGCGAAGTCCAGAATGGCTGAAGTCAGGCGGTCGATCTTCATCTCGGGATCGCGCTCGATCAGGCTCGCGACGCGCGCCGGCTCACGCTCGAAGAGAAACCGCGACATGGTAACCGGATAGCAGCCTACGTCCATAAGGCCGCCGCCGCCAATTTCTGCGATATTTCTGATGTTGTTGGGATCGGAATTGAAGTAGCTGAACACGCTCATGATGGCGCGCAGCTCCCCGATCTCCCCGCTTCGGACGATTTCACGGGCGCGCAGCGACAGGGGATGCGTGCGCACCATGAACGCCTCGCCAATCTTGACGCCTGTCCTGTTCCGCGCCTGAATCAGGTTCTCTGCTTCTTTAGCCGAGAGCGCGATTGGCTTCTCACACAGGACGTGCTTGCCTGCTTCGGCCGCCTTTATGGACCACGGCACGTGCAAGTGATTCGGTAGCGGATTATAGATCGCTTCGATATCGCGGTCCGCCAGCAACTCCTCGTAGGAGCCGTACGCTTTGCGAATGTTCAGTTGTTCTGCCGCGCTGCGCGCTCGACCCAGATCTCGCGAGGAGATCGCAGCAATTTCCGAGTGCTCACTTCTCTGCATTGCCGGAATCACCTTTTTCGTCGCGATCCCAGCGACTCCAAGCACTCCCCAGCGAACCTTGCTTGCCATGCACCCGAGTTTCGCATCTTTGTTCTTCCGCCGCTCCGGGGGTGTGCTTTTGACTGCCCTGATCCGTCTTCACAAAAGCTTTACATGACTACAACCATTTCAGAGTCGTAGGCCGAGCATCATGGGGGAGAAACGCCTAAAATCGGGCAACTGAAAGCGCGTCTATTGCCTATGCGTACTGAGGTAAGAAGCCGCCGTGAACAAAGGATGCTAGTCCGTTAACTCTTACAATGGCGCGGTAGCCAAGTCGGTAAGGCGGTGACATGCAGAGTCACATTCGGATGGTTCGACTCCACCCCGCGCCTCCATCTTTCTCGCGGGGTGATTGCGGCGTTGATATCGGGCGTGGCAGCTATCGGAGGACCTTTTATTCGATGGGACTAGAAATCGCACTCCAAAGTACGAAAAAGGGAGCGGGTTGAAAAAGACTAAGAAAAGGGCACTGTACGACGCTGTCTCACCGTTCACATTCCCTTTGCTGTCGAGAGCCTATAAGATGCGTGCATCTTGGCCCGCGCTCATCATCGAAGGCGTTGGGATCGCGGACCCCGCAATTCATAGACACTTTGCCACACTCTCACGCATCATTAACTCTGTCGAAGAATTTCGGGGGGCCGTTGCGGAGTGCGGAGTGTATCGCGGGAACAGCCTGTTTGGCATAGCGCACCGGCTCCGAATTATGGAGAAAGAAGCAGTTCCGGTATTCGGATTCGATTCCTTTGAGGGCTTTCCTCAACCCACTGATGAAGATAGAATAAACGGCAAATATCCGCTCCACGCTCTGAAAGAGACGTTCGGCGATACCGATTACGAAACGATCAGCCTAAGAGCGCGATCATTAGGCTACAGCAATATTAGGCTCGTCAAAGGCTATTTCGAAAACACGCTGCACCGATTCTCGGATTTCCGCTTCCAAATTGTCCATCTCGATGTAGGACTTTATCAGAGTTACAAGACTTGCTTGGAATTTTTCTATCCCCGTTTGGTGACGGGCGGATACATCATTTTTGATGAATACGACTGTGATGAAAAGTATCCGGGTGCTCGAAAGGCAATAGATTTGTTTCTAGCCGATAAACCGGAGAAACTCGAGTGCTTTCCAGACCTGAAGCCGGACAAAAGGTATTTCATCCAAAAAAACTGAAATAGACGAACGCGTCATAGCGCGGTTCGCCGAGCGCACTCCAGCGAGATTTCTCCAGGATCTTCCAGGGCCTCACTCACTGCTTCTTGGGTGTCCTCAGTGTGATTGACAAGAGTTCCCTCTTGCAGTACCGTGTTGTATACGACGCGTCGTATACGACGTAATTGACCAAATTCGGTAAGGGGAATTCGACATGCATTTCGATTGTTCCAAACTAACGAACTCGGTTTGGATTCTGGTTGGGATCTACTGGATTTACACCTCGATAGGTGTCAAGCCCGTCGTGCGTCGGGAGCACTCCACTTCAAGGGCCTGGCATCTGCTGATTATGCTGATCGCGTGTTTCTTGCTGTTCAGCTCTCAGACCTCATTCGGTCCGTTAGCGATTCGCCTAGTATCTGAGGCTTCTTGGATTTGCTGGACAGGGCTCGTCTTAACAGCGGCTGGGTGCAGTTTTGCTGTCTGGGCGCGTGCACTTCTGGGGCGTAACTGGAGTGCAGCCGTGACTCTGAAGGAAGACCACGAGCTGGTCCGTGGCGGTCCTTACGCAATTGTGCGCCATCCTATTTATACAGGTCTTCTAACAGCCGTTCTCGGCACTGCGCTCGAAGTCGGAGAAATGCGGGCTTTAATCGCTCTAATAGTCGCTTTCTTTGGCTTCCTGCAGAAGGCCCGGCGCGAGGAAAAGTTTTTACTTGACCGATTTAATGGCGCCTATGTTCAATACAGCCGTTCGGTCAAGCGTTTGATACCTTTCCTTTTATGAAGTAAATGCCGAAACAGAAGCTTACTGATCTCGCGCAGGACATCGACCGTCATTTACAGGCAATTCGCGGGATCACTCGCCGCGCGCTGCAGGCTGAAATCGCCCGTGGAAATCTCACCGGTCCGCAGCAAAGCGCGATGTCCGCCCTCGTCAGCGCCGGTCCCATGAGCCTTAAGGAATTAAGCAGGCAGCTCGGATTAGCCCACAGCACGACGTCCGGCATCGTCGACCGCCTCGAGAAACGCGGTATGGTCGAGCGAGAGAGCGATGAGGCCGACCGCCGCCTCACGCGTATAGCTGTCACTCGAGAGGTCCAGGAGTTTGTTAGGGATACAATGCCGAAGCTCGGTATTCATCCTTTATTGACGGCCTTGCACCGAGCCAAACCAGCGCAACGCGACGCCATTCTTGAGGGTCTGAAGACTCTTAAGAAACTGTTGGAGGAGACTGCCTAAAGCTGAGTTTTTAAGGCTTAAGTAAGGTTCCAGGTAAAGTGAAATGCGTGAAACTCTACGACATCGATCCGGGCTCCGAATGCCCGGAGGTTGTTCGTGCAATCATCGAGATTCCAAAGAACTCAGTCAACAAATACGAATACGACGGCAAGCTAGGCGTCTTTCGGCTCGATCGCGCCCTCTATTCGCCGATGCACTACCCGGGCGATTACGGTTTCATTCCCGGCACGCTGTCCGAGGATGGTGATCCGCTGGATGTGATCGTGGTGGTCGATGAGCCGAGCTTTACAGGATGCTTAATGGACGTGCGCCCCGTGGGTATTCTGCACATGATCGATGAGAAGGAAAAAGATCAGAAGATCTTGGCGGTGCCGAACCGCAATCCGCGATTCGACAGCATTCACACAATTGATCAGGTATTCCCGCATTCCCTCAAGGAGATCGAATACTTCTTCTCGATCTACAAAGAGCTACAAGGCGTCAAGACTCAAATGAAAGGCTGGGGCAACCCGCGCGAGGCCCGAAAAATGATTACCGAGAGCCGCGAGCGATATCTGGAGCGATTAAAGAAAAGTAACTTGGAACCAAGTTCGCACTAAGCATTGCCTTTGCTGAAACGGAAGACGTTACTTCACCCGTCGAAATGGCATGAGGAAATTTATAGTTCTTGCTTTCTTTGCGCCGCTTTGTTTTGCGCAAAGCCCTTTTATCATTGGCGTTCGCGGTGGGGTCCCGCTGGGAGACGTCATTCAAACCGTTCAAAGCGGCTCGAGCATTTCTTCGTCTACCGATAACTATGTTGTAGGGCCGACGTTTGGTGTCAGGCTTCCTGCTGGATTCTCAGTTACAGGCGACGCCTTATTTACTCGCCTGAATCTCTCTACAACCTCAACAACTTCCACGGGTACGATCTCAGCATCCGCAAGTTCCTGGGAATTTCCCGTTTTGCTGCGCTTTACCGTTCCACGAGAAAAGATCTCCCCATTTGTAGGGGCTGGTGTTTCTGTTCGCCATATCAGCGACTTCGGCAACATCGGACCTTTCCTGACAAATTCATCGACCAGTACTGGAAGCGTTGCATCATCCGCAGTTGCGGGATTCGTGATGGGTGGCGGACTTCAATTCCATGCAGGCTTTCTGCACATTAGCCCCGAAATCAGATACACACATTGGGGCGATACCAACATCTCGGCAGCTTTCCAGAACGTGATCAAGACAAACGACAATGAAGGTCAGATTCTAGTCGGTCTTACGTTCTGATCGATCCGTGGACAATCGTGAACAGGCTTATTCGAGATTCTCAATGAGCATGTGAAGTCGTTGAGTTCGGGGGAGAGCCCCTGCCTCGTGCTAACAATTGCGCAACATGCCCCATCTTCCGCATATGCTGGCGCACTTGCAACATGGCATTCCTGCCTGAGCAGGCCGAGCAAATGCGCCAGGAGCTGTCCCGGTGCGGGATCCAAGAAGAGCGGTGTCCAGGCAAACACGAACAAAATCCGGGGATCCTGCGTCTCTCGTTCAATGGGCTCGATGTTCACGGAATTGAGGTACGCAGTTCGCCTTCTAAGGCAAAGTCCCGTTTTTAGCACATTCGCTGTGTTGTCGCGGGCGTTAGGCTTGGCGGCGAACATCGCCATATTCTCTGTCGTAAACGGTATTTTGCTGAAGCCTCTGCCGTTTGCCAGCCAGGAACGGCTCTTCGGAATTGTCGAGATTGTGCCTAAGATCGCGAATCTCTATCCGATGCTGCCGGTCAATCCGCGCCATGAGGATGAATGGAAGAAGAGGGTGCCGGGCATCGAAAAGGTCGGCTTGGCCCAGGGAAAGCACGTGATTTTGGGCGGGGGTTCGCAGCCGCTCCGGCTTGCTTCCGAAGCCGTTACGCCGGATCTGCTCGCAACGCTCCAGGTTCAGCCCTTGATGGGCCGGCTGATTCAGCCTTTCGACGCCGAGGAGGGCCATGAACACGTCGCGCTGCTGACGTATTCGTTGTGGCAGGGCCAGCTCGGAGGCGATCCAAAGATTATAGGTTGCGATGTTCGTCTGGACGGAACTCCGTACCGGGTCATCGGTGTTTTACCGCGGTGGTTTCGTTTTCCGTTAACCGGTTCGCTGTTTGACAATGACTCGCAGCCGGAGCTTCTTACTCCTCTGCCACTTCGTCTTTCACAGCATAGCTGGGAGGGGGATTTCAACTATTCCGCAATCGCTCGCCTGAAGCCCGGTGTCCGGCGCGAGCAGGCGTTGGCCATGCTCAACACTGCCCAAGCGGCGATTTCTAAAACGTTCCCCGACAAAATGGAGATCCGCGCAGATTTGTTCCCGCTGAACGATCTTGCCGTCCATAGCTCGCGAACGTCGCTGCTTTTGGTACTGGGGGCTGTCGGTGCGGTCTTGCTGATTGTGTGCTTGAACCTGGCCACGCTGATGCTGGCTCGCGGAGCGCTTAGGAATCGCGAGATTGCCGTCAGGACCGCTCTCGGAGCCGGCAGGTGGAGACTGATCCGCGAGTCCTTCATGGAGGCAGTCGTGCTTTCAGCGATCGGAGGGACTGTCGGCGTCTTACTCGCGAAGGCTGGCTTGAAGCTGATTCTTGCTGCGGCTCCGGTGATACTTCCGAGAAGAGACCAGGTGGGAATTGATCTCAATGTTCTGCTCTTTGCGTTGGGATTGACCCTCGTTACTGCTCTGGTGTTCGGCTTGTATCCTGCCTGGCGGCAATCGCGGCGGGACCCACAGGAGGCACTCGCAGCATGGAGCCGCTCGAGCACTGGATCTAAAACCAGCACGCGAAGCCGAAGCATTCTGGTTGCCGTGGAAGTAGGGTTAAGCACGGTGCTGCTGATGGTCGGCGGCCTGCTGATCGCAAGTTTTGAACGGGTGTTGAACACAGACCTCGGTTTTGAGATTTCAAATCACGTGTCGGCGCAGCTAAGCCTCCCGGATGCAAGCTACAGTAAACACGAAAACGCGGTTGCGTTCTATGACAAGCTGCTCGATAAACTATCGAGTCAGCCAGGGATTCGTAAAGCAGCGCTCGTTTCGCATTTGCCGCTTAGCGGCGAGACATGGATTGATGTGATGGCCCGGCAGGGAGACACACGTCCGATGTTTCAGAGGCCCACGACCAATGTGCGCTTCATCAGTGGATCCTATTTCGAAGCCATGGGAATTCCGTTACGGGGCGGGAGAACATTCACGCGGGCGGACAAGAAAAATAGCGTTGCGATTATCAGCAACACGGTCGCAAAGGGCCTATGGCGAGCGGAGGACCCGGTCGGGCGAACACTGCTGCTTCAGGACACGCCTTTACACGTGATCGGGGTAGCCGGAGACACACACGCCGACATCGATAAGAGTGCTCCATCGGTCGTGTATGTTCCGTATTGGCAAAAGGAACCAGCGGACACGCGGGACTTGAACGTCGTTTTGCGCTCGTCCGTTCCTGCAGCCGATCTGGTCAGGATTCTTCGGCAGAGCGTAGCAAAGGTCGATAGAGGCGTTGCGATTTCCCATGTAGAGACCTTCCGTAAAGTGCTTTCCGATGCCGTTTCGCAGCGCCGTTTCCAAATGCTGATGGTAGGTGCATTTGCAATCTCGGCGCTGCTGGTCGCGGCACTTGGAATTTTCGCCGTTATCGCAGAAATGGTTTCGGCTAGAAGAAACGAGATCGGCATCCGCATGGCTTTGGGCGCAAGTACGGCGGGTGTGGTCGGAATGGTAATACGCCAAGGAATGCTGCCGGTACTCGTGGGCTTATGTTCCGGCGTTCTGGTTACGCTTGGGTTTGGATCGGCTATCGGAAAGCTGCTCTATCAAGTACGTCCTGCCGATCCCTTCACCTTCGCCGCGGTCACGCTGTTACTCAGTGGTGTCGCGGTGTTCGCTTGTTGGATTCCTGCACGGCGGGCGGCGCGCATCGATCCTATGGCGGCCCTGCGATATGAATAGCGGGCGTAGGCCGCGGGCCCTGCGAGCTGGATACCTGAGGCTTACCCTCGCCGATTTAGGCACCCAGTTGGGCACTCAGAAAATGCATCAACGTTGCGAGCCCGATTAGACGAAGCTGTCGCCCCCGCCTCCATCGCCGAAGCCGCCACCATCATCCAATCCGCCCCCGGAATCACCGTAATCACCCACGTCCTGGTACTGGCCCGGATCGTCCAACTGGGATGAATCGTCGACCCCGCTCACGTCCTGAACATTGCTTTGATCATCGAAATTCGATCGGTCATCAGGAGCGTATACGTCATCTCGCCCCAGTTGATCGTTCCCGCCGGGCGTGTCGTAGTAGTTGTTGATAATCTCTTCGCGCGGAGTATCGCCCATAAATCCTGCGCCCCCGAAACCTCCGAAGCCCGCGCCTCCATAGCCAGGATGCGAGAACAGTGCCTGAATGCCTTCGAACGCGAGAGCACCGGCGGCTACTCCCGCGGCTGTTTGAGCAGCTCCACGCAAGAAGCTGGGAGCGCCGCTTGGACTCGGCCCTGCCGGACTAGGCGGGGCATATTGCGGCGGTGGCGCGGCGTACTGCTGCCCACCTGAAGGCGCAGAGTACCCGGTGCTAGGGCGTCCACCGCTCTGCTGTCCCAGGAAACTGGAACCGGACGAGGCTATGGCGGGCTGCGCTGAACGCTGTAACTGCTGGATTTGCGCCTGGGCTTGCTGTAGCGCCAGGTTCTGTATCAGCACCGTTTGGGTCATCAGATACAGAGCATCTGGGCGCGATCCGATTCGCTTGCGGATGAAGTCCTCTGCTTCCGCATCTTTAGGCGGCGGTGGCGTCTTCGCGATCCGATCCGCCAGGTCTTCCAACATCTTGCGTTCGTCGGGTGTCATAGTTATGTCGATCCTTCAACTGGAGACGTCTAAAGAGACGCGATAGTTTGCCGGTTTGTTCATTAAAGGAATGTTGCAACGGACTCTACCTTCATGACAGTGTAAGAGTGAAGGTCCGGTAAGCTGCCGATCCGGCACACCGAAACCTTACGAGGAGGCTTTCCATGCTGTTGGAAGCGACCCTGTCCGTCGACCAGGAAATCAACCCGTGGCAATCTGCCGCCCATCGCTTTGACGAAGCCGCGGAGCTCTTAAAGCTCGATGACGGCATGCGTAAAGTGCTGCGCACACCCGCCATGGAGCTGACGGTTAACTTTCCTGTGATGCTCGATGACGGTCGCGTTGAGGTTTTCACCGGATATCGCGTGCAGCATTCAATCGCCAGAGGACCCGCCAAAGGGGGAATCCGCTACGCGCCCGATGTTTCAGCGGATGAGGTCCGGGCATTGGCCGCGTGGATGACTTGGAAGTGCGCTGTTGTGAACATTCCGTTCGGGGGCGGCAAAGGCGGGATTATTTGCGAGCCGCATCTGCTGAGCGAAGCGGAGCTCGAGCGGATCACGCGCCGCTATACCGCTGAAATATTCGAGTTCATTGGACCTGAGCGCGACGTGCCCGCGCCAGACGTGAATACAAACGAGCAGACGATGGCCTGGATCATGGACACCTACTCCATGCATAAGCGACACACGGTCACCGCAGTAGTCACGGGCAAGCCGTTGGAATTGGGCGGCTCACAAGGCCGGCCCGAGGCGACCGGCCGGGGTTGCATGTTCGTCACCATGGAGGCTTTGAAACTCTTCCGCATTTCGCCGCAGGACACCCGCGTCATCATTCAGGGCTTTGGCAATGTAGGGGGCATGGCAGCGCGGCTGATGAGCCGCCGGGGTTTCAAAATCGTCACGATTATCGAGTACGATGCCGCTGTTTACAACCCACACGGGCTGGACATTGACGCGCTTATGGAGCACCGCCGCGAAACCGGATCCATCAGAGGGTTTCCCGAATCGGAAGAAGTCGACCGCTACGACGCGCTCTTGATGGATTGCGATGTTCTCATTCCGGCCGCGCGCGAAAACGTGATTACGTCCGCCAACGCCGACCGTATTAAAGCTAAGATTCTCTGCGAAGGAGCTAATGGCCCAACCACTTTTGTGGCTGACTCAGTGCTTCGTGAAAAGAAAGTTTTTGTCATACCCGACATCCTGGCCAACGCCGGCGGCGTGACCGTCTCCTACTTCGAATGGGTGCAGGATCGGCAAGGCTATTTTTGGAATGAACTTCAAGTAAATAAGCGGCTTGAAGAGATCATGATGACCAGCTTCCACGACGTGATCGCATATGCTTCGAAACACGAAGTGAATAATCGCACTGCCGCATACATGCTGGCGCTCGATCGCGTTGCGAACGCGATCCGGCTGCGTGGGCTGTACGCGTAGGTCTCAATTGGCGATTCCTGGCTCTGCTCGGGGCTTTTGAGATGACGCCCGAGCCAACTACTCCACTGATGCGGCAGTATCAGGCCGCCAAACAGCAGGTCCCCGGCACCCTTCTGTTGTTCCGGCTGGGCGATTTTTATGAGCTTTTCTTCGAAGATGCCGTGACAGCGGCTCGCGAACTCGAAATCACGCTGACATCGCGCAACAAAGAGCGCGGAGAGCCCGTACCCATGTGCGGCGTCCCCTATCACGCGGCTGACAGCTACATTTCTAGGCTGATCCAGCGCGGTTATCGCGTTGCAATCTGCGAGCAGATGGAAGAAGCGGGACCCGGGAAAAAACTCGTGCGTCGGGAAGTCACCCGCATCGTTACTCCCGGAACAGCGACCGAATCCAGTCTTCTCCGTTCTCACGAGAATAACTATCTTGCCGCCGTCTTCAGCAAAGCAGGCCGGGCCGGTCTCGCTTACGTTGATCTTTCCACTGGCGAATTCCGAACCACGGAAACCGACACAGCCGAGGTGGTGCCCGCTCTCGAGACGTTGAACGTGCGCGAGGTGCTACACCCCGACGGACACCCGGTTGCAGCCTCATGTCTCGAGACCGCCCTTGACGCCTGGATTTTTGGAGCGGATTACGCTGGCCGCCTAATCCTTGAGACTTTCGGGCTGCTTTCTCTCGATGGCTGTGGACTGGGCGACAAGCCGTTCGCGGTCGCCGCCGCGGGCGCCGTACTGCATTATCTTCGAGAAACCCAACGGGCCGCGCTCGGACATTTGAATCGCCCATCTTTCTACGAGCGCCAGGATCACATGGTGCTCGATGCAGCGACTGTGCGAAATCTGGAGCTCTTGGAGCCTCTTTTTGCCGGTGAAAGTCGCGAGATCACGCTGATCTATGTGCTGGATAAGACCTCGACCGGCATGGGCGGGCGTCTCTTGCGCAGGAGAATGCTTCAACCATCACGCGATCAAGTGCAAATCGAGGTACGTCTGGATGCTGTCGCGGAGCTTAGCAGTAAATTCATCGCGCGCGGCGAGCTGCGCAAAGCGCTCGGCTTGATTCAGGATCTGGAACGGCTCCTAGCTAAAGTGACACTCGGCACAGCTACGCCGCGGGATGTGCTTGCGCTCGGCAATTCGCTGGCACAGTTACCGCGTATCGCAACGCTTGTAGCACCGCTTGAGAGCCCTGGCTTGCGCTCGGAGATCGATCCCGTTTCAGAGGTTCGGGATAGAATTCTCAACGCTCTCTCGGATCAACCGCCCGTGAACTTGATTGACGGCGGGGCAATTCGTGACGGTTTTGACCGGCAACTCGACGAGCTGCGCGATATCAGACGCAATAGCCGGCAATATATCGCGGCCATTGAAGCGCGAGAGCGGAGCGCGACTGGTATTCAGTCGTTGAAAGTTCGTTTCAACAATGTATTCGGCTATTACCTGGAAATCTCGAAGGCGAACTTGGCACTGGCCCCAGCAAGCTATGAACGAAAACAGACGCTTGCCAATGCGGAGCGCTTCACGACACCGGAATTGAAGGAACTCGAAGCTAAGGTGCTCGCTGCCGAAGATCAAATCCTCACGCTCGAGCGGGAAATTTTTCAACAGGTCCGCGCCTTCGCTGCCGAGCACGCTTCTCGAATCAAAGCTGCAGCTTCAGCCATCGGAGAATTAGATGTTTTCGCGACTCTGGCTGAAGTTGCGATAGAGAACCGATACACTCGGCCGCGGTTCTCGGATTCCGGTGAGATGCGAATCGACGCCGGACGTCACCCGGTAATTGAAAAATTGACGGAACGGGATGCAATCCGGTTCATACCAAACGATCTGTACTTGCACTCGTCAAAAGAGTATATAGGCGTAATCACCGGACCCAATATGGGCGGCAAGTCGACCTATCTTCGCCAAGCGGCTTTGATTTTGATTTTGGCGCAGATGGGCTCGTTCGTACCGGCGGAAGCCGCGCTGGTGCCCATCGTCGATCGGGTTTTTACTCGTATCGGGGCGGCTGACAATTTGGCTCGTGGACGCTCTACCTTTATGGTCGAAATGACAGAAGCTGCCGCCATTCTCAATACGGCAACTCCCCACAGCTTTATCGTTTTAGATGAAATCGGACGGGGCACGTCAACCTATGACGGACTGGCCCTCGCCTGGGCCATGGTGGAGCACATTCACGATCACACTAAGGCAAAAACACTATTTGCCACCCATTATCACGAGCTTGTCGACCTAGCAGAACAACTAGTCGGAGTAAGAAATTTACATGTCTCAGTAAAGGAGCTGGGCGACCGTATCCTGTTCATAAGAAAGGTGGAACCAGGTCCGGCAGACCGCAGCTATGGCATCGAAGTGGCCCGTTTGGCGGGTTTGCCCGTGCAAGTAATCGAGCGGGCGAGGTCTGTTTTATTGCATCATGAAAGAAGGGAAAACTCTCTTACCGAGGAGTTAACCCCGGGCGATGCTAACGCGCCCCTACAAATTAAACTTTTTGAGCCTGTAAATCAGGGGCTCGCCGATCGGGTGCGGGCGTTGAATATCAACGAGCTGCGGCCGGTTGAAGCATTGCAGATTCTGCAAGATTTGCAGCAAGAGTTGCTAAAGAGATGAGAATAGCAGGAATAATGAGCGGGACTTCGCTCGACGGAATCGATGTAGCGATCATCGACATTACCGGATCGGGCTTCAAATCCAAAGTGAATGTTCTAACGAGTCACTCGGTCCCTTACCCCAAGAGTATTCGTGAGGCGCTGATGGCAGTTTCAAACGCGAGCGCCCAAACAGGAGATATTTCGCGCCTGAACTTCGTGCTCGGCGAGTTATACGTCGAGGCGCTCGAGGAGACGGCTGAGCGCGGCGGCGTTCCGCTTGACTCGATCAAGCTGATCGGCTGCCACGGCCAGACTATTTTTCACGAGGGACAAGGATCGCAATACCTTGGGAAAAGGGTCGCAAGCACATTTCAGATTGGCGAATCGAGCGTCATCACAGAGCGCACGGGCATTGATGTGATCTCGAATTTCCGCGAGCGCGACGTGGCCGCTGGCGGAAAGGGAGCGCCTCTCGTTCCTTACCTCGACTACATGTTGATCCGGCACCGCGGGCGCGGGCGCGTTGCGGTGAACATCGGCGGGATCGCCAATTTGACTGCGATTCCCCCGAATACCAATACCGATCGTGTGATTGCGTTCGATACCGGTCCGGGCAATATGGTCATTGATCAGCTCGTTTCCCGTATCACGCTCGGACAGCAGACCTTCGATCGTGACGGTGTGATCGCGGCAACCGGCGAAATCGATCAGAAGCTGTTGGCCAAATTGCTGCGCGACAAGTATTTCCGCCAGAAGCCCCCGAAGACCGCGGGCCGCGAGCAGTATGGGTCTGAATTCGTCAGCAAACTGCTCGATACGGAGCTCAGCAGTGAGGATCTAATCGCGACGGCGACTGCCTTAACCGCCGAGAGTATCGCGCTTGGCGTTCGAAACTTCGTTTTGCCGGTGATGCGCGTAGATGAAATTTTCGTTTCGGGCGGCGGCACTCATAACCCGACGCTGATGCGTATGCTCCGCAAGGCGATGGATACGGTTCCCGTCATGGAAACCACGGAAGTGGGACTGGACGTGGACGCGAAGGAAGCCATCGCGTTCGCGGTGATGGCCTACGAAACGGCGCATTCACGGCCTTCGAATGTACCGATGGCGACCGGAGCAAAGCGGTCGGTCGTGCTTGGAAAGCTCACTCCTAACGGTCCTGCTCGCAACGGGACGAACGGGACGGCGAACGGAACAACGCGCAGCGCATCCGGCAACGCGACTCACAAAGCGAAAGCGACACATACTACAAAAGTGACGCGGCCCGCTGTGGCGCAGAAGGCGAAAGCCGCAGCGCGGTAAACAAAAAATATATCCGAACAAAGCGGGATACCCTTAAAGGCATCCCGCTTTTCCGTTTCTGGGCCGATGTTGTTGTTGACATCCTACACTAGGGTACTTTATAGTGTAGCCAGTCGACATCATGACAGAGGAATCGCGGCTTGATCTTCTGCAAGGTACGCTTGACCTGTTGATTCTACGTACGTTGCAAACCGGTCCAATGCATGGTTGGGCCATTTCGGAACGTATTCAACAGATCTCGCAGGAGGTCTTGCAAGTAAACCAGGGTTCACTTTACCCGGCGCTTCACAGGCTAGAGCACCAAGGCTGGGTCAAGGCGGAATGGGGCGTCTCGGAATTGGGCCGACGCGCGCGATTTTACAAGCTGACCACTTCAGGGCGCAAACAACTGGAACTGGAAACCAGCAACTGGGTGCGCCTGACAGCCGCGATCGGTCGCGTACTCGAGGAGGCCTGAAATGAATCTTCGCGATCTCCTCTTGCGTTCAAGAGCTATTCTCGGACGCCGCCAAATGGAGCACGAACTCGACGAAGAACTGCGGACGCACCTGGAACTGCAGATGCGGAAGCACCTCTTCTCTGGATCCAGTATTGGGGAAGCGCAGGCTAAGGCTCGGCGTGACTTTGGATCTGTCGAGCTAATGAAAGAGAACTGCCGCGATGCACGGCGCGTGAACCTAATCGACAATCTGCTCCAAGATCTTCGGTATGCGTTTCGCAGTATCCGAAGAGAGCCAGTGCTCATACTCGTAGCCTTGTTCACGCTTGCGATTTGCATAGCGGCAAACACGACGGTTTTCAGTATCGTGGATTCGGTAATGTTGCGTCCCCTTCCTTACCCTGCACCCGAGCGGCTTTATTGGCTGAGCGAGCGAATGGGCATGAACCAAGCCGAAGCGGCGCTCGCGGCTGATTATTACAGCCTTCGCGAAGAAAATCGCGTATTTGAAGACGTGGCCGCTTACGAACCCGGAACATCCAATTTAACCGGCATGGAGAGCCGGAGCAGCTGGACGCCGCCCGAGTATCACCATCATTCTTCAAAGTTCTGGCCACTCAGCCGCTCTTAGGGCGATATCTGGCCGAGAGCGAACAAGGAGTAACCGCTCCCGATGTAATTGTCGTGAGCTATGGGTTCTGGCGTAGCCACCTGGGAAGCGATCCGCATGCGTTAGGGAAGACAATTTCCCTCGACGGTCTCGCGCATACGGTAATCGGAGTCATGCCGCAGGGTTTCGATTTTCCGACTGGCGCGCAATTTTGGAAGCCACTATCCATAGATGAAGCAAGCCAAAAGCCCAGACGTGTCGACCGCCCCATGCGGATCGTAAACATCCTGGCGAGACTGAAGCAAGGGATTAAAGAGCAGCAGCTCAATACAGAGCTAGTTAGGCTGACTCATTCCATCTATCGGGAATACCCTAAAGAGTTTGCGAGTTCAGGCTTTCTCAGAGGAATGCAAATTGGGGCGGTTCCGCTGCAAAGGGAGATGACCGGAGATCTGCGGCCGTCGCTGTTAGTGCTGAGCGGAGCGGTCGCGTTGGTGCTTCTGATTGCGTGTGCAAACCTGGCCAACCTTCTTCTCGCGCGCGCGGCGGTTCGTCAAAGAGAGCTAGCCGTGCGAATGGCCCTTGGTTCGGGAAGAGCGAGGATCGTCAAGCAGGTGCTGACAGAAAGTTTGGCGCTAGCGATCCCGGGCGGCATCGTCGGCGTGAGTATCGCGTGTATCGCCGTCACAGTCTTGAATGCGTGGAAGCCGCTCGTAATCCAAAGCTACCCGCCGCTTACCCTCGATGTAAATACGCTTGCGTTCAGCTTCGGTCTGACGTTTCTCACGGCCTTATTTTTTGGCATGGCTCCGGCCATGACGGCAGCACGGATCAGTATTCAAGACGCTCTTAAATCCGCCGGTCTCACCCAGACGCGTAGCCGAACAGCGGCCCAGACGCGGCGCATGTTGGTCGTAACCGAGCTCGGAATATCGCTGATGCTGCTTATCAGTTCGGGATTGCTTGGCAGGAGCTTCTTTAAACTTGCAACCACACAACTCGGATTTACTGCCAATAATTTACTGACGCTCCGCTTCAATCTCACTGGTTCCCGCTACGCGACCGCACAGAACCAAACGCGGTTCTACGAGGAAGTACTGGGGCGGTTAAGCAGCTGCCCCAGGTAAAGCAGGCGGCCGCCTCGACCGACTTGCCTTTAAGCGGAGATGCTCGTTTCTATTTAGGCGCCCAATTTGAAGTGGCAGGCCGGCCACTGCCCATGGCACAACGCCCGTTGGCCCAGATCAGCGTGGTGAGTCGCGATTTCTTCAAAACGCTAGGTGTTCCCCTGCGCAGCGGTCGTATCTTCGACTCACAGGACACGAACCGCTCTCCCGACAATATCGTCGTCAATGAGGCTTTTGCGAAGAGAATTTTCCCTAGCGAAAATCCGCTCAATCACCGAATTATTATAGGGCCGAACGTTCCCGTAAACTGGAGAATTGTCGGGGTCGTGGGCAGCATCCGGGCAGGACAACTTGGAGCGGAGGCGTCGCCCCTGATTTACCGGTGTCTTTGCCAGGGCGGCAGTTCCGAATTCTCACACACAGCCTTGCTTGTGCGCACGACTGGAGATCCACACCGCGTGGTCCGCGCGATTGAACGCCAGATCTATAGCGTCGATCGTAATGAGCCAGTATTTGATATTAAGACGATGGAAGAAAAGGTTGACTGATTCGCTTGCCCCAGAGCGCTTCCGGTTATTGCTAATTGGAACGTTCACGGTTCTCGCCGTTCTACTCTCCGCGGTAGGTGTATACGGAGTTATGTCTTATCTGGTAACGCAACGTCGTCGCGAGATCGGCATCCGCATCGCAATGGGAGCCCGATCAGAACATGTGTTCCGCCTTGTGCTGGGAGAGAGCCTCTCCATGGCAATGCTCGCGGTCGTGGTCGGTCTGGTCGGCGCACTGGCGTCAATGCGCTTCCTGCGTTCGATGCTGTACGGTGTAACTAGTGTGGACGCCGTAACATTCACCATCATGCCCTTCGTGCTTGTCGCCATTGCAGTCGGGCTTCACTAGTGCCCACGCTGAAAGCTTTGCAAACAGATCCGACCGTGGCACTTCGGGAAGAATAGCTTCCCTCACCGTGTTACATTCGCCGCTCGGCTTCGGCGTCGAGCAGATGCAGGATCAAGCGGAACGGCATGCCTGCGAGATCGCGCTTGTTGCTGATATCGTCGCGGATATCGAGGAGAGCGCGTTCGAGTAAATTAACAGCGAGCAATAACTGCTGTTGTGCTTCCGAAACCGGCAAATAGGGAGCACCTTTGGCTGCGTTCCAGTAACCGCGGAGAAAAGCAGCACTCACGTGTGAGTACCAGAAGCGCCCCCACACTCTAAGCTTCTGTAGAGCCGCTGTCTCGTTACGCTCACCCGTAGCTAACTGGCGTGCTGAGGATTGCGCCGCATAACCGAACGAAACGAGCATGCTCGCGACATCTCGAAGCGGGCAACGCTTAATCCGCCGCTCGCTAATAGGCAGATCCGGATCGCCAGCGAAATCAAACATCGACACATCACCGTCAGTCACGAGAAAGTGGCCGAGATGAAGACGGCCATTGTAGCGAGTCCGCATAGACGCGATACGCTGATCGAAAATAGCCCGAAAACGCGAGATGATCGCGTCTTCCTGCTCGAGGACTTTGGCCGCAAGCACTCGAAGAAACTCGGTCATGTCCGAATAGCGCTGACGCAGAAACTCGAACCGACGGCTCGTCAGTGCGACATAACTGTGGTATAGACTCTGGCGGTAGAAGTCGTTGAAGGGTTCGGGCGCAAAAGCTGGGTCGGAAGAATCGTGCGCCAATATCAGATGGAATTCGGCGGTGCGTTTCCCCATGATCTGTGCGAGCGAGAGATATGCCCCGATCAGGTCTTTCGCGAGCGCGGGTGGCTCGGCGAGAGCAAAATTTAGCGCATAAAAGTTCGTGGGAGCTGAAGTCTCGACCTCGAGCCTCGAGTGCTTCGACTGCTGGACGGTGTCGAAAAAGGCCGTCAAGTCATCCCTAGTGTGCCTCCAGGCGTCGCCTCTGTTCCGGACAAAGCCGTGGAGGACAGCGAACGCGCTGCGTTCGCCCGCTTCGAGCGTGTATTCAAGAGAGCCAGCGAACGGAACAGCATAGGGAAACGGATGCTGCTCGGTTAAAAGCTGGCCCATCTCGACTTCGGGATGAGGGCCGAGCTGAACGCTACGCAGAAGCTTAAGCACGAAGCGATCCCCAAAGCGGATGGAAGTATTGACCTCAGAGGCGGCCTCATGCGTGGGTTCCAGGTTCGGATGAGTCGATCCCCAGAGACGGCGAAACTCACGGTTGCGCTCGGCAACTAGGACACCAGATTCACCTACAAAACGCTTGCGCCGTGCAAAAGCTTCAAGCAGCAAGCTCGAAAACTCATCGCTCGCTGTCGCATCATACAGAAACGTGCGTGTGCCATCAGAAGCGCGTATCTCGGCGATTAAAGCTTCCGGATGCTCATCCTGAAGTAGTTGCGCTTCATCGCCACGCGCGGATCCGACCGGTAGCAGATACGTCTCCGGATCGCCCACCGTATATTCGACCCGGACCAGCAACACAACGTATCTGTTGTGTGAAATGGGCACGACTTCCCTGATTTCGATCGAGCGAAATCGGCGATCTTTACTGCGAAACCAACGCCGCGACGTCAGGAATCTCGGCAGAATCGCTGCAATATTAACCCGAACCGCCGCGTCCCAAATGCTCGCTAATTCCTGGACGGCGACGATCGGTACTCCCAAATGCCCGGTGTGCACTCGTTGAGCAGAAATCGGAAGGGCAGCCGCCCGTGGCTCCAGTGAAAACCAATAAAACGAGTTTGGCCCTAGCGTTAAGGGATAAGCACGGTCACCGATAACCGGGAAATCCGTCCGCCCGAACATCTCCACAGGTGTGCAGCCGGTATATCTGTGTAGATCGAGTTCGACAGGTTGGGCAAATCGCGACAGGTTTGCAATGACCAGAATGGACTCTTGCTCATACCGCCTGATAAAGACGATTACGCGCTGGTTCGGCGGCTGCAGAAATTCAAGAGTCCCGCGGCCGAATGCCTTGTACTGCTTGCGCAGGGCAATCAAACGCTTCATCCAGCTCAGCAATGAATGCGGATTGTCTTGCTGCGCCTCGACATTGATGGATTCGTAATGATAGGCGGGATCGATATTGACGGGCAGGTACAACTTCTGCGGATTGGCGGACGAAAACCCGGCATTGCGATCTGGGCTCCACTGCATGGGTGTACGAACGCCGTTTCGATCTCCGAGATACACGTTGTCACCCATTCCGATCTCATCGCCGTAATAGATCACGGGGGTGCCGGGGAGCGAAAACAAGAGTGCATTCATGACCTCGATGCGGGGGCGATCATTGCCGAGCAGCGGAGCGAGGCGGCGGCGAATACCGAGGTTGATGCGGGCGCGTTGATCGGCCGCGTACACGCGGTACATGTAGTCGCGTTCCTCATCGGTGACCATTTCAAGCGTGAGCTCATCGTGGTTGCGGAGGAACATGGCCCATTGGCATGTCTCCGGAATTGTCGGCGTGCGACGAAGGATCTCAACTATTGGAAGGCGATCTTCAAGGCGCAGAGCCATGAATAAGCGCGGCATCAGAGGAAATTGGAAGGACACGTGGCACTCGTCTCCGCTCCCGAAATAAGCGACCGCATCTTCCGGCCACATGTTCGCCTCAGCTAAAAGCATGCGATTCGGATACTTTTCGTCGAGATGGCGGCGGAGCTCCTTCAAAAATGCGTGCGTCTCCGGAAGATTCTCACAATTCGTGCCTTCCCGCTCATAGAGGTATGGAATCGCATCGAGCCGGAATCCATCGACACCCATCTCGGCCCAGAAATCGAGAGTGTGCATGACCGCACGCCGGACGACGGGATTATCGAAATTCAAATCAGGCTGGTGTGAGTAAAAGCGGTGCCAATAATAAGCTTTTGCTACTGGATCCCAGCTCCAATTCGACGGCTCAAAATCCTTGAAAATAATACGAGTGCCTGCATACTTGTCGGGAGTATTGCTCCAAACGTAGAAATCGCGCCAACGGGATCCGGGTTCAGCTTTTCTCGATCGCTGAAACCATTCGTGCTGATCGGAGGTGTGATTGATGACCAGCTCGGTGATGACTCGCAGTCCACGGCGATGAGCTTCTCGCAAGAAGTTTTGGAAATCTCGCAAAGTGCCATATGCCGGATGCACGTTGCGAAAATCCGAGATGTCATAGCCGTCGTCCTTCCATGGCGAAGGACAAAACGGCAACAGCCAAATGGCGGTAACGCCTAAATCTTCGAGGTAATCTAGTTTCTCGGCGAGGCCGCGGAAATCTCCCATTCCGTCGGCATTTTTGTCAGAGAAGGCACGGACGTGGAGTTCATAAATGATTGCGTCTTTGTACCAGAGAGGATCATCTTCCAGCCCGCTGAGAATTTGCGAGTGCATTCCGTTTCGCGTGATTCAACCAAGTGAGAAACTGCCCCACCGCAGCAACATCGGGCAAAAAGTATTGCGCTGTTGTTTCGCCGGGTTCCCCGACTTTGATGGTAATCCCTTCGGGAATCGCAGCAAACCCGTCCTCATCGGTAACGTCATCGCCGATATAAATCGGGACCGATCCCGCGGGGAGCACTTCTCGCGCGATCCACTTCACGGCGTGACCCTTATTCCAGGTGATTTGAGGGCGAACTTCGAGAACCATTTTGCCTTCGCGGCAACTGAAGGAACGTGAACGGCTGACCGTGCTATGCGTTACGCTTCGCACCCACTCGTGTAAATGCTCCGTCACGCGCCGGAAATGGATGCTTAACGTAAGCCCCTTGTCTTCAATCTCCAGCCCATCGGTATCGCTCAGAGCGAGCTTAAGCTGCAACAAAACCGAGCGCAGCTCCCGACGCAATGCTTCGGCACGCGGCTCGCGGAAGCGCACCGTATCAGATTCGATCTCGAGTCCATGATTGCCTGCATAGATGACGTTCGTCAGTACCACGCGATCTCGCATGTCCGACAAAGCGCGCCCACTGACAATTGCGATGTCGAAGTCCCAGCGGCTGCCCAGCGTCCCTAAAATTGAGCAGATTCCAGCATCGAGTTTCGCTTCGGCGGGATTGGTGACGATAGGCGAGAGAGTCCCGTCAAAATCCAAGAAAAGCGAAATTCTGTGAGCAGAGACTATGCGCTCTTCGATTGCATCCAAATTCGCGAGCATCGGTATTGGAGACCGATGTACCTGCTGAAGGGAGCTCATACGGCAACTCCTAGAGCAACGATTGAGGGCTGCTGCTCGTATTCCTGATCGGCGTGATCGGGGAACTCGATTTTGGCTAAATCCGAAAGGAATTTTCCCGCCCACCGGTATACGTTATTATGTTCTACAATCTCGCGCATCTTCCGCATTCGCCGCCGCCGGTCATCGGGCTGCATCTGCAATGCCTCACGATAAGCGCTGGCGCATTCTTCAATCGAGAACGGGTTGACTTGTAACGCGTCCTTCAGCTCATATGCGGCGCCGGCAAACTTGCTCAGAACCAAAACGCCATCTTCATCCACTCGGCTGGCTGCAAATTCCTTGGAGACAAGGTTCATACCGTCGTGAAGCGAGCTAACGACACAGAAGTGCGCAAGGCGATGCAAGGCGATCATTTCAGAAGAAGTGTAATGGCGTTTCAGAAGTGTGATTGGGCGCCACGAAGAAGTTGCCCACCGGTGATTGATCTGTGCGGTGAGATATTCGACCTCTCGTTCGATTTGACGATACGCGGGCAGGCTGGAACGGCTGGGAACCGCTATCTGAACAAAGACAAGCTTACCCCTGTATTGAGGATCTTCTTCGAGCAGCTTGTCTAACGAGCGCAGACGTTCCGGAATCCCTTTCGTATAGTCCAGGCGATCGATCCCGATGCCTAGTAGCTTTCCACTGAGCGACAACTCTTTGCGCCAACGACGCATCTGATTCGCAACCACATCTGAATTTGCCGAATCAGCATGCTCATCGAAATCGATTCCGATCGGGAATGGACGCACGAGCGTCGAATGCCCGCTACGGGAAATTTCCGAACCCGATTCATCTATACGGGCTTCCAAAGAGCAGTCAACGGTCTTAAGAAAGTTTTGGCAGTGGTGTGGAAGATGGAAGCCCAGGAGGTCATTCCCGAGCAGTCCATCGAGTATCTCCTCCCGCCAAGGGAATGAGCTGAAGACCTCGCGATTCGGCCAAGGGATGTGCCAGAACTGCGCTATCACGAGATTTGACCTGGCGTTTCGGAGCATTCTCGGAAGCAGCGCGAAATGATAGTCCTGGATAAAAACGAACGTTGGGCTGTCACCCGCTTCTTCGAGCACGGCTTCCGCGAAACGCTCATTTACACGGCGGTACATCTGCCAATGATCGGGATCAAATATCGGACGCGTAAACGCGACATGGCACAGCGGCCAGAGTCCCTGATTGGAAAGACCGCTATAGTGCCCCTCTTCCTCTGCGCTCGAAAGCCACACGCGCCGCAACGTGTATCGAGGGTGGTCGGGCGGCACCTCAACGTGATCCAACGCGTCAACAGTCTCCTTGTCGGCGTCAGCGTTGCCGTGGGCGATCCAGAGCCCGCCGCTTGCCTGCATTACAGGATCGAGGGCGCTCGCCATGCCGCTTGCGGGCTGAATGCACTCGATCTGACCGTTTACATGCCGGTGCTGAAAAGGCTCTCGATTCGAGACCACAATGAACCGATACCCATCGAGCTTGGTTCGGACAAACTCGCTGAGAAACTCGCGTGTCCAGACCTTCATTAAGCTCCTTTCATCCCGAATTAGATGCTCCATTGTCAGGATTGTTTCGATGCCTCGCGCAGGCGAACTTAAGTAGATAGTCTCCCGACTCAGCTAATCATAACATACTAGGAGCTCGCCTGGATCGCATCTTTTCACGTCGATTATGATCGTGTAACTTCGGAATCGCGTCTCTCACGTATAGATGGGTATGAACCTGGGAACGCTCGGTTTCGCGATGGGCTCGGCGTGGCTGTCCGGAATAAACCTATATGCCACCGTACTAACTCTCGGACTGCTCGAACGGTTCGGGATGGTACGGTTGCCCGGCGATCTGGCGTATTTGAGTCACACCTGGATCATTGCCGTTGCAGCGGCTCTGTATGCGATTCAGTTCATCGCGGACAAGATACCCGCCGTTGACTCTGTCTGGGACGTGATTCACACGTTTATTCGCGTGCCCGCGGGCGCTATTCTTGCAGCCGCAGCTGTCGCACACTTTGATCCGAAAATCCGGCTGATTGCGTTTCTAGTGGGAGGCGGGATTGCGCTAAGCTCACACAGCGCAAAGACTGCCACGCGAGTGGCGGCAAACGCTTCCCCTGAGCCCTTTTCAAATATCACGCTCAGCCTATTAGGTGATGCACTCACGATAGGCGGCACTCTGTTGATGGCAGTGCATCCAGCTGTTCTCTGCGTAATAGTGCTGATTGCAGTCGTCATGTCGGCGCTGTTACTTCGCTGGATACTACGCTCCGCCAAAAGAGTGCTCGGCAATCGTGGAAGGCGGGTCAGCATCGGGCCGTCTTAAGGCACCTCCAGCGCTAGCAAAATTCCCATCTTCCACTTCGGCAAGCGGCGGCGTCTTTACGGTGAAAGGAACCTAATGACGACATCTTCCGCAAAGCAGTTTGCCGTAGTAACCGGCGCTTCGGCCGGAATCGGCTTTGAGCTGGCCAAACAATTTGCCGAGAATGGCTTCGATCTCCTGATCGTTTCTGCCGGCGAGCGAATCAACACTGCGGCTCGCGAAATCCAGATGCTTGGCGCAAAGGTAGAACCCGTGGAAGCAGATCTTGCAACTCACGAAGGCGTCCATAAGCTCTTGTCAGCAATCCATTCGGCTGGCCGTCCACTTGACGCGGCGGCAATTAACGCGGGCGTGGGCGTGAGTGGACGCTTTATCGAAACGGACCTCGCCCAAGAGCTGAATATGGTGGCCTTGAATGTGACGGGCACGCTCCATTTGGCCAAGTACATCGTCAAAGACATGGTGGCTCGCGGTAGCGGTCGCATTTTATTCACCGCATCGATTGCCGGCACGATGCCGACGCCCTATGAAGCGGTTTACGGCGCGACCAAAGCCTTTGTGCGCTCTCTTTCGCAAAGCCTCCGGGAGGAGTTGAAGGAGACCGGCGTGTCTGTGACGGCATTGATGCCCGGAGCAACGGAAACCGAATTCTTCCACCGTGCCGGCGCTGACGACACGAAATTGGGCGCAAGCAAAAAAGACGATCCGGCAGAAGTCGCCAAGGAAGGCTTTGAGGCCCTCATGGCAGGTAAGGATCACGTAGTCGCCGGCGCGCTAAAGAACAAACTGCAAGCCGCCGCAGGATATGCCTTACCCGATCCGCTTGTCGCAAAGGCACACGCCGCAATGTCAGAGCCGGGCTCGGCGAATAAGAAGTAACTCTGCGGCTCTGCTCACCGTCCCTGCTGCTGGGCGGCAACCTAATTTACAGTTGCCGCTCGGAACCATCGGACACTAGTACGCAATCGGACGCGCTCTAATTGCCTAGCTTCTCAGGCTATGAATCGCCGGATAACAGTTTCCGTAGTGATGCCGTGCCTCAACGAAGCCGAGACGTTGGGTGTCTGTGTAAAGAAGGCGCACGCCGCAATTCGAGCTACCGGGCTTGCGGGTGAGGTCGTTGTCGCCGACAACGGCAGCACAGACGGTTCACAGGCGATTGCTGCCCGGGAAGGAGCTCGCATCGTAGATGTCCCGATTCGCGGGTATGGCGCCGCACTCATGTCAGGCATCGAGTCCGCCAAAGGTGAATACATTCTTATGGCGGATGCGGATGATAGCTACGATTTTGCTCACCTGCCGAGGTTCGTTGATGCCCTGAATCAGGGCGCTGATCTGGTAATGGGCAACCGGTTTAAGGGTGGAATCCGGCCGGGTGCAATGCCGTTCCTTCACAGATACCTCGGCAATCCTGTGTTGAGTTTTCTAGGGCGTTTATTTTTTCGTGCTCCGGTAAATGATTTTCATTGCGGGCTGCGTGCTTTCAAAAAGTGCGCCATCGAGCGGCTGAATTTGCAGACAACCGGGATGGAGTATGCGAGCGAGATGGTTGTGAAGGCAAGTCTATTGGGGTTGAATATCGCGGAAGTACCTACGACGCTTTCTCCCGATGGCCGCTCGCGACCTCCGCACTTACGCACATGGCGCGACGGATGGCGTCACCTACGATTCTTGCTCCTTTACAGTCCACGCTGGCTGTTTCTGTATCCAGGTATGTTCCTTGTGGTGACTGGATCAGTTATCACTGCGTGGTTGCTTCCCGGCCCTCGGACTATCGGGAACGTGACATTGGATGTGGACACTCTCGTGTATGCCATTGGGGCGCTGCTGGTGGGCTTTCACTTTTGTGTTTTTGCACTGGGCGCGAAAATTTTTGGAACTCAGGCGGGACTTCTCCCCAGAGATCCGGAATTTGAAAAATGGTTCCGGTACTTTAATTTGGAAACCGGTGTATCAGTGGGAATCGTGCTGCTCGTTGCCGGATTGAGCACTGCACTCTATGCGGTCTCAATTTGGCACCGATCAGGATTCGGGCAACTATTGCCGACTCAGGCGCTACGCATCACCCTTCCTTCTGTTACCGCGCTCATGCTGGGTGTCGAGGCCATCTTTGCGAGCTTTTTCTTGAGCTTGCTTGGATTGACGCGAAAGGGAAAAGACGTCGCGTGAGCTTCCTGCTGCTGCTCGCGTGGGGTACATGCATTTTTTGCGCCTTTCTAGGTTACGGGAGTGCGATCTTCCGTTTGTTCGGGATTAGAAGTGCACCGTGGGCGCTCACCGGCTGCACGGGCCTTGCGTTCGTAACCGCGATTGGCGGTCTGTTGAACTTGGCAGCCTGCATTACGCCCTCAGTCCTCACGAGTTTGATCGTCGCCGGAGATTTCTTCCTCTGCTGGTCTGTCTGGAGGCACACGAAGGCGTTTCCCGAGCGCGTAAGGAGAATGTTCGACGAGTTAGCACGTAAACCGTACGCTCCCGTGCTGATGATAATGCTAATTGTTTTGGTGGCAATTCCGGTCTTTGGCAATGTTCGGGCTCGTGCCAGTTCCTTTCAGTTGGATGATCTGGCGGCTTACCTTACTTTTCCCCCGGAGACCTTACAACTCGGCGGCCTACCGTTCGATCCCTTCAATGAGCGACGGATAACGTCCTGCTTAGGCGCACCCTATTTCCTGCAGGCTTTCATGCTCGTGCTGGGAGATGTGCGCAGCATTCCCTTTATAGACGTCTCAATCGGCTACATTCTCTATGCGGGTGTCGTTTTTAGTATCTGCCGCACGCTCGCGCTTTCATTGGCGCAATCTTTGTGCATAACGATGTTGATTTTTGTAACGCCTGTGTTTCGACTCAATTTGACGATGGTGGTGCTCCCAGCCGCACTCTTTGCAGCACTGTTCTGGACCGAAATTTATCCGGCGTTGGGAGATCGCTTAGGATGGCGGCGTTCCGTTCTACTCGGGTCAATAGCCGCCCTCCTTTGCTCTCTGAAGTCTAACTACTTACCACCGGCTGTGCTCATCTGTCTGTTTTATTATCTGGGCATCTTTTTGATTAGACCGCGTTGGGCGCCTGTGCGACAGGTTGCAATCTTTGTTTTTACATTTCTGATCTGTATCGTGCCATGGATGCTCGATATGAAAAGAAAGGAAGGAACTTATCTCTTCCCCATACTGGGGAGAGGTTATGATGCAAGCGCCTACGGGGTAATTCCAATGCCCAGTGGCTCTCATACATTCATGGCCTCCACTTCTCTTTCAGTCTGGGTACCTGTATTGGCACTCGCTGCTCCGCTCTTCTTAGCAGCGGGAGCGGCGCTGCTTGCAGGCCGAGAACGAATCGAGCCAGAGTGGCTGCCGCTTTCGACGTTTCTCCTCTCGATGGGAATCGCCGCCCTGGCAGTTGCAGCTTCAACTGGAGGAGAGGCGATGGGCAGGTATACCGGTCCGTTCCAGATTCCCGCGCTGCTGATCTTTGCTGCATTCATCCTAAGATGGTGGCGAAATGTATCAGGCAGGCGTTCCCTCTGGCTGAAGGTTGCTGCTGCTATGCCTGCACTGGGCGTGGCATTTTTCGTTGTCGCATTTGGAGTCCGTGCCCACCAATATGTCAGGTATGCGCGTGATCTCGGCCTTCTGGCCCCGCCAACCCCGTTCGACATGGCAACTGAACACAGGAGAATCGCTGCGCTTCAGGCGGCTATACCAGATCGAGAACGTATGTTGGTGAATTTGCTCGTAAGCTTTCCATTCGACTTCAAACGTAATCGAATTTTCGTCGCAGATTTCGTCGGAATGGCAGGCCTGCCGCCTGGCATGCCCGTCGGCAAGGGCCCAGATGCGTTGAGAGCATACCTACTCGAACACTCAATTCGCTACATTGCGTACGATTTCACCCGTATCGGCTTTAATGGCATTAGCGCCGCACGGTTACCGAACCACTTCCCTAACGCAACCCTTCAAACTGTTTTGGCCAATCCCGCTGCATTTGGGCGCAGCAGTTGGTCAACTCTCCAAGCCAAGGTTTATGAAGACGAGCAAGATAATTTCAGGGCATTAGCGAAGAGCTATAAGCACGTTTACCAGGATCCTTACACGTACGTTTTAGATCTCGAATCGGCGCGCGGCTCTGCCTTTAAGCAGTAGTTTTGCGGTGTACCGACACTCTTTAGATCGTCGTCAAAAACGCGTACCTGATTTAGGCCTGAGCCGTTCGTAGTTCCAGTTGTGCACGTCCCAGCGGGCGATTCGCCCACCGCGATTCCGAAACTTTTGAGAGCTTCACGCTCATCGGCGAGGAACACTCTAGCGGTTGCCGGAATCGCGGCATTTTTCTTTCTCTTTCGCTTGGGTCAACGCCCACTTCCGGATTGGGATGAGGCTTTGTATGGCGAAACGGCGAAAGAGTTTTTGCATGGCGCGCACTGGCTAATCCCATATTTCAATTACCATCCTTGGCTCGACAAACCGCCGCTGTACGAATGGACAACCTCGCTCTTTTTTGCACTGTTCGGAGTTTCAGAGTTCTGGGAACGCGCTGCTTCGGCGCTCTGCGGGATAGCCGTTATCGTTCTGACTTACCGGTTAGCCAGCGAGATGGGCGGCCGGCGAATGGGTTGGCTTTCCGCGTCCGTGCTTCTGACCACATACGGCTTCGTTGCGCAAGCCAGAATGGGCACCACCGACGTCATGTTGACGCTGTGGCTCGTGCTAGGCGTGTACGGGATTTACCGCTTAACGGTGGATGGTGCCCGAGGCTGGTACATGTTTTTCATCGGACTGGCGCTCGCGGTAATGACGAAGAGCGCAGCCGCATCTCCTCTGGTCCTAACGCTTATCGTCATGACGGCCAAAAATCACTGGCGTGTATTGACGATCAACAAAAGCTGCGTGCGAGGAGCGCTGATATTTCTGGCCATCGTCATTCCCTGGCACCTGTACATGATTTTTCATCTCGGAAGGCCATTCATCGCCGACTACTTCGTTCGGCAAATGATTTCCCGAACCGCAACTGCTCTCGAGAAGCACAGCGGCGGAATCACCTACTACGTTCGGCTTCTCAGTCTTAAAGCGTTTCCCTGGGTGATTCTGGTTGTTCTTGCTGGGGTTCGCGCAATCAAGAGTCGTCGCTTCAGAGTGATCGATTGCTTTTTCCTGGCCGTGTTTCTCGAATGTACAGTCGTTCGAACGAAGCTGGCGTGGTATATCGTTCCGATTTATCCCGCTCTGGCAATCATCGCGGCTGGGGAGATCGAACCCATCCTCATTCGGTTCCGTGCTGAAAAGCTGTTGTGGGCAGGCGTACCGGCGCTGCTTGCATGCTGGGGCTACCTGCTCTTCAATTTCGTGCCCAAAACGGTTTATGATCGCCCACTCGTAGATCTGCTGAAACGGAATCAGGGGAAATTGGCGCCCGGCAAACTTCTGCTTTGTTCAGATAACAAGGTGATCGACCTCCCCGACGCGGATTTTTATTCGTCACGCCCTGCCCTGCAGGTCTATGTCTTTCACAAGCCGAATCGGACCCTATACGGCGCAATCGATCCCGCTAGCAATGATCCTGGATTTCGAAATCCCATCCCTATTTCCGCAGTATCGGGCCTCGAGCAGGAACCAATTCTCATTGAGACGGATCTTGCCGCAAAGTTGCCCCAGCGTTTCGAAATCGAACCGATTGCAAAGAACTCCCAGTATGAATTAGGGACGATCGAACCAAATTCGGAAAGCGGAAAAGGTGTATCTCCGGATCAACGCCTCGACGAGCCGAACAAGCCGCCTCCGCAGGATGACGATCCCGATTGATTACTGAGCTGGCAGCTTTGTCAACTGTTTCAGAAGCAGTAATCGCCTGTTTCGTGAAGTGCCATTCTGTGTTGCCGCACAAACGATATCTCCTCGAGCATTAATATCGTATGCTTCGCTGAGTCGCCATTCAGGCTTCGATCCAATGAGTCGATTTAGGTCGGCCATTCTGCCGTCGCGCCAAAGGAAAGCGTGGCGCACGCGGTCGTTCACGCCCGATAGGCCGACGACCTCGCCGCGATCATTCACGGCATTGGGGCGGATCGGGTCATCGCCGAGCGAGCCGAGATCGCGCATGCGGCGGTTTTGATAGATGAAGCCGTGAATTTTTGCACCCGTTACTTCCGAGAAGCCAACGACATCACCCGCATCGTTCACGGCTAATGCACGGCTGCGTGTTCCGCCCGGCAGCGTTCCCAAGTCTTCGAGCGCATGGCCGTTGTGAGTCCAAAGCACAGCGTGAATATTGTGCTCAGGGGTTTCGGACGCCCCCGCAATCGCACCCCGATTATTGATCGCGTTCGCTTCACTATATGTTCCGCCGTGCAGAGTTCCCAGATCGTTAAAACTGCCATGCGCGAAAAGGAACGCATGCTTGTTGTTGTCCGGGAGACTGGAAACTCCGACAACCACACCCGCATCATTGATGTCCTTCGCCTGACTGTCCCGCCCGCCAAGGGTGCCGAGATCGGCCATTTGACCCTGGCCATAGAGAAATGCATGCGTAGTAGCGAGGCTGTCAACAAGATTCTTCCCGCTCACTGACCAGCCGACGATTTGTCCCCGATCGTTAATCGCCCGGCTGATGCTGCTCAGATGGCCGATCAGTGTGCCTAGGTCATGCACCTGGCCGTTCTTAGACGTACACGCATGAATCGTATCGGCGGCAGTCAGCCGCCAAAACGATATCTCATCTGAATTACTGATTCCGGCTGCGACGTCGTCCGCGACCCAGGGCAGCGGTCCGATATCGATGACCTGATACAGCGGTTGCGTTTGGGATTGCGCGGACATTGCCAGCGTCACGGCCAAGAAGGTTAGCCAAGCTAGAGGAGAATTGCTGCCGCAGCGATGTCGCCGATGCATCTGCGTCATCGTTATCAACACTGGCTCGAAGTGTGTGACTCGATTTTACTGGGGAGGGCTGCTTACCGGAACATCGCCGGGCAGTCCCCACTGAATTATCTGATTGCCGACAGCCGTGGTAGGGACGATTTGCCAAGTGCCATCTGAAGGACGCCAAACTGCAAAATCGTTTTTCCCATCCCCGTCGTAATCGCCATTCATTGGAATGTCACCCGAAAGTCCCCATTGCTGGATGATCGGAGTACCTGGGCTGCTGGTCGGAAGGACATACCACACTCCGCTTGATGGGCGCCAGACGGCGAAATCCGCCTTGTCGTCGCCGTCAAAGTCACCGCCGATGGGCACATCACCGGGCAATCCCCACTGTTGAATGATTGGATGCCCGAAATTGCCGCTGGGCAGAACGTACCAATTGCCTTCGGAGGGGCGCCAAACTGCGAAATCCACCCTGCCATCGCCGTCATAATCGCCGGGTACCGGCACGTCACCGGCCAGACCCCATTGCTGAACGACCGCAGTTCCAGGTCTGCTGCTCGGCAAAATATACCAATTGCCTTCGGAGGGGCGCCAAACTGCGAAATCCACCCTGCCATCGCCGTCATAATCGCCGGGCACCGGCACATCGCCGGGCAATCCCCACTGCTGAACAGTGGGAGCCTGCAAATTGCCACTTGGCAAGACATACCAACTCCCATTTGATGGCCGCCAGACTGCAAAATCCGAATCACCATCGCCGTCATAATCGCCCGTGACTGGGATATCACCGGGTAAGCCCCAGCTCTGCATTAGCGCGGCGCCGTTGTTCGTTTGGATGTACCAGGTGCCGTCTGAGGCTCGAAACACTGCTGGACTTGACACCGCAGCCGCGGAGTGAATCGACCAGACTTGAGTCGATTGGCCAGAGGCGGTCGCCTGTTCGATGTACGCGCCTTGCGTATTCGCGGTCGCATCGACGAGAAGGCCACTAAACTGGTTCGTAATCGTATAGCCGCTTCCGGATGGAGTTACCAGCCAATGCTGGTTGTTACCTCCATCTGATGGCCACTGAATCAGCTGTGTGCCCGACGCGGTGCTGAGGTTCGGATCGTCCAGCACCAACCCGCTGTTCTGATTGGTGATTGTGTAATATCCGTTGCCAATCGAAGTGAACTTCCACTTCTGATTTGTACCGCCATTCGCTTTCCATAGCTCCACGTTCGTTCCATTCGTTTTGGAAAGGTTGGGGTCGTCCCACACGAACGTCCCGGCAGAATTGGTGACTATATACGTGCCGTTTGTCAGCCCACTAGCGGAAGTTGGTGTAGCGGCTGTTTCAGTGGACTGCGGTGATGTTCCGGCAGAATTGACTGCGGCCACAGTGTAGTAGTACGTGGCGCCATTCGTCAGACCGCTATCGGTGTAGTTTGTGGCAGTGATGCTGGCGGCTATCGGCGTCGTCCCCTCGCCCCCAGAGACGGTGGCGCGATAGACGTTGTAGGAGGATGCTCCGCTACTTGCCCCCCACGAAAGCGATACTTGCCCGTTTCCTGCCGTCGCTGTCAGGCCCGTGGGCGCCGGTGGGATGGAGCTTACACCATTGATAATGTCGACTCGGTCAGGCACCACAAAAGTATTTGTCGAGCTCGGGTTGTTTGTGCCGGTCACGCGCAGTCGAAAGATGTGACTTCCCGCTGAGAGTACTGGACTCGTCCACAGCAGAACGTTTCCCGTTCGCAGAGGCGCATAGAAATCGATATTGCTCTCGGCTCCGCCATCAATTGAAACCGCACCGATACCGTGCGCCGTATCCTGTACTCCATAGAACTTAATCTGTGTGCCGGTAAATGCGACGGTTACGAAGTCATTGGCAGTATTGTCCCAGCTATTGCTCTGATCGTAGAGAGTCACCCCGCAGTTCGTGCAATGGCTCCAATTGCCGACATAATCAAATTCATTCTGGCCTGAGCCCATAACGCTGTCGTCGATGGTTGCAGTTTGTGGATTCCCGGATGAACCCAACAACCCATATACAACCAGCTCGCCCGAATCAGTGGCCATGAACACTTTGCCGTCGGCGATGGTAGGTGGGACAAATTTCGCCCACGTTCCCAAATCATCGCGCGCATCATTTTGGCGAGTATCCCAGAGCTCCTTGCCGACGTTTGTTGCGTCGAAAGCAAAGAGCTGCCCTTCGACGAGCGAGTGATCAGAGTCCTGCAGCGGAATCGAGGCCCAAAGAATATTGGTGCCGGGTGAGTTGGCGTTTGAAGATAAAGCAAGGGCACCGCCTACCGCTCCGGACGGCAGAGCGACGGAGCTTTGGGCCGACGGTGTCGTTTTGAAAACTCCATTCGAAAGCTGATAAGCCTTGAGCTTGTCTGCTTCGTTCCATACGTAAAGCGTGGGAGCCCCGGGGTTGTTCCAGAAGATCGGGGAACCCCACAGCCCAGGGCCGGCTGTGAATTGTTGGTGCACCGGATTGATGGAAGCGTTGTAGTGGCCCATGTTGGTGGTATCAACCACGTACATAAGGCCCTGTTTACCCTCACCCGCTATATAGGTGGTCCCAGCGATGGGAACCGGTCCGCCGGATCCAACATCTGTATCACGCGAATTAAGGGCATCAAAGTTGTTAGGAATGAAATAATCCAAGGGAACCAGACTGCTGCTGAGCTTGACGAAGCCTTCCCCGTAATCGCTTCCGCCGTTTTGTGCGTCGGCTGTACCATTTCCCGCCATGAAATAGAGATTTCCGCTCGCATCGACAACCAAACCCTGACCGGATTGCCAAATCCCTCCATCGCTGCCATTGGCTGTGTCGTTGAAAACGTACAACTGGTTCAGTGTCGAAGCGCTGTAGCCAAGCACCCAGCCGTGGAAAGGCGCGTAATCTTCGTGAGAGGCGAACGCCAGGTAAACGACGCCGTTCGCCAATGTTACTGCGGGCCGCTGGTTCTCCTTTGAGGCTTGAAAGGGAACGTGCCCGTTCCCATCATTACCGCTCCCTACACCGTTCACGGTCGCGGAGATCTCGACGGGGCCGCCGAACTTCTCACTTCCGGTTGTGATGTCGAGCGCATGCAAACGAAAAATCTGTGTCTTGTTCTCGTACGTCTTCGTGACGACATACATCGTCTCAGTCGAAGGATCAACTGCAGGAGTGCTGATGATTCCCACTTGAACCAAGATGTTTTGAGTATCGATTACCGAACTGGGGACTGGGGTCCCGTAGTTGTGGTTCCATAGAAGCGCGCCATTATCTGCGTCAAAGGCGAAAACTGAATCCGCAGCCGTGGCCACGTAAACGACATTGTGCGTCCCGCCGGCAATGGCCAGGTCCGGTACGTAAAGAGGTTGCGCAAAGATGTATCCATCCACTCTGGCGGTGAATAGCTTCCCGAATGTGTTCACGTTGACGTTTGAAGTCGTCAACGCAGCTTCACTCAAATTGAGGCCGGATCGGGAGTTATCGTTGTGCTGTGTGAGAACACTTACCTGGGCGCAAGCGGGTAAGCACAAAAATGGGATCCATAGATATGGGAAAGGGAAGCGGCGGGAAGCACTCCCGGGGAAAAGCCAACGCAAAAACTCCTCCTAATTGAAACAAGGTACAGCTCTCGCGGTTAGGTTATAACGCCTAGGATCGAAGCGGCAACGACATTCCGTACCAGTACCCGGTATGGCCGCTCGAGAGGAACTCTCGACAGAATCTGATTCTTGCTGGCGTCCCGCGATCAGTCTTCCGACGAGAGAGACGGTTAGCGGAAGAATCCCATCAAATAGAGAACAATAATGATGATCAGTACCAACCCGAGGCCACCGGATGGGTAGTAGCCCCAACCGCGCGAATACGGCCAAGCCGGAATGGCGCCGATCAGCAGTATGAGCAGAATTACTAGAAGAATCAGACCCATGACGGTCAGATGCGTTTAAGGCCGAAATATAACAGAGATTGTGACATTTAGCGCTTTTTCCGGACCAGGCGGCGTGCTTTGCGCACGATACCTGGCGTCGCCGCGAAGGCCTCCTCGACCAGCGCTTCTTGTTGATCGTGATGCACTTTGTGAGCGCCCGCGGCGGGACTGGCCGCTGTGGGACGGCCTACGTAGCGTAATTGCCGGCGCAATGGGCCAGCGGTTCCACCCGACCAGATGATGGACTGCATCTGCTCCTCCACGAAATACCAGGCGCCCATGTTCTCGGGCTCTTCCTGCACCCAGAACAACTCCGTCGCGTCCGAGTAGCGGCGCAGAATATCCATCAACCGCTGTAGCGGGAACGGATACAGCTGTTCGAGCCGAATGATCGCGACATCGTTGCGGCCCAGTTCTTCACGCTTGTTCACAAGGTCGTAGTAGACCTTTCCCGAGCACAACAGCAAGCGATGGATCTGGCTCCCGACAAACTGGGAATCGCCAATCACCTCCTGGAAGGTACCGGACGTGAGCTCATCGAGACGCGAAGACGCTTTGGGATAGCGCAGCAGAAACTTCGGCGTGAATATGACCAATGGTTTCCGAATGCCGCGGCGATCGTTCCCACCGTACATCTGGCGCCGCAATAAATGGAAGTACTGCGCCGGAGTCGTGCAGTTCGCAACCTGCATGTTGTTCTCGGCGCACAATTGCAGGAAGCGCTCGATGCGGGCGCTCGAGTGCTCCGGACCTTGCCCCTCAAGTCCGTGTGGAAGGAGGAGGACCAGGCCGCTCGGCTGATTCCACTTGGCTTCGGCGGAAATTACGAACTGGTCGATAATGATCTGCGCTCCGTTCACAAAATCGCCGAACTGCGCCTCCCAGATGACGAGCGTGAGCGGATCGGCCACGCTATAGCCGAAGTCATAGCCCATAACCGCAAATTCGCTGAGCAGGCTATCGACGACCTCAAAGTTGGCTTGGTTGGGATCGAGATGCTGCAGCGGTGTATAACTTTCGCCAGTATCGTAGTCGCTGAACTTCAGGTGGCGTTGCGTAAAGGTGCCACGCGAGACGTCTTCTCCATCAAGGCGGACCGGAGTGCCTTCGAGCACAAGACTGCCGAAGGCCAGCGTCTCAGCGAAGCCCCAGTCAATGGGAGCTCCCTTCAATACGTCGCGCCGCTTATCGAGCAGAGATTTTAATTTCGGATGCAGATGGAAGTCATCAGGCAGAGTCGTGCACTTCTCAACGACTTTTACGAGAGTTTTGTAATCAGCGGCGGTCGATGGAATCGGCTGGTGCACCTGCTCAAACGGCGCTTCCGCGAACTCTTCGATGACGAAGTCTTCACGATGCTTTTTCGCTTCATCGTACGTATCGTTCAGGTGCTCACGCGCCTGTTGCCGCAGGTTGTCGACGTATTCCTGGGTCAACATTTTCTCTTGTACGAGGCGGTCTGAGTATTGCTTCGCAACGCGTAGGCGTGGCCTTGATCTTCCGATACATCACGGGTTGTGTATAGCTTGGGTCGTCGGCTTCGTTGTGACCCTGGCGGCGGTAGCCGATGAGGTCGATCACGACATCGCGTTTGAAGCGCTGGCGAAAATCATATGCGAGCTGGGCCACGCGCAGGCACGCTTCAGGATCGTCAGCGTTCACATGGAAGATCGGCGCCTGCACGGAAAGCGCTACATCAGTGCAATAGACACTACTACGGCCTTCGAGCGGATTTGTTGTAAAACCAATCTGGTTATTTGTAATGACGTGAATTGTGCCGCCGGTCGTGTATCCGTCGAGCTGCGAAAGCTGTAAAACTTCCGCCACGACGCCCTGCCCGATGAAGGCAGCATCTCCGTGAATCAGAATCGGTATTACGCGCTCCCGCTTGGTGTCGCCAAGCCGGTCTTGTTTGGGCCGGACGAGGCCTTGGACAACCGGGTCCACAGCTTCAAGGTGACTCGGATTGAAGGCGACGGAGACGAGGATCTCCTTGCCGCGGGTTGAAGTGTGGATTCCGCTTGCGCCGAGATGATATTTGACGTCCCCGGAACCTTGCACGCTCTCGGGATCCGGCTCGCCTTCAAACTCGGAGAAGACCTGTGCCATCGATTTGCCCACGATGTTCGCGAGTATGTTCAAACGACCGCGATGGGCCATCCCGATCACCGATTCGTGGACATCTTCGTTAGCCGCACGCTCTAAAATCTCATCCAGCGCCACGATAGTGCTTTCAAGACCTTCCAGCCCGAAACGTTTTTGGCCGACGAACCGGGTCTGCAAGAAGTGCTCGAACTCTTCGGCTTGAATCAATCGGCTGAGAATGCGATGGCGCACGGGCTCGTCAAACTTCCAGAGATTCATCGTGCCTTCCATGCGGTCCTGGAGCCACTGGCGCTGCTCAGGATTCTGGATGTGCATGTACTCGATGCCTACTGATCCGCAATACGTTGAGCGAAGGCGCTCGAGAATCTCGCGCAGCGTCTCGTAGGGCTGCATGTAAGATGCGATGGCGCCGCTGGGCGCCTTCACTGCCCCGGAAAGGAAAGGCCGGTCGAGATCCCAGATGGATAGCCCATAGGAAGCCGGATCGAGTGCGGCATGATACACAGGCTCGCTGCCAAGCGGATTCGTGTTCGCGAGCAGATGGCCGCGGATGCGATAAGAGCTGATCAGCCGAATGACGGCTGCCTCCTTGGCGGCATCGGTGTTGACTTGGGCATAGCGGCTGGGTGTGATTTGCTGATCCGTTTGCCAGCGCAGCGGCATGTAGGGGATCTTCAAATCGCGAAAAACAGCTTCATAGAAACCGTCTTCGCCCTGTAACAGCTGCTGCAGCTTGGCCAGGAATGCCCCGGATTCCGCGCCCTGAATGATCCGGTGATCGTAGGTGCAGGTGATCATCAGCACTTTGCTCAGGCCAAGGTCGGCGCGTGTTTCCGGACTGGCACCCGCGAACTCGGCAGGATAATCGATCGCGCCAGTGGCGATAATTGCACCCTGTCCCGGCATAAGACGGGGGACGGAGCCGAGCGTTCCGACGGTGCCGGGATTAGTGAGAGAGATGGTAGTGCCCTCGAAATCGGCTACCTGCAATTTATTGTTTCGGGCCCGGGCGACGATGTCGTCATATGCGGCGACAAACTGGGCAAAGCTCATTCCGTCCGCATTCTTGATGTTGGGAACCTTCAGCGATCGGGTGCCGTCTTTCGCGGGCACATCGACGGCGAGTCCGATGTTCACATGATTTCGGATCACGCGGAAAGGTTCGCCGCCGTTCTCCGCATACGCGTGATTGAGCGACGGATTCGATTTGAGGGCCTTCACAATGGCCCAGGCGATGAGATGCGTGAAGCTGAGCTTGCCGCAGCCTTTGAGCGCACGCTGCTTATTGATGAGATTCCGGTTTTCTTCGACGACTCGAACGGGGATTTGGCGTTGCGAGGTTGCGACCGGAATCGACAAGCTCGCGGTCATGTTCTCTGCAATCCGCGCGGCCGCTCCACGCAATGGAATCAACTGATCGCTTGCACCAAGAGCCTTCACCTCTTGACTGGCGTTACTCTTTGCAACTGCCGTTTCGGTGGAAGCGGTGGTCGGCTTCGGTTTAACCATTGCTTCCTGTGGAATTGGCTTGGGCCCGGGTGGCTCCTGGCGAGGCGGTTCCTCGGTAGGAGGCTCTTCTATCGGAGGCTCGGGCGGATTGGGCGGAGCTGCTGTTGTGGCCGTTGTTGATGAAGCAGGCCCACCATTCGTATTCGGTGTAACTTCTCCGTTACGGGGAGATTCTCGAAAAAGTTCGGTCCAGCCTTCGTCGACGCTGTTGCGATCGAACTGATACTGCTGATAGAGTTCATCTTCTAACCAGCTGTTAATGCCCAAAGCAGGGTCTTTCACTGGGCATTTGTCTTCATTGTACGAAAATCAGACCGTTTTCTTGGATGAAAAGTCGTGACAACGACGCGCAGCCATTGAGCTGGAGTAATTTCCGACAAGCTGTTGCCGAGAAGAACGTATCTGACCGTGTCCTGTCCACCAGCAACGCTCAGTGTGGCTATTCTGAGCAGGGCTCGACGGTGTGCCCTGCCTTTTAACAGAATCCGCTGCTCTGTTCGACGTTGAGATGCTATTGCGCGCCCTGCAAGCAGCCGGTCTGCTCTACTCTGAACTGCTTGGAAGGATCCACGGGTCAGCATCCATCTTCGGAATGCCTCTCAGATAAACCTTGTTACGTGTCCACAAAGGATCCACGTCTCTAATAAAAGACTCAAACTTTTCATGGATCAATGATCCATTTCTGTCGTACAGCCGGATATATCCATTCACTCCGTCCGAACCGTGGCCTCGAGGTACAGGTAACAGCCCGAATAGTGTAGCGTTCGAGTACTTTTGGACATAGTATTTACCGTTAGGGCTCCAATATGGCTGCTGGTACGGCGTACCTCTCTTCCAAAGCACAAAACCTAGGACACCAACAGCCGCGAGCACCAAAAGGAACGCAAGCAGGCGTTTCTGTTGCTTCGTGCCAAAAGATCCCTGGAAGCGTCGGTTCACGACAGGTGTTCTCTACCCCGGATCAGGTGATAACAAACCTGTCGGGGTGAATCATCGGTGTCCGTTTCACGTCGGAAAAAACAAGAAAGTCTCCTCCGCGACCGTTCCTATCACGCCATTCGCGGAAGTCTCGGTTGCCGACAGGCCAGAAAGGGGGGCGGAGACGAGTCCCATCCTTCTCCACCAGGACCCGGGCGCGGCGCCGGCATGATAGGCGAGAAGCCGTCCGGATTGTCACTCCAGCAGCCGAGGTATTGATCTCCTTCGAAATCGAACGAGTCTCGAATGTAGACCCCTACTTCCGAGATCTCGACTTGGATAACCCCTACTTCCGGGGGGTTGGTTCGTAGGATGCGGTATCGGCCCGACGGTCCCGGCGACAACTACCCGGAAATTGAAATTGCCCAGTGCGGCCGTCATATCATCGAAATTCCAGTATCCACCGGCAGGGCGTTGGTTAATGTAGTCAGGATCTTGCTGCGGGACAGGATCATACAACCGACCAAAAGGTTGTGTCACGGCTCGCAGCAGCGCCTTACGACGGAGCATTGTCGCGACGGCTTCGCGGGCGGGTGCGTTGGACCAAATATGCTCCTGAATTAACTGGTCGTAGACCTGACGTGCCCTAGGGAAGGTTAGCGCCCAGGAATCCATTCGGATGGTGGTCGTATCTGGGGCAGAGTATGACGGATAGACCGCAGCGGGGCGTGAAAACCAAATATCCAGGAGTCTCGCGCCATTTAGCCAACTCATTCCCCGCATCACCCGCGGGATATTTATCGGGTTCGATAACATGGTCCAGCCCAAATACATGCTATCTCAAAAACTTACTGCTCGGCTGCGACCGTGCTGATGTGAAGCTGCAGCCGTCAGCCGCTCGGGATCGGATCGCACGTGGTTGCTGCAGTCGTTTGCAAATTCTCAAAAGTTGAACGTCTTAAATTTGCTCGAAGTCTTTATCTTCCAATAGAGCGCTGTATTTATGCGGGCCTGCAGTTGGTGGCGCTCCATAAACTCAATTCCTGCTGCCTCGAGCACATGCACTAGGCACCCCGATCCCTGGGTCATTTGAAGGTAAGCGATTCCCCGGCCAAAACTCAAGCAGTCTTAGATCATGCTCAGGGCGGCCCGAGAACCGCACGTATGTAATAGCCGTCCACGGTTGCTCAACACAGTACACTACTAAAGAATGACGCTAGAGGAATTAGAAAGAGAGTACGTTACGCTCCGGCAGCAGGCAGACGCTGTGCGGAGCTATCTTTGACGCCCCCACCAAGCAAGAACAATTAGACAAGCTGGAAGCGGAAATCGGCGATCCGCAATTCTGGAACCAACCAGAGAAGAGCCAGCGCGTGATGCAGGAACGCAAGCGGCTTGAGGAGGCGATTCAGAATTCGCACGTGGTCGCGGAGGCCACCTCTGATCTCGATACCTTGTTTGAGCTCGCGAAAGAAGGCGAAAACGTCAATGGCGATCTCGAGCGGGAGATGCGATCGCTCGAGGGCCGGCTGGAGCAGCTCGAGACCGGGATGCTGCTTGCCGGTGAAAACGACGCGCGCGACGCAATCATCACGATTCATCCGGGCGCGGGAGGGACCGAGAGCCAGGACTGGGCCGAGATGCTGTTGCGCATGTATCTGCGCTGGGCAGAGCGGAAGAAATTTGAAGTGGTAATCACGGACCGTTTGGAAGGCGAAGGCGCGGGCATCAAATCGGTCACCTTCGAGATCAACGGCGAGAACGTGTACGGCGAATTGCAATCGGAGGTAGGCGTGCATCGGCTAGTACGGATCTCACCCTTCGACGCGAACGCGCGCCGCCACACCTCGTTTGCGTCGGTGTTTGTGTATCCGCAGATCGATGAAGAAATCAATATCGATATCCGGCCTGAAGATCTACGCGTGGACACGTTCCGGGCAAGCGGCGCAGGCGGCCAGCACGTCAATCGCACCGATTCCGCCATTCGCATGACACACCTTCCGACAGGGCTTGTCGTCCAGTGCCAAAATGAGCGATCGCAACACAAGAACCGGTCCAGCGCGCTGAAGCAGATGCGTGCGAAGCTGTACGAATTTGAAATGGATAAGAAGCGCGCGGCCGATCAGAAGATCGAAGACAGTAAACTCGGAATCAATTTTGGAAGCCAGATTCGTAGTTATGTGCTCGCGCCGTACCGGCTGATTAAGGACCACCGGACAAAGCTCTCGATCGGCGATGTGGATCGCGTTTTGGATGGCGACATTGATCCGCTGATTCATGCATATCTGGTTTGGCGGAAGACGGGCAAAACTTCGGGCGACGGCAAGGACGATTTGCCGGAGTAGCGTGCCGAGCGAAGAAGAACTTGCCCGTGCGGCCGATTTGATCCGGCATGGCGGCTTGGTCGCGTTTCCTACAGAGACAGTTTATGGGCTGGGGGCGAATGCACTCAATGCACAAGCTGTTCAGGGAATCTATGAAGCAAAGGGACGCCCGTCATCGAGTCCTTTGATCGTGCATGTTGCCGATATGGCGATGGCGAAATCGATCGCTCGAGAGTGGCCCCAATTGGCTGACGTCCTCGCGGCGCGATTTTGGCCCGGGCCGTTAACGCTCATCGTAAAGAAGTGCCCGGCGGTTCCCGATGCTGTCACAGCCGGACTGGATTCAGTAGGCATTCGGATGCCGGCACATCCAGTCGCATTGGATTTAATCGGGCGGGCAGGCGTACCGATTGCGGCGCCCAGCGCAAACCGCTTCGGCCAGATCTCTCCTACAACAGCTGAACACGTACGGGCTGGACTAGCAGATCGCGTCATTATGATTCTTGACGCAGGCCCGACGCAGATCGGAATTGAATCCACAGTAGTCTCACTCACCCAAGACCCGCCGGCGGTGCTACGGCCCGGCATGATCCCGCGCGCCGAGTTGGAAGCTGTAACGGGTATCACTTGGGTGGACGGCATCGGTTCAGATGGTGTGAGCGAATCGCCTGGGCTGCACCCTCGCCACTATGCTCCGCGGACTCCGTTCTTTGTACTCGAGCACGGCCACCCGCGTCCAGCAGGAAGGGGCAAGATCATTGAGATGCCCACAGAGGCGCGTGCGTACGCTCGGGAACTCTATGCTCGATTGCATAGAGCTGATGCGGAGAATTGGGATTGGATCGCAGTCGAGAAGCCACGCGACGGGCCCGAGTGGGCGGGGATTCTCGACCGCCTCAGAAGAGCAGCAAGGGAAAGAGAGTAGCCTAGGCCCTTACGAGCTCAAACGCCTTGTTGTAATCCTTCAGGAACTGTTCGAGGCCTTTGTCGGTAAGCGGGTGATGGAACAGTTGATCCAGAACCTTGAACGGCATGGTGGCAATGTGCGCACCGGCCTTCGCGGCGTCGATCACATGTAGCGGCCCGCGAATGGAAGCAGCCAAAACCTGCGTCTTGTAGCCGTAATTTGAATAAATGGTCACGATTTCGTCGATCAGCTCCATCCCTGGCCAGCCGATGTCATCGATGCGGCCAATGAATGGGCTGATGATGTACGCACCGGCTTTGGCAGCGAGGAGGGCCTGGGCGGCGTTGAAGCAAAGAGTCACGTTAACTCGGATGCCCTCTTTGGCAAGCGCGGAAACGGCCACGATCCCTTCGGGAATTAAAGGTATCTTCACAACGATGTTCTTGTGAATCTTTGAAAGGCGGCGGCCTTCCTCGATCATCTCTTTGGAATTTGTCGAGACGACTTCCGCACTGATGTCGCCGTCGATAATGTCGCAAATCTTACGTACCTGATCTTCGAGAGGGACGCCTTCTTTGGCGATGAGGGTCGGATTAGTGGTAACTCCGTCGACGATGCCCCAAGCGGCACCCTTCTTCAACTCCTCGAGATTCGCTGTATCAAGAAAAAATTTCATATTGCACCTCAATGTGGCAACCGCCGAACTCGCGGGCTACCTCAGGTTAGATGCAGGACGAGGGAAAGAGTAGCTCGCAGCCTCGATAGTATCAAAAATAGTGCGAACTCCACCCGATATGCCTCCAGGTCCTAGCGAACAACTCAGAATCTTGCCAGCCGAACCGAAGGACATACCACTGATATTAGGGTTCATACGAAAACTCGCGGAATACGAACGGCTTTTGGACAAGGTAGTCGCCGATGAAGACCTCTTGCGGCAAACCCTCTGTGGATCACACCGGGCAGCCGAGGTGGTTCTCGCGTATGTCGGGGATGAGCCAGCCGGATTTGCGGTTTTTTTCCAGACCTTCTCAACTTTTCTCGCGCGCACGGGTATCTATTTGGAAGATCTGTTCGTCGAGCCTGCGCACCAGGGCAAAGGAGTCGGCACGGGGTTGCTCAATTACTTGGCCCAACTCACGAAACAGCGGGGTTGCGCCCGGCTATCTTGGGCTGTACTTGATTGGAATCAGCCGGCAGTTGACTTCTATCGAAGGCACGGGGCCGTGCCGCTCGATGACTGGACCGTATACGAGCTCTCGGGGGCTGCGCTGGACGAATTGGCGCAGAGTGGTTCAGATTGATCCAGCCAATGCTGAATCTCTAGATTTTGAATCTCGCACGTCCTTTCGTCCGTAATGGGGAGAGAAGGACCTGCCCGTGGCCGCTCGTCTCCTCATCTCCATAGTTGGATTGGTTGTGATCGTCCGAGCGAGCCCTGGGGCTGCACGCGACCCGGAACTCACTGCTGCCACCATCATGGCCAGAGTCGCAGCAAATCAGGACCGAGCAGAGAAGCTCCGGAATGACTACCTGTACCAACAGCGAATTCGCATAGTTTCGCGAAAGACGAACGGCAAGCTCGGACGGGAAGAGACCACCGAGTATCTGGTTGCGCCAACACCCGAGGGCGTTAAAAAGGACCTGAAACAGGTAGACGGACGGTACTGGCATAAGGACCGATACATCGATTTTCACAGCGACACGGCGTCTGAAGCTAATGGCCTTGACGGCTCCATCGTCGAATCTTTCCGCGATGACCTGCTGAACTCCGACTCCAAGGACGGGCTTGCCGCCGACCTATTCCCCCTGACGAGTGATCAGCAGAAACAATACGATTTCGAATTACTCGGAGAACAAACCGTACGTGGCCGCGCGGTCTACCGCATCGGGTTTGGACCCAAGAACAGGCACGAGATCACTTGGGCGGGTGAAGCGCTGATCGATTCTCAGGAGTTTCAGCCCGTGCGAGTCTTCACTACTCTATCCAGACGGATTCCCATGTTCGTGCGCACCCTCCTTGGTACAGATCTTCCGGGACTGGGCTTCAATGTCGAGTACCGGCGCTTCGGGGAAAACGTGTGGTTTCCCGTGAGCTTCGGAACGGAGTTCCGGCTGAGGGCCGTATTTTTCATCAATCGGGATATCACCGTGTCACTCGAGAACTCGGCGTTCCGGCACGCCGACGTCGAGAGCGCGATCGATTACAAGAAACCTGAGTAGGCTCGGCGCACTTTCGGGGTACGACGCAGGCTCGACCCCTATAATCAGGAACGATGCCCGTTAGCCCGGCGGCGCTGGAGCGCCTGGGTGCTATCCCCAATCTAATGCTCCTCGTCAACGTGCCACTCTCGGCTCATACGCGTTTCCGAATCGGCGGCCCAGCGGCAGTGCTCTGCGATGCGCCCGACACGGGCGCGTTCACCGAATCTCTCAAAACCGTTCAACAGCTGTGTCTCCCTCGAATCGTCATCGGAGGGGGCACAAATTTGATTGTTTCCGATCACGGGTTCGATGGGGCCGTGCTTCGTTATACGGGTTCTCGCGTCGCGAGGAACGGTATGACGTTACGCATCGAAAGCGGCGCCATCCTACAAGACGTTGTCGATCACAGCATAGGGCTCGGCTTCAAAGGACTGGAAACCATGACGGGAATCCCCGGATACCTGGGCGGGGCCATTTATGGCAATGCTGGCGCTTATGGTCACTCGGTGGATGAGCTAATTGAAACCGTGGACGTCACGGATGGCGAGCGCGTGATTCGTTTGAACAAGACCGAATGCCGATTCGGGTATCGGGACAGCACCTTCAAAAGTCACAAGGAATGGGTCATCCTTTCCGCCGATCTTCGCTTTCAGGAGGGCGATCCGAATGAGCTGGCAACCGCCGCGCGTGAAATCCGGACCATTCGCGATGCCAAGTATCCGCCTCAAATGAGATGCGCCGGCAGCATCTTCAAGAACGTATTTTTTGCGGAGTTGCCCGCGCGAGTACAGGCCGAAATCCCTTCCAATGTCGTCCGTGAAGGAAAAGTGCCGTCGGCCTGGTTTCTCGAGCAAATTGGCGCAAAAGGGATGCGGCGAGGCGATATTCAGGTAGCTGGGTATCACGCAAATCTCGTGTATAACGACGGAACTGGCACGGCAGCCGATCTAGTGGCCATTGTTCAGGAGCTCAAGCGGCGCGTCTGTGATCGCTTCGGCTTTGACCTGGAGGAAGAAGTACAATACATCGGGTTCGAACACGCACCTGTCCTGATTTAGATTCCATATGCGTTCGGTATTGTTATTTGCTCTTCTCATCTGTAACGCGACCCCTCGCCTCGACGCGCAACAATCGATTACTTTGCTACTGATCAACGGGAAGGTTTGGACGGTCAATCCGCAACAAAGGGAGGCTGAAGCAGTCGCAATCAGCGGTAACCATATCGTCGCTGTCGGCAGTACCTCCGAGATCTTTAGGCTCAAGCAGCCCAGCACCCGGGTGGTTGATCTCGCAGGCAAACGAGTGCTGCCGGGCTTCAACGACGCTCACGTACATTTCTATTCCGGCGGCTCGAGCTTGGCTGGACCGCAGTTGCGGTCTTCAAAAAGTCAAGAAGAGTTTCGCAACACTCTGGCACAATTCGCGAAGCACACGCCGAAGGGGCAGTGGATCACGGGCGGCGCTTGGGATCACGAAAATTGGTCGCCTCCACGTCTGCCCACGCGGCAGCTCATTGACGACGTAACGCGGGATTGGCCCGTTTTCGTGGACCGGCTAGACGGACACATGTCCCTGGCGAATTCGCTCGCGCTTAAGCTGGCGGGGGTAGACAGAAACACCAAGGACGTGCCCGGCGGGGTCATCGTACGCGATGCTAGCGGCGATCCTACAGGAATCTTGAAAGACGCGGCACAGGAGTTGATGGAAAGAGTGATTCCCGCGCCCTCTCAGGACCAAATCAGAACCGCGATTAAGGCCGCTGAGACGTACGCGAATTCGCAGGGTGTCACGAGTGTGCAGGATATGTCCGCGTCGCCCGACGTGTTCCGGGTGTATCAGGCCATGCTTCACCACAGTGAGCTGACCGTCCGCATTTCGGGTCATCAGCCCCTTACGTCATGGCAGCGGCTCGCGCAGGTCGGTCTGCTTGCCGATTTCGGAAATGAGCACCTGCACATCGGCGGTTTGAAAGGTTTCGCTGACGGCTCACTTGGATCTACCACTGCTCTTTTCTTCAAACCGTATTTGGATGCACCTAATACCAGCGGGATTCCCAGCGCCGAGTTGGTGCACCCGGAGACGATGTGGGAGAACATGAAGAACGCCGACGCCGCAGGCTTGCAAATCGCCGTACATGCTATCGGCGACAAAGCAAATAACACCATTCTTGGAATGTATGAGCGGCTGGAGAGCGAAAATGGCTCGCGCGACCGGCGATTGCGTATCGAACACGCGCAGCACCTGCTTCCTTCCGACATTCCGCGCTTCGCGAGCCTGCACGTAATCGCATCGATGCAGCCCTATCACTGCATTGACGACGGGCGTTGGGCCAAGAAACGCATTGGGCCCGAACGCGCCAAGACGACTTACGCATTCCGCTCGCTTCTCGATTCAGGCGCGACGCTTGCCTTCGGATCGGATTGGGACGTGGCACCAATGAACGTGTTGATGGGCATCTATGGCGCAGTCACGCGGCGGACTCTTGATGGCAAGCATCCTGACGGTTGGGTTCCCGAGCAGAAGATCACCGTTGAGGAAGCCGTACACGCCTATACCATGGGGTCGGCTTACGCCAGTTTCGACGAAAAGATCAAAGGGTCAATTGAACCGGGCAAGTTGGCGGATCTCGTGGTTTTATCTGACGATATTTTTTCCATCGATCCAGTCAAGATTGCAGACACGAAGGTTTGGATGACTATCTTCGACGGGCGGATTATCGTCGGCCCAAATCTGCCTTGATCACCGTTTCCGTGGAGGCGCTCCAAAGCGAATCGCCATGGCAGTGTTCTTTTCAAATCTAATCTCGCTGCCTCGGGAAATGATGTTCGAGTATACGGACCAGGCCAATCCATAATAGCCCAGCCCCATAGCGATTTGATGCGGTCCTCGCGATGCAGCTATGCCCAGCAAGCCGAAACCCGAGAAGCCTCCCAGGGAACGCCCGGACGGGTTTGCGCTGCCTGTACCAGAGGCGGTTTGCTTGCCAGCGTCGTTGTCCATGGATTTGGCCGCAACCAGGGCGGCAATCGCAGGACGCAGAAACCGGGTCTTCGATTGAGTTGCTTTTGCGGTGCCCTCTTGATCAACTTTGACTGCCTTGGGATCTGCTTCTACGGCCGTCAACTGTGCTTGCGTCGCTTCGGAACGTGCATTCGGCACAGCTGCTTCGGCATTTTGCGAGTCAGTGAGTGAAGGGACTTGCACGTTCTCGATTGCGAAGCGAAGCTGGCCGCCGCGACGCAACATGCGTGCGGGCCGAGCCAATGTGATTTTGCCGTCCAGCCGCGTGCCTTCAGGTAAGACAAGCTTGTGGCTGGGGGAGAAGACGGGTTCAGACAGCACTCCGTGTATGACGTCGCCAACCTGAGCGTCTCCTGAGCTGATCTCGGAGACCATCCGCATTTGGGCGACTGAATCCGGAGGCGGCTCAGTGCCGACGGCACTCAAATCCTCCGAGGACACGCTAATTTCGGGGAAATCGAGTGGCTCTTTCAACACTGCGTCGAAGCGCGTACCGGACCGGTACCACTGCGGATGGTACGGCAGCTTTGAAAGCAAGAAATTCTCGACCCATTCGCGCTTGTTTGGACCGCGGACAAAGTCAAACACTCCGTAGCTCTTGGATTTGATTTGTCTCTGCGCCTGCACTTTTAGAAATGCCTGCACACGACTTACCTTTTGCGTTGTACTCTTTTGTACTTTACGCACTTTTCTCGCGCGAGGAGGAATAAAGATAGTGCTGAGGCCGAGTGAGCTTTGAGTTTCGAGCCGCATTACGCGGCCGTTTGGCAGGATCAGCGTTGTAAAGGATACCTCGGCTCGCTTCAGAGGCGTGAAATCACCGCCGACGACAGCCCGCGCACGCTCTATGCCGGGTACCGGATCGAGTGCCGCGACCTGACCCTGCGCGACAGTATCCACCGGGATCACGATTCTGTCGAAGGCCCAAACAGGTTCGGCGAATTTCGCCTCGACACTTTCGTTTATGCGATACCACGTACGATGCGTAATGTAGAGCCGTAGAGGCGTTCCGGCTGCTACGGTCAAGTGCACAGGTAGACTCTTTGCAGTTGGCGTCGTTTGTTGACCGGAGGCGAGCTGGCTGAGAAGAAATGGGGTAAGAAGAAGTACTTTTACTACAAACATCGGGTTTACTACGTAATCCAGGGTACAGCAAGCTCATCGATCAAAGGCTTGTGGCTCGGCGAATGGGAGATCGACCGTCATAGGCGGGTGGTCCGATATGCGCTCCTCGACCGACTCATTCAGGTCACGCATCGTGATTGGAAAATGAGGTGCTAATTTGTAGCTTTGCCCGTTACGCCGCGGATCGCGTATAAACGGCTTAACGAAAAACCAGTCCAACTTAAATCGCCCTGTCCACCCGCCAAAGTCCCGTTCGAATGTGTAGGTCGGGATGAAGCCTTTGCTGCCGCGCTGGTTGCTGTCCGCTAAGGTCCGCTGTCTTCCGTTCAGCGTTCGTTTACGCTTGCCTCGGAAATCGAAAGCGTAACCGTCGTCGAACCGGAATCTTTCGATGCGCTTGAACAATCCACGCTCCCGGTTCTCCCATAGGAACGGAAAATGCCAAGCCGTGGGATCCAAATAGGAGTGAAAGTAACGAATGGGGAACAATACATATTGAGGTACAGGGCTGTACCAGAACACCGCGCGAGTAACCCAAAAACGATAATCCGTTACTCGCTTCATGATTTCGTTGCGAACCGAGGTAGGAGCCGTATCTCGTCCCGAGCTATTCAGATCCCCTGCCAGCACCACGGGGTTCCGCACGGTTTGAATGGCGGCAAGCAAGGCTGCCACTTGCTTTTGACGGCACGCGGGCGGGCACCTGTTCTCCAGGTGGGCGGAAACAACGGTCAACTCTCCAGTGGGGAGATCAGGCATAGCAACATCGACGACCAGGGCCATGCGACCACCATGGCGCACTTCACGCTCGATTCGCTCGCGAAACAACTTCCGGGCACTCCATCGTTTGCCGCGCTCCAACTGCGAGATGGCCCGTACCTCGCTGCCGTACCAGTCGTAGCAGACGGGCAGGCGAATGATGCGAGCGTGGAGAATCGGATAGCGGCTGAGTACGGCATTGCCATGCAACCCGTGGTAGCGGTCCGTGTCCACCCTGAGATCTTCTTCTAGTCGCTGCTGCAAAGCTCTATCGGGAAGACTGATTCGTTCGGTATCGAGATCGAATAGCGGGTCTACTTCGACGAACTCGACTCCATACGCATAGTTCATCCGAAGCTTGCCGGCAAGATCCCTGGCGACGTCACGATACTCAGTCCGCTTCATCCCAAGGTCTACCTCGTTGAGCGCAAGAATGTCGGCATCCCGCAGATTGCGAAGCTCATCTCTGATCGCCGAGGCTCGATTGCTGCTTGCTGTGAGTGCGGACGCGCGGAACTCCGCATCCTCAGCAAGCGCCGAGTGAATCAAATTGAAGTTCAATCCGCGTTCGATGTTCCAAAATCCTACGCGCAGAGAGGGTCCTAGACCCTTTACAACCGGACGGTGCGGCTGGGTACTTGCGGTGTCCGCGATGTTTTGAATGACTGGAGTGGTGAGAATTTTGTTCAGCCGTTCGCCGAGCGCTCCTTCCGGTTTGGCTGTTTTCGAGAGCGTGTTTAACTGCTCAAATGACAGAACCTCTGGCGCACTAGCCTCCGCCGGATGCACCGCTTGCGCCGCGAGAGTTGGAACTGCACAGATCAGAACAAGGACTACGTTCGCGTAGCGCATCTACACACTGGAGCCAATTACGGCTAATTTGGTTGCCTCAGCGGATATCAAGAGGCTGCTGCAGCGTATCGCGAACCTGCGGAGAGAGTTTATCCGCATTTGCCAGTATGAGACTCACCTGCCACATATCAGTGTCGTTTAGTGAGCCGGTATAGGCGGGCATTCCTGTCAGCCGGATACCGTTCGCAACTTTCCAATAGGTTTCGCCGGCCGGATCGTCTGTGACTCCATGACCTTTGAACAACTGGGGCGGCTTCGGAAACATCCCTTTTGCCGTCGCAAACTCAGGCTGGCCCGGTAGACCGTGACACATGGCACAATGCGCGCGATAGGTGTGAGCGCCTGCTGTCAAGTTGTCATCTGTCACCTGGATTGGAGAATTTTTGGGAGCTTCTTTACGAATGCGCGCGTTCAACGCCATTTTCGCCAACTGCCTTTCGAACAGCATGGGCGAAGAAGCGGTTGCCACGGGTGCATACCCGAAACGAAAATACAACCAGCCGCACAGTGGCAATACGATGATGCCGATTAGAAGTCCAACGATAAATAATTTCATCGAAAGCTCAATTTTAGACTGGGAAAGGAATCAGCTGGATTTTTGCTTCGCTAATGAGTTCGTGAATGCGAGGCGAAGTGAGGGCTTCGAGTTCGCGCATACGCGATTCTTTCAAGCGTGTTCGAGCCCGCATCAACTCCGGACCGACGAAGCCAGGATGACACATAAACTCCGTCATTCCATCGGGTAGTGAGCGAATAGCGTCCTCAAGAGTCTTCTCAGTAAGGGATCCCGTCAAACGAAAACCCATGAAATGGTCCGTTATAGAGACGTTGTAGCCGCGTGACCACTGGCGATACCGATTGCGAGCTAGCCTCGAAGGCAAACGGGCAAACGGTACAGCGGCATCGAACGGGAGACGCACGTAGGGAACACTGAACTCGCGGGCAATTCGCAGCACTGCCCGAAAGACGCTCGGGATGACGTGAGTGTGCTTATGCGAGTCGAGATGGGTGAGCCGCAATCCTGAAGAGAGTATCCTCTCCATCTGCGCCCGCATCTCCTTATAGACATCGATCCTCCGTCGTGAAAGGGCAATCAGAAGTTGCCGCATTGTTTCCGGCAATAGCCGCCCGGTATTGAGAGAACAGCCTTGCACCAACACCAGGTGGCAGCCAAGATCCAGCGTGGGCGTCTCCCTTGCTAACCGGACAGCATCGTCGAAAGCATCGCCATTGGCCATCAGCGTGGTCGAAGTTAGAACACCTTCGCGGTGCGCGTGAATAATTCCTGCATTCACGTCAGGCGTGAAGCCGAAATCATCCGCGTTGATGATCAGCCGCTTCAAGCCGGTCAGAAAACCGCTAGCTTGATCCGTAAAAACTTTTTCGGGTTGGCGCGAAAATCTTTCAGCAATGCATGTAGTTCACGAGTGGTTCCGGTAGCCGCGTCATAAAGCTGCGGATTCACCAGCAGTTGCCCAATTGTCCCTTCCCCGGAGTTGACTTTGTCGATCGTTACGTTGATTTTGTTTAGCGTAGTTGAAATTTGTTTTGCGATCTGGTCGTTGTTCAACAATTGTCCAGCCGTACCCTTACCTGCGTTCAGGTTTGAAAGGATCGTGTTTAGCTGGTTTACTGAGCGGTCGAGATCGTGGTAGAGTTTCGGATCTTTAAGAATAAGCCCCGCTGTGCCCTGGCCGCCCTGTATTCCCTGGGCGATCTGGTCTACCCTGCCGATCGTCGTTTGAACTTGATCGTATAAGGCGGTGTCATTAATGAGGCGCCCGATCGTGCCGGTTCTGGAATTCAATGTGGTAGCGAGGAGTTGCACTTGACTGACGGTCGCCTGCAGGCTGTTATAAAGCGTCTCATCGACCAGCAGTTTTCCGATTGTCCCTTTGCCAACCTCGATCTGCCCGACAATCGCTTGGATTCGTTGCAGGATTGCCTGGGCTGAATCAAGCACACCGAAACCCTGCTGAACCAGTTGTTGGAATTCTTGCGTGTTGGAAGCAGCCAATGTCGCGCCAGCCTGAACGGGCTGGGGGCTCTTCCCCTTGGTAATTTGTAGAAACTTTGTGCTGCCTAAGAGGTTATCGGAAGCAATAGCACCGATGGAATCGCTTGGGATCTGCTTCAGCATGTCTTGATCCACATCGAAATCAACTTTGATAATGCGTTGCGGATCAGTTTGCCCGGAAAGCTCGACGCCAGTCACGCTCCCCGCACCGATGCCGTTGACGCGGACCGGCGAGCCCGCGGTCAGCCCCGCTGCATCTGAGACGTAAACATGCAGGGTAGCCTGCTTTTTGAACCAGGTCACGCTGCCCGTGAGAAGAAAGATCAGAAGAGCAATGAAAAACAGCGCGACTATCCCGAGAATTCCTACTCGCAATTGCGCCCAATTCACTTTCTCTTTACTTGGCATAACTAACCCTCATGTCTAATGAATCGCTTTACATATGAATCATCGGAGGCTTCCAGTTCCTGACGCGTGCCAAAGAATACGAATTCTCCCTCTTTCATGACAATGAATTTGGTGCGGCTGCGGCGCGGATCCTTCTCTTCTTCGCTAACCCGTACAAGCTCGTCCTGCTCCCGGTTATACCGGAAATTCGCCATCAGCTCGCCATCCTGGTAGCGATACGTAACGATGAGCGAGGCGGTATTGCGGACGTCCCGCTCCTTCGCGACCAGCGCCATAATCATATTCGCCGTGATCGGGTCCAGCCCAGCAGTGGGCGAATCATAAAGGATCAACGGAGGCTCCGTAACGATGGCTCGGGCGATCCCCACACGCCGGCGCATGCCGCCCGACAGTTCACTCGGAAATTTGTCGAAGGTCTGCTCCAGCTCGACAAATTTAAGAGTCTCACGAACGCGCTTGTCGGATTCTGCGGCGGATGAGGCGTCGCCGGCATTCGCTTCGCCGCTCGTCTGCTGGTTGATCAAGGGATACTGCACGTTCTCGCCTATTGAAAGCGAGTCAAACAGGCCACCCTCCTGAAATAACATACCGGCACGGCTACGAAGCGGATAGAGCTGATGCTCCTCGCGCGATGTAATCCGTTCCCCAAACAACTCGATGTTGCCTTGATCCACTGTAACCAGACCGATGACGGCCTTAAGCAGCGTCGTCTTTCCGCTCCCCGCAGCGCCTAATATGATGCGCGTCTCTCCTGGCCGCAGTGAGAAGCAGATATTGTGTAGCGCCCAGGTGTCTTCGTACCGCAGACTGACATCTTTGAACTCCAAAATGGGCCTGGACGTATCGGGCATGGCAGTCTACAAATTCACAAAGATCTTGTCGATCAAAAACGTCACAAAAAAAATCCAAATCGAAGCCGCCACGACGGCTTGGGTTGTCGCCCGCCCCACGCCCTGCGTACCCCCCGTGGTGCGCAAACCGTAGAAGCAACCGACCAGTGCGATGATCATTCCGAAAACGAAGGGCTTACCCAACCCTTGTCCAAGATCGTTCAACACCAGAGCTTGCCATGATGTCGACCAGTATTGGTCGCCTGGAATGAGGCGCAGGAGGGGAACTGACACGAGATAGGCCCCCAATAATCCGATCGCGTCGGCAACGACGGTAAGACAAGGCAGCATGATCGCCGCCGCGGTGAGCCGAGGAGTGACGAGCTTTTGAACGGGATCCGTTCCTAGAGCTCGCATGGCATCAATCTGCTCGGTAACCTTCATCGATCCAAGCTCGCTTGCGATACCGGAAGCGTTGCGTCCGGCGACAAGCAGCGCCGTCAGAACCGGGCCGAGTTCGCGCACCAGCGTTAAAGAGACAATCGCGCCTACCTGGCTGCTCGCGCCATAAGTGCTCAGGGCACGAGACATTTGCAGTGCAATAATTGCGCCGCTGAAGAATCCAGTAAGCAGCACAATCGGCAAGCTTCCCACGCCGATAATGTCCATCTGGAGGAAAACGTCGTCGTAGTAATGGGGCCTGCGAACGATGTTCAGAAAGGCTTGGCCCGCGAGGAGTAAATATTCCTGAAACGACGCAATCCACGTCTTCAGGAATCGGAGCAAGCAGGGGCTCCCAACCTCGCCATCATATGGCCGATGCTAGCATACGAAAACCGCACGCAGGTCGTTGCGACAAATACTTGGATTCTTATTCGGTAAGGCGCACGCGCGTAACCTTCATTGCCCGCGAGTCACCTTACAGGAGTAGCTCTCATCAAGCGAGTAGACGAGTGTTTCATTGCGGTTCCTTGTTATCCCTTTCTTATTGATCTTTGGCGGATCTGGACGGCTGTTGGCGCAGACCGGGTTCGTCAAATCGGGCAATCAGCCGATTCCCGGCGCAGTCGTTACTGCGGCGATGGATAGCCGGACAGTTTCGACCGTAACGGACCAAGCCGGGCGGTATGCGTTTCCTCCGCTCGAGCCGGGAAAGTGGAGGGTGACGGTAGAAATGTTTGGTTTTGAAACCGCTACTCAGGAGGTGGATTATTCGGCTGAAAAAGGCAGGGCGGATTTCGATCTGCACTTGAAGCAGTCGGCATTTGCAAACCGGTTGCAACAGTTCGCGGCGGGGCGCAACGGCACACCCGGGTTCCCAAATCGTAATGGGAACGGGCAACAGTTAGATCAAGAGCTCCAGAGTGAACTGAATCTACAGCAACAGAGCGCCACGCCTGCCGCTTCGTCCAATCAGAGTAGTAACGAGGCCTTTCTTGTATCGGGCAGTCTCAGTCCGGGCATGGCGCAGAGCGCGCAACCCGATTCAGGACCCGGTACGAGGTTCCAAATGGGCTCAGGATTGAACAGCTTCGGAGCCGCGAACGGAAGCAATCCGACTGCTCCTGGATTTGGTGAGTCCTCGGCACCAACTCCTGGGCAGGGTCCGGGCGGCGGCCGCGGCGGATTCGGGGGGCGCGGCGGATTCGGACGCAATGGCCGGGGAGGATCCCCCGGAGGCGCATACTTTGGAAACCGAAGAAGACCAAACCAAATCCGCGGCCAAGTTTCGTTCACGTTAGCCAACTCGGCGGTAAACGCAAAGCCCTTCTCACTGAACGGGCTCGATCTCCCGCAAGCCGCATACGCTCAGAGTCGTTTCAGCTTTATCGTGGGCGGCCCGCTTTCTATTCCGAAAATAGTGAAAGATCCCAGCACGCAGTTCTTTATCACGTACTTTGGAACTCGCGCGCGCAATCCGGAACTGTTTACTCAGACTGTTCCGACAGAGGCAGAGCGGCAGGGCAACTTTTCGCAATCCACACAATCGCTAGGAACCACGGCAACCAACGTTCCAGTGGTGATCCTGAACCCAAGAACACACCAGCCGTTTGCGGACAATGTAATTCCTTCGAGCCTGCTAAACCCGATCGCGCTGGGCTTGCTCCGCTACTTCCCGCTTCCGAATGAGCCCGGCAACGCGAACAATTATCAATATGAAACCGCACAGGTGGGAAACACGGATAATTTGGGTGTTCGCGTTCAGCGGAACATTACGAAAAGCGACCGGCTGTCTGTTAACTTTCAGTATCAGGACCGGAATGGGACGACCGCACAGCCGTTTGGATACGCCGACACGAATAGCGGCTATGGCATGAACGTCCAATTGCAGTGGACGCGGAATCTTGGTTCGACGGCACTCAGCAACGCCCAGGTCCGATTCAATCGAAACGTGAATAACATCACGCCGTTCTTCGCATTCGGACCCGACGTTGCCACGCAATTAGGCATTCCTGGGACATCATCCAATCCCGTTGACTATGGGCCGCCTACTTTGAATTTCACCAACTTCGGCGCACTCAGCGACGCAACAGCGACACTCGCTCGGAATCAGAGCCAGAGCGCGAACGAAAGCATCAATGATGTCAAAGGAGTCCATAGCATTACGGTCGGCGGCGGGTACACGCGAGCGGATTTAAGTACGGAGACTAACCCGAACGGGCGCGGCACATTCAACTTTACGGGAGTCGCAAGCAGCGCCATCGGCCCGGATGGCAGCCCTGTTCCTGGAACCGGATACGATTTCGCCGATTTCCTCCTGGGCTATCCGCAATCCAGCTCCATCCGTTACGGCAATACCAGCAATTACTTCTTTCAGAATCAATGGAACGCCTATGCACAAGACGAATGGAAGATGCGGCCCAGCTTTACATTGCTTTTGGGCGTTCGGTACGAATACTTCTCGCCTTTCAGCGAAAAATACGGTCGACTGTCAAACCTCGACATTGCTCCGGGTTTCACGAATGTAAAGGTTGTCACGCCCGATCAAGCCGGACCTTACACGGGGGAATTCCCGAGCGGCTTGATTAACCCAGATTATGAGAATTGGTCGCCGCGGGTTGCTCTCGCATGGAAGATCCCGGGGATAAGGCGCTCAACGATTTTCCGCGCCGGATATGGGATCTATTACAACGGGCAAGCGTACATCCAATTCGCCTCACAACTCTCACAACAGTTCCCATTCGCCATCTCGAATAACGTGAATACAAGCCCTAACAACGTGCTGACTTTAGAGCGAGGCTTCTTAACAACGGATCCGCGCGACACAACGAACACGTTTGCGGTGAACCGTGGTTACAGGACGCCGTACGCAGGCACTTGGAACGCTACGCTTCAACACGAACTGCCCGGTGGATTCTTCATCGAGCTTGGCTATCTCGGGACCAAAGGTACGCACCTGGACGTGAGAACGCTACCGAATGAACCACCTCCCGGTTTTGCATTCTCAGCCGCCGAGCGGCACCAATTGGGCAACGCTGTCGGCTTTACCTACGACTCCTCGGTCGGCAATTCCATTTTCAACGCCCTCCAAGTTCGCGCTGTACGGCGATTCCACAGGAGCGTTTCCATAAACGTCTTCTATCAATTCGCGAAATCCATAGACGACTCCTCAACTTTCGGCGGCGCTGGGAACACTGTTGCACAAAACTGGCTCGATATAGCGGCCGAACGTGGCCTTTCGAGCTTCGATGTTCGTCACGAGCTGAACGCGGCATTCGTGTGGACTTCGCCAATCGGTGCGACTGGCTCGCGATTTGCCCCTGATGGCAACGTCGCGAGACTCTTGAAAAACTGGCAGCTCAGTGGAGCGCTGACGGCGCAAACCGGAAATCCACTCACTGCACGTATCCTGGGGAACACGGCCCAGCTTGCGCAGACGGGCGGGATTGGGAGCGGGCGCGCGGAGGCTACGGGTCAACCTATCAATGCGGGCACCGGTTTTTTCAATTTAGATGCATTTGCGTTGCCTCCTCCGGGAGCATACGGGAACGCCGGACGCAATACAATTCCCGGTCCTGGATTGGTCGCCTTAAATCTGGCATTCGCCCGTTCTTTTCAAATGGGCGAGCGGCGGCGCTTGGAGTTCCGCGTTGAGGGAAACAATGTGTTGAATCACGTCAACTATTCGAGCTTATACACCGTCGTAAATGCCGTCAATTATGGTTTGCCGAGTGCGGCCGGCGCAATGCGGACGCTCGATGCCGTCGTGAGGTTTAGGTTTTGAAACTTGCCGCTATTGTCCTGACCGGCGCGTTGGCTTTTCAGGCCGCGCTTCCTCAGCAACAACCAACTTTCTCTGCGACGACTAGCGTAGTCATCGTTAACGTTACGGTCGTGGATGCAAACAACCGGGCCATTGAGAATTTAACGGAAGATGATTTCGAAGTATTTGAAGATGGAAAGCTGCAAAAGCTGCAGTCCGTCGATTTTCAGCATTTAGATAATCACGTTCTTCCGCCGCTTACGGAAGGCCAGCTACGATCCCGCGGGCCAACGGAGCCTAAATCCAGCACAGCCGAAAACTCGAACCAGCGAAGCAGCGCGAGTGCGACATATCGGGATAGGCGGCTTATAGTAATGCTGTTCGACTTCTCCTCGATGGAGGCTGCCGAACAGATTCGATCAAAACAAGCGGCGATCAAATTTCTGAGCACGCAGATGACGGCAAGCGACATGATCTCGATCATGACGTTCGGCACCGAGCTTCAGACCATACAGGACTTCACGTCGGATCGCGATTTGCTCATAGCGGCGATCGACAGGTTTCGTATTGGGGAATCTAGTGAAAATGCGGCGATGGCCGATACAGGGGCTGACGCTCAGGATCAGAGTGGACAATTCTTGGCTGACGAGACCGAGTTCAACATATTCAACTCAGATTTGAAATTGGCAGCGCTTGAAGATGCCGCTCGCCGGCTTGCGCATTTTCCGGAAAGAAAAGCGTTGATTTACTTCTCCAGCGGCATTCAGAAGACGGGTGTGGATAACCAATCACAACTGCAAGCAACCGTGAACACGGCCGTGCGGTCAAATGTCGCCTTCTACCCAATCGACGCGCGTGGCCTTTTAGCATTAGTGCCTGGCGGAGATGCAACGCAAGCGGGAGCAGTAGGTACCAATCTATACAGCGGCGCAGGCCAACGGACGATAAAGGAGAACTTCATTAATCAACAGGAGACATTGGGCTCACTGGCGCTCGAAACCGGCGGAAAGGCGCTGCTCGATTCGAACGATCTTACCGACGGCATAAGGCAGGTTCAGAAGGATGTTTCAAGCTACTATGTCCTCGCATACGCCAGTTCGAACACTGCACAGGACGGGCGCTACCGGCGAATCCATGTGAAACTGACCTCCCGGTCAGCCCATCTGAGGGCAAAGCTGGAGTACAGGCAAGGCTATTACGCTCCCACGACATTCGGACGCATGCACGAGGTGGATAAGGAAGCGCAGCTTCAACAGGCTCTTATGACCGATAACCCGGTTACTGATTTGCTGATTGCGGTGGAAGTCGATTATTTTCGGCTCGAAAAAGCGAAATACTTCGTGCCGATTTCAGTCAAGATTCCCGGATCCGCTCTGGCGTTTCATAGTAAGGGTTCCAAGAGGGCAACCGAGCTCGATTTCATTGCCGAGGTCTTTGATCCGCGAAATCGTCCCGCCGCGACTGTACGCGACACGATTCCATTGAAGGTTAATGACGTGACCGCTGGAGAGGTGGCTCGCAAGAGCATTCAATATGACACGGGCGTGACACTTGCCCCAGGAAACTATAAACTCAGGTTCGTCGCTCGCGAGAACGGCGAAGGCAAGGTCGGTACATTTGAATCGTCCTTCACGGTTCCAGACCTGGGTACGAGCAATGCGCTTCGGGTGAGTTCCATGGTCTTAAGCAATCAGCGCGATTCCGTCAACCAGCAAATTGCCGAAGTTAAGAAGAACAAGAAGCTGCTTGCAGTGAATCCCTTGATTGGCGACAACGGGCAGAAACTGCTACCCAACGTCACGAAGGTGTTCCATCGTGGCCAGAACATGTTTGTTTATCTCGAGGTCTATGATCCATCAATTCCCGGCAACGTGACAAACGGCGTTGCCGATGTAGAGGCAACCCTCGCTCTTTATTCCGGTCAGAAAAAGATCTTCGAATCCGCTCCCATCCGAGCCAGCCGCCTTAGCGCGAAACGCACAGGCGCCTTACCGTTATGGTTTCAGGTTCCCATCTCAAAGATTGAAGATGGCAAGTACGCATGCCAAGTGAATCTTATTGACGAGTTCGGTCGAAAATTCGCTTTCCCGCGAACTGAGCTCGCCGTCGTCGGAGCGGAACCGCACAAGGATCTGTGAGCGCGCGGACCTAATAAGCCACTTCAACTACTGCAGATTTGGCGCTCTGGTTGCCCTTTTGGTCCATCGCACTGATTGCGTATCCATACTTCTTTCCGTGCTCGACGTTTTTGTCACTGTAAGTAGGTAGAGTCGTTAAGTCTTTCTGTCGCTCCAAAGGGCCGCCGTTAACAGATCTGAACACGAAGTAGCCCTTTAGATCTCGATCCGGACTGCGTTCCCACGAGACTTCGACGGAATTGGCGGCGGCCAGAGCTGTCACGCCGGACGGCACCTTGGGCGGAAACACGTCAACGGCGGTAATCACGAACGGCTTGGACGGGAGACTCTCTGCTGATCCTCGCGTCGCCAGGGCAGTGTAACTATATGCGATGTCGTATTGTGACGTCTTGTCGACGTATTGGGCCTTCTGAGCAGTCCCAAGTTCGACAGGCACTTTATCGTTTGGGCCCTGCCGAAAGATTCGGTAGTGGACGCCCTTGCCCTCATCAGGCCACGTCAGCTCGATCCCTTCCGCGGTAGCTTTCGCCTCAATTGACGGCGACTGAAGCGGCGGTATGACATTCAGGCGTACAACGTTCGACCAGTTAGAGTAGTGTGTCTCCCTTTTTCCCGCCGTACGCACGGCAATCGCAACACGCCTCCCCTCCCATTCCGATGCCGGAATTGAATGCGAAATAGGAAAGGAGTTAGGATCGTCGGGATCATTTCTAGGCGGCAGGGGCAATTCGTACTGCTTTGCAGACGCGGACCAACGCCCAAAATCGAACGGGGTAATAGCGGGCCCTATCCGCAGTTCGATATCCGAAAACCGTTTAATGACCAGATCGTCGGTCGTGCGCGGCGGTGTGTTGAAGCTGACTACGATCTGATCGCCTCGCTCAACAGCGGTCAAATTCTTGACTGGTTTTGGAAGCTCTGGCGAGGGAGGAAGTATGGGCCCCTGGTATCCGCAGCTAAGGGAAAGCAGCAGGGCAACAAAAACCGCAGTGCCGCCAGCCCGCACTACAAGATATACCTGCTGAGATCCTGATCCTTCACGATTTCCGAGAGCTGCTTGCGCACATACCCGGCGTCAATCTTAATAGTTTTCTTTTTGAGATCCGGCCCATCGAACGAAATCTCCTCGAGCAGCTTCTCCATGATGGTATGCAGCCGCCGCGCGCCAATGTTTTCGGCAGATTCATTCACCTGCGCGGCAATACGGGCGACTTCGATCAGCGCATCTTCGGTAAAGCTGAGCTTGATGCCTTCCGTTTCGAGTAGCGCAGTGTATTGCTTCACCAGCGCGGATTTCGGCTCCTTGAGTATGCGAATAAAATCGGCCTCGCTGAGTGTCTTTAGCTCGACTCTTATCGGGAAGCGTCCCTGCAGCTCGGGAATCAAATCGGAAGGTTTGGAAACATGGAAAGCGCCCGCCGCAATGAAGAGCACGTGATCGGTACGCACGAAACCGTGCCTTGTGTTCACCGTCGTGCCTTCCACGATCGGCAGAATATCGCGCTGCACTCCTTCACGGCTTACGTCCGGTCCGTGGCCGCCCTCTCTGCCGGCGATTTTGTCGATCTCATCCAAGAAGACGATGCCGTTCCGCTCGACGCGCTCGAGAGCGATCCGCGTCACCTGATCCATATCCACCAGCTTCTGTTCTTCTTCCTGGATCAGATACTCAAGCGCTTCCGAAACACGCATGTTGCGCTTCCTAGTGCGCGGCCCAAACAAGTTTCCGACAACATCTTTCAGATTGATGTCCATCTCTTCGACGTTGCCGTTCGTCGATACTTCAAAAGTAGGGCCACGTTCCTTGACATCCACTTCCACGGTGCGGTCATCCAGTTTGCCGGCGTGCAACTTCTCGCGAAGCTTTTCGCGCGTCCGTTCTGCGCTTTCGCTAGATTCGGGCTGTGGCGGCATCAGGAGATCCAGCAGTCGCTCTTCAGCCTGTTGCTCGGCTCGGTCTTCCACTTGTTCCAGGCGCTCCTCCCGAACCATGTCAATGGCGATATCCACTAAATCGCGAATCATCGATTCGACATCACGACCTACATAGCCAACCTCGGTGAACTTGCTCGCCTCCACTTTCAGAAAGGGTGAATTCGCAAGTTTCGCGAGCCGCCGCGCGATTTCAGTCTTCCCTATGCCCGTCGGACCAATCATGAGGATGTTCTTGGGCATGACCTCTTCGGCCATTTCGGGCTCCAACTTTTGGCGGCGAACACGGTTGCGGAGGGCTATCGCCACGGATCGCTTCGCATCGTTCTGGCCAATGACGTGTTTGTCCAACTCCGCCACAATCTCGCGAGGCGTTAGCTCATCGAGCAACGGCGCTTCTTCAGAGGACTGCTGCGGGAGATAAATAACCATTACGTCAGCTCCTCATAGGTGACGCTTTCATTCGTATAAATGCATAGGTCGCCCGCGATTCTCATGGCTTTCTCAACAATCTCGCGAGCGCCGAGGGTAGTATTTTCGAGCAGCGCGACGGCTGCACATCTGGCGAACGCGCCGCCCGACCCAATCGCCGCAATCGGACTGTCTGGCTCAATGACATCTCCGGTTCCGCTTACAATGTACATGTTCTGAAGGTCGGCGACTAGGAGCAGAGCCTCCAGATGCCGCAGCATGCGATCCGTGCGCCATTCCTTCGCGAGTTCCACAACACTCCTCGCCAGATTCCCGCTGTGTTGCTCCAGCTTCCCTTCGAAGCGCGCAAATAGAGCAAAAGCGTCGGCCGTCGAGCCCGCGAACCCGGAGATAATTTTCCCGTTGTATAAGCGGCGGAGCTTTTTTGCCCCTCCCTTCAGGACTTCGCTGCCCATTGTGACCTGTCCGTCACCGGCAAGAACTACTTGCCCGTTCTTACGTACGCACAGAATCGTCGTCGAGCGGATTCTTCTTCTCATTGGAGTCATTAACTGCGCTTGAACGCTGAGAGCCCGGACGACTGCGCAGGCCCTATCGGATTCGAACCTTTATTTCAGCACAGAGAGGAGGAATCACGCCGTGGAACCCTCCCGCCGCTAGCTCGTCGAGCAGCGTGCAGTGCCTTGCCATTCAGTGCAGCGAAAGCGCTACAATTCGCTCGTATTCACTCCTTAGGTGTTGCATAACAGCCACAATCAGAGATTCTAAACTGCTTACCTTCAGTAAATTAGAGACTTACACCATGATCACTGGTATTCTGACAGTGTTCGTACATGAGCTACGAAACGACGATTTGCCGTCCGGTCGAGGTGGATGGAGTCGGCCTCCACCACGGCGCGCCCGTCCATCTTCGAATCACGCCAGCCCCGCCCGCTACGGGCATAGTATTCATAAGGACAGACCTGGATAACACCCGCATTCCCGCAAGTTGGGAATACGTCGAACGTGTGAGCTACGCGACGAGCCTGATGCATCCGCGCGGCATCTTTATCTCCACTACGGAGCATTTGCTTAGCGTGCTCTATAGCATGGGAATCGACAACGCGTTTATCGAGCTGGATAATCTGGAAGTTCCGATTTTGGACGGCAGCGGCCAGCCGTTCGTCCGCTTGCTACAGCAAGCGGGAAAGCGCGAGTCCCGCAGATTGCGGCGGTATCTGCGAATTGTGAAGCCGGTGAGCGTAGAGGCACACGGCAAACGAGTGGCAATTATGCCGTCGGACCGGTTTCAACTTCACTGCCGCAACTTCTACGATCATCCAATGGTTGGAGAGCAAATCTTGGAGCTTGACCTTACCCCCGAGGTCTTTGCAAATGAGATCGCGCCCGCCCGCACCTTCGGTTTCGAATATGAGCTTGATCAAATGCGCGACATGGGGCTGATCCGCGGGGCGTCGCTAAGCAATGCAGTTTGTTTCACTCGCGAGGGAATCGCCAATCCAAACGGACTGCGCTTCCCGGATGAATGCTGCCGGCACAAAGCGCTCGACCTGATCGGCGATCTCGCCTTGATCGGACGGCCATTGCTGGGTCTGGTCTTGGCGGAAAGAGCTGGACACGCCATGCATGTTGCCCTTGTGAACAAGATCATGTCGGATGCTTCGCTGTATGAGACTGTGATGTTTGACCGGCGTACTGACCGAGCGCACGCAGCCGCCGCCCAAGCTCTCGTTTCCTGATTCGCTCGCCGCCTACTAAGATGTGGCTTGCGCCAGCTACCGCACCTTTTAACGCTCATTCGTCTCGCTGCATCTCCAATTCTGGCCTGGCTTTTGCTTGAATCGCGTTTTCGCGAGGCACTCATGGTGGCTCTCGCCGCAGGTCTCACCGATTGGTTCGACGGCTTTGCGGCACGACGCTTGCAGGTCTCGGGCCAACTTGGAGTTATTCTCGATCCGCTTGCCGACAAAATCCTGCTAATGACGGCATTCCTAACGCTCGGATACATCAGATTGGTTCCGGGGTGGCTGATTGTTCTGGTTATTGGCCGAGATTTGATAATCGTGTTCGGAGCTTTGTTCTTACGTATCTTCCGCAACATTCCGCGCTTTCTTCCCTCACTTGCGGGAAAGGTCAGCACCTTCTTTCAAATCGTGTTTGTGCTACTCGTGCTTGTCGATGCATCTTTCCGGAGCGAGATTTTTCTCTTGCTACAAGAGACGGCATTGGTTGTTTGCGCTGTGTTCACCGCACTTAGCGGCTTCGACTATATTCGTCGCGGTGTTGACATGAGTCACACAAAATCCGACAGAAAGGCGTGATGCTTCGATTCGGATAGAGTATTTTAGAGATAGCGTCGCTGTTCACGAAAACCATCATTGACGGGCGCAGAACCCAAGAGTAGCCTGAATACATGGAGCCGAGCATCGAAATCTACCAGCCGTCGCGCCTGTATTCCTGGACAGGATGGGCAGCTTTAGCCGGTTCCGCGGTCTGCGTGCTTTGCGGGTTCCACGCCCCCCTGGCGTTTATTCCAGGTCTATTGTGCGCTACCACAGCTGCCGCCTTGTTCTGGCTGGCCGCGCGGCCGGCGATTCGGATAGGCGAGACTCAATTCAATATCGGTGAGCGTGCGATCGCCTGGCGGGAAATACGTGAGATCAACACTAGCCGCTTCAATACCAGTCGCTTCGTCTCGCCACTCATCTTGAGTCTCAAGCTGACCAACTCCCGGTATAAAGTGCTTGTCTTTCCCGGCGAAGCTGATCGTGTGAATCGCCTGACATACCAGCTTCGCAAGAACTCCTACTTGGCTACTTTCGACGGCGTGGCCTATCGTGACTACTGGACATGGTCAAGTCTTGCGGGATCGCGCGCTGAAAATCCATCACGCGACCAGCCGGTTCGCATGTTGAGCCATGAAGACGAAGACGAAATCGAGCGCATGTACCAGAAATTGAAGACTGTAGGACGTCTGGATTCGCGAGGTACCGACTCGTCGAAGAGTTCGCACGAGGATTGATTCGCGCGTAGCCCGTAACAGGGCACACACCCCGAACGTTGATGCTGACGTCACTCTCCACGCTATGGCCATACCTGCGTCGATATCGCGGTGGCTTGACGCTCGGGCTCGCGTCGCTGCTGACAAAAGACGCGTTGGCTGCCGCTCTCCCAATCGTCCTTAAATACGGAGTCGACTCGCTCACTCGCGGATTCCAGCTTCGAATTGTAATGCAATTGGCCGCGCTGCTGATCGGGTTATCAATCGTAAAGGGCCTATTCCAGTACTGGATGCGTGTCATTATTATCGGCATTTCGAGGGACATTGAATATGACCTGCGCAACGATCTGTTCTCTCATTTAGTGGACTTGTCACAAGATTTCTACGCTCGCTATCGGACGGGCGACATTATGGCGCGCAGCACAAATGACCTGAACGCTGTGCGCATGATGCTCGGACCAGGCGTCATGTACTGGACGGAGACCAGCATCACTCTTCTATTGGCGCTGGCTGTCATGTTGCATACCGATGTACGCCTGACCTTAATTGCGCTGATTCCGGCGCCCCTCGTATCCCTCGCGGTGATTTTCTTCGGGCGTCGCATACATACACGCTTCGAGCACATTCAAAAGATGTTTTCCGATATCAGCAGCCGTGTTCAGGAGAACCTCGCCGGAGTGCGCGTCATTCGCGCCTACGCGCAGGAAGATGCGGAAGTCGAGCAGTTTGCGCACCTGAACAGGGATTATGTTCGTGAAAACATTGGTCTCGCACGCATTCAAGGCATGTTCATGCCGCTGCTGCAGGCTCTGATCGGCGTAACATTCCTGCTCGTTCTCTGGTACGGAGGCCGCCAATTGATGGAAGGCCGCATCAGCCTGGGGAGCTTCGTGATGTTCAACACGTACATGGGCATGCTCATCTGGCCCATGATCGCGTTCGGGTGGGTGGTTAATCTGATGCAGCGCGGAACTGCGTCCCTGAACCGCATCAACGAGATTATGCACCAGCGGCCGGCCATCGCGGGCTCCGCAGGCGCGCTGGAGCCCGCGAACTTTTCCGCAGAGATCCATTTCCGTAATGTCGTGATGAGTTTCGGGAATCGAAAAGTGATCGACGGCATCAACCTGACAATTCGTGCGGGCGAAACAATAGCTGTTGTCGGACATACAGGGAGTGGAAAGACGACCCTAGTGAACTTCATCCCACGCTTATTCGATCCCACGGAAGGAGTCGTTGAGGTTGGCGGTGTTGACGTTCGGCGCTTCGATCCAAAGGAATTGCGGCGCGAGATCGGCTTCGTTCCGCAAGAGACGTTCCTGTTCAGCGCAACTCTTGCTGACAACATTGCCTGGGGAGTGCCGGAGGCCACGCGTGAGCAGATTCGCTGGGCCGCGGATGTCGCCGGCCTAGCCAGCGATATCCAGACATTTCCCAACGGACTCGATACCATAATCGGCGAGCGGGGCTTGACCCTGTCAGGCGGCCAAAAGCAGCGCACGGCGATAGCAAGGGCGATCTTGCGCAATCCACGGATTCTGATCCTGGACGACGCACTGTCGAGCGTAGATACGCTGACTGAAGAGAAGATTCTGAGCGGTCTGGCCGGTGTAATGCGCGATCGCACGACCGTTCTGATTTCACATCGTGTATCTACAGTGCAGAATGCGGATCGCATCGTAGTGCTCAGCCATGGGCGTGTTGTCGAAGCTGGCACGCACACCGAGTTATTGGCCCGCCACGGCTATTACGCCGAACTGTATGAGAAACAGCTCTTAGAAGAGGAACTGGAAGCGGTCTGATTCCTCAGTTGAAACTCAGGCAGAGGTCTTGATCGCTAATACAGAAGGCTGGCTTTCGAGTTCGGGAATCTCGATCAGAGTTCGTGTTCCGTGCCCCGGTTGGCTGTCAATGAGCATTCGGTAGTCCGCGCCGAACAATACACGCAGCCGTTCGTTCACATTGCTCACACCGATTCCTTGCTGGAACAAACCAGCGAGCTTGGATTGCTGGATGCCTATCCCGTCGTCTTCAACCGAAATGTGCAGGCGCGTCCCTTCGAGCCAGGTGTGAAGGCGAACCATGCCGCCGTCCACTTTGTTTGAGAGGCCGTGCTTAATTGAGTTTTCGATGATGGGCTGCAGGATCATGCTGGGAACGAGCCGGTCAAGCGTGTCTTCTCCGATTTCCTTCTGAAAGCGAAGCTTGTCTCCGAAGCGGACCATTTCGATGGCGAGATAGTCGTCAATGAACGCAATCTCTTCGCGCAAGGAAGAGAAATTTTCCGCCTTTCGAAGCAGCCGGCGCAAGATCTTTGAGAGCCGATAAACCATGCTACGCGCGCGATCGGGGTCTATGCGAATCAGCGTCGAGACCGAATTCAGAGTGTTAAACAAGAAATGGGGATTTATTTGATTCGTCAATGCAGTGAGGCGGGCTTCAGTGAGATAAACGCGCTGCGCCTCGAGCTGCTTCTCGGTCCGGAAGCTGCTCCAGATGCGCACAGGCAAGGATACGGCGAATAACGTTGTGGCCGCACTGGCGGCGAAAGTCCATCCTGTAACCTGCGCATCGCCGAACAAGAAGAAGGTCCCGTGTCCGGGAAATAATCGATGGATTCCCCAGCGGAGAGATTCAGCCAGGATTATAAGCGCGTTACAGGCAACGTTGAATCCGGCGCGTTCGATGAGCGGACGCTGAATCGCTTTGCGGCTGAGTCGCAGTACCTGACGGAGCAGCCGGTACAGATTTAGATCGACAAACGGCGAAAAATACCAGATGTCTTCGTGTTTAGGCGCGAGATCCCGCAGCAAGCCGCCTAGAATTCCCGCACCTGCAAACAGTGGCATCGACATGAATTCGCCATTGAACATACCCGGTAGCGAGACACACAGGCCCGTAATCAAACCGCTGACGTAGCCGCCTAACATTCCAGCGATAATGGCGCCTTCGAGCGCGAGATCAATTGCTTGATACTGGAGAGGGCTCAGGATCCGTATTTCCGAAGTAGCACCGAAGATCACTGAAAAAATAAAGGCAAGCTGCAGACGCTGGCTGACGGTGCGTTCGTCGCGAAGCAGAACTTTTTGAACGCGTCCGAAGCGCATCAAGATGCTGGCGATGGAGGCGGCAACCGCGATCTTGATCAGTAGCGCGGTGAGCTGCTGTTTATCAAGCATGAGCAGGGTTCGGCAGGTACGCGGATACGGTTCCTATAATAAAGGTTACCCACTGTCCGCCGTGCCTTGACAGGGGATCGATTTGCCAGATTTCACACTGAAGAAAGTCGCAGAAGCCGACTTCCCTAGCCGCTTCGGACGCTTTCGGATCTACGGCTTTGAAGGAGTCCGGCCGACGGAAACCGAGGAGGCGCTTGCGTTAAAGGCCGGTGATCTGGCGGCTGATATGGGACCCCCGTTGATTCGCATCCACTCGCAATGCCTAACTGGCGATGTGTTCCACAGCCTGCGCTGCGATTGCCGTTCACAATTGGAGCTCGCGCTCGATCAAATTGTGGCCGAAGGGCGAGGGCTGCTGATTTATGAGCACCAGGAGGGCCGTGGCATCGGGCTGCTCAACAAGCTGCGGGCGTATGAACTTCAGGACGAAGGGCTGGACACGGTTCAAGCGAACGAACAGCTGGGATTTGCAGCCGACCTCAGGGATTATGCTCTGCCAGCCGCAATCCTTCGTTACTTCAAGATCACCGAAGTGCGGCTGTTGTCGAACAACCCGGAAAAGGTCTCGGCCCTCGAAAGGGCTGGAATCAAAGTCGTGGAACGGGCGCCCATCATTGCGCCTCCACTCGCGACCACGGCTGATTATCTGAAGACGAAGCGGGATAAGATGGGTCACTTGTTCTGAGGGCCTAATGGAGATTCGCAACTGTGATCGCATTTTTTTCGGGAGTCCTGCCGGAATCGAGTTCGTCGCCCTCGATCCAAACCACCCCGCGTACGGCTGGTACGTCCAAACATACGGCGGCGGTATCATGATTCGCGACCCCCAAGCGAGCGGCAGGACGTTTATCCCAGCAGATGACATTCCAACGTATGAAGATCTTCAATTCATCGCTAGAGCGCCCTCACTCAGCTGTTGAATAGCAAGAATATGCGATCTCTACGCCGAAATACTCCCACGGATAACTTTGAGCTTCAAGTTACAGACGCGGTTAGCCGATGAACCTGTTCATAGGGGTAAATGTCACGAATGTTATGAGCAAAGTATCTGCCTTTGGAGGCGGCCTCCAGAAATTCGTTGAACTGCTCTGACGGAAAGTCGAAATATCGATAAACGTCGCCGGTACGGAACTTCAGATACAGCAAACGGTCGCTAGGGAGATAGGCGGCCTCCTCGAAGACACGCGACTCCACAGGAACCCAGTCCATCATGCCGTCCCCAGAACTATTCTCGCAAGTTTGTACTCTTTTGCCCTCGATGCGACGCACTAGAGAGGCAAACCCTCACTGCGGCTTCCAAGTACTCATGGATTCTAGGGTCAGAGTACAGATCGGTTTTTCTGGCGGTGAGGGTGGGATTCG
>CAVTRG010000003.1:0-9709 GCA_963737045.1 uncultured Acidobacteriaceae bacterium
CCTCGTCGTTGGCCACTGGAGGGCGCTTCGCTATAAACTCGTCCTGTAGACGCTCTGAGCAAATCTCCTCGTTTAGGGAACTGTGGCCGAGTCTCAACCGAGGAACCCGTATAACAGAATGTCCCACCAGACTGGCGAATCGGCACGTGACGACCGGAAAGAAATCGTCTCGAAATCGATGCCGTTGTCATCTTAGAATTCCAAAGCGCTATTAAGGTGTATGCTTCGTAGTACGCTCTGAGTCCTTAAGTTCACGCTTAAAAGGACATCTTGAAGAGAGACACAATGATTCGGTTCTGCTCGAAGTTCTTGTTCGCGTTTTGCGCCATGCTGACCGCTGCAGGCTACCACCAGGCCGCATTCGGCCAGACAAATGTCCTGACATGGCACAATGACAACGCCCGTACCGGTCAGAATGTATCTGAGTCGATCTTGACGCCGGCTCGCGTAAATCCAAAGACTTTCGGCAGGCTCTTAAATGTGCTCGTTGACGGCAAGATAGATGCCCAGCCGCTCTATGTGTCGGGGCTGAGGATGCCCAATCGTGGCGTGCACAATGTCGTATTTGCGGCGACGGAACACGACAGCGCCTACGCCTTCGACGCAAACAGCGGATCTGTTTTCTGGCACGTTTCTTTGCTTAAAACGGGAGAGATGACATCCGACTCGCGAAACTGCGGTCAAGTTGTTCCCGAAATCGGCATCACTTCGACTCCGGTTATCGATCTGAGCGCCGGTTCTCATGGGAGCATCTATCTCGTAGCGATGAGTAAGGATGCCGGCGGCCACTATTATCAGCGATTACACGCGCTGGACATTACCACCGGTGCTGAGGAGTTTGGCGGGCCTGTTACGATTCACGCCTCCTACCCTGGAAGCGGGGAAAACAGCAGCAACGGTCAGGTGATCTTTGACTCAAAGCAGTATAAGGACCGCGCTGCCCTCCTCTTATTAAACGGAGTGGTATATACAAGCTGGGGATCGCACTGTGATATCGATCCCTACACGGGTTGGATCATCGGTTACGATCGTTTAAGCCTGAGGCAGACGAGCGTCTTCAATTTCGCTCCAAACGGCCGCGAGGGCGCGCTTTGGAATAGCGGGGCCGGACCTGCAGCCGATTCACACAGTAACATCTTTGCAGCTATAGCCAATGGCACGTTTGATACCGCACTCAACGGAGAAGGCTTTCCTAAGGCCGGCGATTACGGCAACGCCTTCGTGAAACTTGTCATTCAAAACGGCAAACTAAATGCGACCGATTACTGGACCATGTATAACTCCGATAGCGAGTCGCGCAACGATATCGACCTGGGCTCGGGAGGGATCATGCTGCTCCCCGACGAAACAGACGCGCGCAGGATAGTACGCCATCTAGCTGTGGGTGCAGGCAAGGATTGGAATCTCTATGTGATTGATCGTGACAACATGGGAAAATATAACGCGACCAGGGACGCGACAATCTATCAGCAGTTGACAGGCGCGCTGCCCGGAGGCATCTGGAGCAGTCCGGCTTATTTCGACCACTACGTTTATTTTGGACCGGTTGGTGGCGCACTGCAAGCCTTCAGCATTGCCGACGCGAAGCTGCAGCCCGCATCAGCAACGGTGCATACCTTCCCCTTTCCAGGGGTGACGCCTTCTGTTTCTGCATGGGGCTCCTCGAATGGCATACTCTGGGCAGTCGAGAATACAAACCCAGCGGTGCTGCATGCTTACGATGTCATGGATTTGGGTAGAGAGTTCTACAACAGCGGACAAGCCCCCTCAGGTCGCGACCATTTCGGGGCAGGGAACAAGTTCATTGCCGCCACGATAGCCAACGGCCAGGTTTTTGTGGGCACCACAAACAGCATAGGCGTGTTCGGCGTCTTACCTGCGCGGCCACTTCCAAATGGAGAGTACACGATCACAGGGCAGCTGAGCACGCTCGTGCTGGACGATCCGGATTCCAATGCATCATCCGGTACACAAATTGTTGAGTCGACGCCTAACGGCAGCGCCAATCAGAAATGGGCTTTTGTGGCAAACGGCAGCGGGTATTACACCATCCGCAACGCTTCAAGTGGATTGTATCTCGGCGATCCGGAGGGTTCGAAGACGAATGGCACCAAGCTTGAGCAACTTACCGCCGCCCACTCCGACGCGCAGTTATGGTGGCTTACCGTCTCGGGCTCGGGATATGTGATCCACAACAAGGCCAGCGGCCTGGTGATAGATGACACTGGTTATAGTTTGAAGCCCGGCACGGGTATGCAGCTCTGGAATGCCACTGGAAACAGCAATCAGGCGTGGCTGATTTACTGAATGCCATTCAAGAAAACGACACTAACTGAACTCGAAATTCTCAGTACATTAGGAAACGGCGGCCGTGATAATTCACGCCGTAGCCCGTTACCGTCAACCTTCCTTTGGCACCCGAACTCGCCGTCCCCAGCGACTAGCGTATCTGTCCCGGAAGAACACCATAACCCAAACCGATCAGGCCACGTAAAAGGCGGTGAACTCGCGCTGCAGGGAGCGATCGGAGTTGCTCTCTTCCTTATTAGTTCACCGCCTGTTACTAAACGCTGTTGCTAATTATTGTCCACCTCCTTTGATCAGTTCGTCGGGACTGCTGTGATGTACTTAGACAGTCCCTGAGTTTTTTGGCGAAGACTTCGAGGCTACTATCCTGATTCTGGCCATCCCCCGCGCCTGAGGCGCCGCTGCGGCAGTCGAAAAAGCTTTGATACCGTGAGTCCCATTGCTTGCGGCACACTGCTGTGGATCTACGGTGGTGGAATCCTCGGAGGCGGAGGAGGCCGTGGAACCGGAGAAGGCGGAGGCGGAGGAGGCTGTGGAACCGGAGAAGGCGAGGCAGTCTTTCGGCCGATGCCGTACTGATCGCCGACCGCAGTAACTTGTCCGTTGGACGTGTTGATGTCGACCTCCAGCATATCTTCGCTGGCGCCGACAGTTGCCGCGACTTCGTGCGTTGAGGTGTTATACACCTGGGTGGGCACGCTGCTTCCTTTTCCAGGTGCTATGTAGGCATAGTCTCCGGCAATAGAAAAGGTCATCCAATGCGTTTGCGAGGGCAAGGGTAGTGTGTGCGTCAGTTTTGGATTCGTAGGATCGGTTATGTCCCACACATACTCATGGGGATCCGGAGCTGGGCCTGATTGCCAAAGCTCTTTTTCATCCGGACGCATGCCGATCCCGTGTGAGAACCCGCTTCTGGGCGCATTCGGCGGTATGGCCGTGTAAATCTGGCCCGTATTCAGGTTTCCGATCTGAATACCCCACCAATTGACTTCAGTAACAGCTACATAGTTGCTCGCCCCGTCCACAACATAAGGCCCCAAAACTCCACGAAACGGTCCGAATTTTGTGACGTTATACGTTTTCGGATCGATCCTATAAAGGTAATTGCATGTACTTGCCTTGCACTCCTGGAACAGCGGTCCCGATAACGGATACTGGGCATCATGGGTGCGGTCATCCACCGTTACAGCGGTGACGAGGCTCCCGTCTGCTGCATTGACGATATTGATGTAGTTCGTATTAGCGGTATTTTCGTTTGTGGGGACGTACAAGGTGGAGCCATCCGGGCTAATCGCCAATCGATCAACATTCGGCGAATACTCTTTGTCCCAAACAACCTTGTCCGTTTTAAGATCGAGGCAGAAGATGCGACCTGGTGAGTCGCTGACGTAGAGCTTAGCAGTCTTCGCGCTGGCGACGACACCTCGGGGATCTGAAATTCCACTAACGGTTGGGATCGTTTTCACCAGCCTGTGCCCATTGTCCATGTCATAAACGGATATAGTTCCGATGTTCCCGGACTCATTCACCGCATACCAGAAGCGGGTGACGAGGGACGATTGGCCTAGGAGGCCCGTAGCCAGTAGGGCCGTAGCTGAAATAAGCCACGCCAGGAAGCGCGGGTGACGTCTTACAACTGCCCTGCTCGGGCACACTTCCGTTCTTCTCACGGGTTGCTCCTTTCTGATCCGTACTGGGGGGACTTTTCCTATAGCGCCGGTCGAAAATCGACGCCTAAAACTGGCTTACACGCGCGGAAAAGTTGCCTTGTGAAATGAGTTACGCAAGAACGCTAATGATTGTTCCTCAATTCCAAGAACTTTGGATCAATGTGACGAATTGGTTAGTACGAAATTCTTTTAATTTTATACATCTATTTGCACTGATTTTTATTGGAAAACAAGAGGCGCTGGTACTATGGCAATGACCATTTAGTACTATAGTGTCTCCAGCAGCTGGAAATGACGGTGACGATCCAACTGCCTAATGAAAAAGTCGCTGCGTTGCAGGCGCACGCGTAAGTTTCCTCTATGGTCGAAGCAGCAGCCCCAAAAAAAGCTTTCGCGATATCCGTTGCGCGGCGGGACTGGAACAGATCGGCGATGGAATCCACCCCAGAATGCACGATCTGAGACATACGTTCGCCGTCCAAACATTGCTTGCTTGGTACCGCAGCGGTGCTGATGTCGAGCGCAATCTGCCGATCCTATCAACGTTTCTCGGGCACAGCCATATCGAACACACCTATTAGTACTTAACATCCACGCCCGAGCTCCTGGAGCCGCTTGTGAACGGCTCGAAATGCGATGGAGTCGTCCACGATGAGTTCGGCAAATCTTGCGGCGCTACTACAAACGTTCTTCACGGACAGGCTGATCGCACAACGCCGGGCCAGCCCTCACACCGTAGCGTCATACCGGGACACCTTCCGTCTGCTGCTGCAATTTACGCAGAAGGAACTGGGGAAGTCGCCATCCCAACTCGGAATAGTAGATCTGAGCCTCCGCGCTCATCGGCGCGTTTCTTGACGATCTCGAGAAAAATCGGGCGAATACATCTCGGAGCCGAAATCTGCGTCTCACAGCGATCCGGTCGTTCTTTCGCTACGCAGCGCTGGAGTGCCCAGAGCACTCGGCAGGAATCCAGCGCGTCCTTGCAATCCCCACCAAAGCGGCAATCCAGCCGCGCGGTGGATTTTCTGACGAGGCCTGAAATCGAGGCTCTCTTGGAAGTGCCAGATCAAAGCACCTGGCTAGGTAGACGAGATCGCGTGTTGCTGCTCTTCACGATTCAGACCGGGCTCCGACTTTTGGAACTTATCGGACTTCGACAGTGCGACATCCACCTGGAGCGCGGAGCTCACGTCCGCTGCGAAGGGAAAGGGCGAAAGCAACGCTCGACGCCACTCACTCGCACGACCGTACAGGGTTTAAAGGCCTGGGTCCGTCAAGAGGGGGGCGACGAGGCCAAGATCCTCTTTCCCAGCGCTCAGGGTGGACGACTGAGCCACGACAGCGCTCAGTACTTGGTCTCAAAGTACGCGAAATCCGCTGCGCAAAGCTGCGCGACACTGCGCAAGAAGCGGGTAACGCCTCACGTCCTGCGGCACACAACGGCCATGGAACTGTTACAAGCGGGTGTGGATCGCTCCGTGATCGCCCTATGGCTGGGACATGAATCGGTCGAAACCACGCAAATCTATCTCGACGCGAACTTGGCGATCAAGGAAGAAGCGCTGAAGAAAACGTCTCCGGTGAACACGTCCGTCGGGTGATTCAAACCAGACGATCAGCTGCTTTCGTTCCTTCGCAACCTTTAACTCTACGGACTATGCCGCATGGAATCGGGACAGCACTCACGTGATTGCCAGCAGATGGCGTCAAGATCGCGTTCCGAACACCGCATACCGGCATAGTCCCGCATTCGACATTTTGGCTAAACCCGGAACTGGTCGGGCAGTTCGAGTTCGTCGAGTGGACGCCCGACGGCCACCTGAGGCATACACGTTTCCTTAGCCTTTGCGACGACAGGAACGCGGCTGACGTTACACGCGAGGGCTGAGCGGAGCAACCGAGGACAGACTCGAACGGGGGTCCACTACAAACGACTGTGATCGGATCCGGCGAATAGCCGAATTGGGGCGTTCTACAAGTCGCCATTTGGCCCGATGTTCCTGCCGGGAAAGCCGATCCAGAAGAGCTTTGTGGATGGTCGCCCTCGGGTATCGCGAATGGGCCTCGGCTCGCCCTCTAGTGCGGCGGCTGAACCGGCGATGGCGGCACATTCCGTCATTTGTTGGCCTAATGTCCTTGCACAGAGATGATCTGGGTTGGCCCTGCTGCGTCAGCAAGGCGTTTCGCATCGCGGCGAACAGGGTAAATCGCAACAGCCGTCATTACGCTCCAGAAAACCACGCCAACTCTCCGCATGAAATCGGTGCTAAACCATACATAGCCCGAACACTGCCATACCAAACATCAAGGAAAGCAGGCTGAAGAAAATACAAGACCACAGAAATTGACCTGCATGCTTCTTCGCCATCTCGCTGGTGGCTAACCACCGGACCGCCCGGCGGGTCCAGAACAGCACGAACATGAGAGAAACTCCGGACAAGACCACGACCGTGAAGTCCAGAATATTCAAGTACTTTATCGTGCGTACGAGGAACACACCAAACACGAACGCGGAGGGTGCAGCGCAATAGGCATGGACCAGTAGCTTCCCCTTAATGGACTCGGTGTTCATTGCGGTTACAGGAAAGCGGCCCCTCCAGGCAACCACAAAGAGGCTTACGCCAACGGTGCTGAGTAATATGCCAATCACGATGGTAAGCATTCTCTGGATCATGGACAGCGGGTCGCCACCCACGATCCTGTCGAAAAAAATCCTGTCGATCCCGACATACAGCAGCCCAAGAGCGGTAAGCAGGCTAATCAGCCGGATTTTCCATAGATGTTTCATCGCATCTCGGTTTAAGTTAAACATAACGGCTGCCCCACCCACTCTCACGCCGCAGCGCGTCCCCTTCCGCTTGTCGTGACCTTTCAATCCGCCGACATGACTTAGGTGCCGATGTTTTGATTCACAAGGAGCTGGCCAACCCGCGTTCGGAACCATCCCGGTCTGCTCTTGAACAACGACGACGATAGCAATACCCCTTTGCACTTAGCAGCGAGCAAGAACGTCGTGGAATGGCTGCCGGCCAACAAGGCCGATGTCAATGCAAAGACAATGATGACGAGACGCCCTTGCATTTGGCGGTGACTAACGGCCACGAGGACGTAGCGGAATTGCTGCGTCGGCAAGGATCATCCCAAAACCTCGGGGGGATATTCTTAACGCGGCTCGAGAACTGGGCGTGTCAGATCGTCGAACACCATCTCAAGAAGGTTGCATTGCGGTGGCTTCCAGTGGCGATAATTCGCAGAGACAATCGCCGCGTTCACGCTGTTGTGGCCAATAAACGCGGTTATGTGTCATCGCGGGTGACTGATCGATAGAGCCGCCCCAGTTGCATGACGCATTCCGTCCCGGCCCACTCAAGAGGATCATTATGTGTGGCGCTGTGGACCGCCCAGAATGTCTCGGCTCATTGGCGGCGTCGAACACCATCTTGCCCTGCGAGATCGGAACAATGTCGTCTGCCTTCCCATGAATGACAAGCAGGGGAACCCGTACGCTCTTGATCCTCGCCGGGTATGGTGATTCACAAGCACTACAGCTGCGCATGGCCGTCTCGCAGCAATTTCCCTTCGACAGCGGTACCGATTGATTTTCCTTGAAGGATCATTTTGTCGCCGGGAAACCCTGAACAGGCAAGCCATTCATAGCCAGCACCGGCGTGCCGGTACAGCCCGCGCTCGCTCGGCACGCCACTGCTCTTTCCATAGCCCCAGTCGTCGAGTATTAGACGGAAGATCCGACCTCCAGGATGGCGAGGGGGCTCAACTCGATGCGTGACGTTGCCAGCATTCCCGTGAATCGAAAAGTGCCGCCAACTTTGTCCTGTCGCTTGGGAACCACCAGGCATGAAGGCGGAGGCCGTCTTCGGTAGTCAACCAAGCATCAGAAGCTCCGCCCCGCTCTTGCAGCCCCACTCGCCCTGGGGATATCGCATCGGGAACTAGACGAACGGTGGAGCGCGTTGCGGGTCATGTGGGATTCATTCGGCTAGGCTGGCGCTTGCATCAGGCAGGAAAACAGAAAGCATGTTCAAGGCGTTGGGGTGCCGATCAAGGAGATGCGTGAGGGGAGTCCGGCGCGGGTGCTGCCTGTGATCCAGTCAAGCTGGATGACCTACCATCTTCAGAAAGGCGGTTGCCAGTTGCGGCAATGCCTTTGCGCACTGCTTGGCGGCTACGGCTAAATTTTCTTTCGTGCGCTTCCAGAATATGGCGCGTTTATATTGTCCCAATGCCTCGAATGGATCGGCGGATGGGGCAGGAACATACTTGAACACCTCGCGGACCGCTTGCAGCATGTCGCGCGCTGAGATGCCGCGGAGGTCCACGCGCCTGTACTCTCCAGACGCGATATGGCGGAAAAACACGAGGCACGGCAATTCGTTGGGCGGGATGCCGATAATGCTCGCGATCGGGTGAACCAAGGCGGCGTGCTCGGCATACGACCAGTTCTTTGATCCGCGCGCTCTGTCTTCATCCCGAAAATAGACAAAGCAGCAGGTCTTCCCTGACATGCTCTTCAACTCTGGGCGATTGCTTTCGACGAAAGACGTCACCTCAGCGTCGCCGTCCGTGGCAAGAAAGACGGCATACATCGGAAATCTGGGCATAGCGGTGCCGACATCGTTCCACCACTTGTCCAGGGCTTCCTTGTCAGCGAAATCCTGGGAGGCGGAGTAGTAGGCACCGCCGGTGCCCGCCCCACACTCGTCTTCTTCCCGGATAATGCCTATCGGAAACATAATTGGCCTCAGTACTCGACAAACTTATCAGAATCGGTCGGCAAACCTCATAAACGCGGGAGTGAACGCCGCCTCCTGCCGGTCAAGGAGAGGCGTTTCACTATCGGGCAATGGATAGAGAAATTCTTTCGAGGCTTCGATGAATGAAAGTGTCCCACTCGTCCGATGATTTGAAGCGACGCCCAGGGAAGCTCGTTTGCCAACCTTTCCATATCCATCTTGTAGCGGTTTTGGCTCCCGACGATCAAAAGCGCCGGAACCTGAGCGTCCGCATTTGGGAGCGGAGATCGTAATTGGGAAGCTCACAAATCGAAAGCCGCGCGATAGGGCACCGCTGAAAAACGAAGGTGCTCGAAAACCTCTCACTGCTTGTTCGGCGCGATAAAAAGCGCCGGCCAAATTTCCTCGAAATGCCGGCGCAATTCGTCATGCGTGGAGCATTCGGCCGGTGCGAATCGAACCGGTAGGGCGACCAGGATCAGGTGGGTTAATGTGTGAGACAAGCGATCGGCGTACTCGAGCGGGATGAATCCGCCGTATGAATGGCCGAGCAGCGCGAACTTGTTCCATCCGAAATAATCGAGCCAGATGAATGCATCTGTTGCCCAGGGTTTCGTGCGTGCGCACTCGGAGGGCGATGCCGGGTGCTTCCTTTTCGATTACACGAAGCGTCGAATTTGCCGTATCGTCGACGTGGATGAACGACCAGCCGCCGGCGCCGCTTCCGACCACGGGCAACGTGCGCGGCGGATCACCTCAACGATCTCACCTCTCCGGCGAAATCGACGTGCCGGGGCCGTCGAAGCTGCCGTAGCGCATAAACGTTCCGATGATTGCGGCAAGACTGTACGAACTTTTGTACGAACTTTTCTTTGAAGCCATGCGAAACGGTAAATGGCCTTAGGAGTATAGTGTTTCTGTTTTCAACGACTTGCGTTTGTCGCTTCGCGCAGCTTCGCCTTGAAATTCGGCTGTTAA
>CAVTRG010000004.1:0-19812 GCA_963737045.1 uncultured Acidobacteriaceae bacterium
GCGGTAGAATGCCAGCTTCCCGTCTCAGCCTGATTTCTCAATAATTTGGCCAGCTTACTGGCCGCTTTACTGTCCACACTAGCCTCCCCGACGAGTTTTTCGCGTCGTCGCCCCATTTCGTGGTATCGGGAATGGAACGATGGCGCGCGTCAATATTGTCAAACAGATCAAGATCGGCAGCCGCTGGGTGCTTCGATCGATCCCCCGCAAGGGAAACGGCGAGCGGGATTGGAAAGCACTGCCGGAGGGAAGCTATTTTCTCGAATGGCGGGAAGCCGGAACGCGGATGCGCCTTCCGGCGGGGCGCAGCGTCTCACAGGCGCTTGAAGCGCAGCGCATCAAGAAAGCCGAGCTCGCCGCCACCGAGGTAGGCATCCTCCAGCGATACAAGCCCGTCGAGCCGCCTCCTCCGCCCGAGCCGGTGCTTCTTTGCGGTCTGATCCGGCGCTATTTGGACCAGACCGATACGCTGAAAAAGAGAAACACCTACCGCAAGTACAATGCGGTACTGACCCGGTTCGAAAACCACTTTCCCGGCCGGCGTCTGGAACAGATCTCGACAGACGAGTTGGACGATTTCATTGTCAAACTCAAGAAGAGCGGGTTATCCGCCAACACGGTCCTGCACAACGTGATTATCATCGCGCAGTTTTTTAGGCGTAACGGCCGGCGCGACATCACGCGTGAACTGCAACTGCCCGAAGCCATCCTATGCCTCCCCAAACTGTATTCAGAAGAAGAGCAGTCACGTTTTCTCTCGGCCTGCGATGCCTGGGAATTGGCCCTGTTTTCTACTTTTCTCCTGACTGGCTTCCGGGAGCAGGAAGTGATGCATTTGTTCTGGCGGGACCTCAATCTGAAACTGCGGACCGTGCGAGTCCTGTCAAAGCCCGAGCTGGGTTTCTTTCCCAAGCGGTGGGAAGAACGGGAGGTGCCTGTTCCTGTCGATCTGGCGCAAGTGCTCAGCAATCACCCGCAGTCTATTGATAGCCCCTTCGTGTTCCCGTCACCGACCGGGAATCGCGAGCAGAATTTCCTGCGCCGCTGCAAAGAGATCGCGACCCGCGCACGACTGGACGCGTCAACCTTCGATCTCAAGACCTTCCGGTCCACCTACGCTACCAGTATGCTCAGGTCCGGGTTCGACATACGGACGGTTCAGCACTGGATGGGACATAAGTCGGTCGAGACCACCATGCGCTACCTGGTACCCGCCCAGGACGTGCATGATCGCCTGGATTTGATCGGAATACCAGGAAGAGCCAAGAGCTCCTCGAGAGTCAAGGCGCGGAAGCCAGGTGAGGAATCGGGATCCAATCGAAAGAGGAGCCGCGCATCCTGAATCCGGGCTATTTCTGGAACATCGGTCACGACCCGCTCCTCTGAAGATCGCATCTGCGGCCCGCCTGCGTTCTCGAACCGTGCTCGTGTCACTCGAGTCAACGCGGAGGTCGGACCGTAAGAAGATTTTTGACCGACACCACAAGAACGGCTAGAACAGAAGGAAAGCGGCGTCGTCAAAGGCGACAGCAGGCTGATTCCATCCTCAAGGAGACGCGATGTCGACCTACCCCGTGCTTCCGCAGCCGTCCGGTCCACTTTCGGACGACATCTTCGAGCAACTCTTGCAAGCTCCAAAGCTCTTGACAGCCAGGGAGCTGTCCGGGATCATCACGATCAAACCGAAGACCCTCTACAGCTATGCTGCTCAAGGTTTGATTCCGCATTACAAGATCGAGTCCAATGTACGGTTTCGCGGTTGGGAGATCGCCGATTGGCTCCGAGACCACGCACGCCAGAAGCCAACTCCAATGCGCGTCGCGGAGCGAGAGCGAGCGAATGCTCCACGACGGTGATAACGGAACTCAAATGCCGTAGGGCACGCTATGAACGGATCCCAGGACCTCCACAATCTGCAGTGCCACCGTTTTTTGACTCGCGTTCGGAAAGCAGGTACAAAATTCTTCATGACGAGCTTCATTCCAGTTTTCATTTCCTCCCGTCTTCGATCTCGCCGGATCGCGATATCCAACGGGAGATTCGGGCGAACCACGCCGAAAAATGGACTGTCATTTGAGCTGGCCTACCAGGCTCGGGTCGCGATGGATCGCATCCGGTTCGCAATTCGGCAAGGAGAAGCCGTCGCTCCAGAGCACCCTGTTCTAATCGAAACGAGAATGCAATTGCTGGATGCCTTAGACCGACTGGAAAGTGCCGAACGACATTTTCAAGAACACTTCCGTGGAAATTTGTCTGCGCCCGAACGTCGGATTCAATCGCTGGTAGGAACCAGCAAGAGCATATCCTAGACATCTGGGCCACCATACCAATCGATCGCGTCTGAGCGCCGACGCCATTTGCGGCGGTGAAAGGAACCGCCCCTCACACGTCGGTGCCCCCAAATTCAGCAATTGTAGTACGTATGGAGGCAGCCTGTGCCGCGGTTCATGGTTCGATCCAGCGGAGGTCGGCCACTCTGCGCACGCGCGTCGGTTCCGTTGGGATAAGGAGAGCTTTCTTGCGTTCAGCACATACTGCCGGGGCGGCGGGGTCAACGGTTTGCCTCTGATCTGAAAGGTGGTGGTCAAAAGTGATTTCAAGCGTATCGCGTGAGCGCCCCAAAGTTGGTGGGCAAAAGTGCTTCCAAGGTAGGTCGCACAATCTCGATGCTTTCCTTGTACCGTCGCATCCGTGGTTCGGATGTTAGAGCGTTTGCCCCCGGAGCAGAAGGTCGCTGGTTCGAGTCCAGCCGGGCGCACCAATCTCATGGACTCAATAGGTTACGCGCATAAACCATCATTGCGAGCGTTTGCCGGAGGCAAACGGTTCAGCCGGCTTACCCTATTGATAGAGCCGGTGGAATCGAAAAAGTGGATTGCGCTTGGCATTATCGCGACTGTACAAAACCGAAACGCCTGTTGATATTCAACGTTTAATTTTCGTTGAAGTCCTTCCTGGATTTGGCAAAATCCAAGCATTTCCGCGACCACCTTGGGAAAACGAATTATTTGGAAATACGGCGAGTCCGTATAGAACGATGATCGTTGTATCCAAACATTACCGAAGTTCTGAAACGGTTCATCAAAGTCTTCTTTGTAGAAAATTCTTCGGTTAGAACTTGCCGGAAGTCGGGACTTCTGAACATCTGACGGAGCTGTCGTCCGACATCCGCTGAGGAGATCGTGGAACAAAGAGATCTCGTCGATCCGGTTGCCTTATAGAGGGAAGGCCGCCTCTTGTCAAGACAGCACGCGTTTATCTTAAGAAACAAAAGGTAAACAGCGGTCGATAGGTTCGAATGCTTGTCGTCCTGTAGAAGCGATATCCCCTGGGTTGCCGGCAACTCCAGTTGATCTCCAAACCTCGCAAGCGTTTTGGCCAATAGACCCCGGATGGTCGTTAGCCTTGATCGGCTGCGGCTTTACGGGGCCACTTCCGCTGAGGGAAAAGCGAAACCAGACAACTGCCCGACATCTCCGGTCGGGTGATAAGGCTTTCGCAAACCTCAAGCGTCCGGCTGGCCTATGCCGGGTAACCACCCCGTTCATGTTTGAGGTCGCCTCTCGCTTTACCCCTGCCCGGCACGGTTTATTGGCTGACGCGCTATCTCACACTGTTTCAATAGAGCAGCTCCGATCAATGCCCGCCCTCGGGGCTCGTCCAGTGTGAGCTTTCCTGTCGAAAACATCGCGAAGCACTCTCCGAGGGTCAGCGTCTCTTCACGACTCGCAAACTCCACAGAAGTTAGATTCTTCACAAGGCGGAAGAATACCGCACCGTAGACGACCCTGCATAGGTCGCGCAATGCAGCAAACAAGAGCTTTTGACTTGCATCGAGCGGTGCTTGCTGCTGCAGTTCAATAAGTTCGAGGGCATTTGCTTCCGGAAGGGTAAGAAAATTGCTGATTATTGCCATGTCGAGATATGGATGGGCAGGGCCGGCCCGTTCCCAGTCGACCAACCATACCCGATGCCCGTCCCAGATAATGTTGCCCGGATGGAGGTCGCAATGACTGAAGACTCTTCTATGGTCTTGTTCAAGCAGCTTGTCCGTTTCTGTGATTCGGCTTCCAAGCGGGATCGCCCACTTGGGAAAAGACTGTCTTTGCACCTGCTCATCCCAAACTGAGCGAGCAAAGTGGATCGGATCAATAGCCTTGAATCGATCCATCGCAATCGCATGCAGCTTCGTTAGAACATCAACCAGGCTTCCCAACGCCGCCGCGCGTGTCGTCTGCTGCGAGAAAGCGGCTCCAAAGGATACGCCCGAAACCTTAACAGACACCGCCGCCTGGGCAAAGTCGTCAATATAAACAAGCGGCGGAGCGATTCCATTCTCCGAAGCGACTCGCTGCATCAAGATGACGTTCTTCCAGGAACCAGAGTGCTCGCCGTGAATGCGCAGGATGTACTCGCCGGTTTCCGCAGTAACGGAGTAAACGTTCGATCCCGATTGCCCCATCGTGAGGGGCACAACATCGCGCAGTTCTCCGAATTGAGCCGCAGGAAAGAATCGTTGGAGGTCGTTCGGAACCATCGGCGCCAGGCCCCTTAGAACGACTGGGCGTCCAATTCCGCAACCCAGTGGTGCGTTTTTTCTTTAAGAAGATCTCCAATTTCGAGGGGCGACACGTCGTCATCGAGTTTCTCCAAAATCTCAAACCGGAATGCGGACTCGCCCTCGGCTCGCCATTCCTCCTGAAGTGTCTTATTGGGATGACTGCCATGGCGCAAACTAAACCAGGAGCGATTCTTCACAGCACCGAGGTTCGGGGATGCACCCACCCAGATCCGTCCGGTCGCTGTGCAGCGCACTGCGAACGCGCCCCGAAGAGGCTTAAACTCTTTGAAGTTTCTGATGACTTCTCTTCTGTCTATCTTCGAGTGCATACTGGTCGCACGCTCCGCAGGCTCTCCGATTCGCCTAATCTGATCCCTCAAATGCAACGGCGGCCAACTTCTTCGCGTGGTTCTGAATATCGATCGGCCACGGAGTGACAAGTTCGTTGAATTGTTTCCTCTTGCCTGCAAATAGCGCTCTGGTCGCCTCCTCAAAACCAGCTTCATTTCCCGCCATTGCAGAAAGGAACCTGTACGCTGACTCTTGCGCCCGTCGCCGCCGATCTCTGCTCTTATTTGCCAGTCTGGCCTGCTCCACCAACTTGCGCAAGGCCACAGAGGCACCACCAAACTGAGATGCCAACCATTCCCAGTGCCGCGGTAATAAGGTAACTTCCCGAGCCACAACCCCTAATTTGGGGCGGCCAGGCCCGCGGGCTTCTCCGTTACACAACACCGATTCGCAGCTTCGCGTCGCGCTGATCGGAAGGCGCTTTAAGACCTGCGTTGCGGTGCCGCGAAAGTCCACCTCAATCACTTCGCTAGTGACGTCGTCGAGAATCAGCACCTGCGCGCGCGGATCGCGATCCATTAGCGCCTTTGCTTTCAGGGCGACCTCTCGCACGCCGCCTGAGGCTATCCGCTTGCTGCCGTTAAAAGCTGTGCAAGTCGTCAAACAAGACTTATTTTCCTCCGCTTTCAATGCCGGTTTCATCCGGGTATAATAGTATATTATCCGGGTTAAAACATGGCGTCAAGCTTCCGAGTCTCGGAATCATCCTTCACCGCTCCTTCGGACTTGCGAATCACAGGGAAAATTCAGCTGTCGCAATCCACTGACTCGGCAGGCAGCTCACGCAGTTTCAAGCGTGAGCGGTCGAGGGTGCCGCCCATCAACATCTTCAATGCCGTATTCCTGTGCAATCGCGGCAGCGATTAGCACTTGGCCAGTTCGTGACATTCGATCAGGATCGCCGGCGAGCGCTGCAATGACGCGACCGATAAACTCCGGACTCTCACTGTTGGATATATCCAGCCACCCGGCGCTAGCCGCCTGCAGTACGGCTTCCGTCCGTACCAGTCCGGGGTAGAGCGATACAACAGCAACCCGGTGGTCGCGGAGTTCATGAGCCATGTCGGCCGACATCTTGTCAGTTGCCGCCTTTGTAATTCCATAAACGACGTTGCCGATGTACTTGCGAGCCGCCCAATAACTGATGTTCACGATAAGTCCGCGACGCTGCGGGACCATGATCGTCGCAGCACGGGCGGAGCAAGCGAAAGCAGAGCGGACGCCCGCGTTCATCATGCTGTTCCAGCGATGGGCAGGCTGTTCCCAAAACGATAGGGGCCACGTGAATTTTCCGTCCTCGATCATCCGTTCATAGCCGCCCCAAGCAGAGTTCACCAGGAGGTCCAAACCTTCTCTTTGCTCGCCGATTCGGTCAAATACGGCATCCGTCTGCTCGTCTTTTGTGTGGTCACATGGGATACGGATCACTGTTTTCGGCAGAGGTGCATCGTCGATACTGCGGCCCGTTGCAAACACCCGGAACCCAGCCTGCCCCAGACTGACGGCTACACCGTTGCCCACACCCCTCGTTGCTCCTGTGACCAATGCGGTCTTCATCGGCTCCTACTTCTCTTCTCCTCACCCGCACTCAACGCATACTCTACGGAGAGAGTGTTCTCTGCATCACGGCTAGTTCTAACTGTCTTCGGAGCGGCGAGCGGTGAACAGTGGTGTTTCATTCCGAGCAGCGAGTGTCACAGATCATGCCGATCACGTTCTGATCGAGGTCGCGAAATTCGGCGATCGTACTGGTCGGCGAAACCTGGGTGGGCGGGACAACAATCTTCGCGCCAAGCTTCTCGGCTTGGGCAAGCTTCGTCTTCAGTTTTTCCACTTTGAAGAATAGCTTGGCATTGGGACGCCCGGCCGGAGTTGATGGATCGCGAATTATTCCTCCCTGTATACCCGCGCCCTCGATCATGATGAAGTCTGCAGAAGCAGTATCGCGGAATTGCCAGCCAAACAGTTCGGAATAGAAGGTTTTGGCGCGGCTCAGGTCAGAGCACGCAAGTTCAAAAAACCTAAGTTGCGATATCGCCATTGGGCGACTCCCAGACATCCAAAGCGTGGCCGCAAGACCAAGCACAGCAAATCGTGTCACGGTTGCGGTATACGGCCTCAGGTGACGCCTAGTGATTTCCGTACCTCTCTCCCAATTTCAAGCCCAAAACCTCCATGTAAAAAGCAACCGAACCATGCATTTAAGAGAATCACCAAATTCGTTACAGCGCTTCGCGATTTCCTTACAAGAAATTTCCTCTGCTGACTGGTTTGCGCGCACGGAATCGGAACGCAAAGCGGTTTACGTCGACTCGCACGTCTTCGAAACCAGCGACTCTGAGACGGTCCGAAAATGTGTCGGGCTCAACGACAACGAGTGTATCCAGAATGTGCAGAAGACGAAAGGGACGGCTGTCGATGCTATCAGTGCCCGCAAAGATTCCACCCGGCCGCAGGACTCGGGCGACTTCTGCTAAAAGGCGGTTCTGCAGTCCTACCGACGAGACGTGGTGAAGCATCGTAAAACATACCGCTCCATCAAAAGCCGCATTTGGAAGTGACATTGCCGTGGCATCCTCGCACAGGATCGTTACATTTTGGCCAAGTTGCCGCCGGCGCAGACCTTCCGCAAGCCGGGCATCAATTTCCACACAGGTGAGTTGGGCGGCCCACCCCCGCAGCAGTTCCGTGGTAGCACCATATCCCGGACCGACCTCCAAGACGTTTGATCCAAGATCCAAACCCTCGAGCACCCAAGGAAGAATATGCCTTTCCACAGTCTGCTTCCAGCGTCCCGAAGAGCATAACCAGCGATGTAGGACGTTCACCGTTTCAATTCCGGATGTTCCGAGATGCTCAAAATGTTTCCGTCGGGATCCTTGAACCAAGCGACCTTTGCGCCTGTCGGCGTTGTCCAGATGCCCTGTGCGTCCTGTTTCAGTTGGTCGTAACGTTCGAAACGGATTCCGGATTGTTCCAAATCCCTTACGGCAGCGCTTGCATCCGGGACCTGCCAACCGAGAACTGTACCGGGAGCTGGTGCGCGCTCCTTGCCCATTCCTAGGCGCAGCATGATGCCGTTTGCATCGAACACCAGTGCGTAGGGAGGCTCTTCACTGAGTAACCGCAGGCCGAGCGTGTCACGGTAGAATTCTTTCGCACGATCCACATTCACGATCGTAATGAAGCCGATTATGTTGTACTTGCCGAGCCCGGAGCACATGAGAATATCATGAGCTGATTTTTCAGTTGTCGCAAGGCTACTATAGCGTCATAATATAGTGCAATTGCGACACTCCCGAGTTCTCAAGGAATTTGATCCTAGACCGGGGATTTCCGTTGCGACCCTGGCCTACGAGTACGCACCCGGTTTTCGGGTTCCCGAACACGCGCATGGGTCAGATCAGTTGATTTATGCGATCTGCGGAGCTATGGAAGTGTGTTCGGGCCAAAGGACGTGGGTAATACCGCCCCATTTTGCGCTTTGGCTGCCAGCGCGAACCCAGCATCGAATTCATATGCCCAGAGCTGTTTCCATGCGCACGTTGTACATCAAACGCGGACTGGTTTCCGCGTTACCATCTGATTGTGCCGTCCTGCATGTGACTCCCCTGCTCCGAGAACTTATTGTAGAGACGGTACGCATCGGCCAACTTCGAATAACGAATCGCCTGGAGCAAGCGCTTTGCGACCTGGTCGTCTCTCATCTGGAGAAGGCGTCACCGGTGCCGATCTTTGTGACACTGCCGCGAGAACCGCGCGCGCTCGCAGTGACGCAGGCTGTGCTGAAGAACCCCGCTCAATCTCAGACGCTGGCCGGATTGTGTGCCCAGGTTGGCGTGAGTGTCAGAACGATTGAACGAGCCTTCCGAAGAGATGTGGGCACTGACTTTGAGTCGTGGCGCCGTCAGGTCCGGCTGATGAAGGCAGTGGAACTACTTGTTGCCGGATGCTCGGTAAAGCAAGTGGCGTTCGGGGTTGGCTACCGGCAATGCAGCGCCTTTGTTAAAGCGTTTAGCCGGACATTTGGGACGACTCCAAAGGTTTGGATCTTAGAATTAGAAAAACTCAATGAGAACGACCGAACTTCTCGCGTTGATGCGACCACATTCGTAAACCTTCCAAAGGTGAATTAGCGACGCCGACCCAGCAATTGGTCTAGCACAACGCGCCTCCTTCGGCTCACCGGAATGCGCGAGCCATCTCGCAATATAACCTCATCACCGCCGCCCGTTGTTCGCAGCCTTCGTATCGAATCGAGCTGGACGATAGCCGCACGGTGTACGCGGGCGAACCGTGCCGGGTCGAGCCGCGCCTCAAGCGAGCTTAGCGACTCCCGCAGCAGGTAGCTCTTCGTTCCAACATGCAACCGGGCATAATAATCGTCGGCTCCGATCCAATCGATTTCCGCCACCGGAATCACGAGGTCGCTTTCTGTCGTTGATACCACCAGCCGCTCGATGCCCTTCTTCTCACGCCCTGCAGCGAGCAGAGCCGTGAGCCTTTGAGCGAGGTCCGCAGCCTGCATCAGGCGCAAGCGCTCGCGCACTCGTCGTAGGGCTGCTTCAAAGCGCTCCACGTTCAGCGGCTTCACCAGGTAATCGATCGCGTGCGCTTCGAAGGCTCGGACCGCAAACTGATCGTGCGCCGTAACGAACACCACTGCCGGCATGCGATCGGCGCCCCGCGCACGGAGTACTGCGAAGCCGTCCATCTCGGGCATCTGCACGTCGAGAAAAAGCAGGTCGGGTTTAAGCGCATCCAGCGCACTTAATGTTTCCGGGCCGTTCCGACTTTCGCCTACGACCGTGATGTCCGAGTGCGGTGCCAGAAGTTGACGCACGCCGCGGCGCGCCAGCGGTTCATCGTCCGCTACTAGGACGCGAATGCTAGCCATTCCCTTCCGCCTCATGGTACGGCAGGCGTACGGTTGCGACCACGCCACCGCCTTCGGCGTTAGTAATCTCCAGTGTTGCAGTGCCGCCATACAAGGCCGCGAGGCGCGCGCGTGTGTTCGACAGCCCCACGCCGCTACCCGTGTCTGGCATTGAGGACAAGCCCGCTCCATCGTCGCGCACTGTCAGTACCAGTTCGTTGCCCTCTCGGCGTGCGCTCACTTTGACTAGCCCTGCATCGGCGCGCTGCGCGATCCCGTGACGCAGCGCATTTTCCACCAGTGGTTGCAGCAAGAACCGTGGCACGGCAGCTTGTGCGACCGTGGGGTCAATCTCGAAGCGTGGGCGCAGGCGGTCCGAAAAACGAACTTGCTCGATCGCCAGATACCGCTCTAGGAATTCGAGCTCCCGCGAGAGAGTTGTCTCGTGAGTTTCATCGGTACGCAGGACCTGTCTTAACAGATCGCTCAGCAGTTCCAAGGTTTGCGAAGCGGCGGCGGTATTGTGGTCGCGCACTAATACGGTAATCGCATTCAGACTATTGAATAGGAAATGCGGGTTGAGCTGCATCCGGAGCGCGCCCAAGCGAGCTTCGGAAAGCTGGGCGGCCAAACGCGCAGCCTGAGTCTCGCGCTCACGAGCGCGGGCGAAGTAGAAGAAAGAGTGCTGAATGCCAACTAGCGCGAAATAGACTCCTACGCCGAATGGAAGCGTGATAAATACCCAGCTGACAAAATCGAGCCAGAGCTTCTGTGCAGTCGCGTTCTCCGAATGTGGAAATACTTCGAGCCGCAGCAGGGTACCGAGCGCGGCCCAGGCCACGCACATGGCAAGCGCGCCGAGAACATGGACCGAGATATTGCGTAACAGGTGAGGCCGTTCTAGCGGGAGCCGCCGACTGGCTCGAAATACAAGTGGCGTAAGCAACGCATAGAGCAGCCAGTCGATGGAGTTGAAGAGCACCCAGTGCCAGTCTGGAGGCCGTCCGCTCAAACGAGCCTGGATATAGGTGTTGAATCCAGAGAGAAGCGCCGGAACCAGCCATGCTGCGAAGATGAGGAACCCGGACAAGGGTAGGTTAGGCGCGCGAGGCAGCATCTCGCGAAGATAACGCCGTTAGAGCGATACTGTCTAGCGAAGCCTCGCGTTTCGCCGTTCGCTGCAACCAGCCCGCCGCCTGCTGCATTTATTTGTTCGCTGCTGTGCCTTTGGTTAGCATCGTTGCGTGAGTCATCTTCGTCTCTTTGCTGTAATGTGTTGCGCAGTGATGCTGGCGACGCCGCTTTCTGCACAAAACGACTCCAAACGGATTCCGGAGCAGGTCAAGCCATCTTCAACGCATAAATCCGATTTCGATTTCCTGCTCGGCGATTGGGAGTTCACATCGGCGAGCCAGCAATACGGAAACTTCGGTGGTCGTTGGAGTTTTGTGCGGCTGGAAACGGGCCAGATTCTCGACGAGTACCGCGTCATTGGCGACAAGGGCCAGACGTTCTACGTAACTGCGGCCATCCGCGCCTACAACGCCGCGGCCGATCGCTGGGAGTCGATCTCGATGGACCCAGGTGCCGGCTTGCAAGGGTTCGCCACCGCCGAGCGCGTCAATTCGGAAATGCACAGCGAACAGAAGACCGGCGTGGCAGGCAGCAAGCCGATTATTCTGCGGATCAGGTATTACAACATTCAACCGGATCGTTTTTCATGGAGTGCGGACCGTTCTACGGATGGTGGCCAGACCTGGGTGAAGGGCTTTCAGCGGATCGAGGCACACAGGATCGGTCCGCCACGTGACCCGGGTCCCCTTACGCCGGCGAACAAGCAGTAACGAGCAAAGAATGGCGGCGACTAACGAAACCAATCTGCCGGAACACTGCGCGGGGGGAATCGAGGTTCTCTGGCAGGATGTGCGTTATGGTCTGCGTCAGTTGCGCAGGAGCCCGGGCTTCGCTGCAATCGTGATACTTACGCTCGCCGTCGGAATAGGAGCAAACACCGCCATCTTCAGCTTCATCAACGCAGTTCTCCTGCGCCCGCTCCCCTATCCGCACGCTGATCGCCTGGCGATTATCTGGTCAGGTCTGGGAGATACCAACCGATTGCCCGCTTCGCGTTTTGAACTGTTCCAGATCCGCCAAAGTGCGAAGCAATTTGATGAGGTGGCCGGCATCTGGGTCACCAAAGTCTGTATGTCTTTTTATAGGCCGATAGCTGCTCAGCTATCGGTTCTCCTGTTGAGAGGAGGAGAAGAGGTATGCAGAGCAGATCATTTATCGGCTTGGACGTTCACAAGGAAACGATTTCTATCAGCATTGCGGAAGACGGGAGGAACGGACCAGTTCGGTTTCTGGGAGTGATTCCGCACCTACCCGACGACATCGCAAAGATGGCCAAGCGGCTCTCCCGCCACGGAGAGCTCGATTTCTGTTATGAGGCGGGCGGTTGCGGGTACGGCATCTATCGTCAGCTGACGGGACTTGGTCACAAGTGCACAGTTGTCGCGACTTCGATGATTCCGCGCAAGCCCGGTGAACGGATCAAAACAGACCGGCGTGACTCGCAGAAGCTGGCGATCCTGCACCGGTCCGGAGATCTGACACCGGTTTGGGTGCCGGACGCGACGCACGAAGCAGTGCGCGATCTGGCCCGAGCACGAGTGGATGCTTCGATGCATCTCATGCGTGCCAGGCAGCAGTTGCTCGCCTTTCTGCTTCGTCACGGCCGCACGTATACAACGGGCAAACACTGGACGCAGCGTCATCGTTCGTGGCTTGCAGGCCAGACATTCGAGCTGCATACGCATCAGATCGTTTTTCAGGACTACGTTGAAGCGGTATGGACTGCCCAGGAGAGAAGAGACACTCTGATCGAAAGAATCGCTGAGCTGGTGACAAGCTGGTCGCTGGGACCGCTGGTGGACGCGTTACGCGGTCTGCGCGGCATCGATCTGCTTTCCGCAGCAACCTTCGTTGCGACGACTGGCGATCTCAGCCGCTTCGAATCGCCGAGGCGCCTGATGGGCTATCTAGGCTTAGTTCCTTCCGAGCATTCCAGTGGCGGCAACACCCGTCGCGGAGGGATCACGAAGACCGGCAACAGAGAAGCCCGACGCATGCTTATCGAAGCAGCCTGGAGCTATCGCTATCCGGCGCGCGTTGCCAAGGACAAGGCGGAGATCCTCGTGCGCCTTCCTAAGAGTGTGCGCGACATCGCATGGAAGGCACAGACCAGACTTTGCGCTCGCTATCGCACCATGCTCGCGAGAGGCAAGAAGTCCACGGTTGTTGTAGCCGCGCTCGCACGCGAACTCGCAGGCTTCGTATGGGCCATCGGCCAGGAAATGAGGCCCACATGACTGCATAGCGACGAATCCGTTCTCCCTATCGGGTGGGGAACCGGGCAACCGGTCATGGTGATCCTCGTTAGCTCCCTGGGCCGGAGTACCTTCCGACGCCCGCCCTAAGTCCGAGGCAAACCTGCGACGACACACGTTCGTGCGGTAGCCAACCCGCGTATGGAAGTTTGAGCGACTGTCGCTAATTGTTGCCCGGTTCCCAACCTGATAGGAACTTTACGCCCAAAAACCTTGCCTTTTATGCAGGGAGAAATCCCCTGTGCCTCAGCTCTTGACAAAAGACATGGAGGGAGCACTTCCCACAGTCAGCGAAGCGGAACACGTGGCAGAGCAGGTCAAGGTCGGGGTGGTCACCTCTAATTTCTTGCCCCTTCTCTGCGCCAGGCCAGCCTTAGGCCGTTTCTTCAGTTCGGAAGATGAAAGCCCCAATGCTCCGCACGCGCTCATCATCTCTTACGGAGTTTGGGCCCGCCGCTTCGGTTCCAATCCTGCCATCGTCGGCAGATCAGTACATCTTGGAACGGACTCCGCGGTTATCGTTGGGGTCTTACCTCAGAATTTCCGGCTGATTTTCCCCAATGACGCCAGTGTTCCGTCAAACGTAGATGTCTTCTTTCCAACTCACATAGATGCTTCCGATCCTCGCGGGCCGGCATTTCTTCACTTAATTGGCCGTCTGCGCACCGGAAGCAAGTTAGCATCGGCACAAGCCGAAGCCGATGCCATTGCCACACACATACACGCATTTGACGGGAGATCAGCAATTACAAACTTTCGCCTGTACGTCTTCTCTCTTCAATCCGATGATGTTCGAGAGGTGCGCAGCACTCTGCTCCTTTTATTCGGTGGAGTTGCATTTGTCTTGCTGATAGGGTGCGCAAATGTCGCCAATCTGCTAATGGTCCGGGCCAGTCAACGCATGCGCGAGACAATCACTCGCGCGGCGCTCGGTGCGTCGCGTGGGAGACTTGTACGCCAGCTCTTGACGGAAAGTCTTCTGCTAGCATGCATCGCATCATTTGCGGCGCTAGGCGTTGGCTGGCTCTCGGTACGCGCAGTGCTAGCCGTACGTCCACCTTCCTTTTTGAGTTTCGGCGACGTCAAGCTCGATTTGAGCGTCCTTTCGTTTACATTTATCGTGGCGATTTCAACGAGCGCGCTTTTCGGTCTCGCTCCCGTCCTTGTGGTGCGCCGACTGGACTTGGCTCGCGACCTTCGACAAGCGGGGCGCGCGGCGGGGTCGAACGGGCGACGGTGGACGAGTATTTTGGTTTCCGCCGAAGTCGCTTCGGCATTCGTGCTGCTCATAGCAACGGGTCTGCTAATGCGGACCTTTGTGAACATACTGCGCGTGCACCCGGGCTTTCGTGCAGAAAATGTCTATACCTTTCGAATCTCTGGGCCAAGTTACTTGATGCTGCGGCAGTTGAAGGAAAATCTTGCTGTTCTACCGGGCGTTCAATCTGTGGCTGCGGTCTCGCACCTTCCGCTCGACGATACAGGGAATTGGTACGACTATTACTGGAAGGAGGGAGCGCCGGTTGAATCGCAGAGCACCGCTATGGCAGACCTTCGTTGCGTCTTGCCGGGATATTTTAGTACGATTCGCGCGAGTCTCCTCAGAGGCCGTGATTTTACCGAAACCGACGACGCCGCACACGAGCACGTAGCAGTAATAGATGATGTTCTTGCGCGAGAGCTGTGGCCACATGACAGCGCGATTGGAAAGAAGATCAATATCTCGGACTCTCCTAAGGGGCCTTATCAGTTCCAGCGCGATTGGGTGGTTGTTGTGGGTGTCGTACGTCACGTTCAGTACCACTCGCTCACGGCCATCGTCCGGCCGCAGGTCTATCTGCCATTTCAACTCGCGCCGCGGCCAAACATGGCTATTGTGATTCGTACTGCCGGCATTGATCCCAAGCTTGCCGCATCTGCGCCTAAGCAGGTGGCGCTTCTGAACAAAGACGTCGCGGTCTCCCAAATCGCGCCTTTATCGGAACTCGTCGCTCGCGCGCTTGCGGAGAGCCGCTTTGCGTCGCTACTTGCCATCTTGCTTTCGGCTATCGGGCTTCTGCTCGCATGTATCGGCGTCTACGGAGTGCTGTCTTATTCGGTGGCAAAGCGCACAGGTGAAATCGGTATTCGTATGGCAATCGGGGCACATCGTGCAGACGTGATGAAAATGGTGCTCGCCGACGGGTTCGCATCAGTGTTGGTGGGACTCGCAGGTGGCTTTTCGCTCTCGTTAGTTTTGACACCGCTACTCGCGCGCATGTTGTTTGGCGTAAAACCAGGAAGCCCTGCAAACTACGTCATCATCCTAGTGCTTGTGCTGCTCGTGAGCGCATTCGCGGCCTTTCTTCCAGCACGTCGGGCGATGAATATTGATCCACTTACTGCCCTCAGGTATGAGTGAATTAGTCATCAGTTCATAAGCACCTCGAGATGAGGTCTGGATATATCTTGTCCGATGGAGGGTCGGATTGTATGACACGCGGAGAACTCCTGGAATTCCTTCAAAGGCACCGTCTTGGCGTCGTGGCGACCACCGCACCCGATGGCAATCCGCAGTCGGCCGTAGTCGGAATCGCCGTCACTGACAAGTTGGAGATCGTCTTCGACACACTCAGCACGACGAGAAAATGTAGGAATCTCCGGAAACACCCAAAGATTTCCGTCGTTGTGGGATGGGATCAGGAGATTACTGTGCAATACGAGGGAATCGCTGATGAGCCCACCGGTCCCGAGCTTGAGTATCTGAAAAAACTCTACTTCGTCGTTTACCCAGAGTGCATGGATCATCAGAGCTGGGATGGAATCACCTATTTCCGCGTCAGGCCGACATGGATCCGGTACAGCGATTTCAATTCCAACGGCAATATTGTCGAATTCTCGGCAAAAGACATTAACCCGTGAAACCCGCTAATACCTCCATGCGCGGGCATATTGGGAGAGGTGCTAAGGCTCCTTTGCGACAGTTAGATCACGTGCTCGATACCTTGGAAGCCTTTTACGGCAAACAGGTACCAAGCTGGCCCACCGATCCGTATCTCTTTATGGTGTGGTGGCACTGCGGCTATCCAGCAAGCGATGCGTCTTGCGCGAGAGGTTGGGAATCGTTAAACAACGAGATTGGAGTCGATCCGGAGGTATTGCTTGCCACGAAACCTTCGAAGCTATCGCTCGCTTTGAAACCCGGCGGAATGATGCCAGAACTCAGAGCCATGCGTCTAAAGGAGATTGCGGAAAGGATTCAAAAGCAGTTCGGCGGCGATCTAATGGCCGCGTTCAAGGGCGCCTCCGTTGCTCAGCTACGTGCGTCGATCAAGAAATTCCCGAGTATTGCCGATCCAGGCACGGACCGTATCTTGCTTTTCGGCCGCATCTCACCTGTCGCCGCAGTCCCATCGAACTGCCCGCATGTTCTAGTACGCATAAAAATTGGCTGTGAGCAAGACAATTACGTTAAGACATACAGCGAAGCGCAACGGATAATCGAAACCGAAATTCCAGTAAGTTTCAACCCCAGAATTCGCACCTATTTACTCCTGAAATGCCACGGGCAGCGGTTGTGTAAACGGACGAATCCGAAATGCAGCGTCTGCCCTGTACGTACCTCCTGTGCGTTCTTTGTGGTGTAAATACGCGAGCGGATGCGCCTTCGTGGTAGGGCAATAGCAACGCAACGGTCTCTTAAAATGGCGGTCACAAGGTCACGTTGGAAAATCTCAACGAGAGGCGATACTTTTGGCGCACGACAGATGAAGAAAGTGTTTGCCAAAGACGAATCCCGCCAAGACCCTCGTTGCGAGGGCCGAGCACTGCACGAGTTACTCGCGCGATCGTTTGCAAGGAATCCGCGCTTACAGGCGCTCTCGCAAGCATCTTAATGCTTGGTCTTCTGCGCCTCCCCGTAGAATCTGCCAATACCGGCACCGGCCAGACGTTCAAAGTCGATGTAATCTCGAATTTGATCCTAATGCCGGGGTTCATAAACAATTCTCCGCAACTAAGCGTAAGCCTTGATCCTGGTTCCACGTTCAGTGTCATGGTTCCCGAACACATTCCGACCTTACCCATCAACTATGTGAGTCAGCAGATCGGCGATCCCGTCGGCGCTATCTTCGGCAGTAATCTTTTTCAGAACTTTGCAATCCGGGTAAGCATCGTTTGGCCACAAGGGCAGAGAATGGAAGCACCGTTTGGCCGCCAGCGCACTAATGGGCTGCGTTAGTTAGGTTCCATCTGCGTACGGCGTGAAACACTTCCTTGATCGCGACCGCATCCGCGCATCTGAACACTGGGCGTTTCCCGTCCAGGTGGATTCCGGCGAAACTGCTACTGCCGTTGGCGGCAAGAAAGAAGACCCTACTTCGGCGCCCACGGATCGTATGTCCCGACATGCCAGATATGGCCTTCCGGATCGAGGCACGCGAAGCCGCGGCCGCCATAGGGCTTATCTGCGATGTCCTCCACAATCCGCGCTCCTCCAGTCTTGGCCCGTGCGTAAATATCATCCGCGTCCTTCACGATCAGGCTCACGCTTCGCGTCTGCGCACCGCCCAGCTCAGCCGGCAATTTCATGTGACGGTCAGGCATTTTGTCATTCACCGAGCCCAGCATGATCATGCCGCTGCCGAGCGTCAATTCGGCATGCATGATACTGTTGCCGGGGCCGGTATAAACAGCATGTTTTTCGAACCCGAACACGCGGCATAGCCATTCGATGGCATCCGGCGCGTTGCGATAATGCATCCCTGGTATCACAGTGCTTCGGGTGGCTATCTGGTCAGTCATGCACACAGCATCGCAGAAGCCCGCCCCAACGTCTTGTAAGAATGGGAAACGCTGTTCAATCGATCACGGCATGATTCTGGAATGGGCGTTTGCTCGAGAGCCACGCGCCGGGCGATACGCCTGAGAACTCGCGGAACTCGTGAGCCATGTGCGCCTGGTCGTAATACCCACCCTCGAGCGATACTTGCGCCCAATTGACCGGAGCGCCCGAGGCGATCCGCCTTACCACTTGCTGGAAGCGGCGCAGCCGGCAGTATAGCTTGGGCGTGAGGCCCACCTGCTCCCGGAACAATCCGGTTAAACGTCGGCGGCTGAAGCCGGTATCGCGCGCCACCTCCAGAACGCCGGTCACACGCGGATCGCGGCCGAATTCTTCCAGCGCGTACCGCACGGCTCCATGCAGTTCCCTCGGTTCCCCCAGGCGCCGCTGCAGTTCGGCTGCGACAACGCGCAGCCTTGCGGCCGGGCCAAGCGCTTCCAGTAGACGGTCGCGTAGGTTACCGCTTGCGGAGCTCCAGACCTCGTCTAGCGGGGCCACACGATCATAGAATTCGTCCGCGGGCAGATCAAAGAAAGGCCGCGCACCACCGGGCCGGAATACCACACCAATGACCGAGCGGACGTTCGCAGTTTCGAGAATGCTGTACCTTGTTTGCATGCCCACGACAATCGAAGCCCCGCGGCCTGCTGCAAGGTCGATGATCAGCTGAAAACGCCCGTTGGGCAACACGCGTTCCTGGCGATGCGTCGCCTGGTATCCCTCGCAACACCAGAGCATCTCGACGTACTGCGAAAGCGGAAAGCCCGGATGCTGGCGGTACATGTGTCCATCAAACCACACAGGGATGCCCCAGTGGGGAACCGAAAAGCGCGCCCTCGCTGCGGCCTTGAATTGACAAATCCAAGTTGACGGTTCATCGACTCGTGCAATTGTCAGAGGAACTGCCTGCGACCGGCGGTAAACCGCATGGTAGACGAGATGGCCGCCGAGAGCCCTTCGCGAAGATTTGCCGCCGTCTTTGGCAGAGATCGCCACACGGTTGGGCTATCTGACCGTCGCGCCCTTGCAGTTCCGCTTTCAGGATCTCTGTCAAACTGCCAACCGGAGGTTGATCGTGGTCGGTGCGAGTTGCCGTTGCTCAAAAAAGATTCGGTATCTGACTACGACGGTCCGATTGAACGCGAGCCGCGGTTCAGAACAGTACCAGTCAACGAATTCGGTAATCGCATGCCCGTAGGACCGCTGTCCGCTTTTGGAAGTCAGACTGTTGATTCCTGCGGACTTTGTCTGTTCGAGATCTGGAAGGGCAAGAACCCGTTTAGGCGATTTATTCTTGCGTCGGGGCTTGGGCATTCTGGGCGGCCTCCTGCGCCGCCGTCAGCCAGAATGCGCACCCAGTTCTACCCTGGGCCGACAGGCCGGATTACCGCGCCAGTCGGTTGCCTAGTGCTCTAACGAGGCAGTTATGTCATAGCCGAGATCATTTTCCAGATAGAGATTGCAGTGTTTAGCGGCACTTTGAAAGTGCAGTCTACTTAGGCTGGCAGACGCGCAGCCTATTCGGTCATCACAAAAAGTCCAAAATCGGCAAGGAATCCATTCGCCATATCATCAAGACTCTTGTGGCGGCGCGCTGCTGCTTCCTGTACTGTCGCTCGTGCGGTTGCGTTCACGCGGATATTCTTGCTTTCGCGGGACATCGAATCTTCATTCTTACAATTCCCGGCACACTCTTCCACTCAACGCCATCAGTGATGCATTGTCGAATCGGGGTGGCCCAGAATTGGCCTACAGGGATCCACTTCGAGAATCGACGCTGAAAAGAGGACCTTTAGCGCTGCTGACCATTTGC
>CAVTRG010000005.1:0-10622 GCA_963737045.1 uncultured Acidobacteriaceae bacterium
TCACGGCGAATTCAAAGGAGGCGAGGGATGTTGGGAATGATTGCGAAGATAACACTTCTTCCCGGCAGGCGCGATGAAATGATCGAAATCTTGAAGGAGAGCGCAGCCGATATGCCAGGCTGCATCAGCTACGTTGTGGCCAAAGACGCTGCTGACGAAAATACGATCTGGGTAACTGAAGTGTGGGACAGCATGGCCAGCCACGAGGCGTCCCTACTTTTGCCAGCTGTGAAGAACGCGATTCCTCGAGGCAAAGCGATCGCTTCGAATTTTGAGAAGATCGCCGCCACAAATCCGGTGTGGGGAGTTGGGTTGCCAGCGGCTGATTTAACCAGAACTGCTGTAGCCGAGGCGACGTCACTTCCTGAGTGCGACGGTTGACGAAGTGGGCCGTGGCGATCCAGAGCAGTTTGGCAGCGATAGAGTCGCCGGCAGTATATGCTCGAAACTTGCGGTTCCATAGGTCTCTCTCCTACGTTTTGGTTTGGTCGCCCTTTCTGCTCGTCCTGACCGCTCATGTTCGGGCTCAAAAGGCTACTTCAAATACAACCCTGAGAAATTCGTGGGCAGAGTATGGAGGCAGCGCGGATTCCTCGCAATACTCTGATCTGGCGCAAGTCAATCGCGCAAACGTGAGAAAGTTGCACGTCATCTGGCGCTATGGAACCGGCGATCCAGGCAAGTACTTATTCAACCCAATTGTGGTCCACGGCGTGATGTACGTACTTGCAAAGAGAAACTCGATCATTGCCCTGGACGCGAGGACTGGGAAAGAACTCTGGGTGCATGAAACCGATCCCAACACTACCTTAATCACGAATCGCGGCATCAATTATTGGGAAAGCCCCGACGGAGATGACCGACGCCTGCTTTTCTCATGCAACAACGTTCTGCAAGCGATCGATGCCAAGACGGGAAAACGCATCCTCGATTTTGGGAAGGATGGGGGAGTCGATTTGAGATATGGGCTCGGACGCGATCCGGAACGATTGACCTTGGTACAGTCCACGACGCCAGGAAAGGTCTTCGGCAATCTGCTCATCCTCGGGTCCGCAACAAACGAGGAATACAATTCGGGACCCGGCGACGTCCGCGCTTACGATGCTCGTAACGGGAAACTCGTGTGGGCGTTTCACACCATTCCTCATCCGGGAGAGTACGGCTATGACACGTGGCCAGCAGGCGCCTGGAAGACGGCTGGCGGCGCAAACGCGTGGAGCGAACTGACGCTGGACGAGAGCCACGGGATCGTGTTTGTTCCGACGGCCAGCCCGAAATACAACTTTTATGGGGCAAATCGGAAAGGAGCCAATCTTTTTGGGGATTGCCTGTTAGCTCTCGACGCGCGGACGGGCCGGCGGCTTTGGCACTTTCAGATGGTTCATCACGATATCTGGGATTACGACAATGCAACAGCTCCGAAACTCCTGACGGTGACGCATGGCGGCGCGAAGGTGGATGTCGTGGTTCAGGTGAATAAAGAAGGATTTGTATGGGTCTTTGAACGCGAAACCGGAAAACCGTTGTGGCCGATTGAGGAAAGACCGATGCCCAACTCCGACATGCCGGGAGAGGAGACGTGGCCTACTCAGCCTTTCCCGCTCCAACCTCCGCCTTTCGCCAGACAAGCCTTCACAGAAAAGGACCTGAACCCGTATATTTCAGACCCGGGCGAGCGAGAGCAGTTGCTCGAAAGCATACGTCACGCCCGCAACAAGGGAATGTTTACTCCGCCGGATACCCGCGACACCATTGAAATGCCGGGGAATAACGGAGGTGCAAACTTCGGGGGTGCAGCCGTGGACCCCCACGGCGGGAGGCTGTTCGTTGTCTCGAAAGACCTGCCGGCGATGCTCAAACTGCAACTGAGCGAAGAGCTGAAACTGACTGGTTCCAGTTCTTCGGAGGATAGAGGCTACGCTGTTTTCGTGTCGAGTTGCGAGTTGTGCCACGGCGCGGACCTTAAAGGGCGACCGCCTGCGATTCCTTCGCTGGTGGCCATCACTCGAAAGCTCAACGCCGCTCAGATCAGTAGCATCGTCCAGCACGGAGAGGGACAGATGCCGGCGTTCCCACAGCTCAAGCACGAGGAAGTGAACAACCTGCTGTCCTATTTGAATCACCCGGAAAGGGCGAGGCTGGCCAAGAACGCCATCAATCGTGCGGCCGGTCAGGCGACAAACGGGCCGACGAACACACTGCAATATAAGACTCCTTTCGGATTCATGTTTACGAGCAATGGGCTGCCGGCCATATCGCCTCCCTGGACAACTCTGACCGCGTATGATCTGAACCCAGGAACAATTGAGTGGCAAGTGCCGCTCGGTGAGGTGCCTGAGCTTGCAGCGAAAGGCATTCACAACACCGGAAGTCATTTTCCGAAGGTCGGACCTGTTGTCACCGCCGGCGGACTCATTTTCGCGGGGACGCGAGATCGGAAATTTCGTGCCCTCGACACGCGTAATGGGAAGGTGCTCTGGGAAACGGAGTTAAAAGCTGGGATCGAGGGAATGCCCGCGGTTTACGAACTGGATGGACGCGAGTACATAGCCGTTTGTGCTTCGGCGCAGGCGACTACGCACACCCATGATGTGCCTGGCCACCCTGCGTCAACAAGAGCGATTGAGGGCGAGTATGTCGTGTTCGGTGTCGATTAATGGGCGCCGTTGAAGAACATCCAGCAACCCTGCCTCGCGAGCTGCGGCTGAGAGATCTTGTTTTTTTCAACATCTGCGCCATTGTGAGCCTCAGATGGGTCGCTGCCGCCGCGCACGCCGGACCCGGTTCATTTCTCTTATGGATTATTGCCGCGGTTCTCTTCTTTCTGCCGTCCGCTGTGGTTGTCGCAAGCCTCTCGCGCAGATTCCCGGAAGAAGGCGGCATGTATATCTGGACAAAGCACGCCTTGGGTGACCGACACGCTTTTCTGTGCGGCTGGTTTTACTTCATCTCCACGATTCTGTACTTCCCATCTCTGCTGTTGGCGGGCATCAGCATGACCGCCTACGCGTTCGGCGCCCGCGGCGAACGCTTTGCTGAGGATCGCGAATTGATACTACCCATCACACTCGCTGTGCTTTGGGCCGCTTTCGTCGCCAACTTCTTCGGCATGAAGGTGGCGAAGTGGATTTCGGCGCTTGGCGGAAGTTCTACATTCGTCATTGGCGCGGTGGTTATGGCCCTGGCAGTTGCCGCGGGCCTGCACTCCGGCATCGCTACAAAATTCGCCCTTTTGCCAAGCGTGAATCTCGACACGGTAAACTTCTGGTCTCAGATTGCATTCGCGTTCGTCGGACTCGAACTGGCGCCAATCGTTAGCGGCGAGATCCGCAATCCGCGCCGCGATCTCCCGCGAGCCGCCGTGATCAGCGGCATCGTGACCGCAATCTTCTATATAGGCGTAACCGCCGCACTTCTTGTCCTGCTAAAGCCGGAGGAGATCAACCCTATGACCGGCTTGGCCCAGGCCGGAACGGCCGGCGCACAGAGATTGGGTACGCCGGTAACCGCCATTCTGCTCGCGACGATGATCGGGATCGCGCTCGCAGGCCAGGTCGACACCTGGATCGCCGGCAACACTCGTTTGCCGTATGCCATCGGACTTGATAGCTATCTTCCGGCCGCGTTTAGGCGCACTCATCCGCGCTGGGGCACTCCCTACGTCTCGCTGTTTGTACAGGCGGTGGCTGCGACACTCTTTCTGCTTATGGCTCAATTGGGTGAGACGGTCAGGGCCGCTTATCAAATCATGGTGGACATGATGGTCATTGTGACGTTCATTCCGTTCGTGTACATCTTTGGCGCGGGATTCCGATTTTCGAGCCGGATTGCGGCGGTGTCAGGACTCGCAGTAACGGTTCTGGCGATTGCGTTGTCGGCGGTGCCTCCGCACGAGGCGGCATCGGCAGCTTTATTTGAGGCCAAGGTTGTGGGCGGGAGCGTATTGTTCGGATTGCTCGGGTGGCTTGTGTTCAAGCGATACGAATCGAAACGATCTCAGTTGGTAAGCGTTTCTCCATGACTTAAATTCCCGATCCGCTTAAGAACTCCTCGACGAGACAGTGGAAATGGTGCACGCCATTTTCGCGCTTGACGGAATACCGGCCTCGATCATAGCTGCGCGAGGCAAGGCCCTTCTGCACGTTTTCGCAGATGCGAATATCTTCCTGTTGGATCTCGTCACTAAACGCAATGGTTTCGGCCGAGATGTCCGTTGTCCCCCCTGCTTGCGCATAAGTGAACCACTCGAAGATGGTCAGTGTCTTATCGTGGTTGAGGGGAAGAATGATGTTGCTGCTGAGATTGTCCGGATAAACGTTCAGCATGAAATTCGGAAAAATCCAGAAATACAATGCACGCTCCGCCCCATTGCTCGACGCATATCGTCGCGCCTCATCTCTGCCGGGGCGAGGCGGCCGGATCGGCGCATATTGGGATGAGTAATATCGGAACGTGTCGACTCGGTATTGGTTATAGTCGAGTTCGCGGAAGAGTGACGGATGCGCCGCGGGCAGATGATAACCCTCGAGATAGTTGTCAATGTATACCTTCCAATTGCAATTAATGAGGTAATCGCGGCGGCACGAGAAACGTAGTCTATTGACCGGGCATCCAATGGCTGCGATCTGGTCCGGAATGTCACCCAGCACTTCGTTCAGCGCCGTCGCTTGTGAATCGGCGTTTACAAAGATGAAAGGACCCCATTCCTCGACACGCATCGAGGGGAGCCGGACTTCGCTTCGATTCCAATTTTCGACGCCTTCGAATTCAGGCGCGATGAGCAGGGCACCATCCAGCGAATATGTCCATCCGTGGTACGGGCAGCGCAGAGATTTTGCGCAGCCGTTGCCATTGAGAATGGTCGACGCGCGGTGGCGGCATACGTTCGAAAAGGCGCGTAAGATACGGTCGTTCCCGCGCACTATTGCGCACGGCTCGCCCAAAATTTCGGCGCTCAAGTAAGACCCCGGTGAGGCAACCTTAGCGGCATGACCCGCGGGCTGCCAAGTGTGCCAGAAAATTTTCTCCTTCTCGCTAAGGAGGAACTGCGGATCGGTATACCAGCTTGACGGAATTGTGTGGGCGGAGGGGAGGCCCGTAATCATCGACAGGATAGTAACAAATCGCGAGTTCGCGCATTTGTGGGTGCAAGGTAATCGGCATAGTACTATGACCGCCAATCGCCTGTAAGCTCCCGGACTAAGCTTTTTCATCTATAATCCACTCGGGAGGAGCACATGCTCACACGTATCAATACAGCACTCGCGCTCACATGCTTTTTCGCCGCAACGCTCTACGCTGCCGACGATCCCTTCTGCGGAAAATGGAAGCTCAATCAGGAAAAGAGCAAAATCGCAGGCGAACAAATGAAAATTGCGGACCTCGGCGACAACAAATACAAGTTCACCTTCGGGAATGTATCTGACACGATTACTGCCGATGGCACGGACCAGCCGACTCACTTCGGGAGGACCACAGCTATTACGGAAGAGAGTCCCACCACCTGGAAGATGGTCATAAAGAAAGACGGCAAAGTTATCAGCTCAATGGAGCATATTCTTTCCGATGACGGTAAGATTCAAACCATCAAAGGAACGGACATGAAGCCGGATGGTACAACCTCCGATTTCGAAGTGGTTACTAAGAGAGTGGGGTCCGGCTCTGGGTTTGGCGGTACTTGGGAAAGCACGAATGTCAAGATCAACTCTCCCGACGAGTGGGAGATTGAGCCTTACGGCGCTAATGGCCTCACCTTCAACACTCCCGCGTACAAGGACACTCTGAGCATGAACTTCGATGGGAAAGACTACACCGAGAAGGGGCCAAACGTAGCTGCAGGTTCGACTTCTTCCGGCAAGCGGATGGATGCAAATACGCTGGAGGTTGAAAACAAAGTCAAGGGTCAGGTGATGGACCACACCAAATTTGAGGTCTCACCCGATGGCAAGACGCTGACGCTCACCGTCCACGAAATGGGGCAGCCACACCCTATAACCATCGTCTACGACAAGATCTGATCTGCCGCCTGAGCGGGCGCGGATCACGACACTTCTAGAGAGCACTAGGTAATTCGCTATCAGCAAGTTGCAGCGAAAAGCCATGCTCGCTAACGCGTGAGTGTTTTCTCATACCTGTGTGATTAGTACCGGATTCCGCCCGTCTGGGGTTGCGCAACCTCTCGATTTCGTGGATAATCAATTACGGAATCGAGGACCCATGGCGACGAGCTTGGCTATTCCCCCCATCATCGCGGGCTACTCGTTCGACCGCTCACCGGATTTGACGGATCCGAAGGTGCGGGAACGTTTAAGCCGCAGTGCAATTAGAGCATTTCTAAAGATCGCCGGTAAATGGGAACTCACGGAGTCTCAGGCGCGTGGATTGCTCGGCGGGATCGCATCCTCTACGTTCCACGCCTGGAAAAGCGAACCGAAGAAGCAAAGGCTGACACAGGACACGTTGTTGCGAATTTCGCTTGTGATCGGCATCTACAAAGCTCTTCATATCTATTTTGGCGAGGAGTGGGCTGATCGCTGGGTCAAGCTGGGCAATCGTGGATCGATGTTCGCCGGGACTCCGCCCATCGAGTACATGATTCGTCAGGGACAGCCCGGGATGTTTCAGGTGCGCCGCATGCTAGATGCCTGGCGCGGCGGCCGTTGACAGATCCTCCGGTTCGCTCGTTTCATTGGGAAAATGCGCACCGGCTAATCCCGTCGCGTTATAGCGAAAGTGGAACCGTGCTGTCGGAGGTTGCCGATACTGACAAAGAGCTCGAGGACGTCGTGTTGCTGGATGGTGCAACAAACGATCGCGTTCAGAGCGAAGAGCGGGGATTCATCGGAATCAGCACGTTCGAGCTGGTGTACGCCATTCCGAATGCACATGTTGTGAATGCCGCCTACACGCACCCAAATGAAACAGGATCCCGATTCAATGACCACACGCGGGGCGCCTGGTACGCCGCAGATCGCCAAGAAGGCTCAATCGCCGAGGTCGTCTACCACAAGAGCAGGCGGCTGAGCGAGATTATTGTGCCTGATGAACCGAACCGGCGACCTCGGGGAGACGTGTCCACATACGACGATTGGCTGGCGGACTTTCAGGCGGATTTTCATCTCCTGGACCCACCGGAGGACTTTTCGGAATTCCTGCAGCCGGAACCGGTGCCTGAATGTTATGCCATCTCGCAGGGGCTAGCGCGGCACCTGCTGGATGAGGGCTCCAATGGACTCGTCTATCCGAGCGTTAGATATCGGGACGCTAAGTGCATCGCTTGTTTTCGGCCCGCACTGGTCTACAATCCGCATATACTGGAACGGCTTGAGATCACGTTGAGGGCGAATGAAATAAGCTACGATCACCGGGTGCGGCGCGTGGCTTCTTAGTGTCGTGCCCGCTTCAACAACGAATTGCCGCTTTGATTATGCTAACCCGTTCCACCAGAGTTCCTGACTCGATTGAGACCAGTTCGAAGCCGAAGTCTCGGTAAGTCACTTCGTGAATTTCCTCAAAACGCAGCGTTTCCTCAAAGCTGATTCGCCGCGCTTCGGTCGGCGTGATGAAGCCAAGATTTCGAATGAAGAACACTCGGTTCTGGTAAGTCGCTTCTCTTTGGATGCGCTCCAGTTCGCTGGTAAGAAAGGGTGAATAAGGGTACCCAAGGTGGACTGCCAACGCCGCGGTACAGACAATGCAACGGTCGTGAAACTGAACCTCATCCGGTTGACAAGACGCTCGAATCTGACGGTCCCTTTGCAGATGAGCGATTGAATCAATAAACGAGGGATGCGTCCAGGGTTCAAACGCTCCTTGCGCATGAGCGGCAGCGATGACGTCAGTAGCCGCCTCTTCGACTACGCTAAACCCATCGAGTTCTAACTGGCGGATAATCGCTGTCTTCCCTGCACCCGGCGCTCCGGTGATAATGAACCTTCTCATATAGTTTTCTTCTTCAACAAGCTGTGGCCCGAGTCGGAAATACGGAAGCTATCCGCCAGTATCGTGGATGGCAAAATGCGGATTATGGAGCGAGACCTACCGCGCTGTATACTCGTGTTGGATCGCCGTGAAATAGACTCACTCGGGTGAGAGCGGTAAAGTATGAACGTCGAGATCAAACGCTGCTTCTTTTGAAGTGACATCAAGGCTGAGGCCGTGGGCCTGAAGAGCGAAATTGAGCGTGAGCTAGGCATCCCGACTCGATTGCGTACCGGCGGGCCGGGTGCGCTCGACGTTTTCATCGATGGCGAGCAGATCTATTCGAAGAAAAAGACCGGCCGCATGCCCCGGGCCGATGAGCTGATCGCTGCTATCCGCCGCAAACTTACTGGTACCCCCAGTAACTAGTGGTCTGTCGCAAACCTGGCGTTACCAAACGTGCTGCTGCGCTCTGTGGGGCAGCCTCGCAGGCTGCGGCGGGCTCGCAGCCTGCCTTCGCCGACTGGTAACGATTTGTCCACGACACGCCACTAGATCAAAGGCCGCCATCAGCTTGCTATCTTCGGCAAATGGGCCTTTGCTGTGCGATCCGGCGATTTGGCGCCGGAGCTATTCTTCCTATTTCTCTATGCTGTCTTGCTGCGGGTGACTTTCCCCAGGAGCACCCAGAAGCCGCATCGCCGGTGAAAGCGTCTCCTTCCGCTCCCGAGGCGAAGGACTGAGCCTTTGCCTCTGCTGCCCGCCGACGCGTCCACCGCGCAGACCATAACGTAAATGGCCAAACGCTGTATTACCCGGCATCATTCCGTCCCGAGTCCAGCCCTGTTCAAGACGTCAGCCAGAACACCACCGACGTGATGCGGACTTCCCGGTACGAATACGTTTAACCGCATGGCTGATCTTTTTCGGGAACGTATCGGCAGCGTTTCAGAACGCGCTTTGAGCCAATTTCACCATAGCCGACTTATAGTCGAGCCAAGGAATTGGCTCAAGAGGAGTAGATATCCACAGCCGTCGGCCGCGGCGGTTGTGGAAAAATTCTCTGTTGCTGGTTCCAACACGCTTCCAAGGCTTGGATTGAAGCCCGGAATGAGGAATAAGCAGAGAGAGCAGGCATCCCGCTGCTACGAGTATTGCCGACTAACATTTCGATGTTCTCGTGTAGACCCTCGAGCAGCGGGATGTGCTTCGCTTCCAAGACGAATTCTCAGAAGCCGTCGCTGTGCCACAGCACGACCATTCTATAAGTCCTTCGGGAGATGCGAAGCCAGCTTGCTGAACAATGATCGGGGAGCAAACCAAAGATGAAAAGAGAAGGTACTACGGATTCCGACGAACGCTACGCAGCTTGGGTGGGATTCGATTGGGGGGACGAGGAGCATGTTTGGGTGCTGCAGTGGGCCGACACCGGGGAGCGGGAGCGAGGGCGGCTGGAACAAACGCCAGAAGCTCTTGATGCTTGGATTTGCCAGTTGATGAGCCGACTCAATGGTCGCCGCATAGGAGTAGCTATCGAGCAGAAACATGGGGCCGTGGTCTGGATGCTTCTCAAGTACGAGTGTGTCGAGATCTATCCGGTTCACCCGCAAGCTGCTGGGCAGTTTCGTCAGGCTCTCTATCCTTCCGGGAGCAAGAGCGATCCGATGGATGGGGAGCTGCTGCTCGAACTACTCGTGCATCATCGCGATCGTCTGCATGCTCTGGACCACGAGGATGAACCAACGCGTCGATTGCTGATGTTAGTGGAACAACGCCGACATTGGGTGGAGGAGAAGAAGCGACACGGTAATCGGCTTCTGGCTCGCCTGAAGGTCTACTTCCCACAGGTACTGAACTGGTTCGAGGACATCAGCGCTGCACCGGTTCTCGATCTGCTGGCCAGGTGGCCCAGCCTGGAGCAACTGCAAAAGGCGCAGCGCAGGACGCGGGAAGGTTTTCTTCGGCAGCATCGGCGGAGCCCGGAAGAAGCGAGCGCCTGGACCGAACAAGTGCGCTCCGCCGTGGCAGCCGTACAGGACGTGGCGCTGATGGATTCCTACGTTCTGGAAACGACAGCGCTGGTTGCGTTGCTAAAGCAGATGCAAACGAGTATCAAGAAGTTCGATATCGCAATCGCTGAAATCAGTCGCCAGCACCCGTACTGGGCCATCGTGCAATCGTTGCCCGGAGCCGGGCCGATCATGGGGCCTCGCTTGCTCGCAGCCATGGGGAACGGCAAGCGATACCAGAATGCTCATGAAATGCAGTGCGCCACCGGCATTGCACCGGTAACTGGGCCAGGGTCTACTATGATCAACTGCGTGCCATCGGCAAACGCCACCATGCTGCTCTTCGCGCTTTGGCATTCAAGTGGCAACGAATTCTGTTCCGCTGCTGGAAGGATGGAGTCGTTTATAGCGAATCAAAATATATTGCCAGCCTTAAGAAGAGGAACTCGTCCTTGGGAGTCTGGCTTCCCGAATGAAAATGTGCAAAACACGTGAACACCGTTAATCCACCTGTGAAAAAGATACCTTCCATGGTGTTGACTTTTGAACTCAGAAGTCTACGCGGCAAAGTGGATGAAACGGAGCCGAATCGTCTGCGGTAACCACGTGTTCTGCCCGGATTACTCGTTATCCTGGGAAGTTTGAAATTCAAGCCAAAACGAATCGTTTTGGATGCTCAATAATAGGACAGAG
>CAVTRG010000006.1:0-49058 GCA_963737045.1 uncultured Acidobacteriaceae bacterium
AGCCTTGGGCCCTCGCCCCGTCCCCGGCGTCTGTGCGCTCAAAACGCACGCAATCAGGAAGAGGCTAATCGGCGCGAATGTTTGAAAGTACTTCGTTATTCCATTTCTCCTGTGCAATCTGCCGTCTGTAGTCGCTCTTCCTAAACCGCCCTTATTGTGGATTAAACTTTATCGCACGGTCATAGAGCACTTCTTCGAACGTTGGCCCTACTTTGGTGGAAGGTTCCAGATAAGCCCTATATCCGAGGACCGCTGGCTGTGATACGGGAATCCCTGCCGCCCCCGGGCCCGTCGGCACCTCGAGACATGGCACGCTGTCGCCGCGCTCGCAGTGACGCGCGATTTTGTACACATAGAAATACTTGGCCAGGGGATTGCCCGGAAGGAATTCCTCGGCCGCCGTTCCGAAATCACTACTGTCTACCCCCGCCACGCCATTCAGAGCAATGCGGCCATAAACGGTGAAGTTGGAGTAAGTAGCTTTCCCTGTGGCCATGTGATTGGCTCCGTATACTATCACGAAATCGTCGGGACGATCCCGCAAGAAGAAATTAGAACTTTGCAGGTAGATGGTGTCGCGGTTATCTCCCAGGGCGTCCGTACCGCGCTGGATGGCATCGTACCCGGCGGCTGCGAACACAACGCCCGGCTGCAGGTCTCGCGGCTTCAGAGAATTGTATCTCTCAACGATCGCCTGGCCGAACTCCTCTTGAGCAGGCAATAGGTCCAGTTCGCTGGTATTTCCCGTTCCTTTGACTCGCAGGTCAGGCACGGCGAATGGCTCGGACGTGCCCCGCTGCTTCGGGGTGATGCGGAACACCGTCATTTGGGGATTCTGAAGATAGGCCTTCTCCTCCTTAGAATTGGCGAACAATGCGGCGCGGTGCAGTAGTAAGAAGCTGTCCGGCGTGCCTGTAAGGCCAAGCCTTACGAGTGAGGACGGCACGACATCGGTGTTGATAATATCCGGGGCATAGCCGGCCTCCTCAGCGGCAGCGCGCACGCGCTTATCGGTTGCCGCATCCGCAGTGGAGATAAACATCACGGGTTGCGCGTACGGATCGGTGCCTATCTTCCCGAACGGCGTACCGGCCGTTGCTGCGGTTAAGTTATTCGCTTGATCGCCCAGACTGGCAAAGAGGTACTTGTATGCAGCATCCGATGCCAGATACCGGCGCACCAGGTAACTGCGGTATCCGAAGTAGGCGAGAGGTGGCGGCGTTTTACCCACCATAACGATCGCTTCATCGGGGCGCAGGAAGTACTCGTAATAAAGCCCCTTGTCCTCCGGCACCAGCGGGTAATCCGTTATCGGATTTGGAATCGGCAGATTCTCAACTGTCTGCCCCGGTGCCAAGGGCACCATGGGCAGCAGGTACGGAGACGAAATGTTATTGCCAAAGCACGACGGCACCAGATGAGCATCGTACATCTGGAAAAGGGGGATCACCTTGAACTTTCCCTTCTGAACGACAAAGCCATCGGCTTCGAGCGCTTTCTTCAAGGCCTGGGGTGTGCCCGCGGCGACTTGGGCATAGACCCCCGGCTCGAGTACGAGCGCGAGAGCGAGAAGAATAGATCGTTGAGGTAGTTTTGAGCTGTGCATTTGATTTCTCCGTGCAATTTGCTGGGTCTAGCCGTACGATTCGATGGTGAGAGACCAGATTCGCAGATGCGAGTCCCAAGGAATAAGTTTCATAACGTGTGATTCTTCATTCCGGGAAAAATATCGCCGCAGATGCCCCAGCGAATTGCTGGGGTGCATGCGCACGCACCCAACTCACAACAACTTTTGTCATCCGTAGATCATTTCGTCCCAATTAAGAAGCTGTGATCCACCCCACTCGCGTCGACATACTCTCCCGTGATCGCCCCCGCCGGGTTGATGCTGGCGACGGTGAGATACTAGGGCTCTTCCACTTGAGGAGCCTTGCTTTGAAGCCAATCGACTGCCCGATTGGCAATGTATTCATCGTTGTGATAGCCGCGAGCTTCATCGCCGTAAGTGCCCTGCAAGTTACTGCCGGCAGTGTCCGGAAAAGTCAACCCATCGAAGCCGTAAGCCTCCAGTCTCGGAGCCTTCTGCTCGGGAATAGAAACATGCCATTTCGCTATGTAAGGCGTTTTGTATCCAGCGCCGGCGAAGAAGCTTGCCATAAGTCGGATACGCTCTCCGCAGCACTGGTTGTGGTGCTACCGGTTGGAACGGCCTGCTGAGCAGCGTCAACATCAGCCAGCTTTGATGCGTATAGAGACCGCTGATTATCGCCCCGCGAGAAGGAGTAGAGGCGTTTCCTGCTGTGTAATGGCTCGAAAATTTCAGGCCGCGGTTCCAAAGTAGTTTGTGAACATTGGGCATGAATTTCGCAAGGAACTGGTCTGCATTCTGAACTCCCGCTGGAAATACTGAAGGGTAGCGCAGTTGATCGACCAGAATATAGAGGATGTTCGGCTGCTTACCCGGTACGGGGTCCTCATCCTCTGCTGCAGTTGCTTTGTTGTTGGTTAGATTGAGACCGCCCAGCACAGTACTGGCCGACAGGGCAGACCCATATTTCATGAAGTCTCTGCGTTTCATGAGACATCTCCTCTGACCCTCCAGTGGGAGAGCAGGTGATCCAAGTGTGCAAGAAAGAAAGAGGATCGTGGACTGGTCGGCCCGTTCTACCCGGAACTAGTTACTGAACGACCGGGAGCGGGGCTGTCAGAAACGGGCCCTTATCAGGCACCCAAATTGAGTTTTGCTGAAGCTCTTGTATTTCCACGGTCACCGGCCCGGTAGTGAAGCTGAGCGCGTGGCCGCCGGCAGCTTCGTCGTCTGAGATGAAGTGATAGTGATACCCGACCTGATTGATGCCTTTGATCCAGGCTGGACAGCGAAAGGCCACTAGCGTACCTTCAATGTTCTGAAATGAAAATTTGACTTCTTGCTCGACCGCTTCAGATAGCGGCGGATAAGGTGGAAGCAGCTTGGGGATAGCTCGCGTGGTCAGTTCAGAAAACTTGCCATGGATTCGGATTGCATAGAACAGATTTTTTGATGGGATATGTTGATCGATCTGTTCGCCCAGTTCGTTCATCGAGACACCGTTCGTCGAAAAGCGGACTTCTGAGTGGAACGTCGTGATCACAGCGAATGGAACTCGTGCACCGTCGGGCTCTTCCGTTACGATGCCATCGGAACGAAAGTGATAAAAATGTCCGTTCAGAATGGTCATCTCGCCATCGATTCCTTCAAACGTTCCGAGCCCAAAATCACCCCGTCGCTTCAGCTCAGCGATGGCGTATACACCTTGATACAGGCCGAGGCTTAACGCGTCCAGAGTGGACACCTGAAACACAACAGGAGGACCACGATGGTCGAGTTTGCTCGAATCAGGTTCGGCCTGTGCGGCGAGCAGCAGAGACGGTATGGAGAACAGGCAGCAGACGCGTAGTAAGCGGGGACATTGAGTGCGCAAAATTCCCTCCTTGCACAATCCGGAAGCTTCACACGTAAAAGGAGCCGATGGTCATCGGCTCCTTTATTAATCGCACACTTACAGGCGGACACGGTTCACGTGGATCCCCGGGTTTTCATTTTGACTTGCCGCAATGGACCCTCAAGCGCAGGCGCTCGCCGCACAACCTCATCAGGCATGCCTTGATTGACGACCAGGAATAGGTGGTGCGTGTCGCAACTGTTTGGTCGATAAGCGATGAAACCCGGAATGTTCCGCTTGCCGCAATGGACCCTCAAGCGCAGGCGCTCGCCGCACAACCTCATCAGGCATGCCTTGATTGACGACCAGGAATAGGTGGTGCGTGTCGCAACTGTTTGGTCGATAAGCGATGAAACCCGGAATGTTCCGTTCGCCGCAATGTACGGAACCTGTTCCGTATTGAAGATCGTGCCGTCTGTTTGCGGATCGCCGTCATAGAATTTGACTGTTATCCCCGAAACATCCACCGAGCCGGCCTGGAGTGTCGCGGATACGATGACCGGCCGACCTCCTCTAACAGCCGTCGAGTCCGAGATATCGATCTTTCCTATATCAACCGCGGTCGTTGTTGCCGGCTCCGCCCCGAATAGCGGTTTGCTCAAAACATGGAGAATCGAATCAGAGAAGCCAACATTGTTGCTGTATGCTTCCTCATTTACTTGCTCCAGAGAGGTCAAGGTTCCAGGAATGCTGGAGATCCCATGCCCCTCGATCTCAGGGACGAGTTGCCCATTGGAATCCTCGATCCACACCACCACCCAAACAGCAGATCTTCGCCGACATATGGCGTTGTATCGAACGTAGTGCCTGCCAAGACCCAATTCAGAGGGGCGCCGTCGCTGCTATCGAAAGGTGGAACGGGAGCTAGCGTCTTTTCTTCGATCAGTACGCTGGGACCTTCAGCTGTCGATGTAGCTGTGAGCGCGAAGTTTGTCAGGGTTCACGGTGTAAATACTCGCTTTCCTCACCCCGCCCGTGCCGCAGCTGCCGTAGAGCAGCGCAATCTGGTCGTTTGGGTCGGGCTGAGTTTGCCCTTGATTGAGGGGGTCACGCTGGCGAGGGTCGAAGTTTCCCACGGTCATGTCGATCCCGCACTGCTGCGAGCTGAAATCAAAACCTGGCCTGCCTGAGCGAGGAGAGCCCGGGTCACACGCTCCAGCCCACCGCACTCGTCAATCAAGCGTATGTGCGGCTGATCGAATGGAATACTGTCGAGTGGGCAGAGCCCCTGCTCATTTCTATGCGGTTGCCGCGAAGATGATGCGGCGCATATTGGTGAGTCAGGCAGTCGCTCGAATACGACAGAAGCGTAGTGGTTCAACGGTTCTGGTTTCCCTCACCGAAGCCGGTAGTGCATCGGACCGGACTGCGGATCTGGACGACGCGTTGATCGCGCTTGAACAACGGGATGAGCGGAAGAGCCGGCTTTTAGAACCGCGCTTCTTCGGCGGTCTCACTGCTGAGGAAACTGCCGAACTTCCGGGAATTTCGTTGCGAACGGCGCAGCGCGAATGGGATCTGGCGCGCACGTGGCTCTTCCGGGAGTTGCGTGGGACAGGCTCGCATCCGAGCAGGAGCTGACTGCATTCCTCCGGCGCTGTTCGTTTGGGTGTACACTAGCGCAACATGGCGAAAGGACCCTGGGGCGGTTCGCTCCTTTTCCTCGTGAGTTTCTGCCTCGCGGGCGAGGAGTTGCCGCTCGACCAAGCCGTCCAACTCGCGCTGCAGCACAACGTCGATATCGCGAACTCCGCGCTCGACGTCTCGAAGGCGATCGACCGCTCGCGGGCGTTTCATACGCAGCTTTTTCCGAAACTCTCGTTTTACGCTCTGGGCTCGGAGCAGCTTACGCCAGTGAGCTTCACGGTCGGCGCTGGGACACTTGTACAAGATTCGCTCATCGGTCCCATACCGCCGCACGACGTCAAATACAGCACCCCAGTGCAGCCGACCGGCTTTCTTTTTGGCCGCGTGGTGCAGCCTCTATCTACGATCTATCGAACGAAGCTTTATTTGAAAACGCTCGACTTCTCAACGCAATTGGACCAAGAGAAAGCACGCTCGAAGCGTCAGGATGTCGTTCGCAACGTCAAGCAACTGTATTACAACATCGAGCAAGTCGAGAGCTCGCTGGTTGCGACGCAAGAAACTGTCCGTCTGTATAAGGAGGTCGAGCGGCTAACTAACGACTATGTCCTGAAGCAAACCGCGCTCCAGTCGGAACTGTTGCAGGCTCAGGCCAGCCTCGCCGACGCCGAGCAGTCCGAGTTGACCCTTTCCAATCAGGAAGCCAAGCAGAAGGAGCAGCTCAACGATCTTCTCGGGCGCGACGTGCTGATCGATTTCACCGTAACGCGAATGGGCGAGGAGGCCAGTAATCCTGAAATCGATCTTGTTGCGGCGCGCAAAAAAGCACTCGCCCAGAGGCCGGAGATACAGGAAGCGCGGCTGAAAACGCGGCAGTCCGAGGAAGAGTTGCGCGCAAAAAAGGCCGAATACATTCCGGACATTTCCGCTGAATTCAACAGCATCACATTGCTGAATTTCAGTTCTTACCTGCCAGGCGGAACCTATAGCGTCGGAGTAAGTCTTTCGTGGGAACCCTTCGATTGGGGGCGCAAGAAAAACGAGATCGCCGAGAAGCGAGATACTGTCGCGCAAGATAAGAATACGGAACAGTCCGCCGAACGCAAAGTCATTATGGACGTCGATGATAACTACCGGCAACTACAACAAAGCTGGTCGAAGCTGCGGGCCGCGAAGCTTACGCAAAAGTATGCTTTAGAGAACCTGCGCGTCGACAAGGACCAGTACGAAGTTCAGGCAACATTGCTAAAGGTCGTATTTCAGGCGCAGACAACACTCGCGCAGGCCAATTCCGATTACCAACATGGGCTGGCTGACTACTGGACGGCCCGAGCAGAATTTGAGCATGCGTTGGGCGAGGACCAATAAACATGCGACGATCCTTTCGATGTCTGCTGCCGCTGGTTTTCGTCATCGCCTCGTGCAACCGGCAGAACGCTGTAGTCGAAAAATCCCCTACCCCGGTCCGTCTTTCGGCTATCGAGATGTATACGCCGGCCCAGGGTGAGCGCTACTCGGCGTCTATACTTCCCAACCGGCAGGTCAACCTTGCGTTTCGAGTAAACGGATTCGTGGAATCGCTGTATCAGGTACAGGGGGCGGACGGACGTACACGCAGCGTGGATATGGGAGATGTCGTGCCAGCCGGGACGGTGCTTGCCCGAGTTCGCATCAAAGACTACGAGCTACAGGTATCACAAGCCGAGGGCCAGGTGACGCAGGCTCGCGACAGCGGGCTGGCGGCTCAGGCGCAATTGAGGCAGGCAGAGGCCGGGGCGGCCAAAGCCGAACAGGACTTCGCGCGTGCAGACGCGCTGTTTAAGAAGAACTCGCTGACTAAATCCGACTACGACGCGGCCACAGCAAATCGCGATGCAACGCGGGCTCAAGTAGCGGCCGCACATTCGCAGGTGCAAGCCAGTGCGGGGTCGCTGAGTACCGCCCAGAGCGCGCTGGGCACTGCGACGCTGGGATTTCAGGACACCGCGCTCGCTGCTCCGTTTACGGGCGCCGTGGTGCAGCGGTCGGTCGAGATCGGCTCGCTTGCCGGACCGGGCGTGGTTGCCTTTGTACTTGCCGATGTCTCTTCGGTGAAGGCCACCTTTGGAGTGCCTGACCTTCTGGTTGCACGGATGAAGAGAGGCTCTCGGCTATCGGTTTACGCGGAGGCCTTTCCGAACCGCTCGTTTCAGGGATTTGTGAGTGCAATTGCGGCCGTAGCTGATTCGAGCACGCGTGTCTTCCAGATAGAGGTGACCATTCCCAATAAGGGCGCGCTGCTCAGGCCAGGCATGATTGCTTCGCTTGACACCGGCCAAGCGCCTGCCTTACAAGCGATCAGGGTCGCACCGTTAAGTTCGATCGTTCGCGGCGAAAACGGCTCGTCACAATTCGCAGTGGTGGTCTTTGACGACGGCGTGGCACGGCGGCATCCTGTCACTCTCGGCCGGACGTATGGGGACCGGATCGAAGTAACAGGCATCGAGGCCGGGCAGAAGGTGGTGAGTTCAGGCGCAACGTTTGTTTCAGACGGTGAACAGGTGCGGGTAATTCCGTGAGCGACACTCATCATCGCTCGGACGCCGAAATCATCGCCGGCACGCATAACACCTCGCGGTTCTTTGTCGAAAATCCGCAGATCGCCTGGGTTCTGCTAGCTGGCACGGTGGCTTGGGGATTGTACGGCTACCTGAACATGCCTCAGCGCAAAGATCCCGACATTCCCGCGCGGCAAGCGATGGTGATCACAAACTGGCCGGGCGCCAGTGCCGAAAAAATGGAGGAACTGGTGACGCGAACAGTCGAAGAGGCGGTCGCGTCGAACTCGAACATCGCACGGATCGAATCCATTTCGCGCGCCAACGTTTCTTACGTCACCTTAACGCTTGCCGATAAGCTGAAGGACACCGGACAGACTCTTGACGACATCGGCGGGCGCCTCGCCGCCATAAATACGCTGCCTCAGGGCGCCGGACCGATCAATTTTCAGCGCGACTTTGGCGATACCGCTACGCTGCTGCTGACCGTTGCTAGCCCTAAAGCAGACGCACGGGAAATCGATATTCGTTCGGAGGCGATCCGGCGCGCGATTATGGCCACACGGCCCGAAAGCGCGAAAAATCGCGCTTCGCTGATCCTGTGCCTTCCGATCAAAGTGGATAAGCGGCTACCTCTGCTTGCGATTCCACGTTTTGAGGAACGCCTGCGCAGCTTGAGAGCGGCGTCGGATGCGCGGGTTCTGGATGGCCCAGGATTCATCGGCATTGATTTTGAGACGAGTTGGCATGACCGGTCGCTTCTTGGCGCGCTCGAGAGCTTCCGGTCGGAGAACTACGGAGATGCTTCCATTCATCCCGACGCCTGGGCTCCTTTTCTTGTGCGCGATGCATCGGACATTGCTGTGAAGGTGAGATCCGTTGCCGGGGAGAAGTACAGCTATCGCGACCTGGATGATTTCACCGACGAGATGTCGAAAGCCCTGCTCTCAACGGCTCGGACTCCGGACGGGCCTCCGCTCGTTGCGAAGGTTACCCGGAGCGGAATTCTCAACGAAAAGATTTATCTCCTGTATTCCCAGGAGCGCCTAGCTTCGTATGGACTGAAGCCTTCGAACCTCGCGAACGCTTTGAATGCCCGTAACATCACTTATCCGGGCGGCCAACTCACGGTCGGCGCTAAGAGCGTAGTGCTGAATCCTTCGGGCGAGTTTCGCAGCGAAGATGATATCGGTAACGTGATCATCGGAATTACGGCGTACGGCGCACCCGTATATCTCCGCAACGTTGTCGACACGGTGCGTGCGTATGACGACCCGCCTCAATTTCTGAATTATTACTCGTGGCGCGATTCCGATGGGAAGTGGCAGCGCACGCGAGCCATCAGCATCAGCGTTCAAATGGGCAAGGGCGAGAAAGTGGGGCACTTCGCGAAGGCAGTGGCCGCGACGCTCGCGAGCATGAAGGGACGGCTCCCTCCGGACCTCATCATTGCCCGGGCGAGTAACCAAGCCGATCAGGTGGCAGAGAATATTCACCTGTTCATGACCAGTTTGTATGAGGCGATTCTGCTGGTCGTGATTGTTTCCTTTATCGGATTTTGGGAATGGCGTTCGGCGCTGTTGATGGCTCTGGCTATCCCGATTACTCTGCTCATGACATTTGGGATGATGGACGTCCTCGGAATCGATCTGCAGCAGGTCTCCATCGCAACCTTGATCATTGCGCTCGGGCTGCTGGTTGATGATCCGGTAGTCGCAGGCGATGCCATCAAGCGTGATCTCGCGATTGGTCATCCGCCACGGATTGCAGCCTGGCTGGGGCCCACGAAGCTGGCGACAGCTATCGTGTACGCCACGGTTACCAACATCGTCGCCTACCTGCCATTCATGCTGTTAACGGGTGACACCGGAAAGTTTCTCTATTCGCTGCCTATCGTGATCGCGTGTTCGCTGCTCGCATCCCGCATCGTATCGATGACCTTTATTCCTCTGCTCGGCTACTACCTGCTCAAACCGCGGCCCGAATCGAGCATTGCGGAACGGCGCAAGGGCGGTTTTGGCGCAGCGTACTACCGGGTCGGGAAAGTCGCGATCGAACACCGATGGTTGGCGCTGCTCGCATCCCTGTTTGTGCTTGGAATTGGCGCGCTGATTGGATCCCGTCTCAAGCTGCAATTCTTCCCTAAGGATCTCTCGCACCTCGCCTACATCAACATCTATTTGCCTGAGGATGCACCATTCACTCTCACGGACCGGACAGCATCGGCGGTGGAGCGCGTGGTGGAGCGCGTGTCGGCCGAGCAGCACCGGCCCGTAGACTCACTTGACACATTCATTGGTGGAGGCGCGCCGCGCTTTTGGTACTCGCTGGCCCCTGAATCGCGGCATGCGAACTATGCCCAAGTCGTGCTGGTCTTCCGTGATGAGCACGATACTGCGGCGTTTGTCCCAGCCCTCCAGGCCCGTCTTTCGACGGAGATTACCGGCGCACGGATCGACGTCCGGCAGCTCGAAACGGGGGCGGCTGTCGGATTGCCCATTCAGATTCGTGTTTCGGGCGAAAATATCGATGCACTCCGTTCCGCGGCCGATCGTGTAGGCCAGATCCTCGCAGGTATTCCAAAAGCCGCGCGCGTTCGTGATGACTGGGGCGAGGATCGCTTCGCACTCCAACTCAAAGTAGATCCTGACCGCGCCAATCTGGCTGGAATCACGAATTTGGATGTCGCGCATGCGTCCGCGGGGGGCCTCAATGGGGACCAGGTTACGACTCTACGCGAAGGCGACAAGCAAATTCCGGTAGTCGCCCGCCTCAGACTGAATGAGCGCGCGCAGCTCGATGACGTGCGGAACCTGTACGTTTACTCGAGCTCAGGTACGCAGAAAGTTCCTCTCGGGCAGGTATCACGGATCGACTACGGTTTGCAAGATGAAGTGATCCGGCGGCGCAACCAGTTCCGCACTATCACAATTTCCGCATCGCCACAGGAAGGCGTGCTTGCCTCAGAGGTGATGAAACACGCGCAACCAAAGCTGGCGGCCCTGGCGGCGAACTTGCCACCTGGATATCGGTTGGAGATTGGCGGCGAGCAAGAGAAGCAGAAAGATGGATTTCGCCAGTTGGGCATCGTCCTGCTCATCTCGTCGGCGGCCATCTTTCTCGCCCTCGCCTTTCAGTTCAAGAACGCGATCAAGCCGCTTATCGTTTTTGCCGCCGTGCCCTACGGCGCTGTTGGAGCACTAATCGCGCTCTGGATCATGGGCGCCCCGTTTGGATTTATGGCTTTCTTGGGAGTGGTGAGCCTGGTGGGTGTGATCGTCAGCCACATCATCGTGCTGTTTGATTTCATTGAGGAAATGCATGTCAAAGGCGAACCCTTCGAGCAGGCGGTACTAGACGCCGGCATCATGCGTCTGAGGCCCGTGCTGATAACCGTCGGGGCTACCGTAATCGCCTTGTTCCCGCTTGCGATACATGGCGGGCCGCTTTGGGAGCCGATGTGCTACGCCCAGATCGGAGGCCTGAGCGCAGCTACTTTCATTACGTTGCTGCTCGTGCCGGTGATTTATTCGATCTGTGTGCTCGACCTGAAGATCGTGAAGTGGGGAACCGAGAAGGCGGCATCAGAACCGGTGGTGCCGGAAGGTGAGTCAGTATTCGTGCTCAGTGAACCAAACTTGGGCCCCGTCCGCAATCCTGATTAAACTGATGGTCGACCGATATGCCGGCCGGCCCTCGATAATTGGCGGCGCGACCCTGAGCTGAAAACCGGAACATAGCTGCCCCTCAGTATCTCAATAACCACCTGATTGCCGTTCTCACATTTGGATCGCTCGTAGTACTCGTGTAGTTTCTGGCGGAGCCGGCGCGCGTCGTTGCGAACGATGGGATCGAGATCGAGCTCAAATGACTGATCGCGCTCAAATCCGGAAGTCGCGATGCTGTATTCACATAACTCACTGGCGTGTCCCGCAAGAGTCTCCTCGAGGACGAACTCGAGAAAGCACCGCATCCTTTTGGCGTGAACGAACCCGTCGCTCTGGAGGATCTTCGCGAGCTGTACCCTTACAGCATCCGTGGACGGAACACGGCTGTGGCTGCCTGCCGCAACATGTGCAGGCAAATGGCGGGCATGAATGGCAACACGGCGGCTGGTTTCATTTTCAGGCTTTCTGCGTTATTTTGATAAGTCTACTCCTTATCGAACAGCCTTTCCAGGCGGCCATGGCAGCGTGCGTACCAGCGTCTGATAGCACTCCTTAGGCTCGCGCAGCTCGTTCGGAACAGTGTCGTCGAGCAGAGTTTGATAGGTAGGCCAAACGCGCGAGTCATTGATCGGCTTTGTTACTTCAAGAAATAACATCCGGTGAAACTTGCCACGCTTGTAATGGGAAACGTCAAAAAAGGAACGTTACCGGACGTCTGATTCAGTGGCAGCGACCACACGTCAGGGCACAACTCCAACACAAGGTTTTATAAGCTGATGGAAAATTAGCAGTCCTGACGGGTCCTCGAGCTGACTACCTAGTCAAATCGCTCGACAACCTATTTGGAAGCGCGCAGGGGAGCGCACGCTAGTAAAAAGACAGTAAACACGTTGAGCGCAGTTCGCATAATGCGGTCAAAGTGTTTTTAGATTCAGAACTCATTCCAGGCGTTTCGTAAATAAACGGCAACAATAAACAGAAAATTTCGACCAAGTCTGTCCCAAGCGGCCCCCGCCAAGGCCTTATTGATAGGAGGCATAGTGCAGAATACCTCAGGCAATATCGCAACGCCCAGTGCATTTTCGGTCAATCAGGAAACATTTCGTCAACCCGGAAAAATTCGCGCCAAGCGGTACCGCACATCAATTCCCCCAGCCGAACAACGGTCTTGGCTCTCGTTGGCCGAGGCCGCCGTCGTCATCGGCTGTAGTAAAGCCACGCTTCACCGCCTACGCCGCGGCGAGATCGACGGAGTTCCCCGTTTGCCGACTGTGCAAGTAGGCAAAAGGAAATGGGTCGTTCTGAAGGCATCTTTGGCGGAGTGGCAGCACGAAAATGAACGGCTCCCGGCTGCCTGATATCGTCAGATCAAGTCGAAAAAGTGTCTCAGAGACGCACATAAGGAGTGCGTTGATGAGCAAGAAAAGAAGAAGTAGGAGGTATCAACATGGTTCACTTGACGAATCGCCGGATGGAAAGCGATGGATCGTAAAGTATTACTACGCGCCTGGCAAACAGACGACCAAAACGCTGGGGCGGAAGAAAGATATCACACGAAAACAAGCCGAGGAGATGCGAGAGGCGCTGGTCAAGCCACTCAATCACAACTCGCTCCGCAATCTCGGCGAAGAAACGTTCGAGCGGTTCGTTGAAGACGTTTTCTTCCCAATGAAGATGGACACAGACTGGCGGGAGAACACCGCGAAGGAACGCATGCGCGAAATTCGCAAGCATCTCGTGTCTGAGCTCGGCGAGTTCAAATTTCAGGAGATCACAGCCGCGCTGCTACGCGCTCTTCTCAAGAAGAAAGCGGAGCAGGGTCTCGGGAGGCAAACGCTGGATCATATCCGTTTCTACCTGAGCGACATGTGCCGGTCGGCAACCGCTGAGGGCTATTTGATCAACAACGTCAGCGAGGGCCTAAAGGCGCCAAAGAAACTGATAAAGCCTTCCGGTCCCAAGGAGGTGGCCACACTGGAGCAATACGCCGAGGCGTGGTCGCTATTAGAGGAACGCGAGCGCCTATGCTTCGATCTGGTCATATTTGCCGGTATGCGGGAGTCCGAAGCGATCGCGCTGTGGTGTGGCGATGTCAACGATCGGGGAATCAAGATTGACCGCGGATTCTACAAGGGCTTGTACGGTCCGCCGAAAACCGAGAAGAGCGATCGCATGGTGGGTGTTCCCGATGAAATCATGGACCGCTTGCGTTCCTGGATTTTGCGGTTGCTGGCAAGCGGGCCAATGGATTGCGTTTTTCCGTCCGCGACGCTGGTGACGCCAATTTGGCCGGAAAACATGCTGAGCCGCTCTATCCGGCCGCGCTTGCGGCGGGTTGGTCTAGGCTGGATCAATTTTGAGGTACTCCGCCGTTCGCATTCAACGCTGCACAAACAACGGGATTCGGATCTCAAGATCATCGCCGATCAACAGGGACATGGAATGCGGACCCACCTGGAGGATTACGTTCAGAGCAAGGTGGAAGAACAAAAGGCGGAAGCCTCGAAGCTTTACGCCGATTTTTTGAGGGTGTTTCGCAAACGAGGTTAATCGAGGTACGTCAGTTTGGCGATTGCTTGTAACTTACTGAAAACATGGAGCGGGAGACGGGGATCGAACCCGCGACGTCCAGCTTGGGAAAACGTAGTTCAATTGACAATAAAGAACAACGGCGGCCATTACGGTGCATTCTGACCACCGAAAACGCCCGGAAAACACAAATTGCTTCCAAACGGTGTCGAACGGAGTAATCGGAGTAAAATCCGGCTTCGACTCAGCACTCTTCGGTTTCTAGCCCAAATACTCGCCTGGATCGCTCAACCCGGCTGCTTCGGCAGTCTTCAGGAGCGAACAGAGTTGAGTACTTCATCACATATAAACATCTCCGGATTTGAAAAGGCAGGCGATTTTCTTAAGCGCAGTCATCCCGAGTTGGTGGTCTCAAAACAGAAGATGCGGCAAGCAGAAGCCATTCAGTTGGTCCGGCTCAAACGCGACAACGTGAGCCAGAATCTCGGTTTTGCTTCGCGGCCTTTCGTGCTGTGTGGGTTGCCGATCAAGCGGCCCGCCAAAGGTGTTTTATTGCATGAGCGGCGCAACGGTCAGTTTCTGTTGCAGGTTACGGGTCACCCGACGTACGGGGTACCGTGGGGGCAGGATCGTTTAGTCCCGATCTTCCTCGCAACACTGGCGATGCGACAGCAGAAGCAAACGATCACATTTCGCAGCGCTGGCGAGATGCTCGACGTCTTCGGGATGCAGCAAGGCGGTTCGCAGTACCGGAGACTGATTGCCGCCTTTCAGCGGGTGTTTGGCGCCACGATATTCTTTGGCACGGATACCCAGCGTGAGCGAGCGATGGTCACGCACCAGGCCCGGTTCAATTTTATGCGCGAGGCACGGATCTGGTATTCGCGTGATCCGAACCAGGCTTTGTTGCCCGGCGGCTTTGAGAATGAAATCGTGTTGAGTGACGAGTTCTTCCGCGAGGTGACGACACACTCCATTCCAACCGACTTAGAAGCGGCGAAGGCGCTCTCGTCCGCGCCTGCGGCGCTGGACCTATTTATGTGGCTCTCATACCGCTGCTTCACGGCCAAGGGCCAGGAACAGATTCCGATCTTCGGAGACTTCGGCCTGGCGGCCCAACTAGGGAGCAGCGATTATGCGCGACCGAGGAAATTCCGGGAGCGTCTGGAGCGATGGCTCGATCTGGTTCGCTCGTTGTGGCCGGGTTGCCCGGCGCAAATAGCCAAGTGTGGCGACTACATCGTAATTCATCCCGCCATGGCATTGGCCGCAAAGGGAGCATAGATGGCAATTCTCGCGTTCGCCCCCACTCTGACGCGCCGAATTTCACTCGCGGAAATAGATGCCGCGGTTTCTGCGCGCTTGGGTCCCACCCGGATTCCCGGCAATGCGCAGCCCGCTTGCTTCAACCGGCAAGTCGCGATGTATCTTGCGCGCCACGTCGGAAAATGGAGCACTGCCGTGATCGGCCGGTTCTATAACGGTCGCGACCACTCGACCGTGTGTCACAGCATTCAGCGCATTGAGGCGCTGCGCGAAAACGACCCCGAGGTCGACACACTTGTCACGGATCTTAAACGTCAGATTTCTGGAGATAACGCTGATCCAGAGATAGACAATGATCATGATGCTGTTCGATCGGACAACTCAGGAGCACAACTTGAGCACCTTGCTGACCTGGTTGCCGAACGCGTATGCGCTTACTTGGAAAAGCGCTTACAAGCCTATCTTGATACCGGAGCAGGATGTCTTCTACAAAGCATAAAGTAGCCCACCGGCCGCGCCGAGCGAAATCGCCGGATCGAGCCGAAGAAATCGAGCTCGCGACTGTATACCTGGAACTGAAGAGCCGGGTTGCGCCTACTTGGGGCAGGTGCGTCGAACCTGATAGCTACATAACGGATCTGGAAGGTGACATCTTGCTTCCACGAAGCGATGCCGATGACGAAATATGCCTCGGAACAATCTCTGCGCATTCTGTACATTTTGACGAAGCGTCGGAGGACGGAGTGTCCTGGTTCGATGTTCTGGACGCTCGCAGCGCGGATACCGCAATGTACATCGACCTCATTGAAACGGAAGGTTCCGGTTACACCGAATGGGTGGAATGCGCCTTCGAACCGTTCGGTAGCAATCTTCTGATCCTCGACCGCATTCGAATAGAGCCGGAGCACCGTGGCCATGGTTACGGGCTCTACGCAGCCCAATTGATGATCACGGGCTTTGCATTGAATGGTATAGTTGCTTGCGTTCCCGCTCCGTATGAGCTACTCAAGGATGCACCGCCTCGAGAGCTGGACGATGATGGGCCGACCAGCCGTGACCAACGCATTCCGGGGTGGGCACCTGCCGAAGCTAAGTTACGCAAATACTGGTCACTCATTGGATTTGAACAAGTTCCCAGCTCCGACGTCTTTGCTTTGTCGCTGACTACTCGGCGCCCGCCGATGGAAGCAGTGATGCGAAACTACTTCGCGTGCAAGCGGCGGAGAGGATCGAAAGCTCAGACCGGTTCCTGATGCTTCAATTGGTTCTCGACACGAATGTGCTGGTGGCCGGCTTACGTTCGAAGCGGGGGGCGTCGTTCCAGCTGATCCGATTGATTGCTGAAAACCGCTTTGGGCTGAACGTCTCGGTTGCCTTGGCTCTCGAATATGAAGATGTCCTGAAACGCCCTGGGTTACTTCCTGCCACAAGTGAGCGGGAAACGGATGTATTCCTGGACTACCTACTGGCCTCGTCCACGTTGTTCCAATTTGTCCCGAGCTTGCGGCCGAGTTTGCGCGATCCCGATGACGAGCGTATTCTGGAGGTAGCAGTGCGGTGCGGGGCGATGATTGTGACGCACAACACGAGAGACTTTGATGGTGCCGCCCGATTCGGCATCGAAGTCAAGACTCCGCTGGAGGTTCTTAGGATTCTGGAGAACAGAGTATGAGCGTAAGCATCAATATCCCGGAAGAATTATACGATCAGGCCCGCAGCATTGCTGACGCTCATCATGTGCCTGTGGAACAGGTCTTCGCATCGGCTTTTGCTGACCAATTTGCAGCTTGGCGAAGGCTTCGGGAGCGCGCGGCTCGTGGAGATCGCGAAAAGTTTCTGGCCGTTCTCGATAAAGTACCGAACGTTGAACCCGAGGAATACGACGGTCTATAACGTTGATCACCATCCGGCTGATAGCCGCTCGACAACATCGCGGCGGGATAGTACCTTCTCACACATTTCCCAACCTGGCCCTTCTGGTATTACGGTCTTCGCATATCGCAAATCGAAAGCATTTGCGCGCTTCTTCTTCGAAGTAAACTGCGAGAAGTACTCTTCCAAATTCCCGATATCATCGATCCATTCGTCTTCAATGGTGTCCGGCAAAGATCCGAACAAGTCGTAACGATCCTTCATCCTTTGCGATAGCGCCCGATACACCTTCTCGTCGTTGGTATCCGCATAGACCAGGTTCAACATGTCAACCTTCGGCCGTATTTGGCCGATGCGCTTGATTCGTCCAATCCGTTGCTCCAGCCGGGAAGGATTCCAGGGCAGGTCCACGTTTATCAACGTGCCGAGCATTTGTAGATTCAGCCCTTCACAGGCTGCATCCGTTGCCACCAGCAAGCGCACTTTGCGGTCGCGCACGGCAAGTTTGATGTCTTCGCGTTCGACGCTTCGCCATTCCCCGTCGAAGAAAACGCCGGATTTATCAGCACCGGCGTACAATGCGACGCGCTCACCGGGCATTCGCACAGTAAGACTCTCGGCGACCCAGTAGGCCGTATCGAAATACTGACTGAAAATGATGCAGCCGTGATCGAGCCATCGGCGTTCCCGCAGAAAATACAACACGGCATCCAGTTTGGGATCTGTTGTCTTTTGGCTGAGCGAGGTCACAATCTGCTGCAGAAAAAAGCGCTCCGACTCCAGGATCTCCGGGAGATCCACTAAGGGCGGGTCCTGAGCGGCGTCGACTTCCCCTTCGACCGCTATCGCCTGGCGCTTTTCGAGCAGTCTCTTGGCTGTCGCTATTCCGCTTGCCATACTCGAACAGATTCGCTGTTGCATCATTGATTGCATGAATCCGGCCGACTTCACTCGCTTTCTCAAAGCGGAAGTGAAATCCTTGGCCGCAGCGTATGCCACGTCGAAATCCGCTGAAGTTGGCAGCGCCAAACCTTCGAAGATGGGAAGGCGGTCGTGTTCGCTGGGCCAGATATCGACAGCAATCTTGTCGAGCAAACCCATATCTTCCAACGTGGCGCGTTTGCGTAGAACTGTGTGCCGCAGAATTGGATTGTGCCTGGGAAGAAACGCCACGCCATCCTCCCGGCTCTCCATTGCATCCCGCAGCTCCATACGAGTGAAGTCATCAAGGTCAGTGACGGGCTTATCTGTGAAGAACTGATCCGGCTTCACTCTCAGATCGCCCCGAATGAAATCAAAGAGCGCGTTCTCTCGCCCTACCGGGAGGGGGTTGCGTAACCAGTTCCACGCTTCGCCTTCCTCCACGATCACCTTCTCCCCCGTCAGCACAGGAATCGCAACTGAGGGCCGTCTCCAATGACTCGCAAATCTCCCCAGGACGTGATCGGCACCCTGATTCAGAACCTCAAGGAGATCCCAAAGCTCCTCCACGTCTGTTTGCACGGGGGTGGCTGTCCCTAAAACCACGTGCTTCGACCGTGGTGCCGCATTTATCATGAATTCGAGCAGACGATTTGGGTTGCCGTTTGCGGTGATACCTCGCGATTTTCGCGCTTTGTGTGCCTCATCGAGAATCAGCGTTCCAAACTTGCACTCAAGTAAAGCCGGCGCCTCCGCCGACCCTTGGACAATCAAACCTGTGGATACAATTCCGATCTGAAACGGACACCGCCGAATATCCTCTGCTCCGCGCGTTTTTATGATGTGACCGTTTGCGTCCCGCCAAACCTTCGCGCTCGAAAGCCAAACTGCCGAAGGGAGGCCAAGTTTGTCCTTAAGTTCTACTTGCCACTGCTGGCATAATGTGGCCGGAGCCAGGATCAGTGCCGGGCCGTCCCCCAACAGACAGGCCACCATCGCGGCGGTTGCGAGAGAGAGGGTTTTGCCTACCCCAACTTCATCGGCGAGTACGAAGCGTGCGGAGCCATAACTCTCACGGTGCTCCAGAAACAAACCCACAAAGGCTCGCTGCCACGGTTTTAGCTCTTCACCCTTGCGATACAGCGGAGCTTCGACCAGAGCTGCGGCCGCGATATCGGCCGGTTCTAACTCGTTCAGCTCTACTTCCACTTTCCGGGACAGTCGACCCACTTCTTCTACGATCGCGTCCGGAAGCGGCACACTTCGCGCCCACAGGTATTCAAACTCGGCTTCTACCCATGCCACGCCTTCCGGCGACTGATCTTCCCAGACAATTTCGTAGTGTTCCTGCCAGCCTTCGCGTGTTTCGTTCAGGCTTCCGACAAACGATGTTTTCAGGCCGTTGCGACTCTCGATCACCCCCGCTTTACCATGCAGGAACGGAGCATCATTCGCTGATACTACCTGAACTCTCACTTTGCCGCTTTTCAGTAACTCGTAGAGCCGCTTGTACCGCTTTCGGTTGAAAAGGGTATCGATCTCGTCGAATCCTTCGTTCCACTTTTCTTTGAGAGCGGTTTCCCGGGCCAGCCGTGAGGCGGTGATGTCACGCGGGTCAAGATCGCTGTTACAAACGATCTCGATGAAATCGATCCCTTCGATCTCCTCGTCCACTAACTCAAAAATCGAGGAACGAAAATATCCCGCAATGCGACGATATTTTTTCGCGCCAGCCAATCGGTCTTTAAGGAAGACATGGCTTAGCCGCCCGGCGCGGGAACTGAAGCGATTGAGCATGCGCTAACCTAGTCGCTCGTTCTTAATTCGGCTGAAAAGAATTCTGGCCGCTTGGGCCTCTGCTGGTACTTTCGCTTCCCGCTTTGCGGCGACAACTGACGCAAGTGCGATCAGGTCCTCCCGACGGCTCAGGTATCCGGGCACTAAGTCCCTCAAATGGCCAATCACTTCGTCAATGTCTACATCACGCTGCAATTCATAGAGTGCGAAAAGCACGGCGCGTAATGGACTCTTCCCGAACTCGCTTTCAAATTCAGAGCGCTTCAATTCCAGCGCGGTTTTCAAACGAGCATCGTTCGCCTTTGTGGAACCCATTACAGCGCCGTAATCACCGTAGCGGAAGGCCTTCGCAAAGTTCTGGTAATTGTCCAGCTTCTTTGCGCCCCCGGCTTCGATATCGAGCATCCGAAGATAAAACCGCTCGGGGCCGGAAAGCCGCTCCCATAATCTCGCTCCGATGCCCTCAGGCACCAAGTGCTCATTTGCCACCTGCACGGCAAAGTCGATCACTTCCTTCACCATGTCGGGACCGTTTGCGTGTCGGGGGCCCAGAGCCTCTGCCGCCATATCACGTCCATCGATCGTGATGTAGCCCGTTAGAACGCGGAGGGCAGCAGCATACCCCGCCATCTGAAGGTCTTGATCTTCGAACAGGTTTTCAGAGCGCCCCGCTCCTTTCGCCCCCTGATTTAGTCCTGTCATCGTTTCGATTTGCCTAGCGACTTCCGTGCGAACCTCTTGTACTAGTTCATCGCGATATGCGCTCTCCCCATGCAGTCGCCTTCGGAGGACCAGCAGAACAGTACCCTGGACGTATCCTCCTTTCTTTAACTCTGACGTTGTCTCGGTGGCGATATACCAGGCTGCCGTGACTTGAAGCCCGGCGCCCCACACTATAGAAGCCATGTCAGCCCATACGCTCGCATCCTGATGAGTGAACATCACGATCTGCAGACCGTTATCGGGCATATTGACTGACATAGCTCGATAGGCAGCCGTCATCTCTCGCCTGAAGTCGTCGCCCGTGCCTTTAATCGCGAGAGGACGGCGGCTATCCCACACCCAATCATCGAAAGGAGGAGGTGGATTTTTCCTAAGCCACGCAATGAAATATTCGGTTATCTCTTCGTATCGGATCGCGTCCGCGTATGGCGGGTCTGTAACGAACAGATGACAAGAGACGGCACAATCGGTCGCTGATACCGCTTGGATGCTATGTTCAGAAACTAGATCGAATCTCTTGCCTTCGTATCGGTCAAGATAGGCGAGCAGCTCAGCAGCACTCCTACATCCAAAATTCGACTGCACATTGAAAGCTTGGTTATCGAAGACCTGCTCGATCTTGTCGCCGGACGGCGCCACTCCAGGCCGACCTGGCGAGCTGGGATGCCATCGACACAGACGTGAACTTCGATCGAGGCCCTTCGCAATTTGAAGGGAGCTAGCAGGGCTGCTGATTGAATGTTTGTGTAGGAGTGCAAAGAGTAGTATCTGCCGTGGATTGGAAAGATGGTGCCAATATGTCCAACCACGCTCGCGAATGGGCTGGTCGGTGTTGTAACCGGGCTCAATCGGCATGTCTGGAACCAGGCCCTCGGCCTGCCAATGCGAAAGGTTCTCGCGAACTAGTCTCTCCACCGTCTGCTCGCGAGCCAGGTCCTCAGAAGTCACGGCCCGAAAGAATGTGGCTTGTCGCCTCTCATTCCATGTCTCTTTGGTTATCCACTGGATACAGTAAAGACGCTCCTGAAGGATGTCATCCGGCCGGGGCATAAAATCTGACTTTTCCCACCGCCGAAGCTTACTTACTGTTCTGCCATCGGCGAGGCGCATATCACCTCGGATGCTGTTGTACTTAGTTCTATATACCTCCCCATCCAGGGTGTAGATAACGTGGCCGCCACGCAGCGTTCCCTCAGAAGCTTCTTTCATTTCCTGGGGTGAAACACCTGAGACAATCTCAATATCGAAGCGAGACCGCGCACGGTCGGGTACAAGACGACCAATCACGTTTCGTGTTCCACTGATCACCCAACTCGGGGAAAGCGGCACCATCCAACCGGTCTGCGGGCATCGCACTTCCACGCAGTATAGATACGCCTTTGCGCGGTTACCCTCGCCGTCGTGCTCGATGCCCAGCTCACCGATTTCGCGCTCAACTGCTGCCGCTACTTCCGATTGCGCAGCCTCGATTTTCTGTCGCTCGCGTTCCGAGGCACCGATGATATTGAGGGCACCCCACGTGAGCATGCAAGCAATAGGATTTAGATCGTTGGCATAGACGTCACATCCAAGCCTGGCTGCTTCGAATGGGATTGATCCACCTCCGCAGAACGTATCGCCTACTTGTGGACGCTTTCCGAATCGAAGAATACCGAGTTGCTCGATCAATTCCGGCAAACTGCCTGCCTTTGTTCCGAGGTGCTCATTGACCTCCATCCACACCGGCTCGAATAGCTCGTCCTGATCTAACTCCTCGGGCCGTTTCGCCCCTGCAACCCGCTCCAGGTACGTATGGCTCTGCACCCACAGCAATTCCCAATGGGACCGCTCCGAAGCTGTTACGGATTCGCGCCATCGTAACCAGCCACGACCGATTGAGTCAAACTCTACGATGCGGAACGGCATAGTTTTCCAAACAGGTTTCCCGTCAACCGTTTCGCGGTAACACACTTCGAATAGGTTTTCTGCTTGTTCGCCTGACATTGGGCGAGGACAAAGGCGTTTCGCCAAATCAAAGCATGAAGGACGAAAGCCGCGCCGGAGGAATGCTTCATCGTCGATGGCCATCAGCTTCTCGAAAATTTCGAGATCGCGTTCTGCATTATCCATTGCGGGGAGCAACGCTCCCAACACGCAGGCTTTCACTAGGATCAAAGGCTTGCGCCCTTTCCAATAGCTGCCAAGAGCCGTCAAAGTCTGGCCGGCGCCGGCCTTGCGTTCTTTTTGAGCTTCGGCTGAAATCTTCTGAGCAGGCAGGAGACGCTCAATTAGACTCGGCCGATCTCGCCAGGCGAATGGGGTTACGCTCACCGAGAACTCTTGGTCGTTTCAAAAAACGGCGACTGTTCTTCGCCGTCCGCCGCAAATAAGAGTAATGACTCACTGCGTGAGTCTGGTTTCCTGCGGTTTGAATGGCTTTGCCTCTGAGCCAATTGATTCGTACTCTCGGACATGGGGTCAGCCAGAGGATTCTCCGTCAACGCGAAACGCAGAGCCTTTCTCCACCCGATTTCCGACTGTTCCGGTAAACCACTTGCGGCTGCCGTAACAGTGAAAAGCCACCATCGCTCTTCAGGCCTCAATCCAACCCAGTTGCGAATGGCATTGGGAATGTTTTCCGGTGAAGCTTTTTCTACTGCCCAGGCTAAGACCAGTAATTCCTTTCCCAAAAGCCGTTCCACCTTGTTGATGCCCACCGTCCATCTGCTTGCGGCGAGCTTTCTCGCGCGCAGCCGCTCATTGAAATCGCGTTTCACATCCTCCGCGATCAAAGACCAAACGCTCCGAGTAAGACAGCAGCGCTCCACCACTTCGGGGAGACCGTCAATACCAGCTTTGATCCCGTAATGCTCTTGAATGGACACAATTCCAGTACGTCCGGCTGGAATGTCCACCTCGAACCGGTGCGGATCGATGGTGTCCGGGCATCCAAAGCCGATCGTGCTCATGACTGGTCCACATCCCCCGGCGCAATGTCCAGTCTGTGCTTCTCCGCAAAGGTCTCCAGGTCATGACCGCTGTTGAAGGATACGTCTTCAAGCCGCAGCAAAACGTCCGCTATAGGGTTCGCAAGAGTCTCCCTGGCCTGCTCAATGAATGAGCGAATCACGCCGCCGCCGATGGATATGTCTGAACCAAACCGCGTGAAAATCGCCCGTGTGCCCTCTCCAACGGTCACGGCCACCCCGCTTGTAAGAGAATGGACAGATTCGAGGTTGGTCAGGGCGGAAAAAGTCTCTGTGCTGCCGCGGAATTCGAGTTTCTTTCGCAAATGTGCAGGCTGTGTCTTCACAATAGAAGGCCCGGATTGATCGGCTTTTGGAACGATGAAATTTCGGGAGGCTCCGACTCCCTGATCCTCGGCGTAGGCGTAGACAGTCGTCTCAGCATCACCTGGAATATCGATCGGCCCTGTGTAGACTGCACCCTCCTTAGGATTTGCGCCTGTTATGTTCCAGCGTATGGTTCCGCGGGGCTTCACGGATAATTCCACGCGGCGTTTACCGCCTGGAAGAATCACCCGCTCATGCGTCAACGTCAGTTTGTTTTCCCAGCGTTTCACCTCGCCTGTTTCGTGTTCTCCGTCAGGATCGATGGCAAGGAACCAAAGGACAGTGTCGGTGGTTTCGTGTACGGCGTCGGATAAATAGGGACTTTGTGTCGTGACATTCGGGTCATTAGCGTAGTGGACCCGGCCATGTTGGCCGGCGTCGCGCGCAATGACCTCCAGCGTAGCCATCCCAGTTTCCTCCTTATAGCCGCGCTCGGGTACCAAGACGCGCGTCTTCGCTTTCGGGAAAGGCCCTTTCTCGACATATCCGTCTTCCGAATAACGCCACCAGCCCCTTCCTTCGGCAACTCTGCGCAACGTTTCTAATCCCTTGGGCGGCAGCCACGGCCAGCGCTCATTCGTGAGCGCGCGGCTGACGACGTCACGCCATGGCACTCGGCGATCTCCCCCTGGGGGCCAGAGCATGTCCTCGGCGCGAGTCCTCAGGACCTCGGCTTGATCATCGACGGTGCGGTAGAGCTTTGACACGCCTACGTCCGCCAGTGATTTTTCGATCTGTTCTTCGCCCCGGAATTGGTTTCCGCCAAAGGTCATGGAGAGCTTGGCAGCGATGAGACCGTTCTTCGATGGATAGTAAACGCGATTGAACAGGCTGACTACTGTCGCGTTGAAGTCGTGTTCGGCGGTTTCGGCTTCATCGTCCAATTCCGATTTGTGTGGCGATTTGTCGCCGCGGGTCTCTTCCAAAACGCGGGCAATCGCCCAAATGCGGCGAGTCTTGTCCTCGAGGCTGCCCAGACTCGATCCATCACCCGTGACGACACAGAAATTATTCTTCTCAGTAACAGACTTCCAAAATTCCTGCGCCTCGGCAGGGGGAATCTTGCTGTCAGGGCTGAGCACGAGGCAAACGCGCGGTCCATTCAGGCGAATTTCGTCAATCTTGGGCAAGGCATGAACATCTTGATAAGCGATTTTGGACTCCGGCTGGAAGATGCTTTCCAGCCGCCGGCGCATTTCCTGATCGATTTTCGGCTGTGGCGCCGTCAGGGCGCGATTGTCTATGCGCTTTTGTAGGTTCTCGATGTTAGAGAAATAAAACGAATCATTCTCCTTTCGATGCAGGTACCAGGCACCCGCCCTTAGCGCTTCAAATGCATCCTGAAATTCAATTGCCGTCCGATTCGGACCGATCAGGTATTCCAGCATTTGCGGTTTCGCGAAGCCCTTCACGGCATCTACCGATTCCGACAACGACCCGGTAACCAAAAGCGCGGCGCACTGAGAAGCGGCATCGTTGTGGTTATGCCCATCCACTATTTCGGCCACCGCCGCACCGCCGGAGGCGACGTCGTGGGCAATGGCTCCCTGGAGATTACTGATCTTATTGATCTCTTCCCGTACCTCCATCAAATTCAGATTCAGGTGTTGACACCCGATCATGTAGACATCGTTTACCGGACGAGCCCACACGGATTTGATCATCTTCGAAACAAACTGCATCAGACCGCGGGTTTGACGATAGCTCTCGTTCTCTTTGAATAACGCAATTACGTGTTTGACGGAGGGATGAAACGGATATGAGCCATGCACGTCATCAGCTATCTGTTCGGCGCTCTTTGCGATGGATTTTGATTTCACCGCTTCCGAGAGCGCGCCCGCATAGGCCGTTGCCACGGAATCTACTACCGATTTATCCGGTAATGTTTTGAACAACCGCTTACGCAAAATCTCGTAAATCTCTTGGCTGGCCAATTCCACCGGTGTGACGGACCGGGCCTGGCGGTTGGCTTCCTGCTCGAAATTTCGCATCGCCTGGCGTAGTTGACGTGAAGCGCCTTCGTAGCTGCCGGACAGGTTCGAAAGGACAACACAACAGCGCTTCAGTTTGAGTGCGGCGGAGAGCAGATTAGAGAGCGCGTAGGTCGTGACCTGTGCGAGATTGCCGTTTCCAACCAGACGCGTGACAGCATAATCGAAGTAAGGTGGCAGTTCGTCCAGAAGGATCAGCGTGGGCTCTTCGCCGATCAGTTCAATCCAATCAGGTTCGGCGGGCGCTTTTGCTCCATCGCGCCAGAATTTCGAGAATTGCGCACCCTTTCCCAACTGGTTAGCTATTTCTCCCCAGAGAAAAGTCTCCTCAAAGCCGATCCGCCCGTTCACGGCGATCAATTTGGCGTCCCCGAAAGCTACATCTCGGGCGATCTCCGGAACGACTTCGTTTCTGAGCGCTGAGTCGCGAGCCAATAGGCCGAGGGCAATCATCGAGTGCGTTTTGCCGCCGCCCATCGCCTGTTTGAGCTCGAAAACAGCCTGATCGGACTTGCCATCCAAGCGCCGAAGCCCCTGATTAAGCAGTGTTTCCATCCCCTTCGTCACATAGTTCTTGTCGAAGAACGCGCGCGCGTTTGAGGACGTTGCAGCGATAACATCCGACAGGTTTTCCACCTGCTCGCTCATCGAGTATTCGAGAGCCATCGGGTGCAACTCGCAAGCGTCCTTGACTGTAAGCAGCATTATTACCAGTCATTTTATAGGGAGGCTCCGTCGGACCGTCCAGAACATCCTAAATGCCATATTCACTCGGTGAGCAAGGGCTGCAGATGACAGCGAACGGAAGCAGTAGATATTGGGCCGAAATAGCGAGAATCAAAGCTGCGCGCGTTGAATGAGGAGAGGACCCATATCGTACCGGGTGATACGCGGTAAGTGCCAAATGGCCAGTGCTGGAGGGGGCGGGAGTTGGTGTCTAAGCGACGGCATGTGCTGTTTGGTAGCAATCTGCCGTTCACCGCTACGCCTGCCGGCGAGAAATCGACGCTGTCGCCCGCGGCCGCCACGATTGGCTTCATTAATGGTTCGGCTCCATCTGGGCAATCGCCCGTTCCGCGATAGCCTCGGTGGGCGGAGAGTGAGGCGAACGGCTCCGCCGGGCAGAATTCGACCAGCTTGGCGGCTACCTCTGAAGTTATTCGGTAGAGCCCGATCGGAAGAGACGGAGACGCGTTTACCCGAATACCGCCGAAGTTGAACGCTGCGCAAATTCCGGCGACCAAGCTTGCCGCGCTAAGCGGGGCCAACAGGCCACGATGGATCATCGTGATTGCCTCCTTTCTTCGTGACATCTTTGCCACTGACTGGTTCTTCTTGTGCCAAACCGAAAGATGCTATTTGATGGCAGCTTCGCGCGTGCACTTCATGAACGGTGCGCGTGACGCCGTCGGCAGGGGTGAACTTCCGTTGCTGTAGGGACCCTTCAATATAGATGTTGTCGTCCTTGTCATACGAAAGCGCTATGTCGGCCAGCTCGCCATAGAACACGACACTGTGCCAGTTCGCGTGCGTCTGCTGTTTACCATCCGTGCCGGTGAACCGGTAGCTTTCTTTCAGCCGGGCATTGGCCACCTTTGTGCCCGATGGGAGGAACCGGGCTTCTGGCTTCGTGACTAGATATCCGGCGAGTTCGATCCTGTTCTTCTGCATGTGCTCGTCCCCTACTGCGGTCTGTTGCCGGAGGCCTGCAACTCTTCCAAAAAGCCTCGTTCCAAATGACTGACCGCCTCCTCCGTGTCGATCACTTCCGGTCGACTCACGACGTTGTTGGTTCGGTCAGCGGATCTTTGACCCACAACGATTCCGTTCTCCAAGCTGCGCAACGCCGCCGGAGGTGGGATCGCAGCCCGACGTTTCAATTCGGGGTCAAAAAAGTACAGCATCTGCATTCCGAGAATCGGAAAGTGACCCGACACGAAGATCAGCATGTCGCCAGGCGCTGTGATCTGTTCTGATGAACCGTCCCCCGATTTCTGTGGAGGCCGCAGCCGCATTACTTCGTCCGGGGTCATTAGCGGGCGCTCGACATGGTCCACGCTTCCGTTCACGTGTGACATCACGGGTGAAAAACGTGATCCCGAAAAGTTGAAGCTGGCTTTCTGAACGGTGGTTGTACCGGTCATCTTAGATAGCAGCTCCGCTGTTTCAACTTGGTTAGGAGCGTAAGCGATCCGCACGTGGCAGTTGGAGACAATGCTTTCGTTTTGCCCGTATGCGTCCACGATCTGCCGAATATCCTGCGTGATCAGGTATGCCTTGAGGCCGTACCCGGCCATGTAGGAAAGAGCGTCCGCGAAGATCTCCATCCGGTTCAGGCTTGGAAACTCATCGATTAGAAATAGGAGTCGATGCCGGTTGCGCTTCTGCTCGGAACCGTCGAATGCCATGCGTTCCGTCAGGCGGTTCACCACCATCGTGAACATCAAACGGATTAGTCGCCGCAAGCGGATCTTGTCGGAAGGCGGCACAACCAAGTAAAGAGAAACTGGGCGGTCATGGTTGACCAGATCGTCGATGGTGAAGTCGCTTGCGCTCGTGTTCCGGGCCACAAGTGGATCGCTATAAAGGGCGAGAGCCGTCTTAGCCGTAGACAGCACGCCGGACAGCTCCTTACTTTCTTTATCGAGCATCTCTTGCGCTTTCTCCGAGACGACCGGGTGAGTGGCGGTTTGCATTCCAGACGTTGTGCGCCAGCCGCGCTTCAGTGCCGGATCGTGCGGATAGCTGAGCATTTCGTTCAAGGTCTCCCGAAAATCAATGCCTGGACGAGTGAACTGTCCCGCCAGATCGGCCAGACTAGCGACTCGCCCTTCAGTCGCCGCGCTGTAACAGACATGTAGAATCATGCCGGTGGTCAGAGATGCGGCGGTGTCTTCCCAGTGCCGCTCCATTGGGCTGTCTTCACCGCTGCGCACGATCATGTCTGCGATATTCTGGGCATCTGAAACATCGCGTGGCGTAAACAACCGAACCTCCGCGAGGGGGTTGAAGCGCGAAGATGAGCCATCCTCAACCGGAGAGAACTTGAAACAGATTTGGCCATTCTTGGATCGGAAGCCAGCCGTCTTCGCGTAGTTCTCACCCTTAATGTCGTAGATGACCGCGCTCTCGTCCCACGACAGCAAAGTAGGAATGACCAAGCCGACGCCTTTACCGGATCTTGTGGGCGCGAACGCGAGAATGTGTTCCGGTCCGTTGTGACGCAAATAGATCAGCTTGCGTTTGGAATTGCTATACCAACCTCCGACGTAAACGCCAGCTCTTGCTTGCGCCAATCCGGTGGTCTCAACGTCTTTCGGCTTGGCCCACCGTGCGGAACCGTGAAGATCCTCAGCATTCTGAGACAACCGGCGAGCTCGCCGGTTCGCAGCGGCAAAGAACAAGAACATAGACACCATCGACCCGGCCAACACAATCATTTCTCCTTCGAATAAAGGCTTACTGATGCGCGGATCGCGAGAAGTTGAATTGCGGAACCCCCACATGCACCAGGCGAATGGTTCGTAGACGGCAGCTGTGCGGGTGCGCAGGAGCGGTTGCCCGAGAGCCGACTGGTAATGAAAACTGAAGGCGACATACTGCGTGGCTACGAAATTGAACAAAACAAGAAAGGCGAGCCCCGTGAGAGTGGCTCGCCAGTTGTATCCAAATGGAAATCCGCCGGGATCAGTCGGGGTTCTGTAAACGCTCATCGTGCGAGCTCCGTAGTTCTGCTACGTTCTGGGACTTCTCGAAGGCGTGCTTTGTTTGCCTGATAGGAAATACTCACGTTGCTGTTCATTTCCGGTGTGTCGCCCACGAGCTCTTTTAAATGAGCGATAGCCGTCTGGCCAGAAACGCGCTGCACCAAATGATGATCAGTTTCGCCGATGATCTTCCCGCAGTAGATTCCGCTCTGCGTTTGGGCGACGAAAGTCCGGGCTTCCTGGCCCAGTTCCTTGATGGCGAGAGCACGCGCCTCCTGGAACGATTCTCTGAGCTCGCCTCGATCATTGCTCTGGTATCTGCGGCCGTCGGCGGATGAGTCCGCTGCCTGATCGATAGCCATATGGTGATCATTGCCGAAACGCTTATCATGCACGCCAACCGTTCCGGAGCCAGGTTCCAGACGTGCAACAAACCGGCTGGTTTCCCGCTCGGGCTGGGATTCCGCTTTCTGTTCCGCATTGATCGCACGTTCTCGATCCAGGGAGAGCACGAAATCAGCTGCGCCTGATGCGTCATGGGCGGCGCGGAAGATTTCGTTCTTGTCTTTTCGAAGAGCGTCGACCCAGGAGCCGACGTATGCGGCATGGCTGGCCGGATCATGCGGGATGCCGGTTTCGGCGGCAACGAATAGGCTCGCCAGTTCGGCTCGCAATTCCTCTCTCGCGTACGCGGGGTCGCCGAATCGATAGGATTCGTTCAGTGTTGACCGATTCAATCGCGATGGATGGCCGGTCCAATGCGAAAGTTCGTGAAGGGCGGTTCCATAATAGCCGCGCGCGCGGGCAATGAGGCGGGCGGGATTCCGAGGTTCGGGGACTTTGTTAACGGTACTTATTTCCCCTACTACAGCAGGAAGTGGAAGGAATCAACGCGCGAAAACAACGTGAACAGAATTTCAGTGCATCTTGTGAAAGGCTTCACGGATCGGGAGCTTTCTGGCTTTCGGCGTGACGAACTGCAGGACTTGCTCGATCACAAAGCAAAACGGGAGGTGCTGTCGTTCTCGGTGGTTGATCATCTGCGGTGGGATCTGAAGCAAATTTTCGACATGGCTGTAGCGGAGGGGCACATCCGCCTGAACCCAGCCCTCCTGCTCTTCACTCCGAAGGAAGCCAAGAAACCCATCAGAAGGTGGATGACTATAAAGGAGGTACAGATATGTTTTGGCGCTCTCAATCTGCGGGAGCGCTTGATCGCGAAGCTCGCGATACTGGCCGGGATGCGCCCCGGTGAAATATTTGCGCTGAAATGGGGCAGGCTCACGGCGACTTATGCCGATGTCCAGCAGCGCATTTACCGGCGTAAGATCGACACCCCGAAGACCGACCATTCATACCGCTTGGCGGCGCTTTCCGAGGGGCTATTGGCGGAGATCGAAGCGTGGCGGATGCTGGCAGTAGAAACAGGCGATGATGCGTGGGTATTCCCTTCGGAGCGGATGACGCCGCTCTCGAAGGATAATTGTTGGTGGCGAAACATGCGGCCCGCTCTACAGGCCGTAGGTCTGGAATGGGCGAACTTTCTGGACGGTATCCCGAGCGCAGTGGGAAGTTGAGAACGGCGGTCCATGTGATTCTACGCCACCACCTGCCGGGTAGCTGGCTGCGATCCGTCGAGGATCGCTTTAAGAGCCCATAGATCCCGAAAGCCCATGATCTTGCGGAATGATTTTTCTCCTTCCAAGAATGCGGCTGCTGACCAGCGCGCTGGCATGCCTGGACGCCAGCGGCACACCCGGCGAGTCCGGCTGCGCACGCCGGAATGCGGATTGTCCAGGATGTTGCTGGTGGCCAAACAACGATGCAGCGATCTAGGAACATCGAGCCGGTTAATGGTGAAACATTCTTCCAAGCCTTCCAGCAGCGCAGCCGCAGCCTCGGGATAATCGTGCTCCAGCCAACCGGCGATCTGGCGGAACTTGGCGATGCCATCTTTCGGGTTCATCTTCCAAGCCGCGCGCATCAGCGAGCCGGTCTGTCCCTGCTGCTCGCGAGGCAGTCGTCCGAGCACATTGCGCAGTTTATGATTTCTACACCTTTGCACCGGCGTCTCGGCGCCGAACACCGCGTTAATGGCCGTGCGCAGAGCTTTCGAGCCGTCGATAACGAACAATCGGCGGCGTGCCGGATCGATGCCGTGCTCGACCAGGTGTTGCAGCAGATCCTTGGCTGCCGCGGCGTTTTCCGTCGCGCCCTCGCGTAGCGCCAGCACATGTTTGCGGCCCTCCATATCCACGCCCACCGCAGCCAGCACGCATTGCTCGCCGAAGTGCATCGCGTCGATGTAGATGATCAGCAGCTCGATCTCATCGAAGCGCCGCTCTAATAACTTCTTCAACGCGGCTTCGGAAGCTTCGATGGTTTCGCGGCTGACTGTCGAGCGCGACACGCCCACCGTGTCGGCCATTTCGGGAATGACTTTGCCGTAGCGCCGCGTGGACACGCCATTCAACAGGATTTCCAGCATGCGTTCGCCGGTGGCGCTGTTCTGCTGCATGGCCTGGTAAGCCGGGACGGGAACCTCTTTGTTCGCGCCGCGACCTTTGTTTCGCAATCGCGGCCGGTTCACTTTGAGCTTGCGCTCCTTCAGACACACGCGGCCCGCTTGCGTTCCATGCCACCCCAGGTCCGCCGCACGAGCTTTGCCTTGCTGCGGTGGTCCGGCAATTTGTGCGGCCGATAGTTCGAGCACGGCTTCGATGCTGGCGCGGCCCATGACGTCGATGAGTTCGTCGATAACCATGCGGCTGTGCTCGATCAACTCCATCATCGGCAGCAGCGCTTGGCCGTTGCGGACCAGAAACTCGGCGAGCTTGCGCTCGCCGACTCTTCCGTGGTTATCAATCGTATGGTAGTTTCGTTTCACGGCGGTTCTCCTTTTCAAGGTTTTGTCACCCCGATTCTATTCAGAATCAGGGGGAACCGCCGCCTCAACTTTCAACTACAGCCAGGACACCGTCTCGAGGTTGGCCGGAAACTGGATGGCCTCGCCACAAGTTGACGGGAAACGCCCTAGCTGTCCAATGTCAGCAACGCCGACTTTCCGTCAACTTGACTTCGATGAACGTGATCTACCACAAGCCGACTTATGGCCCGGGATTTCGCGCGATCGCAAGAGTGTGCTTTGATCTCGGCCCCTGCGGAACGGGCGTGTCGTCCAGATTTGGGATCACCAGTGAGACAGATTAAGAGATCTCCAGTCCCAGGGGGACAGAGTCACAGGACAGTGCCAAAATCCTTCAAGTAGTCTTTGCCCGCGTCTGTCAACTCGAGGTACTGATTCAACTGGAAGTCCTCCGGTAAGGTGGCAATCGGCTGTTTATTCCTAATGAATCCCAAGTCTCGGAGGTGGCGCAGCTCCTTCTGCAGAGTATGTCGCCGCGCGTAGGTGGTTGTTGGCTGGTCGCGCAAGTTCAGCAGATGAAGCAACTCCGCTCTCGGCAGGTCTGTAGCGAAAGGTTGGGATTTGCCGCGCACCTGCCATAGCGCCTCCACACGCTGGAGGATGTTCTCCAGTACCTCTCGATCTGATCGAATAACAGGCTGGGCTTTGTTAGAAACCCGAAGGCTCGCCAGAGTCTGCTCAAGGTCAGGCCACCATCTCTCGAAGGACCTCTCAAGCTTGTCAGTCGGTTTCGGAGTCTCTCGATTTTCATTGATACTCTCTACGAGTCGATACGTCCCTTCTCGGTCAGCTCGAACGTGCTGAAACTGTGCGAGCGGAGACATGCGCGATGCCTGTGGCAGTTCATCAATCAGATACGGCACGACTCGAGAAGATGCGAACTTCTTTGAAATGGCTCCAGCTTCAAATAGCAGCCACGGCGCCTGAAAGTTTTCCAGCGTAAGACACAGAACACCAAAGTCACACTGCTCCAATTCCACTCCGAGGCGGTGTGCCCAGAGTTCGCCGGGATTTATGTGGTCAGAGATGAAGACTTGGACTGCTTCTGGAAAAAGATCCTCCAAGAGCGATTTGAGACCCATAGCTGCGGTTTTGCTCCGCTCCCCTGACCAACTGGCAAAAATCTGCATAGCACTCCGGCGTTCGTCGCTCACGTAACGGTCCGCATGGAGAATGATCTCACGATCTGAGTGCCGCGCTCCCCCTTCATCATCGAGTTCTGGATGAGCTGCTGAAGTCGAGCCAAGGATCACTACAGATTGAAGCGGAGACTCCCGGTCCAGAAAGGGCTTCTGGGAAATCGACCCGATGACTTGCTGTCAAGTTGACGGGAAACGCGCTAGTCGTAGATGTGAATGGTCCTGTAGGCGGCTACTCGCGGGTAACGGCCAAGTATTTAGGCTGGGCGAACGCTTGAATTCGGAAATTGCGAATCTCGGCCAGCTAGGCGAGGCGTTTTCAGCTTCGCCGGCGCTCGGCTTTTTCGAATTCTCTTCGGAAGTGCTCAATGTCCTTGCCTGAAGGCTGCCAATCGGTATCGCACGTATTGCAGTGAAACTGGAGAGGACCAGCGCTTAAAGTCGCCTCAAACTCATCGCGAGTGAACGCGACTGTCCGGTCGTGATTATTTGGGCAGGTGATCTCGAACTTCATCGTTGTGGACATCCGCTATGCACCACTTAAGAGACGACAAGTATGATCCATGCCGCCTTCAATTGATGGCCTGTAACGGCCAAGTCGCGATCTACGAATCAACTCGAGGCTGAGGCCCATTACCTAATTCTTGCCGGCTATGCGCTGGGTAATAAAATTCTTGGATGGACTGCAATGATTATCGTCGATCGGAAGGCGAACGCTACGGCTTCGGCGGAAACTTCTTCATCGCCTTTCGAACTGCTTTTTCGATTGGCTTGTGACGGTCTTCGGCATCTTTGACGGTGATCTTGCAGAAAGAGCGCCAGGCAAGCTGATCGTCGGAGCCATCAATGATGTCGATGACTAAGGTCCCGTCGACCTGGTGCGAAACCTGCGCGTCGACGTAGAGCGTGACCCAGAAATCCGGTTTGCTTTCAGCGCGGGTGTAGTTTTTCGAGGTGAGGTAGCCGTTTATTTCGGAACGGACGAGATCTAGGGCAACCGAAAAGATTTCGCCGATCTGCGGATTGTTGCGGAGAATGGGGTGCTCGCGCCAGGCATATGTATGGAACTTTGAGAAGTCGAGGGCCTTGTCATAGTCCGTTTGAACCTTCTGGGCGAAAGCAACGCCCGCCAGCATCAGCGGAACGGTGAGAATGAAGGGCGTCCTTAGCATGTGAAATGGCGGTTGATGCGCGATTATGATTTTCGTTGCTTTATTACCCGCGTTAGGGAAATTAAATCCACCGTAACGGCGTACCGTTTACCATTTCAGGATCGAACAACACGCTCGGACGGGTTACCTCGGCGATCTGGGTTCAGCATTAATGCCGATTCACCGTTAATGCCGATTACCTTCGAGTTTTACGGTTACCGAAGGCTGACCTCACGAGGGCGTGGTCTTTCAATGTCCGGTCTGCCCGTCATCCGCCCAGAACCCTGTCGATGAGTGAGTTGGCGATGATGCGCCATTCCGGTGTCATGCCGTAAGTCCGATGTTGGTTCACTTTGGTCATTCTGTCCGCAAGGCCTGCATGGGATCTATAGATGCTGCGCGGCGGGCAGGAACAAAACAGGCAATCAGTGTAGCCACGCAGAGAAGAATGGCCACCATAACGAATGTCAGCCAATCCGCAGTCCCCACGCCGTAGAGCATGCCACGTAGATAGCGGGTAAGCGCAAATGAGATCATCAGACCGAGGACCAGCCCCAAGCCCGCAAAGTGCAAACCTCGTCCCAAGACCTGCCGAAAAATGTCCCGCTTGCCTGCACCGAGCGCCATGCGAATGCCGATTTCATGAGTGCGTTGCTTCGTGGCATAGGCAACGACACCATAAACTCCGATGGCAGCGAGGATAAGAGCCAACAGCCCGGATGAACCTGAGAACGCTGCTGCGATGCGCTCAAAGGCATTCCCCATCCGCATGTTCGCGGCGAGCGTGGTCTCGCTGAAGAGCGGCAAATCAGAATTGAGTCCGTGAACTGTTCGTTCCACAGCAGAAGCATAGGCCATAGGATCACCGGCTACACGCACATATACAATCTGGTCGGTCCTGTAACTCTGCAACATCGGAATCAGCACCAGCGGCGCAGTATCGTAAACCAGGCGCCGGTACTTCCCATTGGCGGCCACACCAACCACTGTCGTCCAGTGTCCGGCAACCTGCAGCCGCTTGCCGATCGGGTCTTGTCCCTGCCAATAGCGGTCGGCCAATGCCTTGTTGATAATCGAGACCGGCGGCGCGCTGGCATTGTCCCTGTCGGTAAAGTCCCGTCCCGCCAGCAAGGCTGTTCGTACCGTCCGCAGGTACTCCGGCCCCGCCACACCCCTGTCGACCTCCATGGACTCGTTCTTCCTGGGCACATAGCCTTCAGGCTGGATAAAATCTGTATGAATGGTGTAACTCAGCGGCGAGAAATCTCCCAGCGTGACCGACTGGACGCCAGGCAGCGACTTCAGACGCACGAGCATCTGTTTGTCAAACTCGATGCCTTGCGCTCTGGAATAGCCCATTGGTTTCAGATCAAAGCTCGCAAGAAACACGTGGCTGGGGTCGAACCCCGGATGGTTTCAGATCAAAGCTCGCAAGAAACACGTGGCTGGGGTCGAACCCCGGATGGGAATCCTGTGCTTTCTGCTGGCTCCTGACTAATAGTCCGGCACAGACCAGTAGCAGCATCGACAGCGCAATCTGTCCGACGACCAGTCCTCCTGCCAGGCGCGATTTGTGGATTCCTCCGGAGGTATTGAGTGCTTCATCCTTCAGGGCAGACACCGGAGCGAGGGCGAGGCGGGAAGCTCGAAGCGCCGGCAAAACGCCGGACACCGCGGCAGTGAGAAGCGAAATCATAATGGCCGCCACTAGCACCGTTCGGTCAACGCGTCCATTCAGAGTAAGAGGAAGCGTCGCGGGCGGCAGAAACGCAGACAATCCGTGTGCCGTCCATTTAGTCAACAACAGCGCGAGCCCGCCTCCTGCCAGAGCGATCAACGCATTCTCCACCATCAGCTGAAGCACCAGCCTCCAGCGGGTTGCCCCTATCGACAGGCGAATGGCAAATTCGCGCCGGCGCGCCACCGAGCGCACCAACAGAAGATTCGCCAGGTTCGCGCAGGCCAGCAGCAAGAGCACCAAAGCCAGCGCGAAAAGAATGGGCAGCGTTCCATAAAGATAGACGTTCGCTCCAAAGGGCGACCGCCACAGCGGATCGGAGGAGATCGTGTTCGGTCCCGTGTGCGCATCCGGAAACCGCTCCGCGAGGCGCTGCATCAGGATATTCAGCTCATTTTCAGCCTGGCGATGATCGACTCCCGGCTTGAGCTTGCCGAGCACGTTGAGCCATAGGGCGTCGCGATACTTGATTCGTCGATCAACCTGCGAATCCATGCCAAGCGGTATCCATAGATCGGACCGCAATCCGCTCTTGCAGCCTTGGAAGCCCTCGGGGGCGACACCAACAATTGTGTACGGACGCAAATTGATATGAACGATCTTTCCGATGATCGAAGGATCCGCGCCAAAATGGTTCTGCCATAAGCCGTAACCGAGCACCGCTTCCGCTGTACCCAGCCGCTCATCTGGCGCAGTCGGTCCAAGCGATCGGCCTAGGATGGGGCGCACACCGAGTACCTCAAAGTAATTCGACGACACCAGTGCTCCATAAATGCGCTCGGGCTCGCCCGATCCCGTGATCGCCATGTAGTCGTCGTGATAAGCGAGCAACCCGGCGAAGCTCCGCGTGCTATCGCGAAGATCCGCGAAGTCCAGGTACGAAAATGGAGGCGTTGGATGCTCGCTTCTTTCGCCCCGCATGATCGTGATCATGTCGCTCGTGTGCGCAATTCCGGGAATGGGGTCGAGTAGAGTCGAGTTGATCCAACTGAAGATCGTGCTGTTGGCGGCGATGCCCAACGCAAGGGTGACGATTGCGACGGAGGCAAAGCTCGGATTTCTTATCAGTTGACGAATCGCGAATTTAATATCGTGGAGCAGATTGTCGAACCATACGATACGGCTTCTGAGATAGAAGCGTTCCTGTGCTGTCTGCGCGTTGCCGAACTCGACTCTTGCCCTGCGACGCGCCTCTTCTTCGCTCAAGCCTTCGCTCTGTAACTCATCGGCTTCGAGCTCGAAATGCGATTTGATCTCCTCGGCAAAATCGTCTGCGCTTCTTCTGCGTCTGAACATGACTAGGCCTCCTCGCTGTTCGGTCGTCCATCCAGAATCAATCCCATCGCTCTCGTCAACCGCTGCCATTCGCTGGTCTTTTCTACGAGCTGCTGGCGTCCCTTAGCAGTCAGCGAATAGAAGCGCGCCTTACGGTTATTCTCGCTAACGCCCCACTTGGCGCTGATCCACTTCTTGTCTTCAAGGCGCTGGAGAGCAAGATAGAGCGAACCATGATCAACGAAAAAGACCTCTTCCGACTGACGTTGTATGGAACGCGCTATGCCTTGCCCGTGACACGAGCCGAGCACGAGGGTTTTGAGAATGAGCAAGTCGAGCGTTCCCTGCAAGAGGGCGATGCGATCGTCGGGATTGTCTTGGGAAGGCATCCGACCTAAGCTTGGCATTATCTTGGGTCGGATGTCAACAGGAATTGGGAGGGCTCATTGAAAATGTACGCTAAGAAGAAGGGGCTGCTCAGAGCAAGGAGTTCTATACTGACGACAACAGGCCAATGCGCTCATCGAGACGATTGCGGGGGGATGGTCGGCCACTCGTCCATTAGGCGAGCGAGCTCGTCCGACGTTTCGGCTGAATCCCGATCCGATCGTTAACGGCGTTGCGAATCCGCTGCTTGCAGCCAAGGTATCGCTCGGTGGTCTGCACCGATACGTGGCCAAGCAGAAATTGGATCTGATCGAGCTCGCCGCCGGCATCGTGACAAAGCCTGGCGCAAGTTCGCCGGAGATCGTGCGGAGCAAGTTTCTCGATGCCGGCCTTTGTCGCATGCTGTTTGACCACGTGCCAGACTACCTTCTCGCTCAGGCCGTCACCCCAGACCGTTCCGGCGCGGCTTACCCTTCTGAAGATCCTGCCCGATGATATTCCGGCAGCATGCAACCAATCTTCAATCAGGTCTTTGACCCAGACCGGTACGGGGATGGTTCTGATGTGAGCGGCCTTGCCGACCAAGTCGACAATAGCCCAGTGGTCCTCGCGCTGTTGGAGATGCGAAATATTCAACTCCACAGCCTCGTGCCGACGCAGACCGCACGCAACTAGAATCGCCAGAAGCGCCAGATCCCGCCTGCCTTTCATGGTCTCCGGGTCCGGAGCATCGAGCAGTCCAACAGCCTGTTGCGGTAGAAGCCAGTTGCCGAGCCGCACACCAATCTTCTTCAGACCTTTCACCCGTCGTATGCCGGCCGCAAGGTCAGCGCTGAGGAGCCCGCAATCGGAAGCTTCGTACGCAAAGCCGTCGCACAGCGCCCAATCGTAGATTGATCGTCCCGGGCGCGAGTTTTCGCGATTCGAGATGCATTCGGTATCGCAGCACAACGTTGCGGTTGAAAGAGAGGCGCGGTTCAGAGCAGTACCATTCGACAAACTCGTCAATGGCGTGCCGGTAGCCGCGTTGTGCATCGATAGAGGTGAGACTGTTTAGAACCGCCGATTTCGCCTGGTCTAAGTCCGGCAGCCGCAACACGGTTTTCGGCGGAACGCGGCGCTTCTTTCTCGAGTGCTTTCGCATGGATTCGCGGTCCTTCCAACCGCGAATCGATCATGCGCAAACTCAATTGACGGGTTGCCCGTGATCCAAGCACGATCCGGAAACCGGCCGGAACGCTGCGCGCCTCGCAAGCGATTTTGCTGATGTGGGGCGCAGAATCAATTCGAGTCCGGCAGAGTTTGTAGGAAGGATTGGATCTCTTTTAAGACTTTAGCCTCTTCGTCGAGGAACAAGTAGTGATGAGCGCCCGGAAGCTCCACAACTCTAGCCAGAGGATCCGCCCGCTTCAGATTGTCCTCCCAATGGTGGATGTATTCCATCAGGATCTCGTCCGATCTGTCGGAAGCGCGCCGCTCCTCTTGGGTCTTTGGCGCGCCCTTCTTCCATTTTTCGGCTGGCGGGAGCGGTACGGCAATCAATGCCAGCACCGGCATATTCATTCCGCGGTAGTCTTTCTCAATCGCTCCAATACCGATTTCGTCGCTAACATACGAGGGCGTGCGGTCCTTACCTATCGATCCGTCGGGATTCATCTCATACATGCTTCGAATCTCTTCGGCTGGAAAAGGAGCCTCGCCATTTCGTTTCTGATACGCCTGATATGCCTCAACTGAGGCGTTATCAGCGGCTGTTCTCTTTGGAGGAGTTGGGATACCCTCCGCGGCCTTCGTAACCACAGCCCGGTATTCGGCATTGTCCCAGGGCCAATCCAGAGGATCGGCATTCGCATCGAGGTATACAATTCCACCCAGCGCTGAGGGAATCTTCTGACCGATGAACGTCATTTCGGATCCTGCCACCGAATGCCCGATAATGATGGGCCTGTGCAGCTTCAACGCCTGGATCACGCGCACGTCATCTTCCGCCAAGTCCGGAGTTGAATATCCGCGCTCCGGCTTGCTGGACAGCCCGAACCCGCGGCGCGTAATTCCGTAGACATGGACGTGACAGCATGCGATGAGCTTTTGCGCAAAGCCCTCAAAAATATGAGCGGTATTGCCGGAGCCCGCCAGAAGTACAACGGGCCGGCCGGTTCCTCCCCAGTCGAGGACTTCAAGCTTAACGCCGTCGCCCACCTCAATGAATTGAGAGTTTGTCGCCCCATTCGACGCAGCGGCGCACACCAGCAGCGCTAGAATCGATAGCCCGCGGTTGTTTGCCCCGCTCGGGGTCTTAGCTCGACGTGGCGTCATGGCGCTAGTTTATGCCCAGCGCGGCATCTGTGAACCTTGTCCGAACGAATCGTGTTCGTATCGCTTCCAGTGTCGTCGGCGATCCGGACAGAACTTGTACGAGAAGGATTACTCCCATCACCCCATCATTTCCTGCTCTGGCTACCGCCTGGCCACACCGCTTGCTCTGTACAATACCCCCGTAGTGAAACGCCGCCATTTTCTCCAGACAGCCGCCGCCTTGATTGGCGCGCCAGCGCTGCCGCAATCTGTCGCAACGCGGCCCACTCACAACGTCCGCAGCATTCAACGCCTTTTCACCAGCGAGGCCGAAGATAAACCCTGGTTCGACGACCGTGAGATGTGGCCACACTACCTCGCCATGCTTGCGGAAAATCGGTTCAACCGCTTCAGTCTCAGCTTCGGCATCGGTTACGATTTCCTGCGCCAGGTCACCGACGCCTACTTTCTCTTTGCCTATCCGTTCTTTCTTACCGTTCCAGGCTATAACGTCCGCGCGGTCAACTTACCCGATCCGGAGCGCGATCGCAATCTCGAAACACTCCGCTTTATCAGTGAACAGACTGTGCGCCATGGCCTTCAATTCCAGCTCGGGCTCTGGATGCACGGCTACCAGTGGCTGGACAGTCCCAATCCCAACTACACTATCGAGGGACTCAACGCCGGCAATCACGGCCCCTACTGTCGCGACGCGCTCACTGCGCTTTTGCGCGCCTGTCCCGCAATCGGTGGGGTCACTTTGCGTATTCACGGTGAAAGCGGTGTCGCCGAAGGTAGCTACGCTTTCTGGGGCGCCGTGTTCGATGGTGTGAGGCGTTGCGGCCGCAAAGTCGCAATCGACTTGCACGCCAAGGGTATCGATCAGCAGATGATCGATCTTGCTGTGTCCACCGGCATGCCCGTCACCGTATCGCCCAAGTTCTCGGCCGAGCACATGGGTATGCCCTACCACCAGGCAGACATCCGAGAACAGGAAGTGCCCAAGGCCGACCACCGCAATACCGGACTCATGGCGCTCAGTGCAGGCTCCCGCAGTTTCACCCGCTATGGATATGCCGACTTGCTTCGCGAAGACCGCCGTTTCGACATCGTCTGGCGTGTCTGGCCCGGAACGCAGCGGCTGCTCTTGTGGGCCGATCCGGTCTTCGCCGGCGCGTATGCTCGCGCCTTCCAATTCTGCGGATCGAGCGGCGTCGAAATCATGGAACCGCTCTCCTTCAAAGGCAGACGCGGATCGGGCCGCGCGGCTCCCGCGACGTCAGGGCGTTGTGCCTATGCCGATGTCTCGCTGCGCCCGCGTTGGGATTGGGAGAAGTATCTGGAGACCTATCGCGTCTGGGGGCGGAAGCTTCATTCACCCGACGATCACGTGGAAGTGGAACCCGCGCTTGCCGCCGCCAGCCGTCTTTTGCCCATCATCACCACCGCGCACCTGCCTTCCGCTGCGAACAACAACTATTGGCCCGAGCTCTACACCAATCAGTCGTTATTGGAACCGTCGAAGACGGAATACACCGACACACCGGGGCCCAAAATCTTCGGCAACACCAGTCCGCTCGATCCGCAGCTCTTCTCGCGCATCAACGACTTCGTCGACGAGTTGCTCAAAGGAGAGCGCAGTGGGAAATACTCGCCCATCGAAGTCGCGCAATGGCTGGAGGATTTATCCGCCGCAGCACAACAACAACCGGGAAGGAGCCGGCGCATAGACATCGATGTTGCCATCCAAGCAGGCGTCGGGCGATTCTTCGCGGCAAAATTCCGAGCCGGTGTTCTCTGCGGGATTCACGCACGCACTGGCGATCGCGCGGCGCTCGACCATGCTATCGAGGCCTATCGGAAAGCACGTGATGCCTGGGCCGGATTAGCCAAAACGGCAGAAGACGTTTACGTTTCAGACATCACGTTCGGAGAACTGCCTTGGCTCCGCGGTCACTGGCTCGACAGGCTTCCCGCCATCAATGCGGATGTTGCTCTTCTTGAGAAACGGCTGCCCGCCGCAAGACCCAGCGACCATCCGAGAGTCAAAGCTGCAATAACCGAAGCGCTCGGTCGTCCGGAACGCCCTGCCATAGCCGTGCGTCATCATCCGCCCGATCGTTTTCAGCGCAGGCAACCCGTGCAATTGGCGCTTTCCGGTCCCATGCTCACATCTGCATCTCTGTACTACCGACACGTCAATCAGGCCGAGCGTTGGCAATCAATTCTGATGAATCGCGGCGGAGACACCTACGTCGCCGCCATACCGAGCGCTTACACCGATTCGCCATACCCGCTGCAATATTATTTTGAACTGAAATCAGTACCCGATCGCAGCTGCCTACATCCCGGCTTCCCTGCCGATCTCGCAGGACAGCCGTACTATGTCGTTCGTGGTGAGCAGGCTTAACAGACGCACGACCCACATTGCGAGCCGGTCGCCGGCTCCGTTGAAGGTATCGCGCCTAGTGCTTGGTGGATTCTGACCGGCGCAGAGAAATTCACAACCATCCATGCGCCAGTTCTTGCCATCTGCGCCTTACCTCATGCTCCTGGCAGGCTCCCTGATAATGATGCTGGGCGTGCTAAAGCAAAGCGCCGAGCTCAATTTGAACAGGAATATATCGGCGCAGAAATCAAAGCGTTCGAAGCCGGAGTACCTTCGGCGCGAGTGGTTCGGATACCAAACGCAAGTCATGCAATCTGCCGTTCGAACGAAGCAGACGTTATTCGCGAGATAAGAGCGTTTACGGCTACGCTGCCGAAGTGAAGAACAGATAGGAACGTCCGAGCGGGTAAACAGGTTTCCCCGGCACCGCACCAGTTACCTTGGGGTGCGTCTGGGTGACGTATGATCTCGCCACTTTCCAGTCACAATTCCGGTTATCGCATATATGCGTGGCGCCCACTATCGTCCTAGTTGTGTCGGGACATTTGCAGTATGCTCGGCAATCCGTCAATTGGACTCGACGTCGGGCACACGGGTGGCCAACTTCCGCATAGCCCGTCACACGACCCAATCATGACAGCGGAACATTTCCATCTTCCGTTCCGTACGTTCATGACGCGGGGCTATACTCGCCGAAAGGCTCAGCATGAGGAGACTCGCCACACTATTCACCCTATTGATTTCCGTCGTGGCCTTTGCCGGTTCAGGTTCAAAACCGGAGCCGGACCGCATCTGGATCACCGACGCGATCATTATCTCGCCCGAGAATCTCGATCACATAGAAAAAGGGAGCGTGCTGATTGAGGATGGGCGCATTGCCCGCGTGGAAAGGACGCAAAAAGCGAAGAGACCCGACGGAGCGATTGTAGTTTCGGGCAACGGACAATATCTGATTCCCGGGCTGATGGACTCGCACGTACACCTGGCTTCTATTCCGGGAATTGGAATGATCCCCGACCGGGTGAAGCTCAACGAGCCGCTGGCCAAGTCCTATTTCAAACACGAGGCCCTGGTCGAGTCCTATCTCAAACAGCTGCCACGTTCCTACTTGTACTACGGTTACACCACGCTGCTAGACCTGGTAGCGCCTTTTCCTCAGGCATTAAATGACTTCCGCCACCAGCTCTTGCACCCAGATTTGTACGACTGCAACCCGTCGATGCCTTTCGCGAACGGATATCCCATGTCGTACGCTCCGCCAGAGGTGCGATTCAAACTATTTCCGAATTTCATTTACGACCCCAAGCAGGCAGCAAGTATTCCGCCGGAGTACAAGCCTGAAGATCACACGCCCGCAGCCGACGTCGCGCGAGTGAAGAACGCGGGCGGAATCTGTGTAAAGACTTTCTTCGAGCGCGGCTTCGGCCCAGTCAGAAACTTGCCAGTCATGGGGCCGGACGTTTTGTCCGAGATCCGAAGGGCGGCAACTGCGGACGGTCTGGTCCTGATGATTCACGCCAATAGCTTTGAAGCGCAGAGGTTCGCTGTCGACGGCAACGTGGACGTGATCGCCCACGGCATGTGGAACTGGGGCGATCTCGATAAAAACCCTGAGCTCCCGGACGAGATCAAGCGGCTGTTGGATGAGATCGTGGAAAAGCGAATCGGATATCAGGCCACGACTCAGGTTCTGTATGGGCTGGAGGCACCCTTTGACCCCGACTATCTGAAGAATCCGGCCATCGCCAAAGTCGCACCGAAAAAGCTCATCGAATGGTTTGAGTCTCCGGAAGGCATGTGGTTCAAAAAAGAGCTGAACGAAGGCGGCGACCCGGACGCCGCCATTATTCGGGGCTATGAGCAGGGACCGATGCGGCGGGTGCGCCAAGTCGTCGCGTATTTGGCAAGCAAGGATGCAAAGTTTTTGTTCGGAACCGACACGCCCTCGGCGCCGACCTACGGAAATCTCCCCGGCTTAAACGGGTTTCTGGAGATGAAACAACTGCAGAGGGCGGGAATGTCGCTGAAACAGATTTTCCATGCGGCTACGATCAGCAACGCGCGGGAGTTCAAGCTGCAATCGCAGATCGGGACTATCGAGCCGGGCAAGGTGGCCAATCTTGTGCTCATGACGAAGAATCCGTTGGAAACCGTCGATGCGTACGACAGCATCACCACAGTTTTCGTGCATGGGAAACCAATTTCGCGCAAAGATCTGGCAGCCGGCAGCAATAGGTAACAGGTTGTTTGCGTCCGGGGCCAGTTAAAGACAAACATGAGTTCTGAGCGAATTCTCGGCAATCCTTCCACAATCCGGGTTATGGAAGGATGCCGTCAGTCAGTTGCATCGTGCCCTCCGCAATCAATAAGGCACGGAGCGTCGTGCGCGAGGAACGGCAACTTACAATTGACTAAAAAAGAACGGTTTGTGTCGGTTCCCCGTTTGAATTCAGGTGAATTACCTCGGCGGACCCGAGAAGCAGAAGGTACGCTTTTTCATCAATCCGCGATCTAACTTTGAGATCGAGGTCGGCGCGGGAAACTGCCGGATCGCGTTCGCAGTGATTGTGAAGGCACTGAAGGCACCAGCGAGGTCGGCGGAGGCGGGTTTACGCCGGACGCCCCCGCCACCGACGGTAGGAGGTGGGCCCTTTCCGTGCCTAATCAAGGAGAAGTCGACGATGGCAGAGAACGATGAAAGCAGCTTGCTCAAGAAAGCAAAACAGGTCGGAGATCAGATGGCACAGGCGGCAGGTGAGGTCTCGCGGCTAAAGGATGTGGCTTCTCACGCCGTTGAAGATGCAGTGACTGAGGCCAAGCGATTGGCTAAGCGCGGCCGTTACGCTGCTGAAGACTTGGTTGACGATGCGGCCCATCGCATCAAGCGCGACCCGCTGCGCTCGGTAGCCCTCGGCTTGGCGATTGGTAGGTGTGTGGGCATCCTGACCGGATGGCTGGTGGCACGCAGTGGTAAAGAGTAGCTCTGGTCCCCTGAAGTTCTCTCGAAGGTAGATTTTGTCGATGTGCCATCAAGCGGCCAAAGATGCGATCCAGGTTGCGGCGCCAACGCCGTTCCTCGCTAGGTCGTGCCGGCATGTTGATCGGGTAAAGGTCGGCCCAACCGTGTCGCGCAGTGTTTAGGAATCGTGTCCGGTTGGTCGGCGATTCGGAAACTAGACGGGTTCGCTGTCAAGTTGACGGGAAACCTTAGCGAGCTATCGGAAATGCCAAGACGGACAAGGCTGGCGTGACTGGCAGAGTTAGGGGCATTTTCGATAGCTGGGTTTGAAATGAGCCGCGCGGGTTTGCGGCGGACGCGGCCAGCTATGGGTAAAGTAACTGGTTTTGGTACTTCGAAGGGTGTTGGAGGCCCTGGTGAATTGGGGAAATCGACGGGATCGGCGAGCGGAGCATGCTGCAGGAAGCCATAAAGAGCGGGCGAATGACTTCGCCGTGGCAAGTTTGTTGGCTGCAGGCGCAAGAAGACACACGTCGGCTGTGTGCATGGCGACGTATCTGAAGTTGGCTGTCTGGATTTTGAGCTTACGAGCTGTCAACACCGCGCTCCCAGCGAGCCAGTTCGCGGGCGAGCTGGTTGGCGGTGAAGTGCTCGACAGCCTGCATGGGTCCACCGCAGAGTGGACAACGCCAACTGGCTCTGGCGCTGGTTGTTTGGGCAGCCGGAGCGGAGCGCTGGAGACGTTCTGCAACGAGCAGTTGACGGCAGACAGATACGCGCTGTTGACGGTCGTGGTTGGCTAAGAAGCCGAAATGGCGGATGCGAACGAAGCCGCTGGGAAGGATGTGCAGCAGAAACCTTCGCAAGAACTCATGAGCCGTGAGCGTCATCTTGCGTTGCTTGTTGCCGTGCGCGTAATCCTTCCAGCGGAACGAAACGTTGCCATCGGCAAAGGAAAGCAAGCGGTGATCGGAAATCGCGACGCGGTGTGTGTAGCGAGCCAAATAGTGCAGGACATGCTCTGATCCTCCAAAGGGCCGCTTGGCATAGACCACCCAGTCTCGTCGGAAGAGCGAGCGGAGGAACTGCTGGAACAGTTGTGGGCTCGATAAGTTCTCGAGCGCCCCATGAAACTGAAGCTGGCGAGAACGAAACAGCCGTTTGAGTGCCGCCGTGAACTTGCCGCGAAAGATGCGGCTCAATACTCGAACGGGCAAAAAGAAGCCGCGCCGTCGCGGCTGGAGCCATTGGGAGCGATCCAGCGACAAGCCACCCGCTGGAATCACGCAGTGAACATGCGGATGATGTTCCAGCGTTTGCCCCCAGGTATGCAAGACACTCAGGAAGCCGATCTCGGCGCCGAGATGCTTGGGGTCGGCTGCGATCTCAAGTAGAGTCTGGGCGCTGGCGCGAAACAGCAGGTTATAAAGCACGCGCTTGTTCTGCAGGATGAGCGCGGACAAGGCGTGCGGCAGCGTGAACACGACGTGAAAATATTCGACCGGCAGCAGTTCCTGGGAACGGGCCGCCAGCCACTGATCACGCGCGTGAGTCTGGCATTTCGGGCAATGCCGGTTGCGGCAGGAGTTATAAGAGATGGCGCGATGACCGCAATGCGAGCACCGGTCCAGATGGCCGCCGAGGGCGGCCGTCCGGCAGCGCTCAATGGCCCGGAGCACCTTCAGGTGCGGCCAGGCCAGATGAGCCCGGTGGCGTTCGACAAAGCGGTTGCCCGCCTGACGGATGATGTCGGCCACCTCCAGGGTGGGCCGGCTCATGCTTTTTTCAGTTGCCTCCGTGCACGGAAAGCATCGGCCAGCGTGTCCACTTCCAGGCGGTCGAGCGGATTGGCGACCGAAGTGAGATGCCGCTTGGACAAGTGAAGATAGATGGCTGTATCTTCCAGTCTTCTATGGCCGAGCAGAACTTGAATCGTCCTCAGATCGGCGCCTGCTTCGAGCATGTGCGTCGCATAACTGTGCCGTAGCGTGTGTGGGCTGACGCGCTTGCGAATGCCGGCTTCACGGGCTGCTTTCTTGCACAGCCACCAGATCACCTTGTCGCTGACGGGCTGACCGGCGCGCTTTTGATAATCGCTCGGAAACAAGTACGTGGTCGGCTTTTTCCAGCGCCAGTACTCGCGCAGCACTTCGAGCAGCTTGCCACTGAGCGGCACGTCGCGGTCATGACCGCCCTTTCCCTGCCGAACGTGGATGATCATGCATTTGCTGTCGATGTCTTCCACCTTGAGCCGCGTCAGTTCTGTTCGCCGCAGTCCGCTGGAGTAGAGCGTCAGCAGCATGGCCCGATGCATCAGATTCATGCTGCATTCGAGCATGCGCTGAACCTCCTCTTGGCTGAGCACCGTCGGCAGGCGGCGCGGGATTTTCGGGAACGGAATGTTCGCCGGAAGATAAGGCCGTCGCAAGGTCTTAACAAAAAAGAAACGCAGCGCCGCTGCGCGTTGCTGGATCGTTTTCGGTGCCAGCTCCTTCTTTGCCAAATGCACCTGATACTGCCGGATCTGTTCCAGTCCGAGCTTCGCAGGAGAACAGGCGAAATGCTCCGCCAGTTCCTTCACAGTGCGAATGTAAATCTTTGCGGTACGCTCGGAATAATTACGTCGCTGGAGTTCCTCCAGCATTAACTTTCTGAGTTGGGTCACAAGACCTCCTTGTGACCCTCAACACTATCGAGATACGGAATCAAAACCGCTGATCCACCGGCACGCGCAGCGTCCGCCGCACGAGCGGCTTAGTTCAAACGCGCATCCCGTACATTGACGGTTTCAAGATCCTGAAAAACGCCTAAGTCAAGCGCTTGGCAACGACAACTCGACACGGTGTGACACTGTACCGAAGTAAATTTTGATCGGTAAAGTTTGGCCGTCACTCGGATATCTCGAATGCTTTTTTCCTATGTGGTTTGCATTTCCGGCGACCTATCCTTCGGAAGCGCTGGGCAGATTCGAAGCCACGTCGCAGGCTGTGAAAAGCTTGTACCTGATGACGAACCGCCCTTCAACTCTTGCCAGAGTGCCCCATGCAGGGCTATTGCTTCTCACTGTTGCGTCGTTTCTTCTCACATACGCCCAAACTCCGGAACAGTCCGAAAAATGGCCCACCAGGAGTGAGACCTCCGTCGTAAAGAACTTTCGCTTCAAAACAGGCGAGATGCTGGCCGAGCTGAGGCTGCACTATCTGACCTTGGGCGAGCCGCATCGAGATGCTAGCGGTCACACCGACAACGCCGTACTTCTTCTCCACGGCACGGGCGGGGACGCACACTCGCTCCTGAATCCGGTATTCTCGGGCGTCTTATTGGGCCCCGGCGAGCCGCTCGACATTCAGAAGCACTTCATTATCCTCCCCGATGACGTTGGCCACG
>CAVTRG010000007.1:0-16904 GCA_963737045.1 uncultured Acidobacteriaceae bacterium
CGGACGGTGTCCTGGCTGTAGTTGAAAGTTGAGGCGGCGGTTCCCCCTGATTCTGAATAGAATCGGGGTGACAAAACCTTGAAAAGGAGAACCGCCGTGAAACGAAACTACCATACGATTGATAACCACGGAAAAGTCGGCGAGCGCAAGCTCGCCGAGTTTCTGGTCCGCAACGGCCAAGCGCTGCTGCCGATGATGGAGTTGATCGAGCACAGCCGCATGGTTATCGACGAACTCATCGACGTCATGGGCCGCGCCAGCATCGAAGCCGTGCTCGAACTATCGGCCGCACAAATTGCCGGACCACCGCAGCAAGGCAAAGCTCGTGCGGCGGACCTGGGGTGGCATGGAACGCAAGCGGGCCGCGTGTGTCTGAAGGAGCGCAAGCTCAAAGTGAACCGGCCGCGATTGCGAAACAAAGGTCGCGGCGCGAACAAAGAGGTTCCCGTCCCGGCTTACCAGGCCATGCAGCAGAACAGCGCCACCGGCGAACGCATGCTGGAAATCCTGTTGAATGGCGTGTCCACGCGGCGCTACGGCAAAGTCATTCCCGAAATGGCCGACACGGTGGGCGTGTCGCGCTCGACAGTCAGCCGCGAAACCATCGAAGCTTCCGAAGCCGCGTTGAAGAAGTTATTAGAGCGGCGCTTCGATGAGATCGAGCTGCTGATCATCTACATCGACGCGATGCACTTCGGCGAGCAATGCGTGCTGGCTGCGGTGGGCGTGGATATGGAGGGCCGCAAACATGTGCTGGCGCTACGCGAGGGCGCGACGGAAAACGCCGCGGCAGCCAAGGATCTGCTGCAACACCTGGTCGAGCACGGCATCGATCCGGCACGCCGCCGATTGTTCGTTATCGACGGCTCGAAAGCTCTGCGCACGGCCATTAACGCGGTGTTCGGCGCCGAGACGCCGGTGCAAAGGTGTAGAAATCATAAACTGCGCAATGTGCTCGGACGACTGCCTCGCGAGCAGCAGGGACAGACCGGCTCGCTGATGCGCGCGGCTTGGAAGATGAACCCGAAAGATGGCATCGCCAAGTTCCGCCAGATCGCCGGTTGGCTGGAGCACGATTATCCCGAGGCTGCGGCTGCGCTGCTGGAAGGCTTGGAAGAATGTTTCACCATTAACCGGCTCGATGTTCCTAGATCGCTGCATCGTTGTTTGGCCACCAGCAACATCCTGGACAATCCGCATTCCGGCGTGCGCAGCCGGACTCGCCGGGTGTGCCGCTGGCGTCCAGGCATGCCAGCGCGCTGGTCAGCAGCCGCATTCTTGGAAGGAGAAAAATCATTCCGCAAGATCATGGGCTTTCGGGATCTATGGGCTCTTAAAGCGATCCTCGACGGATCGCAGCCAGCTACCCGGCAGGTGGTGGCGTAGAATCACATGGACCGCCGTTCTCAACTTCCCACTGCGCTCGGGATACCGTCCGACCCCGGTGTGTTGGTGCGCATCAAGGGACAGGCACCGATTGACGCGACTGTATATGAACTGGAACGGTTGCGTTGTAATCTCTGCGGAAAAGTCTTCACGGCCGAGGCTCCGGAGGGAGTGGGCGAACAGAAGTACGATGCCTCGGCAGCAAGCATGATCGCGCTGCTGCGTTACGGCAGCGGCTTCCCTTGGAATCGGTTGGAAGGGCTGCAAGATAGCTTGGGGATTCCATTGCCAGCCGCCACGCAGTGCGAGATTGTGTCGGAAAAGGCTGCGGAGCTTCAGCCTGCTTACGAAGAGTTGATTCGCCAGGCCGCGCAGGGCGAAGTGCTCCACAATGACGACACTTCCATGCGTGTATTGGCACTGAATAAGGCGCAGGCCCTTGTTGCAGATGTGTCATCGGAGCGGACAGGGGTATTCACTAGCGGGATCATATCGACTGCACCAGGGCGAGACATCGCGCTGTTCTTCACGGGGCATCAGCACGCCGGTGAGAATCTGGCGGATGTGCTGAAGCGACGGGCAGCGGAGCTGACTGCTCCCATTCAGATGTGCGATGCCTTATCACGCAATCTGCCGAAACTGCCCAAGGCGCTTGAGATCATTGTGGGCCATTGCTTAGCTCATTCGCGGCGGCGGTTCGTGGAGGTGACGCCCAACTTTCCCGAGGAGTGCCGGTTCGTGCTGGAAAGATTTCGTGAAGTCTACGTGAACGATGCGCTGGCGCGCGAGCAGAATATGACGGCCGAGCAGCGCCTCGCTTTTCACAAGACCCACAGTGGACCGGTCATGGAACAACTGAAGGTTTGGCTCAAAGCACAGTTTGATGAAAGGAAAGTGGAGCCGAACTCAGGCCTTGGAGTCGCCATCACGTATCTGCTCAAGCATTGGGACCGGCTTACTCTCTTCCTCAAACAGCCGGGGGCCCCACTGGACAACAACATTGCCGAAAGAGGGCTGAAGAAAGCCATTCTTCACAGAAAGAATTCGCTGTTCTACAAGACCCGGAACGGCGCTCGTGTGGGCGATCTGTTCATGAGTCTCATTCACACCTGCGAACTGTGTGGCGCGAACCCGTTCGATTATCTGATCGAGCTGCAGCAGCATGTGGCGGCGCTGAAGAGCAAACCCTCCGATTGGATGCCTTGGAATTACCGCGACACTCTTCAGCGGACCTACATCAATATGGATTCCGGCTAGAGTTATGATGATGCAGGACTGGCTGAAAACCTTCCTCTGCGGCCAGTGGAGCAGACCTTCTCGAAGTGCCTCTAAAACCGGCTTTTCAAAAACCAAAATTGGATAACGTTTTCGGCCAGTCACGAAAAGCGGCAAAAATGTTTCGGGTTGGTCTGTATGCCCGCGTGTCCACCAACGATCAGCAGACACTTCCAATGCAGAATCGCGCAATGCGCGAGTACACAGCCCGCCGCGGCTGGACGATTGCCATGCAAGTGCGCGAGGTTGGTTCGGGCGCAGCCAAGCGCGAAGCTCGCGAGAAACTGCTGGAGGCCGCTCGTCGTCGCGAGATCGATGTGGTGCTGGTGTGGCGACTGGATCGCTGGGGCCGCTCGGTAACCGATCTGCTGGCAACCCTGCAGGAACTCGAACATCTAAGCGTCGGTTTTGTTTCGCTCACCGAAGCGCTGGATCTGACCACGCCAGCCGGACGCGCCATGGCCGGCCTGCTCGCTATCTTCACCGAGTTCGAACGGGACATCCTGCGCGAACGAACGCGGGCCGGCTTGGATCATGCCCGCCAGAATGGGAAGCGGCTCGGCAGGCCAATAACCGCTGGGCTTCAGACCGCCGAGATCCACAAGCTATATCGTGCGGGTGTTGCCAAGGCGGCGATTGCGCGCCGGCTACACATCGGGCGCACCTCGGTACGCCGAATCCTGGGAGCGAAGTGATGAAGCCGCCCAAGCGAGACCCGGTCCGGGAAGACCGCATCTACAACGAAGCCATCGTTGATGCCCGCCCGGAAGAGCAGGCAATGAGCTGGTACTACTATCTGGAAGGCAAGATCAGTTTCCCGTTCCGGGCAAAGTGTGTCGCCGCAAACGGCATCTCGCCGCTCCGGAAGGGTGAAACCATCGAGGTTTTTCGCATGGCTGTCGAGGACACCTGCGAGCACGACATGTTTGTGCAAATCCGTTGGCAGGGGCGCAAGATGGCCGTTCCTCTCTCCCAACTGGATGCCATCCATCCAGACGAATCAACAAAGGAAGCCATCGGCGACTGGCATTACTGGCTATCTCAGGGTTATTGCCTCTGATTTACGCACAACTGCCGAAAGCTCACAATCAACTCCGTCCGACTCGGACTTCGCCCAGTGTATCCACTCGCGTGACGTCGTGAACGAAACATGGTCCAGTTAAGATGTTTGAAGAGAAGTCCCGCTGCACTCGGCAGATCGTTTCGGAAAGGCGTTATTCCATCGAACTGCTTCAGTCGAATCTTGACCAGGAGCCCACATAGCGAACCGCGATGCCGATTAGGGCCTATTACAACGCGTCTATATGCCAGTTCCTTAAGGAGGACGTCGAACGCATTCTCGGTGTCCTTACTTCACAGCACCATCACGCTGTTGAGGAACAAGAACGCTGGGCTTGGCTTCAACAGATCTCGATTCTCAAGAATGCACTCTGGGGGCAGCCAAACGGAAGAATATTTCTAGAATTCTGCATTCCGAGGATGGGAAAGCGCGCGGACACCGTGCTAATTCTGCACAATATAGTCTTCGTTTTAGAGTTCAAGATAGGAGCAAGTGAGCACTCGCGGAGCGCCTTCAATCAAGTTGAAGATTATGCGCTCGACCTAAAGAATTTCCATGAGGGCAGCCACACCGTTCCGATCGTGCCTGTGTTGGTCTCAACTCATGCAAAGTCTCTGGGGAACCCGGATCTCGCTTCGCCGAAGACCTGGTCGCTTCGCCTGTGGGCACAAATGCGGCTGAATTAGGCGCTTTTATAAACCATATCGGAGGAGCACGAGCATTTCCGACCCTCGATCTCGACGAATGGATGGCGAAAGGGTACAAGCCTACTCCAACGATCGTTGAGGCGGCACAAGTCCTCTATCGCACGCACAGCGTCGCCGATATTTCGCGATCCGATGCTGGTGCGAAGAACCTCCAGGACTTGAGTGCCGCCGCCAACGGGATTATTGATCGAGCTCGCCAGAATCGCACCAAAGCCATTTGCTTCATCACCGGCGTACCTGGCTCAGGGAAGACTTTGGCTGGGTTAAATATCGCAACACGGCGTTCTGACGAGCATCGTGATGAGCACGCCGTTTTTCTGTCTGGTAACGGGCCACTTGTTGATGTGCTCAGAGAGGCCCTTTCCCGTGACAGCGTAAAACGCGAGGGCGTCTCAAAAAAGGCAGCAGAGCGCAAGGTGCGTAGCTTCATTCAGAACATCCATCACTTCCGAGATCAATACGTCGGTAACGATGATGTCCCCATCGAAAGAGTGGTCGTGTTTGATGAAGCGCAGCGCGCCTGGACTCGACAGCAGACGGCTTCGTTCATGCGAAAGCGAGGTCAGCCCGATTTCGAAATGTCGGAGCCGGAGTTCCTGATTAGCGTTATGGATCGGCATTTGGACTGGTGCACAGTTGTATGTCTCGTTGGTGGTGGTCAAGAGATCAACACCGGCGAAGCCGGCATCTCCGAATGGATGACTGCGCTTCGAACTCGATTTCCCGCCTGGGATGTCTACGTCTCGCCGCGCATATCACTGCCGGAGTACGCCGCCCAATCTGAATCGGACGCCTTTCTGAAATTGCCGCGGGTTCGCCCGGACGAACACCTTCATCTCGCCGTTTCAATGCGCTCATTTCGCGCCGAGACACTGTCAGAGTTAGTCGGCCACATACTAGACAACGAACCAGAATCGGTGAGGGCCGCGCTCGAAAGCATACAATCGGGATACCCTATCTACCTGACTCGCGATCTAGCCGCTGCACGAGCATGGCTGCGTGGCCGAGCGCGCGGAACGGAGCGTTTCGGCTTAGTCGCCTCCTCGGGCGCTCAACGCCTCCGGCCAGAAGGCATACACATTAAGGCGAAGATCGAACCGGCGAACTGGTTTCTGAACGATAGCGCGGATGTTCGATCTTCCTACTACTTAGAGGATGTGGCGACCGAATTTGCGGTTCAAGGCCTTGAACTTGATTGGGTCGGCGTGTGTTGGGACGGTGACTTCCACCACAATCATACACGGTGGATTCACCAAGCCTTCAAAGGCAAGAACTGGCAGTCCGTTAATGATAAGTCGAAGCGACTTTATTTGAAAAATGCGTATCGAGTGCTACTGACACGAGCTCGGCAGGGCATGGTTATCTTTGTTCCGAGAGGTGACCCGTTAGACCACACGCGCCCCTCGTGCTTTTATGAAAGCACTTTCGAATATCTTCGCTCGTGCGGCATTGCAATGCTCAGCTCGGCTGAACGATACTGAGCAAATCCTGAATTCGTGCCGTTAGCGCACGTTTACGAAATCAGGAACAGGTCGTAATAATCTTTTAACGGCTGCTTGCGATGCCAAGCACCACCAGGGCTTCAAAATTTCCTCACTAGGATGGTTTCACCGGGTACGGCCGGAGATGGGCGCCGGAGTTGAAGCAGCGCGGAATACTCGATTTCAACAGCTGCTGGAGTGATTACACCGCCACACCTCGCTTCTTCAGAAGAGTAGGGCGCGGTTCCGTGTGTTTTGGTGGCAGGCATCGTTGATTTAGCTCTTGCACCTACCGGTTGAATAGGACTTATCACCACGTTGGTTCGGTTCCAATTGTCTCCAGATGTAGAGGTAATTCTGGCGCCTGGAGAGCAGTTTTGCCGCCGAGCTTCAGATATTCCCGCAGCAACACCGGTATGCCGCGTAAGCTGCGGCTCGATGTCTTCGACGATGGTAGACAAATCGTCGACTTCGGTGATCCGGCGCTCAGCGCTTTCATCTTTGAGCGGAAGGGACGACAGCATTGTCCAATCACTGCTATTCATGCACCCGCCGCCGAGTGGGGAAAGGACCGGGATGAGCGAGGAAGAGGTCAGACGGGGTATTGAACCGCCTCCCGGTTCAAGGCACAATGGAAAGGGACATTTGTCTATTGAGGCGAAGCGAGGGACATTTCTAAGGAGCTACAACACAGCTTTCTAAAGAACGACGGCACGACGCTCACGTGCGTGCCTATACTCCGCTGCGCCACAATCCCGTTCGAGGAGGCGTCCTATGCTGAAACGTTCGCTGCTGGCTGCGCTAGTTGCCGCCTTCGCAGGTCTCGGATTTGCGCAAGAAAATGGCGATGTTCATCAACCCAGGGTCAGGCATCAAAAGAGCGGCACTACACAGCTGCTGATTGCTGTCAGCCCAGTGAACTCCCGCGTTGTATGGGCTGCCGGCGCTGGCGGCACCTATGTGGTGACCACCGATGGCGGAGAGAATTGGAAAGCCGCTGTCGTGCCCGGAGCCGAAACCCTGCAATTTCGCGATGTGTACGGAGTAAGTGAGAAGGAAGCGTACTTAATGTCCATTGGTACGAACACGACAGATTTTCGAATCTACAAAACCCTCGACGGTGGCGCCACCTGGACAATACAGTTCACCAATGAAACCGTCAATGCGTTTTATGATTGTTTCGCATTCTGGAGTCCAAAACGCGGCATCACACACAGCGATTCGGTGAACGGAGTATTCCCCGATATCCGCACAACGGATGGAAGGAACTGGCACTCCATCGCCGCCAATATGCCGCCCGCCTTGCCGGGGGAAGCCTCATTCGCGGCAAGTGGAACCTGCATAGCAACAGAGGGACAAAGAAATGCCTGGATTGCCACCGGCGGCTCAACAATCGCGCGAATCTTAGCAACCCGAGATGGAGGCGACACCTGGGCGGCGCATGACACGCCGCTAGTGAGTTCACCCACAGCGGGCGGCATCTCGGTGGCTTTTCGCGATGCGTCGCATGGGGTCCTCGGCGGCGGCGACTTGGCCTCAAACAACTTCGCGGAGATGGCAAGGTCGGATGATGGCGGCCGAACCTGGATTCTTACGAGCAAGCCACCCGTGAAGGGAGCCATTTTCTGCGTTGCTTATGTGCGCGGCCAATGCCATCGCGACGATCGCAATTCGCTTGAGGACGATGAAAAATTGGACCGCAGTTGCCATCACGACGATGAAGAATTCGACGACGACCACGAGCACGACCGTACCGTTGTGATTACCGCCGAAACAGAGCCGAATTTTAGATCCGGAGCTGCCGCCTGGACTCCCGATGAGGGTCGCACCTGGTTCCAACTGCCCGAAGTGAGCGGCTATTGGGCGGTTGCTTTTGCGAATCCAAGAGCTGGATGGTTCGTGGGCAATGGCGGTCAGATCTTAAAGATCAGCTTCGAGTCTGATCGGCGGTGAGCATGCCGTGGAGCTGAAATAACGGGCCGCTGTGCGCGGCGGAAATTCAGCACGTATTCCCCCGGCTCGCCACACGCCAACACCGCTTTCCGAACCTTGTTGTGAGAGATCACCCTACGGCTGCTGAGGCGGCCCGATCCTCGGGGCCGCCACCGGTCCAGCGACACCGATAAATTCCACCATGCCGTCCCCGCCCGGATTGGTCTGTATAGGGATGCGTTTCCAGTTGTTGGGAACCCAGAGATTACCCGACGGGTCGATTACGATTCCGGTGAGTCGCTGCAATGCCTCACTGGTGAATCCAGTGCTCGGTGAAATCGGATCACCAGTCTTAAGGCCCTCAGGACAGTTCGCTATTCTTGCGCCGCAAAACTCGGAAACCACTTCGCCGACAAAGTTCGCGACCCAAACGTTATCGTCGCCGTCAATAGCAATTCCCCATGGCGCACGTAGTCCGCCACCCTGAAAAACATGAGTCGCGCCGTGAGTGTCAATCTCGGTAATGCTCGCGCCCGTTTGGTTTGTCACCCACGCATTGCCGAGAGTATCGATGGCGATACCCAAAGGTGCGCTGAAAGCAGCGCCAGTATAGGTCGCGATGATAGAACCATCCTGAGCGAAGTGGACTACTTTGTTATTGCTCCTGCTGGTTGCCCATATGGCTCCATGTGCGTCGATCGCGATGTCAAACGGGTTCACCAGACCGAGGTTTGAGAACGTCTTTACCTGATTTGGATCGCCGTTCAAAAATTCCGTAATGGTCGTGCCAGGGTTAGTGTTGTTGAGAGTCCCATAGTTAGCGATCCAAATATTTCCGTCAAAATCAGATTGCGTAGCTTGCGGGCCACTGATCTTGCCTTGGCCGGTGTAGCCGCTGGGAGAAGGAGACAAGGGAACACCTTCAGAATCGAACTCCGAGACGCTGTTTGCCGGCGGAGGATGCTTGCAATGTGAGCCCTCAAAACCGAAGTTTCCTAGCCAGATATCATTCTTCGGATCGATGGAGATCCCAAACCCAGCGCCATCGAGGCCACCGCCGGAAAACGGAGCACCCGGGGCATCCTGTCCAGTCGGCGTCAACTCGAGGAGTTGCTTTCCGCCACAAGCAAAGATAGCCCCGTCGTAGTTATTCGTGATCCAAACATTGCCGTGCCGGTCAATCGCCATATTACCGGGACCGTCGAATTCATGGCCGTTGCCCACGTACTTAACGGCTAAGACCCAAGCGTCAGGTGTGTGCCGCAGCGCCGGAGTGTACTCATTGCTGCTTCGCGAAAGCTGAAATAGAGCGGCCACGTTGTGAGTGGGATTATGCGCAATATCCCGAGCCGCCCCGAGCGTCGTGCGAGGCATCTTGCCGCCCGGCGGTGTAGCCAAGGAAAGCAGATCGGCGCATGCCTCCGCCTCCGGCGCATTCACGCATATTGAAAGCAGGTTGGCTAGAGAGTTGAACTCAGCCATGCTGCTTGTGTGCGCGCCATTGGGTGGATTCGCGAGGACGGAACCCACTTCTCCCGTCAACACGTCCACCAGATTCCGTACCGTGGCGGCTGCATTCTGGAGGCCTGGAGACTTCCCGGCAATATTGAACCCACGCATGAACTGCGCCATAGCCCAACCCGTTGCAATGGTCGTTCGCTCATTTACGACGATTTCCTGAGCTGATTCATCCCAATCCCCGAGCACCGTAGCGAATGCAATCGGGGAGCGCTCCATTGCTTTCTCAGAAAGCCAACCCGCGTGACCACCCTCTGCTATCACATAGAGAACATCGCCTTCATCGCGATTACGCTGTGTGAACCTCATCTGAAAAGCGCCATTCGCGTGGCTGAACGCCGTTGCGAGAAGACGGGCCTGTGCATTTTTAGCGCAGCCCGCCACATATAACGCGACCTTTGCTCCAATAACCGGAGTTCCGGCAGTCTCAATTCTTCCCTTCAGAACGTGCGTTTCCGCCGCGGCGGTGAAAGAGAGACTGAGAAGTGCCAACATGACAGTTGCAGGCCTGAACGAAATAGCGGAAAGATCTGTTGACATCGAAATCACCTCACTGACCAACTACAAGCGAGCTCAATTTATTCAAATGCAAGGTCCACCCGTTCTGCCTCACTGAAAGATAGTTTCCCCGATTGACGTCACTTGCGTGCGCAAGCACACCCGTATAATTTCCCGGCGCAATCCCGAGCGACCCTGGCAGGGTGACCGTTTTCTCCTCACCCCGATTCACCGCTACCAATACAACCCCGCGCTTGTGAACCCGCTCAAACATCAGGATGTCGTTGTCCACATAGGCGGTGAGATACCTGCCTTCCGAGATCGCCGGTCTCTTTTTCCTTAAATCCGCCAAGATCCTGATGATGTTAAATGCGGGCGTGTCCTCGTCCCAACGGTTCAAACCCGGACGATTCCAGGGATCATCATCACCGGAATTCACGTCTGCAGGAGGAGTATTCTGGCCGTCGTGGTAGTAGGCAAGATACTGCTCGTCTCCGTAATAAATGATCGGGATTCCGCGAACGGTCATCAGTAAAACGGTGCCGAGATCCATCCGTTGCTGCCGTTCTGTTTCGTCGTTAAGGCCCAGTTTTTGCAAGCGAACTAACGTTCGAATCTGGTCATGATTGTCAAGGAATGTTCCTTGCCAGGTGTCCCGCCCGTTAAAGGCGAGTACGCGCTCATGCAGAAAGTTGTCGAGATCGAACGCGCTTATCTTCTGGGTGACGTCTTCATAATCGCCGCCGATAAATTGATTGAGTGCGAACGACAGTTGGAAATCGAGTATGTTGGTCCCGAACAGCCGGTAGTCGTTGGCGAAGCGAAGAGACTTCGCATCACCGACTCCGCCATGAGACCACTCGCCGATTATGTAAGGGGAAGGCCTATCAAGTGACGCGAGATGATCACGCATGGTACGCGTGAATGTAGCAATAAATTCAGGAAACGGAAACTTCACCGCATCCAGCCTGTAATCATCCACGCCGTTATCGATCCACATTTTGCCGGCGTCGAGCAAGTAGTCGGCCATCTGTGGGTTCCGCTGGTCGTATCCGCTCAAATCCGCCAGCAGACAATGGTGCAACTGCCAATAGCTCCAGTCATAATCCGCCAGGTTCTTAGCGGCCTCGCAGCGCGGATCATGTTGGTAGTGTTTGTAATACCGAGTACTGGTTACCGGATCAAAGTCGTCATGGTAGCTCTTAATGAAGGTTTCATCGGAAGTATCGGACTGAAATAGCCGCCCATAAACGTGATTGTCGTTTGGGTTGGAATGATTGAGGGTGATGTCCTGGATGTATCGCATCCCTTTCTCATGCATCTCCCGGCTTAAATCATTCACGTCGATCCAGTCGCCGAAATGGGCGTTGACGCGATAATAATTTTGTACCCAGTATCCGTGGTAGCCCGTTCCATAGCCAGTCCCTCCCACGTAAGCTCTAACGTTCTCCATCAGGGGGTTCACCCAGATAGCCGATATGCCCAGATCTTTCAGATATTCGAGTTTCTGAATAACGCCCTGAATATCTCCGCCCCAATACTTTCGGAACTCCTCTTCCTGCGTGCACGATTCGACAAAGCAGTTCACCGTGTTCGTTGCGGAAGGATACTTGGGATCGATATACGGCGAGTATGGTTGATGCGGATTAAAGCGGTCAGTGATTAGAAAGTAGATCGTTCTCGAACGATAGTCTGTCGCGGTTTGTGGTTCGGAAGTGAGTTGCTGGAGTTGGGCGGCATAACCGCCAAAGCACCAGAAGGTCAGCAGCAGAACCGTGAGTCGCATTTTCATGACATGCCTCAGTAGGTGTCATGAATCCTGACTAATCCGCCGATTACGCCCACATACGCCGTCTTACCATCCGGGCCGAGATACAGCGAGGAGTAATTGCTGTTGTAGAGGATACCCGTGCCTGCGAGCACCTTGTACACTGTCTCTCCCGTGTGAAAATCAATAGCAGTGAAGTACCATGCGTCCGTAGCGTCCGGTCCGGGATTCTTCGCATAGGTGTACTCGAGGCCGGTAACCAGGGAAAGCTGGGATACTACATTGGGTACCCGTTCTTTGTTGTTAGTCCACACGGTGTGGCAGCCATTCAGGTCGTTGTCAAGATCGATGCGCGTAATACCGGGCTGAGTTGCCCCGCCTAAAAAAGTTGCAAGTACATCTCGGTAACCGTAGTTGTTTTCGACCGAAATGGACCGGTTGGTAGCTATAAGTGAATTGAAGGTATCGCTCCTGAACGGCTGGAATACCGGCTCCGAGCAAACCAGCCGCGCCTTGTTCGTCTGGGCTGCTCGCCGATATACATTAACATGCATCCGCGGATCTGCATTATCGACGATCGTCAAAAACTGTGTGCCCATCAAAGTGGGCGTCGTGCCCGAGCCTTGCGTGATTTGGCCTGGCTTTACGCGAACTCCCCGGTCGTATTGTTCCGCCCAAGTCGGCAGGGGACTTCCATCCGAGGTGGCATCGAAGCGGTAAAGCTGATGGTCCGACACGATGAAAACGCCACCGCGCGACGGATCCGGATCGACGGCGAAGGATTTGACGATGGCTTCGCCGGAAGGAAGTGTGTAGAGCCGGACAGTGCAATGATCGCTGTTCGAAGGATCGGGCCGGGCGGTGCCAACCATTGCGGGTTCGTCAGAGGGATCCGTACCGCCGCTAGTGGTGAACCAGAGCAGCCCATGCGCATCCGGGAGTGTGGATAGAATCGACTGATCGCTCGGGATCACGCCCGGCAGATCGTCCGCGCAGGTGTGATCCCTTACGAGCTGAAGCCCGCCCGGTCCGTTAACTTCCTTGATCCTCCAGATGTCGCGACCGCGAGTAGGAATAACGGCTCGGTCCTCACTATCGAGAAAGAAGTACCCGCCCGCTCCGAATCCACCGTTGCCCCCTTGTGCAGGAAGGCTGAATTTTGCAAGAGTCTCGAGTGACACGGGATTCAGAATATATGCTGTTATTCGATTCTTAGCCGCACAGACAACGATAATGCGGCCCTCCTTGTCGAAAGTCACCGTGCCACATTCCGCAGCCAGAAATGTAGAGCTGACCTCGGGTGAATGGCCAAGCGGTCCGGCGATAGGGTAGGTGTCGCTTTGGTAAGCGTCGAGGTGCACACCGCTGCGCCCGTTTAGTGCCATGAATGGATCCTGCGGCACCGGCTTCGCAGGAAACGGTTTCGCAACCGCTGGCGCGCCGATAAAATCCGGCACTGGTACTGCGAAGGGTTGTTGTGGGATTGCTATCACTTTCGTAGTCGCGTCTTGTGCAGCAGCAGTTGCCCCCAAGAACATTACGCCTGCTAGTAACCAAAAACGGTAAATACGTATCATTTCGACTCCTTTATCCAGCCTTGGGCCCTCGCCCCGTCCCCGGCGTCTGTGCGCTCAAAACGCACGCAATCAGGAAGAGGCTAATCGGCGCGAATGTTTGAAAGTACTTCGTTATTCCATTTCTCCTGTGCAATCTGCCGTCTGTAGTCGCTCTTCCTAAACCGCCCTTATTGTGGATTAAACTTTATCGCACGGTCATAGAGCACTTCTTCGAACGTTGGCCCTACTTTGGTGGAAGGTTCCAGATAAGCCCTATATCCGAGGACCGCTGGCTGTGATACGGGAATCCCTGCCGCCCCCGGGCCCGTCGGCACCTCGAGACATGGCACGCTGTCGCCGCGCTCGCAGTGACGCGCGATTTTGTACACATAGAAATACTTGGCCAGGGGATTGCCCGGAAGGAATTCCTCGGCCGCCGTTCCGAAATCACTACTGTCTACCCCCGCCACGCCATTCAGAGCAATGCGGCCATAAACGGTGAAGTTGGAGTAAGTAGCTTTCCCTGTGGCCATGTGATTGGCTCCGTATACTATCACGAAATCGTCGGGACGATCCCGCAAGAAGAAATTAGAACTTTGCAGGTAGATGGTGTCGCGGTTATCTCCCAGGGCGTCCGTACCGCGCTGGATGGCATCGTACCCGGCGGCTGCGAACACAACGCCCGGCTGCAGGTCTCGCGGCTTCAGAGAATTGTATCTCTCAACGATCGCCTGGCCGAACTCCTCTTGAGCAGGCAATAGGTCCAGTTCGCTGGTATTTCCCGTTCCTTTGACTCGCAGGTCAGGCACGGCGAATGGCTCGGACGTGCCCCGCTGCTTCGGGGTGATGCGGAACACCGTCATTTGGGGATTCTGAAGATAGGCCTTCTCCTCCTTAGAATTGGCGAACAATGCGGCGCGGTGCAGTAGTAAGAAGCTGTCCGGCGTGCCTGTAAGGCCAAGCCTTACGAGTGAGGACGGCACGACATCGGTGTTGATAATATCCGGGGCATAGCCGGCCTCCTCAGCGGCAGCGCGCACGCGCTTATCGGTTGCCGCATCCGCAGTGGAGATAAACATCACGGGTTGCGCGTACGGATCGGTGCCTATCTTCCCGAACGGCGTACCGGCCGTTGCTGCGGTTAAGTTATTCGCTTGATCGCCCAGACTGGCAAAGAGGTACTTGTATGCAGCATCCGATGCCAGATACCGGCGCACCAGGTAACTGCGGTATCCGAAGTAGGCGAGAGGTGGCGGCGTTTTACCCACCATAACGATCGCTTCATCGGGGCGCAGGAAGTACTCGTAATAAAGCCCCTTGTCCTCCGGCACCAGCGGGTAATCCGTTATCGGATTTGGAATCGGCAGATTCTCAACTGTCTGCCCCGGTGCCAAGGGCACCATGGGCAGCAGGTACGGAGACGAAATGTTATTGCCAAAGCACGACGGCACCAGATGAGCATCGTACATCTGGAAAAGGGGGATCACCTTGAACTTTCCCTTCTGAACGACAAAGCCATCGGCTTCGAGCGCTTTCTTCAAGGCCTGGGGTGTGCCCGCGGCGACTTGGGCATAGACCCCCGGCTCGAGTACGAGCGCGAGAGCGAGAAGAATAGATCGTTGAGGTAGTTTTGAGCTGTGCATTTGATTTCTCCGTGCAATTTGCTGGGTCTAGCCGTACGATTCGATGGTGAGAGACCAGATTCGCAGATGCGAGTCCCAAGGAATAAGTTTCATAACGTGTGATTCTTCATTCCGGGAAAAATATCGCCGCAGATGCCCCAGCGAATTGCTGGGGTGCATGCGCACGCACCCAACTCACAACAACTTTTGTCATCCGTAGATCATTTCGTCCCAATTAAGAAGCTGTGATCCACCCCACTCGCGTCGACATACTCTCCCGTGATCGCCCCCGCCGGGTTGATGCTGGCGACGGTGAGATACTAGGGCTCTTCCACTTGAGGAGCCTTGCTTTGAAGCCAATCGACTGCCCGATTGGCAATGTATTCATCGTTGTGATAGCCGCGAGCTTCATCGCCGTAAGTGCCCTGCAAGTTACTGCCGGCAGTGTCCGGAAAAGTCAACCCATCGAAGCCGTAAGCCTCCAGTCTCGGAGCCTTCTGCTCGGGAATAGAAACATGCCATTTCGCTATGTAAGGCGTTTTGTATCCAGCGCCGGCGAAGAAGCTTGCCATAAGTCGGATACGCTCTCCGCAGCACTGGTTGTGGTGCTACCGGTTGGAACGGCCTGCTGAGCAGCGTCAACATCAGCCAGCTTTGATGCGTATAGAGACCGCTGATTATCGCCCCGCGAGAAGGAGTAGAGGCGTTTCCTGCTGTGTAATGGCTCGAAAATTTCAGGCCGCGGTTCCAAAGTAGTTTGTGAACATTGGGCATGAATTTCGCAAGGAACTGGTCTGCATTCTGAACTCCCGCTGGAAATACTGAAGGGTAGCGCAGTTGATCGACCAGAATATAGAGGATGTTCGGCTGCTTACCCGGTACGGGGTCCTCATCCTCTGCTGCAGTTGCTTTGTTGTTGGTTAGATTGAGACCGCCCAGCACAGTACTGGCCGACAGGGCAGACCCATATTTCATGAAGTCTCTGCGTTTCATGAGACATCTCCTCTGACCCTCCAGTGGGAGAGCAGGTGATCCAAGTGTGCAAGAAAGAAAGAGGATCGTGGACTGGTCGGCCCGTTCTACCCGGAACTAGTTACTGAACGACCGGGAGCGGGGCTGTCAGAAACGGGCCCTTATCAGGCACCCAAATTGAGTTTTGCTGAAGCTCTTGTATTTCCACGGTCACCGGCCCGGTAGTGAAGCTGAGCGCGTGGCCGCCGGCAGCTTCGTCGTCTGAGATGAAGTGATAGTGATACCCGACCTGATTGATGCCTTTGATCCAGGCTGGACAGCGAAAGGCCACTAGCGTACCTTCAATGTTCTGAAATGAAAATTTGACTTCTTGCTCGACCGCTTCAGATAGCGGCGGATAAGGTGGAAGCAGCTTGGGGATAGCTCGCGTGGTCAGTTCAGAAAACTTGCCATGGATTCGGATTGCATAGAACAGATTTTTTGATGGGATATGTTGATCGATCTGTTCGCCCAGTTCGTTCATCGAGACACCGTTCGTCGAAAAGCGGACTTCTGAGTGGAACGTCGTGATCACAGCGAATGGAACTCGTGCACCGTCGGGCTCTTCCGTTACGATGCCATCGGAACGAAAGTGATAAAAATGTCCGTTCAGAATGGTCATCTCGCCATCGATTCCTTCAAACGTTCCGAGCCCAAAATCACCCCGTCGCTTCAGCTCAGCGATGGCGTATACACCTTGATACAGGCCGAGGCTTAACGCGTCCAGAGTGGACACCTGAAACACAACAGGAGGACCACGATGGTCGAGTTTGCTCGAATCAGGTTCGGCCTGTGCGGCGAGCAGCAGAGACGGTATGGAGAACAGGCAGCAGACGCGTAGTAAGCGGGGACATTGAGTGCGCAAAATTCCCTCCTTGCACAATCCGGAAGCTTCACACGTAAAAGGAGCCGATGGTCATCGGCTCCTTTATTAATCGCACACTTACAGGCGGACACGGTTCACGTGGATCCCCGGGTTTTCATTTTGACTTGCCGCAATGGACCCTCAAGCGCAGGCGCTCGCCGCACAACCTCATCAGGCATGCCTTGATTGACGACCAGGAATAGGTGGTGCGTGTCGCAACTGTTT
>CAVTRG010000008.1:0-826305 GCA_963737045.1 uncultured Acidobacteriaceae bacterium
CTAAAAATCCATCCTAGCGAATAGTGGCGATTGTCCAAATGGCAGGTTCAATAACGATTGAGAGAGGCCCGATGAACAACGAGTCAGCGCAGCTTCGCGTACTCGGCTTTGGCTTGCTTCAGGATGGGAATATCCGGATCAGCATCTTTCCAGAGAGTGAGAAAATCCTCGTAGGACTTACGCGCGTCCGTCTTGTCGCCCATTATCGTTTGCGCGCGGCCGAGCTGCAAATGGGCTAGAGCGCCCTTCACTTGGTTCTCGACGACGCCAGGATGATCGAGAAGCTTCCGAAATTCCGCCGCCGCCTGCCGCCCTTTTCCAGCTTGTAGGTACGCTAGTCCGCGCAGGTAAGGAGGCGCTCCGCAACAGGTCGAGGCGCCGCCAAGCTCGTACGGAAGAACAGGGCTCAACGCGCGAACGGCTTCGTTCGGTTTATTCAGCTCCAGCGCCATTGCAGCTCTCACCATGGGAACCGAATAGTATTGGACGCCGGTGTCCAGCGGATGTTCGTGCACAAGTTTGTCGGCCATTTTCTTTGCGCTCCTGAGATCTCCAGAGAGTGCAAATACCAGCGCTGCCTTCGTGCTCACGTCCAGGGTTGTGCTCAGGGCCAAACTCTCGTGGGCAAGACGCCGGGCATGGTCTGGGAAACCTATCTCAACGTTCCGCAAAGCCTCATCACCTTTCCGAAAAGCCGCCCTCTCCGGTGCGGCCGCCTTTCTTGCCAGGTTTGCCGCCTTCTCCGACAGCTCTTGTGCCTGCTTCAACCTGCCGTGATAAGCCTGCGTCTCGGAATGAATTTCCAAGAGAAGGTCTGCCGCAAGAGGTATGCCCGCGGACGCTCTCACCAACTCTTCCATCGTTTTGTCATCGTGTTCAAAGAAAGCTACTAAGTAGCGGCCGAGGCGCAGCATTGGAGAGTCCACCTTCCGCGCCTGTGCTTGGTCGAAAACGGCCTTCGCCTCATCGAACCGGTTACTCCGAACCTCGGCCATCATCAAGTAGTACGCAGAAACACTGTTATCTGGTGCAAGCTCAAACGCCTTGCGAGCCTCGCTCGCAGCTTTCTCGAATTGCCCGGTGAAACGGTAATAGGCGCTGAGCCGGACATGCGGAATGTAATCGTTTGGGTAGATTTGCGCCCATTCCGTATGTGTTTGGCGCATCTTCTCCACCTCACCGGTCACCCAATCGTAGTAATACCCCTCAACGGCGAAGCGCTCGCGTCGCGTGACGCGTTCCCGCAGGTCGAAAGCCTTCTGGAGGTCTGCGGCCGCCTGGCTGAATTCAACAGACCGAAGTACGAAGTGCCACGAGCAACATAGGCATAGGCGAAGGTTGGGTCCAAATCGAGAGCGAGCTTGAAATAAGGAATAGCCGCTGCCTCGCCCTGTTCCGCCTGTTTCTTGCGGCCCTGGGTGTAAGCTTGCAGGGCCTCCAGCGAGGAGGTTGTGGCCTCTTCCAACGGCTTGTGAAACGTTTGTACTGAAGCCAGGGATTCGCCCAGCTTTTGGCGCAAGTGGTTGGCCGCCTCGCCAAGCGCACTGAGTACTTTATTTCGATCCACCGATTGAGCCTCGGCATCCGCGAGTGTGTCGCCGGACTGGCAGTCCGTCGTTTTCAATCCAATCCGGTATCGGTCTCCAAGGCGATCAATGGATCCCGCCAGCACTGCCTTGCTATTCGAGCGGGTACAAACCTCTTGTGCGGTTGCGTCCGTCAGGTGCTCGGGGAGGCGATGATTCATGAGCTTCAGGGTGTCATTCACTTTGCCGTCGGAGAGCACGTTCAGAAACGGTGACTGCTCCAACTGAAGTGCGAGCGCCTGCTTCAAGGTGCCATTGAAGACAGCGTCTCCGGTGGAGTTGACGAAATCGGCAAGTACAATAGTGTCTCTCTCGGCAAGTCTGGTCTTTCTATGCGAGCGCCGATAGACGCCACCAGCACTCAGCACGACCAGAACAACGGCTACGATTGCTGAGAGTATCCAGGGACGACGACCGGCAGATCGGACCCTACGGGATCGGCCGCTACCCGCAAGCCCGTTCATTTCTGTGCGCATAGCGGCAGCGGACTGGTAGCGCAGCTCGCGGTCCTTCTCTAGTGCTTTGCCGATAATCTCTTCCAACCTGAACGGAATTTCGTCATTTAACTTCCGCACTGGTGCTGGCGAGCGAGTTAAGATCGCATCGCGCAAAATGGGCGCCGTCTCGGCGTTGAATGCCTGGCGCCCGGTCGCCATTTCGTAAAGCACAAGGCCAAACGAAAAAAGGTCGGTCCGTGCGTCCAGTTTCTCGCCTCGCACCTGCTCCGGTGACATATAGGCGGCCGTTCCCAAGGTCACACCGGTTATTGACTGCAGATTTCTGCAGGCCGCTGGCAATTGGTGTTCGCTGACTGATCCTCCCGGGCCTGGTGCTTGGCCCAAAATCTCTGCTCCTTGCAGTTGGGCCAGGCCAAAGTCTAGAATTTTGGCCTCTCTTCTATCGGTCAGGAAAATGTTCGCCGGCTTGATGTCTCGATGGACTATGCCCTTTTCATGTGCCGCCTGCAGGCCTGCGCATATTTGCGTTGCGAAATCCAGCAAATCTTCTATTTGAAAAGGTCCGCGTTTTGCGATTCGCTGTCGCAGAGTTTGCCCTTCCAGCAAATGCATAGCAATGAATGGCTGACCTTCATGCTCTCCGAATTCATGAACGGAGCAGATATTGGGGTGTTCTAGCGCAGAAGCCGCTCGCGCCTCCCGCTCAAATCGCTCCAAAGCCTTGGTCTCGGTGCCCACTTCGGGCGGCAGGAACTTCAGAGCAACACGGCGGCCTAGCTTGAGATCCTCCGCCGCGTACACTACGCCCATACCCCCGCCACCCAAGACTTCCAGCACACGATAATGCGAGACCTTTTTGCCGGTCTCGTTGGCGGCGGGTAATTCAGGCTCGGGCTGGGAAGCCGCTTTGGGGGGCGGGTCCGTCGATCCATCCTCTGCCCATTCCACCGGCACCCTCAAACGGTAGCCGCGACGGGCGACTGTTTCGATATAGCAGGGCTTTTCCGCCGGGTCACCCAATGCCAGGCGCAATTTCTTAATCGCAGTGTTGATGCTGTGGTCGAACTCGACAATGGTGCCATTCGGCCAGAGCTTGCTACGGATGTGGTCGCGCGTGAGCAGTTCGCCGGGCTGATTCACCAGCATTTGCAAAAGGTGGAGTGGCTGCTCTTGAAGTTGAATCCGCTGATCCTGCTGGTACAGTTCGCCCGACCTTACATCGAGCCGAAAGGGTCCGAAGCGGACAACGCCGGACCTAATCGCATTTCCCATACACCACATCCCCAGACTAGAGTGCCTACCATACTAACGAACAAAAGCGTGTGTGGAAACACCCATTTCACCGCCAGTTCACCGCGAGTTCACCGCTGGTGCATTGAGGCAACCGCTCACCTGAGCCACTATCTAGCTATTTGACGAGAAAGGCGAAAGGCATGTTCTTCCAAAAGATTATCTCGGCATCGACTTGGGCCGTCCTTGGTGTATTAGTCGGCTTGAGCACCCCTGTTCGGCTCACGGCGCAAGAAAACGACGAACATCGCAATCACCGCCACAAATACAAGCTCATTGACGTCGGTACGTTCGGCGGCCCCAATAGCTTCCTTAACGACGGCTTTCCGCCCATTAGTCAGGACCTAAACAACCGGGGGAAAGTCGTAGGCGAAGCGGAAACGTCCACTCCCGATCCCTACGCCCCAAACTGCTTTACCTCTGACTGCGTCGTCACTCATGGGTTCGACTGGCACGAGGGCGTCCTGACCGATTTGGGAACGCTTACGGGTCCCACCAACAGCAGCTTCGCCATTACAATCAACGAGCGCGGCCTGATCGTCGGCGCTTCGGAAAACGGTGCCATCGACCCGATAACCGGCCGCCCTGAGGTCAATGCTGTCCTTTGGAAAAAGGGGCACATCATGAATCTTGGTACGCTTGGCGGAACTCAGAGCAACGCGGTCGCGGTTAATAACCGTGGCCAGGTGGTGGGAGGGGCGCTTAACACGATCCCTGATCCGTTCGAAGCCAATTTCAACTCGTTTCTTTTCTTCCGCGGAGTAACACAAGAGCACGCGTTTTTATGGGAGAACGGAGTGATGCGGGATTTGGGGACCCTGGGGGGACCCGACAGCTTTCCCTGGAGTATCAACGATCGCGGCCAGATCGCTGGATGGGCGCTTACCAATTCGATTCCGAATCCTGTCACCAATTTTCCCACCCAGGACCCATTCCTTTGGGTGCCGTGTGACCGGGACCGTTGGGACAGCAACGATTGCAACAGTGACCCTGAGAGCGCAACCGCGAAGAGCGGCAAAATGATCGACCTCGGGACGCTCGGGGGCACGCAAGGTATAACGGACGCCCTTAACAATCGAGGTGAGGTCGTCGGCCAATCGAATTTGGCAGGAGACTTGACGTTCCATCCCTTTCTTTGGCACGACGGAGAACTTATCGACCTGGGCACTCTGGGAGGAGATTCAGGAACAGCAAGCTGGATTAACGAAGAAGGAGAGGTTGTCGGCTGGGCGAATAATCAGGGTAATCAGGCCCTGCTCGCGTTCCTCTGGAAAGACGGCGTGATGACCGATCTCGGGACCGTAGACGGAGACCCGTGCAGTGTCGCGCTAATGAACAACTCGAGAGGTCAGGTGGTCGGCCAATCAGGAATATGTGGCGCCGTCAATCACGGCTTCTTGTGGGAGAACGGCGGACCCATGATCGATTTGAACACTTTAATCCGTCCCGACTCTACCCTGAGGGTCATTGATGCCGTATTTATCAATGACCGAGGAGAGATTTCCGGCCTTGGGGCGCTCCCGAACGGTAATATCCATGTGGTTCTGCTGATTCCATGTAACGGGGATCACCCTGGCGTCGAAGGCTGTGATTACGACCCGGTAGACGTAGACGCCTTGGCCGAAAGCGCTCCTGCGGTCAATGCGCAAGTGCCTAGGCTTGATCCGGCAATCCTCTTGAGGCTGGCTCACAAAATCCACAACTAGACTCGGCCCGACTAAAGGAGGGCATATGAATTTCAAAAGCTTGACATGTATGATCTCGGCGGCCTTTATTGCGATGGCGATACCGGTGCAACTGCCCGCGCAACAGGACCAGAAACATTGCAAGCATCACCACTACAAGCTGATTGACCTCGGCACGTTCGGAGGTCCGACCAGCTCTGTTCCTAACTTCTCGCTTGTGAGCATCAACTCTCACGGAGCCGTGATCGTGCAGGCGGATACAACCATTCCCGACCCGTACTCTCCCAAATGCTGGCAGAATAGTTGCCTGGTGAGCCATCCGGGGATATGGCAGGACGGTGCCCTAACCGACCTGGGAGCGCTCCCGGGCGTCAACAGCGCCGGGCCCCAATGGATCAACGACCGTGGGGTGGCCGTTGGAGGTTCGGAAAACGGAGTGATTGATCCGTTAAATGGCCTACCCTCCGTTCGTGCCGTTGTCTGGAAAGACGGTCAGATCATCGATCTCGGAACCTTTGGAGGGTACGAGAGTGCGGCCCAAGCAATCAATAACCGCGGCCAAGTGACTGGAATCGCACTGAATACCATCCTCGACCCCTTCGAAGCTAGCTTCGGGCCTCCGAACTTATTTTGTTGCGGAGTAACACAAATGCACGCTTTTCTGTGGCGAGACGGCCCGCTTCAGGATTTGGGCACGTTGGGTGGCCCCGATAGCGCAGGGGAGTTCGTCAATGAGCGCGGGCAGGTGGCCGGGGTCTCCTACACGAGCTTTATCCCAAACCAGAATACTGGCCTTCCCACGCAGGTCCCGTTTCTTTGGGTGCCTTGCGATCGCGATAGTTGGGACAAGGACGATTGCGAGAGTGGCCGCGAGAGCGCAACTGCCGAGAACGGGCGAATGATCGACCTCGGCACTCTTGGAGGCACTGCGGGCTGGCCGTATGGCCTCAACAACAGGGGTCAAGTGGTCGGCCAATCGAATCTGGCAGATGACGTGAACTTCCACGCCTTTCTCTGGGAGCGAGGCGTGCTTAAAGACCTGGGCACCTTGGGAGGCAACAAGTCATCTCCAAGGTGGATCAACGATGCGGGAGAAGTTGTCGGCCGCGCAGATTTATACCCGGGTTTGATCACACGCCATGGTTTTCTCTGGAAGAACGGAGTGATGACCGATCTCGGGGTTGTGGCGGGCGATACGTGCAGTACAGCGTATGCGATCAATTCGCGCGAGCAGATCGTGGGCGTTTCGTCACCTTGCGGGCAGTCCGGGCACGGGTTCCTATGGGAGAACGGAGGTCCCATCGTCGACTTACAGACCCTGGTTCTTCCCGGCTCCGACGTGACAATAGGGGAAACGCTTTTTATCAATGATGCCGGAGAGATTTCTGGGTTTGGAACGAATTCCAATGGCGACCAGCGTGGCCTCCTGCTGATCCCGTGTGACAGTGATCACCCTGGCGTCGAAGGTTGTGATTACGATCCGGCAAATCCAGAGCCCGTGGCCGAAAGCGCTCCATCAAACAGCACCTCCCCACCAACTACTGCGAACCCGCGTCGGACGCCGTCCAGGTTTGCCCACAAAGTCGACAACTAGATTCACCAAGTGATCAGAAAAAGGAAAATATATGCGTTTCAAAAGGTCGACGTGTAGTATGGCGGCGGCATTCATCGCGATCACAATCGCAGTGCAGCTCGCCGCGCAACAAGGCCAAGAGCGAAAGACAGAGCATCACAGATACAAAGTCGTGGACTTGGGAACGCTCGGTGGACCGGCGAGCTTCATTCCCAATCCGTGGTCACGGGACATCACCCGCCGGGGCACCGTGATCGCTGAAGCGGCTACGCTAACCCTCGATCCTAACTCTCCAAACTGCTTTCAGCCAGATTGCCTCGTGAATCACGCCATCAAATGGCACAAAGGTGTTCGGACCGATTTGGGCGCGCTGCCGGGTGTTAATAGCAGCTTTCCCGCTTGGACCCATCGGGGTGCCGGTCGGAATCGAATTCCTCGGCCAGCCGTTCAGCGAGCCGCAGTTGTTGAGGATCGCCTATGGCTTCGAGCAGGCGACACACGCCCGCAAACCGCCCCAGTCTACGCCGCCGCTGAATGTTGCTAACGGGCCATTAGCACTCAGTATCAACAGGTGCCCGCACCACTCCAATTATTCAGTTTCTGCCCGGCCATATGTCGGTACAGACAACCGAGCGATACCTTGGCTGCAACCAGCGGATTCGCGACGCCGTTAACGATCGGATCGCGCATCCAGCCAAAAGCCCTTTCCTCCTCTAGGCGGTTTCCGGCTCTCTCGGGTAGAATTCAAACCTTAGCGACTGCTCTTCCAACTCGGTCTGATTAGATCCCTCCGAGGACAGCAGATTCGGCGTTCAAGTAAACGTTTTGTAAAATCCTTCCGGGATTGCTTTAAGACACGTCATACGGAATTGCAAATCGGACTGGTAGATCACAACAGACATTCGGATCGAGAGCTTATACGGAAAAAAGCATGACCTTTTTACGTCTTTGCAACACCTGCTCTCACCGAACCGCGTTTCAATTTGAGTAGCGCAGAGACGAAAAGGCTGTAGTGAATCGGGTTGGGCAAGTGTAAATCCACTTAGCAGAACGACGCCGTGCCGCCGAGCTTTGAGACGATGCGCGACCAACACAAGCTCAAAGAAACTCAAAAGGAAAAAACAATCATGAAGAAATCTGCTCGATTCGTATTGCCAAGTCTATTGGCTATTGGCCTAAGCTTCGGGGTCACCTCCGCGCAGGGCGCCGCGGGCAGCCTTGATCCGACTTTCGGGAAAGGCGGAATAGTGGAAACCAGCTTTTTCGAAGTTGTGCCTCTGGACGCCCAATTGCAACCCGATGGCAAGGTGGTTGTCTACATCACTGGTAACGTAGTGCGTTATCTGTCCAACGGCGCTCTCGATACCAGTTTCGGCCGCGGCGGATTCGCTCAAGTATCTTTAAACGGCACCAGCGGCAGCGTGGCACTCCAGTCAGACGGCAAGATTGTGGTAGCGGGATCGGTGGAGAGTGCAAATGTTGACGAATTCGCCCTACTCCGCTTGAATCCCAACGGAAGCGTGGATACCGGTTTCGGCTCCAGTGGCGAGGTCACAACGCAGTTAGGCTTCCCCGGCCTGGGCGAGGCCGTTTTGGTACAGCCCGATGGCAAGATCCTTCTAGGCGCCCAGATTGAACCCGCCGGTAGAAGGTTGCCCTTTAAAACCGTACTGGCGCGTTACAATCCTGACGGCAGCCCGGACACGGCCTTTGGCAACGATGGAACGGTTTCCGTGGTTGCAGTCGGGGGCGTCACCACGCTGGCCCTGCTCTCCGATGGGCAAATTCTGGCGCTGAATGGGACCGCGATTGCGCAATTCACCTCCACGGGCAGCCTCGAGTCGACCGTTACGGGTGGAAGAATCATCGCCAAGAGCGCGAACATTTTCCAGACTGATGGCAGATATATTGTCGCGGAAACAGTGGTGGTGGGTACTCCCCGCAACCATGATTTCGACACTCACGTGGTTCGCTTTACCGCGGCCGGCGGCCTCGACTCCACCTTCAACAGCCCGACCTTTGATTTCGTTGGGGAGGGTGGCAGCGGGAACGAAGACGCACCAGGCGGTGCGGCACTTCAAGCCAATGGTCAGATCGTGGTGGTCGGCGCACATTCCCACGACTTTTCAAATACGCTCAATGCCTTGGCGCGACTCAACTCGGACGGGAGTTTCGATTCCACATTCGGCGACGCGGGCATCGTGACCAACAATCTACCTTCCGGTACCGACGGACTCGAGAAAGTCCTGATACAGCCGGACGGCAAGATTCTCGCCATCGGAACAGCGAACAACTTCACGGAGTTGGTCCTCGAACGCTACCTAGCACAATAGTGTTCTGCAAATAGACGTGGATCGTCCACAAGCCGCATCGTCTCAGGCGCATGGCGTCGTCCGTAAAGGCGGACCGGATGCGCCGTCGTATACTCACAGAACCCTTATTTTTATAGTCGGTAAAAACTCCCTTCGGGCTTATGGCGCTCGATGAAAGCATAGAGACGTTTAGCTAAAGCGGCGCTTGTTAGTCGTAAAGTAAGTGAGGCGTGACTTCCTTTAGGACGGCGAAGTGAGGGTTATTCCACTGATTCGAAGAGCTGGTCCCTAGATTTGAATGTTTTCAGAAATTCGGAGGCGATCCGCTCGCCCTTTATTTTTACGGCAGACTTGCTCGGCGCTTTTCCAGACTTGAAATCGAGGCCAACGGTCGCCATGACTTCACCGGAAGAATCGAGCAGAGGAACAGTCACATCGTAACCATGTTTCTCTTGTTCTACTAGCGTCTGATTTGTTTTCATTGCGATTAGATCGGACGTATCGCACTTCGCGCCCATTTCCTTCACACCTGTCGCTGCAACGGTCGCGCATCCTTCCTTTTCAGACCGAATGGCATTCAGTTCAACGGAGGATACCTCAGAATGAGCAGCCTTGATCTCCTCAATCGCCTTCTGCGCCACGATCTTGCCCGTTGCGGCGATCATATGGATCGCGAAGCCAACGCACGCTAAAATCAGCATCGTCGCAGTGATCAGAACGGTTCGGGCCCCATTGTTCATTGGATTTTAACCTTACCGCTAAATACAGAGGTAAAGATTAACGAAAAATAAAACTGCCTTTGCTTCTCAATCCGAGGCGAGGTCCTGTCGTTCCGGAGGTTCGCCCTGATCAAACGGCAATGTCACAGTAAAAACCGATCCTTGTCCCCGAGTGCTCTGACAGGTAACGGAGCCACCGTGAGCTCGCGCAATCGCTTGGGCGATCGGTAAGCCGAGTCCACCGCCTTGGCCCTCGGCGGAGCCGGTTTGCCCACCACGATTAAACCGCTGGAAAATACCCGACAGATGCTCATCGGCAATTCCTAGGCCAGAATCCTCGAACCGTATCATGGCCGCTCCGGATTCGGCTGAAAGCGAGACCCGAATTTTTGAACTCTGGGGCGAATACTTGATGGCGTTATCCAAAAAGATCACAAATAACTGGCGGAGGAAGGTTTCGTCTCCGGTGAACGGAACATCCCCATTCAGCTCCCGTACAATCGCTATCTGCTTTGCCTTGGCCAGCGGCTCGGCAAAAGCGCAAGATTCATGAAGGACTTCATTGAGGTAGAGAAACTCTTGTCCGACGGGCGACTGGGTTGTGCCGCTCCAAAAATTAGCGGAAAGAGCTCTCGAGGAGCGCCGCACTATTTACGAAGCGCTGGACGAATTCGCGCCCATCGCGGATCTCGGACCCGTATCGCTGCCTGAAGTACCGTCGTCTTCCCACTCTGGACGTAGGCCGTGAACAACCTCTCTCCATTGGCTGAGTTATATCTCGTGTCATCGATCGGTCAAATCGAGCCTCATCCGCTTCTCTTCCTGGCTCGCGGTCCTTCGTTTGAGCCTCTGAAATGTTTCCAGCTCTTTTCGAGCCTGATCGATCTGACCTTGCTCTTTATAGAGGCGAAAGAGCAAATAGTGCGCTTCCTCCTGCTCTGGGTCCGAGGCGATGACAGCCTGAAGCGTCTTCACTGCCTGCGCGGTCTTGCCCTGAACTTGATAAGTCTTGGCCAAGTCGAGCTCAGCCCCAGTGAGCCCGGGTTGGATGGTCAACGCCTTCAACAAGGATTGTTGTGCATGGTCTATGTTGTTTTGCTGCAAACAGACGTCACCGATCAAATAATACGTCAGGGGATCGTCAGTAATCCGGAGCTCCTGGTTAAACTCGGCGAGCGCCTCATCGAGCCGCCCCACTTCGCGATAGAGCGTTCCCAGGGCGTAATGAAGGCCGGCCGCATCCGGCTGCTGCGCGATGGCCTTCTTATATTCACCGATCGCCGCCGGTGCCAAGCCTCGCTGTCGGAGAATCTCGGCTCCTAATTGGAGCGTGCGGTAAGAGTCGGGCGCGATCTTCGCCAGCCTAGCGAACGTATTCGAGGCAACGTACTGAGCAGCCTTGCCCTTGAAGTACAACGCTTCGGGGCTGTCGGGTTGGATCTCAGCCCAGTGACTGAGGACGACGAGCGCTTTGTCGGCCTGCTGCTCCCTCAAGTAGGCCAGCCCCAGATGAGCCGCGACATCCGGATCGTTTTTTTTCCTTTGGTAAGCCTTCTCAAGGAGCGGAATGGCGAGCTGCAACTGGCCCGTATCGAAGTAGCTCAAAGATAAGAGGACCTCCGTCTCATCCAGATGAGGGTCAAGTTCAAGAGACGTCTGGAACTCCTCAATGGCGCGCGGATAACTGCCACGCATATAAAGGGCGAAGCCGAGATTGGAGTGACCTTGGGCCGATCTCGGGTCGAGCTTGACAACCTGCTCATAAACTTTTTGGGCGCGATCGTATTGCTTATCTCGGAGCGCGGCCTGTCCTTGCGGCAAAAGTTCGGACAGGCCGGCGGATTGTGCCGTCGCGGACTCTTCGAGGGCGAAGATCGCACAAATTAGCAAACTGAACGCGAAGGCAAGCCCTCGGAGCTTATATCTATACCTGGTTGGCATTCTCTGGCAAGCACTCTTAGAACCGAACGTTGACTTTGACGCGATGAGGCGTATTGAGCTGGTAAGGATCCTTGCGATCCGGCTCGTGAGCAGCGGGCTGGATGTTGCCGTCTTCATCCGTTGCGCGAACATCGCGATCACCTCCAATAATTGGCATTTGTGAATATAAATGTCGTACAGCTACAGCGGGGGATGCCTCGCCGTTCGGAACCCGGCTTGCGAGGAGTAATCATTTGCGCAACCGAAATGCCGTCCTGGGAAGAGTGTCCCCTTTTCGCGTTCGACCTCGATGGAGCGTACCGGCGGACCGCATCACTCATAGAAGGATTCGTTATCCACACGAAGCGTGCTACGGAGAGCCCTAAGCTCAAGCGGCGTGGCAGCATCGGCCTCCAAATCGCAGGTCAGTGGATAGGTGTCATCGGTCACCCAGCCATCTCCTCGTCTGACGTCGCTCGAAGACCCGTATTGGAACTGGCATTCTACGGAGCCGGTACTTCGTTGTCCGGGGCAAGCCGCTGCAAAACGTTCCGGCTAAGCTCCCGTATCGCGGTCGCAAAGTTGTTCAAGCTGAGAGGATTTTCCCCCTGCTCCAATGACAGGAGGGCGGCTGACAGCACCTTTCTCTCGAAGTCATCGCCGAGCTTGGCGGCGATATCCGGCTCAAGCGGATGCAGGGGTGTAGTCACAAATTGATCGTATCCGCCACTCGGAGCACGTAGACAAATGTGCGCATCGCCCCGAGGCGTTGTAAAAAAATGGCGTCCCACGCCGGAATTACCTCACGACAAAACGCGCCACGGTTGTGTGATGGATTTTCAGAAGAAACGCGGACTTGCGAGTACTAATCTGTTCGATGACGAAGTTGTGTTTGAACGGCCGACGATTCGGTCAAGGCTGTTCCGATGAATATCCAATCGATTCGTCCGGCTAGCGTTCACAGGCCGGTTCCACGATCATCTAGAAATCGCATTCCCCGAGCGTATGTAATCTTCGAGTACAGTTCAAAGTGACAATGTCGATGCGCAATCACCGCGAGGCTGCGTCTGCGACGACGCGGTGACCTCGCCGTGTGAGCTGCGCCAATTTCGTGTGTTATGATTGCGCCCGAACACGAATGAGATGACAACAGGCAGCGGCGGTCCCAATATTCGGAGAATGACGCAAACGGCAGTCGTCAGGGAACTCGCGGAGACCACTGGCGTCAATAACAAGGTCGCGAGGCGCTTCATGGATTCCCTCGCGGAACTCGCCGTGCGGGAAACCAAGAAGAACGGCGTTTTCATTCTCCCCGGCATCGGACGCCTCGTGCGTGCGGAACGCAAAGCGCGCGTTGGACGAAACCCCGCCACCGGTGAAGCCATCAAGATTCCGGCCAAGAAAGTCGTGAAATTCAGAGTTACAAAGAGCGTTAAAGACGCAATAGTCCCGGCGAAGAAGAAGATTAACGGGTGAAAATCGAATTCGTCCGAGGGCGATATGAGTATTACTCGGGCAAAGTCGGCGAACTCACCAGACAACTAGGTTTGGGGGGAATAGCCCTCGTTTGGGCGTTCAAAGGTCCGAATGATAAGTCCCCGATCATTCCTGTGCCGCTGATACTCCCGGCTGCTCTCATCGCCCTCAGCCTCGGTTGCGACTTCCTGCAGTATGTTCTTGGGGCGCTTTTTTGGGGAGTCTTCCATCGCCTGAAAGAGTGGAATAGGATTGCTGGCGATCAGGATTTCGATGCTCCGGACTGGATCAATTGGCCAGCGCTGGTCTTCTTTTGGCTCAAGATTTTATGTATGATCGTCGCCTATTCGTGTATTATCCGATACCTGCTGCAGGCTTTTCATCGTTCCTAGTCGTTCACAGGCAAATTCCCCCTTTTTCGCATTAAAATGCGTGCGGAGACGCTCGCTAGTACCGATTTTCCTGGTTAACAATTCGAATCGGAGTGGGTGAGTCGTCAAGGGAGGGTGTGCTCGCTCGGTATTTGCAACCTCTGCTTTAGCAACGCCACACGCTGCTGCATTCCCGGATCACTAGTTGCGGAGATTACCCTCGTATCAGTATTCATAAACGCGCTTACGACAGACGTGCTTACGACCGCCTCACGCGGCGGCGCTTGTTTCCACGCCGGGGTACATCGCTGAAGAGAAGCTTCTCATCACTGCGGCGCAGACATTGATCGTCCACATCGCTGGGAAGTCAGATTCGTCTTTGCTCGAAGAACTCGCTCGATTATTGCAGGCAAAAGCAGTCTGAAGGACATGCCCGAGCCGGGCAAGGCCGGATTACCGTGCAGACAAGCAGGCGAGAAACTAAGCTTTCGTTCACCGTAATGCCCTCCGCACATCATCCTGACGAGAGGGCCAAGTGGATCTTCGCCCTAGCCGTCGGGGAAGAGCAATGACGTGGCACATAAACCGGAACGGGTGCGAAGGAAGACGGGCGCGAAACGTTTAACAGGGCCGCATCCCGGCACGCTGTTATTTGTTGTATCGTAAATCACCATGGCGAGTCACACGCAATACGGTCGCACGCTTTTCATCGACGACTTCAAGGCGGGTTCTTCGGCCAAGGCGCTCACACGTATTAGCTATACGGCGAAAGCATCCGAAGGCGCTGCCTATGATGAGGCGTGGCTCCAGCACCTCATTATGGAGCGGCCAAACCTTCTGCCGTTCCATGAAATCGAGCCGGCGTTTGCAGATGTAGTTCACGTTTGCATTGAGTTGCGAACGCGGTCGGGATGTTATGTTGACAATCTCCTGGTAACCCCGGCCGGCGACGTCGCACTTGTAGAGTGCAAGCTTTGGCGCAACCCTGAGGCAAGGCGCGAGGTCATCGGCCAGATCATCGAGTATGCCAAGGAAATCTCGACCTGGACTTATGAGGAGCTACAGCAGGCAGTCAGCCGCACAACGCGGCTAGGCGGACCGGACGCGAAGCCAAAGCAGAACCTCTACGAAATGGTATCCGTAAACGGCGAGATAGATGAAGCCTCCTTCCACGATGCAGTCTCGCGCAATCTGAGGCGTGGTCGATTTCTGCTACTCATCGTCGGTGACGGTATCCGTGAAGAGTTCGAAGGCATGGCCGAGTTCCTCCAGCAACATGCTGGCCTCCACTTTATGCTCGCCCTCGTCGAGTTGGCATTGTTCGAGGTGCCGACGGGAGGCTACATCGCGCAACCTCGCATTCTTGCAAGAACGACGAACATTGATCGAGGTATCGTTACGGTCGACAACGATGGCCGGGTCAGTATTAAGCCATCGAGTGTGGCACCTACCCAGGGCAGACAGCCCGTGAGGATGACAATCACGAAGGAGCTCTACCTTGAGAAGCTAGAAAGGCAATTTCCCGGGATATCGATATCGGAACGACTGAACGGGTTTATTGATAAGCTCACGACTTATGACGTAAAGCCTGAATTTGGGACCGATTCGATGATCCTTCGGTGGCGTCCGGACGATACGAGAAGTTGGAATATGGCTCAGATATCGTCCGCCGGTCAGGTGTTTACTGATAATCTGGGCTCCCAAGCCTACGCTGCAGGTTTACTCGAAGTCCAAGAGCGATATGTCAAAGAACTTGCAGAGCTGGTTCCCGGAGCGACTGCCAGGCCATCTCCTAAACAGACTACCTGGGGCGCTTATAAAGATGACAGGACAATTAGCGTGCGCGATCTGCTGGCTGATGAGGCGCATGAGGAGGGATGGCTTCATGCCATCGCAGAATTCCAGCGTGCTGTAACGAAGGCGTTGCAAGGCGGACCGACACAACCAACCCTGTAAAAAGGAGTTCTGCTATGCTTCGCGAAATTGTACTCGAAGCCGGTCGGAGGGCGGCTCGATCACGCTTGTACGAGAAAGAAGAGGGGGTGAAGACTGGCAGTTCCGTGTCGAAACAGACCAAACCGCTCTCTACGACATGCTTTCCGAAGAGGACCGAGAAGCGGTAGGATTCTCTTCCCAAACCCCATACGTCCACTCGTTCGAACAGCCGCTGATCCTGCTCGAGAAATACCCCTGGTCTGATTTTGTATCCTCTCGAGGTTCATCCGGAATTCGAAGATGCTGTTCTTCGTGCCGTGAGGAAGTGGGGCGGCCCAACTGCTGAGACACGTTGGCGGGAAAAGCTGAAGCATCGGCGATGACGTTGCCGTAGATGACGGAAAGCAGACCGACGGTGTGAAATTTCCTCCCGCTTAAAGAGCCCAACTCATTTTGAACCGGGCGCCGCATGCGATGTCATTCTTGGGTAAGGACCGACAAACGCCGTTGCGACCGTTTCCCCGGTCGGCCCCTCATGACAGCAGCCGAGGTGTGAGCAGTTTTACCTTCGATAATTCACGGAATCGAAGCTAATCTCTGTAGCGCCCGGGCCGTCGGAGGACGTTAACGGCGTTTATCGATCGTAATCCGATGTGGACCCTCAAGCAATCCGTGGCCGAGAGTTTACGTGCCTTCATCATCCTCGGCGCTGATGATTGGTGGCGCGTCGCGTGGCAGGGTTCCAAATAACCTTTCCAACGGCTCATCCACTGTGTCGATGGGCCGAAACATTGACCCGTTTACAGTTCGATGTTTCTCGCGCGCCGGTCGAATCCCATCTTTCGTACGAGCGATGCGTTTGGTGAGACGGTCTCCTAACGGCGGTAGAGGCTCCCCAGGAGCAGCCCCAAACCAGAAGAAGCGCTTGATGCTCAGCACGTGATCGATCTGAGTCCAAATCACGCAGCCACTTGGCTTGTCGCCAAGTGCTGCGGCCACAGAGACGCGCCTTGGTTTATCACGGATGCCCGTTTTCAGCTGAATCTGGCGTACAATGTGCCCCCTTTCCATGACGATGTCATACCCGTAAGCGTCGAATTCGCTTCTCATCAGTTCCACATTGAACACTCCGCGTCGCCAAAGCGCACGAAGCACTTCACCGACGAAAACATGTTCCATGATCTTTTCTCTGAGCGTGGAATACAGGTGGTGCGCCGTGTCCTTGGAATGCCTCCTGACTAAATCCGCAGGTTGATTTCCGCCGTTTGTTGACATAGAGGCAGGTTCTCTCGCTTTCCTTTGGGTCAATGTTAGTTTGCCCGCTCAATGCGCGCTTACGGGGGCTAATCATCGGTGACGCCGGGTAGGGAGCATTCGAACTGGCACAGCCATCTCGCGTCCGGCGGTGGTTAGAGAGCTCGGTGATTGCCTCTGGATCGAAGCTGAGGCTCGGTGTTTAAAAGGCCGTGTTGGGTGGGATGTTCTCAAATATTTTCTGCGCGTCGCTGCGCGTGATAACGGTGTCGTATAGCCCGATCTCGTCGCTTTCGTGTTTGTTGATGCCCGTATAGCTCAGGCTGGCATCCTCATACCGTTTGAATTTATACACCGCATCGTTCATCAGGCCGCTGTTGAAAAGCCCGAGGCTGACAAGCAATGCGAAGTCGGCTTTGGTGAGGCCCGTGACCTTATTGAACAGGCCCGGTTCCAGCTGGGTAATTACATCCCTCAGCGTGCGCTCTCGGTAGTCGGTCAGATACATGAAGATTGGAAGCCGCGTGGCCAATTTAACGAGCTTTTCCTGAATCTGCTTCCGCAAGGTCTTGTATTCCTTTTCCTGTTGAGCCAGCTCCTTTTTCGCCTTGGCGGGTAACTCCTCGTCATTAGCATCCGCACGAGCCTTCTTCACGGCTTCCGATTTGTTGATGATCGTCTCGATTTCCTGGTTGAGATTGCGGAATCCCTCGATGCTCTTCAGCGCATCCATCGCCTTCTTGCTGTCCATCAGGCGACGCAGCGTGTCGTTATCTACGTTGACCAACAGGGCGCTCTCCCAGCGACGCGCGAGAAGCGTTGCGGTCGTGCCACTCATCGCTATGTCGAGAATGCCCGCGGCATCGATCTGTCTCATGGAACAGCCATCATAGGCGAGGACAGGCAGGAAACTGATGAACTCCTCCACCTTCCTTTCGGGGTTCGTCTCGTCGAGATTTAATCGGCAACTGTAGTCAGCGATTTGCCGCAACGCCCGCTCCGGAGCAAAGTCGAAGACGTAGCACTCCTGCTTAAGGATCTGTTCTGAATTTGGAGACGCGCCGTCGGGGTTTCGGAGCGTCCAAGGTGATTGGACACGGAACGCGGCCTGAAAATACGTCTCCGGGCTCGATGAGTTGCGGAGCATGAGAATAGCAGTCCACGGTTTCACGGTTACGCCTGTCGTTAGCTTTCCGCACGAAAGCGTAATGGTTTTGGATTTCAGTGGTTCATCCATAGCTTCCAAGACAGGCGGCAAGGCCTCGGGGCCAATTCCAGCGGCATTACCCGCCGCTACAATCACGTTGTAGTCGTGATAGAAGCGATTGTGTTTCTTCCCCAGCAGGTTACGCATAGCGTGACAGGAGGCAACGCTGGGGAGAAACCAAAACGTGTGTGATAGTGCACTCAATAGGCGCGCGTCCGAGAAGGGCATTGGCGGCTTTTGGGCGCCGAGTTTCAGATTGTCCACGGTGGTCGGCATGAAGGCCCCGCGGATTAGGTCAAGCCATTTCTGAACCTCCTCCTCATATTTGAATTTCGCGCTGCTGCCAACCCCTTCCGCCGAGAAGAAAACATTCAGGTCAAACTCGTTGAACTCGCCCTGCATGGCGATGTCCCGGATCGCATCCGGGAGCTGGTAGGTCAGGAGCACCATACGAGGCAGCGCGGCGTACGGATTGTTGGGGCCTTTCCAGTCCCTCTTTGCCCGTTGCTCGTCCGAATAGGTCCAATTGTAGATTTGCTCCTCGATGAACTCGCCGGAGGCGATGGCTCGGAACGGCGTACCGGACAGGTAGAGGTAATGCCCTGTAGTAATGGGTAGGACGTCTTCAACCTCCTCCTCGCTTCCTTTGAGAAACTCCGCAGCCTGTCCTTTGGCAAAGCTAATTTCATCGTCCTCTTCAGACTCGAACAGGTCTTTGGCTTTGTCCCGCCATGCGCCGTAGTGGTATTCGTCCAGAACCACGCAGTCCCAATTAGTCGAGTGGACCCACGCGTTTTTCGTCTTGATGCCGCCTGTGCTGGGATTTCGGCCAAGATAGTCCTGGAAAGACCCGAAACAGACGATGGGCCTCTTCTTGTCTGCTGCCTCGTAAGACAGGCCGCCCGGCGAGATGAACTGCCAGCCTCGGAAGTCTACATGAGACTTAATATCTTCTTCCCAAGCGCTTTGCACGGCCGGTTTGAACGTAAGGACGAGGACCTTCCGCCACCCCATCTTCTTAGCCAGTTGGTAGGCGGCGAAGGTCTTACCGAACCGCATCTTCGCATTCCACAGGAAGTGCGGGGGCCGTTTCCGGTTGCGCTTTTCTCTCGCGAAGTAAGCGAAAGTCTTCTCGACCGCGGCCGTCTGCTCGGGTCGCATTGCAAAGTCGAGTGATCGGTTTTCCTCATTCAGCTGCCCGGTTCGCACCGCGACCACGGCTGCCTTTACTTGGTCGAGCGTAGAGCGAAACCACTCGCCTTCAGGATTCTTGATCCCATTGAGCCGAAGCATCCGATGAATGTCGCGGTCGGTGAATACCGTGCCGTCATTCCGCATCGCGGGCTCTTCCAAGACGATTCGGTAGGGTGGCTTCCCGGGCCGCAACGTAGGATACTGTCGCGCAACGCGGGCCTGGGCATTCACGGTTGTATAGCCGACTTTCAACAGGCCCGCGTATTGAGGGTTTGTGTCCTGGTAGGCGTAGATGGTAGGCCGTGACGCGGGTCGGGGAGGGAAGAAATCGTCATTCATCCTTATGTTCCATGGGATGAACAATGGACTCAATGAACGCGACCTCTTCCTTGGTAAGACTGTAACGCTCGTAAAGCTTTTCGTCAGTCCAGGCGCGGTTGAGAGGGATGTCCGGAACGAACGCATAAACATCTTTCGCGGCGTCCTGTGTGGCCTTGCGCAGCGACACCAGAAAACGAACGAAACGGGTTCGGAGGTACTCCGCGTACGATCTTGCGGCCTTTTCACTGTCAAATCGCCCAGCCACCACATATGACTCCGTGCACGCCTCACCTGGACCGGCGATGATGGGTCGGCTTAAAAACATGGTCTCTACCGCTGCGCTCGTGCCTTGTACGCGTGTCATTAATACCTTCCACTCATCGATCCACGATGTATTCTTTTCGATCGCACCGCGTTCCACCCATGAGATGCGTTGTGAGCCATAGAGCTTGACTGGGTTCTTGACACCCTTGCTGGACGGCGCACCGTGAACGTAAGTCCGTAACCCGAATGGTTTTTGGCTTGACACCCGTGCATCAAGTGTTTTCTCGGGCTTTCCGCCGACGCGGAAAGCCCGCACCTTCTCGAGAATTGAGACTGCCTCGTTTCGGCGGACCAGAACGTCATAGGCGTCTAAACGTCGTTTCATTGGTGGGCCGAGCGGTTCACTATCCCACATCGTCTGTACTGAGCACGGACCGTTGTAGTCGCGATCCCAAAGGAAATATGAGACACCTCCTCGGATCTTCACCCCGGGGAAGCCATCGTAGAGCTTGGGGTAGTCCACCAGGTTCCGCAGCCGCGATTCGCCAAGCATCTGTTGGCGAAAGTTGTCCAAGCCCTTCCCTCCCGTGAACCAACGCGATGGCGTAATCATCACGACGTATCGTGGTTTAAGCTTTATGGCGGTTTCGACGAACTTCTGATAGATCGGCGATGCGCTTGCGCCGTGTCCGCCGTCATCCAGTTGGTAAGGCGGGTTGCCGATAATTACATCGAATTTCATGTTGAAGATTTCCTCGGGTTTGTTGGTGTGGATGAAGGCGTATGCATGGCTTTCCAACTCGCCCCCTCGCTGAAGGCTTTTTTTGCTCGCTCCGCAGTATACGCAACTCCGATTCGCCCAGCTGTGCTCCACGCGGCTGAAAAGAATATTTCCCTCGGCATTGTCGAATGATTCGCACACGGAATACTTTCCGTTGGCCGTCTTGGAGCAATACACGGACCTACGGCTTAAGAGAGCGGTCAGTTCCGTGATCGCAAGCCCGTACAGCTGATTCTTGAAGATATGGTTCATGCGCTTCTGGCGGTCGGGGAATTTCTTCTCCAGGCCGTTGTCGAGGCGCTTCGCGATTTCGCGAAGAAACACGCCAGACTTGCAGCCGGGATCGAGGAACTTGGCTGTGCTGTCACGCCAGAGATTCGCCGGAAGCATGTCAAGAATCCGGTTCGCGAGCCGTGGAGGAGTGAAGACCTCGTCACTGCTCAGGTTAGCTATGCAGGTGAGAACGTCGGGGTTGTAGTTACTGTCCGACAGTGGCGATCTCCATAAAATGGACGGGAGAAAATTCCTTTTCTGGTGTGGGGATGAACACGGTATCGCCAAGATCGGAAAAAAGCGGAAGTTCCTTCATGCCCTCATGAGCGAGCAACTCGTGAAACGTGAAGTCCCGCCGTTTTAGCATGCTCCCATTCACCGGCGACCATTCCGAAAACACGATGTAGCGGGGCTTCTGATCCACCGTCATGAGCGTCAGTGCATCACCCCAGATAATATTCCGCTCAAGCATGAACCGCACCGCCTCCCGACACTCGCGCTTCCCGACGGCCTTGAACAAACGGGTGTACCGTGTATCGAAAGCTTCAAAGAGCCTCCGTCGGCAATCGCGGACATTGTCAGCCAGAATATCAATGCCATAGATCGAGGAGACAGCCAGGACCGCATAACGCTCAAAGTCTAGTTGCGACTTGCCGTAGCGCCTCTCCACAACCGCTAATTTACGTTCCAGGATTACTTTCAGAAAGTTACCGTCGCCGCACGCGGGCTCAAGGAACCTCGAGTCGATCCGTTCTGTCTCTTGCGCGACCAGGTCGAGCATGGCGTTGACCTCGCGTGACCCCGTCAATACCTCACCATGATCCGAAACTCTTTTTTTCGTTCTTACCCGTGAAGCTTCCATGGATCTCGTATGCGTCCAGATCTGCAGCCGGCATCCTCGTTGGGCGATTGCTCTCGATCCCTGTGCCGTGAAAGTTGTGCTGAGGCTGAAGTATTCAGCAGTTGAGTCACAAGACCGACTTCCTTCAAGCCAATGTAGCGTGTCCAGGGTTCGAAAACATTGGCCGACATGGAACTAAAAACGCTTCGACATGCGGGCTCTTCACGTGCCCGTAACATGGGCGCTCAACGACGCCGCAATTGGGAACTGTAAGCCAGATACGGAACGGGAAGTCGGCCAGTGTCCAGTTTTCTGTGAAGTGACAGAATTGCAAAAGCGTTTCTCGTTGGGGTGGTTTACCTTCGGAAAGCCGAATCATTATTGAAAGTAAACTGTGAAAGTTCCGTTTCGCATCCCGATTGCCGAATCGACTCGGAATTCAGCCTTTTAAGGAGATGAGGGAAGTGCGTGCCCGGACTGGGCGGGCTCGGCGCGTCCTTATAAGGAGATAAATGTTGTCGCGTTGAGAGGACGACAGCCAGAACACTGTTAACCTGACATTCCGATCACATCGAATCAAAAGGCCAACTCTGGGCAGCGTCGAAAACGTGCTTCCTGCCCACGCCCACGACAGGAATAGTGAGTTTGGACTCCAGTTGGACTCCAAGATCGGGTCCCAGAACACTGAGTTGACCGTAAGTTGTAGAGCCCTTTGGTCGGGCCGCCGGGATTTGAACCCGGGACCTCTTGCACCCCAAGCAAGCGCGCTAGCCAGGCTGCGCCACGGCCCGAGATCTTCAGTGTAGCTCAGCGTTGCCTTTCCGTAGTTGGCTTTTCCTGCCGCCGGTCCGCTACTATCGTGACTTCCATGTCGTGGGCAAGGCCTACGATTTGATGGACCAAACTCTTGCCTAAAAGGCGATCCGCCCCCTTGCCGACTAGCCGCGGCAGAAAGATTTGACGCGCGTTATGGAGCCTCGCGAAATCGACTAATGTTCGCGCGTCGTCTTGGCCCACAAGGACACGAGTCTCGATATGCAGATTGCGCGCGAAGTTCAAGTGGCGTTCCACTGCCTCGCGTTTTGCGGGAGGTAGCGTATCGAGATCGGCGTGTTCGGCTACAAACACAGCGAAGCAGTTGGCATGCGTGACATCGGCCACTCGTTTCCCGCGACGAATCAGCATGGCCGTCGATGGATCGTCACTGATGTAGATCACCACGGCATCATCTAACCGATCGGGGCCGGAAAACGAAGCCTGAATATCGGATTGAGGGGCAACAGCGCCATCGTTTTGCTCCAGCCGCTCTTCGACTTCGTGAGCTGTTTGACGCAATGCCATCTCGCGGAGGGCGACTAGAGTCGATTCCTTGAAGAAATTCTGCAGCGCACGCTGGGCCTTGTCAGCCGGGTAAACAACTCCACGCTCCAAGCGATTCAAGAGTGCACGAGGCGTCACATCGACCATCACCACGTCGTCGGCTTGTTTCACTACCCAGTCTGGAATGGTCTCGCGCACTTTTATCCCGCTAATTTGAACCATTTGGTCGTTCAGGCTCTCTAAATGCTGAACGTTCATGGTCGTAAGAACACTTATGCCTTGCTCCAGGATGAGGAGCACATCTTCCCAGCGCTTCTCACGCAAACTTCCGGGCACGTTCGTGTGGGGGAATTCATCGATCACAGCCACTCGCGGATGCCGCGCTACGATAGCTTCCGTATCCATCTCTTCGAAGACGGATCCGCGATACTCAACTATTTTTCGAGGCACTGTCTCGATCCCTTCAGCTTTCGCAATGGTATCTTTGCGGCCATGCGGCTCGAAATATCCAATGACAACGTCGACGCCCTTTGCTCTTAAGCTCTGGGCTTCTTCGAGCATTTGATATGTCTTCCCAACACCTGCCGCGTAGCCAAGGAAAATTTTGAGCTTGCCGGCTCTATTCATGGTTTCACCGACCACACAAAACGGTAGCCTACCCAGGGTTCAGTGAGGATATAGCGCGGATGGGCCGGATCCCTTTCGATCTTCTTTCGCAACTGCCTGACAAAAACTCTTAGATATTCCACTTCATCGCCGTAATCGGGTCCCCATATCGCTTGCAGCAATTTGCGATGTGGAATCGCCTTGTTTGCGTTCGAAAGCAGATAGCGCAACAAGTCAACTTCCTTAGGAGTCAGGCGAATGCTTTGGCCACCGATGTCTACCCGGCGGGTTTCGAAATCGATTACAAGATCATCAGAGAGAGCTATTGGTTCAGTCTGCTCCGGCAGAGCGGGCACTCGCCGAAGGTTCGCGCGAATGCGCGCCATAAGCTCCTTCACGCTAAATGGCTTCGTGATGTAGTCGTCTGCTCCCGCATCGAGAGCAGCTATTTTGTCTTTCTCGGCGTCACGAACTGATAAGACGATAATGGCGACGTCTGAAACGGCGCGGATTTCCCGGCAAGCCGCCATTCCACCTATCCCTGGCATGTTCATGTCGAGCAAAATCAAATCGGGATTGTACTTGGACAACGTCTCGAACGCTTCTTCACCGGTCCGCGCCTCGAAAGCATCGAAGCCGTTTGCGGCGAGAGCAGTGATCATCACGCTCCTGATTCGGGGCTCGTCGTCGACGATCAAAATCCGGGCGCTGCTCATAGGTGCTGCTCTACTGGGGACGCCTCGCGCGTTGCGGAATGAAGCGCGATCGTAAAACGAGATCCTTGCCCGATCTGACTTTCAACCGCGATCGAGCCCCCGTGGGCCTCCGCTATTTCCTTTGCTATAGCTAGCCCCATGCCGGTGCCCTGCACGGGGGAGCGCTCATACCGCCCTCTGTAGAACTTATCGAAAACACGACTCTGCTCTGTTTCCGTCAGCCCCGGTCCTTGATCACAAACAGAAATGGATACTAGTCCGTTGATTTCAGTCCCGAGAATAGTGACTGTCGAAAGTTGCGGACTGTACTTCGTCGCATTGTCGATCAGCTGCTTCAACGCCTGCAGAATAAGTTCCCGATCGGCGGAAATCAGTGGAAGATCCGGCTTCAACTTGATTTGGAACTGCCGCGCCGAGTGCTGCTTCCCCCAATGATGCGATCGCAGCGTCGACCAATTCAGTAACGTCGCACGGCTTGCATTCCAGCTTGAGCCTCTTCGCATCGATCCGGGCGAGGTGCATAGCTTCGCCCAACATGCGGTCGAGGCCCTCGGCTTCCTCGTAAATCACTTTGAGCAAATCCTGACGCTGCTCAGTCGACACAAGCGAAGACTGACTCAGGATGCCGGCTGCGGCTTGCATTACCGTGAGAGGCGTCTTGAGATCGTGCGCAAGAGCATCGATAATAGTCGATTTCAATTCTTCGCTCTTGCGAATGGCATCAGCACGAGCCCCGGCTTCTCGTGCTTGTGATTGCGCGAGCCCCAACGCTACGGTGTTGCCGAGTGCTTGGAGAGCACCCTCCGGTAAACACGTTCCACGAAGAGCCAGGGTCCCGAGAATCTGATTTCCCAAACTGATGGGGAGCATAGCCAGTCCTTCCGCCGTGTCCTGAATCACGGAACGATTGAGGGCAACCTGCCGCAACTTTTCGTCAGGAACGGAACTCTCCGCTTGAGAACGATGAATCCGCCCGGTAGCGATCTCGAAGAGCACTACTTCGTTAAATCCGAATAGCTCGACTAGCTTGTTGACGATCTGCCGCTGTACATCTTCTCCTCCACCTAAAAGCATCGAGCGGCTAAGTGCGTATAACTTTTCCATTTCTTTTTGGCGCGCAACAAGCGCATCGCGCTGATTTCGCAGCCGCGTCGAAATATTCGTAGCTACGAGAGAGACTGTAACGAATACGGTCAGGGCTATCCAATCCTGTGGATCTGCCATGGTGATGGATCCGATTGGCGGAGTGAAAAAGTAATCAAGGCAGAGCGCGGCCAGAATCGCGGCAAGAATCGTGTCGAAGCGCCTCGCATACGTACCTATAAAGAGAATGGCCAGCATGAGAGCCAGGGCAGCGGTGGTTGCATTCGCGTGAAGTACACGAAAAGAGATGAACGTGACCGCAATCGTGCCCAGTAAGGCTAAAACCGTTGAATACAGGCGCTGCAATCCAGGGCGCATATTCAACTTCAGTGTACGCACGGAAGAAATGTAGGTGGATGCTGCTATTGGCGGCTTAGAGTCGTCCAGCTACCTGGGCGGCGTTGACAGCGGCCCCGATGACGGCGACTGCTTCTCCGCCCGGCACGACTTCAACCGAATAGCCTTGCAATGGACTCAGCTTCACCATGTCATGCAGGTATTCACTCAAAAGCGTGAGATTCAGGAACGACGCATTGAATCCCGTGACGTAGAACTTTCCAGGCCCGTCTTGATGAATGCTGGTGGCAGTCGCGGCCGCTAAAGCGCGGTGCCAGAGCTTTACAAATTCCACGCAACGGGGATCGCCCGCCTGCGCTTGCTCGAAGACCTCATCAGGTTCGAGATCCATGAACCGAAGACGCATGGCCCGCTGGCCCATAATGCCCTCGAGATGTCCGCGCCCTCCACAGCCGCAGAACTGCTCTTTGGGATCGAGCGTCACGACCGAGTGACCGGCTTCCCAAACACCTTCGCGAAGCGGATAGCGTCCGAACCCAATCCCGTTTCCTAACGTCCATACACGGATTAGCCGATCGAGGTGGCCCCGGCTCGCGGCGATACCGGCAGCCATGACATCGGCATCATTGAAAATTGAGACGGACAGTTTTCCGAATGCCGGGGTGAAAGCTTCGGTCAGCAAGGCTTGCATATTCGTGCCCTTAAACTGAACCAGATTTGGTGAATCCTCCACAACACCGTTTCGCACGATACCGGGGAGGCCTACTCCGATGTGTGTGGGAGCCTCCCGAAGTTCAATTTGGCGGACCTGATCGACTGTGATCTTGATAATGGTTTCGACCGGAAGGCCTTGCAATGAATCTAGTTTGGAGCTTTCCCCAGGATAGAGGCGGGTTGATCCGGCAATCGCGTTGTCCGAAACGGCGCCAGCTGTTATCGACTCAGTGATTAGAATGCCTATACCGTACGCCATCGTCGCCCCGTACTCAAGTTCGAGCCAGTTTGTTTAGGCCGTTGAAGGCGGCCGCCTTATAGCATTCGGCGAGTGTGGGATAGTTGAAGACCGTGTCAATGAAGTAGTCTACCTTCCCCTTTAAGATCAGCACGGCCTGACCGATGTGCAGCAGTTCTGAGGCGCCTTCTCCAATGATATGGACTCCCAAAAGGTCCAGGTTTTCGCGGTGGAAAATAAGCTTTAGGCGGCCGGTAGTATCTCCACGGATCTGGCCCCGGGCGATCTCGCGATAATACGCCACGCCAACTTCATACGGTACATCTTCGTCGGTGAGCTGCTCCTCAGTCTTCCCAATAAACGAGATTTCAGGAATCGTATAGATACCGAAGGGAAAGTAATCGGAATGGGATGAGATGGGCCTATTGAACGCGTGGGCGACGGCGATTCGACCCTGTTCCATCGAAACCGAAGCGAGGCTGGGGAATCCGATAACGTCGCCGACTGCGTAGATACTCGGCTGGTCAGTCTGATAATGCTCGTTAACCTTGATGCGCCCACGAGAATCAGCTTCGAGACCCGCCGCTGAAAGGTTAAGTTCATCGACGTTTCCTTGCCGGCCAACTGCATAGAGGAGCGCGTCGGCGGGGACCTTCTTATTGCTCTCCAGGTGCGCCATCACCCCAGCTCCTTCGCCGGTTTCTTCGACACTTTGTACTTCCTCGTTGAGCCGCATCGTGACCCGGTGATCACGCAGATGATAGGAAAGAGCCTCGACGATTTCCGAATCCGCAAATTCAAGGAGACGGGGACGCCTCTCGATTAGCGTAACGCGGACACCAAGAGCGGCAAACATGCACGTGTACTCTACGCCAATGACACCGCCGCCCACTACGATCAGTGTTCTTGGAATGGAGACCATCTCCATAATTTGATCGCTGTTGATGATGGTTCGCGCGTTGATTGGTACCTTTGGCGACGAAGCTGGTTTTGTGCCGGTCGCAATCACAATCTTGTCCCCGACGACCTCAGCGGTGCCCCGCGAATTCGTTATTTGTACAGTGGTCGCATCCTTGAAACTTCCCGCTCCCGTAAGTACTTCAATTCCGTTGCGGGAAAGCTGGGCTTGTGTGACGTCTATCTCGGTCTTGATGACGTGTTGAACGCGGAATGCCAGATCAGCCATCGTGATCTTCTCTTTAACGCGATAGCTGACTCCATAAACATTCTGATAATTATAACCGGACAGGTGCAACACGGCTTCGCGCATCGTCTTGCTGGGAATCGTACCCGTGTTGATGCAGACTCCACCGATTACTTCGCGCTTCTCAATCAAGGCTACTCGCTTGCCGCTCTTGGCCCCTTGAATAGCAGCACGCTGGCCGGCGGGACCAGAACCAATCACAACCAAATCGTATTGAGGCATGCGCGTGGGGTTATAGTCGGGTCGAGGACGCCCCTGCTAACGAGCGGCGTCCTTCCGAGGACATTCCGAGTATAGCCCGTGCTTCCGCGGGAGCAGATAGCGCAAGATTACAGTTTTGGATTCGTATCGGAGGTCTTGTCGTCGACCTTATTCGCACCCTTTTCGGTTTCGGAAGCTGCCTTATGCGTTCCCTTCTTTACGGCGTGTCCGCTCTTTTTGGCGGCCTTCTTGGTGCCGTGCCCAACGTCCTTCGCGGCGTTCTTGGTGTCTGTACCGGCTTGCTTCATGTCTTGCCCGGCACTCTCTTGATATGCAGGAATGCTAGATGAGCCAGCAATCAGTAATGCGATAGATAGAAATGCAATTTTCATACTTGTTATTCGAGCACACTACATACTCAAGAATACTGAATTTGATATTAAGATCCAGTTAAGTTAGATTTGCCGCTCTATGCTGAACGGGAGGTGTGTAGATTTGGGGCATAACGGCTCAAGAGACCATCTTCAAATGTGAAGTCGGGACGCGGGAATCCGCGCTTCTTGAGATAAGCGCGATACGTGGCCCTAAGCCCGATGGCAAAGTCGGTCGGCTTGAAAGCCGAGCATGCGCTGCGCTTTCGTAATGATCTGTGTGATGGCAGGCACGTCGTAGTAGTACCCAAAGTAGAGCTTCTCCCCTATAGCCTGCCCCCCTGCCCGAATGATTCGCTCGCGTGGAATCGATATAAGTTGGGGCTCCTTGACTCCCGCGACACGCGCCAGTTCCAAAGCAAGCTCATGCTGAGTGATCGCGCGAGGATTGGCGACGTTGAACGCGTGGCCTACGACGTTGGGTGACTCGAGCATTTTGAGGGCGATATCCACCAAATCCTTCACGTAAACGAACTGCATAAGTCGATGGCCTTCGCTCGGAAGAATCACCGGGCGGCCGGCACGAAACCGGTCCCACAGGAAGGCCTCACGGTAATACGGATTACCCGGCCCATACACGAAAGGTGGCCGCAGCGTAATGATTGGAAACCCCGAACGCTGATGCATGCGAAAGAGAGCTCGCTCGCTCATCGCTTTATTCCGGACATAGGGATCGGGATGATCGTCGGGAGCGAGCGCGTCGCCCTCGTGATGATTCAGTCCGTCGCCATACGCGGCCACGCTCGACATGAATACGTAACGGTTGACACGCCCGTCAAAAATCTGGGCCGTCGCCTCTACCTGCGCACTGGTCGTCCCCCGCTCCCAGTCGTACGCATTGTCGTAAACCGCGTCGAATCGGATGGCTGCTATTGCCCTGCGCACGCTCACAGCGTCGTTGCGATCAGCCATCAAATTGTGGACCCGCTTGCTGAACGGGTGTCTGGCCCTTCGGTGAAGAATATAGATTTCGTGGCCCGCGCGCAATAGCTCGTTAACCATCAAGCGGCCAATGAAATGTGTGCCGCCGATAATCAGCACCTTCTGCCGGCCAGAACTCGCTGGGCTGCCGAAATTGCTCTTTGAATTTAAGTGCGCAACGGAAGATCGCCGCGGCATTCTGTTACCTGCTAATTGGACGCTTTACCCCCGAACAGCGTCTCAATCGTAGTATTCAAGACCGAGGTGCGTAATCAGGTCTTCACCTTTCATCCAGCGAAGGGTGTTCTTTAGCTTCATCAATTGAATGAAGAGATCGTGCTCCGGGTATAATCCCGGGGCGGTCATCGGACCTTTGAAGTAGAAAGATAACCATTCCTGAATTCCCTTCATCCCGGCTCTTTGCGCCAAATCCATAAAAAGAACCAGATCGAGTACTAGCGGCGCCGCCAGGATGGAGTCACGGCAAAGAAAATTGACCTTGATCTGCATCGGATACCCAAGCCATCCGAAGATGTCGATGTTGTCCCAGCCCTCCTTTGCATCTCCACGGGGAGGATAATAGTTGATCCGGACCGCGTGATAAAGGTCTTTGTAAAGCTGTGGGTACAGATCGGGTTGCAGAATCTGCTCGAGTACCGAGAGCTTAGTCTCTTGCTTGGTCTTAAATGAGCCGGGGTCTTCGAGCACCTCTCCATCTCTATTGCCCAGAATGTTTGTCGAAAACCACCCGCGCACTCCTAACATTCGCGCCTTGAAACCGGGCGCTAATAGGGTCTTCATATAGGTTTGCCCGGTTTTGAAGTCTTTTCCGCAGATAGGTACCTGATTGTCGCGAGAGAGTTCGAGCATCGCGGGCACATCGGTCGTCAAGTTCGGCGCACCGTTAGCGAATGGAACGCCTAATTTGAGTGCCGCATACGCATAGATCTGACTGGGGGCAATATCAGGATCACTCGTATGAAGCCCCTTTTCGAAGGACGCGATGCTCTGATGAACGGTTCCTGACTTATGGAATGCTTCTGTGGACCCGCACCAGATCATCACAAGGCGGTTACACCCATTGCGCTTCTGGAATTCACGAATGTCGTGCATCACGGCTTCGGCGAGTTCCATCTTGTTGGAACCCGACTTCACGTTCGGCCCTTGTATTCGCTTGACATATTGAGAGTCGAACACGGCTTTCATCGGCTTGATTTGTGAGAGCGGGTCTCTGACTCGCTCAAGCAGATCCGCCTCAAGCACTCTCGCGTTCAAGGCAGCTTCATACGCGTTGTCGTCGTAGATATCCCAAGTTCCGAATGAAAGGCAGTGAAGCGGGGTCAGCGGAACGAAATCCTTTATTTGAGGCGTCCGCCCGTCGGTTCGCTTTCCCAGCCGTATCGTGCCGAGCTGGGTAAGTGAACCTATCGGCTCGCCCATTCCTTGCTTGATCGCCTCTATACCCGCGATGAACGTCGAAGCCACTGCGCCCATCCCAGGAATAAGAACGCCAAGTTTCCCATCGGCGGGCGCGATGGTGACATTACCCTGAGTTGACAATTGAAAACTCTCCTTGAAGGGAACTGCTTCTGCTAGGGAGAGACCTGCTCAGTTTCGGTTCTACAGAAGCCGTTTTGCAGTTCTACGTTGTTATACTAACATTCGAATGTCACAACGTGTTACGGGAACTATCTCGACGCTCGTTGTTGACGATGAGCAGTTGGCACGTGAAGAACTGGCCTACTTGCTCAAGGATTTCCCGGAAATTGAGATTTTAGAGACGGCTTCGAACGGTGTTGAAGCCGTCAAACTTATTACGGAGCTCGAACCCGATCTGGTCTTCATGGACGTCCAGATGCCGGGCTTAGATGGGCTTGGTGTTATCAGGAAGCTTCGCGATCAGGGTGCGCACATGCCTCACTTCGTTCTCGCGACGGCCTTTGATCAGTATGCGGTGGAAGCGTTCCGGGTGGAAGCCATCGATTATCTGCTCAAACCGGTGGAGCGTGAACGCCTCTCCGAATCCATTTCGCGCGCTAAGCGAGCGATGGAAGAAAAACAGCAGAGTCAGTACAAGACCGTTAGTCCAGCTGAATTGCAGAATGGGCCACCGCGCAGTAAATTGTTAGTGAAGAACAACAACCGTAATTTGATCGTCGATGCGAAAGACATGATTTACGCAACTATCGACGATGGCTTGATCACGGTTGTCACATCACAGTTTGAAGGACAGTCGAATTACCGCACCATTGAGGAGTTACAGTCGAATCTGGATCCGAATCTGTTTTGGCGGGTGCACCGGTCGTTCCTCGTGAACATCAACCGCATACGCGAAGTTATCCCCTGGTTCAAATCGAGTTTTCAACTGAAAATGGACGATAAGAAGCAGACCGAAATTCCCGTAAGCCGGATTCAGACTAAGCGGCTGCGAGCACTTTTGAAGCTGTAGAACTGCTTTTCAGTTATTCCGATTTGGACCCTGCTCTTTTGCCAGGCGCACGCGGGCGCCATCAAGCTTTTTCTGAACCTTGGCTACCTCGTCCGGCTCAAGGTCAGCGGGCGAGCTTGCGTTCCACTCTTTAAGTGAGGACTGCCATTGATTAATGGCTTCTTTAAGTTTGCCCTGCTTAAAGTAGACATCTCCCAGATGGTCGTGAATCGTTGGATCTTTGGACATGAGCTGCAAAGACCGCGTAAGCTGCCGTTCCGCGTCGTCTAAACGGTTCAAGCGATAGTACACCCAGCCAAGGCTGTCGAGGAAAGCGTAGTTATTCGGCTCAATGTGCACCGCCCGGTTCACCAGATCCTGCGCTTCTTGCAGGCGGACATTCTGGTCCGCCAGCATATAACCCAGATAGTTCAAGGCGGACGCATTAGCGGGATCCGTCTCAAGCACCTGCCTGAACATCTTTTCCGCCAAATCATACTTCTTCTGTCGTTCATACATCGATCCACGCATGAACAAGACGGTCGCTTTATCGGCTTTATCTTGGGACAGCTTATCGGCTGCGTCCAGCACTTTACTCATTTCGGAATAGTTCCGGCTCTTCTGGTAAACCTCGGCCATAGCGATGTATACCTTTAGATCACTCTTCCCGTCGAGCGACTTCTTCAATTCAGCAATTGCGAGGTCCGCCTTGCCCTGATCCGCAAGGAGCTGCGCGTGAACTTCCCGGATCGTGCGATCGTTTGGAAACTTCTTTAGCGCTGAATCGCTTTCCTGCTGAGCACTAGGGTAATCTTTCGCTTCGCGATAGGTCTCGATGATCTGGGCTTCCGCCCCCGGAGCAAACTGAACATCCAGAGCGGCAATCTGCCGATAGGCGTCTATAGCTTGATCGAATTGCTCGTTGTTGCGGTAGAGGAATCCGAGCTGTTCCAACATTTTTGCCCGACTCCCACGCTGGCTGAGATCGTAAGTGCGATGTGCCGTGCTGTCCAGAATGCTTTTGAGCGTCGCAATCGCCTCATTCGTCTTGCCCTCCTCCTGCAGCAAGGCGACTTCGTTGTAGCGAACTTCAAGATTGTCCGGCTCCAACTCTTTCGCCTTGTCGTTCATTTTGCGAGCAAGATCGAAGTCCTTCTGTTCTCTATAGACTTGAGACATCCCCAAATAGGGGGCTGCATCGCGAGGATTGGCATCAGCAAGTTCCTGATATGTTTTCAACGCATCAGAAAAGCGTCCAGCCAAAGCTTGATCCTGAGCAAGAGCGGACTTCAACTCCACTCTGCTCGAATCTAAAGTCAAGGCCTTTTTATAAGCCTCAGCCGCCAAGCCGTACTCGTGCATTTGCTCATAGCTGTTCGCAAGAACCGCGTAAGCACGGGGAGAGGGATTTTTGGCCGTGAGCTTTTCAAGCAGCGCTGACGCTGAATTAGCATCACCGCGATCTGAATAAATGCCAGCGAGTCCTGTGATCGCATCCTCATTCTCGGGATCGGCCGCCAGCACCTTCTTAAAGGCCGCTTCGGCATCAACAGAATCGTCTAGCAGCTTCTCCAACCGACCTAGCATGACCAAGCTGTCAACGTCCTTCGGATCTTGCTGGGTGATGAGTTTATATTCTTCGACCGCGCGGCGCGTCATGGCTTCATCAATATGATTGGTTTGCGAGTCTCCGATTTGCTGTGTATAGATGCGCGCTAGCACTCGCCGGGCGTTTAGATCGTTGGGATTAGCCTTGAGGGCATCCTGGGCCTCCTCAACCGCTTCACGAATACGCCCGGAAACACGATAGAGCTCGGCGATCTCTTCGACCAGAAAAGAGGCGCTCGGATCCTCTTTCATCGCAAGCCGATAATTCTCTATCGCCTTGTTCACGTACTCGGTGCGGTTGCCATAACTCCCCGCCAGTTCTTCATATAGATGGCCGAGAGAATAGTGGTAGTATGCCGCTGCCTTCGGCGAACTTGCTTCTTTGGTGGGCTGCGGAAGAGTGGATGCGCCATTTGCGGCATTGCCAGCCGGAGTCTGCCCGGTAGTCTCCCCTGCCGGAGCCTCCCGCACGAGGGCAACAGCAAGAGTCAGCAGACAAAGGGAGCGTAGGGTATTAAAGTAGAGATGAGACATTCGACCGGCTTCGAAAGTGCTGGCGTTAGCAACTCATCTGAGCTGCTGGCAACCAGTATAGCTCTCATACATGTAAACAGGATGTGCGCCGGGTTTAGCGCGTTTCGATTCTGAATAGACCAGCGGACGGGGATGCCGGGGGCTCAAACCTTCTGCTTTCACCATTGATTGTTGTATTGGGTCCTACGGGCTCGGGGAAGAGTGCGCTTGGGCTCGCTCTGGCCGAAGCCTTCGACGGCGAAATTGTTAATTGCGACTCGATCCAGGTCTACCGAGGGCTCGATATCGGATCGGCAAAACTTTCTTCGGAATTAAGGCGTGGGATTCCTCACCGGCTTCTGGACATTCTTTCGCCTGGAGAAGAACTAACCGCGGCTGCCTACTCTGAAGTAGCGAGAAGAGAACTGGTAGACCTTAAACGAAAAGGCAAGCTTCCCGTTGTAGTCGGAGGAACGGGCTTTTATTTAAAGGCACTGCTCGATGGGCTCTCGCCCGCACCCGGCCGCAATGAAAGAATACGAGCCAGACTCCGCGGTATCGCCGTGCGTCAGCCACTAGCATTGTCCCGTTTTCTGCGCTGCCGCGATCCGGAAGCAGCAACACGTATTCACCCCAACGATTCTCAAAAGCTGATTAGAGCCATCGAGCTTACGATTGTGGTCGGGCAGCCCGCCACCGCGACGCAAAGCCTACCGCGCAGGGGGCTAGAGGGATTCAAGGCGCTCAAGTTCGGATTGGATCCGGGAAGAGATCTCCTCTACGATCGTCTTAACCAGCGCTCCGCTCGTATGTTTGAAGACGGCCTCATAGACGAAACAAGAGCGATCCTGGATGCCGGCCATTCACCGGCCGTGAAGCCGCTTCAGTCCCTCGGATACAAACAGGCGATAGACGTTCTTACAGAGAAGATCGATGTCGCTGAAGCGATTCGAGAGTTCCAAGTGAAGACGAGACAATACGCGAAGAGGCAAATGACCTGGTTCCGTCGCGAACCGAATGTAAACTGGCTTCGAGGATTCGGTTCTGAAGAGCAAATACAAGCTCAAGCCCTTCAAAAAACCGAGGCATTCTTGCACCACGCAATAAAATCGGAAACAGATGACGAGCAAATGTGAGCAAATTCTATGTCCTTGATGAATCGTGTAAATAAGTCACGTTTGCGGAATGCACTACTGCTTGCAGTTAGCTTTTTGCTTACAGCGCCCGTTCATGCCGCAACCGTTGTTGTGCTTCAATTTCACAATAATTCCCAATATTCAGATCTCGATTGGGTCGGCGAAAGCCTAGCACAGACGCTCATGAATGAGTTCGCAGCATCTAACGAGATTGTTCTCGATCGAACCTCTCGCGCCGAAGGGATGCGGCGCCTATCTCTACGGCCCGGCGCTTTGTTCACTAAGGCGACTCTTATCAAAGTAGGTCAGGCTCTGGATGCGGACTATATCTGTTTTGGTACTTACGATGCGAAGTTAGCGTCGGGAGATACGCGACTGAGAGATAGCTCCATTCAAATTAGCGCGCGCTTCATAGATCTGAGGAAGCTGCATGATAGTCCGGAGCTTTCAGAAGCAGGTAAACTTACTGACCTTTCGCGCCTCGAAGAGCATTTAGCGTGGGGATCTCTAAAGTATTTGAATCCGCATTCAAACTTCACTCTTGAGCAGTTCATGGTTCCGCAAAAACTCATCCCGGTTGATGCTGAAGAGAGTTATATCCGAGGACTCTTGTCCTCAAAGGAAGAGCAGCAGGAGAAGTGGTTCGCGCAGGCGATTTCGCTCGATCGGCAATTCACGGCCCCGGCCTTCGAATTGGGCAAGTTGGCTCTTGAGAGCAAGAAATACAGGCAGGCAATTCAGTGGTTGGACCGGATCTCAGTGAACGATCCGTCCTATCCGCAGGCGCGTTTCAAAATGGGGCTGAGCGCGTATGCCGACGGCGACTATTCAGCCTCTGCCAACTACTTCCGCGAGGTAGCGAAAACCGTGCCGCTGAACGAGGTATACAACAATCTGGCGGCAGCGGAGAGCCACATCAATGTACCAATAGCAGTCAACGATTTCCGCCGCGCGCTGGACGGAGATCCAAATGACAACACTTATCTGTTCAACCTCGGTCTGGCGCTTCTGCGAAACAACTCTTTCGATGAAGCGGTGAAGCGGCTTCAGGAGCTGGTGAATCGCGATCCCGACGACTCCGAAGCCCACACGATCCTAGATCTTGCGGCAAGGCGTGAGGCAGCCGCTCCGACAAGCACAGTGCTGCCTCCCCAGCGCTTAAAGGACAACTTCGATGAGACTGCGTTCCGTGAGCTGAGGGCAATGTTGCAAGCCAAAACAACTCAGTGATAACGTGACCCTTCCTCATCACGTCATTAGCAAACAGCGGGTATAATCAAAATCCTAATGCTAGAGGCTTTCGGCCTATCCGACCCCGGCTGCGTTCGCTCGAATAACGAGGACTATTTCATCAGTGACAGCCAGTCGGGAATTTTCATTCTGGCCGATGGAATGGGCGGGGCCAATGCCGGTGAGTATGCATCTCGCCTGAGTGCCGAAAGGGTCTACGAATCGCTCTTGAACACTTGGGACGGAGATGGGCTGGACACTCTGGAGCGCAGCTTTCTCGAGGCCAACTCCGCTGTGCGGGAGGCTGCAAAGAGCAGCCCACAACTCGATGGCATGGGGACCACATTACTGGTCGCCCGCGCCGTCCAGGACGGCCAAATCCAACTGGCGAGTGTAGGCGATAGCCGGGCGTACGCATTCTTGAACGGAAATTTTTCACTCGTGACACAAGACCAGACCTGGATTGCCGAGGTAGGCTCCGGTTTGGGTTTGACCGATGAAGCGTTGCGGAGACATCCGATGCGACATGTGCTTACGATGGCCGTTGGGACAGGCGACCAACTCCGAGTGCACTCGCATATTGTGCATCTACGTAAGGGCGATCAAATCCTTCTTTGCTCAGACGGCCTGCACGGGGTTCTTGAGGAGAAAATCTTACAGAATACTCTGAGTTCAGAGAAATCTCTGCCTGACAAATGCCACTACCTTGTCGAAGCCGCGAAGGAAAAGGGCGGACCTGACAACATTACCGTTGTCTTGATCCAGCTTATGTAGGATCTGCGGCTGCAAGGGCCGCATGAAACTTCTTTACCGTTGCGTATCAATTTTCCTCGCGTCGATTCTTACTCTGGCACCCCTTCCCGGACAAACACAGGAGACGCCGGCATCCCCTGCCAATGCCGCCGGCTTTGAATCATTACAGGTTCGGCTTATAGACAGCGGGAACGGAACGGCTTTAGCGGGCTCGAAGACGTCACGCAGCTTTGTTGTAGAAGTAACCGATTCGAAAGGTTCCGCTGTCGCCGATGCCGCGGTTGTCTTGCGGCTGCCGGATACCGATCCAACTGGTACGTTTGCCGACGGCAGTCACGCAGTCATCATCTACACGGATCAGACCGGAAGAGCAAGCATCAACGGCATCCAATGGGCTTCGACCCCGGGTATCGTGGCGATCCGCGCCACCGCGACCAGGGGTACAGCCCACGCGGGTATTTTGATTCAAGAGACGCTTACTCCCGTAAGTTCCGCGCCGAGCGCAAGCTTACCTGCGCAAGCGGCCCCCGCTGAGGCGCTTCCGCCGGCTGTGTCCGACCTTCCGCAACCCGCGCCGCCACACGTTGAAATCGAGCACCTATCGAAGACGATCGCACCCGGGCAACCCGCCTCAGCGGCGCCTTCGCTCAGCCCACTCCATCCACAGGTCGCCTCCGAGCCGTCCGTTTCGGTCACGAGCGCTGCGCCGGGTGAGAGCAAGCACAGCAGTAAGACGAAGTGGATCATACTCGCGGCGATTGCTGCGGCTGCTGGAGGCGCCGGGGTAGCCATGATGGGCAAGAAATCCAGCAGCTCGACTTCCACAGCTCCGGGAATCTCAATCGGGCCACCGACCGTCAGCGTTGGCCATCCCTAGGGTCCTTGAGATCTTTCTTCAGACACGCATCGAATATGAAACTTCACATTCTGATCGGTTTGACAGTTTTCCTATGGCTCGCGGTGAGCCTTCCTGCGCAGGTGAGTGCTCCTAAGCTGGGTCTCTTACGATATGCAGACGGAACGGTTCGGCCCGTCTATGGCGTCCAAGCCAATCTCGTGGTCGGAAAGAGAATGTTTCGCGGCGCTGAGGCTGTAAGCTTCTCGGATGCAGGCGGACTCATAGCCGAAAACCGACACATTCACCTGATTGCCCGCAACGGCACCGTTGTACGCGATTACAACGCAGGCGATCGTAAGGCTCTGTTGAATATCGACGGCGACCTCACGACAGCCATAGCGTATTTGCCGTCACGCGAGGCGCTGCTTCGGTGGGGTGGAAGATCCTTCGTCCTGACTCGATTAGATACAGGTAACTTTGGGGGTACCGTCACTTCCGTTGAAGTGTCGGGACCACACGCGGCAAGGCTGCTCATCACAACTCGCCAACAGAATGTCGCCGAGGTCACCGTCTCGCTCGAAACGGGCCAACTTATTTCGTTCCGGCCCTTGCCTGGAGTACGAGGTCCGGCATTTCTGAACGGCGGCTTCGTGGTATCGCGCGATGAAGAGGGGCTCGAGGTCGAGACCGCCAAGGGCGTCCGTCGCACTATTCCGCTGCACATCGCCGGTGTCTCGGATGATCTCAAGTGTGAACGCATGTCAGCGGAATGGTTCCACATTACATCGCTGAACAGACAAGAATGGGTGCTTCATCTGAGCGGCACAACTTTCGAACTATCCGAACTCCCCGTCGCTCTTGACCCGGGAGACGGCAAATGAAAGCGCTGCTGATTGCCCTGTTCTGCTGCGGTTCACTTGCTGCACAGAGTCCGTCCTTCTTTATCACAGATCCCACCGGATCAAACATCGTCGGTCCGCTCCCGGCCGTCTATCAGTTTGCGGATACGCCGGAATACAGCGGAACCCCCGTCGTTCTGCGTGCCACCAATCCCTCGCAGTTCACGATGGCAATCGATCAGATTTTTGTGGCGGTTGCATCCGGTTCAACTGTGCAAAGCCCGGATTTCCCAGTCACTGGCGTTTTTCTCGGGAAGGTGCTGCCACCGGGATCGTCCAATTTCGAGGATTTTACGGTTACGTTCGCGCCGGTAGCAACAGGCGCGCTTACAGCAGTCTTACGCGTGGCCTATGAGGTACAACAAAACGGGTGCATTCTGGGGAGCACGGATCCCGCCACACAGTGCCCGGCAACGGTAGCGGACGTTTCGATATTGCAGGGGAATGGAACTGCACCCCAGCTTGTACCCAGTTACAGCGGACCGAGCGGAAGCGGAGTGCTGCAACCAAACAGCTCCTCGCCTCAGCTTAATTTCGGAAATGTATCCACCAGTGCGACGGCATCCTTCACGATCACCCTTGCGAACGAATCAAGTGCGGCTCTAAGCACGCCTGGGGTTTCGATTCAAAGCGAGGTATTTGTATCTTCAGCATTCGCCCTGAACGCCTCAGGGCTGCCGAGCACAATACCGGCAGGCTCATCGGCCACCTTCAGCGTCCTCTTTGCGCCCGGGCAAACGGGGCTCACGTCAGCTACGCTCGTAATCGGATCAAACTCATATCCACTTGTGGGGACCGGTACCGTTCTATCGGATATTGACGCGCTCCAGATCTCCTACGTGGATCAGACGGGTGTTCGCGGACTCCCGCAGGCTGCAACTCCAATCAATTTCGGCCAGGTTACGTCGGGTACAAGCGGCTCGGCGACCCTCACATTCACCGTAACCAACCCTCTAACCTCGATCGATGCCGTCACGATTCCGAATTTGAGCGTCACCGGTAGTGCTTTTGCTCTCACGGGGGCGCCAGCAACACCTCTTACGCTTCAGCTTGGTAAATCGATTTCATTCCAGATCACGTTCTCCGGATCAGCGAGTGGAAATTACAATGGCACACTGGCCATTGGTAGCAGGCAATTTTCGCTTGTGGGGCAAAGCATCAGTTCGCCGCTCCCTGACGTGTCCCTGAGCATCGATGAACAGCCGCTCACAAGTCAGCGCCAGGCGCACTTATCTATACAACTTGCAAGCCCTTCACCGGTGAGTGCGATCGGCGAATTGACAATGCAGTTCACGTCGTCAGTAAAAGGAATCGAGAACGATCCGGCCATTTTTTTCGTTAAAACGAGCGGCCGTCAGCTTCAGGTCACGGTTGCGAACGGCGGACAAACAGGAACGTTCGATGGCCAGTCCGCCTTAACATTTCAAACCGGAACCACCGCTGGAACAATCACGTTCACTTTGACCTTCCCCGATAAAGCGCCGTTTACGAAATCATTCACGATTGCCCCTGAACAGGTTCAAATCACGTCGGCTAAAGCGGTCCGCCAGTCTCCGAATCTGGTCGTCACTTTGAGCGGCTACGACAATACGTATAGCGCCGGAAATCTGAGCTTCACGTTTTATGACACAAGCGGCCATGTGATCGCGCCGAGCCCTCTCACGGTAAATGCGGTTTCCGACTTTCACCAGTACTTCTTCGGCCCGAGCGACGTCGGCGGAGCGTTTTCGGTGCAAGCCAGTTTCCCAGTACTGAACGGCGATACCACGCAGGTCGGTTCCGTGGCCGTTAACATGGCGAATTCCGTGGGATCCGCGTCTACGACCCAGAGCTTCCAATAGTTTCGCCGAATAGCGTGTGCGCTACGGTTGGGGCATGTTAGCCGTAGCGCTTACAATCGCCGGCTCAGACCCAAGTGGCGGGGCCGGCATTCAAGCCGATCTCAAGACATTCCATCAGTTCGGCGTGTATGGCGAGGCAGTGCTAACGTTGCTGACGGTTCAGAATACAAAGTCGGTCTTCCATATCGAGATCATGCCCGCCCGGCTGGTCACACAGCAGATCCAAGCTGTTATCACTGACATACAACCAGCAGCGGCGAAGACGGGCGCATTGGGGGGCATCGCGATCGTGGAAGTCATCTCCGAACTGGCGCAATCGTTCACGTTTCCACTTATCGTCGACCCCGTAATGATTAGCAAACACGGCGTCCGGCTCATCTCGCCAGAAGCGGAGAAAGCCATCAAACAAAAACTGTTGCCGCGTGCGTTCCTGGTTACGCCGAATATTCCAGAAGCCGAATCATTGACCGGTATCAAAATCCGAAGCGAAGACGATATGCGTGAGGCAGCAGCACGCCTACTCGATTTCGGATGTGGCGCGGCGCTAGTAAAAGGCGGACACTCGTTGGGTGAACCGATGGATGTCCTGAGCGCACCAGGATCTTCCGAAGTGTTTGCCGGAACGAGGATTCATACACGGCACACGCATGGGACGGGATGTACTTACTCGGCCGCCATCACTGCGGGATTGGCCTTGGGTCAGAGCCTGCGAGAATCGATTATCTCGGCCAAATCGTTCATCCAAGCTGCTATCGAGACTGCACCCGAGCTAGGAAATGGGTACGGCCCGGTAAACCATTTTGCAAAGTCGTCGAAGGCCTAATATTTCGGGACGCTGGGATCCACTTTGTCGCTCCAAGCAAGAATGCCGCCAGTCATGTTGCGGACTTTGTGAAAACCATTCTGCTTCAAGAGATCGACTGCTTTCTGGCTGCGGGCCCCACTCCTGCAATGAGCCACAATGTCGGCCTCTGGATCGAGTTCGTGCAGGCGCTTGGGCAACTCGCCCAGAGGAATCAGATTCGCGCCGGGAATGCGCGCGATTTGGTATTCGTACGGCTCGCGAACATCAACTAATGTGAACTGGTCGCCTCGGTCGAGCTTCGCTTTCACTTCCGTTGGCTCAATGACCCCATCCGCGGCAATAGGTTGGCTGATTGCGGATTTCACGCCGCAGAACTCCTGGTAATCGATCAGTTTCGTCACGGTGGGATGATCTCCGCAGACCGGGCAGTTACGGTCGCGATGAAGCTTAAGCTCACGGAAACGCATGCTGAGGGCGTCATAGAGCAGCAGCCTATTTTTCAACGCCTCGCCAATGCCCAATATGATCTTTACCGTTTCAGTCGCTTGAATGATCCCGATGGCCCCTGGCAAAATGCCGAGCACTCCACCTTCCGCGCAACTGGGCACGAGTCCCGGCGGCGGGGGCTCGGGATAAAGGCAGCGATAACACGGGCCATCCTCATATGCAAAAACCGTGGCCTGTCCCTCGAAACGGAAAATTGAACCGTATACATTGGGCTTTCCCAACAGAACGCACGCGTCATTTACGAGATATCGCGTCGGGAAATTGTCCGTACCATCAACGACGACATCGTAATCGGCTAAGATTCCCAACGCGTTCTCGCTCGTCAGGCTCGTGTCGAACTTGTCGATGTTTAGATTCGGATTAATATCCAGCATCCGCTCGGCAGCCGAATCCAACTTCTTGCGTCCGATGTCTTTCGTTCCGTGAATCACTTGCCGCTGCAGGTTCGAAGCGTCGACTGCGTCGAAATCGACCATTCCAATCCTGCCCACGCCCGCCGCAGCCAGATATAGACCGAGCGGAGCACCCAATCCGCCGGCCCCGATAAGTGCCACTTTCGCCTGCTTGAGTTTGAGCTGGCCCTCCAAGCCGACCTCGGGCAGGATCAGGTGACGGCTGTACCGTGCGAGCTCTTCGTTTGACAGAGTGGGATTTGACAAAGCGGTTGTGCCGGTCTCGGCAATTCCCACCGCCCCGCCTGCAATACTCGGCACGATCGAAATCGTTTCATTACCCTCCAGTTTGGTGGCGTCCTTGTCCAGATACCGGATGTCTTCGTCATTCACATAAACATTCACAAAGCTGCGCAGCTTGCCTTGGTCGTTGAACAGATTCTTCTTAATATTCGGAAATTGCGTGGTGAGTTGGGTTAGGGCGTCGGCAACAGTTCCGCCGGTGACTTCCACCGCGTCCTGTTGCCCGGTGAACTGCCGCAATGCCGTCGGAATCAGGACTTTTGGCATATTAATTCCTCACGATCCGCCCGTGTCTGGTCAACATCGGGCAAGAAACTATTTGCGTGGTCAAATTTTCCACTCTTTATCGAGAGCACAACAAATGAGAACCAGGGACACGAGTTTCGCAGATCCGTCTCAGAAAAGTAAGCATCGCAATCCGGATGAGAATGGAAGATGCCGATCAGATCCAGGCCGCGGGCTCGCGCAGATTTCTCCGCGGCGATGAGGTCTTCGGGGCGTAGCTCGTAATGCCGCTGCCGCTCACCAGCGGATGCGTTTTCAAGCGGCACTGCCTCAAACACTCTCTTTCTATCGCCTTCGATACGGCCAAGCATGGCCCCGCAACATTCGTCGGGGTAGGTTTGTTCAGCATGCAGGACCATGTCGTTCCAGGGACTCCCCTTCACTTCAATCATTCCAGAAAGGTTCGCTCAGGTATTTTTGACCGCCATCACAAAGAATAGTGACAACGAGCCCATTTTGCCCGCGACTGGCTAACGTTTTGGCTACTCGGCTCGACGCCAGAACGTTCGCAGCTGCCGAAATGCCTATCAGTAATCCTTCTTCACGGACCAGGCGGCGTGCCATAGCATACGCATCTTCCGTATCGATCCACAGATTGTCATCGGCAAGCTCTGGATCGTAAATGCCGGGCTTGATTGCCGAACGCATGTGTTTTGTCCCCTCTATTCCGTGCAGCGGCGAAGAGGGTTGAACGGAGATACAGTGTACGCCAGGGACATCCTTTTTCAAGCGCCTTGTCGTGCCCGTAAACGTGCCACTAGTCCCAACGGCCGCTACGAAGTGCGTCACATTCCCGCCGGTCTGTTCGATGATCTCGGCTCCGGTCGTGGCGAAATGGGCTTGCCAGTTCGCGTCATTGTTGTACTGATTGGGGTAGAAGTACGTGTCTGGCGATTCGTTGTAGATGCGGTGGCACACGCGCATCGCGCCGTCCGAACCCTCCGCGGGATCTGTAAGCACCAACTCAGCTCCGTAGGCCGTCAGAATCTGCTTCCGTTCAGGAGATGCATTCCCCGGCAAACAAAGCTTGACACTGTATCCCTTCGCTGCGGCGATCATCGCGTACGCAATCCCGGTATTCCCGCTCGTCGAATCGAGAATCGTCTTCCCCGGGACGAGTTTGCCGCTCCGCTCACCCTCCAGAATCATATTGAGAGCCGGACGATCTTTAACGGACCCACCTGGATTCAGGAATTCAGCTTTCCCGAGTACACGTACATCGCCAGCCGCAGCCAGCCGGACATCAATAAGGGGAGTTTTCCCAATCCGGTGCAGGAGGTCAAATTCGGCAAGGGCGGGCGAGGTTACAACCATTCATTCCCTAGTTTACAGGGTTCTGCAGGATGTCCATCGGGTTTAGGGACAACATCGCACCGCGAATCAATAACGCAAGGCTCCTCGCACGCTCGTCAAGGCTACCGCGAGCCGCACTAGAGACGTATCGCTGTTGCGAGGTACGCGCTTACCATGGGGAAAGGCTCTTTCAGCTAGTAAGAGGATCTTTCTCGAAGCGATGAAACATTGCGTCGGACTGCTCGGGATGTGTGTGCTTTTCCTTGCGTGGGAGGCTATGGCTTCAGCAGCCGAGCAGTTTTTTCCGTTGAAGGACATACGTCCCGGACTCCACGGCGTGGGTCGCACGGTGTTCGAGGACAATCGCATTCAAGAGTTCCAGGTGGAGATTTTGGGCGTACTTGAAAACGTTGGACCGAAGCAGGCCATTATCCTGGCAAGGCTAAGCGGGGGGCCGCTGGACCAGACCGGGGTTATGCAAGGCATGAGCGGCAGCCCTATCTATATCGATGGGAAGCTTGCGGGAGCAGTGGCACTGGGATTCCCTTTTGCTAAGCAGCCGATTGCGGGCATCCAACCGATAGAGCAGATGATCGCCGACGCCAATTTCGATGGCTCCCGCACAGCAGACCGGTTGGAGATCAGTCGCAACGGTGCGTCCTGGGGAAAGCCGGCGAGGGTGCAGCAGCCCGTAAGCTTCGATTTTCCGTTGGGCCACTTAACCGAACTCCTTGCGCCATTAGCGCTGTCTGGATTCACTCCGCGAACGATAGAAGTATTCAGCCCTTACTTCCGCAGTTTAGGGTTCGAGCCACAACAGGGGATGTCGGCGGGATCTCCAAAATCTCAGGAGTATACCGGCACGGTCCTGCCCGGCTCCATGATCAGTGTCGAGCTGATTACCGGAGATTTGTCGGTTAGCGCCGACGGTACAGTCACTCTCGTCGACGGCAAGCGAGTGTATGCGTTTGGCCACAGATTTCTTGAAACCGGCACTACCGAACTGCCTTTCGCGCGCGCTGACGTGATTGCCCTCCTGCCGACGCTGAACACTTCGTTCAAGATTTCCGCGCCAAGAGAATGGGTCGGCACGATGGTAAGTGACCGAAACACAACCATTGCGGGCGAAATCGGCCGAAAACCTCATTTGCTGCCTGTCACTATCTCAGTTCGATCGCCCCAGATGGGGGCCCACGACTATCACATGCAAGTGGTGAATGATCGTCTATTGACACCGTTTCTTACGCAAACGGCAATATTTTCGGCTATCGACGCGACTGAACGCACACTGGGCGCCGGCACTCTCCGATTGCGTGGGACCGTCGAGTTTGAGAACCGGATGCCGCCGCTCATAATTCGCGACATGTTTGTGAGCGATAGCGGCCTCGCGCAGCAGGTTTCTGCGGACGCAGTGGTTTCGCTTGCATTCACGCTTAGCGCAGGTTTCGCGAATCTGCGCATCAAGAAGATCTCTTTCGAGCTCGAACCGCTCGAGACGAAGCGGCAGCTCCAGATTTCGCAAGTGTGGGCGTCCCGCCCGAAGGTGCAGCCGGGTGATTCCATCGAGATCACCGCGCTGCTTTCCGGGGAAAACGGCCTCGAATTCACCAGGACCACTACCTACCAGGTGCCCGTCGGCGCACCTCTGGGACAACTCAATATAACCGTAACTGATGCCAATGGTCTTAATTTCCCAGATTTTGCCGGAATGAGCCCCACATCTTTGCACTCACCTGAACAGTTGATCCGCATCGTCAATCGTTTTCGAGGAAGTGATGCGGCGTATGTGCGAATTTGGCGGCAGGAACCATCATTCTCAGTCGCGGGCCCGCTTCCCGGCGGAGATTTGACAGATCCTCCTCCTTCTGTGACTCTGATTCTCGCGAATCCAGCCACATCGTTGAGTAGCAGCTCGCCACTGGTGGTCTCTCGGGGTTCCGAAGTCGCTGAGTTGCCAATGCGCGTTGATGGGTACGTTGTCAGCGGCTCGAAGACCGTTCAGGTGGAAGTGAAAGAGTGACACGACACGTAGCCCTTGCGTTCTGCGTGATTGCGGTAACCGCGTACGGCGCGACCAGCACGGCTTGGGAAATCAGTGGATACAGTGAGTTTCTAAAAGGCCGCCTTTCCGGCGTCTCGTTAACGGCCGACGGGCTACTACAACTCGGCCCATCAATCCGGTTTCGTGCAGACCTCGATCAGCCCGCTCTCTGGAGCATCGCGGCCGCCCCGGATGGCAGTGTGTACGCTGCAACCGGTAATAGCGGGAAAGTTTTCCGGATTTCGCCCGAAGGAAAAGAGCAACTGGTTTGGACCGCTGACCAGTCACAAGTGTTCGCTCTGTGCGTGGACGCAAAGGGCGTACTGTATGCGGGTAGCTCGCCGAACGGCGGCTTGTATAGGATTGTTTCGGGCAAAGCCACCGAAATCTGGCATTCTGCAGCGAAATATATCTGGGCGATTCAGTCCGCATCTGACGGCACGTTGTACGTTGCTACTGGGGAACAGGGGCGCATCTACCGTATTACGCCGAAAGGCAGCGCTGAGGTTTTTTTTGAGACCCGTCAGTCGAATGTAACCGCACTAGCGATCGCTTCAAACGGCCATCTGTATGCGGGTACCGATCCGAATGGATTGTTATACGAGATTTCGAGCCCGAAGCAGGGAACAATAGTGCTGGATTCGACGCTTCCGGAAATTCGCGCCGTCGTGATAGATCGCAGCGGCGTTGTGTACGCGGCGGCTATGGGAGGGTCCGTCGCGAGTCGAACCAAAACTCCCGCACCAGTTGCGAGCACTCCTTCATCCGCTGCGGTCGTCGCAACTTCCCCGACGGTCATAACAGTCACGGAGGCGAAGCAAAGCGGGAGCCCTTCACAGGGAGAACAGAACCCAGGCGGCGTGAAACCCGGAGCTGAGCAGTCTCGCGGAAGCGCATCCTCCACAATCACACCTGCGTCACCGCCGACTACGGCTGTTGTCGAAGTCAGCGGAGTTGACAAATCCGCCATTTATCGAATTACTCCCGATCGAACCGTCGAGACGCTGCAAAGTTCCAAGGAAGAGAACATTTACGATCTGCTGCTCGATGGCGACAAGCTGATCTTCTCGACTGACGTGCACGGCCGCGTGTATAGCTGGTCCAATGGCAAAGCTTCGCTGCTCGTGGAAGCCGGCGATGGAGAGGCCACGCGGATTGTCAAATTGGGATCCGTTTTGTACGCGGCGCTCAGCAGCCCCGCGCGCCTGCTCGCCTTAGATACCGCAGAAAAGGGCGAGGGCTGGTACGAATCGCAGGTCCATGATTCGACCTCGACAGCTCGATGGGGTCACCTGCAATGGCATGGCCGCGGCTCGGGAATCGGTTTCCGAACTCGCACCGGCAATGCAGCACGTCCCGACGCGACCTGGAGCGGGTGGTCAGCGTCTATCAGCAACACTGAGGATGCCCTGATCAAGAGTCCGCCGGGGCGTTTTATCCAGTGGCGCGCTGAGTGGCCGGCCCACAGTACTTCGCAAATCGACAGCGTTGCTGTTCCGTATTTGCCGCAAAATACTCCGCCCGCGATTCACAGTGTTACGGTCAGTTCCATCATCGGAACGAATGCAGTGAAGGCCAATCCCACGACCGCGGGCACATCGTCCGCATACTCGGTAACGGTAACCGAGAGCGGCGAGTCGCCAGCCGCGAGTTCGACGAGTACGCCGACCCAGACCGCCTCTCGCCTCCAGACCACGCAAACTCAAATCTCCTGGCAAGCCGACGATGCAGACGGTGACAAGCTCGTGTACTCGGTTTACTTTCGCGCCGAGGACGAGATTGCGTGGCAGCTCATCCGCAGTCACATATTCGAAAACACGTTGTTGCTGGATCCTGACGTTTTCGCCGATGGCCGTTACTTGTTCCGGGTTGTCGCCTCCGATGCTCCGTCGAACGCAGCGCAGTATGCGCGTGAGGCCGATTTTGTAAGCACGCCCGTGCTCATCGACAATACTCCTCCACTCGTGACCATTGACGAGCCGCGCCGTGCGGGCGCTTCGCTGGACGTAAATGTCGACGCTGCGGACAAAACAAGCCCGTTGCGCCGCTGCGAGTATTCGCTTGACGCGGGTTTATGGCAGCCAATTGAAGCTGTCGATGGAATCACAGACTCCCCGCACGAGCAGTTCCATCTGCATCTGGAAAAGCTTCGTCCAGGCGAGCATCTTCTTGTATTTCGTGTTTACGATTCTGCGAACAATGCTGGACTTGCGAAAGTCGTACTGCGCTGATGCATCAGCCTCGCCCCACGACTTGTATGCGCACTTCCTTAGACTTTTAAGGAACCCGGCCGTTTACTTCGCCGGCCACTAGCGAGCGCATGCACAGATCGGTGCTCGCTTCGCCCCAACGGTAGATCTGGTACATCGGCAGATCGCTTTGCTTCACAATGTAGCGTCCGTTCAGGAGGTCTGAATCTGCTTTGGCATCCCACTCGACTATTTTGTTCCCTGGTGCTGCTCGAACTCTAAACTGGCGTGTGGCAGGTTCGTAATTGGCGTAACTGAAGCAGCGGCCAATACAGACCCGATCGATAATTCGCATCAAATGCAAGCGAGACTCAGGGAACAATTCGAGAACACGTTTTCCGAAAGGCAATCGGCCGAGCGATTTCGCAACCTTATTCTCGATCTTAGCCACGATATGCGCATCTGCATCAGTCGGACTTAAAGGCGGGATCAAAGCGAGGACTCGCCGGCCAGGCGGCAATCGGGACACCAAACGGTCGATCCTGGACTCGATTCGATTGACCGCGCGTTCGTCCAAATACAAAAAAGAGAAATAGAATACGGCCACGATCGCAATAGCTGCCTTATGCCAGCGCGTTGGTCTAGCTCCTGCGACGACGACACATGCCAGAACTGCTGTGATCAGAGACATTCGCTCGTAAATGCTCGAGAACGGAACCTCTGATGCGGAAAGTTTTATGCTAGCCGGCAACAAGACGACGGCGGACGCAGAAAGAAGATATAGCTGAGTGAATACTCGGGTGGTCATGCTCCGCCAGTTGTAGCCTCGATCAAAGACCAGCACGGCCCAGAGGGAAATAACGGCCAGGCACAGGACGGAATATTGGCGACCAAAGACCCAAAATTGATCTGCACCAGTAATTGCAAGGAGCTGCCTAGGTGACCATAAGCTCTCAAAATGAAAAAGCCAATACTGCCGGACGGTCAGCAGTGCAACGAGCGCCACAAGGAAGAGTGGAATATGAAGTCTCGGTTTGAGCTTGCGGGCAGTTAGCGCGTAGGCAGTTAGTCCAAGCACCCAAACAGCTGCGCTGGCATGCGCTGTGATCGCCAGCACGAATATAGGAATAGCCACCATCCAATTTCGAAGTCCACCGTGCCAGGCAAAGGCAAAGAAAATGAAGGACAGGCCGACCGAGATATAAAAATTCGTCAACCCGAGGTGAAAGGCAAAGCCGTACGCTAGCATCGCCAGAATTGGCGCGACGAACCAAACGCGCTTCCGGTTAACGATCGAGATCAGCCCGAAAGCACCCCAGAAGAAAATCAACACCGCCACCGCGGCTCCGATGCGTTCAGCGATCGCGAAACTGAAGACGCCTTGAAGCCATTCTTCAATAAGCTCGAACACGGTGTTCGTCCATAACGTGACGACCCATAACCCCGGCGCCTGTCCTTGCGCGACGAGTTTGGCGAGCCACGCATTGTATAGATGGCTCAGCATGTCGCCAGCCTCGATATGAGGCTGCCAGAAACATGGAATCAGCAGACCGGCAGAAACCAACAAAGCGAGACCCGCATCGGGCCATGTCCAGCGCAGCCGCTTGACCGTCTTCTCGTTAGAAACGGATTTCCGCTGCAAATCAGATGGTTCGTAGGCGTCAGCCCGTTCTAGCCGGGTCACGCCAGGCAGTAATCGCAAAGCATTCAACTAGCGAGGCTCTGGCGCAACACTTCCGCTTCGGAGTTGCTGGATTTCCTCAGAGCTATGCGATTGAGTCTCGACCGCTTGCAAGTTCAGATTGTGCGCGGAAATCGGAATGCTTCGGAAACTCTTCTTAAGTCCACAGAAAAGATTGAAGTGAACGATATACCAGAGCGCCGCTACTGCATCCCGGAACCCGATCTTTTTCCCTTCTTCGTAGGTTCGGCCATAGTAGCTAATTGGTGTTTCGAAAATGGCGCATTTCAACTTGGCAATTTTCGCGGTGACCTCTATTTCGAAGCCAAATCCTTGTGAGGTAATGATCATTTCACGGATTATCTCCCCGCGAAATGCTTTGTAGCCAGTCTCAACGTCGGTGAGATTGATATTGGTAAGGAGATTGGAGATAAACGTCAGAGTGCGATTTGCAAGATAGTGATAGAAATAGAGAACACGGGCTGCTTTCCGGATTAGAAAGCGCGAGCCGTAGACGACATCGGCATGCCCGTCTACGATGGGCTGAATCAAACCCGGAATATCCTCGGGATCATATTCCAGATCGGCGTCCTGCACGATTACAACCGCCCCGGTGCTGTGCCCAAAACCCGTCGCGAGCGCTGCCGTCTTTCCCTTATTTTTAGAATGGCGTAACACCACGACTTGTGGGTATTCCGCAGCGAGTGAACTGATAATCTCCGGGGTTCGGTCGACGGAGCAGTCGTCAACGATGATTAATTCCTGTAGGTCGTTGAGATTGAGGACTTTTCGGACGACTTTCTCAATGGTTTTTTCCTCATTGTATGCAGGAATGATCACAGAAAGACACGGCTGGGGCAAACGGTAAGACCTCAATTAGGGGCTAAGTGTTACTGAATTTGGCGACGCATAGAGCCGTCATTGAGTTACCTCGGCTGTTTACGAGTGATCTACCAGCCCTGGTACTCTCTTCCGAGATCGCTGATCCCCCAGCAAAAACTGGGCATTGCCGGTTGATCACTGTATTGGCTAGCTTCCCAGGGGATCGGCCACGAATCTGGGTGGGTTAGTTTCCTCACCAAGTTTAAAAGCGGTGAGATAAGCCAAACGCAAAATCTTCACCATTTTCCCGTAGTTGATTTTCTCGGCCGTATCGGTCGTGTGATGGTAGTCAGGATGAAATCCGGTAAACCACCAAAAAGCCGGGATGTTTTGAAGCACGAAAGGAAACTGGTCGCTGCGAAAGAATACGTTCAGCGCTGATTCCTTATCGAAGCGATGGTCCAGCACTAAACCAACATACTTATTTTCGCGTTCGATTGTCTGCATGTACGCGGGGCTATAGGTTGCACCAATTAGGTTCAGTCGATTTGTCGTATCCGCCGGGATGTCAATCAAGCCCTTGGTCTGCTCGCTTTCCGCTTCGTTCCGGCCGATCATGTCGAAGTTGATTACCGCTCGCGTGGTGTCCAATGGCCGCAAAGGATGAGCGGCCATATAAAACGAGCCAAGTAGACCCCTCTCCTCGGCAGCAAATACAACAAACAGAATGGAGCGTGCTGGTTTTGTCGCATTTGCGGCGAAGGCATGGGCCATTTCGACGACTCCTACCGTTCCCGAGCCATTGTCGTCTGCTCCATGCCATATCTGGTTGCCGCTCATGCCATCGTGATCATGATGGGCACTGATGATGATCGTTTCGGCACTGAGGTTTGGATCTGAGCCCTCCTGAATCCCTGCAACATTGAAACTAGTTCCGGTGTGTGAGGAAAGAATGCGGTGGTGAATCGTTATCTTCGTGTCCGGAAGCGATCGTGATTGGGGCTTGAGGTCGTGATCGATCATGCTTTGCAAGCCCGCCGGTGTCGCTCCGGCATTCGCCAGCAGTTCCCGGGCGACTGCATCCGAGACGATCGCCGCAGGTATATGTAACGGGTCATCTGTCAGGGCTTGGGACGGAAGCGGCACCGTGCGCGTAATGGACCCTCCGATTCGAGCCATGCGCTCCTGATTCGACGGATGCTTGCGGTTGGGTTCGGCCACTATCAACACACCGATGGCGCCGTGAGCCTGAGCGTTCTGCACCTTCACTCGTGTAGTGGCATAGCGTGTATTGCCGGTTCCATTGAAGACCGACTTAGGGTCGGTCTCTTGTGGCTCATGGTCGAAGATCAGAGCGACCTTGCCGTGAACATCGATGTCCTGATAGTCGTCGTAACTGAGCTCCGGCGCCGTAATTCCAAAACCTGCAAAGACTAAATCGCCAGTAACGTCGACGTCCTTGGGATACGAGCCATAGGCTTCCGGAAACTTCCATTGCTTTTCAGCCGCGCCGCGCTTAAGCGCCACGTCGGTTTGGGAACGGTCGTTGCGAAACTCGATCAGAGGAACAGGTTGCAGAAAGCTGCCATTTGCCGCTGGCTTAAGGCCCGCTTTGATGAATTCAGATACGATCCATTGCACCGCCGCATCGTCACCCGGCTGAAGAGACATGCGTCCCTGTAGCGCATCTGAGGAAACAAACTGAAGATTGGCGCGCAGATCCGATTCCTGAATGGCTTTGTATCCAGCGGCAACGGGCGCCGGAACCGGCGCCTGGCCGTATATCTCAGCCACACCGGCGAAGCTCACAGCCCAGAACAAGACGAGCCGTTTAGTGCGCATGCTCAAACGATACCCCAGGTTGCCGCAGCGGAGCCACATTCAAGTCTCCTAGCTGGAGTGCCTCGCCGGAGTTGGGGTTTGCCGGAGTTGGCGACTCGTACCAGATCTCGACTTCATAACCGTCGGGATCGCGGAAGAAGACGTAGGCTCGCCCGGGCACAAACCAGCTTGACTGGCAATTACGCCGCCTCCGCGCTCTGGGGCACCGTCAGCCGCCCGATTTCGTTCTCAGCGAATAATCCTCATGGTTTCGGGTGAGGTTCGGGCTGTAGAACGGGTCCGCCGCGATGATCGCGCCCCACTTGGCTCTCATTCGTGCGACCTCTTCGGGATGCGGTATCAGGTCTTTGGATGTCTTCGAGAACGCTTCATTATGATGAAGCAGGGCGTGCGGTGTGTATAAGACGCGATATCCAAGAGCACCGATTTTCAAACACAGATCCACGTCATTGAAGGCAACAGCGAAATCGTTCTCATCGAAACCGCCAGCGTCCCAGAACACGCTCGCCTTCGTCATCAGGCATGCCCCCGTTACAGCACTAACGTTGCGGATCACGTCGGGAAAATCGAAATAGTATTGCTTTTCGCTATCCAAGCCTTTAAAGGCGTGTCCGCAATTATCGTAAAGCCCCATGACTACGCCGGCGTGCTGGATGCGCCCGTCGGGATACAGCAGCTTAGCTCCAACCACGCCTACTTCCGGGCGGAGAACGAGTTCCAACATCGATTCCAGCCAGTCGGGAGCGATCACAGAGGTATCGTCGTTCAGAAACAGCAGTACAGGCGAGTTGCATTGCCGCGCTGCCGTGTTGTTGATCAGCGAGTAATTGAACGGCTGATTCCGCCAATCGATATAACGCAAGATCCCTGAAGCGCCGGTATAGCTGGTAGCTAATTTCTCAATAGCTTTGTGTTTGGAATTGTCGATGACCACAACTTCGAAATCCCGGTAACTGGTCTTTTGAAAAAGGCTCTCGAGATTGGTGCGCAACACATCAACTCTTCCTCCAGCCGCAATGATGATGCTCACTCGACTGTGCTCTGGTACGTGATAGCGGATGCGCCATCTTCCAACGCTCTTGCCAGGCTCCACACTTGCCTCGTTACCAAGCCGGTCACAGCACGCCTCGAGAGCCCTTTGCGCTGTTTGCAGCGCATATTCCTTGTACTCGATTGCTGTAGCAGTAGAGGCGGCACCGGCTCGCCAATGGTAGAGAACTTTCGGAATATGCTCGATGCGTGATGCCCGTTCACTAGCCCTGAGGATCAAATCGTAGTCCTGGCTTCCGTCGCACTCCGGACGAAACGGTCCGCTGCGCTCAGCCAAATCCCTGCGCAGGACGAGCAAATGCGAAATGTAGTTCTCCGACAAGAGCAAATCCGGCGACCAATCGGGTTTGAAGAAAGGATCGAAGCGCTGGCCCTCCTGGTCGATCTTGTCTTCATCGCTGTAGATCAAATCGGCATCGGGGCAGCGGTCCAGAGCCTCGCATACGTAAGCGAGCGCATGAGGGGCCAACGTGTCGTCGTGGTCGAGGAAACAGATGTATGCTCCCGACGTCATCTCCATGGCCTTGTTGCAAGTGTTTGAGATTCCCCCCCGCTCGTTCTGAAACGCGATCTTTATTCTGTTGTCGCGATCGGCGAATTTCCGGAGGATCTCCTTCGGCTCCAGCGAAGAGGAACAATCATCGACAGCGCAAAGCTCCCAGTTCTCGTACGCCTGATCCGTTACCGACTGAATCGCGGATCTCAATTCCAATGGATCGGTGTTGTAGACCGGCATCACAACGCTGATGAGCGGTCGCGCTTCAAGGCTCGGGAGCTTGAGTTGAATCAACTCGTCGTCGCCTCGCTCGAATTCATGTATCCATTGCTCATAATCAGAGGCGAATCCCTTTTGGTGATCAATCCGTATTACCGTTCGCAGTTCGTTGACCGGGCTTCCCTTCGAAATGAGCCGGATCTTGACGGGGTGCCGCCCATTCGGAAGCGGGAGCGAATCAAAAGAGATCGAAAATCCCGATCGCCCGGTTGGATCCAATTCTGGATGCGCCTTCTTCACATCGGGACGAGGAACGTTAGGAGCGGTTTCGATAACCGGAAGACCGGCGATGTCTACTTGTACGCAATCGACCCCGTCCGGAGCCAGACACCAGCCCCGGATCGCAATTTTTCCGCTGCGAGGTCTTCGATCACTCGCCTTGGGTTCATCACAAACCAGATAAGAACCATTGCGCGCCATAACTGCAGACGAGACGACGCCGGAAGGGACGAATCTCTTGATCAGCTTCCCGGCCATCTGCAGAGCTCGCCAGGTGCGCCCGGTCAAGAGCTCCATCAGAATACGATCGAGACGAGCGATAGAAGACTCGTGTGCATTTAGCTGAGCATCCTGCCTCTCGATGAGCGTGGATAAAGTTTCGATTTGGCGCTGCGAAAACTTCAGCTCTGATTCAAGCTGCTTCAGCGTTCGTTGTGCCTCATGGAGTTCCGCTTCCAAACGTTCCTGCCGCTCCATATTCTGTTAGAACGATAGCAAGCTAAAACTTCTGCGCGACTTTGCGAAGCTGGTAAGGATAGCTGAATTATGCGCCAGATGATCAAGCGCTCCGGCGCGCTTCTGGATCTCCTCAGCATGTTGCTCATTCGAGATCTGGATGCCCGTTACAAAGGATCCTTACTGGGGAAGTTTTGGCCATTAATCACGCAGGCCTCTCAAATTGCGCTCTATACCTATGTGTTTGGCGTGATTCTCGGCGTGCGAGTGAATATTCCCGGCCTTGCCGACACGAAGCTCGCTTTCGGAATCTGGCTATTTGCCGGTTTACTGCCTTGGCTGGCGTTCACTGGAGGTCTCATGCAGGCTGCTCATGCAGTAACAGGGCAGCCCAATCTGGTGAAGAAGGTGGTTTTCCCGCTTCCGCTACTCCCGATGGTCCCCGTTCTCTCGAGTCTGGTCGAGAACAGTTTCGGCTTACTTCCTTTGCTAGCGCTTTTCGCTTTATTGACGCACCAAATCCATGCAACTGTATTGCTGTTACCGTTCGTCTGGGTAGTGCAAATTCTATTTACACTTGGATTCGCTTACATTGTTGCGGGATTGACGGTCTATTTAAGAGACGTCCCTCAGAGCGTCTCCATCATTCTTAACATTTGGTTCTACCTGACGCCGATCGTGTATCCGCGCACGGCGATTCCTGTAAGACTGCGCTCCTTCATCTTCTCGGCGAATCCAATGGTGGCATTTGTCGACGCGTATCGAAGCCTGATTCTGTCCGGGCGTTTCGATCAGTGGACGGAGTTTGCGAGTGCAACCATCTTTTCGCTCGTTGTTTTCACCGTCGGCTTCTCGTTATACCGCCGTCTTCAGCCTGCTTTCGCAGACGTGTTGTAGGGATGGTCAACTTCGCTGGCGCTGGTGCAGCCGTTGGCGCATGCTGGCGAAGGTTGCGGCTTGGTATTCCACCCTTTGTTAAAGGCGTCCTGAGGCGCCAATCGGAAATCCTGCTCCCTGATCGCGCAGCGCGCGAGTACCGGCTTTGGATCGCGGAGCGTGTAAGAGACCGGCGATCCGTCTACGCGGACGCTTTCGAACCAGGTCTCCTCTCAGTTTTGACTCCTGTCTGGAATCGGAGCCCGGTAAAGTACCTCAAAGCGCTCGCTAATTGTTTGATCAATCAGAACCCGGAAGGCTTCTGCGAGTGGGTCATTCTCGATAACGGCTGTTCGAGCGCAAGCCTTCGTTCTTGTTTGGCGGAGCTGAGGACGCATAAGTGGGTGAAGCTATTTCGCGTTGAAACGAATATTGGGATTATCGGCGGGCTGCGCTATTGCTTAGAACACGCCCACGGTCGTTACGTAATGCCTGTGGATGCTGACGACTACCTGTATCCAGACGCTCTTCAGGTCATCACGTCGTTTGTGCGGCGTGCAAGTTATCCCCCGCTGCTCTACACGGATGAGGACAAGATAATTGGAACGAAGTTGTTCGAACCCTATCTCAAACCCGACTGGGATCCGGTCCTTTTGTTGAACTCGGCATATATTGCTCATCTCGGAATCATTGATCGAGAGAAGGCACTCGAGCTGAATGCTTACGCCGATTCGAGGGCGGAAGGCAGTCCCGACTGGGATCTCTTCATCAGGTTCATGGTGGCGGGCTACACCGCAATCCACATCCCCGAAGTGCTGTATAGCTGGCGTGTACATGCGCACTCGACGGCTGATGATGCAGCCACTAAGCCGTACGTTCGTGCATCGCAGAAAGCGGTCTTGCAGCGGTTTCTCGATGCGCAACCGGACCCCGGAAAGTTCGGCATCGAAAACAGCCCATTGCTGCCCGGCGCCGCACATTGGTATTTCTGTCGCCGTCACAGCGACGCTCGCCCATTAGCTTCAGCGATTCTCACCCACAGGTCAGGAAACGAGAGCCCTGCCCCGAGTTTGGCCGAAGGCGACGATTATCCACAGATCAAGAGCATCCGGCTCGCCCTTGATGCCGGGCCGGAATGCCTGCGTGCTTTAGCGGGAACCATCGCCGAACAAGGTGGACTCGTTCGCCTCATCGGCGAAGATGTCGAGATTGACAGTGCTCAGTGGGCCTGGGAGACGGTAGCTCTGTTCGAACTGCATCCGGATACCGTCATGATTGGTGGCCGAATCCGGACCCACAACGGCATCATCACCGAAGCTGGCCGTTATTTTGGTTTTGCGGGATCTTGCGGGTGTCCGCATCGAGGTAGGTCTTTTCTCGATCCCGGATATTTCGCGCAAATCTGGAAACAGCGTTCCGTTAGTGCGGTATCCACGCAGCTCGCCGTGATTAAAGCGACTTTTCTTCTAGAGCTGCTCGACGCTTTGCAAGCGGAAGCATCGATGGCCTTTCTCGGAGCTTGGGCTGGCGCCTACGCTATGCGCACCGGGAGGCGGATTGTGTATTCGCCGTTTCTCAGCGGGGTTTCCGACGTAGATTGGGATGCATTCGTGCTGAAATCGGAAGCAGACTCGTTCGCGCGAGAAAATAGCGACATGATTCCCGATCATCGCTTTTATTCCCGCTACTTGTCGCTGGAGGCGCCGTTTGCGCTTAGCCGGAAGCGCTCACCACACATTAATCTAAAGATTGCCTCGTAAGCTGGGCCAGCATTTCCTTGTTCGAGATTCGATTCTCGAAGCTTTGGCGGCTGCGGCATGTGGCAATTACACTCCCCGAGTCGTCGAGATCGGTTCGGGCAGGGGTGCGTTGACCCGGCATGTGCTGCCGCGTACTGGTGAATTGAATGCAATCGAGTTAGACACTTCGCTCGCGGAATATCTGGGAAAAAAGTATGCTTCCGAACCGAAGCTGAACGTGCATCGCGCGGATGTACTTTCGATCGACATTGCGCAATGGGGGTCGGCTGTCGTAATCGGAAACTTGCCGTATTACATTACCTCGCCGATCATCGAGAAATTTCTTGCGCTCGATGCCCGATTCCCGGTTGCCGTGTTTCTCATGCAGTCGGAAGTGGCCGAGCGCGTGCTTGCATCTCCAAACACACGCGCATACGGATATTTGAGTGTGGCAACACAACTGGTGTGTGATGTTGAGATGGTGCGCAGAGTGCCCGCGTCTGCGTTCGTCCCGCCGCCCAAGGTGGATTCGGCTGCCATTCGGCTTATCCGAAAGCGCGAAGTCCCGAACAATCTCCCCCATGTTTTGGCTTTCGTAAGCCATTGTTTTGCTCATAAGCGGAAAACGCTGCGCAATAATCTTCGCCCTTTTTATGGTGAACGGATAAATAGCGTACCTGAAGCGGGCCTTCGCGGTGAGCAGCTCACGATTGCTCAATTTACGGATTTGCACAAGAGGCTTTCCGAACCGGCAGAGTGACACGCTTCTGTAAACTGAGACTTCATGATTCGCGCCCGCTTTGCGCCATCGCCGACCGGATATTTGCATATAGGCAGTGCGCGGACCTTCATTTTCAATTGGCTTTACGTACGCAAACACCAGGGCACAATGGTGCTCCGGATTGACGATACCGACGTGGACCGCAACAGCGCGGCTTCGCTCCAGTCCATTTACGAAGGCCTCAATTGGCTGGGACTTAACTGGGATGAGTTTTACCGGCAATCTGAGCGCCTCTATCTTCATCGCAAGCTGGCATACGAGCTGCTTGCGAAGGGATCAGCGTATCGTGACTTTACGCCGGCTGCGCCGGAACTAGAAGACAAACCGTACGGAGAGGGTGCGTGGCTTTGCAATCCCGAGATGCGAGCTCTTTCGGAGGAAGCCAGCGATGCCCGTGCAGGCGCCGGTGAGCCCTTCGTCATTCGTTTCCGCGTGGATAGGGAGAAATCGGGAGCGGTCGCCTTTAAGGACGAGGTCTACGGCGCGCAATCGAAGTTAACGGCCGACATCGAAGACTTCGCGCTCCTGCGCAGCAATGGAATGCCAACGTATCACCTTGCTTCTTGCGCAGATGACATCGATCTCAAAATTACTCATATTATCCGCGGACAAGATCATCTTTCAAACACGTTCAAGCACATTCTGCTTTTTCAAGCTTCCGGCACGCCGCTTCCTCGCTTCGCACATTTGCCGCTACTGACTGCTCCTGACGGCTCCAAGTTGTCTAAGCGCAGGCATGGACCGGTGGTCAGTGTCACGACTTATCGAGACCAGGGATTTCTCGCGCTCGCGTATGTCAACTTTCTGTGCCTGCTTGGTTGGTCGCCCAAGGACAACCGCGAGGAGATGACACTTTACGAGCTCACGAACGCATTCAGCTTTGAAGGCGTTCATCGCAGCAATGCAGTGGTGAACTTCACCGAAGCCGATCCCATTGATCCCAAAGCACTGTGGCTGAACTCGCAACACCTGCGCTCCATGCCCGTACAAGAGTTAGCCCCGCTGGTGCGCCACACCTTAGAGGCTCAGCATCTCACTGCATACGGAGATGAGGCGTTTTTCAAGCACGTCGTAGAAGCGATTCGTACGCGTTACTCCACGTTACTCGATTTTGCGACCAAGGGCAGGCCTTATTTCGCTGACGATTTTCCTATGGAACCGCGCGCACTGGAAAAGTTGAATGCGCCAGGTGCGCGGGAATTGCTGCATGAATTGGCAGACCGTCTTCACGCTGACCCAGAGTTCTCGGAATCCAGCGTGGAAGCGGAATTGAGAAAGCTTGCCGAAGAACGGGGAGTAAAGGCTGGTGTACTCATTAACGCGAGTCGTGCGGCGCTAACGGGCCAGGCAGTCGGTCCAAGTGCATTTGCAGTGTTTGTATGCGTCGGGCGGGAACGCGTGATCCAGAGGTTGCGAAGGGCTTAGCGTGGCGAGAATCATCGCCGGTATGGGCGGATTTCTTAGTGATCCGGCCTGCTGCGTCGTCAAGAATGGACACCTTGTCTCAGCAGTTGAACAGGCGAAGGTCTCACGTAATGATCGCGTTGGCTCCTTCCCTGAGGAGGCCTTCCATCTGGCTTTGAAAGTAGCCGGCGTGAAACCGGAAGAACTTGACTGCATCGCTTTGGCGCGGCCATTCACCGCTGGTCCCGAGACTGCTATACAACTCGAGCTTCGAGCTCGCTTCCCTAGCGCGAAAATTGTTGTGGTCGAGCATCACTACGCCCATGCTGCTTCGGCGTATTATGCGACTGATTTCGATCCCGCTTCAGTGCTGAGCATCGATCGTGCCGGCGACTTCCGCTCTGCTGTGCTCTTTGAAGCGCGCCGGAATCAATTGACGGCTGTTCGCGAGCTCTATTTCCCTGATTCGCTTGGCGACGTGTTTAATCGAGTAACACACTTGCTCGGCTTCGAGCCTCGCTCCGATGAACACAAAATTCAATGGCTTTCTGCACCAGGCCAGCCCAAATTTCTACCGGTCTTTCGCGATCTGCTGCACGAGGGAGGAGTTTCATGGCCTCAAATCGATCGGCGTTTCTTGGACGCAGATCGAATGACCCAAGGGGGGTTCAGCGCCCGGTTTTACAACGCCTTAGGAGTCCAGCCGGATGAAGCACTCTCATTCAAAGCAAAGGCCGACCTCGCCGCAAGCCTCCAGTCGGCCGTTTATGAAACTGTGGCTGCAATGATTGGAGCGGCCGAAACTGTTTGCATCGCCGGGGGGCTTGCTCTGAACACGCTCCTCATCCGCTCACTCGAAGAGAAGTATGAGCGTGTTTTCGTTCAACCGGTCGCCGGCAATGCGGGAACGGCCCTTGGGGCTGCGCTCTCGGCGTGGCACAACTTTTTCGGCGAAAAAGTTCGAGTACCTTTCAAAACCCTGTGCCTCGGCCCCGCTTATTTTCCTGAAGAGATCAAGCAGGTACTCGAGAACTGCAAGCTGCGCTTCCAGTACCTGGCAACTGAAGGCGGACTGATCGAGCAGGCCGTGCGCGCATTGAACGATCAGAAAATTGTGGCATGGATGCAAGGGCGCATGGAATTCGGCCCTCGAGCCTTAGGCAATCGCAGCATTCTTGCCTCTCCTCTGAACCCATACTCGACCGAGAATCTCAACGTCTATATCAAGCACAGAGAAAAGTTTCGGAAGTTCGCGGCGTCTGTACCCGCCGAGCTGGCTGATCGGTATTTCGATGTCGGCGGAAACGCCTGTTACCTGGCAACTGTCGGCCGTGTACGTCCCGAGCATCGCGAGACGTTTGGTGCTGCGACTCTCGGAAAGGATCTGATTCGCGTGCATACGGTCCGAAAAGAAGAGAATCCTTTGTATCATGCGCTGCTCACCCACGCGGGGGAAGCGACTGGGTTCCCGGTCCTCTATAACACGAGCTTCAATTTGTTTGGAGATCCACTCGTGTGCACGCCCCGTGACGCTGTACGGAGCTTCTACTCTTCTGGAATTGACGCACTGTTTGTGGGTAATTTTTATCTTGAGAAATGAATAAGGCGAGTCGTGATAGGCGGGTGTCACGTACAGAAATGCAGAGGTATACTGCAAGTCTCTATGAGCGATTCGCTGGCGAGTTACTTACACGACCATCTGGCTGGCTCACATTTCGCTATCGAGCTTCTGAAGTCTCTGGGTGATCAGTATTCAGGTGAGCCTCTGGGCCAATTCGTCTCGGGATTAGCGGTCGAAATCGAGCAGGACCAGACAGTGCTCCTAGAAATCATAGATCAGGTAGGCAAGACACGTCCAAATCTAAAGCAAGCCGCGGGATGGCTAACCGAGAAAGTGAGTAAATTCAGGCTCAGCCGCGATGCCGAAGGTGGATTCGGAGCTTTTGAGGCGCTTGAGATACTGGCGCTCGGAATCCTTGGCAGGATTGCTCTCTGGCGGGCCTTGGCCGTAATCGCCGAAGATCAAACCGAGTTGCAAAATCTCGATTTCGAGCAACTGATCGCACGAGCACAGGATCAGCACGATCGCGTCGAAGAAAACCGTTTGCGAGTGGCGCAAACCGCTCTCGCGAACTAGGCTACGGCGCCCCATCCCTTAGGCAGTTGTGAAAGTCGCAATTTCAGCCTTGCTAAGGCTGCTTATTGAAATATGTCCGGATGCCTTCTTCCGCCAAACCAAGGGCTCGCGCGAGAGAAACCTTCGCAAGGTTGTATTCATACTGCGCTGAGATAAGATTCTCGTCTGCTTCCGCTACAGATTGTTGAGCCTGCACCACCTCCACCGTATTCGTCACGCCTGCCGCAAAACGGTCGCGACTCTGCTTAAGGGTTTGATTCGCAAGCTCGACATTGCTACGGGCTACGTTGACTTGATCGCCAGCGGATTTCAGGTCGAGCAGAGCACTTCGCACGTCATAATCGATCTGCCCCCGCAGGTTCTCAAGATCGTTGCGGCGGTTTCGCAACTCGGCATCGTTTTGAAGAATGTCAGCTTTGATCCGGCCCCCGTCAAAAATGTTGAACTGAACCGATCCCGTGGCTTGAAAGACTCCATGCGAATTGGTCAGCAATCGCAGCCCTTCGTCGCCATAAAACCCTGAAGCCTGAAGTGTTGGGTAGCGTTCAGCTTTTGCTGCACGCAACGAAAACTCAGCAGCGGCAAGCTGCGCCTTCGCCGCCTGGAAATCGGGGCGGTGCTCATACGCCTTCGCCAACGCATCCTGAAGCGACATAGCTTCTAACGGGACGGAAGGTGAGGGATCAGCAACGGTGAAATCCTGGCCGACAGGTAGACCGATAACGCGGCCTAGCATCAGTTTGTCCTTCTCGTACTGATTGTTCTCGGCCACGAGCGCTTGCTGTCGCTGCTTCAATTGCACTTGCGAGCGAAGCACGTCAATACCTATGGCCACGCCAGCTTGATGTCGGCGCTCGGCATTTACATAAACCGCGTTATCCGCTTGGATCTCAGCTCGGGTCGCTATAACCCGGGCAGCGTCGGCGATGATCTGCAAATATGCATTCCCTACTGCTTGCACCACTAGATCGCGTGCATTCTTTATAGAAAGCGCAGATGCTTTCACGTTCGCTCTGGACGAGCGGAAATTATTAATTGCCGTGTAGTCGAACAGAGGGACGTTCGCGTTCGCCTGGGCGGACTGGTACGAGTATGGGCCCACAATCTTTGGAATCTGAAAGCCGAGGTTGGGAGGGAAGCTCGCCGCAAATCCTAGCGCCTGAAGATTGAGTTGTTGCTCGGTCATGCTTAATTGCCCCGTGACGTTCGGCAGCAGACCCGCGAGGGCACGATATCGTTCAGCACGCGTCTCACGGCTGGACTGTTCGCTAGTGAGCAGGCCAAGATTCGCCTTTAGACCACGATTGATCGCATCGCCTAAAGAGAGAGGAATCGGCGTTGATGAGGCAATACCTTGCGGTACGCTGCCTTGGTATGCTGATTCGCCGGCTTCAGGCGCAACCGTCATTTGTGAAGGCGCGCTAGCTGCAGCGCCGCCATTTGCAGGTGCGCCGAGCGGCGTTGGAGCTTGCGCCAATAAAGCGATCTCACAGATGGGCCATCCAAAGCAAAAGAAGATCAAGGGGCATGCGAATCTCGTTTTGTTCATCACGGGTCTTGACTAACAGTCTAGAGATTCCGCTTAAGAAACGAACAAATCTCGTAGCCAGTGATGTATTTGAACGGGAACTCGCCCATGGTGTAATGTCCGCAGGGAAGCACCTTAACGTCGTGATCCCAATTCTTCTTGCGGGCGCCTTTGATCACTTCCCGAGAGAGATGTACTGGGAATGTCGTGTCGTAGCGGGTGTATATGAATTTGGATCGCTGTTTTTTCGAGCTGAATAAGTCCCAGTAGCTCGGCGGACTTATGCAAAGCCACAGCTTGCGAAGAGTTTCCAAATCCACCGCCCCTTCGAGGCTATCGCGGATGTGGCGCGTAGAAAGACCCTCCCACACTGGATCGGCGAAATAGGTGGAGCAGTGATTGAATACGTTTGCGCGGATCCGCGGATCGTGTGCGCTTGCGAGAAAAGCGTAGCACGATCCCAGGCTAGTCCCGACAACGCCCAGACGATCAAACCCTTGATCCGAGAGCCAATCGAAGCAGGACCGAGCATCGATGACGGCCTGCCGAGTGGCATCGATGGTGCGGCAGATATTGGACGACACGGCGTAATCCGCACGCGTCAAGCCGTTGGGCATGCGCGAATCGTGGTACGGCAAACTCAAACGGAGCGCCGAAATCCCTAGCCGCTGAAGACCAGCGCAGAGAGCATTGTGCTGAGGCAGCTTTGCGTTCCAGTGGGGGAGGACGACAACAGCCCGCCGATTGGCGGCACGCGCCGGAAACCAGCGCGCGCGGACACAATTATTTTCGGGGTAGGGCGTGCGAACCGCAGAAACGAACTCGAGCCAATCAGCGCGCAATTCGAATGCTCCAGGTTTTTCGTATCCAAAGAACTCATCACTTCTGGCGATCGCGCGATTGTTTAGACGAACCAGGTATTCAACGGGATCCCATCCATCGAAAGGAGCGACGATGTCAGCGGGCCAATGACGAGTCCAGTCGAGACCGTATTCAAATGGGCGAACTACTCGGTCGGTAGCACGGGAGCAAAGTTCGTTCTCCCATCGATTCATCCAGCTCCGGTAATGGTTGGCTGCAGGCCTCAGCAAGAATCTCATGCCCGAAATTCAAGTGTAGCCACCGAGAGCTGTTGCGACAGGTTGCGGAGTCGAGCGCTAAAGAAGCACGTTGACGGCGGCGGCCGATGTAGGGGGCGCGGGGATTGCGGCCATACCGATAGCGGGACCTGCTGTTTTCCAAAGAGCTTGTCCGATTCCGGGTGCTCCCCCAGAATTGGTCCCTTCTACTCCATAAAGGCTGGAGAGTAATTGGAACGAATCAGGGTCTCGCTGTGAGAGCTGTTGCAGTTCCTGGCCCAGAGGGCTCGAGACAGCGTGGGTTTTGTAAGTGGTGCCTGCGGGCAGGCCCACGCGGCTAGTGAAAAAGTAATTGTAGATCTGCGGCCAAGTCAATTCAAAACACTTCCGGTGGTGCTCATTTACAAAGAAGTGTACATCCGCCCCCACATATGACTGCACATTGGAGCGAGCCGTACGTTCCACGACACCCCCCATCTGCTTGTTCATGAAGCTCTTCTTGAACATTGTTTTGTATTGATCTCTTTTCAGCATCATTGCGGCATAGAGCTTGCACATATCGGCCTGGGTAGGAACGTGTTCGGATACTTGGAACCCGGTTCCGAAGTGGGTCAAGAACTTGTAAGCCAAAGCGCGTACAACGGCAGTCACCTCAGGCAAACTGGCGTCCTTCAGCGTCACCGCTGTGTTGTGAACCCCGGGAAAAGGCAAAAATGCGACGTTCGTCGACATTGGGCTTTCGATCTGGATCCGGGACAGATCTTGAGGCTTGAAATCTCCACGCATTTCATCTAGGGCGAGGATTGCAACGTAATTCTTCACGATTGTTGGAACGAAGTATGTATCCTGCAATTTCTCTCCTGCGTCGAGGCCGGCGACAGGATCGATAGCGAAGATGTTGATGTCGAAACCATCGCCAAGGAACTCGCGAATCCAATTTGCCATTCGCAAACACGTCACCGCGCCGCGGCTCCAACCGACCATGTTGACCGTTCCAGAAAGCGTGGGGAAGACTTCGGAGATAACCGCGATCGCGTGGCGGATGTTATCGTCCCAGCCGTGGCCGGTTACGGCTGCGTTCGTATTGGAGCTATTGCTGGTCAGGCCGCGCAGAACACCGTGGCCCGACGGTGAAAACCTGGCCTCGCCTTGGCTCACATCCTTGAGAGTCTGCATGGGCGTTTGCGACCAGCTAGGCGATTTATTCTTGGAGGTTTTGTCCTTTGTAAACGGATCAAACGTGCCGGGCAAAGGATTCTGCTTCGATCCTTTCGCGCCCACGCCGTCTGTGATCAGGAACTGCTCGTATTCGGTCCCTTGCATTTCAGCCCCGAAATCGGCAATTAGTTCACCGCGCTTGTATCGATCGAAATTCGTTCCGCAGTTCAAAACAGTGAAGACAGGCATCGAAATCAGTATAGTTTTAAGAGTTGGTCAAAAGCGTCGCAACGGGCGCGTGAGCGCCAAAGTTAGAATGTGAGGGCGGGCTCATGTTGGGGCGCACTCCGGCAGGAGCACGCACGAAAAAGAATTTCGAGGCACCTGGGAATCTCTTGAACATTAGGCAGCATCTCTGAGTATTGAGAAACTGCCAGCTCAGCTTGTCTCATCCAGGTGATCGCGATTACATCAACACGAAGAAAATCTGTTCCCGGCGCATTCGTTTTCGGCTGCGTCGCCATCATTCTTGTGGGTTGCGGTAAGAAATCGGAGCCACAGGCGGCTCCGCCACCACCCGACGTGGGAGTTTCCACGGTCCAGCAGGAAACCGTGCCGATTTACGGCAACTGGGTTGGTTCCCTGGAGGGCTTCGTGACTGCGAACATTCAGCCGCAAGTCAGCGGTTATCTCATCCGCCAGAACTATCGCGAGGGTTCGTATGTCCGGAAGGGCCAAGTGCTATTCGAGATCGACCCGCGGCCTTTTCAAGCCGCACTGGAACAGGCCCAAGGACAGGTTTCGCAAGCTCGAGGCCAACTCGGCCAAGCGCGAGCCCAACTCGGACTCGCCGAGTTGAATGTAAAACGCGATACTCCGCTTGCCCAGGCGCATGCCATCGCTCAGAGTCAATTGGATACGGATATTCAGAGTCAGCGCCAGAACGAAGCGCTCATCAAATCGGCACAGGCGTCGATTGAAGCCGCTCAGGCGAATGCCGCAACCGCGCAATTGAATGTTGGCTTCACGCAAGTGCGTTCGCTCATCGACGGGATTGCTGGCATAGCCAACACGCAGATCGGCAATCTGGTAAGCCAGACGAGCGTCCTGACCACCGTTTCGCAAGTCGACCCTATCAAGGTGTACTTTTCGATAAGTGAGCAGGAGTATCTACGTCTTGCGGACAAGATTAGAGCGGGGAGAGCGGGCACTGATCTCTTGCGGTTCAAGAGTCCCGTTCCGCTTAAACTTACGCTTGCCAACGGGAATGTTTATTCACGAACGGGGCGCATTCTTTTCGCGGATCGCAGTGTCGATACTCAGACGGGCACCATCCGGATCGTGGGAGCATTCCCGAACCCCGGCAATGTTCTCCGCCCGGGTCAATTTGGCCGCATTACCGCTCTCACATCCCTTCAGCAGAACGCGCTCGTCGTCCCGCAGCGTGCAGTGTCGGAACTGCAAGGGCGATATCAGATTGCGCTAGTGGGGTCGGACAACAAGGTCAGTATCCGGACGGTTCAGGTCGGCGACAGGGCCGGCGAAATGTGGGTCATACAGAGCGGACTGCAGCCGGGAGACCGCGTGGTTTCCGAAGGAAGCTCGAAGGTAAGAGAGGGCGAGATGGTCACGCCTCGACCGGACAAACTGAAAGCGGTTTCTCTCTATCCAACCCAAGGAGAGGCCGAGTAGGATGTCGAAATTCTTCATTAACCGCCCGATCGTCGCGATCGTGATTGCGATTCTGATGGTTCTCGTGGGCTTGATTTCCATGCTGCGCCTTCCGATCGCGCAGTTTCCTTCTATCGTCCCGCCCGAAATTCTGGTGCAGGCGATTTATCCCGGAGCTAATGCACAAACATTGGAACAATCGGTGGCGACTCCGCTCGAAGAGCAGATCAGCGGTGTCGACAACATGAACTACATGTATTCGATAAACGGTAGCAACGGGCAGACGCAGATCACGGTCGATTTCGATGTCAGCACAGATCCCAATACCGATCAGGTCCTCACGCAGCTGCGCACCTCACAGGCCCAGGCGCAACTACCTGCCCAGGTGACGACGTCCGGGCTGACAGTAATCAAGTCGCTCTCTTCGCCACTGATGCTGGTCGCCCTATACTCGCCCCATGGATCGTACGACAGTCTCTTCCTTGCGAACTACGGGTTTATCAATCTTGTCGACCAATTGACGCGCACACCCGGCATAGCCCGAGTGCAGGTTTTTGGAGCCGGCCAGTATGCAATGCGCTGCTGGGTCGATCCCGACAAGCTTGCCAAACTGCAAGTAACAGTTCCGCAGATCGTTTCCGCGTTGCAGGCCCAGAATACCGTCAATCCAGCGGGGCAGATCGGCGCGGAACCTGCTCCTAACGGCCAGCAATTCACCTACAGCGTTCAGGCGCAAGGGCGTTTGACAACCACTGAACAATTCGGGGACGTAATTTTGCGCGCCAACCCGGATGGATCGAATCTCCGGCTGAAAGACGTCGCTCGCCTTGAGCTCGGCGCGCAGACGTACAACCTGACGGGGCGATACAACGGTAAGCCGTCTGCGATCCTAGCTATTTATCAGCTGCCCGGCTCGAATGCCGTCCAGGCAGCCGATAACGTTCGCGTGGCAATGGCTAAGCTCGCGAAGGGATTTCCGCAAGATCTCGCTTATCAGGTTAGTCTCGACACCACGCGCGCAGTCACTGCCGGGATGCGAGAGATACTTTACACTCTGCTCCAAGCGCTCGGGCTCGTAATACTCGTTGTTTACATCTTCCTGCAAGGATGGCGCGCGACCATCATTCCACTAGCTGCTGTCCCGGTGTCGCTCATAGGAACCTTCGTTGTCTTCCCGATTCTTGGCTTCTCGATCAACACGCTCTCACTTTTTGGACTCGTGCTGGCGATCGGGCTGGTCGTCGACGATGCAATTGTGGTGGTTGAGGCTGTGGAGCGCCACATTGATGAAGGAATGAACCCGCGGGACGCTTCCCTTCAGGCCATGCAAGAGGTCTCCGGCCCCGTTATTGCGACAGCTCTCATTCTGACGGCAGTCTTTGTCCCTACTGTGTTCATCCCCGGAATTACGGGCCGGCTGTATCAGCAGTTTGCGGTTACGATCGCCATATCAGTGGTCTTCTCGGCTTTCAACGCTCTATCGTTGAGCCCCGCGCTCGCGGCGCTACTGCTGAAGCCAAAAAAGAAATCGCGTGGGCTGCTACACCGCTTTTTCGATTGGTTCAACCGGGTGTTTGGGCATGCCACGGAGGGCTATGTGCGGACCTCAGGCGCGCTGATCAGAAAAGCAGGGTTCAGCTTGCTCCTCCTTGCGGCGGCAGCAGTTGTTGCGGTCTTGATCGGAAAGAAACTGCCGACGTCCTTTCTTCCGGAAGAGGATCAAGGGTATGTGTTCGTCGCGCTGCAATTGCCTAACTCGGCTTCCTTGCAGCGCACTTCGGCCGCTGCCAGGCAAGTGGAAGATATCATTATGCATACTCCCGGAGTTCAGGGATGCACCTCTGTTATCGGCTTCAGCCTACTAAGTAGAGTCCAGGACACTTACAGCGCCTTCTTCTTCGTGACAGAGAAGCCTTGGGACCAGCGCAACAGCGATAACGAGACCTATGTTGCGATACGCAATCACATCACGAGTCAGTTGGCGAGCGTACAAGACGGGATTGCGTTCTCATTCACGCCGCCCTCTATCCCTGGCGTTGGGACGTCTGGAGGCGTCCAGATGGTTCTCGAGGACCGCTCGGGTGGCGATTTGGCGGCTCTCAACCGGAACGTGAATAAGTTCATCGAGGCTGCCCGCAAACGAAAGGAACTGGTCGGACTGAATACGACCTTTCTTCCCGCCGTTCCGCAGCAGTACGTAGATGTAGACCGTGCGAAGGTCGAACGTCAGGGCGTCGCCGTGGGAGACGTGTATCAAACGCTCCAAGCTTTCATGGGTGGTTATCTGGTGAACTACTTCAACCGGTTCGGGCGCCAGTGGCAGGTGTATGTCGAAGCGGAAGGCAACTTCCGCAACACTACCGAAGACCTCCGTCGATTCTATGTGGCGAATAACCGAGGCGCTATGGTGCCGCTGACTACTGTTAGCGACATCAAGCCGATAAATGGTCCCGAGTTCACGATTCGTTACAACGAATACGAAGCCGCGCAAATCAATGTTGCCGCAGCGCCGGGGTACAGCAGCGGTCAGGCGATGCAAGCGCTGCAGGAAGTGTTCGCGCAAACCATGCCTTCGAACATGGGCTATGACTACACGGGCATGTCATTTCAGGAGCAGAAGGCGGCCGAGGGTGTTCCAGCCAGCCTCATCTTCGGACTTTCGCTTTTATTCGTGTTTCTCATCCTTGCCGCACAGTACGAGAGCTGGTCGCTTCCCTTCAGCGTGTTGCTGAGTACGCCGATTGCTGTGTTTGGAGCGTACCTATTCCTTTGGTTGCGGCATTTTGATAACGATGTCTACGCCCAGATCGGGCTGATTATGTTGATCGGATTGGCGGCGAAAAACGCGATCCTCATCGTGGAATTCGCCAAGCGTGAATACGAGCAGCACGGGAAGAGTACTGAAGAAGCTGCGCTCATCGGGGCCCGCATCCGTCTCCGGCCCATCCTCATGACCGCCTTCGCGTTCATTCTGGGGTGCGTTCCGCTTTGGAGAGCGGCTGGTTCCGGCGCAGTGTCGAGGCGGATTCTCGGAACAGCGGTCATAGGCGGGATGCTATGCGCATCGCTGCTGGCCGTCTTTCTGATTCCGGCAATGTTCGACATCGTCGAGAGGTTGTCGCATCGCATGGGCAGAAAGAAGCCCGCGGGGCTGCCGGTGACCGAGGGCCACGCAGAGCCGGCATGACCCGCCGACTCAAAGCCTTTCTAATTTCCTGTTTGCCGGCGCTTTTGCTTGCGAGCTGCACGGTTGGCCCGAACTATCAACGGCCAAAGGTGAGCGTTCCCGCGACATATCGCAGCGCGACCCAGGAACAGACCTCAGCTCAGTCGCTTGCAGATCAAAAGTGGTGGACGGTGTTTCAGGATTCAGCTCTGCAAAGTCTTATTCACACGGCGCTCCAGCAGAATTACGATGTACGGATCGCCTCGACACGGGTCCTGCAGGCTCAGGCGCAACTGGTCATCACCCGCGCAAATCAATTCCCCACCGCTAACCTCACCGGTAACATCACCGGAACGCGTTCCCCAGGCATCCCCGGAGTTTTCAAGGGGTACTCTTATGTGGCTGATGAACTCGCGGTCGCTGGTTCCTGGAACCTGGATTTTTGGGGTCAGTATCGGCGCGCAACGGAAACTGCTCGCGCGAGGCTTCGCGGAACCGAGTGGGGCCGTCGCGCAGTTTTCAGCACACTGGTCGAGAACCTCGCGACCGCCTATTTCCAACTTCGTGAATACGATCTCGAGTTGGACATTGCCAAGCACACGCTCGCCTCGCGGCAGCAATCGTTGAAGCTGACCGAGTTGCTCGAGCAGGGCGGCGCAACATCTCTGGTCGATGTGCGTCAAGCGCAACAATTGATCGAAGAGGCGGCAGAAGTTATTCCGCAGACCGAGCAGGAGATCGCACAAGAAGAAAATCAGATCAGTACGCTAATTGGCGAGAATCCCGAGGGCACTCCGCGCGGCCGGCCCATCACTGAACAACCTCTTCCCCTTGCAATTCCTGCCGGTCTGCCATCACAGCTTCTGGAGCGTCGTCCCGATATCCGCGAATCGGAGGAGGCTTTGATCGCCGCGAATGCCCAGATTGGCGTGGCTCGCGCGCAGCTGTTCCCGCAAATCTCGTTAACGGGGAATGGTGGCGTGGAAAGTATTGGTCTAGGCAATTTGTTCGATTGGGCTGCGCGAACCTGGAACTGGAGCGCCGCCGCAACGCAGCCCATCTTCAACGCAGGCAGCCTTCGTGCTAACGTCCGGCTTGCGCAGGCGCAGCAGGAAGAAGCTCTCCTCAGTTATGAACAGACCTTACAAACGGCGTTTCGAGAAGTGGCCGATTCCCTAAGCGCATCCCAAAAATTTCGCCAATACCGCGAGCACCAGGAAGCACTCACCAGTGCAGCTCAGGAAGCCGCACAGCTTTCCGACATCCGGTACCGAGGCGGCGCGACGAGCTACCTGGAAGTATTGACAAGCCAAACCAATTTGTTCTCCGCGGAGCTGAATCTGGCCCGGGCCCGCTTGAATGAGCGGCTCGCGCTGGTACAGATCTACAACGCCTTGGGCGGTGGTTGGCAGCAGTAAAGTTCGGCAGGTCGCTGTTTTCAACAGATATAAGAAACAACTCCTAATCTCCTAATCGATTTGCAAATAGCGCGAACAACATGAGCGGCATTCTGCGCCCGTGGCGAAAAGAGAAGAGCTTTGGGAGATGCGCATTCAGTCTCGCGCTTCGAGCGGGCCGGGAGAGTAGTTTCGTTGTCGTCGCTCAAGCACAAGAGCCCGTCTCCGTTTTTATTGCTTGGCTCTTTTCACCGGCCGACAATGCCCCAGGTATGTCCGAACGGATCGCGGAGCTTGCCAGAGCGGCCATAGAACTCGTCGTTCAAGGGGCGAATCACTTCGGCGGCGGCAGCGCGGGCGCGCTCGAACCACGCGTCTGCGTCATCGAACGAAAGCGATACAGAACAAAGTGGTTCCTCCTAAAGACTTCGGGCTACGTACTCCGGTTATAGCTTCGGGAAATTCATCAGATAACATCAGATCGCTTCCATTGATTGTGAGGGTGGCGTGGCCTATCTTGCCTTCATAGGGATAGGTTCCCCCACGTCGGGCGCGAAAGCGCGGCGGTAGAAGTCTAAGGCAGCGTTGCCATGTTCACCATAAGATAAACACCCACAGGCGAGTACTTCTTTGAATTTTCAGGCATGGTTTATTTCTCTTCTGATCAGTAAATCACCTTTTCGCGACGGATAGCACGGTTCGGGTTTGGGGAACCGTATCGTACCTGTCGGTGTCTATATGGGTGAGTGGTTTTCGCCGCTCGATCCGCTGGTACGGAAACGAGCGTAGAAACGCGGTAGAATTCAGCGGTGGGGCGACGTTTGCCGATGAAACCAGGCAACCTATCGATCTTAACGGGCGCAACCGGCCTGGGTTTGGCAGATGGACATGAAGGCGCACCGGACGAAGATGCACGTATTCTGAGGGGATTGCGGGCTGGAATTGAGGACGCGTACGAAGAGTTAATTGCCCGATACCAGCAGCCTGTCTACGGCATCGCGTACCGGCTGCTCGGGAGTTCGGCGGATGCTTCTGACGTTGTCCAGGAGGTCTTCCTTAAAGTTTTTCGAGGAGTCGGATCTTTTCGCGAGCACAGTAGCCTCCGGACATGGATGTACCGGATTGCAGTGAATGAAGCGCATAATCACCACCGCTGGTTTTACAGGCATTGTCGCCGCGAGGTGGCGATGGAACGTGCCGCAGAGCAATCCAATTCGCTCGAAAGCGCTGCCGATCCGGGGCGGTCGCCGTTTGATCACGCAGTAGAAAGCGAAAATCGTACGCTCATCGAACAGGCGCTGGCCAATATCAATCCGGTGTTCCGGACGGCCGTTGTCCTTCGAGATATCGAAAATCTGAGCTACGAAGAGATAGCGGAGATTTTACAGGTGTCGCTAGGCACTGTGAAATCGAGAATCTTGCGGGGCCGGGAGGCGTTGCGTCGTGAATTAACCGAACGGCTAGATCCGGGCTTCGCTGAGGCGTTCGTATAGAAAGCGGTTAAGCACATGACCTGTTTTAGCGCTAAGCGTCAGAGCACGGTTTACGTGGATGGGAGGTTGCGCGGAAGCGAGCTTTCCCGGGTTGCGTCTCACTTACGCAAGTGCGACGTGTGTTCCACTCATTTCGAGCAAATCGCGTCTTTACGGTCTGCCGCGAGAGCATTACCTGAAGCCGTTCCTCCGGGTGATTTGACCACTAACCTGCGTGTGATCGCGTCGCAGGAGTGCCAGATTGCCTCTGTAAATCACGGTTCCCGGTGGCAAGCTGTTTGGGAACGCTGGAAATTCCGACTTGACGACATGATCCGGCCATTGACCATCCCGGCGACGGGTGGCTTGCTATCGAGTTTGATTTTGTTCGGGACGCTGGCTTTTACGATTGGGACCAGCACGCGGAATGTGAGCTACGAAGTCCCCGTTCTCTACACGGACCAGACCGACGCCAATCTTGTTCCGCTGCGGCTTGGGTCGGGTGCCGTGATCCTGACGATCACGACGGATAGCAATGGACGTATTCGGGATTACGAAGTGCACGACGGACCGGATTCCTTTACGGGCGACCCGGCGCGACTTCAATCCAACAACATAGCACTGCCGCAGTTTCCGAGCGTCCTGGCGCTCGCGCACCCGATCAGCGGCGATATCCGGATCTCGTTTACGCCGTTAGAGTTGAGGCAATAGACCAATCGTCACTGCGTTCGAGGGTCGGGCGGCATTTCACTCTAGCAGAAGGGCCAGCGCTATCTTTTTTCCTTAGCAGCCCGATATCCCGCAGCAACTGCATCGCTTTCCTTCATATATTTTCCGTGCTTCGTTTTGCCGTACCACTTGTCGCCCGGCTCATGGTACACCTTCGTCTCGGTATTCACCCAAACCATCCCGGGACCACCGCCTGGAGCCGCAGTGGCGGCTGGTTCTGAAGCGGTTGCTGGGGCGCTGGTCGCACTCCCGGAAGAGCTAGATCTTGTGTGCTTACCAGAGGCGGTCTTGGACCCCGGCGCACTCGCCGCGGCAGCAGAGGCATCGGGGGCGGAAGCGGGCCTGCCGGTGACTTTCACCATCGGAGATATTTTTTTGATGGAGGCGGCTGAGAGTCCTGCTTTGGAGAGGTCAGAGACAGACGAATATGGCCGGCCGGCGATGATCTTCTTAGCGGTCGAAGCACCGATTCCGGGCACAGACTCGAGGTCGCTCTCAGAAGCAGTATTCAGATCGATAGAATTAGCCGGAGCGACTTTGCCTCCAGTCTTGGACTTTTTGGATGTCGATGTGGCCGCATTTTGAGGGAACGCAGGAGTCAGAGCTACTGCGAACCCGACGGTGCATGCCAAAATACCCAAACATTTTTTGATCATCAGCATTCGTTGCAGTGTATTACTTGCCTCCGTTATCGTAAGAGGCAATAACCAGGGTGGCTGTTACTGATCCTAGGACCGCTTGTAAGTCCCAGAGGTACTGGCGCTTACCGATGCAACGAGCAAACCGAAACGCTCTGCGTCAGTACAGGATAGAAGGCAGATAGGCTCCCCGAGGCTCGTTGTAGAGTCCGATGGTCATGAGCGTCATGGGATGTACGACTCGCAATCCGTTCTCCAGACACCAACGAAACAGCTCCGAATTGCGTGTTGGGACAAGTATGCCGGGTCCGTCGAAGGCATCCGCCGATGCGATCAAAGCCTGCAGATCCAAATTGGACTCGGCGACCGCATGGCTAAAGAAGCCGAATCCAGAAGCATAACCCGTCATTCGCCCGTGCCGTTCGACGACACGCGCTGTGCCCTGCTTGATGCTGTCGCGCAGATCGCCCGAACGGCTATGGCCGTGCACGCGCTCACATACGCGATCCGCAGTCTCGATATCCGTTTCGGCCGCGGGGCGCACTACGCAGACCTTGATGGGCTTCTTGATCGGAGGTCCTTGCATTGTTGATATCGGTTCGCGCACGTCGAAGCCGAGTTTCGTATATAGCGAAAGCGAGCGGTTGTGAAATGCAGCCTGGAGCAGTCGCACTCCCGGAAAGCCGCGCGCGCGCGCGGTTCAAGACTGCCTCCATTAGCATGCGCCCAATGCTCTGGTTTTGCGCGTTTGGCTCGATTGTGATTGGCCCGACACCGGCGATCGTGGAGCGCTCATCGAGGCAATTGCTGCCGAGAATGCGGCCGTTTGATTCCGCGACGACGCAATAAATACCGGGATGGGCTAAAAGCATTCCGAGGAGGCGCACGCCGACTTCAGAGGCCGGAATGTCGGGAGGAAAGCCGTGGTGCCGATTTATTGTGGCAAAAGCTTCATAACAAATCCGGCCACAGGCCTCGGCATCTTCGGGCGTCGCGAGCCGAATTTGAACTGAACTGGGCATGTTGGAGTATACCCGCCCAGGTTACGTGCCCAAAGTCCGCTCGAGAGACTCGCGATCCCACTTTGCGACCCTCGCACCCGCTTCGTAAGTGCTTTGGCAGAATTCCAGGATTGTCCGGTCTGGGGATTGAGCGCTACGTACATCCTCGTACTTGAGAATAAACTCGCCCAGCTTGGTATCCCAGTACGCCGCGCTTGGGGACACCGCCTCCTGGTGAAGCGCCGCAGGCGCTGGCATCGTGTACGAATAAAAAGCAGCCTGCCCGAACCTTCGATCACCCGGCCAAAAGCCGCAGCTGATAACTTCGTGAGAATAGGCCTCGCGCGTCATCGGATCCGCGTTCTTCGGCAGCGAGGCGCGACGGCCCGAAAAGCGGGTCACCGCAAGGTCGAAGGAGCCCCAAAAGAAATGCACCGGACTGCATTTGCCAAGAAAACGCGCGCGAAATTCCTTGAAAACCCTATCCGTGCCTACCAGGATGCGCCGAAAGCTCTCGACATAGTTCGTCTCGTATGACGCGTGATGCCGATCCTGATCGAATGGAGTCTTGTCGTCGAATTCGTCCGGCGTGCCGTGTATGCTTACTTCGATTCCGAGCGAATGCAGACGCGCCATATACTCGCTGTAGAAGTCGGCGACAGAGCGCGGATATAGCCGCATAATCTCTTGCTTGCCCTGGCTCGTTCGGATCCCGAGCTTGTGCTCGACGAAGTCAAATTCCACTTCGAAAGTTTCCTGCCGAAACGGAATGGGCGACGTAGTCAGGCCCCACGGCGTGACATACAGTGTAACGTTCCAAAAGTGATTCTCAGGGGGGGCGAGCGCGAGACGCGTCTTGCCCACGATTTGCGTCCACATGTGAAGCGTGTCACACGTTTTTTCCCATTCCGGGAAGTGTAGCGGCGGCCACTCAGGCGAAATCAAGTTCCACCTGATCGATGTAGCACCAACCCCAGTCCTCGCCCGGCTCGTTCGACTTTATGATCGGGTGCCTCATTGAGTGGAAATGCTTCGTAGCGTGCTTATTTTTTGACGAATCGCAACAGCCGACGTGGCCACAGGTCAGGCATAGCCTGAGGTGAACCCAAGTATCGCCGGTTTTGAGGCATTCTTCACAGCCTCGCGTATGCGGTTCCACTTCGTGAATCTGATCCGTGTGGGTGCATTGTGTCATGCCCTTCGCTCCTCTTATGATTAGTCTTCCAAATAGCCGAAACGACCATTGTTGAAGTCCACGACCGCTTGACGAATCTCGTCTTGCGTGTTCATAACGAATGGACCATATTGTACGACCCCGGAAGCCGCCGCCCACCATATGGAAGCCGGCACCCGCGGTAAATGCCCTCGATTTGCGTTCCGGTGTCATCGGTCAGGTCCTGTCAACTTTCGCAGCGAGGTCCGCACGTTACGCCATCGCTGCCGAGTCCGATCTGATTGCCGAAATCTCCAGTTCGAGCTTGAGGTCATCGCCTACGAGGAGCCCGCCGGTTTCGATCGACGCGTTCCATTTCAAGCCGAAATCGCTGCGCTTGATTTTGGTTGAACCTGACGCGCCTATCCTGGTATTCCCGAAGGGATCCTTTCCTTCAGGTGTCGGGCCTTCTACGTTCAATACGACTTCCTTGGTCACACCATGGATCGTCAGGTCACCCGTAACCTTCCATTCATCATGGTCCGCCGCAACGATGTTCTTGCTCTTAAACGTAATAGTCGGGTACTGCTCGACATCCAAAAAATCCGGGCTCTTCAAGTGCGCGTCCCGCTGGCTGTCGAGTGTGTTGATTTTACTCGCGTCGATGGTGGCCTGAATGCGAGAGTTGTTTGCGTTATCAGGGTCGTATTCAATGGTGCCTGCAACGCCGCTAAACCCGCCACGGACGTTGGTGATCATCATATGACGGACAACGAATTGAGCACTCGAGTGCGCAGGATCAATTTTGTAGGTTTTTCTCAAGGTGTCTCCTTTTGTAATCAGACATGGGTATTTGCCATAATATACCTTGACATCAAGGAAGATGTGAGTAATGGTCGAAAAGATTCAGGCCATCAAGCGAAGCGTGGCCCGGAAGCGCCGGGGAAAACCAGTGGGGTTCGTGTATGGCTGGTGCTGTGGAAGGCCGCGCGCGCGATACAGCAAAACGCGATCTGTAGCGTGTCCGGATTGGGGCTCGGTCTCTCCGATTTCGCGGTCTTGGAAGTGCTTCTTCACAAAGGACCGCAGCCGGTGAATGCGATCGGCAAGAAGGTCCTGTTGACAAGCGGCTCAATCACCACCGCAATCGACCGCCTGGAATCAAGAAAACTGGTCTATAGAACGGCTCATCCAGAAGACCAGCGTGCCCGGCTGGTCCGACTGACGGACAAGGGTAAGCGCCTTATCGAGAATGCCTTCCGGCGACACGCATTCGACATGGAAGAAACGATGGCCGTGTTGCCGCCCACCGAGCGCGTTGAACTTGTCCGGTTACTCAAAAAGGTCGGCATGTTTGCATCGGCGAGACTGCGGTCGGGCTAAAGGATCACCGGCATTTAGCAATGATCAAAGTGATGTCATCATGTTGTTCGCGGAGGTTGAATTGGCGAACTTCATCAATGATTGACATAAGCAGGGAAGGTGGCGGGAGTTCACGATAGCGCAACAACGCTTCGACTAAACGGTGTTCGCCGAATTCCTCTTCTGCATGGAAAGATTCGGTTACACCATCCGTGTAGAGTGCGAGCGTGTCGCCGGGGAATAGTCGGCATTCTTCTATAGAGCAATCCCATTCCTTGAAGAGCCCCAACATGGTGGCAGTCGAACCAAGCCGTTCCAAAGTGTTGTCGGGTCGCAGAAGCAGACCGGAAAGATGCCCGCAGTTCACGTAACGTAGGCGGCGCGCCGTGTCATCATATTCCGCGAAGAACAGCGTGGCGTAGGCGCTGTCGACCGTATTCTCGAAAAATAATTGGTTTACTGAGCGCAGAAAATGCTGCGGCTGATCCAAAGCGATGGCACACTGACTGCGCAGATTCGCTTGCAGATTTGCCATTAGCAACGCAGCGGCAATCCCTTTGCCGGCAATATCACCGATCACTAATCCAAGACGCTCGTGCCCCAATTCAAGGAAATCGTAGTAGTCGCCCCCAACCTGGCGTGCCTGGATACAAGTACCCGCGTATTCGAGTGAGTTCAGCTGCGGAAGCTTTTGAGGAAAGAGCCTGGCCTGCACCTGTTTTGCAATCTCCATCTCTTGAGCCGCGCGACGCTCGGCTTCCAGCTTCTTCGCAAGTGCACGGCGTTGGGAGTCGACCGCTTGGCTTACCTCATCCAGGCTCACAAGTTCAAAGGAATTCCGATCGATATCTTCGAAGCGGGTGAATACGCCGCCCCACACCGGTAGCTGTTCTGCGTAGGGCGCTAATGAGGAAACCCAGCCTTTCGGTATCTCCTGCCGCTCATACTTAACCCGCCTGAGGCGGGGCGTGTGGCGAAAGCGAACTCCGCGGCTGCTCCATTCCCGAAATTTTGCAGGGACATCTTCCGTAACGAAAATAACGTCTGTGGGCCGCCCGATAAGGCTATACTCTCGCGAGTCAGGATCGGGTGCTATGAGCGTGAGCACCGCTGTACCATCAGGCGGCGAAACGGCCACCCAGCGGCGGCCCGATTGAAGCCGGGCATCGAAGGCTAAGTCAAATCCAAGTTGATCGAGGTAGAACCGGAGGCTTCTCTCCTGATCTCGAACGAAAACATTAACAGCGTGAAGACGAAGGTAGGGATAGTGCTGATCAACGCGCCAATCGAACTGGCCGACTTCAGGGGATGAACGAGAACTGCTCATCGGCGTCATTATAAGTTGGGGTCACCGTTTTGAGACGGGTAAGCTCGAATGAGCACAGGGGAAAAAATATTCCGGAACAAGCGCAAAACACTCTCTCTGCTCGCAAACCGCGGCGACGAGGACGTATGTGGGCCTGGATTGGCATATCCTCGGTTATCGCGGCAGTGGTTCTCGTGATAATCGGCGAGGTAGTAATTCATCACGCCGGACCGATTCTGAAGGGTCGTGTGATCGAGACTCTGAGCACCCGTTTTAACAGCCGGGTTGAGTTAGAGGACCTGAACGTCTCGGTCCTGAACGGAATCGAAGTTTCCGGCGATAGGCTGCGCATTTTTCCGCCGGATGACATCGTTGCTGCGGGCGTGACACAACCGCTGATGGCAGTCGAACACTTCTCGTTCCACTCGGGGCTGCTGGGTCTCTTCTTCAAGCCGATGCATGTCGACGCTGTCCGAGTTACCGGGCTTGAAATCAACATTCCTCCTCGTGAAATGTGGCAGCAGTCTGCCAAAGGAAGCGAAAAACATAGGGGCAAGATCAAGATCGTCGTCGATCAGATTATCTGCGACAATTCGCGGCTGCTTATCGGCACGTCCAATCCCGGCAAGGACCCGAAGGACTTTGAGCTACGACACATCGAATTACGCGATATCGGGCCCAACGCTCCGTTGAACTATGACGCAACCCTGACTAATGCCATCCCACGCGGCGAGATTCATTCCACCGGCACTTTCGGACCGTGGCGGACAGAGAGCCCTGGCGACTCGGTAGTAACCGGCCACTACACGTTCGAGCATGCCGACCTGAATACCATCAAAGGCCTCGGAGGCATTCTGTCTTCTGTCGGTGACTTCAAAGGCCAGCTCAACAAGATCGTAGCGGAGGGTACCACCGAGACGTCGAATTTCTCGCTAGATACCGCCGATCACCCGGTGCCGCTACATACTCACTTTCGCGCGATTATCGACGGTACGACTGGCGATACGTACTTGCAACCCGTGCACGCCAAGCTGCGAGATTCAACCTTCACAGCCAGCGGCGCAGTTATCAACATTAAAGGACACGGACACCGCATAAACCTGGACATCGACGTACCCAGTGGGCAGTTGCAGGACTTCCTCGACCTCGTCGTGAGGACGAGACCGGTGGTGATGACCGCGGCCATCAGCACAAAGACGAACCTACAAATTAGGCCCGGCAAAGAAAGTGTCTCGGAAAGACTGAGCCTGAAGGGCGACTTCGCGCTGACAAGAATTCACTTCACAAATCCGAAGGTTCAGGACAAGGTGGACATGCTGAGCTTGCGCACGCAGGGCCATCCAAAGGAAGCCAAGCCCGGGGCGGCGGATGTGAACTCGCGAATGAATGGGAGATTTTACATGACGAGCGGCATTCTGCACTTCACCGATCTCTCGTATGTTCTGCCGGGCGCGCGAGTGAATCTGACAGGAGTTTATTCACTGGATGGTCAGAGGTTTGATTTTCGCGGGAAGGTCCTGACTGACGCATCGCTATCGCACATGGTTGTTTCGCGGTGGGGTTCGTTGCTGCTGAGAGCCGTTTCTCCATTTCTGTTCAAGAGGAAGGGCGGAGGAGCTGAGATTCCGGTTAAAGTGAGCGGCACTCGGTCGGAGCCGAAGTTCGGACTCGATGTGTTTTAGGCATTCTTAGAAATCGACTGGTGCTTCCTAGGCCGGTATAGCGACGACATTGATTTGACGTTGGGCCCGCGGGGAACGTGATCGGCTTGTATCAGGAACCTGGTTGAGCGGCACGCGTGAGTGCAGAGACGATTACTTCACGCTTTTGAAAGCTGAGCAGTTTCGCTGTGCAAAAACTCCGTGAAGCGCGCTATGGCTTCAGGAAATTGATTTCCGCTTCTACCAAAACCGATGCGGAAATGGGAGGGCATTCCGAAGCAATCACCGGGCGTGATCAGAACGCCGCAGGTCGCCAGTTTAAGGCAGAACTCGCGCGCATTTCGTCCGTCTGCCAGCAATGGGAACCCAGTCATTCCGCCGCTCGGACGAATCCAATGGAACAGGTCTTCGTGCTCACTGAAGAGTTGATCGACGAGCGCAAGATTCTTTCGGGCAACCCGCTTAGCCCGATCATAAATTGCATTGCTGTGGCGTAGTGCGAAAGCGGCCAAGTGCTCGCCCAAAGCAGTATTCGAAACGCTGAAATAGCTCCGTGCATTCAGATATAATTCGCGACGATGAGGGTCACGCTCTACAATCCAACCGACGCGTAATCCGCTGAGGCACAGGGCCTTGGAAAAATCACCGACCACGGTAGCGTGGGGAAGCCGGGATGCCGAACGGGTCTCTGGACCATGGTAAATCGGATGATAGACCTGGTCAGAGATAAACTGAACTCCGCGATGGGCGCAAAAGTCATGCAGGCTGTCCATCTCCCCGTCAGTCATGATTGCTCCCGTCGGGTTGTGGGGCGAATTCACCAACACGAAGCGAGTGTCGCGATCCACGAGTCCGCGTATTTCATCGAGATCGATGCGAAAGTTATCTTCAGGGCGCAGCCGGTATTGACGAATGCCAAGGCCGAACGACTCCGCGACTGCCGTATTGGTTGGAAATCCCGGAGTAGGGAGAACGACATTTGCTCCAGGCTCGGCTGCGAGAAAAAACATTAAGAATAGGGCCTCGGCCGCACCGGTGACAATTTGCACGTGCTCTGGATCAACGCCCTCAAGTTCCGCGATCGCCTCGCGCAGGCGCAGTGAACCAACAGAAGGGGTGTAGAACAGTTTGGTATCGAGAAGGCGGTCGTATTCCTCGTCTGGGGAGAGTGCGAGCAACTCGCGAAGTGTCCAACTTGGTCCGGTACTTGACCCGAGATCGAACTCGACGTTCGAATTCGGAAGATTCTGCTGTTCCAGCCATTTGTCGAGCAGGAAGGGCGAGAGCTTCATATATTTCACTCATTCTACGCGGAACGTACAAATGACGGATCGCAATGCAATCGGTTGATCTGAGTAAGCCAAAGCGAATCGTAATTATCGGAGGAACGAAATTCATCGGGCCTCACGTCGCGACACAGCTCATCGAGCTCGGTCATAGTGTGACCGCCTATCATCGAGGACAAAGCGAGTCCTCGCTGCCTCTGAGTGTGCACCACATCCGCCGCGTAGAGGCAGGAATGCCTGTTACGGAATTTGCAAGCGATCTGTTCGCACCGGGGCCGGACCTTGTCATTCATATGATCGCGATGGGGGAAGAGGACAGTCGAGCCGCACTCGAAGCATTTCGCGGGCGTACGGAAAGAATCGTTTGGCTAAGCAGCGGAGATGTATACCTCGCCTATGGTCGGTTCACGGGATTGGAGCCCGGCCCCGTTGACAATTCGCTTCTGACCGAGGAGTCCCCTTTACGGAGCGTCTTTTATCCATACCGATCTCGGGCAAAATCGCCCGCAGAGTTAAGTAACTACTACGAGAAGATTTTTGTCGAACGGATTGCCCTCAGCGATCCACAAATTCCCGGCACGGTGCTCCGATTGCCAAAAGTTTACGGGCCTGGGGGCAATGCCGATCTAGCGACGATTTACGGATTCCGCGACCGCCCCCAATGGCGTTGGACTCACGGCTATGTTGAAAACGTAGCTGCCGCGATTGTTCGGTCGGCTTTGCATCCCGCAGCCGGGGGTCGAGTTTACAACGTTGGCGAAGCCATGACCCCAACTGTCGCGGAACGACTAGGCAGCCTGCCCCCGTCTTCTGTGCCGACCGATGTGGGAACAGGCTTTAACTTCGATCAGAACTTAGCGTATGACACCAATCGCATAAGAGCTGAATTGGAATACCGGGAGCTAGTTTCTGAGGCAGAAGGCCTCCGGCGCACGTTGGAGGTGTCTGCGGCGTCACGGGATTAGCAGGGTCCTTACGAAGCTGGTCGATAAGACCCGAGCCCGTTAGCTATTGCATTTTGAAGTCGAGATAGGCAAGGTAGAACGCAAGCAGTCTATAGGCGTCATAGTAAACGTCAGGATGTACGGCTTCGATATTGTCACGTTCACTGTGTATCACCCCCCAAGTGTTTTGTGTAATGGAGTGAATGGAGATAACCGGAATTTTATTTGAGAAGAACGGGTGTGTATCATCATCGCCTACCTTTTCGACGTTCACCGCTTGCGATGGAATATGGACGGCGTTCGCGATCTCTACCAGTCGGGCCACGAGTATGGGTGTTGAGCGATGGACCCACACTTTGGGCGGCGTCAATCCCAGACGTTCGAGGTTAATGAACGCCCTGATACTCCCGCGCTGTTCAGGAGTCAGGGCCTTCACAAATTGAGAAGAACCGATCAAACCTCGTTCTTCAGCGGCAAACGCGACAAATTCGAAGGTATGCCGCCGGGGGTCCTGTTTCAATGTCTCATACAGCGAGACCAACAATGAGGTACCGCTCCAATCGTCTACGATTCCCCTCCCGTGCTCCGTGAAATCGAAGTGGCCGCCGACAACGATGGTGGCATTCGTTTCTCCGATCAATGTACAGAGGATATTACCGGAATGCTTGTCGACCTGCTGCTCGGTCGCCGGACATCCAGCTTTGGTGAAAAGTTGTTGGGTCGCATTTTGGCGTTCCTTCGGTGACACTAACCCAGCGCGCAGCCGCTCCTCAACGGTGCTTTGGCTGGCCAAACGCACCTGCAGGTTGTCAGCGAAGCACCCAGTTAATCCGATTCCAATCGTCGCCCCAATAACCGCCGATAGAATGCGGGCACCCCTCAGAAAGGCACGTGGAAATGGTCGTCTCATGTGAGCCAGCAAAACTAAAGCGCAGAATTCAGATCCTTGTCTCGGTAATTCCTGGTTCGGGTCGTGTCTCAGGCCTTTTGCACTCTCGCCCGCCGTAGCGAAAGTGGAGTTGGGTAGATCTCTCGAAAGCTCTTTGCCTCCTCATTCGCCGTCCAAAGTTCCAAGTCGGCGTCCTGGTCGGCCTGGAGCAGCAGCGTAACCGCGCCCTCTTTGGACGAGGTCGTGATGTCACGTACCTTCTGCTCATGGCCGCGATCAAGCGCGTCAGCGATTCGCAGCAGTGGTGCAAGGCTGATCACGAATCGCTTCGATTCTGTATCCAGGATCTGGAATTGCGGATGCGCCGGCTGAGGCATCGACTTCCGGTGAAAGCGACAGAGCGACGCTATCGCGAGGCGTTCTTTATTTGTGAACCCGGGCATCCCAGAATTCGCGACGAGGTATGCCGAGTGTTTGTGGTGCCCTAAATCACTGACGAAATGCCCGATGTCATGCAGATAGGCTGCTGCTTCCAATAACTTGCCGGCAGCAGGGGGCAACTGGTGAAGGGGCCGCATGATTTCAAACAGGCGGTGTCCCAACCATGCGACATGCCGAGCATGATTCAATGCCACTCCATATCGCTTAGCCATCGCCTCTACGACCGAACGCTGCTCGCGCGAAAGTTGCGATAGCTCACGGCCTACGCGCCGCGCTGCGAGATCGGCGATGATGCCATCGCGAACACCCGCTGCGCAGTAATATACCGATTGCTGCCCGAACAGCTCCAATGCTCGAAGAAATACGGCGACTCCGGCGCTGATGATTTCGGCGCGTTTGAAACCAATACCCGCGATTTTCCGTCGGCCGGCGAGATCCGTTTTGATCAGCTTCATATACAACTCGCGGATCTGACTCGTCCTTGCGCGGAGCCGGTCGGCTTCCTCCCGCTTTGCCCGCGGCACGAGATTGACCGCGCAAACGATAGCGGCTGCTGTGGCCGATGTCGCTATCGTGCGATTGAATTTTTCCGTCCCGTGCTGTTTGCGGAATGGCGCGAGCTTCTCTTCTACATAAGCTGTTAGTCGATGCAGTTCTTCCGGCCGGGGTGGATCCGTTTTAAGAAAAACTTCTGTCAACCGCACAGCTCCAAGCGGCTTCGAAACCGCATCCTTCATTTCGCCGCTCTCGTCTATGATCAATTCACCGCTGCCTCCGCCCAAGTCGATGATCAAAGTCCGCTGCTTGGGACGAGGCCAGCGCGCGTTTACGCCTAAATGAATTAGACGGGCCTCTTCGGAACCTGAAATGATTTCAACGTTCGCGCCCAGTGCCGCGCTCGTTCGTTGAAGAAATACCTGCCTGTTACTCGCATCCCGTACAGCACTGGTTGCAACAGCGCGCACTCCAAGAATTTCCAGGCGCTGATAGGCGTTGGCCATCTTGCTGAGGATGTTGCACAGGAAATCCAACGCTTGCTTACTGATGCGCCCAGAGCGAAAGACGCTTTCACCAAGTCTGGTCACCTGCCGATCTTCGGCGAGTATCTCAGTTCTGCCTTCGATGACGTCAGCCGCCATCATTCGGACTGAGTTGCTTCCGATATCGACGGCCGCGTAGCGAGGCATATCCGTTTATAGCGTGATCACTCCCGAACCGGTGGTGGATTCCGCTCTCTGGCCTCGAGCTTTTGGTGCCAATAAGGATAGGGAGGTGTCGTCGCACTTGCCGAATCAAGTTTTAAGATTTGTTCAGGCGTTAAGGTCCATCCCACTGCGCCCAAGTTCTGACGCAACTGTTCTTCGTTACGTGCCCCAATAATCACCGAACACACTGTCGGCCTGGAGAGCAGCCAATTGAGAGCAATCTGCGGAACGCCCTTTCCGGTCTCGCGAGCCACTTCATCCATTGCTTCAACCACGCGATACAGTAGCTCATCCGCAACCGGCGGTCCGGCATGCGCGGTCTTAGGTAGCCGGCTATTCTCCGGAGGAGGTTCATTCCTGCGAATTTTCCCTGTTAATCGTCCCCAGCCGAGCGGACTCCAGACCAGGGTGCCTATTCTTTGGTCGACCGCAAGCGGCATCAACTCCCATTCAAAATCACGCCCGATCAAAGAATAATAAGCCTGGTGCGCGATATACCGGGGCAAATTGTATTTTTCAGATGTCGCGATCGACTTCATGAGATGCCACCCGGAGAAATTAGAGCAGCCGACATATCGAACCTTCCCGCTGCGCACCAAATCCTCCAAAGTATTTAGGGTCTCGTCAACGGGCGATAACGCATCAAACCCATGCATCTGATAGATGTCGATGTAATCCGTGCGCAATCGCCGCAGACTGTTCTCGCATGCGCGGATGAGGTGGTAGCGAGAACTGCCGACATCGTTCGGTGCTGGACTCTGCCGAAAAAAGCCTTCGTCGCTATAATTACCTGATCCCGCCGCGAACTGATGGCTTTACCGAGAATCTCTTCCGATAAACCATCCGAATAGCTGTCCGCAGTGTCGAACATGTTGAGGCTGGCGTCCAAGCAGATATCGACGAGGCGCGTCGCTTCAGGCACGCCCGTATTGCCCCAGGCGCGAAAGAATTCGTTCCCGCCTCCAAACGTCCCGGTCCCAAAAGTTAGTGCCGGTACTTTGAATCCTGAGTAGCCAAGTTGTCTAAGTTCCATAACGTTTACGTGTCGAAGAGAGTTTCCCGATTCCCGCAATACTTTCATATCATCTGGGATACTCGCATCTAGGTGCTTTTGAGAGCATTAAAATCCACGGCACTGGGCAAGACGTTCTCGAAACCACAAGGCACACCGAGTACTGGCGCGAGGACCTTGAGTTGCTTCAGGCCGCCGGCATCAGGGAACTTCGGTACCCCATCCCTTGGCATCGCGTAGAGCATGAGCCCGGCAAGTGGGATTGGAGTTGGCTCGATGGTCCGATCAATGCAATCCTTGAGCTCGGCTTAACGCCGATCGCCGACCCGCTGCATCACGTGTCGTTCCCTGACTGGCTTGTATCAGGATTCTTGCATTCCGAGTTTCCCGCTCTGTATCGTCGCTTTATCCGTAAACTGGCCGAGCACTATGAATGGATCGAGCACTACACAATTTTTAATGAGCCGCTTCCAACCGTGCTCTTGTGCTCGCATAGCGGGACGTGGTACCCCCATAATCAGTCAGATTCCGACTTTGTGCGGATGAGCGTCAACGCTGCTCGCGCCATCAATTTCGCGAGGGCGGAGTTGAACGCCTTCAACTCAAAAATACGCTTTGTCCATGTCGATACCTGCGAATACCATCGCGCGCTCGACCGCAAGTCCGAAGCTTGGGTCGAGCACGTAAACCTTCGCCGGTTCTTGTTTCATGATCTGTTGCTTGGCCGTATCGACCACGCTCATCCGTTAGTTCCGTATTTGAGTGAGCACGGCTTCTCGAGAGATGACCAACAGTGGTTTGAAGACCATACAGCGCCATTTGATATTCTTGGCCTCGATTATTATCATCACTCGGAAATCGATTGGGCCTGGAGTCCCGATCACCGCTGCGCGATTATCCAGTTCCCTTGTGAGGGTCCCCGCGGGTTTGCAGATTTAGCGGGCGATTACATTGAGCGCTACGCTGTCCCGATACTGCTCTCCGAAACGAATATTGGTGGGACTGTCGAAGACCGCCTGACATGGCTGAAATTTATGGAAGAGCAATGCGAGACTTTAGCTCAACGAACGGACTTCCGCGGCTTCTGCTGGTTCCCGTCCATTGATGCAACCGATTGGTGGTCTATGTGTACTGAGGCGCTCGCGGAGGTCTGTCCCGTAGGCATCTGGTGCTTAGACCAGGATCGCCATAAACGCCATGCCTCGCTACTTTCCTCGTGGTATCCGCGGCTCGCCCGGGGCGAAGTGACAGCCTCAGACTTACCCGCATACCGATTCGCCCCACCGCTCGATCGGGATCTCCAGGGCTATTTGAAGTTGATGGCCCACTGGACGGACGTGCAAGACGCTCCCGCGGGGGCTATACCACCTCGATTTACTTCTTGAGTTGGCGAGCGACGATCTTGTTCTGGATCTTGTCGTAGGTCGACGCCGGCACTATCTTCTTCTGCAAGAGCTCGTTTTTCGACCTGTAAGGACGGCCATCAATAATCCTTTTCGCAAAGGCCGACCCTATGCCGGGAAGCGCGTCCAATTCGTCTGCGGACGCTGTATTGATATCGACCAGCTTCGACTTCGACGATGGGGAAGTTGCTTGACCTGCTTTGCCGTTTGCCGGTGCCTGTGCGGTTCCGGCAGCTTGCCATGAGGCCGACGCAAGCAAGCACAGGGAGGCACTTGCAATCAGCAGCAACCGTACGATGTATCGCATTGCGCGCTACCGCAACGCTCCCGGCTTACGCCCGGCGCCGAAATAGAGCGTGGTAGACGACCAGAAATATGATCGCTCCGATTACCGCGACAATCAGGCTGTAGATATTCAGTCCAGTCACGCCGGAGGCACCGAACATACGAAACAACCAGCCGCCCACAATCGCACCGACAATGCCAAGGATAATATCAAGGAAAATACCCTCGCCACTCTTGTTAACAATCTTGCTGCCAATAAACCCTGCGATCAGCCCCAAAATGATCCACGCCAGGAAAGACATACTGCTCCTCCGATGAGATGTGTATTTACCGCCGGTCTCGCTGAATGGACCCAAACGGGTCTGAAAGATTTCTACCTTTCTTGGCCCCAGCAGGCTGCTGGAGAATCCAGCACCCAAGAGCCTGGGTGAATCGGCCCGCTGATTGTCACCCGAACTAAGGTTTCAGTCTGGAGTTCCCGGGTCCTCGCCCCTAATCGGCAGGATTCGCCACAATAAGCAAAAACTTTTGAAAGTCTACGTTCAGTTCGCCGGTTGGCCCTTGCACAAAACCGAGCGGCTTCTCATGAACGTAGTCCACTACCTTGTATCGCTTGCCCTCGAGGCCGCGCAGCGTGACGGAACCTGTCCACCGCGGTGCATAGAAAGCGTAATACATAGAAGTGCCTTTTCGGATGCAGTGCGTTTCCGGTTTGTCGAAGCCGATGTCGTACAGATCGCCAAGGTAGTGCCCTTGCGACAACATCCGGTCACGATAAATATCTATCCACTTGTGCCAAATCTGTTCTTTCGCCGGGGTAAGGATCAGCTTGGCCGTGGGCATTTCACCACGCGGAGCCGTTTTGTCGTCGGGAGGCCATCGATATTGCGTTCCAACAACACCGCCGATACCTATCGTGGACGCAAAATCGTCGGCACCATCACTGAGCTCGACGTGATCGCCGAAAAACGGGAGTTGGTCGCCCATAAGCGCTTTCAGGGCCTTCCCTTTTGATCGAACCTGCCACGAGCTTTCCGGATCGGACGCGACGGTCATGTTGTAATACGGCATCGAAAAGAACGAATACGAGGTTCCGCAGGGGCAGAGTTCAATCAAAGCGCCGGGCTTGGTGGCGTGCGCAGCATCGGAAATCGCTTTGAAGAAAAACGGAAGCTGCTGAACGGAATCAAGCGGACTCTTGTGATGATGCGCGGGATTTGTGCAAGGGGGAACGGCATTTAGGAACTGTCCATCAATTTTCAATCCATCGAATCCCCACACTTTGAAGATTCGCTCCGCCAGTTGCTGGTGATAGCGAACCACGGCGGGATCGGCCGGACACAGATAATAGGCGTTCCAGTAGCTGATCTTGCGCCTCGATCCAGACGCGTCCAAGAGCAGCCAGTCACTGTGTTCACGAGCTATGTCGCTATCGGGACTCACTGATAAAGGCGCCCACCACAATTGCGCTTTGAGGCCCTGGGCATGAATCTTGTCAACGAGCTCACGAATGCTCGCATCGCCTCTTGGGAACTTCTGAGCGTTGGGCTTCCAGTCACCCAGTTTCGTGTACCATCCGTCGTCCATCGTTACCCAGCCCATGCCCAGTTTTTTCGCTTCCGGCAAGGCAACCTCAATTTGTTTTGGCTGGAAGTTGCGTCCGAAACCCCACGCGCACCAGATCGGTTGATAGGCATTGGCGGGCGGATTTTCAAGGCGAACGCCTTTGGCTATCATCAGACGCCGATATTCTCGCAGACTGGGGAAGTAATCCCCCGTATGAACAGCCAGGAACGTTTCTAGTGTTCGGATCGATTCCCCGGGGTTAAGAGTCCGCTTCTTTTGATAGTCCACGGCAACAGTCGCGTAATTCGCGGATGGCATCGTCACCGGCTCTGACACGAGTTCCGGCACCAATTCATCGTGACCAACCGCGAGTCCAACATCCGGCCGCCAAACATCGATCACCGGCGTTCCGCCGCCATAATCATCTGCATTCATGCCGAGAAAATTCCGTTGTTCGAAGCCAGGCTTCAACGGAATCGCCCAGTCGGGCCGCCGTTCGTACGAGCCGCTCTCGAGCGACCAGAAGGCGACGCCGTCCTTTACGGCTCCGGCTTGAATGGTGTGTGTCTGACTGCTCCAACCTTCTACCGATAGGGTTGTGCTGCCGCGGTTCGTATATTTCACATTCACAAACAGCATGGTGGGAAAGTTTGCAAACGAATCGACCGTTTCTTCTTTCTCGATCTCGCCGGCGGCAGCGATGATCTTCAACCGTTGAGCCGCGCCACGTCGGTCCGAAAATGACTGGTCCTCATAATGCTTCAACACGAAATTTTGGAGACGCTCACCATTCAGAACGATCGTTTCGGAAAGCGAGAACGGTCCTAGAACGATTCGTCTTCCTGCGAGATTGGCAACGACCCTGGTTCGGGTCTTTGCATCGAACTCCAGAACGACTTGGGCGTTACGCGCGACCGCGACGGGCTCGCCTGGGCCGGGAAGAGCAGATCTAGCGTTAGAAGCGAAGACGATTGTAGTGATTGCTATAGCGCATCTCAAGGGTCGCGCGGCGTTTCTCCCAATTTTCCACATACTCGCTCATAATACTTCTCGTACTGCGGAATAATCAGGTCCGTGCAGAAGCGCGTTTGCGCCGTCTCGCGAGCTGCCGCGAACATGTGCGCATGAACACCTTCATCGGTGAGCAGTTCCGCCAAGCGCCCGGCTTGCGCATCGGTATCGCCCACGGCTTTAGAGATCGTTTCAGCACACAAGCTCGGCTTACGGATCTTCGAAGCATCCCGACATCTGTGTCAACTCCGTCGCCCGGGGACCGGGGATATTCTGTCCTAAAGGAACCTAGATGTTAATCGAATGGGCCGCAATCTCCGCCGCAGTAACTCCACACATCCAAAAGTATGCGGCCGAACGTGCCGAGAAGCTCGCCGGCAAGTACGCTGACGGTATATTCGCGAAAACGTACCGCCGCATCGTCCCCGATCAAAAGCTTGTCAAAGCCAACCAAGCGTTCGTAACGAGATTCGATGATGAACTCGACACAGCAATGGACATGCCCACTCTCAACGCCAAGCCCTACGAAGACGCTCTGAAGCTCTTTCTCGCAAATCCGTACGTTCAGGATGCTATTCAGGCTCCGCTTGACGGCGAGTCCAAATTGGATGGCGAACTACTCCGTGGCATATGGAGTGAGACCCGCGACGAGGGCGGCCAGCAACTTATGGAGCCCCCCGCCGATTTCGATTGGACTCGCGTCGCAAAAAAATACCAGAAATCGATCCAGCGTCAAATGCTCTATGACCCCGAACTCCGGCCGGTAATTCACGCCATTGCCGGTCTCCGTGACGCCGAAGCGAATGAAAGAACTGCGGCAGCCGCGGAGCGCCTTGCCGGCCCTGCCCGTACTTTCGACCTTGCCCGGTACGCCAAAGACCTGAAGGCCGCGCTTTCTTATCTGAAACTCGGCTCATTGGACCCCGATTGGACCCACTACGAACACCGCGTCCGTCTGGAAACAATCTACGTCCCACAATCCGTTAAAGAAGCTCTTCCTCCACGCGACCTCACACGCGATTACCTGCGTTTGCTCAAAGAGGAGAATCGAGCGAGCGCGATTGAGGCACAAGACGAGCAATTACAACGCTTGAAAAATGAGTATTCCGAGCTTCGGGCACGCCCCCTCATGCAAGTAGTGGACGATCCGGCGCACCAACGGCTGGTAATGCTCGGCGATCCCGGGCTCGGCAAGTCTACCCTCCTTAAACATCTTGCGCTCCGGTGGGCTGAAAATCCCGTAAGCCCCTTCACCATTCTTATCGAGTTGCGAAGAGCCGCCCGATACGAAAGCTTCCTCGAATACCTGGAGAAAGCCGCTGATCAGACATGCTGTTTACCGGGAATAGAACTTGATAAGTATCTGAAAGAGCATCAAGCTCTGGTTCTCCTTGATGGTCTTGATGAGGTTCCGGAAGGTCCTCGCACCGACATCGTCTCAAAGATCATTAGCTTTTCGAATGACTATCCAAGCGCTCGGATCGTGGTAACCACACGTATTCACGGCTATCATCCCGGCTCACAACACCCGGAGCGGTTTCGCGACGCCGGCTTTCGGCAGTTCACTCTTCAGGATTTCGATAAGGCTGAAATAGACCGCTTCATTCAGCTCTGGCACAAAGAAGCATTTTCGAATTCTGCCGAACGCGCCCGCTACGAATCGCGCTTACGAAGCGCACTCAATGACTCTCCCGCGATAAGCGAGCTTGCTGCCAATCCTTTGCTTCTGACGATGATGGCAATTCTCAGCCGAAATCAGGATCTTCCCCGAGACCGCGGGAAACTCTACGAGCGCTGTGCAGAGCTGTTGCTGAAAAATTGGGATCTGGAAAAGTTTCCCGAACTAAAGGAAAAGCGAGACGCACGGGATATCAAAGACAAACTGGGGCCCGATCAAAAGATGCGAATTCTTGAGCAGGTCGCCGCAGCCATGCAAGCCGAACGCACCGGCCTCGCCGGCAATCTCATTTCCGAGGACAAACTACGCCAAATCGTAAATCGGGAATTAACCGTGCTCGCCGTACCGCAGTCATGGGTCGTAGCCGACGATCTGATCTGGATGCTTCGTGAGCGTAATTTTATGCTCGGGTATTTGGGGGATCGGCAATATGCTTTTGTTCATCGAACTTTTCTTGAATATTTCTGCGCTCGCGATCTGAAGTACCGTCTTGAAAGGACATCAACCTTCAATCTCACGGATCTACGGGAGCTCTTTCAAGAGCACTGGCCTCAGGATGCGTGGCACGAAGTGCTCCGCCTGCTGTGCGGCTTAATTGGCGTCGAGTACGCAGCCGCGTGCGTTTCCGAGCTATCGAGCTTTGAGCAGCAGCCAGGAGGCCATGAAGCTGTCCTCCTCGCTGCACAGTGTTTGCGAGAAATTCGCGAGGTGAGGTCGATCGGCAAAGAGCGGGATGAAGCGCGGCGCGCTCTATCGCGCCTCATCAGCTTCGATCCCCCATACTTCTACGACTTCTGGTCACCAGAAGTCCGAGAAGTGGAGCATGTTCGTACTACGGCCGTGCAGGAGTTGGCGCGCGGCTGGAGAGACGATCCGGACACGCTCCCCTGGCTCAAGGAACGTGCAGCGCGCGATCAAAATGAATACGTACGGCAGGCGGCCGTGCAGGAGTTGGCGCGCGGCTGGAAAGACGATCCGGACACGCTCCCCTGGCTCAAGGAACGTGCAGCGCGCGATCAAAATTCATCCGTACGGCAGGCGGCCGTGCAGGAGTTGGCGCGCGGCTGGAAAGACAATCCGGGCACCCTCCCCTGGCTCAAGGAACTTGCAGCGCGCGATCAAAATGAAGACGTTTGTAGCGCCGCCGTGCAGGAGTTGGCGCGCGGCTGGAAAGACGATCCCGACACGCTCCCCTGGCTCAAGGAACGTGCGGCGCGCGATCAAAATGCATCCGTACGGCAGGCGGCCGTGCAGGAGTTGGCGCGCGGCTGGAAAGACAATCCGGGCACCCTCCCCTGGCTCAAGGAACTTGCAGCGCGCGATGAAAATGAAGACGTTCGTAGCGCCGCCGTGCAGGAGTTGGCGCGCGGCTGGAAGGACGATCCGGACACCCTCCCCATGCTCAAGGAGCGTGCAGCGCGCGATGAAAATGAAGACGTTCGTAGCGCCGCCGTGGAGGCGTTGGCGCGCGGCTGGAAGGACGATCCGGACACCCTCCCCATGCTCAAGGAGCGTGCAGCGCGCGATCAAAATGAATACGTACGGATGACGGCCGTGCAGGAGTTGGCGCGCGGCTGGAAAGACGATCCCGACACCCTCCCCATGCTCAAGGAACGTGCAGCGCGCGATCAAAATGAATACGTACGGATCACGGCCGTGCAGGAGTTGGCGCGCGGCTGGAGAGACGATCCCGACACGCTCCCCTGGCTCAAGGAACGTGCAGCGCGCGATCAAAATGAATACGTACGGATCACGGCCGTGCAGGCGCTGGCGCGCGGCTGGAAGGACGATCCGGACACCCTCCCCATGCTCAAGGAGCGTGCAGCGCGCGATCAAAATGAATACGTACGGATGACGGCCGTGCAGGAGTTGGCGCGCGGCTGGAAGGACGATCCGGACACCCTCCCCATGCTCAAGGAACGTGCAGCGCGCGATCAAAATGAAGACGTTCGTAGCGCCGCCGTGCAGGAGTTGGCGCGCGGCTGGAAGGACGATCCTGACACCCTCCCCATGCTCAAGGAACGTGCAGCGCGCGATGAGAATGAAGACGTTCGTAGCGCCGCCGTGCAGGCGTTAGCGCGCGGCTGGAAAGACGATCCCGACACGCTCCCCTGGCTCAAGGAACGTGCAGCGCGCGATCAAAATGAAGACGTTCGTAGCGCCGCCGTGCAGGAGTTGGCGCGTGGCTGGAAAGACGATCCGGACACGCTCCCCTGGCTCAAGGAACGTGCAGCGCGCGATCAAAATGAAGACGTTCGTAGCGCCGCCGTGCAGGAGTTGGCGCGCGGCTGGAAAGACGATCCTGACACCCTCCCCTGGCTCAAGGAACGTGCAGCGCGCGATCAAAATGCATCCGTACGGATCACGGCCGTGCAGGAGTTGGCGCGCGGCTGGAAGGACGATCCGGACACGCTCCCCTGGCTCAAGGAACGTGCAGCGCGCGATCAAAATGCATCCGTACGGAGGACGGCCGTGCAGGCGTTGGCGCGCGGCTGGAAAGACGATCCGGACACGCTCCCCATGCTCAAGGAACTTGCAGCGCGCGATCAAGATGCATCCGTACGGATGACGGCCGTGCAGGCGTTGGCGCGCGGCTGGAAGGACGATCCGGACACCCTCCCCATGCTCAAGGAACTTGCAGCGCGCGATCAAGATGCATCCGTACGGATGACGGCCGTGCAGGAGTTGGCGCGCGGCTGGAAGGACGATCCGGACACGCTCCCCATGCTCAAGGAACTTGCAGCGCGCGATCAAGATGCATCCGTACGGATGACGGCCGTGCAGGCGTTGGCGCGCGGCTGGAAGGACGATCCTGACACCCTCCCCATGCTCAAGGAGCGTGCAGCGCGCGATCAAAATGAAGACGTTCGTAGCGCCGCCGTGCAGGCGTTGGCGCGCGGCTGGAAGGACGATCCTGACACCCTCCCCATGCTCAAGGAACGTGCAGCGCGCGATCAACACGCAGCCGTACGGCGGACGGCTGTGCAGGAGTTGGCTCGCGGCTGGAAGGACGATCCGGCCGTCCAGCACTTTCTCGCAAACGAAGGCCTAATGTAAATCCATCGAGAGCTTTAAGCCGGTACTTAGATTTCTTTCAGCAGCCGACAGATTCGGCCGGTTACTGTCACACCACCCCGCCGGCCTCACCGCTGTGAACCCCCACACACCTGCTCATAGTACTTTTCGTACTGCGGAATGATCAGGTCCGTGCAGAACCTACTTTGTGCCGTCTCCCGCGCTGCCGCCGACATCCTCCCATGAAGATCTTCATCCGTCAGTAGCTCGGTCAGGCGCGCCGCCTGCGCCTCGATATCGCCCACCGCTTCCATGAAGCCGTCCACCCCGTGCGTTATTAAGTCCGGCACTCCACCGGTACGCGTGGCCACCGGAGGCACGCCGCAAGCCATTGCCTCCAGTGCCGCAAGGCCAAACGCCTCTAGCTCGCTCGGCAGATGGAGAGCATGCATGCGCGGAATCAGGCGCTCCATGTGGTCCTGTTTGCCCAGAAACTTCACCTCGTTATTCACCCCCAATTCGCGCGCCAGCCGTTCGGCATTTCCGCGTTCCGGACCATCGCCCGCCAGAATCAGCTCGGCGTCCACATGCTCCCTTACCTTTGCAAATGCGTAAATGCAATCTTGCACCCGCTTCACGGGCCGAAAATTCGAGATGTGCAGAATGCGTTTCCGCCCGCGCCGCTGCGCCTCCTCATCGGGTTTGTAGAGCGAGCAGTTCACGAAATTATGGATGACTTCAATCGGATTCTTCACTCCGAAGAAGTCAACCGTGCGCTGCCGCATGTACTCGCTAATTGTCGTCACTCCATTCGAGCGCTCAATTGAAAACTTCGTAATTAGGAAATAGGATCTATCCGCGCCCACGAGCGTGATATCGGTCCCATGCAGCGTCGTGATGAACGGTAAAGGCCGCGACGGCGTCATCTCCTGCGCTAGCAGCGCGGAGATCGAGTGTGGGATAGCGTAGTGTACATGCAGCAGATCGAGCCGCTCACGCTCGGCGACCTCGGCCATGCGCGATGCTAGCGCGAGAGAGTACGGCGGGTATTGGAACAACGGATACGTGGAAACTTCCACCTCATGATAGTGAATGCCCGGCGTGTCCGGGTCCAGCCGAATCGGATTCGCGTAGCTGATGAAGTGCACCTCATGCCCGCGATGCGCCAGTTCGAGGCCCAACTCGGTCGCTACAATCCCGCTTCCGCCGTACGTCGGATAACACGTGATGCCGATCCGCATGGTCCTAGTATGTGGCCCAGGAGCGGGAGGATCGGGAATGTCGATCAATCAGGCCGTGTGATATTCACCCCACGCTTCTTTCAACTCGTCCGCCAGCGTTTCGACCGGCGGTTCCTGAGCTCTGCGCTTTCCGCGAGGCCCTCGAGGACTTCCCTTCATATCCCAGAACATGACCGTCGCTGCCATTCCTAGCAGTAAAAGCCCCGTGACGCATGCAATCCGTTCTCCGTCGTTCACGCAAAACGCCTCCCCGGTGTAGACGGAAGTCCGACTGCTCAATCACATCAGAATTATTCCGAGCCCGTGCACCCGTCTTATCGCGGCTGCTTATAGATTTCGGTATTGCCGGTTAAACCCCACGATGCCTGCCCTGGATCCGAGGACCCGGTACTCAAAAGAGTGAAATAGGTCAGATTCGAGGGCCGCCAGATGCCCAGATCGGCTCTTCCATCGCCGTTGAAATCTCCAGGAAGAGGAACATCCCCGGGGAGCCCCCACTGACGGCTGTAAGCTGTCGCGCCGCTGCTTGGAACGACATACCACATGCCCGCTGATGGCCGCCACACGGCCAAATCACTCTTTCCGCTGCCCTCGAAATCACCAGGCGAGGGAACGTCGCCCGATAAGCCCCACTGGACGGAATAAGCCGCTCCGCCGCCACTCGGACTGATGTACCAAGTCCCATTAGACGGCCGCCACACTGCAAAGTCCGTTTTGCCGTCACCGTCGAAATCTCCAATAACCGGAATATCGGTCGATAAACCAAACTGCTTGAAGTACGGGGAAGCGCCGCTGCTCGGTATGACATACCAAGTTCCATTCGAAGGGCGCCATACCGCGAAATCGGTCTTTCCGTCGCCGTCATAGTCCCCCGGAACGGGCACATCGCCCAGAACGCCCCACGTTGGCTGAACCAAGGGCGTTCCTGTGTTGCCGCTGGGAATTACAAACCAATCACCGGTCGACGGCTGCCAGACGGCGAAGTCGCTTTTCCCGTCGCCATCAAAATCTCCCAATACCCGGACGCAGAGTGATTTTCCCAGCGTCCCGATACCAAGCTTCGTCGCAATTAAGTTGGTCGGTAAACCAAGCGGCACACTGAACGGCGCGCCGGGATTACCGCTCGGTTTGATATACCAGTTGCCATCTGAGTGCCGCCATACTGCAAAGTCGGTAATCCCATCGCCGTCGTAATCGGCCGGGATCGGCACATCGCCGGGCAGACCCCATTGCTTTACGAACGCCTCGCCGGTCTTGCCCCCGATTACATACCAGTTCCCATTGGAGGGGCGCCACACCGCCATTTCCTGTCTCCCCGAACCGTCAAAATCGCCCGCAACGGGAACATCGCCGGGCAACCCCCAGCGATTGATGTAAGCACCGCCCGTGCTGCTCAGAATGAAGTACCAAGTCTGATTTGAGGGACGCCAGACTGCAAGATCGGCTTTTCCGTCGGCATCGAAATCGCCGACTATGGGAATATCACCATTGAGCCCCCACTGCGCCGAGTACGGCGATCGCGTTCTGCTTGGAAGGATGAACCAAGTGCCAGTTGACGGCCGCCACACCGCAAAGTCTGTTCTCCCGTCTCCGTCGAAATCAGCCGGGATCGGTATATCGCCCGCAAGTCCCCACTGCACCTCAGCAAGATAGCCAGGGGCGCTGCTCGGGTAAATGTACCAGATTCCATTCGATGGTCGCCATGTCGCATAATCCAACAGCCCGTCGCCATCGAAGTCTCCCACCACCCGGACGTCGCCTGAACCTTCGCCGCCAAACGTAATCCCCGAATTGGCTGTCCCCGTTCCGTTTAAGGAGACGGTTTGAGGCGAACTTGTGGCGCTATCGCTGAAGGTGAGCACCGCGCTTCGAGCCGCCGTAAATATGGGCGTGAATGCGACTGAAATGCTGCACGATGCTCCCGCGGCCAGCGCGGTTCCGCAGTTGTTGACCTGAGTAAAGTCATCCGGAGCGGCTCCCGTTATGAAGATAACGCTGATAGAGAGCGGAGTTGTACCGGGGTTCGTAAGCGTTATGGTTTTTACCGCGCTCGTGCTAGCAACGCTTTGGTTCCCAAAGGCCATGCTCGTCGGAGTGATGCTTGCTTGGCCGGATCCAGAGCTGACACCGCTCCATCCGCTAACCAGGTTCGTCACATTCACCGACCCGAGCCCAGTCGCCAAATCGTACCCCGGATTCGATTGATATTTCGCGCTGAAACTTCCATACCCAACCTCGCCGGGTACAGCATTGTTGCCGATCGTTGCATCGTTGAAAACGCACCCGCCACGAGGCGGAACGGTCGCATTCGAGGCATTGCATGCCGATAAGGCTTCCGTAGCCGCAAGCTGATAAAGGACGAAGTCCGCCTGACCAAGCCTGGAGCCGGTGTGCTGCTTGACGAGCGCCATAATACCAGCGAACGATGGCGCGGCTGCAGAGGTGCCACTCACACCATCGAACGAAAACTGTCCTTTGCTGTTGGCCGTGCAAGAGCCGTCTTCGCAGAGCAGATAGTAATCGTGGCTTGCGGCCGATAGAGAAACATCCGGAATGTCGCGTACTCCGTCGTTTGGAATACCCGTTACTCCGGCCTGCCAGCCCGGTTTCGGGAAGAATATGCTTGCGCCACCCCCGCCCGCCCAGATACCGGCATTCGAAGCTCCGCACTGAGCCGTTGTGCAGCTCTCATTCCAGACGTCCTCTGGGATATAGGACAGCGCCGACCCGAACACTGAACTGTTTTGCGGGTTCCAATAGGCAGCATCGTTGCCGTTTTCGTTAAATTCGGTCCCTCCCACAGCCACCGTATAAGGATTAGAAGCGAGAATGTTGATCGAGAAAGGGCCGCCCGCCGTCGTCTCTGAATTCGGATCATCACAGCCGGCCGAACCTGAATCTCCCGTTGAAACCAGATAAGTGATCCCTTGGGCTACGGCTTGTTGCGCCAGCGATTGAATGTTGGCCGCTTCAGGTTGTGTGTAGTTCGCTTCACAATCGCCGTAGCTTTCGCTCATTATGTCGGCAAGATTGTGGTTGATAATGTATTGTTCGGAAAGATCAACTCCATCAGCGTTATTTGTATTTGCAGATACCACCAGCTTTATGGCGGCGTTCGGCGCGACGGCGCCGGACCAGGAGGTGTCCAGCAGCGCTTCCGTTTCGTCGCCGCTTACCAAGCCGGGATCCTTGCCATTTAAAATAATCGTGGGAGGATTCTTCGGGAGGCCAAAAATGCTGCGGAAACTCGCGATATCTGAAGCTTTGATATTGGATCTGGCCACGATCGCAATCGTACTTCCCGTGCCGTTAATTCCCGCCGCATATAGAGGGTTGATGTTGTAGATTACTCCGTAATCGGACGGTGCTAACCCGTGACTGCCGTCCGTTGCGGTGAATTGTGGAACCGAAGAGCCGGGTTGATACGCGGCAGTAATGGGCTGTTTCAAGACCCGAACCTGCGGCTTCTTCCTGAAGTTGTTCAACCGGGCAATCCCTACAACTACGGGCGCTAGCGCGGCAGGTATCTGCGGGTCATTGGGGTTCGCCCAATGCTCCTCCCCATTTACGACAAATTTATGGATTCCCGCATGAAAGGCATTCTGTATTTGCCCCGTAGTCCCGGAAAACTCGATGCCAGTTCGCCCGTGAGTGGCTCCAGCCACTTGAAAACCTTGCGATTCGAGCCACAACGTGACTGCCTGAATATCATGGTCCGAGGGACCAAAGCGGCGCCCAAACTTCTCCGGAGTCAGCCACTTGTGATAGTTGGGAGAGGACCTGTCTTGTTGCTGATCGAGCAATTGCTTTAAAGCGGATTCCTGCGCCTCGCTACGCTTAAGCACCAGGAGCATGCCATCGAAGGGCAGGTCGACCGGCGCCGGACCCTGGTCGAACTCAGGGCGGGCAAGAGGATGAACGCTGTGTGGCAAAACGACCAGCCGCGTGTTGTCAACTGCTCCGGTAATCCGCGACTGGGTGTTTCCGTTGGATCCTTGGGCGCGTGCCTCAGGCGACGAGACCAGAGCTAAAGAAAGGGCAATAAACAACAAAAGGCGACCTATAAAGCTGCGCATCGGATGGCTTCTCCAACAATGAGGTCACGATTCGTGCCCCTTCCGCTTACCTATTTTACTGGGACCGCATCGAACGGCTATTCCTTCTCAGTCCTGGTACTTTTCCTCGTCTCTGATACCCTAACAAGGAAAGCAATTAGCCCAAGGGAGCATCCATGTCAAAACAAGATGAAGCCGGTTTGATTCTGAAGCTGTACGAACTCCGTCGCGAACAAACGATGCGCCAGGCGCGCGACTGGTTTTTCCGGGATTTCCATCCGGAATCGATGAATGACTTCAATGAAGCGATGTTCAGCGAGCACAGCGGCCATTTGCGAATGGTCCTAAGCTACTGGGACATGGCCGCAGCACTCGTCAACAACGGCGCCATCAGTATGGAGCTTTTCAATGACGCTAACGGCGAGCAGATCGCCGTGTTCTCCAAGCTCGAGCCGCTACTGGGCGAGCTCCGAGCCGCCTACGGACCGCAGTTCCTACACAGTTTCGAAAAGCTGATTGACGCTACGCCGGACGGCCATAAGAAGGTTGCAGAAGCGCGCGAACGCATGAAGCAGATCCGCACCCACTTGCAATCGAGGCAAACCAGAGCCGCTCAGCAAGGTTAACCTACGAAGCGGCCCACCTCGCCGCTTCTTCAAGCAATCTGCGCACCTCCTGATCAGTAGTCTGCGAGAAATCGTCATACCATGCGCCAACGGCGCTGAACGCCGCAGGGGTTGAGGCACAGATGACTTCATCGGCCTCCCCTCGAAACTGAGCGCACGTTTCGGGCGCTGCAACCGGAACGGCCACGATGATCCGGCGCGGGTTTTGTGGCCGTAGCGCCCGAACCCCGGCCATCATGCTGGCGCCGGTCGCTAAGCCATCATCGACAAGAACCACCGTGCGGTTACTCACCGCGATGGGCGCACGATTTTCGCGGTATAGACGCTCGCGGCGCTCGAGCTCCTGTTGTTCAATCGCGGTAACGCGGTTGATGAGATCCTGCGACAGTCCCAGCTCGTCGATCAACTCCCGGTTGAGTACGCGCACGCCACCGCTCGCGATGGCTCCGATCGCCAATTCCTCGCGTCCTGGAAGGCCAAGCTTGCGAACGAGGAACACGTCAAGCTCCGCGCGCAACGCCTGGGCTATTTCAAAGGCAACCGGAACACCGCCGCGCGGTAGGGCCAAAATCAAGGGGTTTGCTTCGGCCACTCTCGGCCCCACATGCTGGGCAAGAACCTGCCCCGCTTCGGTGCGATTCCGGTACATCTGCGAGTGTTGCATTTCTAGCTTCCCCGTCTCGTGCGCCTGTAGTATACTGCTTGCATTTCGGCTTTGGAGGGACATATGTTTACTGGGTTAGATAGACGTGGGTTAGGTGTTCTTGCCGCTGTACTAATCGCCGTTTTCACGGCAAATGCTCAAACCACTGTTTCAACGGGCAGTATCCAAGGAACCGTCACCGATCCCTCGGGCGCGGCGGTTGCCGGCGCGAAGGTCACGATCACGGGGAAAGCCACAGGAAGCGTCGCAACCACCACGACGAGTGCGTCCGGAGCCTATAGCTCCGGCGGTCTGATCCCCGGCGATTACGAGGTCAAAGTAGAGCAGCCGGGCTTTTCAACTGCTGTGCTCACCGCGACCGTACAGGTGGGTGTCACCGCTAACGGCAACATTAAGCTGGCGATCGGCCAAGCTTCCCAAGTGGTCGAGGTTACGACCGCCGCAGTTGCCGTGAATCCAGACCAAGCCATGGTGCAAGGCGTGCTCACTGCCGCCCAGATCGACACATTGCCGATCAACGGTCGGAACTTCCTTGATCTCGCGCAGCTCGAGCCCGGTGTGCAGATTCAGGACGGTACGAACTTCGATCCCACCAAGGTAGGTTATTCTTCGATCTCATTCGGAGGACGCTTCGGCCGCACGGCGCGTGTCTCTGTAGACGGTTTGGATGTTTCGGATGAGACGGTCGGAACCACGACGGAGGACATTCCGTCGAGCGGCATCCAGGAATTCCAACTGAGCCAATCGAATCTCGACCTCTCGAACGACCTCACGTCATCGGGCGCCGTGAATGTGGTCACCCGTTCCGGTAGCAACGAGTTCCACGGCGAGTTGTTCTACTACATCCGCGACAGCCGGTGGGGCGCAGACATTCCGCACCCAGTGGGTATTCCCGCTCCCTATCAGCGGAATCAGTTCGGGGGGCGCTTCGGCGGCCCCATTATCAAGGACAAGCTCTTCTTCTTCATGGATTACGAGCGCACGAAACAGGATCTATCTGTACCGGTGCAATATGCAGCCCCGTTTCAAGGTTTCTCGGGTTCGTTTCAATCGCCCTTCCGCGAAAACGAGCCCATGGGACGCCTGGACTGGCAGGCCACAAATAATTTGCGACTTTTCTACCGCTTCAACTATTTCGACACGCTTGCTGAAGCCACATTCTTTTCCACCAGCCTGCAGGTCTACAAGAGCAAGAACTACACCCGCAACCATGTAGTGGGCGCTGACTTCACAACGGGCGGCGGACAATTCACTCACACCATCCGGTTCTCGCAGATGCATTTTCAGAACAACATCGCGGACGCAGTCGTCGGAAGCGGCCTTCCACTCGCGAATGTGGGACTGAACATCAGTGTCAATACCGGGCCGCAGACCGGTCCCAATCTGCTGGCTCCTCAAGCCACTCCGCAGCACGACAACCAGGTAAAGTACGACGGCGGCAAACCGTGGGGCACGCATTTCCTGCGCTATGGGGTGAATTACAACCATATCCAGGGAGGCGGTTTTGCAAGCTTCTTCAAAATCGCGCCACAGGTGCTGACAAACTTCGGAGGCGCGGCGGACATCGCGGCCGCGGCTACCGGGCCTTTTCCGGGAGGCTCGGGCAATCCGCTCAATTACCCAGTTGAAGTTGTCGTTCTCGGCAACGGTCAAGGCTTCTCGACGGAGCACCCTGCAGTTGGCTATCCCGCGGGAGGCCTCGGCCCCGACAATCGCTTCGCGGCGTATATTGGCGATACTTGGAAGATCCGGCCCAACCTTACCATGATTTACGGCCTGCGATATGCGCGCGATACCGGCCGAACAGATAGCGACCTTCCGGGCTTTCCGCAGTTGGACGCTCTCATTCCAGGAACCGGTGGACCGGTCCATCAGCCCAACCTGAATTTTGCTCCGCAGATCGGTTTTGCTTGGGATCCAAAAGGTGACGGTAAGACCGTTTTCCGCATAGGCGCGGGGCTCTTTTACGAAAACGTGATTTTCAACAACGTCCTTTTCGATCGTCCCCTGAGGCTACCATCGGGTGCATTCCTGGCGACTCCGACGGCTTGCCTGTTCGGGAGCGCCCAGCCGATCTCGGTACCGGCTGGAACTGTGACCATTCCAGCGAATCTTTGCAACGAGACGATTGGTCAAGCGGCCGCTGGAATCGCAGCGTTTCAAACGCAGTATCAGGCCTTGAACCCGTTCAGCCTTAGCACGCCGAACCCTAATTACCTGGTAACCCAATTGAAAAATGGCGTGAACTTGCCGGTGGGGCTGTTTGCGCCCGATTACAAAACACCCCGTTCTCTGCAGATGAACGCCGGCTTCCAGCGCGAACTGCATCCCGGCACGGTACTGACGGTAGACTTTTTGCGGAACATCACCACGCACACTTTGCTTGGTATCGACACGAATCACGTGGGCGACACACGATTCTTCAATAGAGGCGCGGCGCAAGCGGCGATCGCGGCCACGCTGACTCAATTCCACGCGTCCTCGATCAACCAGGCCATCACGAATGGGGCGACGATGGCCGACTTTGCCAATAACGGGCTCACCTCGCCATCGCTCGATTTCGGCGGGGTGTGCGGCGTGCCTACAGGGTGCGCCTTCCCGGGAATCAACCCTGCCGCGCCATCGATACCGGAACTGTTCCCGATTGGGCGTTCCGTTTACAACGGACTGGATGTGAAATTAGCTCAAAACGTGAGAAATCCGTTACCCGGTATACGGTATTTCAACTTCCAGGTGTCCTACAGCCTGTCGCGGTTTGTGAACAATGGCGGCGGCACCGCTCCAACCCAGGCATTCAGCACCAGCCAAAACGATCAGGATTTCGTCATTAGCGCCGTAGATAACCGCAACCCACTCGGATTTATGGGCCCTTCGTTGCTTGACCGCACGCATCAGCTTTCTTTCGGCGGAACGGCGGATCTTCCCGGTTCATTCCGCGCCTCCATCATCAGTCACTTCTACTCGGGCTTGCCGCTAAACCTGATCGTTCCTGACACCGGTTCAGCAGGTGAGATCTTCCGTACCGATTTTACGGGTGACGGAACCGTACAGGATCTCTTGCCCGGGACAAATGTGGGTGCGTTCAACCGCCAGTTCGGAGCCTCGGGTCTCGGGTCAGCGATCAATAACTACAACAGCACGGTCGCCAATCAGCCGACTCCCGCCGGGCAGGTGCTGGTCGCGAATGGTCTGATGACGGTTGCGCAGTTGCAGGCACTCGGAGGCGTGGCGCCGACGATTCAAGCACCTCCTCCGGGACAGGTCAACATGGGGTCGCTGCGATCCTTCGATCTCCGCTTTAGCTGGGCGCACAAGTTCAAAGAGCGCTTCGAGATTGAGCCGAGCTGCGGCATTTTTAACATCTTCAACTTCGCCAACTTTGACCTCCCTCCCAACACGCTGAACGGTATCTTGACCGGTACGCCGGGTTCGGTGAACGGGACGACACAAGCTGACCGTATCACCAACCGCGTAGGACTCGGGACGGGCGTGTTCGCACTTGGCGCCCCACGCGCGATCGAGTTTGGTCTCCGAATCGCATTCTAAACGGCTCCATGCTGGTTCGCGCTCTTCCCTTGCTCCTGCTGGCGATGCGCCTCAGTGCTTGGGAGGAGCTGAGCGCGGACCAGTTGAAGATGCTTCAAGATTCGGGTGGCTGGGAGTACATCGCGGTCAGCGACGCCGATAACGGAATACAAACGCAGCACACTTGCTTCGATGGTCAGCCTCACCCAGAGCAGTGCAGCGGGACCCTGACATTGCACACCGACAACACCTTTGTGAAGAACATTCATATTCACGGCCAGGGCGTCGCGCGTCACGGCAACTATGAATTAAGCGGGAACCAGATTACGTTTCTTGACGAATTCGGTACCAGCGATGGTCCGTACACACTTGATCTCTCAACACACAGGCGAAACGGATGAGCCTACAGATCTCTCAAAACTCCGGCGTGCTCGTGCGTGCCGACTTCGAGTTGGAGAAGGAATACAAGAAACGGCTCCAGGACAAAAAGCACTAAGCTGTGTGATCTAAAACAATCTGCCAAGTTCCTCCCCGGTTTTGAAGAACCAGGCTGAATATACCGTCGACTGCGCCGCCTGCAGCAGAAGAACGGTTAATGTGCCACTCACCAATCGCGATAGCGATTTGCTCATCGAGCTGATGCACCGCCAAATTCTGAAACGTTAGCCTTCCCATTGACTCCGGCGACGGATAGGTCTTCTGGTAACGCGCCAATAGCTTCGATCTTCCCTGAAGCATTTGCTTCCCGACGAAGATACAATTCTCCGCGTACCCGCTTACAAAGGTCGGAATATCGCCGCGATTCCAGGCTTCGACTTGAGCGTTGAGCACGCGTTCGATCGACGCCTGCGCAGACGGCACTTGCGCCCGTAAAGGCACGCTTGCGAGTACGATACCGAGGAGAATAGGAATGCGAAGGCTCATCGCCGTATGGTACAGCGTTTGGCGACAGTCCGGATAGGCACGTCGGGCTGGCACTATAAGCATTGGGTCGGCCCGTTTTATCCAGCGCGGATGCCTGGCTCGAAAATGCTCGCTTACTACTGCGAGCAATTCGACACCGTTGAGCTGAACAACAGTTTTTACCATCTTCCGAAGCAAAGCAGCTTGGAATCGTGGCGGGACTCTACCCCCGCAGGCTTCTGTTTTGCTGCAAAGGGCAGCCGATTTCTGACCCACATGAAGAAGCTGAAGGATCCGGAGCAGGGGCTGAGGAGGTTCCTAGATTGCATCGAGGTCCTGCGGCCGAAGCTGGGTCCCATCCTGTTCCAGTTGCCACCTAATTGGGAGCTGGATTCCGAACGCCTTCAAACGTTCATCAATTTCTTGCCGAATGAGCATCGTTATTCGTTCGAATTTCGCAACGCGAGCTGGAGCATGCCAGAAGTTTACAGCCTCTTACGGCGGCACAACATTGCCTATTGCGTTTTCCATCTGGCGGGGACGCATTCGCCCATCGAAGTCACCGCGGATTTCGCGTACGTGCGCTTGCATGGGCCTGGTGGCAGATATCAGGGGAGCTACAACGCCGCTGCGTTACGAGAATGGGCGGGGCGTATCAACAAGTGGCGGCGCGAACTGAAAGCGATCTACGTATATTTCGACAATGATCAGGCCGGCTATGCGGCTGAGGACGCCCTGAAACTAAGAAAGCTTGTCACAGGGGGGCTTACCGCGAGCCCACGGTGATGGAGCCATCGCCAGTCCGAACGCTGAGCAAGGGACCGCCCCCGTTCAGTTTCCCGCGAACCTCATGCTCATTCTGGGTACCGTTGACCGTCAATGGCAGATCGAGATGGATGCGGCCGTCGCCCGTGCGCAACTCCAAATCTGCCGCCAAGTCACTTGGGAGGCTTAGCCGCACGCTACCATCGCCAGTCTGCACGCGCCAATCGGACTGCATTTTAGAGCCACGCTGGGCTTCAAGATCTACCGACCCATCTTTGGTATGCAGTTGCACGTTATCGAAACGGCCGACGATGTGAACACTTCCATCACCGGTGTTCGCGTCGAGAGTACCTTCAAGGTCGTCCCCCTGAATGCTACCGTCGCCGGTATCCGCCCGGAGTGGACCATGGAGGCCGCGCAAACGAATGGATCCGTCTCCGGTATGGATATTCGCGGTCAGCTCGCGAGGAACTCTTACTTCGAGGCGAATCGAGTGGTTCCCGAAACTGAAGTGCATAGTGGGAACTTTGATGTCGATCTCAACGGAGTTACCGTTTTGGTGATCCGTGACCCGGACCCCGGATGATCCGATCCCCCAGCCGCGCGTAGTCAAGCTCGCAGTAATCGAATTCGATTCAGAAGCCTCGACCGTCACGGCCGCATCCCCCGCGTTGATGCGCAACTCAGGGTTAGGGCCAACCGACCAATGCTTATTCCATTCGTCCGCTCTGGCGTTCGACTGCAAGAAAACGAGCGCGGCGAAGGATAAAACCGAGACGAGTACTTTCATTTGTGCCTCCCAGACAATTCCAAGACTCAGGATACGCAAACGGCGGGACGCGTGTTCCCGAAGAGTAGGAACCCTGCAATATCCCTCAAATCGCCCGCCTTCATTCCCTACTAAAGAGGCACCTCACGGAGCGCACCTGGATACTCGGTATGTCGATTGCGATCCAGGATATGGTCCAAGTGACGCTGCATGTGGAGCACATAATCGTTAATCAAAAACTCAAGCGAGACGGGGCTACCTTTGTTTATGCTGCACTGACTTTGCAACCGTTCGTTCGGAATGCGTTCGATCGCGAGGGCAAGAGCTTCGTTCAAGCGAATCCAGAGCTCGACTAAGTCAGTCCAGAGAGTATCTGAATAGCCGCCGAGTTCAACCCACCCGCGGCCATCATACGTCGGACCCACGTAGTTTCCATCAAGAGCAGCAAAGATGAACCTTACACGGTTATTTGTCGCGGAATCGATCAAATGACCCAGCTCTTGTTTACTCGACCAACCTTCGCCGGTACCGGGCCGAGTAGCGGCACCTGTTTCCACGATGGCGCGGAGCTTCGGCCCTTCCTCCCGAATCGCCTTTCTTAACTGCTCACCGAAATCACGTGACATGTTTTCCATTTTCTTACGACCATGAACCGCCATTGTGGTGACGGCGGACTCCTGCCCAACGTCACGTTACACTCGGAATCAACATGGCTGCAAGCGAAACCGCTGTTCCCCAGGCCGAGGTCTGGCAGCCATCTGCCAATCCGTGGCTGATTGCATTATCAGTCATATTGCCGACGTTCATGGAGGTTCTCGACACCTCTATTGCGGCGGTTGCTCTTCCCTATATAGCCGGAAGCGTTTCGGCAACGAATGATGAAGCGACATGGGTTCTGACCAGTTACTTAGTGGCAAACGCTATAGTGCTGCCCGCCAGCAGCTGGTTCGGGCTGCGCTTCGGACGCAAGCGCTTCCTGCTGACCTGCATCATTATTTTCACGGCGGCATCGTTCGTGTGCGGTGCGGCTCCGAGCCTCGGGGTACTGCTGCTGGCGCGCGCGGTTCAAGGGGCCGGTGGAGGCGCGCTGCAACCGATCTCGCAGGCCATTCTGCTGGAGAGCTTTCCCCCCGCGAAACGAGGTCTGGCTATGGCGATGTATGGGCTTGGCGTAGTAGTGGCGCCCGTTCTGGGACCTACCTTCGGGGGTTGGCTGACTGACAACTATTCGTGGCGCTGGAGCTTTTATATCAACATTCCGATCGGGATTCTTGCTGTATTGATGATTTTGCGGAACGTGGAGGACCCGCCTTACATCGCGAACGCAAAGCCCGGGCGGATTGACGCGTTCGGATTGGGACTGCTTGCGGTTTGGCTTGGCTGCCTGCAGGTGATCCTCGACAAAGGCCAAGAAGATGACTGGTTCGGCGCGGTCTGGATCAGGTGGGCGACTTTGGCATGCTTGGTGGCGTTCGTGGTGTTTCTGGTATGGGAGTTGCAGCACCGCAAACCGCTTGTCAATCTATTAGTCTTCAAGGATCGCAACTTTGCTTTGGGCTGCCTGTTGATCGCGCTGTTCGGCGCGGCGATTTATGGCATGGTGACCTTGTTGCCCCTCTTCTACCAGGAGTTGTTGGGATACACGGCATTGAACGCGGGGTGGGCTGTAAGTCCCCGAGGGATCGGGGCTATCCTGGCAATGCCGATCATCGGCCTGCTTACAGCGCGTATGGACACCCGCTACTTGATTGCAGGGGGCTTTTTCATTTTCGCGATATGCAGTCTTTGGTTTGGAGAGGCCAATCTCGCGATCTCGCAATGGACGTTCATATGGGCGATCATTCTAAGCGGGTTCGGGTCAGGAATGGTGTTCGTGCCATTGTCGACGACAGCTATGGGAACCATTCCAAATGAACAGATAGGCAACGCCAGCGGGCTCTACAATCTTCTCCGGAATGTAGGAGGGAGCGTCGGTATTTCCGTCGTCAATACGATTGTGGCCCGTCACGAGCAACTGCATCGCAACGAACTAGTCCACTCGCTCACGCCCACCAATCCCCTTGTTGCGCAGCACGTTTCTGCGTTGAAGGGCATCCTGAGCACTACGAATGCGGCCGGTCCGACACTGGCCAACAGCGGAGCCTATAAAATGCTGGAGCATACGCTGACTTCGCAAGCCCGGCTGTGGGCTTATGTGGACGATTTCCGGTATATGGCCCTGATGTGTTTCGGGTGTCTGCCGGTGGTTTGGCTTCTGAAGAGGACAAAGGCGCGAGGCGGGGCGGTACACGCGGAATAATGGGTGTGATGTCTCGCTTCGGCGCCGGCGGCGTTAGTTCGGGGTCCAGGTGCGAAAACGGCGCAGGACATTTCGGAGGTAAATGGACGTATCGCTTTGCGAACTTGACGTTCTTTGGATAACTGCGGCGCTAGGTTGCGATGGCGACACCATCGCAATGACCGCAGCAAGCCAGCCGAGTCTGGAAGATCTCCTTCTTGGCGCCATACCGGGGATACCAAAGCTAAACTTACGCAACCCATTCCTCGCTAAGGAAGTGGGCGAAGATTTTATGAGTTACTTCCATCGCGCTGCCGAAGGTAAGTTGGCCCCGTTCATTCTCATCATTGAAGGATCCATTCCGAACGAACGAAACAAGCGAGAAGGCTATTGGGCGGCGTTCGGCACAGATCCAGCAACTGGCCAACCCATCCCAACCTGTGACTGGATCGATCGATTGGCACCCAGAGCGTGGGCCGTGGTGGCCGCCGGAACGTGTGCGACATACGGCGGGATACATGCGATGCAAGGAAATCCGACGGGCTGCATGGGGCTGGCGGATTATCTGGGTTGGAATTGGAAGTCGGGTGCAGGCGTACCCATCGTCAACGTGCCTGGCTGCCCGGTTCTTCCCGATAACATGACGGAGGTACTTCTTTATCTGCTGTACCAGTCGGCTGGGCGCGCGCCCATGATTCCTCTTGATGAAGCACTGCGGCCGGATTGGCTGTTTAAGCAAACGGTCCATGAAGGCTGCGACCGCGGAGGGTATTACGAACAGGGCGACTTCGCCGAGGAGTATGGCGCACCCGAGTGCATCGTCAAACTCGGCTGTTGGGGCCCTGTGGTGAACTGCAACGTTGGAAAACGAGGTTGGATGGGCGGCATCGGCGGTTGCCCGAATGTGGGTGGCATCTGCATCGGCTGTACGATGCCAGGTTTTCCGGACAAGTTCATGCCTTTTATGGACCAGCCGCCCGGTTCGCTGCTTTCCTCGCATGCAGTAATGACGTACGGTCGTGCGATTAAAGCACTGCGCAGATTCACGCAAGGATCGCTGAATAAGGAACCTGAGTGGCGGCGCCCTCCCCACGAAGAAACGTCTTCAAAGGCCAAATAGAACAAACGACAGATGAGCGAAGCTGGAGATCCTGCTAGGCAGGATGATCGATCGTCGGTTCTGCTACAGGCGGAGAACCTTCTCAGAGATCTTGCCAACGTCTCATTCCCAACGGAAGCCGTGGCTGCACAGTTTTTCCAGACTTTTCTCGGAACGCCCGTAGCAAACGCGACAGAGCGGCCCGATGTCGAGGCTCGATATAAAACGCTCGTAGAGCAGATACCAGCCGTCATATTCATGGCCTTTCTCAATGAGGGGGTGAGTGAAGCCTATGTCAGCCCGCACATCGAAACGGTGTTGGGCTTTACCCAGCAGGAATGGCTGGGTGATCCGGTCCTTTGGTACCGCCGAATTCATCCCGACGATCGAGGTCGCTGGAATATCGAAGCTGCGGGATTGATGCTCTCGGGTGAACCGCTGCGATCGGTATACAGAGTGATTGCGCGGGACGGGCACGTGGTTTGGTTCCACTGTGAAGTGAAGATGGTCCTCACTGAGGATGGGCGCCCCTGGTTTCTTCATGGCGCAGCTTTTGATATCAGCGAGCTCAAACAAGCCGAGGAGGCTTTGCGTCAAGCTCATCACGAGTTAGAGGCGCGAGTGCAGCAGCGTACAGCCGAGCTCGCGAGAGCAAATGCCGAATTAGAGCGCGAAGTTGCCCAACGCAAACGGGCGCAGTCCCAACTGATGCATCAAGCGGAGGAACTGGCTCGTTCCAACTCGGATCTGGAGCAGTTCGCCTATTCGGCCTCTCACGACCTGCAGGAACCGCTTCGCAACATATCCATTTACAGCGAATGGCTGAAGAGGCGGTATCGGGGCAAGCTGGATTCTGATGCAGACCAATTCATCGATATTGTGAACGAAGGCGCTCAGCGAATGATCGTAATGGTACGAGATCTACTCGCTTATGCTGAGACGGCGGGCACAAGCGAAGAACCACGGCAGTCAGTGGATGCGAACGCCGTTTTCGCCCATGCACTCGAGAACTTAAAGTCGGTGATCGACTACAATCAGGCAGTCATCACACATGAGCGGCTGCCGTGCGCAGCCATTCCCGAGGTTCATTTACAGCAGGTGTTTCAAAACTTAATCGCAAATGCGATCAAGTACAGGAGCGACACGCCTCCAAGGGTGCATGTTTCGGCGACTATTTCCGATCATCACTGGCTGTTTTCGGTGAAGGACAATGGCATAGGTATCGAGCCTGAATATCACAATCAAATCTTCTGGATCTTCAAGCGCCTGCACGGCAGAGAGAAATATACCGGAAGCGGAATAGGCCTTGCGCTGTGCAGGCGAATTGTCGAGCGCTATGGCGGGCGTATTTGGGTCGAGTCGCAGAAAAATGAAGGAGCTACGTTCTTTTTCACCGTACCGCGCGCTGTGGAGTAGCGCGCTACTCCTCGTGCAGAGCGACGATTGGGTCGACTTTGGTTGCGCGGCGTGCGGGGATGTAGCACGCGAGGATTGCCGCGCCTGCCAGAAGAGACGACACAGCCGCGAAGGTTAAGGGATCATGCGGGTCAATTCCGAAAAGCAAGCTTGAAAGCAGTCTGGTCAGCAACAAGGCTCCCAGGAGCCCGAGGACCAGTCCACTGGCAGCGAGCCGAAACCCTTGGCCAACGATAAGCCGCATCACTTCGCCCGATCGTGCGCCGAGCGCGACTCGAATTCCAATCTCTCGCGTTTGCTGGGTGACCGAATAAGAAAGCACACCGTACACGCCCACCAGTGCCAAGATGAGGGCCAGCGCCCCGAAAGCTGTCAATAGAGCCGCACCCATACGGGGAGCCCAGAGCGCCTGATCGATTGTTTCCTTTATGGTCTGCACATTTGTGAGCGCAAGGTTTGGATCGAGGGCCTGCACCTGTTTCCGGACGCCCCCGAGCACTGCTTCAGGCCTGCTCGTAGTGTGCACCTGAAGCGTAACCGCAGGAGAATAGTCCTGGGTGATCGGCAAATACGCGAGCGGCTGCGGTTCTTCTCCGATCTGGTTTACAACCGTGTTCCCAACCACGCCGACGATCTCGCGCAAGAGCGGCTCCCCGAAGAAGTGGAATCGCTTGCCGATAGGATCTTCGTTCGGCCAAAACTGCTTAACCATGGCTTGATTGGCAATGGCGACGAGCGCCGTGTTGTCGCGGTCGGAGCCAGTGAAAACGCGCCCTTCGATCAATGGAATGCGAAGCGTTTCGAAAAAGTTCGGCGCGATATCGTCGAGCGCAGTCAACGTGCCGCGATAGCCGGAAGCCTCAGTCTGGCCCTCCGGAAGAATGGTGCGCAGAAAACCTCCTCCCAAAGGGGGATTGGAGGCGATTGTCGCTGATTGGACTCCTGGAGAGGCCGCGGCCCGTTCGATTGCCGCACGAAAGAATTGCTGTGCGCGGCCCTCGGAATAGTGCAGAGCCCCCACATCAAACGACATTACGAAAAGGTTGGCTGATTCGAAGCCAGGATGGATTCTTTGCGCGTTTCGCATGCTGCGGATGAAGAGACCCGCGCAAATGAGCGTCACGAGCGCCAATGCGACTTCGGATACGACCAGAATTCCGCGCAATGGATTCCGAGCCCAGCCCGCGGTTCCGCCCCGTCCGCCGACTTTCAGTATCTCCGCCAATTCCGGACTCGCTGCTTTGATTGCCGGAGCCACGCCGATCAACAAAGCAGTCACAAGTGCGATGCCGAAGGTAAACAAGAGCACGTGCGTATCGAGAGTGAGATCGATGTCATTGTTCTCGATGAAGGGCGGCCGCAAGGACCAGAGGGCTGAACGTCCTAAGAAAGCGACCAGGAGGCCCAGTGATCCACCTAAGAGCGAGAGGACAACGCTCTCTGTTAATAATTGGCGCAAGACGCGAGTACGGCTCGCTCCCAACGCGGCACGCAGACCTATTTCCTTCTCGCGGCGGGCAGCTTGCGCAAACAATAGATTTGCCAGGTTCACGCAGGCTATCAGAAGAACTAAGCCGACAACCCCCATCATCAGTCCGCCGGCAAGAGTGATTTGCGATCGATTATTCACACCCACCGCTGCATCCGCTAACCCGGTCAAAGCCACGCTGCGACCCCCGTTGTCCTTTGGATACTCACTCTGAAGATGGGATGCCATTATCTTCAGGGATGCTTCCGCCCCACGTACGCTCACTCCCGCCTTCAACCGGCCAACCACTGTTGTCGCCAAGAAACGCCGTTCGTTGAAGCTTTCCTTGAAAAATCCCGAAAGGACCTCTGGATACATGCTCACCGGCATCCAGACTTGCTCCGCGCTACTAAACGTGAAAGTGCCTTTAAACCCACGTGGCGCAACGCCAACCACGGTGTAGGATGTAGCGTTGATGATTAATTGCTTGCCGCTGAAGTCTGGGTCCGAGCCAAGCTTGTTCTTCCAGAAGCTGTAACTGACCACCGCCACACTGTTGCCACCTGGCTTTGCATCGTCATTGGGGAAAAAGAAAGCGGCCCACGGCCGGACGCAATCCGAGAATCTCGAAATAGTTAGCGCTTACGAGCTGCCCCTGAATCTGCTTTGGTTCCGATCCGTTGCTCCACGTCATTGGCGGAACTGCGATGCATGCCAGTCCCGTGAAGACTTGATTCCCTTTCTTATAGTCCTCGAAATTCGGATAGGACATGCCCAACTTTGTGGCGTTCGCTTGAGTGACCATCGTCTTGGAATCGACCGTATCCATCTCGACCAATCTGGAAACGTCCTTGACGGGAAGAGGATTCAGAAGGATCGCATTCACGACAGTAAAGATGGTTGTGTTCGCGCCAATTCCCAGCGCAAGAGAGAGTACCGCAATCACGGTGAATGCCGGGTTCTTCAGCAGTATGCGAACGGCATACCGGATGTCTTGTCCCAAAGACTCCATACTTTGGTCACCTCAAAGGTAGTGTTCGCCTCAAAGTAACATTTATGAGTAGGCTTGTTACCGCTACATCGAGAATTGCTTGACAACGACGTTGTCGTCCTCATCGAAAACACGCACTGCCACGATCTGTCCTCTATGCGCGCTCAATGTGTAATTCAATGTCTGTGAATCCGTGACTTTATTGACGGGTTCCAGCAGTGTCCAATCGCCGCCATTCACGGAATATTCAGCTTTGTCGATCCAGCTCAACGCGTCTTGCACTGTGAAACTGATCTGATGCTGAGGCCCGTCATTCGCGATTTTGATGTTCGTAATCTCTGGCGGTGTATTGTCGATTGTGAAGGGATCGCTTTCGAAAGAGCTGGTCAAGGCATTGGCAGGCGTATTGCCGGGTGCATCGCTTGCCGTAACTCGCATTACATATTCGCCGTCCGGGAATGCAGTGCTGTCGAACGAGTAATGCTGGTCTTTCAATTTGTCCTGCAGTAGGCGCCACATCGATTCTGTCTTCTGCTTCATTTCGACTTTGAAACTCAGCGAGTCCCCATTCGGATCGCTAGCACTCCATCGAGCTGTGATGTACCCCTTGCTGTACTGCAGAGTAACGGCTCCCGCCAAATCGAGAGCAATTGAACCGGTCGGCCTTCTCTGCCCGACCGCAGGCAAGCTCAAGGTGGCCGGCGAGCCTGACGGCAAAGTCGACCTCTCCAATGTGGAAGGCAGACCGCTCTCGCGATAGTTGAACGGCGCGATTTCAATCTGATGAATTGTGGGTGCAATATTCTTGGGCAAATAGGCGATGTAGACGACGCTCAGCTCAGGCGAGCCGGCTCCTGAAGATCGAGTCAGAGTAAGCCGATATTGAAGGAAGCGAGCGGCGGGCGAGTTGATCTGGCCCCCTAGTTTCGTAACCGCTACGCTCGTCCAAGGACTCCAACTGTTTTGCGGTCGGCTTAGATTACCGCTTCGAGTTTCTATCGCGATGCTTCCGTCATGCGATGTCGAGGTGAGGTGAACTTTTCCCCAATACGTGAAATCCGAAGCATCGAGGACTTCGCTCTCGAGCGTGCCGGTGGTCTCGAGCGCTGGGCCGATCGAATAGAGGTTGCCAACGTTCCCCGTCGCGGCATATACGAGTCCATCTCGACCCTGCAAGAAAGCCGTGACTTGCGTAGGCGGCGCGTTTAGCAGCTGCGTCGAAAGCTGATTGGAATCGACGCGATACATGAGGCCTTTATTGCCCGTCCCAAGCAGAGGTTTTCCTGCTGGATCGAACGCAATGGCATAGATCAGATCGGCTGACGAGCTCCAAAGAGACTCCGCGAACCCGTCCTTCTGTATGCGATAGAACTCCGAGCCACCTACTATGGCAGCGCTTAAAGAGCCAACCGCGGGCGGCAAGCTCGGAGGTGTGGTTCCAGCTCTGGGCGTGCCGCTCGGCGTCACGGCAGGCGGATTCGATGGAAGCACAGGCGCCGGACCCGTAACCGAAACTCCCGCTGGCTTACTCCCGACTGCCGCAGCGTAGACGAGGCCGTCGTGCTCGGCGACCGCGGTTACCTCGCGTTTGTTGGCTTGATACAGGACAAAGCTTTTGCCCTCAGGCGTAATGCGAAGAATCAAGCCATTCGGTTCGGTTCCGATAATCAGGTTCCCGGCTTCATCGATGATCATAGAACGCGCATGCGTTTCTTCCGTGCGGAAGAACTCTGATCCCTTGCCGTCGGACGTGACGCGGTAGATTATGCCTGAATCTCCCGTCGCAATGAAGAGATCGCCAGAACGACCGAAAGCCATTGCCCAGATGTACTTGCACTTCGCATCGAAAAAGAGCTGCGGCTTACCGCTACTGTCAATGCGATAGATTTTGGCGTCAGGAAGAACGGCAGCATAGACGCGATCCTGTGAATCCACTGCGAGAGCGTGGACTTCGAGGCCCGTCAGTTCAGCGAAAACCTTAGGTTTGCCATTTGCGGGTAAAGCGAAAACTTTGGTCGTCGCCCCGGTAGGTGCGCCGCCGGCGTAATAGACAGTTTGTTTCGAATCCTGCGCGATAGCCCAGAGATATGGGACGCCGGTGCTGTCGAGCTCCTTAAAAACAGGAGCCAGCGCGAGATGGCCATCGCTGCGAATCGAGAGGTGTTTAGGAGTGCCGCGCGCGAATGCTGATTGATCAGATTGTTCCCAGACGCGAGTCTCGACAGCAAAGCAAACAGGGCCTACCGCGGCGAGCAGCAGCAGGGCTGCAGCCCGGTGCAAGCCCGAGTAGTTGTGCATGAGATGTTAGTGGCGGCCCTTCAGTTCACGTAGATTTTAAGCGAGTAGTTACCCGTAACGACGACATCGAAGGGCACAGATGTCTGCTCGTGAGCGCTCTCAGGTGAGCTAACGAACTGATGATTTGTGGCGCGCCCGCTCTGCATTACATTGAGCACGGAAGCCGGCAGACTCGGCAGAACCTTTTCATCGGAATAGACCGTTGGCTGTGACTCTATAAGCGAAACATAGAGGCGATTGTTGCTGCGCTCCTCATTGAGCATGGCGACAGTTTGGGGAATGTCTTCAATCCGATTCAATGAGCTAGCGATATTCTGAAAACGGCTCAGCGTCTCGGCGTCGCTGAACAGAATCTGATGTTCGCCGCGCGGGAGGCCGGCTGGTATCTTTACATTCACAGTTCGTTCCATGCGGTCTCCGCGGTAGGGTCGAAGGAATACTTTCACCGGCACCTCGGTTCCGGCCGTGACTTTGTTGTCGGCGATCCAGGCCGATTCGATTTGGGCGATGCGGCGCTCCGGAATCAAGTCAACGGTCACATTCACGGCGTTCAACTTCGGCACCTTGGACGAATTGATGAACAGACGGTTGAATTTGTCGCCCCACCAGCCAGCGAGAAGCATCGGGGTGGGTACCGGGGTCTCGGCGGGAGCCTGCATGGTTGTGAGTTCGATGCGGTGTTGTCCTTCCACCTGCAGCTCGCCGTGCAGGCGGTATGTGGCTTCTTCAGAGAAATCGTTCAGGTTCGACAACGAATTGAACAACGTGGCCATCATCAGGTACGGCGTCCATTTCTGATCCACAAAAACATTGAAATGGAAATCCTGCGCTTTGCGCACGCTGTTGTCGGCATTGCGAGAGGAAACGTGCATGGTCACGGGAATCATTTGTGCGGTCGCACCAAGCTCGCCTTCAATCCCGCTGTGACGATCCTGGCGCAGTGCGCCCACCACCTCGGAGGCGTTACCCATCTTCGTCGGCTGATAGGACGACGCGAGCGTCATTATAATGTTTTCCTTCGCAAGGGGCATGTCTGCGGGTCCGAGATTGAACATCGGATGTCCAAAGGCCAAAATGCGCTTTCCGTCGTTGTAAGTGACGGTTCCCCCGGCAGTCATCGTCATATCGCCAGACACAAGCACAGGAGCAACACCCTCCCCGGGTTGGAGCGAGCTACGCCAATCGGCAGCGGGCTTTGTTGAATCGAGCGCACCACCTGCTCCGCCTTGAGAAGCTGTCAGCCCGAGCTGGTTGAAAATCGGGGCAAATTCCTTGACTGCCTCATCCGTAAAACCGGACATGGTGATCGGCGTAGCGATGGGCGTCATCATCGCCGTTTCAGGCAAGCGACCGGATAAGCCGTGGGATATCACGCGGGAAAGCAGTTCTCCGAGTAACGGAAGAGCGGCGTTGTTCATAGCTGCCTGAACCTTTTCAGGAGTGCGGCTGTCCGACGGACGCGTCTTATCGAAGTCGTTGACCTCGAGCATCAGGCGAATCGGTGTAATGCCGCAAATCGCATCAGGCGAGAAAACGCTCAAACGAAGGGAAATGGCACCTACTAGCTTGCCGTCGATGTAAACAGGGCTACCGCTCATTCCGCCCGCGACGTTAGTTCGCTGCGCGTGTCCAGCCAATTTCGCGACGATGATGTCTTGTTTGGGTCCCCAGGCGTTTTCCCACACCCCGATGATCTCGACCGGAATGGGTTCCGGCTTGCTGCCCTGAAACACGGTCCAGGCGATGCCGTTCATTCCCGGTTTGAGGGAGCTTTCGGGAAAGAACTGGACGGGTCCCGCCTTGGGCGGAGTCGTCATGTTCGGAATGCTGCGGTCCGAGATGGCAGCAATCAGGGGAGACAAGGCGACGAGTGAGCATACTATGGCTCGCTGGAACATGGAATACCTTCTTCGCGATCAGATTGCGGCCCCAGTTTTGGCCTGAAGCCGATCAGTCACCGGATGTTCAACATTATCCCGCAATGAAAAGCGGATGTGAGCCTGCGTTGGGCTTACTACGGGTACTGGATAGGACGGAGCCTGAGGAGGTGGGGTTCCAATGCCGTTAATCTCTGTTCATCACGATACATTTCACCTGCCAAAATGGTCATAGAAATAAGGTAGAAGTTATACACTGAAAAAAACCAAGACCCCGGTATTGGGGCGGGAGATGAGATTCATGATTTGCCGAATATTCACAGTTGCTGGCACGTGCCTCTTCTGGGCGTCCTTTGTAATCGGAGCGGCTGGCCGTCAAGGTAAAGCCGGGCACGGGGACGCAGCCAAGGGCAAGGATGTGTTCGAACAGTGCAGCGTTTGCCACAACGTGGATACGGACGAGAAGAAGATGGGACCCTCTCTCAAGGGACTGTTCAAGAAATCGAAGTTGATGAACGGCAAACCGGTGACTGAAGCAAACGTGCTTGACCAGATCAATACGGGCGGCAACGGGATGCCAGCCTATGCAGATATTCTTTCTGCCGACGATAAGGCGAACGTCATCGCCTATCTAAAGACGCTTTAGACCGAGACGCTTTAGACCGCTTCTTCTGGCAAGATTTCGTTCAACGCAACTTCTAGCCCCAGATCTGTGCACCGCAGCTTGCCATCGGCGACCGGAGTGACAGGAGCGTTGGGCGTCGCGATCCAGGCTTCATTCGTATATGGATCGATGATCCAAATTGTGGGCACACCGAAATTCAAGAAGTCTGTCAGCCTATCCTGAATGCGATTCCAACGGTCATCGGGCGAGAGAATTTCGACGCAAAGCGCAGGCGACTTTACAGTCACCTCGTCCGTGTCCTGACGATCGACTAAGCAGATATCGGGTATCCGCACACGCGAGCGCGATACCCGCACTCGCTGCTCGACCATAACTTTGTGCCGGTGTTCGCTTTCACGTGAACCCAGCCATACGGTGAGGAGCCCTTGTGTTCTACTGTGCCGATTCTTTCCCACGTTCCGCTCCTCGAGAACGCCATCTACGTAGTCGCAGTCGGGCTCATAGTCAGTATTCATGTATTCGTCCAGCGAAACGTGAACTGCCGTCGACATATTCACAGCCTAGCGCCTCTTCGTTTTTATGACAATCGGCGTTCCTTCAAACCCAAACCGCTCCCGCAGCCGATTAGTCAGGAATCGCTCGAGCGAAAAATGCATCTTGTCCCCCTTATCGGTAAAGACAACGAATGTGGGTGGCCGTATCGAAGCTTGCGTGAGGTAGTAGATCCGGATGTCGCTCTCAAATTTCAGCGTCTCGACAAAGCGATTCAGCTCGCCAGTTGCGATCCGCTTCGAGGCGGCCTCGAAAGATCGCCGGATAGTCGAAACAATGCGCCTGATGCCTTCCGCGTTCTTCGCCGAAGCGAATAAAACCGGCGCGTAGTCGAGAAACTTCAGCTCATCGCGCACGGTCTCAGTGAAGGAGCGCTTGCTCTTGCCTTCCGCGGCGTCCCATTTATTCACCACAATGATTACTGCGCGCCCTTCTTCGTGCGCATAGCCGGCTATCGTCGCATCCGAGCCGACAACTCCCTCCGTCGCGTCCACGATTAGCAGGACGACATTCGCCATACGAATGTGCCGGCGGGCCATCACGACACTCAATTTTTCCGTCATTTCAGTCGTCTTTCCCTTTCGACGAATACCGGCCGTATCGACAAAGCGGAAGGTTGTATTGCCCTCTTGAATGCTCTCGTCCACAGCATCGCGCGTCGTCCCGGGCACTGGAGAGACGATGGCGCGTTCGGCGCCCACAAGCGCGTTCAACATGGTCGATTTTCCGACATTCGGACGGCCGATGATCGCCACTTTGATTCGCCGCTCCCCGCCCTCCCCTTCGCCCTCTTCTTTGAGGTCAGGCTCTCTGGGGAAATGTGCTGTCACTTCTTCGAGCAACTCGTCCAGTCCTAGCCGATGCTCGGCAGAGACTGCGACAGGCTCACCCAAGCCGAGCGAGTAGAACTCGTGAACAAGGTTTTCGCGTGACTTCGCATCGATCTTATTCACCACCAGCGAAAGTGGCTTGTCGAGGGTCCGAAGTAGTTTCGCCAAATCCCGGTCGGCCGCTGTGATCTCCGTGCGTCCATCGATGACGTACAGAATGTGTGACGCCAGATCGAGCGCCACCCTGGCCTGCTTGAGAATTTCGGTTGGGATCAGTGCGTCATTATGCGGGATGATTCCACCTGTATCGATCACACCGAAACGCTTGCCGCGATATTCCGCCTCACCGTAAATCCGATCGCGTGTAATACCTGGTTCATCCCCGACAATCGAACGCCGGTTACCCAGAATCGCATTGAACAAAGTGGATTTTCCAACGTTGGGCCTGCCTACGATCACAAGGGTTGGAAGTGCTTCGGTTGTCACTCCGTCACAGGGTCGCACAACTGGTCTGCATGAGAGGATGAAGCTTTATCCATGCCCGTTGAAAATGGAGCCATCAACACGCGCAATATAGCGATCATTGCGCACGTCGACCACGGGAAAACAACGCTAGTGGACGCCATGCTGCGGCAGAGTGGCCTATTTCGCGCCAACGAAGAAGTCATCGAACGCATGATGGATTCAAACGAGCTGGAACGCGAGCGCGGCATCACAATCCTGGCGAAAAATACAGGCGTGCGGTATCACGGAACCAAGATCAACATCGTCGACACGCCGGGCCATAGCGATTTCGGCGGTGAAGTGGAACGCGCGTTGAAGATTGTAGACGGCGTGATGCTACTTGTCGATGCTAGCGAGGGCCCACTTCCCCAAACGCGCTATGTGCTGATGAAAGCGCTCGAAGCAAAGCTACCTCCTGTGCTCGTGATCAACAAGATCGACCGGCCGGATGCACGGATTCAAGAGGTGCTGAACGAAGTCTACGATCTGTTCATCGATCTTGACGCAACAGAAGATCAGTTGGATTTTCCCGTCATCTACACGAATGCCAAAGCTGGAATTGCGACGCTCGACCCAGCCGAGCGAGGCGAGAACCTTGCTCCTCTGTTCGAGACCATCGTGAAGCACATTCCATCGCCCAAAGGAGACCCCGCATCCACGCTGCAGCTCCTGGTCGCAAATTTGGATTACAGCGACTACTTGGGCCGCCTTGCTATCGGACGCGTGTTCAACGGCACCCTGCGACACGGAGACGAAGTCGGGATCGTCAAGCTCAACGGCTCGCTGCAGAAGACGCGCATTACTAAACTCTATTCATTCGAAGGTTTGAAACGGGTCGATGAGACCATCGGGCAACCGGGTGATGTGCTGGCGATCGCCGGTGTCGAAGGAATCACAATCGGCGAGACCGTCACGCACGCCGAGGAACCCAAGCCTCTGCCAAATATCCAGATCGATGAGCCGACGATTGCGATGACGTTCACCATCAACAACTCGCCTTTCGCCGGACGCGAAGGCCAGTTCGTCACCTCGCGCAATCTTCGAGACCGTCTCGACAAGGAGCTCTTGACGAATGTCTCGATTCGGGTCGAAGAAGCCGGCGGCCCGGACGCGTTTAAGGTCATGGGCCGCGGCGAATTGCAGCTAGCCATTCTAATCGAAATGATGCGCCGTGAAGGTTACGAGCTGCAGGTCGGAAAGCCTGAGATCCTCACTCGCACGATAAGCGGCACTCTGCATGAGCCTCTCGAACTTCTCATCATTGACTGTCCCGAGGAATTCATCGGCGTCGTAATCGAGAAGCTGGGTACGCGCAAAGGCAAGATGAGCAAAATGGTCAATCACGGTTCCGGTCGCGTGCGCTTAGAATTTCACGTCCCGTCTCGTGGATTGATCGGTCTCCGCAGCGAGATGCTCACGGACACAAAGGGGACGGCAATCATGAACTCGCTTTTTCACAGCTATATAGAGTGGCAGGGCGACATTGAGATGCGTCCGACCGGTTCGCTAGTTGCCGATCGCCCCGGCATTGCCACCAGCTACGCAATATTCAATCTGCAGGAACGCGGCGTCATCTTTGTGTCGCCTGGAACGGAAGTGTATCAAGGCATGATCGTCGGCGAAAACTCCCGCGATAGCGATCTCGACGTAAACATCGTTAAGGAAAAAAAGCTCACGAATATGCGCGCGTCCACTTCAGATGAAGCGATTCGCCTGGTACCGCCGCGTATTCTCAGCCTTGAGCAGGCGATCGAGTTCATTCGCGAGGATGAGCTTGTCGAGGTAACTCCGAAATCCATCCGCCTGAGGAAGAAAATCCTCAGAGCCAACCAGCGATAGATTACGCGACATCACGTACGAGAAACCGTCCGGGCTCGCCCAGCACGGATTCCGCAGCAAGGTAACCGCTTCTTACAGCCCCTTCCATCGTTGCTGGCCAGCCTGAGTGTGTCCAGTCTCCTGCAAGAAACAAGTTGGGGATCGAGGTAGTGCTCATGGGCCGATACTCGTCCATGTTCGGGACGGCAGAAAACGTGGCCCGTACCTCCTTCACAACATGGGCGCGCTCCAGCCGGGCCTCGTCCGCTTTTGGGAAGAACTCTTTCAGCTCTCGCAGCGCGAGATCAATCACATCCTCGCGCTTCATCTCGACCATCTCGCGTGAGGCGCTGACGACGAGCTGAATGTGGCGACCTTCGTGCTTATTGAACATCCACTGAATCGTGCGGTCGAGCAGCGTAGCCTGCGGAAGCTCGGTTATCGGGGTGTCGAACCAAAGATGAATTCCCGTGATCGGCGAATGCGTAAAGCGGGAAATGTCGATTGTCAACGCTGGTACAAGCGACGCGAGGCGCTCAAACGGTACCGCCACGACGTAAGCTCTAGCCGAGATCTGTTCCCCATTCACCAACAAATGGGAGACTCTGTTGTTTTCAATGCATAGTTGCTGAACGGATGACCGATGCGCGATCGTGACATGCGGATGCCCGCCCCACGCTTGTTCCGAATAGAGCTCAGCAAGCGGTACGCTCGGTACTCCCATTTCATAGGAGTCGGCGCGCGAAAGGAATCCAAGATAAAACACTTGCAACCCATGAAAGGCGGCCATGCGCTCCAGATCTTCGTTTATCGCGCTGACCAGCACCTGTCTCCAGAAGCGCTCGATCGCGTTCGCTGTCTGTTTCTTTTCGTACAGCCAATCGAGCATCGTGATCTGTTCGAGATCACTCCGTCTGCGAAACTCGCGTCGGACCGCGAGCAGGCCCTGTCCGATGCCGATTTTGTCCGCCGTCGATAAGAAATGCAAACGTGCGAATGACTCTGCAAAATGCAGAGGAGCTGGCAGGATGCCGCGCCTCATGGTCGAGATTCGGCCCCCGGGTTCGATCCAGTGGAATTCGCGATAAAACTGGATGCGGTCTTCGACCCCAAGCCGTTTGTAAAAGTCTATGAGATTCGTGCAGCAACGCAGCAACACATGTTGGCAGTTATCAATGGTAGGGCCGTTTTCATCAGCAGTATTTAGGGGATAGGAAGTGGCGCGCCCACCCAGGAATGGACGCGCTTCGAATACGGTCACGGAGCGGCCGGTGGATCCGATAGCCAGCGCAGCCGCAAGCCCAGCCAAGCCGCCTCCGACGACTGCAACGCCTTCTTGCAAGGGCAAGTGCTAGGTTCGCTCCACAGCAACCGCCGCGTGCGCGTAACTCTCAATCATGTTCTCGATTAAGCGGAGCCCGCAGTCGCGCTCGAGTGTGAGGATCGATTCTGGATGAAATTGCACCGCCTCGATAGGTAAGCTGCGATGCCGAAGACCCATGATGATGCCGTCTTCAGACTCCGCCGTGATCTCAAGGCAAGCCGGAAAGTTCGCGCGGTTGGCGTATAGGGAGTGATAGCGGCCGACTCGAAATGGCGAGGGCAAACCGCGAAAGATGCCCTGCCCGCTGTGCAATATAAGCGAATGCTTCCCGTGCATGGGATAGTCAAGGACTTCAAGATTGCCGTCGAACGCTTCGACAATTCCTTGTAGCCCGAGACAGACGCCGAAAACCGGGATGCCGCGTTTCCCCAGCTCGCGGACGAGCTCAGGAACCCCAAACTCGGCTGGCCGCCCTGGACCGGGCGAGATGAGGACAACCTCGGGATTCGTGCTCTCAATCGCTTCCAATGCCACACTGGATCGGTACGTTGAAACGCTCGCTCCGGTTTGGCGGGCGTAATTGGCAAGCGTATGGATGAAGCAGTCGTCGTTGTCAACCAAGAGCATTCGAACGCCTTCTCCCGTTCGACGCCTTTTATCCCGTGCCTCAGGAGCATTCCGTGGTTCGAGCGCCCGGAAAAAGTTCGTCGCTTTTAGCGCGCATTCTTCATGCTCCGACTTCGGATCTGAATCGTAAAGCAGTGTCGCTCCGGCGGAGTAACGCGCAACGCGATCCTTTAGATGAACTGTGCGGATGAGAATGCCCGTATTGATATCGCCGTTTAGGCCGATCATGCCTACCGCGCCGCCGTACCAGCCTCGCGCGTCGTTCTCGAGATCTTCGATAGCCTGCGCAGCCGCCTTCTTTGGCGCTCCGATAATCGTCACCGCCCACATATGAGTAAGAAAGGCGTCGAGCGAATCGAATCCGTCCATCAAACTGCCGGTAACGTGATCGACTGTGTGAAACAATCCGGCATAGGATTCGATCAAGCGCCGTCCGATGACCCGCACGGACCCTGGTACGCAAACGCGCGACTTGTCGTTGCGATCTACGTCGCTGCACATCGTCAGCTCCGATTCCTCTTTAGTGGAATTGAGCAACTCGCGAATGCTTTCCGCATCGCGCAGCGGATCGCCAGAGCGACGCGCAGTTCCGGCGATCGGACAACTCTCGACTCGATCACCTTCGACCCGAATGAACATCTCGGGGGATGCGCCGACAAGCTGCTCGTCAGCCATCTGCAGGATGAATTGATATGGACTGGGGCTGGATTCCTGAATGCGCTGAAAGAGGTCCGACGGACTGCCGTCAAAAGGAGCCGTGAACTTCTGCCGCAGGACAACTTCGTAATAGTTGCCTTGCCGCATGCCCTCGCGCACAGTCTCCACTTTCGCCACGTACTCTTGCTCTGTATGATCGGAGACAATCGCACTCTGTTCAACCCTCGAATGTGTGCGCCTGATCCTGCCAGAAGATCGGGGAAGCCCGGCCGTCGTTCCCGACTCGCCCGAGAAGTCGTACCGGAACCGCTCGATCACTTCCTTCTTGCGATCCATGAAGTAGATGACATCGCACAGGAAGAGATGAAGATCTTTCTGCGATTCTCGCGGCAGGCGCTGACGAATAGGATCGAACTGCAGGAGCAGATCGTATCCGAACGCTCCAATGAAAGCCAGCCGGGAATCTTCCGGACTCCTAAATTCTTGAATGAAGGTACGCAGAACAGAAAAGGCCGACGGCTGTTTGCTGCGTTCCTCTTCTGAAAATTTCTCCGCAAGTGGTTTCAGTACGCCACTCAGAATTCCCTCGGATTGCTCGAACGACTTCCAATAGTCTTGATCGCTGAGAAAGCTTCCGAACAGTGCGAGCATCACCTTGCCGCGCTGATTCAGTGCACGTATCTCAACCTTCCGTTCGTGTCCGACAATCTCGAGCGGCGGGCCAACTGCGGCGACATCCCAGCGCGAGTAGCGCTCTGGATACTCATATCCGGAGGAGAGATAGGCGCCCCGTTTTGTATCCAGCTGCTGCAGGAGTGAGCTCAATCCGCGCTCATATGGAATCTCCGAAGCGGATCGAGTAACAGTGATTCCGTGCGGAGTAGTGTAGCGCAACTGCTGCATTGCGGCTGGGTCTTACTTTATCCTAGACCTTCATCGCTAGCACCACGTCCAACACCGAACCAGTGCGGCGATACTCAATCTTGGCGAAACCGGCCGATTCGAGCAACTCCCGATACTCCGTGAAAGTTCGCTCTCGTCCGTCAGTGCACACGAGCATATTCAGGTCCTGCAGCAATGAATAGACCGGCCCCGATCGGTCCTCGTGAAGGAGTGTTTCCGCGATCAGCAGACCACCGCCCGAGGGAAGTGCAGCGTAGACTTTTTGCAGTAGCGCAACGATCTTCTCCTCATCCCAATCGTGAATAATGCGGCTCAGGAGATAGAGGTCGCCAGGCGGCAAATCTCCTGTGAAGAAATCGCCCGCAACAAACTTGATGCTCCGGGCTGCTCGCGAGCGTCCAATATGTACCCGCGCAAATGGCTCCGCCATCGCCAAATCAAGTACCGTCGCACTCAAGCTTGGATATTCTTCGCAAGCGGCAATCGCAAGATGGCCGGTAGCGCCACCGAGATCCACTATATGAGCAAAGCGGCTGAGATCGAAGGCACGGACGACCAAAGGCGAGGTGATCCGTCCGAAACCGTGCATTCCGCCAAGAAAGGATGCAGTCGAGTCATCGTCGCGGAAATAGTGTGAGAACAGCGCATCTCTGCTGCCGAAAACCTGTGTCCAGCGATTCGTACCTTCACGAACTGCATCGTCGAGATGCGACCAGAGTGGGTAAAGCGACTCGTCCGAGTAAGTAATGTATCCCGCCAGCGTATCGGGGCCCGCACAGGCCAAATATCGTGAAGCAGTGGGCGTGCTGTCATACTTCTCGTCTTTCTTTTCCAGAAGCCCGAGTGCTACACAAGCGTTCAGAAGGCGCGCTAGTGCGCTCGCATTCACGTTCAGTTTAGCTGCCAATACTTCGACTGCTTGCGGCTCGTTTTCAAGGTGATCGAAAACGCCCAGTCGCACAGCAGCAAACATTGCTTTGGAGCGGCGGAATGCTCCAATGAGTTCCACCACGATTGATGCGTCGGCCTCAGCACTCATCGGAAATGATCGAATCCTTTCGGCTTCAGCGGATGTCCTTTGAAGTAAACTTGGCCAGTCCGCCCGCGCTTCATGCTTCCGATTCGAGTAATTGGCACTCCCGCAGCTTTCGCCGGAAGTTTCCTTTCGGGTGATGCCGTGACAAGAAGCTCATAATCTTCACCGCCATGCAAGGCTTCTTCAAGGCTCGCGCCCGGGGCAATCGGCAGATTGGAGTCGAGTTCGGCACTCACGCGCGACTCGAGACAAAGCCGGTATAGATCGAGCGATAATCCGTCGCTGAGATCCATCCCGGCTGAAACGCCAAGCTTGCGAAGGGCCACGCCCGCGGCAATTCGTGGCTCGTAAGGCACTGAATGGCGCTTAACTGCCAATACGTGCGCCGCCCCGCCCAACACTCCCGTGACATAAATTCCATCACCAGGCTTTGCTCCTCTTCTCAGAATCGCTTTGCCGCGCGGCACCCGCCCGCAACAGGTCACGTCTGCAACAATTCTGTCGAAACGGGCGAGATCGCCACCTGCCAATGTGACCCTGTATTTGCCGGCCAGACGGAGAAGGCCCTTGTAAAAATCCCGCACCCATGAAGCGCCAAGTCGAGCTGGTATCCCCAACGAGACGAGGCAAAACACCGGCTCGCTACCCATTGCAGCCAGATCAGACAGGCTGCGTCCGAGTGCGCTGTATCCGATTTCGGCTGCGGTATGTGTATCGAGCGTGAAATGCCGGCCTTGCAAGAACAAATCAGAAGTAAAGACGAGATCTTCGGCCACTCGCGGACGCAATATCGCACAGTCGTCACCGATACCTTTAATGATCGATCTGCTTTTCGCACCAGTTTCCGCTAGTGTCCGGATACTCTGAACTATCGCTGTTTCCCGCATCGAAAGCTATCCCGGAGCGGAACCCGTTAGAACGAGCCCGGCCGGCAGCTCTTCGCCGAACACCCGACTGGAAGAGGCAAGATCGTCTCCGCTCTCCGCGAGTTGATGCAGCAGATCGGCCGCTCGCGGACTCTTTTCACAAGCCCGGCGGATTGCTTCAAGCGTCGCAGGCGGAAGATCGCGGGCCGTATCGCCAGTCTGCCGTCCCATTTGAACCAATGCTTCGAGTGACGACGGTGTAGCAGGTAAAGCGAGTAGCGTTTCAACCCATCGGCTCACCACAGTCGGCGATAAAACCAAATTGATTGGACCGCTGAATAGCTTGCGAGCGCCTAACCGCGATAAGCACCACACAGCAGCATCTACCATTTCGCCCTGCTTCACTATCGACAGCAGATTCTCGCCGAGTTGAAGCTTCGTTTGCTGCGGCAACAATTCGAGACTTGCAGCCGTTCTCCACGTCTCGCGGTACAGGCTTTGATTGATCCGCTGCTTCCGTTTTTGCCGCGGCAGGAGAATCGGCGAGAGACGTTGAAAAATATCAGCTTGCTGGTTGCGATTGAGCCCGCCTGCAATACGTCCGCAGAAAATCCACCAATCGACTTCGCACTGGACCTGATTGCCAAACGTTAGGCCGCCCGCGTAAATTCGTCTCGCCTGTTCGATACGGAAATCATCGCCTGGAAATCCAAAGCCTGGGCGCAAGCAAAAACCCGTCAAATTAAGCCAACGCGCCTCATGCGCGGCGTTCTTCGTACGGCCGGCGGCAAGCTCTAGGAGTCTATCGGCCAAAGTTCGAATCGTCGCAAGTGGCCAAGAGAGCCGACCTAAACCCAACACCTGCTCAAGCCGCGCGGGAAGCTGTTCGGGAGGCAAACCATAAGCCGAATCGCCGAACACCTGCTCAATGAGAGATTCTGCGTTACCTTGCGCTTCTGCACTGATCACGGCGCCCGAACGTACTGCCGTAGCTACCGGCCCAGGTTCCGCGCCATCTGCGCTCTTTCGCAATTGGAATTGCAGCTGCCATCGATGTTCACTGATCTTTGATTCGGCCCACGTCTCGAGTGTTCCCACTTCGCTCAGGCGTGCGCCGAGTGCTACGGGAACCAGGCGTTCGCCGCCTTTGCCGAATCGAATGACAGCACGGAGCGGCGCGTGCAATCGCGGATCGCTCGCGGGGTCGAGCATATCGGCGGGCGGCGTGAATGAAATGACGTCCCCCGCAGCATCCTCCGTCCGGCTCAATGAACTGTACAACCGGAAGGCAACTGGCGTATTTGCCAGAAGCTGAACTTCGGGTTGATCGAGCTTGATCTCCTGTCCTTCTTCGCTTCCGCGCGGCATCAAGCATACCGCCCTGATCGCTGAAGACCCAGAATCTTGCAAGCCAAGGAAATAGGCTCGCGGCAATCCCCCTCGCACCAGCACCCCGCTCCCGGTTGAGCGGACATAAGAGTAATACGCAGCACCCATCGCCACCGCAAGATCGAGGTCCTGGTTCTCGAAGATAAGCGGCTTGCGCCCAAACCAACATTCGACAACGTCAGAAACTCGCTCGCGAAATAGCTGCGGGATAAAGAAGCCGCCATTAAAGAGAATCGCGTCGACCCCATGTTCCGAGGCGGGCGAATTACGCAGGAACTCAGCGAGATGCCGGGTAATGGCAGGATCTGACACATACGCGAGACCAAGCTCGCGAAACACGCTTTGCTTTTCTTGCTGAGGCTCGTCAGTGAGCTGACAAGGCGGAAGAAATCCGTCCAAAGCGAGCTCCAGAACTTCTTCGCGCGTGATCGCGGTTTTCAAAGTTCCGCCGATCAAAGACGAGCCGCCGCCGAGGACCGTAACCTCGACGCTAGAAGGGCCTCCTCGAGATAACAGCAATTCCTTAGCGGCGGAACATTGCCGACGCAGTGCACTGCGCTGCCGGAGCGATAACGTTGTCCCGAGTTTGGATTCAACTAGCCAGGAAAGCGTGAGATCTAAATTGTCGCCTCCCAGCAGCAAGTGCCGGCCCACAGTTGTCCGGGTGAACTGAACGCGGTCGCCTTCGCGATCGACCCGGATCAAAGTGAAATCGCTCGTTCCGCCGCCTACGTCGCAAACAAGAACGATCTGTCCGTCAACTAGCTCCCTATTCGATCGGGCAAGGTGGCTCGAGATCCAGGCGTAAAATGCCGCTGCAGGCTCTTCGATAAGAGTCAAATTCTCGATGCCTGCATCGGTCGCCGCTTGCACTGTCAGCTCGCGCGCTTCTTCGTCGAAACTGGCCGGCACCGTGACAACCACCTGCTGGGCGCCAAGCGGAATGCCCTTCGAGCGCTCCCAAGAATTTCGCAGGTGTACAAGATACCGGGTTGACGCTTCAACGGGGGACAAAATGCGCCCTTCTTCCTGCGAGTCCCAGGGCAAAATCTTCGCAGTTCGATCTGCTTCGGAATTCGAAAGCCACGATTTCGCCGAGTGTACCGCCTTGGTTGGCACCAGTGCCCCTTGCTCGCGTGCATACGCACCCACTACTGGCGGATCGCTCAGGTACAAAAATGAGGGAAGGGTCCTCAACTCTCCTGTGCGGTTCGCGTCAATCTCCTGCTCGATCGGCAACACGTGGATTGGCGGGAAGTCCGCATCTGCGGCCTCTTGCTGATCTATATAGGCGAGCGCGGAGTTCGTCGTGCCTAGGTCGATGCCAACGTTCATGAGCTCACAGTCACGCCGCCGCAGTAACCCGCTCGCGCACGTTGAACTCCAGCTTCCAGCGGCGGCCGTCAGCCGCTACGCACCACAACTCGAGCATTCCCGTTTCCGTGACGTTGCTCTCGAGTGTCACTGGCACAATCTCTTCTCGCGTTCCGTCTGCTTGCGGAGGCAAGAAGACTTCAATTGGAGCCAGCTCTTCCATATCGCTGGAAATATCTTCAATAAGCGCTCCCGGAATATCGTCCTTACGGGAAAGCGAAGAGAAGAAGCGGAACTCCGCCGGTTGTCCTACAATCAGGGCAAACTTGCGTTGTGGCAACTCGACCCTGGACCCTTCCTCCAAACCGAACGGAACTACCGTAAGCGCTTTCATTGGAGCGGGTAGGCCGGGCACAGCAGGCAATGAGCTTTCGACGCCAACGTAATAGGTGCGCGGCACGCCCCCGCGAATTCGTACGCCTTTCCCGGTGCGCGCAAGTCCGTAGTAAGCGGCGCCGCGTGCCACCGCGTGCATAAGGTCTGCCTGCTTTGACTCGTTTTGTAATTCGACGACGGGCGGCGCTCCAGCCTCTTCGCTCCACTTGCTCACGACCTCAAAAAGTCGCCGCTCGATCGCAGCGGCCTGCAAGACTCCGCCATTCACTAGAACATGAGTCGGCCGCGCAAATCGGTCCGAGCCGGTCGCCTTGGCAGCATTTCGCAGGAAGTGGGCCAGGTGTTTCGTAACGGCGGGATCGGCAGCGTAGTTCAGCCCAACCTCCATCAAGGCGGTCCGGCGCTGGCGTTCAGGGACGGCATCGGACGGCACGATCGGGAAGAATCCATCGAGCAGCAGCCTGCGAACCTCATCGCGCGTAACCGTTCCGCGAATCGTTCCTCCTACCAGACCGGTACCGCGACCCAGAATGGTCAAGGGATGTACTTCAGAGCCCGGCGAATCGCTCGATAATAGTGACTCCTTAGCAGCGCGGCATTGCTGCCAAAGCGAGTGAAATTGAATCGCGTCAAGCTTGGTGCCTTTTTGGGCGAATTGCTGCTCTGCATGGCGCGCCACAGCGAGATCCATGTTGTCGCCGCCAAGCAATAGATGTTCGCCGACTGCAACTCGCTCGAGCTGCAACTCACCCGATTGTTCGCTGATCGCAATCAGGCTGAAGTCTGTTGTTCCGCCCCCAATATCGACAACCAGCACGAGATCGCCCGCCTTCACCTGTTCGCGCCAATTTGCATTCCGTTCGATCCACGCATAGAAAGCCGCTTGCGGCTCCTCCAGAATGATCGCGTCGGAGTAACCGGCCAGCATTGCAGCCCGCTGGGTCAGATCTCGCGCGGCTGCATCAAAGGAAGCGGGAACAGTAATGAGAATACTTTGCTCTTCGAATTTGGCTTCTGGATGCACTGCATCCCAAGCACTTCGGAGATGAAGCAGATATTGCCGCGACGCGTCGACGGGTGAAATTTTCTTGATTCCATCGGGCGCAGCTAATGGCAGCAGCGGCTGATTCGGATCGGCACTCTGATTCGATAACCACGACTTGGCGGAGGTAACAAGACGCGTCGCGTTTTCGACGCCCCGCAATCGCGCCAGGCGGCCCGTTATGTAATCAGGTTTGTCATTCCACGGAAGCGCCAGCGCTCCTTCCACAAATTCGCCCGGACCGGGTATATATAGCGATGAAGGCAGCAGGTCAAGTCCCGCTAGCTCACCTGCATTTACAAGCTGCGGAACTGCAAACAGTCTGACCTCCGGATGATCACCGTTTGGGGCTGCGGCCGGCGTATAGGCAAGAGCGCTGTTCGTCGTGCCTAAATCGATTCCAATGACGTATTCCGCCATGCCGCGCGCGAGCTACTGAACTTCCAATTCCGCTGGAGCGACGATGGTTGGATCTTGTTTGCCAAGTGGAGGTAGATTTACCGACATAGCGATCCAACCGCGATGGCGCAGCGTACCACCAACGACTTTCCCGTTTGCTGGAACGTTGCCGATCAGCTTGATTCGGTTCGGATCGGGAACTTGCGATGAGTCGAGCTTCTGATAAGTGCCTTCCACGCCGTCTATCACGGGGCTGAGCGTCAAATGACGCGCCAGGCTCGCCTTGCATTCCGCATGCAGGGTCCGGACAGCCGCTCCGATCTGATCGTCCGAATAGGAACCAATGTCCTCCATGAAAAAGTCGATGAGCCGCGAGTCACGTTGAAGCAAATGCAACATCTGTAACGCCCCGTCGTTCGCCTTCGGCTGTTGAATAACGGGAACCGGAACAGGCCTTGTAAACCCGAACTCAGCTGCAATGTCATCAGGCAATACGCCGCGAAAAAGAATAGAAACGAAGCTCCTGAATGCTGAAGAGATGCGGGACAAAACTACCTCTGCAACTCAGGATATCAACCGCAACGTGCTTCGGACCGGCGCCAACATTCGTTTATGTGAAACCAATATCTGCCTGCTTGTCTCCAGTGTTTAAGGGATTACATTTATGGCGACGAAGAAGAAATCAGGTTCCAAGCGATCGTCTTCAGGCTCGGATCCAAAATCGAAGCGGATTGTCCACAATAAGATGCAGAAGACGATGCATGAATTCAAGCATCACGAACTCGAGTCAGGGCGCAGCGGTAAAAAGGTCAAGAATCCGAAACAAGCTATCGCAATCGGCCTGAGTGAAGCGCGCCGGTCCGGGGCCGACATCCCAAAGAAGGGCGCCAAGAAGAAGAGCACGGCTAAGAGGAAAAGCACAACGAAGAAGTCCTCCGGAAGAAAATCCACCTCGAAGAAAACTGCTCGGAGAAGATAGGAATCGGCCGGCAACTGTACTGACAAAAGCAGGGAGGGCTATCATCTCCCATGAGGAGGAGATTGTCGTATGACTGGCAATGCAGTTTCCGGCCATGTTTACACGGCCCGCAATGCCGACGAGATCGCGGCTGAAATCTCCGGCGCGCTGGACGAGCTAAAAAAGACCGGCTATCTCGTATCGTTTCTTGAAAACGAAGAAGTCAAAGGCGAGCTTATGATCATCTTTGCCATCGGCGAGGCTCAGCAGACCATCAAGATCGAACGTTACGAGTGGAGAGAGCCAGGGTCCGTCGCCAGAGTAGTGATTGACAAATTAAACATCTGAACCGCCCGGTGGGGAGTGTCTCAAATGTGAGTCGTCTCCGTGTACGTCCCGAAAACCCCGCGCAACGTGTCGCAAATTTCACCTAATGTCGCATACGCGCGGACTGCATCGACGATGTACGGTATCGTGTTTTCAGTTCCTTCGGCCGCATGACTCAAGCCATCGAGAGCCTTAGTCACTTGCGTCTGACTGCGATTCGCGCGAAGGGCTGCCAATTTTTCCTCCTGACGCTCTTCTGCGCTCTGATCGATTTGCAGAAGTTCGATCTGCTGTTCCTCGGATTGGAACCGGTTCGCTCCAACGATTACACGTTCGCCTATCTCGATCTCGCGCTGATACTGGTAGCTCGCGGCGGCGATTTCCGACTGCGGGAACCCGGCTTCGATAGCTGGAATCATACCGCCAAAATTGTCGATTCCCCGAATATAATCGTTGCCCATTTCCTCCATTTCGAGCGTTAGCTTCTCTACAAAGTACGATCCTCCGAGCGGATCGGGTGTATTGACCACCCCGGTCTCGTTCGCAAGTATCTGCTGAGTTCGCAAGGCGATCGTCACGGCCTGCTCGCTCGGCAGTGCATATGCTTCGTCGAGCGAATTGGTATGTAGCGACTGCGCGCCGCCTAACACCGCCGACATGGCTTGCCACGCAGTACGCATGACGTTATTCTGCGGCTGTTGCCAAGTGAGCGAGCAGCCAGCCGTCTGCGCGTGAAATCGCAACTTCATGCTCCGCTCGTTGCGCGCCCCGTAGCGATCCCGCATGACGTACGCCCAGATCTTACGCGCAGCCCGATACTTTGCGATTTCCTCGAAAAAATCACTATGTGCGTTGAAGAAAAAGCTGAGGCGAGGCGCAAAGTCATCGATCTGCAATCCTCGTTCTAGCGCCCAGTCCACATATTCGATCCCGTCGCGTAACGTGAAAGCCAATTCCTGCGCAGCCGTCGATCCAGCCTCGCGAATGTGATAGCCGCTGATGGAAATCGGATTGAAACGCGGAGTGTAACGCGCCCCGAACTCGATAGTGTCGGTGACCAGGCGCATCGAAGGCCGCGGCGGAAAAATGTACTCTTTCTGCGCGATGTACTCCTTGAGAATGTCGTTCTGAAGAGTTCCGGAGAGACGCTGCCAATCGACACCCTGTTTTTCCGCGACGGCCAGATACATGGCCCATAGAACCGGAGCAGGTGAGTTGATGGTCATCGAAACAGTAACGTCGCCGAGCGGAATGCCGCGAAACAGAATTTCCATGTCTTCGAGCGAACAAATGGAAGCGCCACATTTGCCGACCTCGCCTTCGCTCATTGCATGGTCTGCGTCGTAGCCCATAAGTGTTGGCAGATCAAAAGCCACCGAAAGCCCGGCTTGCCCTTGCTCGAGGAGATAGTGATAACGGCGATTCGTCTCTTCAGGCGTTGCAAAGCCGGAGAATTGCCGGATCGTCCACGGCTTACCGCGATACATGTCACGGTGAATGCCGCGAGTATACGGGAATCCGCCTGGTTCGCCCAAATCGCGTTTGGGGTCGAAGTCCGCCAGTTGCTCGGGTCCATACAGGGGTTGGACTGGGACTCCGCTGATAGACGTGAAGAGGCGTGCCTCGGTTGTGGTGGCCATACCTTCAGGTTAACTGGATTTGTGGTTAAGCAAAGCACGTCGGAACCTGGCTCTGGGGCTGTGCTGACACAAAAAGAGCCGGCAGACCAATCAGGCTCGCCGGCTCACGCAAACGTAAGACTAAGACTTACTGAGGAGAAGTACTACTCTGACCGGACGAACTGCCCGACATCGTATCGCTGGAGTTCTTGTTTTTCTTGTGATGGTGAGACTTGCCCTTGGTACCGGATGTGCCCGACTGACCGGATGTATCAGATTGGCCAGACATGTTGCCGGAATTGCCGGATTGTCCACTCTGGCCGGATTGTCCGGACGAGCCGGATTGCCCAGAGGAGCCAGACTGCCCGGTTTGGCCACTGCCGCCTTGCGCCGATCCGCCGCCAGAACCGCCGGATTGGACGGGCATACCGAAAGCGATCAAAGGAACTGAAACAGCACTCAAAATGAGTGAATAGAACGTCTTTTTCATTAACAACAAATCCTTTCGCACAAATTCGACTTCTTCCGCGTGTGCGAAATTACCTAGCCTAAATACGTGTATTGGGGAGCGATGACGGCATCACGCGGCTTCAGCAATCGCAGACCCTTTCCGCTCTTTCCAGCGGCCACGCGTAAAGTCTGGGAATTTTACCGGTGCGCTCCCCTGTGCCAGCGAGGCCTCGCTCAAAGGCCCCGGAGCCGACCACGCAGCGGCATCGTAAACATCCATGTCAGGCGGCAAGCCTCGGCGCACACACTCAATCAGGCGATAACACATGATGAAATCCATTCCTCCGTGGCCGCCGAGCTTGCGTGCGATCTCCCCTTCTTTAGCCCACAGCGGATGTTGGTAGCGATCTTTATACGGATCGATGCTGCCCCACTCTTCACCGCCTGGCTGCCCATCAAAGTAGATCCTTGGAGGGTAATCCCTGAAAATGCCTTTGGTTCCGGCAATGCAGTTCAGACGATCATAGGGATGTGGATTCGAGACATCGTGCTGGAGATTGATCGTTAGCCCGCTCGCCGTCTTGATGAGGGATGTGTTCATGTCGCCTTCGATATAGCGCTCTTTCCATTTCGGATCGTCCCTAGGCACGTGCGATTCGCGATACAGCGCCAAGCCCTTTGCCGGCGTACTCATCGACACCAGATAATCGAAGCGGTCGCCGCGATTGATATCCATGTAATTCGCGACTGGGCCCAGCCCGTGCGTCGGGTAGAGATTACCGTTGCGCTCCGTGTGCACTGTGCGCCGCCAAAGGCCTTCACCCTTATTTGAAAAGAGCTCTTCACGCAGGTCGTGGAGATACGCCGCTTCCCCGTAAAGAAGATCTCCGAATAGGCCCGCCCCGATCATTCGCAGCACGAAAGTCTCGTTGAAACCGTAGCAGCAGTTCTCGAGCATAATGCAATGCCTGCGAGTTCGCTCGGCCGTATCAACGAGTTCCCAACATTCCTGGAGAGTAGTCGCGGCTGGAACCTCGCTGAACGCATGCTTTCCTTGCTTCATCGCCGCGATCGCCATCGTCGTGTGCCAGCGCCACGGGGTGGCGATGACCACCAAGTCGAGATCGTCTCGCGAGACTAATGCCTCAAAACCGTGATCTCCGTTCGTGTATAAGGTCGGTGCCTTCTGACCGGATTCCTCGACCAGCGATTGGGCGTGCTGAGCCTTTTCGGGAACGATGTCACATAGGGCATTCACTTGGACATCCGCAGCTAGAAAGTTCTTGAGAAGGCTTGTTCCTCGACCTCCGGTTCCGATGACGCCGATCCGCGGATTCAACGCGGTGAACGGGAGATTGATAACGCTCGATGAAGACGATTGGGCTTCCGAACCGTCACTGATCCCAAGAGCGGCCGCTGTAACGCTTGCAGTACTGATCTGAAGGAATTGCCTGCGGGAACTATCGGACATGCATCGAACGTATCAAATTGAGAAAACGCCGCTCCGGGTTACGAATGGTGAAGAATGGAAGGACACTCATGGATCAACAACTGCCGGCGTCTTCGAATTTCTGGAAACGTTATCGAGTAAAGCACGGGAAGAACTTCCGCCTGACCGATGTTGATGCTGCGGATACTCAAGGACTCGACCTCAAGGACGACGCGAAGGATCTGCTCGAAAGCGGAATCGCGCGCCTCAGCGATTTACAGCAGAAGCTTTTCGCTCAGGACCGCTGGGCGCTCCTACTGATTTTTCAGGCTATCGATGCGGCAGGCAAGGACAGCGTGATCCGGCACGTCATGTCGGGCGTGAATCCTCAAGGATGCCAGGTCTATTCGTTCAAGCAGCCTTCGCAAGAAGACCTGAATCACGATTTTCTATGGCGTGCGTCAAAACTACTGCCCGAAAGAGGGCATATCGGGATTTTCAATCGCTCCTACTACGAAGAGGTGCTCGTCGTTCGAGTGCATCCGGAACTTCTGGCGAACGAGCACCTTCCCCGCACCGGCAAGAAAAAAATCTGGAGAGAGCGCTTCGAAGACATCAACGCGTTTGAGGCTTATCTGGATCGCAACGGCGTGATCCTCCGCAAATTCTTCCTCTACGTATCGAAGGACGAGCAAAAGAAACGCTTTCTGCGAAGACTCGAAGAGCCAGACAAGAACTGGAAATTTTCGGAATCCGATGTCAGAGAACGTGAACATTGGGATGATTACATGCGGGCCTACGAAGATATGATTCGGCACACGGCCACTCCGCGCGCGCCCTGGTTCGTTGTGCCTGCTGATCGGAAGTGGTTTACGCGTTTGGTGGTCGCATCGATCGTCATCGACACACTTGAACGCTTGCACCTTACCTTCCCACATGTAGATGCGAGCAAGCAAAAGGAACTCGAGACTGCCCGAGTCCTGCTGCTCAGCGACGGTCGCCCGCTCCCGGATCAGGTTTCCTGACCCGGCTGGGCCAGCAGTTGGCTTCGTTACTCTGGAGGAACTATGTTGAAGCATTTATCGAGACGCGCTTTCGCGCAGGCAATGGGAGTAGCAGGCATCGGCGCTTCTGTAACACCCGCGCCACTTGGCTCACACACAACGCAGGAAACGGAAGAGCCCAGACCGCGTCCGAACTACTACGGGTTTCCAAGCGGATTCCTGTGGGGCTGCGCGACGGCCTCGTACCAGATCGAAGGAGGCGCAAACGAAGATGGCAGGAAAGCGTCCATTTGGGACACCTTCTCGCATATCCCAGGCAGAGTCGCAAACAACGAGACTGGAGACGTTGCGGATGATGATTACCACCGTTATAAGGAAGATGTCCAACTGCTGAAATCGCTCGGTGCGAAGGTCTATCGTTTTTCCGTTGCGTGGCCTCGCGTCTTCCCGGATGGCGCTGGTAACGCCGATGAGAAGGGGATTGCCTTTTATGAGCGACTTGTGGATGAATTGCTCGCAAACGGCATTGAGCCATATTGCACGCTCTTTCATTGGGATTTACCGCAAGCGTTACAGGATCGCATTGGTGGATGGGAATCGCGGGAGACATCGAAGGCGTTCGCACGGTACGCTGCATTTGTCGCACAGCGGTTATCGGATCGCGTCCATCATTTCTTCACAATGAACGAGTTTTCATCGTTCATTGATATCGGATACGCAGAGGGCAGGTTTGCACCAGGCCTGAAGCTGCCGGCGGCGCGGCTGAACCAGGCAAGGCACTATGCCGTGCTGGCGCATGGCATGGGGGTTCAGGCAATTCGTTCAGCGGCGCGACCCGGAACAAAAGTTGGTGTTGCCGAGAATTTCCAGATCGGCGTGCCCGTAATCGAATCAGAGCCCCACATCAAGGCGAGCGCACAGGCCACGCGCGAGTTGAATGCCCAGTATCTGACCGTGATCCTCGAAGGGAAATATTTGGACAGCTATTTGAGCGCTGCCGGCGAAAACGCGCCCAAGTACAGCGCCGATGACCTGAAGACTATCAGCAGCCCCATAGATTTTTTGGGCATCAATGTTTACACTCCCACTTATATTCGCGCCACCGACTCGCAGCCCGGCTACACTGTGGTCGCGCCTCCGTCCTCTTATCCCCACATGGCTTCGCCGTGGCTAACAATCGGGCCGCAAGCCCTGTATTGGGCGCCGCGCCACGCTACGGAAGTCTGGCGCATCAGAGAGATTTACATTACCGAGAATGGCGCTTCATCAGCTGACGTCCTCACTCCCGATGGTCACGTCTACGATACGGATCGCGTGATGTATCTGCGGAATTACCTCATTAGCTTGAATCGCGCAGTATCCGAAGGGTTTCCAGTTCGCGGTTACTTTCTATGGAGCTTGATGGACAATTTCGAGTGGGCTGATGGCTACACTCTGCGATTCGGCCTCTACTACGTGGATTACAAGACCCAAAGACGGTACCCGAAGCTAAGCGCTTCGTTTTATCGCGAAGTCATCGCACGGAATGCAATCGCGTAGCGACGATGCCTTTGCCTAACTCCCAGTACTATTTTTGAAACTTTGAAGGAAGCCCAATGGGTTCTCCCGAATCAAACGAGTAAGGAGAGCATCTTGAGGTGGAAGCGGCCATTCAAACGCGTGAGGTGAAACTAGCATCGCGCTCATTCCAAGCCGATCTGCTAAGCAACGCGGCCCTTATTTTCATCGGTCTTCAACTGATGGACCTCGTGACCACCTGGATTGCGTTCTCGCAAGGCGCGGTTGAGCTTAACCCGGTGGTTCGGGCTCTGATGCCCTGGACAGGCCGCTTTTTGGCTGTCCTAACGAGCAAAGTCGGTTTGATCCTGTTGGTACTGCTCCTCAGTCGCCGGGCCTGGACTCTCTGTTTCGCGAACGTTCTTTACACCTGCATCGTCGCATGGAATGTCTGGATCCTGTGGGCGTTGCGATCCCACTCGTGAAGCAGAACTATCTCCGACTGACGCTGTTTGCCGGTGCACTGCGTCCAGAATGCCGTTGATAAACGAAATCGATTCATCGTTCGAAAACTGCCGTGCCAACTCGAGCGCTTCGTCGATAATGACTGGTGCGGGTACAGCCTGTTGGCTGAGTTCGTATATCGCTAATCTCAGAATGTTACGGTCGACCACCGGCATGCGTTCCAAGCGCCAGCGCTCGGACTTTCCTTCAATTTCGGTGTCTATTTGTTCTGCGTTCGCGACGGTCCCGCAGGCTAACTCTTCCATGAATTTGTCGGGTTTCGGCTTCTTCTCGCTCTCCTCGGAATAGAGACTCTCGTAGAAGTGAGAGATTGCGCGGTCAATAGCTTCATGCCGCATATCCCATTCGAAAAGAACCTGCAAAGCTCGTTTCCTGGATCTGTGCCGTGCCGCCATTCTTAACCCACTTCCTTGAGCAGCTTGACCAGATTCGCTAGCTCAATCGCTGCTTCGGCCGCTTCGCTTCCTTTGTTGCCGCTCTTTCCGCCTGCTCGATCCATCGCCTGCTGCATGTCGTCGGTTGTTAGAACCCCGAACGCGATGGGCACGCCCATTTCTAGACTTACCTGGTTCAATCCATTCGCGGCACCGCGCGCGACGTATTCAAAATGCGGGGTATCACCACGTACGACTGCCCCGAGCGCAATGATTGCATCGCATCTTGGCGCGAGATTCTTAGCGGCCATCGGCAATTCCCAAGCTCCGGGGACCTTCACAAAGCTGATGTTTTCATGCGGGCAGCCGTGTTTCTCGAGTATTTCTAATGCGCCTTGCGCCAATTGCTCGGTGATAAAACCGTTAAATCGACTTACCACAATGCCCATGCGCAAATTGGTTGCGTCGAGCGATCCTTGAAAGGTCCTGTAAGGCATGGAGGAGCGAGCGCATCGCCGCGTGGCCGCGAGCACACGCTATGGGATAATTCGGTTTACCCCACAGTCTAGCGCATGGATTCCCGCTTTATTCGCAATTTCTCTATCATTGCGCATATCGATCACGGGAAATCGACGCTCGCCGATCGTTTGCTCGAATATACCGGTGCGCTTTCCGAGCGCGAGATGATGCACCAGGTGCTCGATTCCATGGACCTGGAGCGCGAGCGCGGCATCACCATTAAAGCCCATGCCGTTCGCTTGAACTACAAGGGGGCTGACGGCAATACGTACGAACTCAATCTGATTGACACGCCCGGGCACGTCGACTTCACCTACGAGGTTTCGCGCAGCCTGCAGGCCTGCGAGGGAACGCTGCTGGTTGTGGATGCGTCGCAGGGCGTTGAAGCTCAGACATTGGCCAACACCTATCTGGCGCTGAACCACGATCTTGAAATCGTCCCGGTGATCAACAAAATCGATCTGCCTTCTGCTGAACCCGAACGCATCCGGGAACAGATTGAACAGGTAATTGGTTTGGACGCAAGCAACGCAATTCTTACAAGCGCCAAGAACGGCATTGGGATAAGAGAAGTTCTCGAAGCGATTGTCGAGCGCGTCCCGCCGCCCAAAGGCGATCCGGACGCCCCATTGCGCGCCTTGATCTTCGATTCTTGGTTCGATCCGTATCGCGGTGTGATCATCCTGACACGCGTCGTTGACGGGGCGCTACGCCGAGGACAAAAAATCCGGCTGTGGTCGAACGGGAAGAGTTATGACGTAGAGGGCGTCGGGTTCCAATCACCGAAACCCATAGCTTGCGAGCAATTGGCTTCAGGCGAGGTCGGTTTCGTGTTCGCGAATATCAAAACCGTTTCCGACGCGCAAGTGGGCGACACCATCACGGACGACACGAATCCGGCTGCCGAGCCGCTGCCAGGCTTCCAGGAAGTAAAGCCCATGGTGTTCGCGGGTCTTTACCCGGTGGAATCGCATGAGCATGGATTACTGCGTGACGCGCTTGAGAAGTTGCGCCTGAATGACAGCGCGTTCAGTTTCGAGCCCGAGAGTTCCGTCGCACTCGGTTTCGGCTTTCGCTGCGGCTTCCTGGGCTTGCTGCACCTTGAAATTGTGCAGGAACGCCTGGAACGCGAGTTCCAGATCGACTTGATCACCACGGCGCCCGGAGTTCGCTACAGGGTCACAACAACGACTGATGAGGTAATTGAGGTCGATAACCCGCAGAAGTTTCCAGAGCCTTCTGCCATTAAAGAAATCGAAGAACCGATCATTGACGCCACCGTGATTACACGAGAAGAGCACATTGGTGAAATTTTGAAGCTGCTCGAAGAGAAGCGCGGCGTACAAAAGAAATTCGAATATATCGGGAGCGGCCGCGTGCTCCTGTTATACGAGTTGCCGCTGAACGAGATTGTGCTTGATTTCTATGATCGCCTGAAGTCCGCCTCTCGCGGGTATGCCTCACTCGACTATCACGTGTCAGGGTACCGCGTATCACCGATGGTAAAACTTGATGTATTAGTGGCGGGCGAACCGGTGGATGCACTTTCGATTATCGTGCATCGTGACTTTGCCTATGAACGGGGTAAGGCGCTTATCGAACGTCTGCGAAAGCTGATTCCGCGGCAGATGTTCGAGGTGGCGTTGCAGGCCGCTATCGGAACCAAAATTATCGCCAGAGAGACAATCTCGGCGATGCGGAAGAACGTGCTCGCGAAGTGCTACGGCGGCGATATTACACGAAAGCGCAAACTACTTGAGAAGCAGAAAGAGGGCAAGCGACGCATGAAACGCGTAGGTCGCGTCGACATCCCACAGGAGGCATTCTTGGCCGTGTTGAAAGTCGGCAGCGGGTCGGGCGAGTAAGGTGCCTTGCTACAGCGGAATGTTGCCGTGCTTCTTGCGCGGCATTGTGTCGGTCTTGTTCGCCAGCATCCGTAGCGCGCGAATCACCTTTGCCCGAGTTTCATGAGGCTCGATCACATCGTCGATATATCCGCGCTCTGCGGCTACAAACGGATTGGCGAAGCGGTCCCGGTACTCTTCGATCTTCGCCTGACGAAGTTCCTCCGAATTACCGTTCTGCAGCTCGCGCCGGTATAGAATGTTCACCGCGCCCTCCGGGCCCATGACTGCGATCTCTGCAGTTGGATATGCGAAGTTGACATCGGTGCGCAGGTGTTTTGATCCCATTACGCAATAAGCGCCGCCATAAGCTTTGCGCGTGATAACCGTGATTTTTGGGACGGTCGCCTCGGCATAAGCATACAGCAGCTTGGCGCCGTGGCGAATAATTCCTCCAAACTCCTGCTCCGTTCCCGGAAGAAATCCCGGAACATCCTCGAACGTCAAGATAGGAAGTTGGAAGGCATCGCAAAAACGCACAAATCGAGCGGCTTTAGATGACGAATTGATATCCAGGCATCCGGCAAGATGTGCTGGCTGGTTCGCGACAATTCCGACGGCCTCTCCAGCAATATGTGCGAATCCGACCACAATGTTTCGCGCAAAATGTTCGGCAACTTCAAAGAAATCTCCATCGTCAATCACCCGGCAGATCACGTCCTTAATGTCATACGGCTTATTCGATTCGAGCGGAATCAATGTATCGAGCTCGGGATCGGCGCGTTCCTCGGGATCTTTGCTCGTCGTGCGCGGGGCGCCATCGAGGTTGTTTTGCGGCAAGAAGCGCATCAACTCACGAATGCTGCGTAGACAGTCCTCATCGTCAGCAGCCAAGAATTGCGCGACACCGCTGGTCGAATTGTGCGTGACCGCCCCGCCCAGATCTTCCTTGCTGACATCCTCGTGGGTTACGGTCTTAATCACGTCGGGGCCAGTCACGAACATATGGCTGGTTTGATCCACCATAAAAACAAAGTCCGTGAGAGCCGGGGAATAAACGGCGCCACCGGCGCACGGTCCCATAATCGCGGAGATCTGCGGAATCACGCCGCTCGCGAGCGTATTGCGTAAGAAAATGTCAGCGTAACCGGCTAGGGACACGACACCCTCTTGAATCCGGGCGCCCCCCGAGTCGTTCAGACCGATAATCGGCGCCCCTGTTTTGAGAGCCAGGTCCATAATTTTGACAATTTTCTGTGCGTTCGCTTCGGATAATGATCCTCCGAAAACTGTGAAATCTTGAGCGAAGACAAACATCTGTCGGCCGTGAATAAGCCCATGACCGGTAACAAACCCGTCGCCTTCGATCACGTTCTCTTCCATCCCGAAGTTATGGCAGCGATGGCGAACGAGCTTATCCAACTCTTCAAACGTTTCTTCATCTAAGAGCAACTCGATACGCTCCCGTGCCGAAAGTTTACCCTCGCGATGTTGCCGTCCTTTCCGCTCCGCTCCTCCACCCTCTTCGGCGCGTGCGTGGCGCCTTCGTACTTCCTCGAGTCGATTTGTGCTCATTGTCGATTGGCAGTCCTGGGCTATACCTGTGGCAAGAGCTGAATGAGACCATAGAAATCAGCGCCTGCATGTCAGATGGTAGTACGGACCGGCCGCCTGGACTCGTCGTCGGAACTGCGGGTCACATCGATCATGGGAAGACTTCTCTCGTCCGTGCGCTTACGGGAGTTGATACGGATCGGTTGGCTGAAGAAAAGCGCCGAGGGATTTCGATCGACCTTGGATTCGCTCACCTGACCCTGCCCGATGGCCGAATAATCAGCTTCGTTGACGTTCCCGGCCATGAGCGGTTCATCAGGAACATGCTCGCGGGCGCTGCCGGTATTCAAGCTGTTCTTCTGATCGTTGCGGCTAATGAATCAGTAAAGCCGCAGACACGCGAACACTTCGATATTTGCCGCCTACTGGGCATTCGCGAGGGCATCATCGTTATCACGAAAACCGATCTCGCCGGGGCTGAGCAAACTCGTGTGGCTTGCGAAGATGTACGAAATTTGTGCATCGGTTCTTTTTTCGAAAGATCGCCGGTCGTACTTGTGAGCGCGGACATCGGCCAAGGTCTCCTGGAGCTTAAATCCGAGTTGTCGTTACTTGCGCAGCGCGTTCCTTCCCGCAACGATAACGGGCTCGCCCGATTGCCGATTGACCGCAGTTTCGCACTCCGAGGTTTCGGCACGGTTGTGACCGGCACGCTTTGGAACGGCAGACTTCGGGTTGGCGACGCGGTCCGGTTGCATCCATGTGGAAAGCTAGCCCGTATTCGAGGTCTGCAAGTGCACGATAAGACCGTAGAGCTCGCAGTTGTTGGACAGCGTACGGCTGCAAATCTGTCGGGAATCGAGAGCTCCGATATCTACCGGGGTCACGTGCTGACGCATGTGAATCCGCTTGAAACGACGAAGCTCATAGACGCACGCGTCGAATGGCTAAAGAACTCTGATATCCCTCAAGGCCGAGAACGCTTGTTGCTTCACATCGGAACCGCTGAAGTATCAGCGTCGGTAAAAATTCTTCAGGCGACCCCCAACTCTGACTTGCTCGTCCGAATGTGGCTGTCCACACCTGTACTTGCACTGCCCGGTGACCGCTTTGTGCTCCGGCAGCCTTCGCCAGCTCACACCGTTGCGGGCGGCACTGTAATTGACCCGTTTCCTCCTGCTCGCCTGAATCGCGTTAAGACGATTGCGCGATTGCAGCGCCTGACAGAAGCCAATTCCGCGAAGCGCCTCCAGCTTTTGGTCGAAGAGAGCACTGCTGGGCGCCGGATTGATGATCTCGTGCGCCTGTCTGGTCTAGCGGAGGTCGACATCAAGGAGAAGATTGCCCAGACCCCTACGCTCGTGTTTGCTGAGGCTGCGGGGTGCGTCGTAACGAAGGCATGGATCGCGCAGAGGCGGCACAAGCTCGTGAATTGGCTGCAGGCCTTTCACACGGCGAACCCCAGCGCTCCAGGCGCCCCGATAGCTCAGGCACGGCTCGGCCTTGATCCGCATCTCGCAGCCGCAGTTTTCGATCGCTTCTCCGAAATTCGCATCAGTCGTGACATCGTCAGCCTTGCGATTCACAAACCAGAGTTCAGCAATCGTGACGTCCGCGCGCTGGCTTCTATCGAGGGCGCATTCCGGCAAGCCGCTTTTCAGCCTCCGTCCCTCCAAGATGTACTGACGGCGGCGGGTACCGATGCACAGCAAGCACGGGCTTTACTTGAGAAGCTGATTAAAGGCAAGGCCTTGGTCCGAATCTCGCAAGACCTGATCTTTCATCGCGACGCCATCACCCACATCCGGACATCGCTCGCGGCACACAAAGGACGCAGATTCTCGGTTCCCGAATTCAAAGCGTGGACGCAAGTCTCTCGAAAATACGCTATTCCGCTGCTCGAGTACCTGGATCGCGAGCGAGTCACCCGGCGCGAGGGCGACATACGCGTGGTGCTTTGAGATATATATAACTCAGAGCACTTCGAAAATTAGGCATTTCAAATAGTGAGTTTCTGGCACGGTCAACAAGATCGGATGGTCCTGCGATTGTGTCCGGCGTTCGAGCACGCGCAACTCTTTCTTACAATCGAGCGCTGCCGCGGCGATGATTTCAAGAAAATTCGCCTCGCTCATATGGTGTGAACACGAGCAAGTTACCAGAATCCCTCCCGCCCGGAGAAGCCGGAGGGCTCGCAGGTTTATCTCCTTATAACCCCTCGCAGCCTGCTCAATCGCAGATCGAGATTTCGTGAACGCCGGCGGATCCACGATTACAATATCGAATTTCCGGCGCGCGCCAACTAACGCCGGCAGATACTCAAGCACGTTGGCTTCAAAGAACTCGACGTTGTTTAGACTATTTGCAGCCGCGTTCGTTCGGGCAATGCCAAGTGCCAATGCCGAACTGTCGATTGCTTCAACAGAGTCACAAACTGAGGCGAGATGCAGCGCGAATCCACCTGTACCTGTAAAACAATCCAATGCTTGCCCACGGCTGTAGCGTCGAGCTGCCACATAGTTTTCACGTTGATCTAAAAACACACCCGTCTTTTGGCCCCTCAAAAGATCCGCCCGCAAGATCAGGTCGTTCATGTGGATCTCCACGAACTCGGGCAGCGTGCCGTCCAGAATACGTGTTTCCTGGGGGAGATTCTCCTTTGTCCTGCTCGTCACGTCGTTCCGTGCAACTATGCCCCGCGGCTTCAAGACCCTCGTACATACGGCAACCAGTTCAGCCGTGAGCCGATCCATACCTTGGTCAAGCAGTTGGAAGCACAACCAATCGGCGTACCGGTCCACGATCAACCCTGGAAGACGATCGCCCTCCGCATGGATAAGACGGTAAGCGTCGGATCCCGATACGACGCGCAGGCGGTATGCGTAAGCGGCCTCGATCCGCTTCAGCAAGAAACCCTCGTCGATTGTCTCTATATGCCCGCTAAAAAACCTCAACGCGATCTTAGAGCTCGAACTAAAATGAGCTGTGCCCAGGAGACGCGCTTTGAAGTCGACAACGCGGACTACGTCGCCCGGCAGAGCCGAACCGTGATCGAGAATATCGCTCGCAAATATCCAGGGGTGTCCGGATGCGACGCGATCTGCTCCCTTGCGGCTCACCCGAACGGTCGGTAGCTGCGGCATGGTCTATGTTAGACGAGCGATAGACGGCATCTTGATAAGCTCGTACCAACGGACGAAAGATATATCAGCGTTTCCTGGCCGGCAGACCTCATGCACGATGTACGCTATGCGATACGCATAGCTCGCCAGAACCCAGGATCTACGCTTGCGGCTTTTATCGCATTGACGCTTGGTATTGGGGCCACCACGGCGATATTCAGCGTTGTCAACAGCATTTTTTTGCGCCCTCTCCCGGTTCAGCATGCGGACAGGATCGTCCGGATCTTCGAGACTAAGGGGGGCTCCAACAGAGCCGAGATCAGCATGGCAGATTATCTCGATTGGAAAGCTCACTTGAAGTCGTTCGACAGCCTTGCAATTTACCGGGAAAGCCAGGCGAACGTTACCAGCGTCTCGAATCCAGAGCGAGTCCGCATCTTCTTATGCGAATCAACCCTGCTGCCAATTCTGGGTCTGGCCCCAATTCGAGGAAGAAATTTTCTTCCGCAAGAAAACCAACCAGGCCACAACAACGTGGCGCTTCTCGGCTGGTCATATTGGCGGAATCACTTCGGAGGGGAAAAGACGCTCGGCAAAGAGATCCTTTTAGACGATAAGCCTTACATAATTGTCGGAATCTTGCCGAACAGTCTTTTTGTCTTCGGGGATCAAGACGTCTTCGTACCGGTTACGTTTGATCCCACGCAAGTCCAAAACGCGCGCGGTTATCACCAGTATTCCGCCATCGGCCGGCTTCGAGCAGGCATCTCGCTCGATCAAGCTGATGCCGAGTTGGCCGCTTTTGCCAAATCTCTCGCTGCCGAATACCCCGACAAGAACGGGGGGGTCGGTGCACTCGGAATAAAGCTGCGAGACTCCATATCCGGCGAAGTCCGGCCTGTGTTGATGATGTTGTTCGCGGCCGTGACATGCGTATTGCTCATCGCATGCGGTAATGTAGCTAATCTGCTGCTTGCCCGCGCGCTGGATCGTCGGCACGAAATCTCCGTACGTATTGCTGTCGGCGCAAACCGTGGCAGGCTCTATCGCCAAGTCCTGACAGAAAGCGTCCTGCTCTCATCTTCAGCAGCTCTGGCGGGAATCGGCGTAGCGGTCGCTGCCGTTCGAGTCGTGCGGGGCTTAAAGAATACCGGCATCCCTGACCCGGCAGTGGTCACCCTGGACTGGCGCGTACTGGCCTTTGCCCTTGCCACAGGCATTTTAACCGGCATTCTCTTCGGTCTCGCTCCTACTTTGGGCTTCTCGAACGTGCCGTTGGCCGACGCTCTGAAGCAATCCAGCGGCAGAGTGACATCATCCAGACGTCAACACCGGCTTGGTCAGTTGTTTGCTGCTCTCGAGACTGCCCTCGCAACTCTTCTTCTAATCGAATCAGGGATGCTCGTCAAGAGTTTCCTGAAAGCCTCTGCCGTCAATCCGGGGTTTTCGACAGCTCACCTCCTGACCTTGCAAGTCTCTCTCCCGGAATCGCGGTACGGGCGCCCCGGCGCTGTGGGTCCTTTCGTTCATAAGGCGCTCGATCAAATTCGTTCCTTACCGGGAGTTCAAAATGCAGCGATAGGCACGAACTTGCCATTGCTCGGCAGTGGGCTCTGCTCGATTCTGGTTCGCGGGAGGCCCGTTTTCAGGAAGGCAGACAGGTCCTTTGTGCAATTTAACGGTGTCTCCCCGGGTTATTTCCAGACGATCGGGATTCCGATGTTAGCAGGACGAGATTTCAATTACCGGGACACAGCCGCTTCGCCCCCTGTTGTGATCGTAAATGAAGCACTGGCTCGCCGCTTTTTTACCGGGCAAAATCCTATCGGTCAGCGCCTCGCTTATTTCTCAGATCAGCCGCACTGGAAAGAGATTGTTGGCGAAGTGGCGAACGTCAGGCAGCACGGAATCGAAGAGCGACCCGTTCCGGAGGTCTTCACTCCGCTTGCTCAAGACGAGTTCAAATGGCTCGCGATCGCCGCACGCACCAACGGCGATCCAATCAGTTTCGCCAAACCAGTCGAGCAAGCGGTGCACTACGTTGATGCGGGATTAGCGGTTTTCCTGCCGCGCACCATGGAGCAGATCATCACGCGCGAACTCGGTTGGCGGGCCTTCCATACCTCGCTGCTGATCGTTTTCGGATGTATTGCGATTACGTTGGCGTCGATCGGCATTTACGCCGTCATCGCATATTCGGTCACGCAGCGCATGAGCGAAATGGCAGTACGCATGGCTCTCGGTGCGGGGAGTTCGGATATTTTGCGCATGATTGTATGGCAGGGTGTATCGCCGGCTCTTTTTGGATCGATTATAGGAGCTGTTTCCGCCCTCGGGTTTAGGAGCCTGATCTCACAACTCCTCTATGGCGTGCAGCCGATTGATCCACAGACGTACTTCCTGGTGGTCCTTTTTCTCCTGTTAGTCGCCCTGGCCGCAGCTTATTTTCCCGCTCGCCGCGCGGCATCCGTCCATCCATCCGAAGCACTGCGTTATCAGTGATGGGCAATAAGCCTATGCCCCGATGTGAGGAGTTCGATCCAGAATCGAGAAAATCTGCTCAAGGCTCAGCGTGATCTCTCCAGCTTGGAGCACAACTGTCTCCTTTGGACTAGTGCCTTTTTCGTAGCTCCACGCACGGCGCTCCGCGGGATCCAGCACCCAACAGTGAGCGACTCCCCAATCGTGGTAGAGCTCGCACTTCGCGAGTGTCCTTCCTATTCGCTCGTCAGGCGAAAGAATCTCCACCGCTAAATAAATCGGCTGTTCCGCATAGCCAGTTGCCTTTTCCCGGTAATCCACGCTGATGTCTGGAAGGCGATATTCTGCCTCGCGGAGCTTATTATGAACCTCGGCTCCGGCCGCAAACTGCGGGAACAAGCGCATAATCAAGCTCGCGACCCATACTTGCAGAAGTGCATGTTCCCACGTCGGCATCGGCTTTGGAAAGAGGACCCCGTCGACATACTCGCATTGCGGTTCATAGGAAGTGCGAAGGTACTCTTCGACTGAAACAAGAGCCTCGGCTTCCATGATCTCAGCTTATGTGATTTCAGCTTATGTGATTTCAGCTTACTGAACCGCAGCTACTTGCGGTCTCGAATACGTATGGGGTTTACACGTCCAGATTCCGGACGTCTAGCGCGTTCTCTTCGATAAATTTACGGCGGCTTTCCACGTCCTCTCCCATCAATGTCGAGAAGATCGGCTCGGTCTCTACGAAGTCCTTCAAGTCGATTTGCAGAAGCGTCCGTGTTTCCGCGTTCATGGTGGTCGCCCAAAGTTGCTCCGCATTCATCTCGCCGAGACCCTTGTAGCGTTGTACGTTCACTTCCCGCGTGCCCTCGCTTTTCACGGTGCTCAACAAATCGCGCCAGTTCTGCAGTACCTGCCGCTGCGAATCCTTAACAATAGTGAACGGCGGCCTGTTCAGTCGCGCGGCTTGCTTCACCATTGCGCGTAACCGGCGAAACTCGGGTAAGGACAGGAACTCGGTATTGATGAACCGCGTTGCATTGGTTGGGTCTTTATACCCGATCATCCAGGCGGAGTGCTCTTCCTCGCGCTCGACAGTAACGTCGAGTTTTGTCTCTCTGAGGCGCTTGGCAACTTTTTGCACGCTTTCTTCGCTCTGTAGATCGACCTTGCTGTCGATCGGCAGGGTTGTATCAGAAAGCACCTCCACAACCCGTGAATCGCGGACGCGGCGTTCCAATCGGCGCCAGATCTGCTCAAGCTCATCGAGCGACATCAGAAAATTGCGTAGCTCGGCGCCTTCAATTCTGGTTCCAGGATCATCGCTCACTTCGACTGCCAAATTCTCAGTGGCTCGCCGCAGGATCTCGCGAGTGAACTCCTTATCGTCTTTAATATATTTCTCGCTCTTCCCTTTCTTGATGCGATACAGCGGCGGCTGCGCCACAAACACTTTGCCGCGCGTGATGAGCTGCTGCATATGCCGGAAAAAGAATGTCAGCAGCAGTGTGCGAATGTGAGAACCGTCCACATCGGCATCGGTCATGATGATGATCTTTCCATAGCGCAGCTTCGCCATTTCGAAGTCCTCGCCTTTGCCGATTCCGGTGCCGATCGCGGTAATCATGTTCCTGATCTCTTCGTGCCCCAGCATCTTGTCGTAACGCGCTTTTTCGACATTCAGGATCTTGCCTTTGAGCGGAAGAATCGCTTGATACCGCCGATCCCGTCCCGATTTCGCCGTTCCGCCCGCGGATTCGCCCTCAACGAGAAATAGTTCGCAGCGCTCCGGATCCCGTTCCTGGCAGTCATACAGCTTGCCCGGTAAGCCGCCCGAATCTAGCGCGCCCTTCCGGCGTGTAAGATCGCGCGCTTTACGGGCTGCTTCGCGCGCGCGGGCAGCCTCAATCGCTTTCGTACCGATCTTCTTCATTACCGCCGGGTTCTTATCGAAGTACTCGCCCAGTTTCTCGTTGATGAGCTGGACCACATAACCCTGAATGTCCGAATTGAGCTTGCCCTTTGTCTGCCCTTCAAATTGCGGTTGCGGCAGCTTTACGCTGATCACGGCGGTGAGGCCTTCGCGCACATCGTCGCCAGTGAGATTCTCTTTCGCATCCTTGATCAGACCGGCCGCTTGTGCGGCTGCGTTAATCGTTCGCGTTAGCGCACTACGGAATCCGCTCAGGTGGCTTCCGCCGTCAACGGTATTGATGTTGTTTGCGAAGCTAAACACATTCTCCGAGTACGAGTCGTTATACTGTAGCGCGACCTCGGTAGTCAGCTTCCCACCGTTTGGGAGATCTCGATCACCTTCAAAGTGGATGGGCTTTTCGTGCAGTACTGCCTTACCGCGGTTAAGGTGTTTTATAAACTCCGCGATGCCACCACTGTAATAGAATTCTTCTGTGCGGATATCTTCACCGCGCTCGTCGGAAAGCGTGATCTTCAGGCCTTTGTTTAGAAATGCCAACTGCCGCAGTCGCTGGGCGAGCGTGTCGAAGTTAAACTCAGTCGCATCCATGATGCTGGAATCCGGTTTGAAAGTGATCTTCGTGCCCGTTTTATTCGATTTGCCTGTTTTTGCGAGGGGTGCCTTCGGAATGCCCCGCTCGTAGTCCTGTTCCCAGGTCGAATTCTTCCGCCAGATCTCCAGATGCAACGTTTCCGCAAGCGCGTTCACGCAGCTTACTCCCACACCGTGAAGGCCGCCGGAAACCTTGTATGTATTCGAGTCGAACTTGCCGCCCGCATGCAATTTCGTCAATACAACCTCGGCGGCGGAGACCCCTTCTTCAGCATGCAAATCCACGGGAATTCCGCGCCCGTTATCGACAATCGTAATCGAGTTGTCGATATGGATCGTGACGCTGACTTCCGTACAGTATCCCGCCAAAGCTTCGTCAACCGAGTTGTCAACAACCTCATAGACGAGATGATGCAGTCCTAGTTCACCGGTGGAGCCGATGTACATAGCAGGGCGAAGGCGAACTGCCTCCAAACCCTCAAGAACTTTGATACTGCTGGAATCGTAAGTTTCGTTTTGGACCACTGTAGCCATATTTTCGAACCGCCACGCACCACCACACGCTTATGTCCTGAGGGCGCCGGTGCGCTTTAACCAACTTCCTTTTGTGCCGCTAATCGCGTCAGATGCGCATCGGCATTACGACATAGCGATACACCGTGTCCGGGCCGCCAGCGTGCGGCCGGAATTCACCGGCACTGTTCGCATCTTTGAAGTGAAACTCCACTTCGCTCTCGTACATCGAACGGAGGAAATCAAGCAAATACTGAGCGTTAAACCCGATTTCAAGATCCGGGCCGCTAAAATCCACTGGGATCGTCTCCTCGCTCTCTCCTGTTTCGGAGATCGACGAATAAACCTTCAGTTCACCTTTGACGATCTGTAATCGAATAGCCCGGGATCGTTCATCAGCAAACTGGGCCACTCTCTCAATCGCGGATTTAAGCTCATCGCGTTGCAGGACAAGTGTATGCGGATGCTCTTTCGGCAGTACACGCTCATAATCGGGAAAATTACCCGTTAGCTTGCGGCTAAGAAGCAGACGCTTATCAATCCGGAAGAAAAGGTGATTCTCGTTTCCCGAGAACTCGATCTGCTTGCTCGCATCATCGCTCGCGAGTTTCTGGATCTCCGCCATCGCTTTCCTTGGCAGCAGGGCGCGATAGGAGCCGCTGAGTCCCGGAAGACTCACCTGCTTCTCGAGCATGGCCAGACGATGACCGTCGGTCGCCACCATGACAAGTCCGCTGTCCTTCAGAATCAACAAAGCGCCATTCAAGGTAAACCGCGACTCTTCGGCCGAGATCGCAAAAATGGTGCTCGCTATCATCTGCGCAAGCACGCCCACAGGTATTTCCGCCAACACCTCCGGCATGTGCGGCAATTCGGGGAAACTCTCTCGCGACATCCCCGCGATCCGCGTGCGCGAGCGTCCGCACACGAAACTTGCCCACTGATTCTCGCCGACCTTCACCTGGAGATCCGCATCTGGCAGGAGACGGACATAGTCCAGCAAGCGGCGCGCCGGAATAGTCCCGGCACCTTCTTTCTTAATACGAGCTGGACAGGCACATCGAATCCCCAATTCCAAGTCCGTTGCGGTCAGCCACACCTGATCGTGATCCGTCTCAACCAGAATGTTCGACAAGATCGGGATAGTAGTTTTCTTTTCTACGACACCTTGAGTGAGCCCCAACTCCCGTACGAGGTCCGACTTGCTTACCGAAAATTCCATACTTTCTGATTACGGCTCCTTGCGCCTGTGCTTACTACTGTTCTAGAAACACCTTTAGTACTAAAGAGAACGTGATTAGTAGGGGCTGTGGAATTGTTGAAATCCTTCTAAATTATAGCAAGAAAAACGGTTTCCTGCACTGGTTGCCTGTGGATATGCGGTATGCCGTGTATCAGAAAATAGTGGGCGGTTAAAGGATCGACAGCTTCCAACAGCCGTTCTTAGCGTAAGCTCGTAAGAATCTGACATAAGCTCAATGGATTGAGTCCATTAGAGAGTGGATTAAGTTGTTTAAATCCTCATCGTGCTGCCTGAGCGCCTCTATCTTCTGAATGGAGTGGAGCACGGTAGTATGGTGCTTTCCACCGAAATAGCGCCCAATCTCGGGCAGCGAGGCGTGGGTCAGTTCCTTCACCAGGTACATCGCAATCTGGCGCGGATAGGCAATATGCTGCGCATTACTCTTTTGCTTCAATTGAGAAGGCTGCATAGAATGGCGTTCAGCGACCGCCCGTACAACGGATTCCATGGAAATTCGCTTCTCAGAACTGGCGTTCAGGTATTTCAAAGTTTGATGCGCCATGTTCAGATTGATTGGCTGCCCTGTAAGAGAGGAAACCGCGATCAACCGCGTCAACGCGCCCTCTAGTTCGCGCACATTTGATTTCGTCTTCGTGGCGATGAAGATCCGTACATCCTGAGGGAGCGCTGTGTGCTCCGATTCCGCTCTCTTTTCCAGGATCGCCATTTTAGTCTCGAGATCGGGCGGTTGGACATCAACCATGAGGCCCCACTCGAAGCGTGAGCGGAGGCGCTCGACAAGTCCAGGCAACTGATTAGGAGCGGAGTCGCTTGAAATCACAATTTGCTTTCGATGGTCGTACAGCTCGTTGAAGGTGTGAAAGAACTCCTCTTGAGTGCGCTCCTTTCCGGCGATCACGTGAATGTCGTCGATCAGAAGTACGTCCGCGGAGCGATAGTGACGATGAAAGAGCGACATGCGATCTACTTTGATGGACGTAATCATCTCATTCATGAAACGTTCGCTCGATGTGTACACCACGTTCAGGCCGGCGTAATTGTCGAGTAAACTGCGACCGATCGCATGTATCAAATGCGTTTTGCCGATTCCCACACCTCCGTAAATGAAGAGCGGATTGTATCTGCGCGAGGGCAGTTTCGCAACTGCCTGCGCCGCTGCGTGGGCCAACTGGTTCGATGAACCCACCACGTAGGTGTCAAAGGTGAGCCGCGGATTTAGCCACGAAATAGAGTTCTCGAAAGTGAGTTCAGCCGGGTGCGCGTATCCGTTGGAGGCCGTCTTGCCGGACGATGATGCTGCCGCCGCGGCCGCAACCGCCGCCGGAGGCGAATTGATGGCGTAAGAAATCTGACGAACTGGAAGGTTTAGATCTTCAACAACGGATCGAATTTGACACGCATATTCCTGTTTGATCCATTCTTCCGTCGCGGCATCTGGCACGAGCACGACAAGCCGGCCGTCCTGGAAAGAGCTCAGTGCGGTTCGAGAAATCCAATTCTGATATGCTGCTCCGCTGAGCTTGATAGCCAGCCTGCTCTTAATCTCTTCCCAAACATCATCCAAGCTGGTGCTCCTTCATACCCGAGGGCTGCATCTTTCCCACAGCTTTTCCACTGATGTGGAAAACGACGGAGGTTAGTTTTTCAGGTAAATTGCGCTCGATAACAACAACGCGTTACGGGCTGGGGGAAACCGTTCCGTTCCTTCGGAAATCACAGTCTAACATAGGCCCAAGGTTTTCGAAGAGATTTCTAAGATTTATTTAAGTCATTGAAACTGCTAGGGTTGCGGTATCTACACCAAAGTGAAAGCACGCCGGAAGAGTGTGGCTCAAGACACGCAATTCTACTTAAGATCCCCCGTTACAATCACATGAATTGACTTTGCAACAAAGTCATTCGAGAATGTCGAATAGCCCCGCGCGGGAGTAACTCAGCTGGTAGAGTGCAACCTTGCCAAGGTTGATGTCGCGGGTTCGAACCCCGTCTCCCGCTCCATCTCCGGAGCCCATAAACCCACCTTCCGGAGCGATCCGGGGATGAAACATAGCGACCGCCTACACGTCAGGGGTGCCGATAAGCCAAGTAGCCCAGTACTGGGCATCGTAACGTTCTCCCGCGCTGCTGCGTAAGGAATTGCAAGACCCGATGCTACGCAACCCAATCCGGACCATTCTCGCAGGTGTTTTGCTGTTCAGCGCGGCTATCGGCAGCCCGAAGAAGATCAAAAGCATCAAGCCAAATGCGAATCCGCCAGAGTACGTAACGTTTAGCAAGCGCCTGCCTAAGAGTGATCAATTTCAGCACCTTCTATGCCGGCTGACGTTTGGACCTCGTCCGGAGGACCGGCAGGCAATCGAGCGTATCGGAATCCAGGAGTGGATAAATTTACAACTCTCGCCGGAGAAAATTCCGGAGAACGCGATGCTCGAGCAACGCCTCGAGCCGCTTGAATCTCTGCGAATGACCATCCACGATACGTACCTGCACTATCCGCCGCCGCAGATAATTGCCGGGGTCGCTCGCGGGCGCGGCCCACTCCCTGAGGATCCGGAAGTACGCGCCGTTGTCGTTCGATTAGCGGATCGTTATTTAAGCAAGCGGCAAGCCGATGCGCAAGCAAGGACCGCTATCCAAAACGCTTCCGATCTGCCCTCAAAAGATCTAAATGACAACAAGGATCTCGAGCCCAACATCAAGCTCTCCGACATTTTAAGTCGGGATCAGGTCGATGTTCTTCGCAACGGTAAGCCGCAAGAGAAAACAGAATTGCTTGCGTCCATACCCGCCGCCAGGCGGTTCGATTTCGTTTGGGCCCTCCGGCCAGAACAGTGCAGACAGTTGTTCGCGTTCGCCCCCGTCCCTTTGCGGCGTGAACTGATGCTTTCCGTGAGCCCTCAAAACGTTGTGGCGAGCGATCTAGCTGAAGGAAAGCTGCTCCGGGCGGTTTACAGCAATCATCAACTCGAAGAGTTGTTGGTCGATTTCTGGTTCAATCACTTCAACGTATTTATCGGAAAAGGGGGCGAGCGTTATCTGACCCCGGAGTATGAGCGAGAGGCCATCAGGCCTTTTGTGCTGGGCAAATTTTATGATCTCTTGCTCCATACGGCCCAAAGTCCGGCGATGCTGTTTTATTTGGATAATTGGGAATCCGTGGCTCCTCAGAACGCTGATCGCCTTCCAAGCACCGCGACTAAAAGGGCTAAGCGAGGCCTGAACGAAAACTACGGGCGTGAGTTGCTGGAACTGCACACTCTCGGTGTCGATGGCGGGTATTCACAGAAGGATGTAATCGAAGTTGCTCGCTGCTTCACGGGTTGGACGATAGCGAAGCCTCGCAGAGGCGGCGAATTCGAGTACAACGACGAAGTCCACGACAAGGGCCAGAAAATCGTTCTAGGTCACGTGATACCGGCCGGTGGCGGTATCGAAGATGGCTTGAGAGTGCTGGAGATTCTCGCCCTACATCCCTGCACCGCGCACTTTATTTCGATGAAGCTGGCGCAAAGATTCGTGGCGGATAATCCTCCTCCTTCGCTTGTCAATCGGATGGCGAAGACCTTCCGGGATACTGATGGAGATCTGCGCCAAGTGACACGCACCATGTTGCTGTCACCCGAGTTTTGGTCTGAAGGCGCTTATCGAGCAAAGATGAAGACCCCCTTTGAGATGGTCGTAAGCGCCGTTCGCGCTACCAACGCCGATGTTGAATCTGCTTTTCCCCTGGTTGCGGAGCTACAACGTCTCGGCGAGCCCCTCTATCGCAAAGTCGAGCCGACGGGCTATTCCAGTGCAAACGCCGAATGGGTCAGTTCGGCGGCCTTCTTGGAGCGCATGAATTTCGCTCTCGCGCTCACCCACAATCGAGTCTCTGGCGTTAGAATCGATGTCGCTCAATGGGAGATGCGAGCGCAAAAAGATCCATTAGAAGTTGCTCGCCTAATCCTTGACCAGGACCCCAGCCACCAGACGAAGGCTGCGATACAGAAAATGCTAGGTGATCACGCGCTGCAGAAAGAACTGGCTGCAAACGCAAAAGCGGGGTCGCCGCAATTGCCTAGTCTGGTTGCCGGCCTCGCAATCGGCTCGCCGGAGTTTCAACGCCGCTGAACATCTAAGCAATCATGAGGAGCATAGGATGCCGTCCAGACGATTATTCTTGAAAAGCTCAGCCATCGCGCTGTTCGGCGTTGGATCCATTCCGGCGTGGCTGGCTCGCGCTGTGTATGCCAAAGATGCGCCGAGCGAGCGCAAGAAGATTCTGATCGCCATTTTTCAGCGCGGCGCGGTGGATGGACTGAATGTAGTCGTGCCGCACGGCGAGCCTGCTTATTATGAACTCCGCCCAACCATCGCGATTCCGAGACCGGACGGCACCGCCCAGGCAGCCATTGACCTTGACGGCCATTTTGGACTGAATCCCGCGCTCCGCTCATTGAAGCCCTTGTGGGATAAGAAGCACTTGGCCATCATTGAAGCCGTAGGATCTCCGGATCCCACGCGCTCACACTTCGATGCGCAAGATTACATGGAATCCGGCACACCTGGTGTGAAGGCGACTTACGACGGCTGGCTGAACCGTGCATTGTTGCGAGAGGTCCGTCCATCACCCGTTCGAGCCATCAGTGTAAGCCCCGATCTTCCGCGGACTTTGCGCGGCAAAAACGAAGCCGTTGCCATATCGAATATCAATGACTTTCAGGTAAAAGATCCGCGCTTGGCCGCGACATTTGAAAGTATGTACGACACGAGCGCCGATCAAATCCTAAACGGCACCGGCCGAGAAACCTTCGATGCAATCAAGATCATGCAGTCGATCCAAAAGAGTCCGTACGCGGCGGCCAACGGCGCAAACTATCCAGCGGGACGCCTCGGGCAGAGTCTTCAGCAGATTGCGCGCATCATCAAGGCGAATGTTGGCTTAGAGGTGGCGTTCACTGATGTGGGCGGCTGGGACACGCACGTCAACGAGGTCGGCGCGCAGCCGCACGTCGGCCAACTTGCGAATCTGCTCCGCAATTTCGGCGATGCCCTCGCAGCCTTCTCGCAAGATATGAGCGACCGGATGGCCGATATCACCATCGTGACTATGTCCGAATTCGGCCGCGCCGTGAAGGAGAACGGTGACCGTGGAACGGATCACGGACACGCTAATTTCACGTTTGTGCTCGGCGGCGGAGTTCACGGGGGCAAAGTATATGGCGAATGGCCTGGCCTAGCGCCCGAGCAACTCTACGAGGGACGCGATCTCAACGTGACCACCGATTTCCGCACCGTGCTCTCAGAGCTTGTAACGAAGCAGATGGGAAATCGCGAGATAGCAACCGTGTTCCCCGGCTTTGAGGGCTCGAAAAACGGCGCGATTCTCTCCGCCTGATTCACGGCTGTGGGTGCTTGGTCGCAAACTGCCACGCATCCGCGACTATCCGATCCAGATCAGAGCGTTTCGGACTCCATCGTAAGACGCTTTCCAGTCTTTGAGGATCGGCGACCAAGCTGGGCGGATCGCCTTCACGTCGCGGCCCAATCGTGTGCGGCACCTTTTCCCCTGTTACACGTTCGACCGCATCCAATACTTCCAAAACGGAATGACCCGAACCGGTGCCAACGTTGAAAACCTCCGATGCGCCGTCCCTGAGCAGGTGCTCTATCGCAAGCACGTGCGCTTCAGCGAGATCGCTGACGTGGATGTAATCGCGAATGCAGGTGCCGTCCGGCGTTGGATAGTCATCCCCAAAAAGAGTCACCGGTTTCCTGGTTTGAATCGCGCGCAGCAGCAGGGGAATCAAATGCGTCTCAGGATCGTGGCGTTCGCCCAAACCCGCTTGTGGCTCCGCACCGCAAGCATTGAAGTACCTGAGCCGGATGCCTCTGAATTCGCGGTAGCGATCCAGCCACTCGAGAACCTTTTCCACCATTACCTTGGATTCGCCGTAAGGATTAATGGGCGCGTATGGCTCGTCTTCGGTGATCGGCACTCGTTGTGGGATCCCGTACGCCGCTGCCGACGAAGAAAAAACCAACCGCTTCACACCACTGCGCAGCATTGCCTCGAAGAGCGAGAGCGAGCCGCCCACATTGTTTGCAAAGTATAGTTCCGGAACGTGGGTCGACTCACCCACTGCAATGTACGCGGCAAAATGAATTACGGCTTCGATCTGCTGCTGTTCCAGAAGCGCCGTCAGGCGATCCGTCTCGAGCAGATCAATGACGCGAAGGATACCCTCAGGCACGGTGTCTCTGTGTCCGCGGGATAGATTATCCGCGACTATGACAGAGTGCCCCCTTTTTTCAAGGAAATATCGTGTATGAGAGCCGATGTAACCGGCTCCCCCAGTGACAAGAATTTTAGCCAAGCATTCCGAGTGTAACGAACAGATCACACCATTGATCGAGCGCCCGTTAGATCCTGCCGCTAGATTTATAGATGTATGCCACTGCTCGAAGTGCGCGATGTGAGTAAGGTATATGCGGCAGACGGCGCGCCCGTCATCGCGTTGCAAGACATCTCACTCCATCTGAACGCCGGCGAAATCGTCGCTTTCGTCGGCCGGAGTGGATGCGGCAAGACTACCCTGCTGAATCTATGTGGTGCGATGGATTTCCCTACTACGGGCGACATCATTCTGGACGGTCAAGTGACAACGCGCCTACGGGATGCCGAGCTGACCCGGTTACGGCGCGAGAAGATAGGGTTCGTTTTTCAGTCCTTCCAACTTCTCCATACGCTCAGCGTGGCGGAGAACGTGGAAATGCCGCTTCTCCTCGCGCGTGAACACAGACCGCGTCAAACCGCACTCGACCGTTTGAAATGGCTGGAGATGGAACAGTATGCAGACCGTCTGCCTCACCAGCTCTCGGGTGGTCAGCAGCAGAGAGTCGCTATTGCCCGGGCGCTGGTGCACAATCCGTGCCTGCTGCTTGCCGATGAGCCCACGGGCAATCTTGATACCGTTAGCAGCGAGATCGTGTTAGATGTCCTCCGGCGGGCCACGCGGGAATTTGGCGTCGCCATCATGATCGCGACCCACAGCTTGGAAGCCGCAGCGGTGGCACATCGAGTTGTCGGCCTTCGCGATGGCCGCATGGAACCAGCTGCAGCACTCCGATGAGCACCAGCATCCTTTTGTTTGCGCGCTTATTGCTTCGCCCGTTCAGATATGAGCCGTTGCGCACCGCGCTGATGATGTTAGCTGTTTCGCTGGGCGTCGGAGTCGTGATCGCAATCGACCTTGCGGGGGAAGCTGCGGCGGGCAGCTTTCATTCTTCTCTGGAGTCGCTAACCGGCAAGAGCGACTTGCTGATTACGGCGACGGGCGGAATCGACGAGAAACTCTTAGGCGCTCTGGTCCAATTGCCGTATGCGTTCGACTTCGCGCCGCGGATCGAAGATTTCGCTTCTATTAACGGAAAAGGTGAGGCGATCCCTTTAATTGGGCTCGATTTGATAGGGCACCCGGGACAACACGAATTTGAGAATGGCGATGCGAAAGATGACGCAACGCGCCTTACCACAGGAGATCCGATCTGGGTGGGCCAGCATCTGGGCTTACACAAAGGCGACCACCTGAAGTTGCTAGTTAACGACTCGCTGCATGAGTTTACGGTGCAAGGCGTGCTAAAGAACCATGCTGGCGAGATTGGCGAAAACAATCTGATTGTTGCCGATATCGGCCTTGCCCAGCAGATCACAGGTAAACTCGGCAAACTCGACAGCATCGATGTCACAATGCCGCCCGGCCGCTCAGTCGAGTATTGGCATCAAATGCTGGTTTCCAAGGTCCCCAAATCCCTGAGCATAGAACCGCAAGGCGCTCGCACGGAAGAAAACCGGAAAATGTTGGCTGCGTTCCGCTGGAATCTGCGCGTCCTGAGCTACATTGCTTTGATCGTCGGCGCTTTTCTCATCTACAACACCATTTCCATTTCTGTCGTCAGGCGCAGGGCTGAAATCGGAATTTTGCGCGCGCTCGGCGCAACCCGAACGATGGTGCTTACCGCTTTCCTTGCGGAAGGCGTTTTCTTCGGCCTGGTTGGAAGCGTGTTCGGTCTCGCCCTGGGGCGTCTCATGGCTAAGGGTGCGCTCCATTTGGTCGGAAACACGGTGCAGTCACTATATGTAAGCAGCCAGCCAGCCCCCATTGCGCTAACTTGGACCAGCGCTCTTACTGGGATCGGCATTGGCCTCGGTGTCTCGCTCTTAGCTGCCATCTCGCCCGCATTCGAAGCGTCGCACGTGGCGCCCGTTGAGGCGATAGCGCGAGGCCGTCAGGAATATGTCGCGCGCGTGAGGTCCCGGCGGAATATAGTATGGGCGTTTCTCGCGCTGCTGGGCGCCGGAGTCTTCTCTCAGTTTCCAGCGGTAAACCGTCAGCCAATCTTCGCTTATGTTGCCGCGCTGCTGCTCGTTGCGGGAATATCGGCGGCGATCCCCTACATCATCGCGTTTTTTGTCGCAACAACGAATCGCGCAGCCGGACAGCTCTTAGGCATTGAGGCGATGCTCGCGTTGCGGTCTCTAAGCGCGTCGCTCGGGAGAACCTCGGTCATGACCGCCGCCTTGGGAACTGCGGTCGCCATGACCGCCAGCGTGGGCATCATGGTGGGCAGCTTCCGTGAAACGGTTTCAGTGTGGATGAACAACCAACTTAAAGCCGATTTGTACCTTCGCCCTGCCGGATCCTTAGCAGTAGATCGGCATCCGACGATGAGCACGGACATTGCGGACGCAATCGAACGAATCCCGGGCGTAGCTGCCGTTGACCGGTTTCGCGCTTACCCAATCTCGTACCGAGGCTTGCCTGCAACTTTGGCTGCGGGCGAGACGACTAAGGCCCAATCCAACGCTGGCATAAGGCTTCTGCGAGGCGAAGATCGCAAGGCCATACTTTCAAAGCTCCCCACCGGCGATTACGCTATCGTGAGCGAGCCTTTTGCGAATAAGCACAACGTCCATGCCGGAAGCACGATTCAGCTCCCGCTCAAGGGTGCGGCGCCGACCTTTCAAGTCCTCGGAGTCTACTATGATTACTCGACAGAGCGCGGATTTATTGTGCTCGACCGGCATACCCTGCTCAGATACCTGCCCGATCCGGCCGTTTCGAATCTCGCGGTGTTTCTACAGCCCGGAGCGAACCCGCAGGCGGTGCGGCGCCACATCGATGAGGTTATTGGCGGGCGTGCAGTTATGGTATCTACAAACGGGAAGCTACGCCGCGAAGGGATCGCTGTGTTCGACCGAACCTTTCGCATCACCTATGCTTTGGAAGCTGTCGCCGTATTGGTCGCCGTGTTGGGAATCGCCGGGACGTTACTCGCAGTTGTGATCGATCGTCGCCGCGAATTTGCGCTTTTGCGCTTCCTCGGTGCTGGCCATGAGCAGGTGCGAAGAATCATCCTTTGCGAAGCAGGGCTCGTGGGCCTTCTCGCAAACGCAATCGGCGTTGTGCTCGGTACTCTGCTGTCGCTCATTCTTATCTTCGTCATCAATAAACAATCGTTCGGATGGACAATTCAGTTTCATTGGCCTGTTGCGGTGCTCCTTGCAGCGCTCTCCGGCGTATATCTTGCCACCGTTTTGGCCGGGCTCTATCCGGCTCGTACGGCGACCCGGATGAATCCCATCGAAGTGATTCATGAAGACTAGAGCATGAAGACTAGACTGCTCGCCGCACTATCCGCAGTTTTGCTGCCGGCGTGGGCTGCTCAATGGCAGCTCGCTTTGCCCGGCTATCACTATCAGTTTCCCCGCGATCACTTCAGTCATCCGGATTATGAAACGGAGTGGTGGTATTACACGGGAAACCTACGCGCAGCCGATGGCCACCGCTTTGGTTTCGAGCTGACGTTTTTTCGTGAGGCGATCAGCCTGCCCAAGCAGATCGCAGCAAGCTCAGATGTTACTTGGCGCCCCGATCAGATCTATCTCGCGCATTTGGCCCTGGGCGACATCGACGGCGGAGAGTTCTATTACACTGAACGGCTGAATCGTGCTGGACCCGGCTTGGCCGGTCTGGACTCGCACCAACAACGATATTGGAACGGTAATTGGCAAGTCCGCTGGAACCCCGCAGCCAACGGAGCACAACAGCTACAGGCAGTGTCGCCACGGTTTACGCTGGACCTCACCCTGACGCCCGAGAAGCCACTGGTGATCCACGGTAACGACGGTGTCAGTCAGAAGGCGGCGGAACCGGGCCGTGCCTCGCACTACATTTCGTTCACGCGTCTCCTGGCTGCCGGCAGGTTGGATTGGAAGGGCTCTTCAATTGCCTTGGATGGCTTGGCCTGGATGGATCACGAGTTCTTCACCGAACAGCTCGACGCTACCGAAGCCGGATGGGATTGGTTCTCGATTCAGTTGCAAAACAACGAGGAGATCATGCTCTATAGGCTGCGAAAGAAGTCCGGTGAAGCGGATTCCTACTCGTCTGGGACCTATGTCGATGCCCATGGCCACGCGCATTTTCTAGCCTCGTCACAGTTCACGTTATCGGCTCGGGGTGCATGGCCCAGCCCGAATTCCCAAGCTCGGTATCCACTCGCATGGGAAATTCGCATTCCCTCACTTGAGCTCAAGTTGTCTGAGCGCACCTCGCTAAACAATCAGGAACTGTTCAGCCGCGACCGCGCTTTCCCCAGCTACTGGGAAGGCGCAGTCACCTACTCGGGCCGCATTCATTCACAACCTGTAACCGGCGTCGGCTATTTGGAGATGACCGGATACGATAAGCCGCTCCAAACGAGCCGGAGATGATCACGAGCAAGCTTCCGCCAAAACGCGCTCGTGATACGGCTGTGGTCCGCTCACAAAACGCGAAAGCAGCGCCGTCGCGATGCAGCAAAGGACGACCAATCCCAGCGCGTAACGTAGCGTAATCAACTGCGAAGCAAATCCGATCGCTGGCGGACCGGCAATGAAGCCGACATAGCCGATCCCGGTAACGGTTGCGATCCCGGCCCCTGGACTTACTGAGTCTACTCGACCACCTCCGCCGAAAACGAGCGGGATAATCACGGAAAACCCAGCTCCGGCAGCAGCGAATCCCGGCATGGCCCATCCAGGCGCACGCGCAACTAGCGCCCCAGTCATTCCGCAAGCAGCTACCAGACTGCCTGCGCGAACCGTGCGCGAAGGCCCGAGTCGAGCCGTAATCAGATCGCCTAGAAGCCGGAACACGGCCATCCCCGCCGAGAAGACTGAGTAGCCGGCCGCCGCCGTTCCGGCTCCCGCATTGAGTACCTGCCGCAAATAAACGCCGGTCCAGTCCGCCATGGCACCTTCGGAAAGTAGAATGCAAAACCCGATCGCACTCAGTGCCAGCAAAGCTCGCGGAATCCTCTTCAGAGGCATCCGATGCTCATGCGGCTCCAGCCCGTCGTGAGTGTCTAAAAGCAGCGGAGCGGCAAGTGTGATAGCCAGGAGGTAAACGACGGCGCTCACTCCGAAATGAGCCACAGGGCGTATGCTGCGGGCCGCAATGAGTGCACCGGCGCCGGCGCCAATCATGCCGCCGAAACTGAACATCGCATGAAAGCGAGACATGGTAGGCACGCCAAGCCGTTTTTCAACCTCGACGCCTTGTGCGTTCATGGAAACATCCATTACCGCCGCGCTGGCCCCCAAAACGAACAACCCCGCTGCCAGAGTCTGCCCATTTACCGCCAAAGGCGGAAGGACAATCACAAGACAGAAGGCAACACTGCTGATCGTGGTCATTCTCCGGCTCCCATAACGGTTGATGCACCTGCCCGCAATGGGAATCGCGCACACCGCGCCTATAGCACTGCTGAGGAGAGTCAGGCCAAGCGCGGCGTCACTCAATCCCAGCGCTCTCTTGATAGTGGGTATTCTCGAAACCCAGGTTGCGACCAGTAAGCCATGTACCAGGAAGACCACGGCCGTTCCCCACCATGCTCTCTGAATGATTGAGTCTTTAACCTGAGACTTGTACTGCACGCCTGCCGCGCTTACTATCTGATTCGACTCGTGGAGCGGATTACAGAGTTACCGTTCCGGAAGCGATCGCTATCCCCGGTCTGGCGTAGATCGTGATCTCCTGCCCGCGCCTGTTCCACGTCTTGACTTTAGTCAGACCCAGCTGAGCGCATTGAGCTGAGGAAATTTCAGGTTCGAATTCATAAAAGCGCGCCAAGAACTGCCGGACTAGCGGAATCGCGATGACCCCGCGCTTAGGGGCCCAAGTTCGTGTGTAGGTAATCAGGACATCATAGCTCTTCGCCGGGAGTGCGCGAATTGATGAGAAATGAAAGTCCTTCGTTTCGACCACTCTCAACTTGCGATCGACAAAGCCATAATCGGGGCTCCTGAGTCCGGCGCTATAGGGCCACGCTGTGGCGATGGTGTGATTTGGCAGGTTGTGCTCCACAAACTCTGCAGCGAGTTGCTGCAGCCTGACAAAATCAACCATGGCGTAATTGTTCTCGTAGGGAAACGGGTATGGTGGATTCCAAAAGAGATTGACCAGCAATCCCACTCCAAGGCCCGCGGTCGCCAGGATACGGGCGGGGCGACGCAAATTCGTAAGTGCGATGCTCACCGCAATGTAGAAGAATGGCAGAACCGGCAATAGATACCTTTCCAGTTCCGCCCCCCCAAGTACTGTAACCAGCAGAGTATTGGCCGCGACGACTGCAATCACAACTCGCCAACCCTCCGCGTTGAAGTCTCTCCAGCGCCTTGCATTCCAGAGGAGTACCAGGGTCCCAATCCAGCGAAACTCAGCGAAAAACAAATAATAGATGTGTCGCGCGAATGACAATGCGATTCGGACCGGATGTAAAGCATAGCCAATGTTGTAATGCGCGAACCCAGGATTCCCGAACCAATAACCGGTCGAGCTGTGTAGGAAGGTCAGCCACGCGACCAGCACAGCCGCGGGCACTAGAAAATAGCTCGCGTGCCTTCGATCCCGGCGCAAAAACAAGATTAGGCACAAAACCGCCGGGACCACAGCCCCGGTCTCCTTCACTAGAACGAGCGCCACGCTGGCGGCCGTCGCCGCCGCATAATTCCTTTTCAAGAACGCCAGTATCGCCACGATTGTGAACAGCATCGCTGGCATATCTAGCTCTGCCATCATGCTTTGTGTGTAAAAGAGTGGAGATGCAAGAAGAAACAGAGCCGCGAGATAAGCCGGAGTTTCTCTGCGTTTCTGGCTTAATTCGACGGTCAAAAGGAACGTGACTAGTAGGCCGAAACCGGCCAGAACCAACATCGCTACCCGGGTTACCGGAATCGAGAAACCCAGCAGCTTATACCACACAACCAGGTATGCCTCGACAGCAGGGGGATGAACATTGGGAATCGTCGAGTGCGCTACCCAAGATCCATTACGCAGCAGATCGAGCGCTGTCGGAATGAACTGGCCGTGTTCATCCCAGAAGAAGGGCAACGCCAAGAGCCGCAGATGGATAACAAGCAGCGCTTCTAGGAGAAAGAAGAATATCAGGAGATAGTAGTGAGGCTTCCGACCCGGGCCCGCAACCGCCTCGGCAACCGAAGGTAATTCGAGCAACTGATGCTGCCTCGCCATCTCCTACTGAATAAGTTCTCCCTGCGACTGCGCTTCTAGGCGAATCTCGCCGAATGCAGCCTCATACTGTTTTAGATTCTGCTGTAGCACATTCAGTAAAGCCTTCGCTTGTGGAGGACTCAAATAGATTCCCTGGAAATTCTGAATCGTGACTGCATCAGGGGCAGTCGGATTGATGGTGCCGAACATCAAGAAAAAATCCCACAGGTTTACTCGCATTTGTACGCTGTTCGCGTAGTTTTCGCGATAGTCTGCTGTCGTTGTGAGTTGGAATTTCGGCTGTGGCTGTCCCGGTGTCATGTCCTAGTATTTATCCCCTCGCGCTGGGAGCGGCGAAATGCGCGCAGTGCTGCGGCGGCCCAAAAAGGAATGGCGGGGACGACGGGGCTCGAACCCGCGACCTCCGACGTGACAGGCCGGCGTTCTAACCAGCTGAACTACGTCCCCTATTTGGCCGAAAAACGTCGGACACACGAAGAATAGCATAGCCTGTGAAGCATATCAGATCGGCAGCTTGGGGCTGTCGACGCCTGTTGCGAAATTCCAAGGGCTTCTTTATGCCTTTTTTATGGGGCTGCCCGTAACATCGAGATGGGATAAGCAGTGGCCGCGCCGCTGCGATTTTCATGGCTGACCTTTTCTACATTTTTATCGCCTTATTGTTTTTCTTCCTGTGTTGGGCGTTCACCAAGGCCTGCGACCGCTTATAGGCAATGCGATCTTAATGGAGCTTCTGCGATGGATTACATAATCAGCGGTATTGCTGCCGTCTTGTTATTCATTTACTTGATTTACGCCCTGCTAAGGCCGGAGAGGTTCTAGTGAAGCCGGAGGGCAACTCCCCATGACCGTGAACGGTGTTCTCCAGATTGCGGCGTTCTTCTTGACTGTCCTCGCCCTAACAAAGCCGGTCGGCCTTTTCATGGCGAACGTGTTCGAAGGCAAGCGGACCCTCATACACCCTGTGCTCCGACCTTTGGAGAGGATCATTTACAGATTAATCGGTGTGAACGAGCGCACGGAGCAGCGCTGGACACAGTACACGGCCTCCCTGCTCGCTTTTAGCATCTTCAGCTTCCTGTTCGTGTATGCTCTCCAGCGGCTCCAAGGCCTTCTGCCCTTGAACCCTCAGCGGTTCGGGGGTGCGGCTATTTCGCCGGATCTTGCATTCAATACTGCCGTGAGTTTCCTTACAAACACCAATTGGCAATCCTACTCGGGCGAAGCCACCCTAGGTTACCTCGTGCAAATGGCTGCCCTCACAGTGCAAAACTTCGCCTCTGCGGCGGCCGGGATTGCAGTAGCCATCGCTGTCGCGAGGGGCTTTGCGAGGCAGCAGGCCAACGGCTTGGGGAACTTCTGGGTCGATCTGACACGCGGCGTCGTCTACATACTTTTGCCCCTCTCGTTTCTCGCTGCTTTGTTCTTCTGCTCACAGGGCGTAATTCAAAATCTCCATCCTTATACAGTTGCGAATACCGTGGAAGGCGCCAGGCAGGTCATCGCTCAAGGACCAGTCGCCTCTCAGGAAGCCATCAAAATGCTGGGTACGAACGGAGGCGGCTTCTTCGGCGCGAATTCTGCGCACCCGTTCGAAAATCCAACCCCGCTCACTAACTTCGTTCAAGTTGTCCTGATCTTTCTTATTCCGGCAGGACTGATTTACACCTTCGGAGTCATGGTCGGCGATCGCAGGCAGGGGTGGGCGATTTTTTCCGCATGCGCATTCATGTTTCTCGTGGGAGCCTTCGCTTGTTACTGGGCTGAACAGAGAGGCAATCCTACTCTCGCCGGCCTGGGAATCCAAACAAAAGCCACTGCCACGCAGGCGGGCGGCAACATGGAAGGCAAGGAGGCCCGTTTCGGCATTGCCGCTTCGACCTTGTTCGCCACCGTCACAACGGACGCAAGCTGTGGGGCTGTAAATGGTATGCACGACAGCTTCACACCTCTGGGTGGCCTTGTACCGCTGTTCAATATCCAAACGGGTGAAGTCGTTTTCGGTGGCGTGGGCGCCGGGTTATATGGAATTCTTCTGTACGCGATTGTAGCGGTGTTTATTGCGGGGCTGATGGTCGGTCGCACCCCCGAATACGTCGGAAAAAAGATCGAGCAGAAGGAAGTTAAAATGGCGATGATCGCCCTCATCACCACCGCTTTCAGCATCTTAGTCTTCGCCGCAATCTCTTCGGTAATTCGTTTCGCACCGCCGACAGCAGACGCGAAGGGCCAACCGGTTGCCCATAGCTATTGGAATCCTCCCGGTCCAGCGACCGCGAATTTGAGCAACTCCGGCCCTCACGGATTTAGCGAGATCCTGTATGCGTACACAAGCGCCACCGGCAATAATGGCAGTGCGTTTGGAGGCCTGAACCCAAACACGCCCTGGTACAACCTGACGATCGGGTTAGCGATGCTGGTAGGTCGCTTCCTATTTATAATTCCGCTATTAGCTGCTGCGGGTAGTCTGGCCAAGAAGAAAAAGGTCGGCGAGACGCTCGGAACCTTACCCACGCATGGCCCTCTATTCGTCGCTCTGCTGGTGAGCACAGTGTTGCTTGTCGGGGCACTGACGTTTTTCCCGGCCCTGGCGCTGGGTCCGATTGTCGAGCATTATTTGATGCAGGGCGGTAAGCTCTTCGCAATGCTGGCGATCTGGGGTTAGGCAATGGCAACTTCACTTCAGCCTCCCAGCATCCCGCCGCCTTTCTTGCCGCTCGAACCCCCAGCCTCTCTGCTGCCCGGCAAATTGGTTCGCGCCCGGCCGCTCTTCGATCCGGAAATCGTCAGCCGTGCTGCTAAGGACTCTTTTCTTAAATTAAATCCATTTACCTTGCTCAAGAACCCCGTCATGTTCGTAGTCGAGGTTGGAGCTGCTTTGGTCACGGTTTTCTTAGTTCGCGACATTTTCGCTGGCATTCATGGAAGACAGGGTTTTGAAATTCAAATTTCGGTGTGGCTGTGGTTCACTGTCTTGTTTGCCAACTTCGCTGAAGCTATGGCGGAAGCTCGCGGCAAGGCGCAAGCCGATACCCTCCGCAAGACCAAGGCGGATTCTATCGCCAGGCGACTCGCCGGTAACGGAAAGATCGAGACAGTCACCGCCTCCAAGCTTCGCGCCGGAGATATTGTCCTCGCCGAAACTGGCGATTTGATTCCGGGCGACGGCGAGGTGATCGAGGGTATAGCGACAGTTGATGAATCCGTGATCACCGGTGAAAGCGCCCCCGTGATCCGCGAATCCGGCGGGGATCGCAGCGCCGTTACCGGCGGCACGAGAGTCCTCTCCGACGGAATCAAAATCCGTATCACGTCGAACCCTGGCGAAACATTTCTCGATAAGATGATCGCGCTCGTCGAAGGCGCGGAACGTCAAAGGACGCCGAACGAGATTGCCCTGAATATCTTGATCGCCGGCCTGACGCTTATCTTCTTACTGGCCGTCGCAACGCTTCATCCGTTCGCGATTTATGCGGTCTCGTCTGCGGGTGCAGGCACAATACCAACGATCGCGGTGCTGGTTTCATTGCTCGTCTGCTTGATCCCAACCACAATTGGTGGCCTGCTTTCCGCTATCGGGATCGCGGGCATGGATCGCGTGATGCAGCACAACGTCCTCGCGATGAGCGGCAAAGCGGTGGAAGCATCGGGTGACGTGAATACGCTGCTGCTTGATAAAACCGGGACCGTTACCCTCGGTAACCGGCAGGCTGTCGAATTTCTTCCGTTCGAGGGTATTACCCCAAACGAGCTGGCCGACGCTGCCCAGCTTTCCAGCTTCGCGGACGAAACGCCCGAAGGTCGCTCAATTTTGGTGCTTGCAAAAAATCTGTATGGGCTGCGCGGTCGCGAGATGGGTCAACACGAAGCGCACTTCATTCCCTTTTCTGCTTATACCCGGATGAGCGGCGTTGATTTGGACGGGCACATGCTGCGCAAAGGCGCGAGTGCCGCGATCGGCCACTTTGTCAAAGAACTCGGAGGTACGCTTCCCGCGAACTTCGAAGAAGCCTCTGACGCGATTTCGCGCCAGGGCGGTACCCCTCTGGCTGTTGCCGATGGACCTCGCGCGCTCGGCCTCATTCATCTCAAAGACATCGTCAAAGGCGGCATGAAGGAGCGTATCGCCCAGCTCCGCGCTATGGGCATCCGGTCCGTAATGATTACGGGCGACAATCCCCTGACTGCAGCGGCGATTGCTCATGAAGCGGGAGTCGACGATTTCCTTGCCCAGGCCACGCCGGCCGATAAGCTCGAGTACATTAAGCGCGAACAGAGCGAAGGGCGCCTCGTCGCCATGACGGGCGATGGCACAAACGACGCTCCAGCCTTGGCCCAGGCAGACGTTGGACTCGCAATGAACACCGGCACCATGGCCGCGAAAGAGGCCGGTAATATGGTCGACCTCGATAGCAATCCCACCAAGCTGATTGAGGTCGTCGCGATCGGGAAGCAGCTCCTAATCACTCGCGGAGCCCTGACGACCTTCTCGATTGCCAACGATGTTGCGAAATATTTTGCGATTATCCCCGCTATGTTTATGGCTACTTATCCCGCGCTTGCGCGTTTGAATGTCATGCGCCTGCACACGCCCCAAAGCGCCGTTTTGGCAGCCGTAATCTTTAACGCACTGATCATCATTGCGCTCGTACCGCTGGCACTACGCGGGGTCAAGTATCGTCCTGTAGGCGCTGCGTCGCTATTGCGCCGCAATGTTTTGATCTATGGTCTCGGAGGAATTCTTGCGCCCTTCCCCGGCATTTGGATTATCGATCAGCTTTTGGTTTGGCTGCGCCTCGCGTAAGGTCAGCCGGAAAGGATAGCTATGTTCCAGCAACTCGGCCCAGCCCTCCGAATGACAGTCCTTCTGACAATTCTTACCGGTCTCATCTATCCCGGCCTCGTGACTGCCGTCTGTCAGCTACTCTTCAAAAACCAGGCGAATGGGAGCTTGATCGTACGCAACGGCCACGTAATCGGCTCTACACTGATTGCCCAAAACTTCACACAACCCGAATACTTTCACCCACGACCCTCCGCAGCCGGAAATGACGGCTACGACGCGAGCGCATCCAACGCCTCTAATCTGGGTCCAACCAGCCAAAAGCTATATAACCGGGTGAAAGCTTCGGCCGCTCAGTTTCGAAAAGACAATCCCAGCGATGTAGCAGCCCTTCCCGCCGACGGTTTAACCGCTTCTGGCAGTGGGCTCGATCCGCATATCAGCGTCGCGAACGCAGCGGTGCAAGCGGCGCGCGTGGCGAAAGCTCGCAGAGTCGATCCGGCCAGTGTTCGAAGGCTAATCGATTCGGCAACCGAGCATCGCGACCTCGGCTTTCTGGGCGAGCCCCGTGTCAACGTGCTCGCACTGAATCTCGCGCTGGATCGAAAGCTTTCTCACCACCGGCACTAATCCTACAAGTTTTCCAGTAATCTGAGGAACTATGTCACTTCTGAAATTCGAAAGTCCTCCGGCTGTTCTTTTCATTTTCCTTCTAGCCCAACCCATATGTCGCGCCCAGCAATTGGAGGCCCCATTAACCGATCGTGAACGTATGCTTCTTGATCGCATCGACAAGCTCGAACAACGAATCGCCGCTCTGGAGAATAAGGCTGGAACAGCTACACAGGCCGCCGCAGCTCCTGAGAGCCCGGAGCCCGCTTCGGCGCCCCTGACTGCATCTCCCAACTCAGCTGCCCCGTCTGCTAATGGATCCGATATTCTGCACGGCACTACCGTCAACCTTCTCTTTGATGGTTACTACGGGTACAACTTCAATAACCCCATCGGACGCGTCAGTCTTCTCCGCGCCTACGATGTCAGCAGTAACGCCTTCAGTCTGAACCAGGCAGGCCTGGTCGTCGAAAACGCCGCTGACTCTGCGAACGGTAAGCGCTTCGGCCTTCGCCTGGATTTCCAATATGGGCAAGCCACGCAAACGCTTCAAGGTAATCCGGCCAACGAACCTCGGCCCGATATTTATCGCAATATCTTCCAGGCGTATGGTACTTACGTGGTTCCACTCGGCAAGGGACTGACCGTAGACTTCGGGAAGTTTGCCAGCTCTTTAGGTCTGGAAGGCAACTACACGAAAGATCAGATGAATTACTCGCGTAGCTATTGGTTTGATTATTTGCCTTTCTATCACATGGGCGTGCGCATGAACTACAAGTTCAACAATACCTTCGCCGTGAATTATTGGATAGTCAACGGTGCCCAGCAGACCGAACCCTTCAAGGGCTTCAAAGACCAGTTTTTCGGATTGGCTATTCAAGCTGGCAAGAGCCTGGTGTGGAACGTAAATTACTATCTCGGTCAAGAACATCCCGACGTGATGTTCTTCCCGAATGGGGGCGCTCCGCCAAGCCTTCCGACCGAGCAGGGCGTCCCTTTTGAGCCCATACAGAACCCGCCAAACGGTAAACTGCACATTTTTGACACATACCTGACGTGGCAAACGTCGCCCAAGCTCACCCTTGCGTTCGAAGGCGATTACGTGGTTGAGCGGCTTCAGACCTATTCGCCTCCCGCGCACACGGACGGCGGTGCCGCGTATGCGCGATATCAGATCACGCCCAAATTTGCCCTCGCCGCGCGCGCTGAATACCTGTCCGATCGTGGCGGGCTTTTCAGTGGCGCCACTCAGGCTCTAAAAGAGACAACCTTCACAACGGAATATAAGTTTGCGGACGGGTTCCTAGCGCGTGGCGAGTGGCGGCGCGATTTTTCTAATCGTCCATTCTTTCTGACCAGCACTCTTGGAATTTTGAATAATCAGCAAAACACCTCAACATTAGGATTAGTTTGGTGGTTTGGAGCGAAGCAAGGAACCTGGTAAGTCCAACGCTCCACCGGGCCTATACCTCGGATAATAAGAAAGTGGCAACCTTGAGCGAGAGGAAACCAACGCCAGAGCAGTTGCTCGAGCAGTTGGAATCTGAAGAAGAACATCAGTCGCGTGGCCGCCTGAAGGTGTTCTTAGGCTACGCATCAGGCGTCGGCAAGAGTTTTCGAATGATCGATGAAGGACGCCGGCGTTACGAGCGCGGTCAGGATGTAGTTGTCGGTGCCGTGCAGCCCGATCTTTCTCCAGACGTTCAGCAGGCGATTTCCGCCCTTGAGGTTATCTCCTTAAAGCAGATCCAGGGCAAGGCGGTCATGGATGTGCCCGCGCTACTCCAGCGCCGTCCAGGTGTCTGCCTTGTAGACGGCCTCGCATATGACAACCCGCCGGGCTCGGTCCACGAAAAGCGCTGGCAAGATGTCGAACAGTTGCTCGACGCGGGAATCTCGGTCATCACCTCGGTCAATCTACAGCACATCGAAGAAAAGCGCGCGCAGGTGGAAGCCATCACAGGTAAGCACGTAAGCCAAACTGTGCCCCTTAGCTTCATCAGCACTGCTCATGAAATAGTGATCGTTGATACCCCGCCGGACACCGCTATGCACATCTCCGAAGATGGCGATCCCGGCACTTTCAAACGCCTTACTCAGCAGCAGCTATCCGAACTGCGGGAGATCGCGCTGTTATTGGCGGCGGACGTTGTGGATGAGCAGCTCGAGCATTATCTGGTGCGTCATGGCGTCCAGCAGCTTTGGGGCACTCAGGAACGCATTCTGGTATGCCTATCGCCGCGCGCAGATGCCAAGCGAATGATCGATAGCGCCGCTCGGAACCGTGATCGGTTCCACGGCGAACTTATCGCAGCCCATCTGAACCGTCCTGATTGGTCGCCGGAACAGCGTGAGAGGGTCAACGAAGGCGTAAGGCTTGCGCAGGACAAAAGCGCTGAAATCGTTGAGCTCGATGGCGAGGATCCGGTCGATACGGTCCTCCGCTTCGCCCGCCAGCGCGGCATCACTCAGATCTACGTCGGTCACAAAGGTCGCGAGAGCTGGTGGGAAAGAGCCTTCGGCAGTGAACTAGACCGCCTCATTCGTGCAGCTGAAGGCATCGATGTACGAGTGTTCCCGCACTCTTAAGCGCGGCCGGAAAAAAAGATGCGGCCAAAACCGAGGCCCGCGGCCACACCTGCACTCTCGGCTGGTGTAGCTTCGATCCCACGGAAGCCTGCCTCGCTGAGTGCTGCGACAACCGCCTCTTGCGGATAGCATCGCTGTTCCACGATGCTGCGGTGCTGTTCCCAAAGGTTGTCGCTGCCCGCCTTTCGGAACCAGATGATCTCTGTCGAGGCCTTCTTTTCTGCCCGATCATAACTTCCTCGTACGAGTCCCACGCTCTCGTCGCTAAGGTTCACCGTCCACCGCCGTTGCTCGCTTAAATACGCTGTTTCGACGTTCATATCGAAGACGAATAACCCGCCGCGCACGAGGGCACGGTGAATTCCCTGCAACGCGAGCCGTAGCTCATCGAGGCTCAATAGATGATTGAGGGAATCAAACGTGGACAACGCCGCTTCGTAGTGTCTTTCGAGCCGGATAGCTCTGACGTCCTGAACCCGGAAATCGACGTCCGGCAACTCCCGCCGCGCCTGAGCGATTAGCTCTGCCGAATTATCGATTCCGGTAATTTGATAGCCTCGAGCGGCCAGTTCTTTGGTCACGTGTCCCGATCCGCAACAGACATCCAAAACCGAAGTCCCTTGCGCTAACCGTGAAAAGAACAACTCCTCGAGAGCTGGCATCGCCGCCGGCAGATACCAGTCCGCCCATAGTGTGTGATAAATTCCCGCAATCTCGTCGTAGGAAGATGCTCGATCCGGCATGGCGACCGGCTTCATTTTAGAACGGCCTCAACGACCCGGGTTGGCGAGACGATACGAAATGGCCCCTCGGGTGCCAGTGGATTGCGGCAACGAAATTACCCCTATGATTCGCGTCACATTCACTTTACTCGGAATCGTATGTATTCCAGCATTCACTCAGCAGGCACAAGGTCCGCTTACAGACCAAAGAATTGTTGATCTAGCGCTCGCCGGCGTCAGCCAGCGCGAAATCATTCGCATCGTTAGCTCCGCGCCCGAAGTGACTTTCGTGCTCTCGCCCTTACAAGAACAGGCCATGATGAACGCCGGAGTCACTGAAGACATCATCAAGGCCATGGCGGCACGAGAGAGCGGATCCGCAGACCACGTTTCAGCGAGCTTCAGCGAGCACACCGGTACCGCAACCCAGCGGAACGGCGATAGTAGAGGGTTCGCTACCGCCTTGCCAGCCGATGTGGGCGTCTACTACGAGCAAAGCGGAGACTGGGTTGAGATGATGCCTGAGCTTGTGAATTGGAAGACCGGCGGAGTAGTGAAAAGCATCTCGACTATCGGGATCGTGAAGCACGATGTCAATGGTAGGATCAGGGGCGGAAAGAGCGGTACAGCTCTTGCCGGTCCAATTCAGCTGCTGGTGTATTGTCCCGAAGGAACCCAGATTACGGAATACCAATTGATTCGTCTGCGAATGCACTCTAGCGCGCGTGAATTCCGAACGGTCACCGGAGGCGTTTTTCACGTCTCAGGAGATTCAAACCGAGACGATCTTCCCTTCAACAGCAAACATCTCGCAGCCCGCACCTACATCATTGCCCTAACCGGATTGAAGCCCGGGGAGTATGGATTGTTGCCGCCAGGAGCGGTGGAGGCACGAAGCGCCAGCGCGCAATTAGGCAAGATGTACACGTTCACCGTTGTCGAGTAGTACTCCGGCTGAGGTCGACGCTGACCTGGTGCCCGGGGCGGGACTTGAACCCGCACTCGCCTTGCGGCGAAAAGGATTTTAAGTCCTTTGCGTCTGCCGATTTCGCCACCCGGGCGCGTTAACGCCTAAATGATTTCCATAAGAGTCGCCAATATCGGGATCGACAGTTGTGCGGAACCTTGGCCATTCATGGTTGTTCAAACGGCTCGAAACCCAACTCTGTCGTTTCGGGAGGCCGACGCAGGTGACCTTTAGGATCCCTCACATGTGAAAGGCAACTTTATCACATAATGAAGCGTCCCCTCGTGCTTTCCCGAGAGCGGATGATGGCCGGTCTCAGGATGTCAACCGGCTTGAGGACACTTAGCCCCTCTCGCCATTGAATATTACCGGATTCGGGTTCTCTCCATAGTAAGGTGACATCGCCGAGTGCGGGGCTTTTGAGGGTTCCCGATGAATTTGCATCCGTTCAAGAGCGCCTGGCAGGACCCGAGATGCCAATAGTGAATGCTGCGCCGAAGGTCGGAGACTTGCCACTAGATCTCATCTCGAAACGGGATAGACCGGAGCCCCCGTTCTTCGCTATTAGCACTACTCAAGCGATGCCTCCTAAACTCAAGCCTTCCGGGGAATTAACGGCACACGAATTGCTAATCCAAGCGATAACGAGTGTGGATGATGTCCCATCCGAATGCGATGGCGGCACCTGAAGTGTGACTATGAATTATTACTGCAAAAACTGCGGATTTGTCGGACAGCGCAGGCGCTACGAGCCGGGATCGTTGCTGCTCGAAGTGTCACTGTTCATTTTTACCGCCGCGATTGGGTGGGTGATCTACCGCTGCCTCCGAAGTTCGAGGGCGTATCATGGCTGTCCAAAATGCACCGCCCCAAACATGATACCGGCGAACAGCCCTATAGCTCAAGAACTTGGCGTAGTGCAAGCTCCAGAAATGCAGGGTCCACACCCGCGAAATCTCGGCTACACAGCCGTTGCTGTTATCGGAGGCGCAGTCGTCCTCGCAATCATCACCGCCTGGGTAATGAGGCGGAATGAACACAAACTGGGATATGCCAGCCCAGAAGAGCATGGTTCGTCAGACGCGATCGAGCAAGGCGCATGGCTTGTGGGTGAATCAATCAACAAAATAGACAACACGCCCATAGTATCGCTAACGAAGGTCGGCGCTAATGGAACGGCGTTAATCATTCGCTGTGCACAGCATCATACAGAAGCGTTCGTTGCAACTAGTACTGTCGTAGAAAGCGGGAGCGTCCGTATACGCTTCGATGACTCTGTCCCAGTGAGACAGACGTGGACGGAGTCAACGAGCAACACGGCCCTATTCGCTCCTGATGCGGTGACTTTCGCTCGCAAACTGGAAAGTGCCAAATTTTTTCTGATTGAATTCACTCCATTTGAGGAGAGCCCGCGTACTCTTAATTTCGAGGTCTCTAACTTGGGATCGAATCTGCAAAAGATCTCAGAAAGTTGTGACTGGCCATCCGTTGACAGGGGTCGCGCGACATCGAGGGCGGCGCATGCAGCCTTGCGGGCCAGAGTTCTTCAATATGTACACAGTTGTGAGGATCAGGAGATCGGTAAATGGTGCTGGTCTGATCCGGACGATATTCTCTTCAAAGGCGATAACGGATATGCCGAAACGCGAGAGAAGGCAGGGGAAGATGCTATTGAATACGCACGCATGGGTCTAGTGTTCAAGGGGAGAATAGACCAGTGAAGCTAGTCCAGCTCGTCAAGTGGCCAGATCGGCAATGTGAATCGGACGGACGCGAAGGTCGGCACACACTTCGACGTCGGTGCTTTTCGGCAATCGACGGCTTGGACCGCCACTCATCTCGCACGTGAGCATGCGCCTCGCGGACTCGCGCCGGACCCGCGAGGTACGCAGTGTTTGGCTACATAGCAACGCCTTTTAGATCGCGAACGCTTCCGTCTTCAGAGACCCGCCAGGAAAATCAGTTTGCGTCTGCCGATTTCGCCACCCGGGCGCGCGCGATACCCGTAGCTTTCGCCGCGGCACACCTAAATCGCTGTCACCCTAGGCTTCATCATAGTAGAGGCGTTCTGTATCGCTCTCCCGGTCTTCGCTATCCGGCCTCTTCCACTGCGTCCTCTTCGGCAGCTTCATTGGCGGCTGATATGAGTCGTGCTCCCCCGGCCCTCGACCCGTCACGTCCGCTTTCCCCACTCGACACCGTTCCCGACTTCAGTAATTTATTGAGAATTGGCAGCTTCGAGCAGTTCGCTTCGACGTAATCTACGCCCAGTGCCGTCAACGAGAAGTCTGAGTTGTCCTCGCGCGTAATATATTTCTTCGTACGAAGGTACCAAGTCGTAAAATCCAGATATTCGCGGGGGAATCCCATCTGCGCTTCCAGATCGTGTAGCGAGACTCTCGGATCGTATACGTGTGCGCGGCACCGCTTGTACAGCAGCGACAGAACTGCCAGCCGCCTATTCATCTCGCCCTCGATGCCGTCCAAAAAATCGACGGAGTCGAACATCGGGTTCGGCTCGGCTTGCTTGCCTCGTAGCTCTGCGTCATAGTCGGCGCGCCGCTCTGGATTCGAGAGCACTTCGAACGCTCGATTTAAGCGTACGAACTTGTCCCGATCGCCCGTTTCCGGGTTGTCTGGATGGAAACGGGCGGCTAGGAACCGGTACACGCGATGGATGGTCTCAGCCTGGGCGTTCGGGCTGATCTGCAGAAATTCGTAATGATCCGTCGTGCTTTCCGCAGGAGGCGTGTCCATCCCTTTTTTGACCGCCTCGTCCAGTTCCAGCCCGATGACATACCCACCCTGGTGGCGCATGCAGTGCCGCACGACACTGTAACCTGTGGGATACCCCCCCTGCGCTTCAACGTAGACACTACTGCCGGGACGTACTTCGACCGCACACAGAATCCCAACTCCCGACTGTGAGAAGTCTCTGCCGTGAGCGTCCGCCGAACGCGTTAAACCGCCTGCATCTTGCCAGGAGATGACATATCTCTCCTTCGAAGGGCTCCTCTGCTCACGTCGGACATTTACCTTCATCGGATAGCCTCGGCTCTCAAGTAATGATCCTCACACAACGTGCACCTCTCCTGCGCAGGCCTCCGCCCCAACCTTGCGAAATTCCCATAAGTCACCGGTCGCGATCCACGTATACCCGCGTGTACAGCACGATCATTTCCAAAAACTCATCGGCGCCTCCCCTTTCTATCGGGTTTTCGGCTATGTGAGACGGCGGATACCAAAGGCTTCACGGGCGATACTGGATGAACGGGCATTCCCGAATCTTTCCCGACGTTCAGTGCGCCTAAGCACCGTTTCCGCGACATGAAGCTCGATTTCACCGGCAAAACAGCAATCGTCACTGGAGGAGCGAACGGCATTGGCCTCGCGATCTCCCGAAATCTCGCCAGCGCGGGAGCCGCCGTTTGGATCTTCGATCTTCCCGCTGAAAAGCCGTCAGAAGTCGCAAAATCATTCGGCGCTCGTGCGTGCTTAGTGGATGTCGCCGACAGGCAATCGCTCGAGCACGCATTCACGGACGCCGCCGATCCGGATATCGTAATCGTGAACGCGGGAGTAGGTTCGACGCATTCACTTGCTACCACCACTCCTGATCTTTGGAACCGAACTCTCGCTGTAAATCTCACGGGCGCCTTTCACACCCTTCAAATCGCAGCCGAGCGAATGAAACGCCAAGGCGGGGGCTCCATCGTCTTTACTGCATCGACCAACTCATACGACGGCGAGCCAAATCTGGCTGCATACAATGCGAGCAAGGCGGGGCTGCTTGGCATATTGCATACGGCTGCCAACGAGCTCGGTCCATACGGCATACGTGTCAATGCGGTCTGTCCGGGTTTGATACGAACTCGCCTGAACGCCGCTCATTTTGCGAACCCGAATGTGTTGGCCGAGTACTTCCGCCAGATCCCTCTCGGACGCGGTGGTGAACCCGATGAGGTTGCGCATGCCGTCCTTTTCCTTGCTTCTGATCTGGCCTCCTATGTAACCGGGGCCGCGCTGCTCGTCGACGGAGGGCAAATGGCTTCCAAATTCGGCCCCTGGACGGGTGACGATATATCTTTTGACGGGGAACGCTGGACAAAAAGCCTTAAATCGGAGCTATAATCTCTAAATCGAATTGCTTGAAGCCTGAAGCTGCCCCAGCAGGAGCTATCAGGATCTCCTCCCCCGTTCCGGGAAATTCTAAATTCCCAAGGAAAATGTTTATGAGTGCAAGAATGACACCGCTACCAGGTCGTCCGCGGAGAGATTCAGAAATGGACAGTCAGACCCGCGACGCAATGATATCAACCACCTCTGACACTGAGCCTCAGCCTTCGGAATCATCAATGCAACAGGATATTGCGAGGCTTGCCTATTCTCTTTGGCAAAGGCGTGGCTGTCCCCAAGGATCAGCCGAGATGGATTGGTTTGAGGCCGAACAGGAACTACGTGAATCCACCGAGCGCCGCGAATCCAGTGTGACGCGACGCTTCTGATCGCATTAATTATCAGTTAACGGGGAAACTGTTCAAAGGCCCGCGGCAATCCCGCAGTCTGTCTAGATGTATCGTCCGGAGTTGCGGCGACAGCTCTATGAGCTTTGTGCATAGACGGCGGACATTTCTAGCCCGAGCAGGGTGGGATTCGAGAGACGCTATCAATTCGTCGACCTCAGCCTTGCGCCGATAGAGGGCGATGAGAGCCCGTTCTATCGATGACCGAAACGATGATGAACCGTGAAGTGCAGTGCGTGTCCGGCGCATAACGTTCCTAACTTTCCGAATCGGGCAAAACGATTCCAATGGCGCGATGACCGCGGATATTGATGAATAGTTGAAGGCCCCTCTCGTCGCCGAACTCTAGCTCGAATTCGCCCGAGCTGTTGGCGGCAGTCTTCGCGACGAATCGCTCCCCGCTCAGCAAAACGATATCCACTCCTTCCATCCTGGTCTCAGGTTTCTTGGAATTCAGAACCTGTCCGATCAGTGAGACGCGTCTCCTTGCAGGCTCAGCCTCGACTCGCAGGTCGATGACAAAGGGTTCGGCCTCATGCAGGAATTGCCGCCCCGAGGGCATGGAGCTTCGGACCGCCGCTTGAGCCGGCTGGAGGGAGCTATCGAATACAAGCCGAGCCATTCTCGCTACACTGCGAAGCCAACCCCACCTATGTTCGCCGGCATAGGCAGCCCTTGCGAGGTGCACTGCACTCGCAGGCGGTGAATAGGCCGCTTCCCGACGAGTGATCTCTAAAAAGCCCCCCCACATCTCGGATGCTTTTGAACATTGATCGCAGCCCTCATCGAGGTGGCGCTGCATAAGCAGTCCCTGCTCTGGAGGCGCAATGCCGCGGGTGAAGTCACACCAGCACTCTGAAGAAAAATGAGTCATACTCGCCTTCTACGCCGGGAGCAGCCCAAACTACAAGCTACGTCTCGCTATCTAAAAGGGCAAACCGCAACCAAGAAAATACAGGTCCGTGAAATTTTTCCGGCCCGCTGATGTTCACGATGCGACCGATTTACCGATAAGCTTAAACGGAGCCCAATGGTACGGATGAGGGTAATGCCTGCGCAACTCCAATATCGCGCCCTGAAGCGCTTCGGCCTTATTGGAGTAATTCGTCAGCCGGCCGTAAAAGGATTTCATAAACTCTGCCGTACTCCTATCGTCGACATCCCACAAAGAGAGCAGCAGCGATCGGGCGCCTGCATACAAGAGCCCCCGGGCTAGCCCTAGCAATTCGTCTCCCGCCGCGATCACGTTCAGGCCCGTTACACAGCCGCTAAGCGTCAGCAAATTAACAGGGAAGTTCATGTGATAGAGATCGAATAGGCTGAGGTAAGAATCGGCTAACCGGATCCCGGAGAACATAGGGCTGTCCTTTCGAAAATAGCCATGCGCGGCAATATGGATAACGCGGCTTCGGCGCCCCTTCTCTCGTAGCAGCCGTACGTTAGCGTCGCAACCAAGCAGAAGCTCCGGCTCGGGAAGGACTTCTGCAACTGCCTGGACCTCCTCCTTAATGAATGGCGTCTTGGGATCATCTACTCCCAGAATCAAGCACGGTCCGATTTCAGTTCTCTGGGAACCGGGGCAGAGAGCGTAGATACTGGCGCTCGGGGCATAAGAAATTGTAAATCGATCCACCAGATACTGTTCCCCGTCAAATAGCGCGTGAAATGGTAACGAGTGCAACGGACCATACGGAACTATGACGAGATGTCGAACTCTTGAGAGATGAGGCAAGCATGCAAACACGTCATCGTACAACGCGCGAAGGTGCCCCTGCGTCGCTTGCAACAGGGCCGCTTGAAACTGTGTCAGGTACTCGCGGCTTAACCGGAATTTCGACATCTGGAACTGAAGCATTCGCAGACGAGCGGTGATTTGGGGTGCAAACGCCACGGGAATAATTTCGAGTTCGTCTCGCGTCACCACGCTCGCGATAATGCGTTCACCAATAGAGAAATACTCGATCAGCGCCGTGTCTGAATCGATCGCCTTCCGAATTTCCGATAGCGTAGCGGTTCTTGAAGTATGAAGCAGAGCGCCTACCGGACCCGAACAGGGGTGTTCGCGCAGTATCTGTAGCAGCTCGTGCTCGTAGGCCCGCGCCTGAGATGTGAGTGATGCAATTGCCTCTGCGGAGACTGTTTCCTGCGAAGTTTGCTCGCGTTCGATGCGATGGTAATACCAATTGAGCGATTCCCTGAGTTCACGAAGGCGGCGTCCCGTTTCGTCGTCTTCGTATTCCTCGTGTGCTGGGAGTTGTGGACGTCCTAAGACTAGGTCTCTAAGCGTCCGCGATCTGGCTTCCTCGATGTACGAAAAAGCCTCTTCTTTAGAGGTCTGTTCGGAGCTACGATCCAGACAGAGTTGGACAAGCCGGGCATAGACTTCCACTCTGTTTTTCATGAAGGTGATTTTGAGCTCTTCTGCTTGAACGCTGCTTCGCAAAGCCTCGAGCGCTGATCGCGATGCCTGATAAGAATCGTAGGCCTTGCGCGGGCATTCTGCGGCCTCATGAATCTGCCCCATCAAGAAATGAGCTTGGAAGGACAGAACCGGAGAGTCCAAGTCCTCGAGAAGTCGAAGAGCTTCCTCGCAATCACGCGTTCCGCCATTAGGGTCGCCGTCTTTCAGCGATAACCGGCCAAGGAGCAGACGGCACAGTACATGTTTGCTGGGCAGCGTCACAGAGCGGAAGAACTCTAGAGCGGCTAGGCAAAGTCGGCGCGATTCTGCAAAATGACCTTCATCGTAAAGGACCAGGGCCTGATATAGATCGAGCAGCGACGGCCAGACTTGGTTCTTTTCCCGGGCGAACATTTCTCTCGCCTCCGCAAACAGTTCCAAGCCATACCTGGAATTGCCTTGGAGGCTGACTGCGATAGCCAGATTTGCAAGCGATCTCGCGGCCTCATAGGGCATGCCTATGTTTTGAAACTGGTCAAAGCTCTTTCGCGCCATCTCCGCGGCCTCTTCCACCAGACCCAATTCAAGGTAAATTTCGGATTCATCTAAGTCACACAACGCCAGATGATAAGTGTCACCATTGTTGCGGCAGGTGTCACGCGTAACACATAGCAGTTCCAGCGCGCGGGTGTAATCGCCCCTAAGGTAGAACAGGAACGCCACGTTATAATCCGCCTGCGCTACCAGGAGCGGCATATCATGCTTCTCGCAAAAGCCACGCACTCGCTGATATGCCTTCAACGCCCCTTCAAAATCGTCCAATGCGATCAGGCAAACGGCCATGTTGTGGAGTGCAACGCCGATCCCTTCCATGTCCCTATACGGAAGCAACTGCTGGTAGGCCCGCTCATACGAAACCAGCGCTTCCGAAAAGAGATTTTGCCGGTGATAGATGTTCGCGACGTTGATTTCCAGCCGCGCAAGCCGCAATGCGTCTCCCAAATTGTTGAAGATCTCGCGCGCTTTCGCCGCTGCTGAGAATGCCGCTTCGTATTCTCCTAATAGGGCGAGCGCCTGAATCGAACTGCTTAGTGTCCGTCCGACCTCGTTCATATCTCCGGCGATTTCAAACAGGCTCTCGGCTTCTTGAAACAGATCAACTGCTGATCTACACTGCCCCACAAACCACAGCACGTTGGCTTTCGCCCGCAAGGCGAGAGCGAGTGCTCTTTTCTCGGGCAGCTCTCCGGCAATGGTCAGGGCAGCTTCAGCGAGTCCCAATGACTGCGGGACATCCACTCTCATTCGCTGCCGGACGGCTTCCGTTAGTCCTTCGACTACCTCTTCGTGGAGCAGCTGGGGTGAGCGATCCAGAAAGGCCCTGCGGCTTGCCTTGTCCGGCAGCGCACACAACTCGCAACAAAGCTCTTCGACTTGTGCTTCCATCTATTCTTACCGGAACCTTTTCTTCTCGAGCCAGGTGCGCAGTTTCTCGAGGCATCGCATGCGCGTAGCGCCAATCGAGCCCTTCGCCATGCCGAGCCTCTTTGCAGCTTCGTCGTAAGGGACAGGAGGGTTTTCAAAAAAAAGAAGCTGTACAAGCCGCTTGCAATCCGGCGAAAGTGCCGTCATCGCCTCGCGCACCATCTGTTCACGCTCAATCTCTCGCAAGAACTCTTCGGGTATTGCCGAAGCTTGATCTGCCACCCGTTCTTCAAGTCCCGCGGTTTCGTTTCGACGTTCCCTTCTCCATCGGAAGCATTGATGAGATGTCATTTGAATGAGCCAAGCGGCGAGTGCTCGTGGCTCCCGTAGCTGCGGCAAGTCTTGAAGGACGCCGACACAGACCGCTTGAAAAATTTCGGCTGAATCGTCACGAGAAAACCCGTACTTCACCGGAATGGAAAAAATGAGATTCTTGTACTTGTCAATCAGCGCTGACCAGGCTTCCTCATTGCCTTTGAGGCACTCCTGCACCAAGGCCTCGTCATGCTTGAACGCTTCTATCTTCCGTGCAGCCTTGGGGGACGCAGGCATCAGTTGTTGGCGCTGCTCTCTGGCCTGCTCCAAAAAAGCTGTTCGATATTCCAGAGAGTGTGACTGCTCAGTATCGCGGGGCGGAAGTTCCCGATTTCTTCTTTAGCACCGACGAGAATATCTGGGCTGACCAGGAAAATCACTGGCGAATTCTCCCAGAGAATCTCCTGTACTCGGTCATAGATACGCTTGCGCTGCGCATAATCGAGAGTGACAAGTTGTTCTCGCATCAGGCGGTCAACCTCTTCTTGCCAATAGCTGCGCACACCTTTCGCCGTGAGGTTCCAAACGTGTGTGCTCCCCTCAGACGTCCAAACGTTCATCTCTGAATTCGGGTCTGCGTCTCCCCCGTCAAGCGCCATGATGGCGGCTTCATATTGATACGTCTTGAATATGCGATCGAGCATGGTTCGAAACTCCAGAGGAACGAGTTCCACCTCTATTCCGATTTCTTTCAAATCCTCTTGAATGAGGGTTGCCATCTCGGTCTGTTGAGAGTTTCCGGCGTTATGAACGACTGAAAATGCCACCCGCTGCTTATGTGCATCTATCAATCGGCCATCAGAGCTCCAGGAAAACCCGGCTTGCCGCAGAAGCTCGCGGCCTCTCGCCAGGCTGCGCGAGCGTCTCGGAAGCTTGCGGTTCACCCACAGCTTATCGCCTGGGGTTACGTTTTCCCGTAAGGGGAACGCTCGACCGCGATACACCATTCGAGTGATCGCTTCACGATCGATCGCGGATGAGAGCGCCTCTCGAAATGCGGTCTGTTGAAACCAGTTTTGCTTGGAGGCAATCGACGGCAGGCCTCTTTGGCTGATGTCGTTCAAGTTGAAGAAGAGGAAATCGTACTCGAGCCCGGGGCCTAGATCGTACAGGCGAAAATGCCGAAGCTGCTGATAGCGTTCCAAAGCCTCAAAGTTCGGTGCGCTGAAACGATTGACAATGTCTATTTCACCCGCTTCAAACCGCATCGCCTCCGTCTCGGGATTGCCCGTAAATACGGCAACGATCTCGCGGAGATACGGAAGCCGGTTTCCCTCCTCGTCCGTTTTCCAGTAATGAGGATTCGGTTCTAAGATAATGCGCTGCCCGGGAATATATTGCTTAACTCGAAAGGCGCCCAAACCTGCAATCTGATCCGGCGCCGTATCCAAGCCCCACGCCTGCCCCAGCCTGCCCTCTTTGTAGTACCGGTCCAGCACATGGCGTGGCAACATGGCGATACTGTCGAACAGCCGTTCTGCCGCTGCATACGGTTGTGCGAGATCAAAGCGCACCGTGTAACTGTCAATTTTTTGCACGGCAATCGGCTTGCCCGCAACCACCAGCAACTCTCGCTGGGGAGAATGGACCCTCTCGTCCAAATAGACCTGAAACGTAAAGGTCACATCATCGGCGTCGAACGGCTGATTGTCGGAAAACCGGATTCCGCGGCGCAATCGCAAAATGTACTCGCGCCCGTTCGACGAGACTGTCCAGGACCGTGCAAGTGCGGGCTCCGTTCGTTGAGAATAGCGGTTAATGTGAATTAGATCCGCCGTAATCATTCCTATGATGTCCCTCGAGTTTCCATCAATGGCGATAACGGGATTCAGAGTCTTGGGTTCGCTCCGCTCAGAGATGACAAGGCGGCCGCCGTAATGGCCGATTGCGCCCTTCATCACCAGAATTTCTTGTCTCGGTGAAGCAGTCGCAAGGCAAAGCGCCACACAGGGAGCGAAGACCCATTTTGTTAAATCAGATCTCTTCATCGACACTCCCCGGTCGCGTCGAAGCGTTTGGGAGCGCTTCAGGACGCCCCACGCCTACTCAAAATGTTGTGCTGTCCTGTACCGTATAGTACGCGAGAAGCGTGTAGTATGCCAGGAAAACCGGAATGAGGGCGAGTGCTGGAAGAAACATCCACCAATAAGCTTCCAAAACGTAATAGTGCTGCAAGCTCGCCAGCATGTTGCCCCAGCTTGGTGCAGGCTCTGTTACGCCAAGCCCCACGAAGGACAGGGCAACTTCCGCCAGAACGTATCTTGGGAGGAGTATCGCCGCCTGCGTCAGCGCTAAACCGAAAACTTGCGGCAGAATATGACGGCGCAAAATATATAGATCCGAAGCGCCGAAACCCCTAGCCGCGGAAACGTACTCACGTTTTTTCGCACTCAGTGTAACCCCGCGTACCAATCGCGCCGGGCGAGCCCAGCCGACCACTCCAATAACCGCGATCAGCAGCAGAAAAGCGTCGCTTGGTGCCACATGCAACGGCAGGAACGCTCGAACAGCGAACAGTAAGTAAAGCCACGGTAGCGCTAGAAACACCTCCGCGGTTCGCATGAGAAACTCATCGAGCCACCCGCCGTAATACCCTGCCATGCTTCCTAGAAACACCCCAATGCTCAGCGAAATCGCCGTCGCAAGCATTCCCGCGAACAAAGAGATCCGTCCCCCATAAAGTAAACGGGAAAACTGATCACGCCCGTAAGCATCGCTGCCCATCAGGAAAATTCGAGCCGGCTCGTCCGTCCCGAACAGATGCCGTTTCGAAACCAATATCCCGAATACCGTATATTGCGCGCCAGAGACAAAAAACCGTACAGGATACGTAACACTCCGGTCTTCGCTATAGCGGATCCCCGTTAGTGCAACTGCTGTCGATCTATACACAAAAGGTCGCCAGTGCACCTTTCCCTGTACATCGATAATATGGACCCGAGTGGGCGGAGCAAACGCCAGCAATCGGTTCTGAGATGCGAAATCGTAGGGAGCAAAAAAGTCTGCGAATAGCACCAGAGTGTGAAAACTTGCGAGCGCCGCGAACGTAAGTAAGGGTACCCTCCGGAAAACCATGCCTACGCTGTTCGAATCCGCGGGTCGCTCGCGTACAAAAGAATGTCTGCAAGCAAATTTCCTGCGATCAGAAAAGTCGTTGCCAGCATCGTCGAATCGATCACCAGGTAGAAGTCGCGTTCCAGAATCGCCTCGAGCAAAAGCTGACCGAGCCCAGGCCAGCCAAAAATCACCTCGATCAGGAGTGAAGAGCTCAACAAAATCCCGATCGAGAACCCGAACAGCGAGATCAGTGGATTCCCAGCCGCCGGAAGAGCATGGCGAAACAGCAAGCGCCGCAGCGGGACTCCGTAACCGTGGGCGGCAGCGATGAAGGGCGATTGCAACACTTCAGCCATCGCGGTTCGCGTGTGAGACAGCAGAAGGGGCAGTAAACCTGCGGTCAGGCATAGACTCGGCAAGAACAAATGGCTCGCAAAGTCTACGCACTTCGCCCATGTACTCAGATCTGAAAAATCAAGCGAGACCATACCTCCCGCGGGAAGATATCCCGTTCGTACAGCGCACATCAAGAACAGCAAAGCCAATACAAGCTCTGGCATGGCGAGGAGGGCCGAGGTGGTTCCACGTACCAGTAAATCTGGTAATCTGCCCGGTCGCGCTGCACTCCAAACGCCGAATGGTATGGCGATAATCCACGCGAACAATGTCGCCGTCCCGGTCAGCAGTAGCGTATTTCTCGCGCGAACCAAGAGAATCGGCGCCGCAGGGCTGTTATACGCAAATGAAAAGCCCCATTCGCCACGCATCCCCGAGCGGGCCCAAAAGAAATATTTCTCGACGAGTGGCCGGTCAAGGCCGTGTTGCACACGGAGAGCCTCCGTCGCGGCTCCGGATATCCGCGGATTCACCCTCATGGTTTCGAAAAAATCACCGGGTGCGAGGCTAACCAGAGCAAACGATAAGACTGAAACGCTCGCGAGCAGGAAGAGGCTGTAGAGAATTCGGCGGCCGCAATAATAAAACATCAGCGCCTAGTGCGAGCTACTTCGCATCTCTCATCCGGCAGCCGTGGAATTGAGCCCATCAGAATGCGCGTATGCGGATGCTTGGGACGCGAGAAAACCTCCTCAACCCCGGCCGCTTCGACGATTTTGCCCCGCTGCATCACGGCTATCTTGCTGGCCATGTATCCCGCCATGCGAAGGTCGTGCGAGATATAAAGATAGGTCAACGCAAACGAAGCTTGGAGCTCCAGCAATAAATCTGCGATCTGCCTTTGAACGGGAATGTCCAGACTCGAGAGAGCTTCATCCAGAATTAGGAGCGCCGGTCTTAAAATCAAAGCGCGGGCGATGGCCAGACGTTGCCGTTGACCTCCACTGAATTCGCCTGGCGAGCGGTTCGCCCATTCTGGCGAAAGCCCTACTTGTTGCATCATTTGAAGCGCCTGCTTCCGCCGGTCTTTTTCGTGGTGTCCAAGAATGAGGAGCGGCTCCCCTACGATTTCAGCCGCCGAGAATCGAGGGTTCAGGGCCGCCGCGAAATCTTGGAAGATGAGCTGGATTTGGCGCCGCGCAGGAATCAACTCACGGGAGGTCAACGTACGAAGATTCGTGCCTCGAAACCAGATCTCGCCGGAATCCGCCTCTGTCAATCGAGTAAGGCATCTCGCGAGCGTGGATTTCCCGGAACCGGATTCGCCTACCAGGGCAAGGGTACAACCGGAATTGATCGTCAAGCTGACATCGTCGAGCGCTATGATCTCGTGTCTGTTTCGCGAAAGCCATCCGCCGCTTACGTAACGTTTATTGAGATGCTGAACCCTTACTAAAGGGACCGATTCATCGCTTGCGCTTGATTTCTCAGCATCCATGTCGGAGATAACCGAGTTCAGGATATTGTCGCTAATTGCCCTCGCCTGCGGTCCCCTGTGCGTGGACGTGCTTTCCACGCAAGCGAGGAATTGATCGGAGCAATTCTTGTGTATATGGGTGCCGCGGCTGGCGTAAGATTTGTGCCACGCTGCCCTGTTCGATGACGCGGCCCGCGTACATGATAAGCACGCGATCTGCGAATCCCTCTAGCAATAACGGATTGTGAGTGATGAAGAGTAGCCCCATCTGGAGCCGCTCTTTCATTTGCTTGAGAACCGATACAACTTCCGCCTGAATCGTATTGTCCAGCGCGCTGGTGGGTTCATCTGCAATCAGAAAAGCAGGTTGACACACCAGAGCTTGCGCAATGACCACGCGCTGGCGCTCTCCTCCGCTTAATTCATGCGGATAGGCCGAGTACACACGCGCACGGGAAATCCGGACCTGATCCAACATGGATTCTGTTTCTTTGCGGCACGCCCGATGGTTTCGCTTCGTGTGCGCCCGCAACACTTCAGCGACTTGCTCGCCGACGCGCATAACGGGATTCAAGACCGTCTCAGGCTCTTGAAAGATCATAGAGACATCTGCCCCGCGCACTTTTTGCATGTAGCGCTTATCAGCTCGCAGGATTTCAGACCCGCGGATTCTGATGGACCCACAAGCAACGTGAGCTCTGGCTGGAAGCAGGCGGATGAGAGACAAGGCAAGCGTGGTCTTCCCGCAACCTGATTCTCCGATCAGCCCAACTGTTTCACCGGGCTCAATATTGAAGCTGAGGCGCTCCAAAACCCGTTCTCGCGAGCCATCCCGGCCCGAATACTCAACCGAGAGGTCCCGGACTTGGACCAGGGGTTCTGTCATGTTCGCGAACTGCTCCACTAGAAAGAATAATTCTACTCTCTGGAACAATCCGCTCGAATTTTCCGAAATTCAAGGCTCGAAAACGCTGTCCGTCTCGTTCTTATTGCCGATCGAGAAATTGATGCCATGCAAGCACTGCTTGATATGCCTGCAGCCGCCCATTACCCAAACCCTGGCCGATCGGTTTCGCGTTCGCTATTGCCTGCGCACTTTCCGACTCATCGCAGGCACTTTGCATATCAAGCATGAGAGCAGCAACTCCGACGACGAAAGGAGTACTGAAGGAAGTACCCCAACCAGCGGCATACATCCCGAACGGATACGTGGTCACGATGCCCTCGCCCGGTGCCGCGACCCACACAAGGCGCCTTCCATAATTCGAAAATGACGAACGCTGATCGTCGTTCGTCGTGGAAGCGATACCCATCACATTCTTAAAAGCTGCGGGATAGACCAAAATTTCCTGCCCGCTATTACCTGCAGCGGCAACACAGATTAAGCCCTTCACGTCGGCGAAGTTGACCGCATTCTTGACCTCTAGCGAATACGCGGCCAAATTGAAGCTCATGTTAATGATATTCGCGTTGTTGAAAACAGCGAAATAGATGGCGCGAATGATGTCCGAATTGTAGCCCGTTCCATCTGCCCGGAAGGCTTTCAGCGGCATCAGGCTTGCTCCGGGAGCGACCAGGTGAATAATCCCAGCCACCATCGTGCCGTGGCCAAAATCGCCATACTGCGGATTGCCGTCAATCACCGCTGCCGTGGACTGGTCGATATCGGCAGCGCCTTGATTTGCCGAGCCCTGCTGATTCACCCATGTCGGATCGCCTACGGTGGGTGGGCTGGTGAGAGTTATATCAGCGGTTTCGTCGCCTTCTCCAGCCTCGTTGCGAGTGAAATCATACCCCGGAACAAGTGAGTTCTTCAAGGCCGGATGGTTCGGGTCGATGCCGGTGTCGATTACGGCCACCACTCCCCCACCCTTCACATGAAAATATTTTTGGGTATATCTCATCCGAATGATTCCAGCCGCCGGCTGCTTGACATAACCCTCTGGGACGGTCTCACCGAAATACGTCATCAGCTTGGTATCTGACAAGCTCTTTGGAATCGCGTAGCTCGAGGCAGTCTGAGCCAATTGGTCAATCTCTGCGTCGACAACCCCGACCTGACTCAGCAACAGAGCTAAAAACGCTGGTGGATTTACGCTATCGGGAGTAGTGACCAGGAAAAGCTTGTTAAGCGAACCGTCCAGCGTCTCGCCTACGTTACACCCCAGCGCTGCGCAGATAGTCTGGATTGCCGTCAGCCCTCCCGTGTCCCGGACTATAAATCTCTCCTCGGCACGGGCCGGAATCGACCAAAACGCAGAAAAAATTATGAAGGTGAGCAACGCACGGGCTTTCATACGAATCCTCTTTATGTCGTCTTTATCCTGAAATGACCACGCCTTGCGGCTAAAGGTCACCCTTAGGAGGCACAACCCGAATATAAAAATACAAAAAATTACGAAATTTCATCCTAACTTCATCAATAGAAGCTATCATGGAGACTCAATGTAATATTGGCGTCAGCCATTGCAGTGTGATCGGGCCTTTGCTATAAGGCAGCTTACTTTCACCACCTGAATTGCGAAAGAACACGCAATCTTTTCGCTGTCGGCATTGAAATCCCTATTTACCCCGAATGAATTGTGCGCCAGATCACTGAATGGCAGCCCTCAATATCCGCTATGGGAATCGTTGTAACTGATGGAACCTTCACAAGCGCTTCGGAAAGCGATATCCAGCGGGGTATCGCGTCCGATATCCATTTAAACCTGCTCGCCCTCGAGTATGGTTACAAGTACAGGCTGGATGTTTGCGATACGGACATCCTGCTCAGGGTCGAGTTCGTCCGGACACTGCGCGAGGCGCGATATGTGGCACGGCCGTTGCGGCGGTCCGGGTCCACGGTTCGCGTATTCAAAATCATGCCCGAGGGCGACCTTCGCCGGCAGCAGTCGTGGTGACCGCGCTACATCACGGCCCAGTTGGGGCCATGTTATTGTGAAAGCGTAATGTCGATCCCAAATGTAAAGCGCTTTAGGCCTTTCTGCCCTACCTGCAATGAAAATTTTACTGTGATGGCCGTCCTGCCGAGGGATACCAACGTGGACGCCTATTTAACCGATGCGGCCGCACGCCACGATCACAAGGCGTACCAGGAAGCCAAACAGCAGCACTTCAAAATCCGCGTCGGCCAGCAAAAACAGAAACGAGCGAAGTAGCTGTTCAACGCGGCACACCCGTGAACCCGCGATCTGTTCAGGGAGTGGGCGTTTGTATTACGCGGAGCCCCCTCGAAGCGGCCAGCGATACATCGGGATCAATATCCTTTGCAAGCGTGTTGAGGATCGGGATCACGTCCTCGCTTCGGCTTGAAGACAGGGCTGCGCACAGCGCCACTTTTTGATCTTTGGTCGCTTCGCCTATCAGCGGGAACAGCGCTCTCCGCACATCATCGCGTCGGCACAGTTTCGTGAGATAGGCCTGAGCCGTGCTGCGCTGGCCTTTTGCCTCGAGATTCTCTACTAAATAACGCAGCGGGCTGAACTCAGAGTTGTCCACCTTGCCTTCACTTACAATCGCAAACGCGGCCGCCAAATGGACTCTCGGGTCGGCATCCTTCTCGTTATAAGCTTTTTCGAGGACGGGGGTGTCCTCCGGGTCCCGAATGCGGCCGAGACCTTCAATTGCGGAAGCGCGTAGGTCTGTGTCACTGTCGCCGGCGTATTGCTGAAATATCGCTCGATCGTCCGGCAACCCGAACATCGCCAGACATTCGAGCGCAGCGCGCCTAATCTTCGCATCGCGCGCGTTGCGGAGAACCGCGCGAACGTCTGCGGCCGAAGTCGAGCTGTGTAATACCCCGAGTGTTTCGAGCGCAGTGGCTTGAACACGGTCATCGAGGTCGCGCGCCAGAAACGAGACGCCTTGACCAGCTGAAGGATCGTCGATCTTTTGGAGCGCAACCAGGCACTCGAGAATCAACTGGCTATCTTTCGACCGGAGCCCACCGACCAGCGAATTGACCGCGGGTCGCGCACGCAGAATACCTGCAGCTCGAGCCGCATTGGCGCGGGAATCCATGCCTGCGCCCGCGTGTATCTCGTCCGCCAACGTTTCGCCAACGTCGGCGCGAACTACGATATCCGGTCCCACCACTTCAGTGTTACGCGATGAAAAAAAAGACCTCACTTGCCTTACTCCCCGTGTAAACGGGCTGGTCAGACCTCTCTTCGCCACGTACCCTGGAACGTAGAAATTCACAATACCATCGGTGGCGCGAATTTGAATTTCTGCGTCGCTGTCTTTCGTAGCCGTAATCAAGGGCTCGAGGCTCGCTTCTGTGCCGATCTTTACAATCGCTTTCACGGCTTCTATGCGGATGTCGCGGTCCGGATCTTTCAGGTATTCCGCAATAGCAGGAATAGCCTGGCCATTCCTTTTGCCGAGATCTCGAATCCGTGAGATTCGCTGGTTCGTGCTGTAGCCCACTTCGTTCTGAGCCAAACCCACAAACGAAGTAATGCACAAGCCACAGATTAGAACGCGGAGTGAACCCGGAAGCATCTTGTGAAGTGAGCCGGAAAGAGTGCTAACCGACAATTTCTACCACGACCCTGTGTGGAATAAGCCCGGCTTCATAACCCAGGTCAAGCAGCTTCTGCGCTGCGCGAGGCACTATTTCCTTGCCATGCATCGTGTGGTGGTTGACGTACATCCCAACAAACTGATCCGCGAGCGCAGGCTCCAAGTCTCGGGCGAACTGCATAGCGTAGTTCAGGGCTTCGTCACGGTGCTCAAAAGAATATTGGATACTCTCGCGCACCAGCCTGGAACATTCAGCCATTACTTCCGCCGATAGATTGCGCCGCAAAGCGTTTGCCCCCAAAGGCAGCGGCAACCCGTACTTGGTCTTAAACCATCTTCCAAGATCGACCACGTTGTGCAAACCCTCGTGACCGTAACTCAACTGACCTTCGTGAATCACCAGACCGGCGTCCACTTCATGCTCCTTCACCGCATTGAGGATCCTATCGAATGGAATAACAACGTGTTCAAAATCCGGCTGGAATAGTTTCAGCGCCAGAAATGCCGTCGTCATCGTGCCGGGGATCGCGATTCGTTTGCCCTTCAATTCCTCGGCTGCCATTGGCCGTGAACTTACGGCCATTGGCCCATACCCATCTCCCACGCTCGATCCGCTCGCCATGAGTACATACTTGTCGGCGACGTACGGGTAGGCATGATAAGAAATCGCGGTCAGCTCGTAGACCCCCTCCGTCGCTTTCCGATTTAGCGACTCGATGTCCTCCAAAACATGGCGGAAAGTCACAATCCGTGACCGGATCTTTTTCGTCGCCAAACCGTAGAACATGAAGGCGTCATCGGAATCGGGACTGTGCGCACAAACGATTTCCAGCGCCTGCGGGGAGCTCATTCAGGTGGTTCTCTAAACTGGAGCAACCTCAGTGTATCAAGCATTCGTTGCTGCTGATTGCACCTCTGCGGCTCTGTCAGGAATTCGCGTTATTGCGCAAATCCAAGAGCACTGGTTCGAGCCTCGCGAGGTCACCCTTCAGCGCAGAGAGCAACTGCTCGGACTGCTTCGCATTACGTGCTCTCGCCGCCGCCTCTAATTCTTCAGCCCGCAGTCTTCCCACACCAGCATGCAGGCTCGCCAGGGAACCCTTTATGGTGTGAGCGGTTAAGTACAGGCGATCGAAGTCGTCTGCTGCCACCGCTTGCTGCATCTCGGCAACTTGCGTGAGTTGCTCACCTAAAAACAGATCGATGATCTCAATCAGTAGCTCTCGATCATAGGCGACCTGTTCCTGGAACTTCTCGGCATCGAAAACTGGCACGTTCGGCGCAATCCGCTCTTCCCGGGGCTCCTTCGATGCACAAATGACGCTTGCGAGGCTCGTAACCGCCGTCACCAGCGTTTCGGCTTCGAACCGCTCTGAGAGAACGCCGTCAATTCCCGGTTTCTCGCTCGGTTTCCACGCGAAGCCATCACACACCTCAGGAGAAAGAGACAGGATAGCGGTTCTAGATGCCGCGCGCTGGTTTTCTTCTAACGCCCGCAGCTTCCCCGTGAACTCTGCGACACCGTCGGCCGGAAGTGGGGAACCCAACACCACGGCATCAAAGCGTTGGCCCGAAAGAGCTTCCGAAGCTTCTTCTAATCCGCTCGCAGGGAGTACCGTGTGGTTCGCGCTCGCAAGCCTGGATGAGACGAACGCTACGTGTTGTGCGTCGGCATCAACAAGAAGAACCCGAAGCGTATTCAAAGACATAACTCTTAAACCCACGGGCGGATCCCAAAGATCCTCATCCGTTTAAGCCCGCCCCTCCTCAGCACATTCCCCAGCAATTTTACCGGCGGAGTCTCTACTTCCTTGTATGTTGTATCGTATACTCTTCATTTAGTGGGGGTGTGCTTTCGCTCGTCTCACGACTCGCCCTTTCATATATAGGATCAACCTATTGCCGCAGGCGCTGCCGAGCGGTAGCAAAGCTTTTTCGACTCACCTCTTTAATCTCATCTTTCCTGATGATTGCCGGCTCTGCGAGCAGCCCTTAACTAATCTTTCCCGTATCCCAGTTTGCCCCGTCTGCCTTTCCCTTCCTGAGCCGCTCCACGCGGAATTCTTCTGTCGAGCCTGCCGCACCCCGTTCCTGGATTCGTACCCGCTCGATGAGCATGACCTTTGTACCATCTGCCGCGAGAGTCAAGTCAATTTCGACGCGGCTTACTCTTTCGGCAGCTACGAAGGTCCTCTTCGGCAGTTAATTCACCTCTTAAAATATGCAAAGGTAGAGAGTCTCGCGGCTCCCCTCAGCCGATTTCTGCTCCAAGCGATGCCACTCGATCAGCACTTCGATTTCGTGATTGCCATGCCCATGCATTGGCGCAAGCGCTGGGAGCGTGGTTTCAATCAGGCGGAATTGCTTGCCAAGCCCCTTGCGAAACGGCGCGGATTGAAACTGTCAATGGCTTTGCGGCGCAAGCGTTACACCAAAGCACAAGCAGGTCTGACCGAAGCACAGCGACGCGAAAACCTGAAAGGCTCCTTTTCTGTGAGAAATCCCGCGCAGATCGCTGGGAAGCGTATTCTTCTGATAGATGACGTTTTCACGACCGGCGCGACCTTGCGCGGTGCTGCTGAAATCTTGAAAAATGTCGGGGCAGCTCACGTCACTGCTCTGACATTGGCGCGTGTGGACCGAAGAAATCTGTATCAGACTGCAACGCTGCCCTCGGTCCAAGACTCATTGAAAGCACTATCCGCAGCAACCGAATTCGCTGCGGGAAAACAAGGAAACCTGATCTATGGCAAGCCTGGATCGACTTCATAGACCTGTTCTTGTTCTAAACGCAAGTTACGAGCCGATCAATATTTGTGCGGCCCGCAGAGCTGTCGTGCTGATCCTGAAGGGGGTCGCATCTGCCGAGGAGGTAGCCCCGGGGCACGTCCATTCCGCGCGGCGCGCGATCGGTGTGCCTTCCGTCATCCGGCTGCTTGAATATCGGAGAATCCCGCACCAAACGCGTGCGCTCTCGCGCAAGAACATTTTGATGCGCGACCGCTATACCTGCCAGTATTGCCATCGCACGCTGCCTTCTGGCGAAATGACGCTCGATCACGTCATTCCCCGATCGAGAGCCGGTGAAACGGCTTGGGAAAATCTCGTTGCCTGCTGCCATCCCTGCAACAACAAGAAGGGGAGCCGGACACCGGAAGAAGCTGGCATGAAGCTATTGCGCTCGCCTCGCCCTTTCAGTCTTCATACCAGCCGTCACTTGATGCGCCTGCTCGGCCGGAGCGACGATCAATGGCGCAAATATCTCTTCTACGTCGATTAACGGACGACGATAACTGCCAACCTACCGCGCCGCCACTGCCGCATTCAGCTCCTTTACAATGCTCCCGACAAACGCCTTCGCATCTCCAAATAGCATCAGCGTCTTTTCCATGTAATAAAGCTCGTTGTCAATGCCAGCAAAACCAGGGCTCATGCTGCGCTTAATCACCATTACGGTGCGCGCCTGATACGCATTCAGAATCGGCATGCCGGAAATTGGACTGTTCTTTTCGTTCGTGGCAGCAGGATTGACAACATCATTGGCGCCAATCACCAGGGCCACATCGGCCCTTGGGAAATCCGGGTTGATGTCGTCCATTTCGGAGAGCCGGTCATACGGAACGTCCGCTTCGGCCAGCAAAACGTTCATGTGCCCGGGCATTCGACCCGCCACTGGGTGGATGGCGAACCGCACGTCGATACCGCGCCGCATTAGCACATCGAACATCTCACGCAGCTTGTGCTGGGCCTGAGCCACGGCCATCCCATAACCCGGGATGATGACGACGGTTCGCGCTGCGTCGAGAATCTCCGCTGCTTCTTCGGGTGATGCCGAACGGACCGGACGCTCGCCGGCGGCCTTGGTTGCGCTGGTTTGAATCGTGCCGAACGCCCCGAAAAGCACGTTAGTAAAAGAACGATTCATGGCCCGGCACATAATGACCGACAGAATGAATCCCGATGAGCCATCGAGCGCTCCCGCCACAATCAGCAGCTTGTTATCCAGAACGAAACCCATTGCGCTTGCTGACAAACCGGCATAGGAGTTCAGAAGAGCGATAACGGTTGGCATGTCAGCGCCGCCGATCGGAACGATCAGCATGATGCCGAATACGAGCGAGAGCACCGTGAAGATTGGAAACAGCCAGGTTCGCTCAGGAGAGATGATCAGCGCAATCCCAATCGCAACTGCCAACGCGAACACTCCCAAATTCACGAAATTTTGCCCGCGATAAGTGATGGGCCGCGTCGGGAGTATCTCCTGCAACTTGCCGAACGCCATGAGGCTTGCCGTAAATGTAAGGAATCCGAGTAAGGTTTCCACAACGAGCGCCGTCATGACGAATCCATGAGGCGTATGCCGGAAATACTCGGCTGTGCCGATTAGAGCCGAAGCGAGTGCCCCGCACGCATGGGAAAACGCCGTCCGCTGAGGCACCGCCGTCATCGGCATCAGATAAGCCAGCGGGACCCCGAGCGCCGAGCCCACAAAAAATGCAATCAGAATCCATTCGTAATTAACGACTTCATGCCGCAGCAGCGTGCCCACCACGGCCAGCAGCATGCCGATTTCTCCCACAATCACCCCGCGCCTCGCCGTTACAGGCGAATTCATCCACTTAATGGCAAGAATGAAGCCCGCAGCCGCCAGGATGTAGAGAACCGGGAAAAGGCTCTCCATCATTTCTTTTCCGCGCCTCGCTTCTTAAACATTTTGAGCATGCGGTCAGTGATCAGATACCCGCTGACTACGTTCGTTGTGGATGCGACTACGGCAATGAAGCCGAGCGTGCGAGTGAGTGTTGAAGCGTTCTTTTCGCCTGTAATGAGAATGGCGCCGACCACGGCGATTGCGGAAATCGCATTCGTCAACGACATAAGAGGCGTATGCAAGAGCGGAGACACGCGGCGAATCAGCTCAAATCCAAGAAACGCCGCCAACATGAATACCCAGATTGCGATTTCGTATGAGCTCATACCTTAACTTCGCTTTCAGTAACGCCCGCTGCCGCCTTGATCAGCTCGGAGATGCGCGGATGGACCACTTGATTACCATGTGTCACAAGAGTTTCGCGAATGATTTCATCCTCCAAATTTACGTTCAGCGCACCATCACGGACTAGCAGCTTAAGGAAAGCGGCTACGTTCGTCGCAAACATTTGGCTCGCGTGGTAAGGAACCATCGACGGAAGGTTCAACGGACCCAGAATCGTAATTCCCTGATGAACAACCGTTTCACCCGGCCGAGTAAGATCGCAGTTGCCGCCCCGCTCCGCCGCAATATCGACGATCACCGAGCCAGAGCACATCCCGCTGATCATCTCACCGGTAATCAGGATGGGCGCCTTTCGGCCAGGCACCGCGGCGGTCGTAATGACGACATCCTGCTCGCGCAGAACCTCGCTCATCAATTCCCGCTGCCGGCGATAAAACGCCTCATCCATCGCCTTGGCGTAGCCACCCTTGTCTTCCGATGCCTTCGCATCCACGTCCAGCGTGACAAATTTGGCACCCACGCTTTCCACTTGCTCCTTAACCGCTGGTCGCACATCATAAGCGGAAACAACGGCCCCCAGTCGGCGTGCAGTCGCGATCGCTTGTAAACCGGCTACGCCAACTCCCAACACAAACACTTTGGCTGGGGTGACGGTTCCTGCAGCAGTCATCAGCATGGGAAACATTTTCGGAAGAACGCTGGCTGCGAGCAGAACGGCGCGGTAACCCGAAATCGTCGCCATCGAAGATAAGGCGTCCATGCTTTGCGCGCGCGTGATGCGCGGCATCAGTTCCATCGCAAAGAACGACACGCCGGCACCGGCCAGAGCCGAGTCTTCCTTGAGCGCCGTCAGGGGCTCGCCAAAGCCGACTAGAGCTTGCCCCGGACGAAGCAGCGGAAGATCTGAGCGGCCGGATTCAGGGTTGGCGCCCAAACAGCGTACCTGAGCGATCACATCGGCTTGTTGGAAAAGCTCGGCCCGGCTGACTAGACGAGCACCGCGCGGAGTGTAATGATCATCAGTGAATCCGGCCTCAGCACCAGCTCCATGCTCAATGATGACCTCGATTTGTGATTTCTTTAATAACTCGCAGTGCCGCGGAGTGATCGCGACCCGGCGTTCTCCCGGAAACGTCTCGCGAGGTGTTCCAACGATAATAGGCAAGCACTCTCCACTAATAAATCATGATAGAGGACGGCCCATCGCATGTGCGAGTTACGGTAAGCAGGTCAGCAGGCCTACTGCACTACGCTGAAGAACCGGGCCTCGCGTCCGTACTTGAACACCAGGTTGTCTCCGTCGCTTCCTATCAAAATCGGCGTGAACTTGAATCCGTTCATAGACGGACGCTGACCGGTACCCACCTCGAAGAAGCACGATCGAGAACGTAGTTCATTCGGACCGTCATGTGAGTCGTCCTCAATCTCGTCGACAGATACCGAGACAACGCCACTGTTTGTCACAGCCAGACCAAGCACCAATTCCCACGCTGACGGATGGCTCGACGGCTCGGATAGTTTTTCATCGTCATTGTGTCGCGGGAAATCTCCATACAGGCAGCGTATAGCGAACCTTCCGATCTCGCGACCGTACCAGCCCAACCGGCCTCGCTGCAACTCGGTCGGGGTGGGGTCCTAGCAGTAGAGTCACGATCGGAATCCGGCGGCCCCACGCAGCTCCGATCTCAGCCCACACGTATGGCCGGTCGAGAGCCCACGGTGTAAGCAACACAACCAGTTCATGTGTTCGCTCCAAAAACTTCAGAATATCCTCCTGAAAATCCGCCCCGACATTAACTTAAGCTTCGTCCAGGAATGGGGTCGCGCCACGTGCTTCGATCTCGCGCGCTATCTGCCTTGCAACCCAAGTATCGGAACTACTGTGGCTAACGAAGACCAGTTGTGGCTTTGTATTCAAAGTCTCGGGCACTGCTAAGAAAGAGTTTACGCTGATGTTTCGAGCTATCTCCCGCGCTAATCTCATACCAATGACGCTCATCGAGTGATGGCAACGATCCACTTTCTCCGATCTGCTAGATTGTAGAAAGCTCCGAGCCTGTCCATCGCGTCCCCATCGTCTAGCCCGGCCTAGGACACCGCCCTTTCACGGCGATAACAGGGGTTCGAATCCCCTTGGGGACGCCAATTCTAAACAGACATTCCAAGATAAGATAGCGGAACGCCCCGCTCACTGAGAACGATGCCAAGAAGCGTCTGAAGTCGTTAACAGAAGACCCATCCGCGTGCAAGAGCTTGGGTAAAAGAAATGTCTCCGAAGCCGACAATCTGAGGAGTGGCGGCCTTATTGCATTTCGCCGCAGTTGTCGCATCGAGCGACAGCAAGTCCCTCCATGGCGTACCGACCTTTCCACTCGACATGAATCAATCCGCCGCATGTGCTGTGTCTCTTTAGCGGTAGCTCCTGCTTTTCGCAGGCTGCACAAAGCGGATTTCCCACTTCATGATCCCCGCCGCCTTCAAACACCTTGATACGCGAAGTCTCCATCCATAAACTATTGTAAATACATCGGCGGCCTTGCTGAGTACGCGTCTCGCTAAAATGTCTCGATGAAGCCGAGAAGAGGTGCTAAGGGTTCCAATCCATCCAGCCAGTGCTCATATGAATGACGGATGGCGCGACGAGATTCTTACATGCTTGGCGCGATTACAACGAAGAGAAGGCTTTGGCTACACCCACGCGATTATCGTGATTTCATAAGCTGCTAGGGCAACGACCATCGGAGCTTACTGCCCAACCTGAATGGCGTCGCCAGCGCCGAAAGGATCGTGGTGAATACATCTCGAATTATATTGAAGGTGACCTTGGTGCGGCGCGAGATACTGAACCGACTCCGAGAAAAAACAGTAGCTCTAATTCCCATCTAGCATCTGCCAATCGACAACTTTGTTATCTTCATTCAGATAGATATAAGTTGAGTCTCCGAATTTCAACTGTGTTCCTCCAGATCCCCAGTCATTCTCTGTCTCGGAAAGACGACCCAGTTGACTGTATTCAACTGCCCGTTTGCTCATACCGCGAAACAGCGTTCCGTGCCTTATGGCCTGGATTTCCCGAGGACTCAGATCGTGAGGAATTGCGGTGATAAAGCCGCCAACGCCAACCACCTTATTGAGGAAACTTGCTTCCGAAAATGTCGTAAGCGAGGCATGGGCCGTCAAGGACAGAGCATCACGACCGTCCGGAAGCTTCAGCTTCAAAACCACTCCGCCTACGGAGTCAAGATACTTTGCTGCTGTGATCGTTAACGGCTCCAATAGTGGAATGTCAGATATCTGCTGCAAGTGCTGCGATGCCCATCCCGCTTCCCCGCTCATTTCCTCAAAAGTCGATTCCGGCTTGTACAAGACTGAAGATCCAACGGCATAAACGGTCTTCCCAAGCACAGACGGAAGATTGTTGGATATCGCCCGTTCTGCCGTTTCCAGCATCATGGAGTCCGAAATCGTACTCAAATAGCCACTGATCATCGCTATCGGTCCATCATCCAACTGAACAACAATGTCAAAGTAAGGGTTGGTGATTTTGTCTTCAGGAAGCACCTCTCCCAGCGCGTTCGTGCGAACTTTTTGCCCGTTGAGTTGGTTCGACTGAACTGCTATAACCTTGCCTGTTTTGCCTCGATACCTATCGGGCAGGTATTCGGACCCATCGTACGCATCGTCACGCTTGTATCTTTCTCCTGATCGAGAAGCCTTATACTAGTCGCGGAGGACGCCGTCGCTACGTTGGCTGCTTCGCGCGGTAATGATCCGCACATCTTGACCTAGAAACCTGTCCCGGATTGACTCCAGGGTTTCTTTTACCGTTGAATACTCCTGGCCGGACACACTCCAAGCGCAACAGCACGAAAAAGCCAAGCCAAATATTGCAGCGGAGCGTCGTAGAAAAACTGTTGAGAACACTTCACCCCTTTTCCTTTGACCAAGGAGTGTATCAAACGTGTCGGAACGAGCACAGGCGCGAATCCAATGTCTTAGCCTTCCGCAGTTCGAACAGCATGGGGATTCTGGGCAGCCATCCGCGCCCTTAATGGCGGGTGGGGGGTGCCATCATCGGCCATCATCCTTCTCACTTCGGCACTTAGCAGCCTTCCACTCAGCTAAACCCTTGAAATAGTGCGGCTCAGCAAAGATTTTCCGTATATCGTTCACCTGCGTTATGAATGAGATTATCTGGTTCGAACCTTGAGTCCTCGGGGACGCCAAATTACAAATTCTGCCCGGACCGTGCACTCCGCGCTTCAGCCTGCTTCAGCCGCGCATATGCCGCATCGATGCGCAGGCCATGGCGCTGCTCTTCCATTCTCAGCTCCCTCTTCGAGAGGCCGCTGAGGCGTCCCGCACGCATGGCACTCGCGCATTCTTGTACCAACCATTGCCACTCTTGATAGAGAAGGTCGACACTCGTGAGTTCCATGCCTCCATTGTTCAACCAGCGTGAATACCCTTCAATACCCGAGCCAAGCTCTTGGTCCCAAAACCGGTACAGTACGGATCGGCCTGACTCTCGATTGGGCGTAAGCCGTTCACGCGCTCCCTTCCCATCTACGAACCTTATTTGACGCCGCACCGAGAAGCTTCGGGAAGGCCAAAACACAGCTTCAGGTAGCGCTTCAGGGCGTTCCGAGCCCGTTTCATGCGGCTTCGAACACCTTACTGACAAGAAAAGCGGGCAAAAAGCCCGATTTCCTGCTGTTTTTGCTTTACAATCCCGTTCTACTCCGCGTATCATCGAGTTGATCGGGTAGCCGTTAAAACATTTGGTATCAGTTATGTTTTATCGGAATCCGAGTGCCCAAACGGCAGGAGGATAGATGGCTGACAACAAGAGAATGACCCAAACCGCAATCGTCCGGGAACTGGCGGAAACCACCGGCGTGAACAATCGCGTAGCGAAGCACTTCATGGACTCGCTCGCGCAACTGGCTGTACGTGAAACCAAGAAGAACGGCGTGTTTGTCATGCCCGGGATCGGCCGCTTGGTTCGGGCGGAACGGAAGGCTCGAGTGGGCCGCAACCCTGCTACGGGCGAGGCAATTAAGATTCCTGCCAAGCGAGTCGTTAAGTTTCGCGTCGCCAAATCAGTGAAAGACGCGATCGTCCCGACCAAAAAAGTGGCTGCGAAATAATCGCTCTGCGCTGCCTCCCACACTAGAAACCCCGCCGTTTGAGCGGGGTTTCCGGTATCTCAGGGCAGTAAAAACACGGCTATTCGGGTTTCTCTTCTTCCTTCGGTTTCTCCTCGCTTTTAACCGCGCCCTTGAAATTCCGGATACCCTGACCTAATCCTTTCGCCAGATCCGGAAGTTTCTTCCCTCCGAAAAGCAGCACGAAAACGAGAAGAACCAACAGAAGGTCAGTCGGGCTAAAGATCATGAAAAGCTCAGGCCCGCCAAATCTCATGAAACCTCCGCGCGTTCGACAATTCCAATTGTATTCGAGCGCACGCTCCTGGGATCGCCGAATCGCACCAGCCCTTATTTCTGAAATGCGGCGGCGCCCAACCTGAATAGAACACTCAGCACAATCAGCGGCAGAACGGCCGCGAATGCTTTGCCCTTCGTCACGCGGAAGGCGGCGCTGAATATGAGCACCATCATTACGATCCACCAGATCTCGAAGATGGAGAAATAACCGAGCAACGCCATCGCAAACTTGTTTGTTCCCTCGGGCAAAAAGATATCCAGACCGAGAGCTGGGCGCATCTCCGCCATGCTCGAAACTTCCCCTTTGGCCTTCAGAATGACAATGCTCGCAATCGCCGCCAGTACCTGGATGAGCGAACAGCCTGCCACCAGATTAAAAATCCAGCGGAACTTTGCGTCTACGGTCAAGACCGAGCATGTGGCATATACAACGAGCGCCTGCACTGCCATGATCAACGCTGTTATGAGCGGCGAGAAGTACATACTGACACGCTGGACGGTCATCGCCATGTCCATTCCTCTCTGATACTGCTCGGGATTTGCGCCGGCCGGCATGGGCGCGACTTCGAGTACATGCTGAACTATGGGCATCATCAGATAGCTGGCAATCACGGAGACCATGGAAAAGATAACCAGGGGTCCAATCCAAAACCATTTGTGAAAGACTCTTCGGGCGGCGCCCTGCGGGTCGATATAGAAGCTGCCCATCCCGGCTAAATCGTCTCCGAAAGTTTCGTGTTCCACAGGCAAACCGCGCGATGTCGTGGGCATCAATGCGTCTCCTTCAAGAGCAGTGTCCGCATTATATCCGCAAGCTCCGCCTGCAAATGGAAAATTCAGATTGGACCAATTACAATCGTCCGCCAACCTAAATCTCAGCGGCCGCCTAAAAAGTAAACCGCACGCCGAGCTGTGCCGCAAATGGAATCCCGATCGTAGTCCCGGGTCCAAAAAAGTCTCCGAGCGCCCCCGCCGGTACGCGCAAATCGTTCAACGTTACGGGACGCATCGCAGTACACGCAGGATTGAGGCAGTATTGGGTGACATTGGCGAGCTGGTTCGACGGAACGGGAAGCTGATCTACACCCGCAACATAGTTGTTGCCGGGATTCGTTCTGTTGAATAGATTAAAAAACTCGACGAACGGTCGCAGCTCAAAACGATCCGCGAAGCGCACGGGACGACTTACGCGCAGATCCACTTGCATGTAAGGCGTTCCTCGAAATTCGTCAAGCGAAGTCTGCCGGCCGTTCACAACCGCGCGATCGTTGTTTGGATCACCATCATTGTTGACATCAACAGGCGTAATGAGCGTGAAAGGACGCGCGCTCTCAAGCTGCGACAGCGAGGCTAGCTCTATCTTGCCTGGTAGCATCAGTGTTCCCGCGAATACAAACCGGTTCCGCACGTCCTCCCCCGACGGCCCATGATCCCCCGGCCCAAACGCATCATTGACGTTGCTGACTCCATTCACGTAATCGAATAACTCGCCCACTACGGCGCCCCAGGTGCTCGCGCTCGCGAGCGTGTAGTACGCCGAAAGGTCGAAGCGGCTGGAAAATCGATGCCGTATCCCGAACGCGGCGCCATCGTAGCGCGATCGGTTATCCGAGCGGAACAGCGAAACATTCGGCGCATCCGCGGGAAGGCTATATCCGCTGATGTATTCATAGCGGCGGTACTGGTGATCGCCCTCCTGGTGCTCATAACGGACATCAAGTGTCCAGGAGCGGCTGAATGTGTGCTCGAAATTGAAGCTGGCCTGAACCGCGTATGGCGTTTTGTAGCCGGGATCGATCAACGCACCTTGTGCGCCAGGAGCGAGTAAGCCGGAAAAAGGAGTGTTTACGGCTTGGAAGGCGTTTACCCAACCGTTCTGCGCAAGATCGTTGTAGTACAAACCGAACCCAGCACGAAGCACTGTCTTCCCTGAGCTTCCTGGCGACCACGCAATTCCCAGTCTGGGAGCGACGGCTCCACGGTAATCATGCGGAACCCCGGGCACAAGGTTAATGCCCAAGCTCTTGAGAGTGACAAAAGCCGGGTTCTGGTCTTGGCTTCGGCCGGACGCAGTGAAGAGGCCGTATGTCGTGTCGTAGCGCAAACCGTAGTTGACCGTGAACGTGGGCGTGACTCGCCATGAGTCCTGTGCATAGAACCCGAGACGCTGCACATTCTGAGCGAAAGCTCCGTTCGTGCCTCCCGTTACAGTGCTTCCGGCAGCGTAGTCCGAGAGAAATTGAACGGGATGGTTCACGTAATAGCTCGGGTTCTGCGGGAAGGTGACCAATGTTTCGGGATTGCTCGATAGTTCGCCTCCCAGCACCGGCTCATGAATGAAATTGATGCCCAGCTTGATGGAATGAGCTCCACTTCCGCGCACGAGGTCGTAACGCATCTGATATTTCTGCTGATCGCGCAGGATCGGGAAAGCCGTAACGGGCGTAGCGAACTGGTTATCCCCGAAAGTCTCGAAGCCAGAAGTTGTCAAATAATTAACTGAGAACGGGAAGGACAGCGCGAAGCCATAATTCGAGTTACGCTGCTCCGTGTGTTGAAAGCCGTTCGCCTGCAGAGTCAAGACGCCGAGCCACTGCGGACTGAACATGAAGTCGTTATGCACCAGAATGTTGTAGTATTGCGACCGCGAGTACGCACCCGTTGAAGGAAGCGTCGCTTGCTGGATGAGGTCATTCTTCGTGTCGTATCTGTCGGTGCCTCCGCGCAGAAACCATTGTGACCGCGGTGACTGCGCCCAATCCAGGCGAGTGGTGAATAGAGTATCGCGAAACGGAACAGGAACGGATGAGGGAACGTCGATCGACGAAGCATCCGGAATCAGCCCCATCGAAGCCAGCTGAGCGAGGCTTCGAAACTCGGCCAGTGATGCGTTACCGTAGGCGATACTCGCGTTCTCGTGGACATATTCGAGTGTCGAGTAAAACCAGAGCTTCTGCTTCATAAGCGGTCCGCCCAGCGAGGCCACTAGATTGTTGCGGGAAAAGGGTTGCTTAGGATTGGGCTCTGGATTATCGAGCGTGTTTCTCGCGTTCAGGTCCTGAGCACGGAAGTATTCACCCAGCGCTCCATGCCAGTCATCCGTTCCCCGTTTTGTAGTAATGATTACGGAGCCTCCATTCGTACGTGATGTATCAGCGTCGAACTGCGCTGTCCGGACTGTAAACTCTTCAATCGCATCAGGCGAGATATTTTGTAGGAAACCGCCAATCCAATCGTCATTGTTGTCGCCGCCATCCACCGACAAATCCACGTTCAGCCCCGAGCTGCCGGCGAACGAGACCGCCGTGATGCGCGCTTTCGTCGGATCGGACGGTTCTACAGGCTCGGTCATGGGCGCGAGATATGCAATATTGGCGAAGCTTCGATGCGCTAAAGGAATGGAATCGAGGTCCTTTGAGGAGATGATCGTGCTGATGACGCTCGAAGAAGGATCGAGCGGTTGAGCCGCAAGCGTGGACGGTGCGCCCTGAACTGTAACGGATTCGGTCCGCTTTGCCGGGCGCAGCGTTACGACAACTGCCTGCGAGAAGCCAGTTGGGAGGTCGATAGAGGCCACCGCAGGATCGAAGCCCGGTTTTGAAACGATCGTACGATAAGCTCCAGGTGCGAGGAACTCGATCGTGAACTCACCGCGATTGTCACTCATGGCCTCGCGTTGGAGGCTCGATGCAAGCGACTCTACTTGAACATGGGCACCCGGAACGCGCGCCCCCGTCGCGTCTTTCACGGTCCCGATAATCGCGCCTTCAGGCGACTGGGCCAAGATGCGACACGCCGCTAAGACTGCGAAAGCTAATAAGTACCTTCGAACACTCACAGTTGGAACTGTCTAGAGTTGGCGGTTACAGCGGGAGTCTGGAGGTTTCGTGATACTCCTGCTTCCAGCACAAGTAACAGCACCGTAATCCAAAGCACGTCGGCCATCAACAAATGAAAGAGCTGCATCCAGATCGGCGCAAGCAGCGTGATATTGACGGCCCCGACAGCCAGTTGAAATAAGGTCAGCCCGACGACGGCGCGGGCAGCCCGTGAGTCATTCGCTTCGCTGCGCTTTAACACGCCCGTTGCTGCCCAGACAAGATATGCCGCGCCCAGCACAGCTATTACGGGATGTACCAACCTCAGGCGCAACAGCAGACTCGACGCAGTCGAAAAGTCTCGCTGCATACCAGCCGCAAGCGATGCGGCTGGGAAGAGCGTATCCCCTAGGGCCGCAATCGCGCCTGTAATGCTCACAAACATTACCACAGGGAGTGCGCCAGCAAGCCTACGAGAAACGTTGGTCAGCGGGACCCGATCCGTACCGGTGTAGGCAGCCCACGCCGTGATCGTCAGGGCAGCCAGCAGAAGCATCGTATTGGTCAGATGCGCCGAGAGGTACCAAGCACGTCCGGCAGATTGGTTTCTCGCCACATATCTCAGCAGCACCAACCCTGCTCCCAATAGCGCTTCCACAAACAGAAACAGCAGTGAGAGCACCGACGAGACGCGCGCGGCGTGACGCCGTGGGAAAACCCGAAAGCCCCACACACACATCGCAATCACGGCAAGAGAATCGATGCTCGTCATCATGCGATGCGTGAACTCGATGGCCATAGGAGCGGCCATATTCAGCGGAATCACCTGCCCATTGCAGAAGGGCCAATGCGCACCGCAGCCATCTCCCGAAAATGAGGCCCGCACATAAGCTCCCCATAAGATCACTGGAATGTTGTAGGCCAACACTCCCCAGGCAAATTTTGCAAAGCGCTTGCGTGCGAGGTCCATTACTTGCCGCGCCGCCGCATCGCTACTTTGAGAATCGCCGCGACGCTGCAAACCTCCGTTATGCGCCCGTCCATCGCCATGCGAACGGCTTCTTCAAACGGCCGCCACCCAACGACGATGTCTTCTTCGGGATCCAGTTGAGTCTCGGTCGGCTGAAGTCCACTCGCTAAATATAAAGTCTGTACGTCGTGTGCCACCCCATTGCAAACGTCTACCGCTCCCAATGCATCCCACTGCTCGGCCATCAGTCCCGCTTCTTCGGCCAATTCGCGCTTGGCCACGCTGAGCATATCGGTTTCTCCCGGATGCGATCCTCCGCGCGGAATCTCCCAGGAATAGCGGTTCACAGAATAGCGCCACTGTCCTACTAGCGCAATTTCATCGCGTTCATTCACTGCTACGATGCCTACAGACGGCCTGATTTCGACCACACCGTAGACGCCCGGTCCTCCGTCTGGCCTGAAAACCTCGTCTTCGCGCACACGGATCCACTGATTCTCATACGCGATGCGCGACGACTTTGTCTTCCAGGGATTGCGCTCCACGCCGCTATGCCGCTTCCCTGCACACTTCCGCTAGAACGTCGAGATCGATATTGCCGCCCGACAGGATCACGCCTACAGACCCAACATCGGGTGGCAGCTTTCGATGAAGAACTGCGGCTGCGGCGACGGCGCCGCTCGGCTCGACCAGCAACTTCATTCGTGTCAGCAGGAATCGAACGGTCTCCTTAATCTCTTCTTCGCTAACCAGCAACACACCCTCTGCATTCGCCTGAACAATCGGAAACGTCACAGTCCCGGGCAGGGGCGTTCGGAGGCCGTCCGCAATCGTCGGAGGCGGCGCAATCTCGACGCGCTCGCCACGGGGAAGCGACAGGTACCAATCGTTCGCCAATTCAGGTTCTACTCCAAAAACGCGAATCTCCGGCGTCAGCGCCTTGCCAACCGTCAGGGCGCCAGAGAGCAAGCCGCCTCCACCCAGGGGAACCACGATCACGTCTAAAGCTGGCTCATCCCTCAGCAGCTCCAGTGTCGCGGTCCCCTGTCCGGCAATAATCCAAGGGTGATCGTACGGGGGGACCACAGCCGCACCCGTCTCCCTTGCGATCGCGTGCGCTATTTCCTCGCGGCTCTCCCGCTGCCTGTCATAGAAGACGATCTTCGGTCCATATGCGATGGTCGACTCGAGCTTTGCCTTAGGGGCATCGCCCGGCATTACAATCGTGGCAGCAACTCCAAGGTGAGCCGCCGCTATTGCGACCGCCTGCGCGTGGTTACCTGATGAATATGTGACAACGCCGGACTTGCGCTGCTCTTCGGTCAGCGATCTTAGGAAGTTGGTCGCGCCGCGAATCTTGAAGGAGCCGCCGCGCTGCAGATTCTCGCATTTGAGATACGTCCGCTTCCCGGCGCGTTCGTCAAAGAGACGCGACGTCTGCACAGGCGTTTTCCGTGCGAGAGCCTCGATGCGCTCTGCAGCCACGATCACGTCATCGAGATCGATGCCTTGTTCCGTGATTCGTCCAGCCACGCTCATCAGTATCCGGCTTTTTTATCGACGATGTTTTCTAACTTTTCCCCTTTGGTGTAGCGCCTGAAGTTGTCTACGAAGCATTGCATGCTCAAATCGAGCCAGTCGGGATCCCGCGTGCGGTCCGTGCAGTGGGGCGAGAGAAGCACGTTTTCCATGTCGTAGAAGGGGTGATCGGGCGGAAGGGGCTCTACTTCAAATACGTCGAGCGCTGCAGCAGCGATCAGTTTGTCTTTGAGCGCGCGTATAAGCGCCGCTTCGTCGATAACGGGTCCACGCCCCACGTTAATGATGATGGCAGAACGCTTCATCAGATTGAATTGCGGTGCGCCGATCATGTGCTTGGTTTCAGGCGTCAGCGGTGCAGCCGCGAGCACGACATCGACTCCCTTCAGCATTTGATCGAGCTCTGTTGCCGGAAAGATGCGATCGAGAAGCGGATCCTTGGCCGAGAGTTCCACTCTGCGTCGCGTGGCGTACACTTTCACGCCCATCGCCTTGGCGAGCATGGCACATTCGCGACCGATCTCGCCATAACCCACAACCCCCATAACTTTCCCGGGGAGCCAATCGACCAAGAAGTCATCCCATTTGTGTGCCCGCTGGCTCTCTACTAACCGGCGTACCCGCTTATAGAAATAGAGCATCCCGAGTACAGCAAATTCCGCCAAGGATCGCTTGAATACGCCTCGGGCGTTCGTTACGATAACCGGGCTGTCTATCAGTTCCGAAAACAACAATTTGTCCATGCCCGCGGCAAGCGAATGGATCCAGCGCACTCGTTTGGCATGCGACCAGACGTCACGGAAGGGTACGCTTCTCCCGGTTAATCCCGAATAAACAATGATCTCAGCGCTCCTAGCATGGTCTTCGACGGAGGTCAGATCATTGCCCACGTATATGTTCGCTCCATCACGGATCGGCTCCAAGTTCCGCAGGACGTAGTGGTCCGGGGGGCAGATCACGAGCACTTCGGGTTTGGACATGGAGACTCTGATGTCATCTTAGCGGCATGAAAAAGCGAAGCCATTTGGGTTCGTTTCGCGATGTCGCCGTAAACTAGAAGTGTGCAAGCACGCTGTAGTTGCGGCGCTCTCCTGCCCGAGGATGCCCGCTTCTGCCACAAATGCGGAAAGCCTCAGTACGAGGAGGATATTGCACGCCTCGCGGCAGAGGTTCCCACTCCGGCAGCGCCTCCGCCAGCACCAGTATCTACGTCCCGGCGCATCTCGTTCCGTAATTCCAGGGCGGTTCTGGTGAGCTTAAGCGTGGCCGCGTGTGCCCTCTTTGGAATCGCGCTCGCAGCGCTCGTAAGCCCGCTGCTTGCACCCGTCGTGCTATGTGCTGCCGGTGTGATCGCGGTCATGCTTTACAAGGGCCACTCTCGGGAACCGCTCTCGACCGCTGCCGGCGCGCGCCTCGGCTGGATGACAGGTCTTTGGCTGTTTCTAGTGGTTGTCATTTGCCTCGCTGTTGTGGGTCTCTCGCTGACCTCTCCAAGCGGGCGTGAGCTGTTAAAGAGTGTTCCCACGAACGCGGAGGTAGCGAAGATGTTGGATGATCCGCACGAGTTCCTCATGAATCTGCCCTTAGGAATCATCCAAACATTTTTGATGGTGACGCTACTGCCAGGCTTGGGGGGGATGCTCGGGGCGAAGCTGGTCACCCGTGGCCGACGATCGCCCTGAATGAGCAAGACCATCATCACACTGACCATGAATCCGGCAATCGACCGGACGATCACGGTCGATCGCTTGGTATTCGAGGACCGGGCATACATTCTTTCGCGAAGCGATGCGGCTGGCGGCCGCGGGATCAACGCCGCGCGGGTGCTCACGAATTTCGGAGCTAGCGCGATTGCCGTAACTACTTCGGGGCGGCAGGCACACAAATTCGAGGAGCAATTACGAGATGACAGCTTCGGAAAAGAAATAGTGAAAATCCGGCATAATGTCCGCATCAATCTCACCATCACTGACCGCCAAGGCCTTTCAATCAAGCTAAATGAAGTAGGTCCGAGCATCACCCAAGCGGAGCAAAATCGTGTCTTGAAGGGCGTGGAAAAACTGCTGCCCAACGCCTCCTGGCTGATGTTATGCGGAAGCCTGCCGCCGGGAGTGGAGCCGCATTTCTACACAAGGCTGATCCACCTGGCAGCCAAACACAAACTCGAAACGCTGCTAGACACCGATGGCGACGCGCTGCTGTACGGCGTGGAGGGAGAACCGACAATAGTGAAGCCGAACCAGTCGGAAGCGGAGCGTCTGCTCAATCGTGCGCTCATCACTCGTGCCCAATTCATTGAAGCCGTTCAGCAGATCAAAGCGATGGGTCCAAAATCCGCAGTTCTTTCTCTTGGCGGACGCGGCGCTGTGGCCGCTTCTGCCGAAGGAGTTCTCGAAGTGGTACCGCCACAGGTCGAAGCGCGTAGCTCGATCGGTGCTGGAGATGCCATGGGCGCGGCCGTCGTGTGGGCACTCGATCGCGGTGAATCCTTCAGTGAGGCGCTGCGATGGGGTGTCGCCGCTGGAACTGCCTCGTCCAAGTTACCGGGCATCAGCCTCGCCACGCTCGAACAGACCAGGGAGATTTTTCCGCGCACGCAAATAACGAAAGTCGCCTGAAAGGCTTCGCTCAGTCGTATTTTTCGTAGATGATTTGCTTGCGATCGAATCCTCGCCTCTTCAATTCGGCGCGGACGTCGTCCACCATTTCTTTGAGACCGCAGATATACACATCTAATGTCGTCCGGTCTTCATAGTCTGGGACGCTGAGGACTTCATCTAAATGCGCCTGCACACGCCCGGTTCGGCCTGTCCAGGTCTCGGTGGGCCGTGTGATGGTGGGCAAAAAATGAAAACTCTCGTACTGTTTCGCTAATTGCTCCAGTTCGCTCCGGTAAAGCAACCCTGCTTCGTATCGCACTCCGAACAGCAGCGTAGTCCGAGGCTGCGTCTTTGGCAGATGTTCGAGGAGCATTGAGCGGAACGGCGCTATTCCAGTTCCGGTCGCTATGAAAATTGAGTGGTGCCCTGGGTGTCGCAGCGTGAAATAACCAAGGGGTTCATGCATCTCCACCTCGTCTCCGGGCTTCAGCTGAAAGAGGTAGGGCGACACGATCCCGTCGGCAACCCGATTGAGACAGAGAGCAAACCGGTTTCCCCCACGAGGCGAGGCAATCGAATAGGCGCGGGTGATCTCTTTGCTGTCTATGCGTTCGATTACTGAAACGAACTGTCCGGGAGTGAAAGCGAGGTCATCAACCCCCGGCACTTCAAACTCGAAGTGATGTACTTCGGGTGCCAACTCCTTCCAGCTAAGTAACTTTGTCTTCAGGGTGACTGCTCCAGTTATAAGATGATGCTTGGCGCCGCAGCTTGGGCTCTCTGATCGGGGGTCATTTGGCGCAGGAGATCCAAATACATGCGTCCACGCGGCCGTCCATTCTGATTCTGCTGGGCGAGGCGGTGAAGGAAAACGAGGATGGCCAGGATCTCAGCATTGCGAAGCGGCGAAAGACGCTCGCGTTCGTGGCGCACCTTCTGGTAGTCGGCGAGTGACGCCGCGAAGGAGCGCTGGATTCCGACGGCAACGGTGTTTTCGGCCCTTGTCTCGTAAACCAAGCCCGACTCAAGAGTCCGATGCGTTTGGATGAGAGCTTCCAGAGCGTGAATTACATCCGAATCTACCGCGCCGGGCGCTCGCAATGCTGCTTGAAGCAGTGAGTAGATACAGAAAACCAAGAACTCTTCATGAGATCGAAGAAAATCTTCGTTCACGTCGATATCACCGTTCGCCAGTTGATTCTGCGCTACCGGCACCGACTTCTCGCGCCTGTGCGCCTCCTTGAGATATTCACATTCCAGAGGGCAGAAAAGTGTAACTTCCCGTTGCGTCCCACAGCAAAGAGGGCAAATGTCTCCCTCGACGGCCGGACAGGAACGTCTTGCGCGGCGCTTGCCGCATATCTTGCATAGGATTGATTCCGGCATCCACTACTGACTATTATCGGATCAGACCAGATGCAGAAAGTGGATTTGTACGTCAAAGTGGAAGTCGAATTGGAAGAAGATGAAACGCCTGAACGAGTGGCGAACGAAATCTGCCGACTGCTTCAAAAGGTGTACTTCGTCCGCTCCGCCGAGCTGTCCAGCGCCGTTACGCGCGAATGACGACCATCAGGACTGGCCGCCTAACAGCGTGTCGTAGGTTCGCGTGAAATAGGCATCCGTCATGCCCGCGATGTAATCACAGACCACGCGATGCACGGGCATCTCGTTAAGACTCTCCCGATACCCTACTGACACGCGATCCGGATGATCAACAAAAAAGCTGAATAGCTCGCCCATCTTCGCCACTGCGGCGCTTCGATCAGCGACCAGCTGGACGTATGAATAAACCCGGTCGATTAGTAACGCTTTCAACTGAGCGTTGATCTGGGCCGCTTCCGGCGTTAGCTTCGCGAGACGATGATCCAGCGCGCGCACGTCGCCGACACTCTCAACGCCAGATGCGTTGGCCGCGGCTACAGTTCCCTCGATAAGTCCGCTCACGAGAATACCAATGAGTTGTCTCTGAATCTCCCAGAAGCGGACACGCTCGGAAGCTCCAGGGAACTGCATATCTACAGTTTCAGCTAACTTAGCGAAAGCTGGAACAGCATGGCCCACCTCCTCCATGGAAAAGAGCCCGGTTGAGAAAGCATCGTCAACATCCGCGGTATTGTACGCAATTTCGTCGGCAAGGTCGAGTAGTTGCGCTTCGAGCGGAGGGCGCTGGCCCGGAAGCAGTTCTTCGAGACTCGGATCTTGCGCAGCACTGATTTCACGTGAATGCTTTACAATGCCTTCGCGAACTTCGAATGTCAGATTCAGGCCATTAAAGCGCGCATACCGTTCCTCGAGAAGATCGACTATCCGGAGAGCATGAAGATTGTGCTCGAAAGAGGACCCAAAGAGCCGCATCTGCCGATCCAACTCTTTTTCGCCGACATGGGCGAAAGGAGGATGTCCTAGATCGTGCGCCAACGCGAGCGTCTCAGTGTACTCTTCGTTGAGCTGGAGAGCGACCGCGACGGTACGCGCGACCTGAGATACCTCCAAGCTGTGGGTGAGGCGATTCCGGAAATGGTCGCAAAGACCAGCAGTAAAAACTTGTGTTTTGCCTTCTAGCCGGCGGAACGCTCTTGAATGGATGATGCGATCTCGGTCGCGCTGAAAGTCGGTTCGATATGCGTGCGCGGGTTCAGGAAATCTGCGGCCTCGCAGACTCCGTGGACCAAGACAAAGTCGGCCCAGCATTCGCTCGGGAAAAGCTATCTCGTCAGTTGTCCCGAGATCTGATCGGCCGCTCTGGTTACAGCGGTCGGCTGATTGGGTCCTCTGAGCGATTGCACGATCCGTTTCGCTTCCTGTGGGTTGGTGGTCACGTCTAGTTGAGCGAGCAAAATATCCGCCTGCGCTTTAGACACGAGATCGGAAGGCTTGCTTGCAATGCTCCGCAGAAGAGCCTGGGCTTCCGGAATCCTGCTCTCACCGGCATAGAGCTGCGCGAGGGCGATCTTTGCCAGAGATGAAAAATCAGTGTCCGAATCGGCCACATGCCGCAAATCTGATTCAGCGCCTTTGGAGTCCTTTCTTTCGACCTTGATCGTCCCAAGGTAGTATTGCGCGATCAAAGCCTCGCGGGTGCCACCGTACTTCGAAACCAAGTCCGTCAAAACTTTCATTTCGGCCTGCTGCTTAGCGTCTTGCGTGGGGTACGCCTTTGGGGACTGTGCGGAGCGACCGACCGGGCTCTCTACAACGGTGAGTGCCGCTGCCAAAGCCTGCCGCCGGATCGACCGTTTGTAGGAGGTAAACCACAGCGCACCTCCGGCTAAGATCACTACGATAACGGCGATAACGACCCAGCGGATCAGCCTTTCACGATGCGATGAAGCGTAGCTGAGAACGTCGGAGACTGCATCTGTGAAATGATCGTGCTGCAGTTGCTCCTTGAGTTCGTGACGAGTCAAAACAGAGACTGCCTTTCTAACTAGTGAGCAATCAGTAGGGTATCACACCTATCAGCAACGGGAAGGGTGCGTGCAGGGCGGTTTGCTTAGGCCGGCAGTTCGGCTAAATCCCGCTTAATGGCGAACTTTACGAGGCCCGCGACATCGTGAATATCCAATTTCCGCATCAGGCTGGAGCGATAGGTGTCCACCGTCTTAGGGCTGAGGGAAAGGCGCGCGGCAATCTCTTTAGCGCGGACTCCTTCAACCAGCAGCGAAAAAACCTGGAACTCGCGGCTACTGAGTGACTCAATTGGATCTGCGCCATGTTGACGGCCATTTCCGTCGCCAAAAAGCGACATGACCTCGATTTGTGGCGAGACGTAAATGCCGCCCTGAGTGAACTGGCCGAGCGCTTCAGCCATTTGCTGGGCACTCGAACTCTTCAATACAAAGCCGCACGCGCCCGCCCTTAGGACTTCGAGGACAGTCTTGCGGTCCTTTCGGATTGAGAACACGGCGCAGCGGGTGGGCAGACCCTGATCGCGGACCCGGCGAATGACTTCAGTCGCGGCCAAGTCGGAGAGACCAAGATCCAGCAGGGCCACAGCAGGTTCGAGGCGCTCGATTTCGGCGAGAGCTGTAGTCGCACTCCCCGCTTGGGCCACTACATGGAATCCATTGATCGAGTTGCAGAGTGCCGCCAATCCTTCCCTTACCAGGGTCAGTTCGTCGGCGACAAGAACTTCGACCGGGGTGCTCTCAGTGCCCGCAATTGTCAGAGCTTCGGGGGCGGAAGCGGGCGTAGGCCGTGGTGATGTCGACACGTTGCTGATATAGTGCCGCTCACCTAGCCCTTATCTCACCTAAGCTGCCCGAGTCGCCCGCTGGGGCGAAAAAACGGCGATCTTAGGGATCAACCGAAGCTGCGAACGGCTTCGGCCTCATCATCATAGGCCTCGAATACCGTATACAACTTCGTAATCTGGAGCAGGTCCTTGACTCGCTTAGAGAGACCTACGAGCTTGAGCTGTCCGCCGTTATTGGTCACGGTAGTGAAGCCCGACACCATTTCGCCGATACCCGAGCTATCGATGTAGGAAACATCGCCTAGATTTAGCAAGATCTTTTTGTTTCCCTTAGACGCGAGATCGCGGATCATGTCGCGGAAGACGCTCGCGCCTTCACCCAAAGTAATTCGCCCAGCCGCATCGATTACGGTTACATCGCCAACCTGGCGGGACGTCAATTTAACACTCACTTCTGCCTCCTCTGCGGATGCCCGCTAAATGGAACGTGGATACCATTCGTAAACGGAATTGAAACTACGGTAACTTTTTGGCGAGACGAACTTCCGTGCCTCCACCGGGACGCGGATGGAGATCAAAATCGTCCATAAACGCACGTATGAGCATGATGCCCCGGCCAGATTGCCGCAGGAGATTCTCAGGCGCCAACGGATCGGGAAGGGAACTCAAGTCGAAGCCGTCACCCTCATCGCCCACAATGAAAGTAAGGCCTGTTTCGGATCTTTCGATATCCAAATGGACCCTCTTATTTTTGCTGTAGCGGTTCCCGTGTACCACAGCATTCACCATGCACTCCCGTACTGCCATGCCAATCTGATCCTGTTCGTCCTGACCGAAGCCAACCTTCCGAGCCTCCTCGATGGCTATGACCTCTGCCTTATCCACACTCTCCAAAGTTGAATCAAGCGTTGTCTGAGTTCTCTCCATCTTGCCGCTTTCGGGCGAGGCCATAAATTTAGATCGGGACTCCGCACCTTGGGAGCCGACTGCCGAACCGTCACAATAGACTACCAGATTGAGTGAAGTCAAGGAGAGAAAGGCGTTTCACGGTCCAGTACGGCCGCCTTCGTCGTTAGAATCAAACATGGCTTCCACCGCTGTCGCGGACGCGCTTCTAACGAAATACGAGCCGGTTATTGGGCTTGAAGTACACGTCCAGCTTGGAACAAAGACCAAGATCTTCTGCGGCTGCCCGGTCGAATTCGGCGCGCCTCCGAACACGAACGTTTGTCCTGTCTGCCTCGGATTACCGGGCGCGCTGCCGGTGCTTAGCCGGCAAGCGATCGAACTGGCCATAGGAGCGGGTATCGCACTGCGCTGCAAGGTCAACTCGTTCTCACGGTTCGCTCGCAAAAACTATTTCTATCCGGACCTGCCGAAAGGCTATCAAATCTCGCAATACGATCAGCCGCTCGCCGAGCACGGGTATGTCGATATTCTCAGCTCCGGCCGCAAGAAGCGAGTCGGAGTGACTCGAGTGCATATGGAGGATGACGCTGGAAAGAGCCTTCATGAAGGCTTTCCAGATTCTGACCGGTACACGTATGTCGATCTGAACCGATCCGGTACGCCGCTCATTGAGATCGTAAGTGAGCCCGACATGCGATCTCCTGATGAAGCGCACGCATATCTTACTGAGCTCAAACAAATGCTGCAGTATATCGGGGTGTCCGATTGCGACATGGAAAAGGGGCAGCTGCGGTGTGACGCAAACGTGTCGGTGCGGCCCAGAGGCGCTCAGGAGTTCGGGACGAAGGTGGAAGTCAAAAACCTAAACTCTTTCCGCTTTCTCAAAATGGCGCTTGAGCATGAGATCGAGCGGCAGGCGGAATTGATCGAATCCGGCGGAAGAGTGCTGCAGGAAACGCGGCTCTACTCGGTCGAGACTGGAAGAACCGTCGGCATGCGGAGCAAGGAGCACGCGCACGATTATCGCTACTTCCCGGAACCCGACCTGGTACCGCTTCGGGTGAGTGAACACTGGCTCAACGAAGTCCGGCACAAGCTTCCAGAGTTGCCCGCGGACCGCCGCGAGAGATTTCTGAATGAATACGGCCTTCGCGAGTACGACGCACAAGTGCTAACTGTCACTCGCGAAACGGGCGACTATTTTGAAAGTGCGGTGAAGGCGAGCAGCGAGGCACGTTCGACGGCTAACTGGGTTACAGGAGACCTAATGGCGTTATTGAAGACTGCCGGTCAGGATATATCGGCATCACCCATAGGCCCTGAACACCTTGGCGAATTGGTCGCCCTGATTAATGAAGGCGAGCTTTCTGGGAAACTCGCGAAGGAGGTTCTGCCGAAAATGTTTGCGACGGGCGAATCGGCTTCCGCGATTATGGACCGCGAAGGCTTGAAGCAGATCTCGGACGCAGGGGAATTGGAGAAGATCGTGGACCAAGTGGTGGTCGCGAATTCAAAGCAAGTAGAACAATACAGAGCAGGGAAAACTGCTGTGCTTGGATTTTTGGTCGGCCAAGTGATGAAGGCGAGCCGAGGGCAGGCGAACCCAACCGCTGTAAGTGACGTTCTGAAGAAGAAGCTGGAATGATGGGCTTGCACACATGTCCCGGTCAGGTCTGTACCATTGCCGTCCGCTCCTCATTGTGATGGCGAACATCGATTCCTTTCACAAGGAAGAGCACATCTTCGGCGATGTTTGTAGAGTGGTCGGCGATGCGTTCCAGATTGCGGACGACGGAGAGCAGGTATAGCGCTTGGGGATCTGCTGCGGGTTGTTTCCATGAAACTGATGAGCTCGTGATAGCTTGCGGTCCGCATATTATCGACCGCGTCATCTGAGGCGAGAACACTGCGCGCCATCTCAGCATCTCTGTTAACAAAAGCGTCAAGCGCCTTACGCACCATCGACTGCGCCAACCCTGCGACATGTGGTATGTCGATCAAAGGCTGAATCATCGGCTCCCTGATGAGCGCGATCGCACTCTGCGCAATGTTGACCGAAAGGTCCCATACGCCCGAGATCGTTATTGATTTTGATTGCAGCTGTTACCAGGCGCAAGTCGGCCGCTAAGGGCGCCTACAAAGCGAGCAGACTGATCGCCATGTCATCGATTTCGATTTCAAGCTGATTGATCCGCGCTTCGTTCTTGATCACCTGCTGGGCTAATTCTTCGTTCTTTTCGACAACGCCCGAACGCTGCGATACACGGCGCTTTCTATCAGAGCTCTCATCTCCAACAGCCTCCGTTCCACCCGCGTATTTCGAAGCGCCTCATTCATCCTGTCCCTTCAGTTACCTGCCTGATGCCACCCCCAGAGCCGATGGACTGAATAATTGATCTCCATATTGGGATGTATCTTGTAGCATTCGTTGAACCACTTTGAATACATCGGATAAGGAAACGTGGCACCCGCCCCGGTCAGTGAAGTTTGTGCGCCCAATGGAGATACTGCGGACGCTAACAAAGCCAACAGGCAGATAAATGCAGTTCTCATCGAATCTCAGCATTGCGACCGACCAACAATGCTGTATGAAAACGGCGTTACAATCGCGTGAATCGGTGCGTGCGGATTCCTGCGAGAATCGAGCGACAATTCGCGGGCGCTCAAGTGCGTTTTGCAATATCAGTCACGTACATATGGGCGACGAGTGCGATAGTACTGTAAGACCTCAGGCCTTAACGGTAAACTGTCACGGATGCAGCCGACTCTAGAATTCGCCATTCTCATCGTCGGGGTGGCGATTATCTTCGACTATGCTAACGGCTGGCATGATTCCGCCAACTCCATCGCCACAGTTGTTTCAACACGTGTTCTTTCGCCCTTGCAGGCCGTCGTTTGGGCCGCGTTTTTCAATTTCGTGGCTTTTGCCGTTCTAGGAACTAGGGTTGCAAAGACGATTGCCAACGATATGGTGGACATTCGCCAGATTGAGCCACATTGGCAGCTCTGGGTTCTGCTATGCGGACTCATCGGCGCAATCGCCTGGGATGTTCTTACGTGGTATGTTGGCCTGCCAACCAGTTCGTCACATGCGCTGGTAGGCGGATATGCAGGTGCCGCTGTTGCGGCACATCACGGGTCATTTACTGTTCTGAAAGCGGCCGGCTGGATAAAAACCATAGCGTTTATCTTCATCTCGCCGGTTCTCGGAATGGCATTCGGGTACTTAATCCTGGTCGCCCTATTATGGATTTTTCGCGGTTTCACACCGCACCGGGTCGATGCTTTGTTCCGCAAAGGCCAGCTTCTTTCAGCGGCCCTCTACAGCCTTGGGCACGGCGGCGCGGACGCTCAGAAGACGATGGGGATTATAGCCGCCGTGCTTGTAGCGGCAAGGTTAGACCTATCGGCAGGGACGCAGATTCCGTTGTGGGTCGTTCTGAGCTGTCAACTGGCGATGGCAGTTGGAACGTTAAGCGGTGGCTGGCGCATCGTTCGAACTATGGGTACGCGCCTGACCAGGCTGAAACCCGTGGCTGGGTTCGCCGCGGAAACGGCGGGTGCGATGACGCTCGGCATGGCTGTATTAGGGGGCGTACCGGTAAGCACAACTCACACGATTGCGGGTGCAATTGTCGGCGTGGGTGCTGTGCGCAGGCTGCACGCCGTGCGTTGGGGGGTGGCTATCAATATTGTGTGGGCCTGGGTCCTGACGATACCGGGCGCAGCTCTTGTGGCGGCTCTTTCTTTGCTGGCGGCGAAGGCGCTGCATGCGTGAAGTGCAGCATCGGACATGAAGAAGTGTTGAGATACGAGAAGTGAACTACAACTCGGCATCTGCTTCAATCTCAATCAGCATCTGAGGATCAATGAGGGCGCGCACTTCCACCATGCTGGTACAGGGACGAATTTCCGCAAAGAACTCGCGATGTGCGCGGCCGAATTCCTGCCATCGCCCAATGTCGGTCACAAACATGCGAGTGCGAACCACATTAGCGAGCGTAGCGCCCGCCTGATTGAGCGCCCGTTCAATGTTTCGGATTGCCTGGACCGCCTGCGCGTACCCGTCATCGCGACCTACGATGTCGCCGTTCTCATCAGTTGCAGTTGTTCCGGTGACGTATATGCGATTCGCTACACGAACCGCCCGGCTGTAGCCGACGATATTCTCCCACCTCACACCCGAAGAAATGTTTTGGCGATCCTGTGACATGAGATGCAGGTTACCTCAGGCGGTTTGCAGCAGTATGGTGAAGGTGGATCCGCGCCCAGCTGGCTTTTCCACCTCCACTGTTCCACCCATTCGCTCGATCACCTCTTTGATAATCGGCGACCGAGCCCTGTACCGCCCGCCGGCCGCGAACGCGCTTTATCGACACGATAGAATCGCTCGAAGATTCGCTTCAGGTCTTCGCTTGCGATACCAATGCCGGTATCGCGCACTGAAATACGCACTCGTCCGTCGTCCGTCAAGATGGAATTGATCGCAACTTCCCCATTCGGATGATTAAATTTCACAGCGTTGTCGAGTAGATTCACCAACGCCTGTTCAAGCCGGTAGCGGTATCCTGCCACTTTGCAGTCACGCGAAGTTTCGCGCGTCAAGTGCATGCCGCGCAAAGTGGCCTCACTCTGAACGGTGTGCAAGGCCGACTGTATGACTTGCGGCAAGAATATAGCCTCCGGCGGCCCAGGCATCGCGCCGGAATCCAACTCCGATAAGACAAGCAGATCCGATGCAATATTGTTCAGCCGAAGGGTATGCGCAAGTATGATCTCAATAAACTTGCGGTTGTTCGCGGTATCCTCGAGCTCCCCGTTCAGGAGGGTCTAGGCGTACCCACGAATCGCGGTGAGCGGAGTTCGTAATTCATGTGAAACGTCGGCTACGAAATGCTTGCGAGTGCGCTCCTGGCGTTCGACGTCAGTGGCGTCATGAAGCACGACCACGGCCCTCGCTCGGGCAGGTCGCCGGGCGGTAATGCGTTCGCTTCGAACCAGCGCCCGGCAGCGCTAGGCAACTGGAGGCGCTCTCTTTCATCAGCTCCCGTGCGGACGACAGAATCGAGAATTCTCAGAAGCAGAGGCTCGCGGACGACCTCGTAAAAACATTTTTCGTTCCCCAACTCTCTTACTGATTCCAAATGCTCTTGCAAGCGCATCGTTGCAGAAAGTCACTCTCAACTCGTGATCCACGGCCAGCACACCCTCAGCCATAGCGGCGAAAATCGTTTCGCGGCGAGATGATTCGAGGTTGGCCGCTCCGTGGTCACCCGCATGGTACCCGACAGTTTTTCGACTTCTGGAGCTTCGTTTTCGGGAAGCTCACCACGTCCTTCGAGCGGGGCATCTACGAAATGTCGAAGGCGGCGTATATGGGATGACCACGTCTGAGCAAGCCTGTACGTCAGAGCAAAGCCAATCGCAGTTAAAGTCCAATGACAACGACAATTTTCCAAAGGGCGGCACTAAAGCTCCCGGGTGCCGTTTCGGGACGGAACCAGAGAACTGCGGCAATGATAAAGAGAATGGCGAGCGATGACCACGCGCCAACTAGCTTCCCCACCGCATTCCTTGATTCGCTTTAGAGCACAAGCTTTCAGGCTTCGTGGCGCCTTAGAAACCAGGTCTGGCTCGTAGTTGCTCTCCTACCCGACGGCCGTTTCCCGCGCGTGTAGCTGCCGTCGGAATGCATAATCCGAACGCCCGCGTCATTCTCCAGATATCTGGCCAGTATTTTGTCGCGAAGCCGGCGAACTAGGCTGCGGTCTTCCACCGGAAAGAGAATCTCCACGCGGCGGTTAAGGTTTCTCGGCATCAAGTCGGCGCTTCCCAAGTAAACCAGTTCGTCGCCACCGTTATGGAAATAGTAAATACGACTGTGCTCTAGAAACCGCCCGAGAATGCTTCTGACGCGAATCGTCTCACTCACTCCCGGAACGCCCGGCCGCAATGAGCACACACCCCGCACAATGAGATCGATTTCTACGCCGGCTTGGGAAGCCTCGTAAAGAAGGCGGATCATCCCTGCGTCTTCAAGCGCATTCATTTTGAAAATCAAGTGGCCGTCGCCGTTTTCGCGATGACGCTCGATCTCAGCGCGAATCAGGCGCTCCAAGCCGCTCCGAAGGCTATGTGGGGCGACGAGCAGCTTGCGATAAGATTTCTTGGCCGAGTAACCCGTCAGATGATTGAAAAGGTCACTGACATCGGCTCCGATTTCTTCACTAGAAGTGAATAAGCCGAAGTCCGTATACAGCCGCGCAGTTATGGGATTGTAGTTCCCCGTACCCAAATGCACATAGCGCCGGATGGTATCGCCTTCGCGTCGCACCACCATGGCCATCTTGGCGTGCACTTTCACTCCAGGCAATCCGTACACCACGTGCACACCTTCACGCTCCAGTTTTTGCGCCCACTCAATGTTGCTCTCCTCATCGAATCGCGCCTTGAGCTCGACAAGTACAGCCTCTTGCTTTCCGTCCTGACTGCCCTCGAGCAGCGCTTCGACGATCGGCGAATTTCGACCCACTCGATACAGCGTCATCTTGATCGCGAGGACGTCCGGATCTTGCGCGGATACACGAAGAAAATCAATAACCGGTTGAAAGGATTCGAATGGATGGTGCAAAAGCAAGTCACACTGCTGGATCGCTTTGAAAATTTCCGGTCCGGAGGCGGTTGTGAAAGCCTGCGGAACAGCAGCAATGAAAGGCTTGTCCTTCAATGCCGGACGATCCACGCCGGGAAGCGCCTTGAGCCGGCTAAGATCAATCGGGCCGTCGACGTAATACACATCGTTATGGTCCAGTTCGAGGTTGCTCGTGAGCATGTCGACAAGTTTCTGCGGCATTCCTTTATTGACTTGCAGACGGACAGCATCACGAAACCTGCGCTGCCACACAGCCTCCTGCACGCTTTCGAGCAAATCGTCGGTCTCGAGCTCTTGAATCGCAAGCTCGGCATCGCGCGTTACATGGAAGAGGTCGGCTTGGAGGATGTCCATTTCAGGAAACAAGAGGCGCAGGTTAGCGATGATAATCTGCTCCAGCCAAACAAAGGCGAGCTCAGTGCTCATGGAAGGAACCTGGATCAACTGCGGCAGTGAATCGGGAACCTTAATGCGCGCGAATCGTTCAAGACCGTCTCCATTGCTCACGATGGCCGCGATATTCAAACTGAGATTCGAAATGTGCGGAAAGGGACGGCCTTGATCCACCGCCAAGGGCGTTAGAACAGGGTAAACCACGCGCCGGAAATAGTCGTCAATGGCGGTCTTCTGCTGGGCGTTCAGCTCATCGAGCTCAAGAATGTAAATTCCAGCATCTTTCAGCTGCGGCATCAGTTCTTCACGCCATAGCTTGTAAATCTCTGCTGTGAGGCTCGTAACTTCGTGCCGGATCAGCTCGAGCTGCTCGGCAGGCGACTTGCCATCCATGCTGATCTCCGTCGTGCGCGTTTCAATCTGCTGCCAAAGACCAGCAACCCGAACCATGAAAAATTCATCCATGTTCGAGCCGAGAATGGAAACAAACTTCACGCGTTCGAGTAGCGGGGTTGCCGGATCAAGAGCCTCCTCCAAGACGCGGCGCTGGAAAGCGAGCAAGCTGAGATGAGGGTTGAGATAAAGGTCTGGCGCATCGAGCCGACGGGCAGGCATCACGGTCCGCGCGGCGGCTTGCCGTCTTCTCGGAGAACGAGCAGGTGTCATACAGGGGAGCAAACGGGCAGAAATGCCTTCTATTACTGTAAACCGGCGATCTGAACCCCGAAAAATAGGGGCTTCGACGCTGTTCGCCTAGTAAAACCGCCTGCTTATCGCGCCGCCCACGATCATTGACCTAAACGGGGAGCATTGTTACTATGCTAGAGCGGGGTGGAGCAGTCAGGTAGCTCGTTGGGCTCATAACCCAAAGGTCGCAAGTTCAAATCTTGCCCCCGCAACCAATTCCTTAGCCGCCAACCCTCCACTCGAAGATCTGCGCCACTTCCAAATGTTCCCCAAAGGCCGCGAGTGGGATGCGGTCCTCGGTCTCGTAAACAAGAGTGCCGCCTTCCCGACGCATTACTGTCACGTTTTCTGTTTTGGATCCACAACCCAGAACTGTTCGGCTTCGGTTGAAAGATAAAGTGTGGCTTTCTCCCGCATCTCCGATTTAGTATTCGAAGGCGAAAGAATTTCAATCACCAATTCAGGCGACCCGTGTAAGTTGTCATCGTCATCTGTCGCAATCCAACGCGATTGAGATACGAACGCCACGTCCGCTGCTCGCAGCTCGTACTCGGGAAGTGCCCGAAAGGCCAGTTCGGATTCGACAACCCCTAGGTGTTCCGCTTAACGGCGCAGCAGGCGCACCAAACGCGACTGCAACCTGGCGTGCCTCATTCTTGGCCGAGTCAAGGTAACGACTTGCCCCCAGTGCAGCTCCTGAACGACATCTTCGCGTTTCGGTAGCTCCCGATATTGCTCGACCGTCATCAGTACCGGATCGGCTGCCGTCGCCATCGCTCACCTCTTGTCCAGTATGTAGCAGTTGTCGAGTGGGGCGGCGGAGCTGGATTTCTGCTGCTCGTATTGAAGCGCCCAGCCCCAATCAGCCCGCGTGAGTAACAAAGCGCGATATGGCACGCCTGTCGCTTACGGCTACTCATCCCGTTCGTGGTCGGACTCGCGTATGCAGGGGGTGGGCTGGACCCCGCCGCTGTTAATAGCGAAGAACCAGGTGTTATTCGGTGCACCGTACTGAGCATCACCTCCGAAATTGCTGACGTGATGACCATTGAAGTCGCCGAACACCAGAGCGCACCCATCGTGCTCACTATCGTACCCACCTTTATGCTCGTCTTTGACAGCATAGAACGGGTAGAATTGCGCACCTTTTGGAGGTACCAGGCAGCCATTGCCTGTAGATGTATCGCAGGTGCCTTCCGAGAGTATGACATCCGTCTCAATTTGCATGACGCGATAAGGGTTCACGTAATCGTCACCGCGCGCACTTAACGGACCTAGGTCCTTGCCAGACACGGATCCTATCAGCACTGGGTCGGAATGTTTGGTGGTGAAGTCCGGCCAATCGTGACGGTACGAGGTTCCGTCAAAATCCACGTCGGCGCCTAGGCAACCGGCGACCGTCGGTCCGGGGAAACACGGGGCATCATCGGAATCATTGTCGCCATTTGCTCCCGGAGTGAAGTGCCCGATTTCGAAAGCGACGTTCACATTGGCCTGCAGCGCCGCCCAAGCCACGAAATTGCCAAACTTGGCCGTCGCGTATTCAGGATGGAAACTAAAGTTCGTCCCTACACAAGTGTTCGGATCCAGGGTTTGGTATCCGTTTTTCGCACTGGCGATCATGAAGCCGGATTGTCCTGTCGTGAGATCCTCGATTCTTGTGAGTACTCCGCCATCGTAGTCGTCAGGAGCATCTTTGATCGTGATCCTTAGGCGATCGCCTTGATTCATGAGCAGAGTCTCACCGTTGGGGGTGAAACTCGCGACGGTCTGGTTATCGGGGCCCGCCGGCCCTGTCGGAATCCCATCGCGCTGGATGAAGGCAAAGTTTGTGGTTTCACCGCAATTCGGATTGACTTGCCCGTTGTCCATGACTTCCAAACTGTTGATGTGAAGCGACGCACACCAGTGTGTAAGATCGCAGCTGATTTGCGAGATAAAAGGTGGATTTCCAGGAGGATAGAACTGCATTTCCAAGAACGCGGATCCGGCAACCATGGGCATATTCTTGTCGCTGTTGGGAATGCAGGCGCCTCTCGGATAGGAGTTAGCGTCGCATAGCGCTAAAGAAAACCAAAACGCAATGTAGTTCTCGAAAGTCTGCGTCGCGGGTAGCGGGCGCTCGCGTGGTAAAACGATCTCCCACTGCATGTCATTGCCCGACTTCGCTTTGTCGGAATAGAAGCCCACACTCGGTTCATCGTGCCCGACGTACACCTCGTTCTCCTCAAAGCGGCCACCCTGCAGGCCGCGAGGGTCGGTGCACAGGTTGGTTCGAAATATTGGTTTCTGGATCTTGCTGAGGCCATTGCAATCCAGTCCGCCCACGGGTGCGAATTGTGCGATTGAAAGGACGGGAAAGAGTAGAAGTATGAAACAAACTGGAAAGAACCCAAAGTGCCTTTGCATAAGACAACCTCCGCTGATGGCGTGCTACCCCGTTTCCGAGCTGCCAACGGGATGCGAGCAGTACTCTAACAGAAAGACTCTATACCTTCAAGGTCCAGTGGTTTATCCGTTTACGAAGGAAAAGCGGCGGGACTGCCGAAATGCGCCCTACATCGATGCGCCCGCAGAGTGGTTCGGCGGCCCCAGGCGCTCGGCAATAGCTTGGGTCAATTCGTCGGGGCGCTGCGACCCGACCAGTACTTCTTCGCCATCCTTCAGTTCGATCCGGACGCCCCTGTTACCCCGCACGCTGTAAGCCTTCCGCCCAAATCCCACCCGAACACCCCAACCGCCGTATTGAACTGGGCTGTATGAAATGGGCTCAGCATAGCGAATCTCAGCCCATCGGATTAAGCGCTCTGGCCAGAGGGGAGAAAACCGGATGCACAAAGCATTGTCGCGGACCTCGGTTATGAGCCTTGCAAGAGAAATCAAAATAACGACCAAGGCTAGTGGGCCGTACACCAGGTAGAGAACGCGGTGCGAGATCGGATGATTGGGGGAGATACGCTGGAACGTTGTTGTAAGGATGATTCCCGGCATTGCGAGAAATAGGATTAGCATCAACCCGATCCAAGATCTCTGCACCTCACGAAAGTAGATCATTCTGTTATCAGCAGTAAGCGACGGGTGTTAGTATCAAGCTTACCTTCGCCATTTGAGCACGCCAAGCCGGGCGCCGATGAGAAATGCTAGTCCGAAAAACAATACAGCTGCAAAGGAGAGCGCTCGGTGTACCAGCAGTTGTGTCTTGTTCCAGTAAATGAAAGTGTAGTGATTCTGAACCTCGTATACATTTCCAAGATCAGGCCGCGGCACTCGGGGCAGGTTTGGCAGCTAAAAGAACGCTATCGAAGCGAGAGTGCAGAGAATCGCTAGCGTGAGTAGGCACCTGCCCGCAATCATCCACCGCCTTTCATTTCGATTCCTAGAAATCCCGAATTTCCTTTCCCTCCTGCGAATAGATGGGGCTTCCGACAATGTGGTTCCTCCCGACCTAATGTCGCTCCTCTTCTTCAGGTCTTCTGGGCTCGGCTCTTAATAACACTCATGGCCCTCGCGAACAATTGATGGCTTGCACGACCGGCCTTCGGCGTATGAGCAACACTTACTTTTTTTGCAATTTAAGGAAAGCGCTTCAGAATGTCGTAGTACAGTTCAATATCCCAGGTATTGAAGTGCCGGATGACTTGTGACGTTACTTCGTCCAACTGTTCATTAGAGCTATACGAGCCGCGATTCTTCATCTCAGGATGGAGCGTCGGGTCCCAGCCCAGTTTTGCTTGCAGAAATGAGTACGCTTCATCGAGTCGCTCCTGCTTTCCTACATATATGAAAGCGGTTTCTAGATTGCGCTTAGCGAGCTCATAAACCTCCGCGGTAATGGACCCCGGAGGAAACTTTTTTTCATTGATACCCGCAAAACAGCGGACCATCAGGTTGTCAAGGTTTGCAGTAACTCTGCCCTCAAGTGCCTCTTCGAGGCCTTTGACTTTGGCGCCGCGGACAAGAGGCGCATTCCTGGAATCGACGAGATAGTGATAGTGCGACCAGACTCTTTCAACGGGATGCCGCACCACCGTGAAGTACCAATACTCATTGGGCATGTCATCGTGGATACCGTACTGAAAGTGTCCGACCACCAACCGGAATTGAGTCCGCTGTGATAGCGGCAAATCCCGCAAATTCGGTGAGGGAAACCCGGGTGGCTCCGGATACAGATAGGCCACCTCGCTTTTCCTGTAATTTTTCAGGATTGTTTGCCGCAATGCTGTTCCTGCTGTTTTCGGAATGTGCATGAACAACAGCGTGGGCCCTGGCGCGCGCTTCCGGCAAGGTATATGCGCATACAGCGGAGCGCCTTTCACAGATCTTCCGTTTGAGAGCCGCACGTCGATCAGCGCATCGGTTTCGACGCCTGCCGGTTGACTCACATCCAAGAAAAAGCCGTGTCTTCCTGAGCACTGGAATTGCTCTGCGACATCAGCGCGATAATACACGGCCAATGCCTCCGCAACCGGGCGCCTGTTGACCGTGGCCGTTACTCTTGCGGGCGTCTCTGGGTTCACTGGATCAATCGCCCAGCCGAAGAGTTCACCATCTCTCACTCCATCCAAATGGCCGTAACCTGCGATCGCAGAGCTAGCGGCCGGGACTACCATCCGTAATCGCCTGTGTCGAAAGAACGCGTAACTCACGAGTGCGATTGCGCCGTATTTCGCAGCTAATATCCATGTCGTCTGACCGAGATCTAGACTCCATATTGGTGGCAGAAAAAAGAAATCACACGCGAGCGTTGAAAGTATAACGGAGAACGCTGCTCCAAGAAGGCCTGCGAATCTTGCCGCTGTGACGATTGCGGCAGCAAACAGCCCAAGAGGTACGGAGCCGAAAACGATTTCGCCTACTCCGATAAGCACAAGCGTCGCAAGCACCACCAAAGCTGAAAACTCGTAGCTCGAATACCGATTCGACCAGCTGATGCTTCTCTTTAACTCGAGCATGGGAGCAAACTTGAGCCACGAAAAAGCCTTTGGCATGTCCGTCCTCAGTTATTCCCGCCGCAGTGTAGCGTGTCGCGAGCAGGATATTGTGTATGATCGTGAAACTATCACGGACGTGTCCCTAACCCCAAATAATTCGATTGTATCTATCGCGTCGAGGACGACTTGCTTTGCCGGTTCAATTTCGCTGAATGCATATCATGTTTGCTGCGCTCCGCCCCTAATGACGCTCATCGCAGTAGCGATTAAAGAACTGACATCCGAAAGATTGGTGGGAATGATAAAAGTGTTACCAGCTTTGGCAAGATTGCCGAACTGCGTGATGTACTGCTCGGCGACTCGGAGCTGAACGGCCTGGAATCCTCCCGGCGCTTGAATGGCCGCTGCGACGCGGTTTATGCCTTCAGCAGTGGCCGTCGCAATTGAGAGAATCGCCTGTGCCTGCCCTTCCGCCTCGTTGATCTGCTTCTGACGAACAGCCTCGGATGCCTTGATCGACTTCTGCTTCTCACCTTCAGCGGTGTTGATTGCGGCATCGCGTACGCCTTCCGAGGTGAGGATCACGGAACGCTTTTCCCGCTCAGCTCGCATCTGTTTTTCCATTGCGGCGAGAATGTCTTCAGGCGGGGTGATGTTCTTGATTTCGTAACGCAGGACTTTGACACCCCAAGGCGCAGACGCCTTATCCACCTCGCTGACCACGGACGTGTTGATCTGGGCCCGCTCTTCGAAGGTCTTGTCGAGATCGATCTTGCCGACTTCGGACCTGAGAGTCGTCTGGCAAAGCTGGGCGATGGCAAACGTGTAATTGGAAATGCCGTATGACGCACGCTCCGCGTCAAGGACCTTCAAGTATAGAATTCCATCCACGCGCACTTGCACATTGTCCCGAGTGATACAAACCTGCTCGGGGATTTCTATCGCGGTCTCTTTCAACGAATGCCGGTAACGGATGACATCAATGAAAGGAGTCAAGACATGAAAACCTGCCTGTAAGGTGCCGGAATAACGTCCGAGCCGCTCAACGACATAGGCCGCCTGCTGAGGCACGACTACCGCAGTTTTGGCAAGAATGATAATCGCGAGGAAGACCAGGACCCCGACAACGATGACACCTTCGGTCAATGATTTCTCCTATATGCTGACATGTAGCGTGAGGCCGTCGATTTTGTCCACCCGGCACCGCGCGTTCGCGGCAATCACTAGTGCACCGGTGTTGAGCGCAGACCAGCACGATCCACGCAACTCCACTTTCCCGAACGCCTGAGGGGCGATGGCCTCCAGAGCTTTTGCCGTTTCGCCCACCAGAGAATCGACGTCATGCATCCGGTTGCGGAAATGGAACTTCGCAAGTAGCGGCTTCCGCAGCAGGATTACACAGAAGAGTGAGACGCCGATAAACACGAGTCCCTGGACGACGAACGAATGCATCAGGCCAAAGAGTACGAGGAATCCGGATACCGCGCCCCCCACCCCGAAAAAGAACAAGAAGAAGCCCGTCGGCATGAGGAGCTCGGCAAGCATCAGAACGACGCCGAAGACCAGCCAAGTCCACCACGCCAGAGCGATAGGTTCCGTCACAATGCTGGAGAGCAATCGTACCATGCCGGAGCGATGGCTTGCACCGGCGTTCCGCCGTACTGGTACTTTGCTAATGTAGTCGCGTGAAACTGGCCCGATGCAGCGGCATTTTGCTGCACCCGACTTCTTTACCATCTCGCTTCGGAATCGGTGATTTCGGGGACGAGGCCTTCCGTTTCGCTGAACAGCTCGCCAATGCCGGGCAAAGTGTGTGGCAAATGCTGCCGCTCGGCCCCACTGGGTACGGTGATTCGCCTTACCAGTTGTTCTCCGCTTTCGCCGGGAATCCTTTGTTCATCAGCCCCGAATTGCTTGCCCGTCAGGGACTAGTAACCGATCGCGACCTGGAGAGTGCCCCGGAACACCCGCCCGATATCGTCGAGTATGAGCGGGTAAGCGATTGGAAGCTTCCACTGCTAGCTAAGGCATTCCGGGGCTTTCGCGAAAGGTCGTCATCATTAGAAAAGAGCGCCTTTGAGACCTTCTGCAACGAAGAAGCAGGGTGGCTCGACGACTACGCACTTTTTGTCGCCCTCAAGAACGGTTTCGGCCTCGACAAGAGCTGGACCGCATGGGACGAAGATCTCATCGAGAGAAAGCCTGGAGCCGTGACCCGCTGGCGAGAAAAACTGAGCGACGAAATCGATTGCCAGAAGTATTGGCAATTCGAATTTTACCGGCAGTGGCACGCGTTACGGAAACATTGCAGTGAGCACAGTCTGCATCTGATGGGCGACATTCCTATCTATGTTGCGCACGACAGCAGCGACGTATGGGCCCATCAGGAACATTTTCATCTGGACAAGCGGGGTAATCCCACAGTCGTGGCTGGAGTGCCGCCCGACTACTTCAGCGCGACGGGGCAATTGTGGGGCAATCCGATCTATCGCTGGGCTGAGATGGAGCAGTCCGGATTCGCCTGGTGGACGGAACGCTTTCGAGCGATTTTCCGGCTGTTCGACATCGTCCGCCTCGATCACTTCCGCGGATTCGAGGCGTACTGGGAGGTTCCTGCGGACGAGAAGACCGCCAAAAACGGCCGATGGGTCCAAGGTCCTGGACCGGAATTATTTCGCGCTGTGAGAAAAGAGCTTGGCGACCTGGAGATTGTGGCGGAGAATTTGGGCGTGATTACCCCTGAAGTTGAGGCCATCCGTCATCAGTTTAATTTTCCAGGCATGGCCGTCCTCCAGTTTGCGTTTGGTACTGACCCTCAAGCCAAGACATTCCGGCCGCATAACTACGAGCGTGATTTATTCGCATACACAGGCACGCACGACAACGACACAGTTATGGGGTGGTGGAAGAGCGAAGGCGGCGACAGTACGCGCAGTTCCGACGACGTGTCCAAAGAGAAGGCGTTTACATTGCAGTATCTCGGACCGGACAGCGAGCCCATTAACTGGAAGATGATCCGTACCCTACTCGCTTCAGTAGCTCGCGCGGCGATCATACCCATCCAAGACGTTCTTGGTCTGGGCAGCGAATCGCGCATGAATAAGCCCGCTACCCTGGGAGGCAATTGGCGATGGCGCATGCGACCCGGAGCATTTACGCCTGAATATCAAACCCGCCTGCGACAGCTTGCCGAGGCTTATGAGCGAATACCGCACGACCGCGCGCCGGAGCCACATGGAAAAGCCACCTCTTAGTTTTTGGCAGATCTGGAACATGAGCTTCGGCTTCCTCGGCATCCAGTTCGGATGGACACTGCAGATGAACAATATGAGCGCGATCTACGAGTACCTGGGCGCTCAGCCGAGCCAGCTTCCGATTCTTTGGTTGGCGGCGCCGCTGACCGGCCTGCTGGTGCAGCCTATCATCGGCAACTGGAGCGACAATACGTGGGGTCCGCTCGGGAGGCGCAGACCGTTCTTCCTTGCTGGAGCCGTGCTGAGCTTCTGCGCCCTGATATTGATGCCTTTGAGCAGTGCGCTTTGGATAGCCGCTGGTCTCTTGTGGATCCTGGATGCCTCAATCAACATCAGCATGGAGCCTTTTCGCGCGTTTGTGGCCGATATGCTTCCGGACGAGCAGCGTGCGCGCGGGTTTACGATGCAGAGCTTCTTCATCGGGTTGGGAAGTGTTGCTGCGTCGTATCTTCCCTGGTTGCTCCGGCACTCCTTCGGAATTATTGGCACCTCTGGCACGAGACTCATTCCAGAGATCGTACGCGTTGCGTTTTGGGTCGGAGCTGCGGCCTTTCTGACGGCGGTTCTGTTTACAATTTTCACCACTAAGGAATACCCGCCCACCGCGCAGCAGCTAGAACGCGTCAAACACGCCAGAAAATTCGATATTGCAGAAATTCTTCACTCATTAGCCAAGATGCCCAAGACTATGCGGCAGCTCGCGCTCGTGCAACTGGTGACTTGGCTCGGCTTGTTCTGCATGTTCCTCTACTTCACGGTCGCCGTGGCGCGCAATGTATTCGGCGCGAGTTCGACCAGCGAACCCGCCTACACGGACGGCGTGATCTGGGCAGGCTACTGTTCTGGCGTATACAATGCCGTGTGCTTTATGGTCTCGCCCCTGCTGCCGCTGCTAGCGGGCCGCATTGGCAGGCGTGGCACTCATTCCCTGTGTGTTCTTGTAGGCGCCGCAGGGCTCATCTCGATCGCGTTCATCCACAACAAGTGGCTGCTTTTTCTGCCTATGCTGGGCATCGGGATAGCGTGGGCGAGCATTCTATCAATGCCGTATTCCATTCTTGCCGGCGCCATTCCGCCCAACAAAATGGGTGTTTACATGGGCATTTTCAACTTCTTCATTGTGATTCCCGAGATTTTTTCTTCCGTGTTCTTCGGTTGGATTATGGCCAATCTTCTCGGAAATGACCGCATGAAGGCGATCGTCGTCGGTGGTGTGTGCTTCGTCATCGCGGCACTGCTCATGCAGCGCGTACATGAGGTGAAGGTGAAGGATGAGATGCTCGCGCGGCTGCCCGCCGCACACGCCGCATGACGGAATCGAGCCGTTCACTGCTTGTCCGCCGGTTCAGCGTAAAACGCGTGGACGACGGCCACTCAGAGCGCATTCTGGACAGTGTCGCAAATGAAGAGCCTCTCGAAATGCGCATTAACTATTGGTTCAAAGGCGCGCAACGCTCCGATAGCCTGGCCGTTACGATGCGAACGCCTGGTCACGATGCGGAACTTACGGCAGGCTTTCTGGTAACCGAGGGAGTAATTCGCAGCCGGGAGGATCTGGTGGAATTGCGGCAGCTCCGTGGCGAGTCATCTAACGAGATCGTGGCCGAGCTTGCGAGGAACGTAGATTTCGAAGCCTGGCGGTTCACACGGAATACTGCTCTAAGCAGCAGCTGCGGCGTCTGCGGCAAGCGCACGCGCGAAGCGATCGCGAGCCAAATCCCCCAAGCGTTAAGCGGGTCACTGCAAATGTCTCGATCATCCATCACGAATCTGCCGCAGCTGTTGCAAGACCGCCAGGAAGGTTTCGCAAAAACGGGAGGGTTGCATGCGGCGGCCCTGGTCAACAGGTCGGGTGTCATTGAAACGCTGTTTGAGGACATCGGCCGGCACAACGCACTGGATAAGCTGATTGGACACTGCGCCCTGACCGATCGCATTCCGTTACAGAGCCAGCTCCTTTTCCTAAGCAGCCGTAGCAGCTTTGAACTGATTCACAAAGCGGTCATGGCCGGCGCGCCTATATTGGCCACGATTGGCGGACCGTCAAGCCTTGCGATTGAAACTGCACGCGAGTATTCCCTTACGCTCATCGGATTCATTCGTGAGCAACATTTCAACATTTATTCGGGTGAGTGGCGGATAGACTCATAGGTGTGAAACTTCGGTTTCGAAAAAATAGTCTTCGCTTTCGCGTAAACCGGCCCGAAGTGGAAGCCTTGTCGTCTGGGTGTCCTCTTGAAGAACGCGTCTATTTCCCTGGCGACACCTCAATCCGTTACGTCCTAGAAGCGTCGGGCGTGTCTTCGGCGCGAGCTTCTTTCCAAGACGCCACTATTCGGGTCACAGCGCCTGATGAGCTTGTGCGTGACTGGGCGGACAACGATGTGATTGGAATGTATTTCGAGCTAGCTGCGAACGGCACTCAGCTTGATATCGCCGTCGAGAAAGATCTCGAATGCCTGGAGCGCATGGATGAGGAGCGCGACCCCAATGCGTTCCCGCGGTCTTCTCAGAATTCCTGAATTAGCGGTTCAGTGATTGTTTACATCACGGTGGCTTGCCTTCACGGAGAACCCTGCCTTGCTCAAACGTTTCTGAATCTCTTTCGCAATGAGCACCGAGCGGTGATGCCCGCCTGTACAGCCAAACGATATGGTCAAGTAGCTCTTGCCTTCCCGGATATAGTGGGGCAGCAGGTAAATAAGCAGATCTGAGATCCGGTTGATGAATTCGATGGTTTGCGGGAAGGATCGGATGTATCTCGCAACACTCGGATGGCGGCCACTAAGTTTTTTGAATTCCGGAATGTAATTCGGATTGGGAAGAAAACGCACGTCAAAGACAAGATCGCTGTCCGCCGGAATCCCATAGCGAAAGCCAAAGCTGTTCACATAGACCAGAATCTTCTTCGCTTCCTGAGTATCTTCGAATTTGTTCGCGACCAGCCGTCGAAGCTCATGAACATTTAGCTTGGATGTATCGATGCAGAGGTCGGCGAGAGCGCGAATGGGAGCCAATTGATCCCGCTCGTCTCGAATGCTCGTCAAGACCGTCGATTCTGACCCAAGAGGATGCGGGCGTCTGGTTTCACTGAACCGCCTCTGCAGAACCTCATCTTCCGCATCGAGAAATAATAGCGTGGTGCTGACACGCTTCTGCAATTCCTGATATATCTTGGGGAACTGTTTTAGATCCCCACCTTCCCGAATGTCGACCACCAGGGCTGCTCGCTTTCGACTCTTCGAATCGTATGTGAGATCGGCAAACTTCGGGACTAGTGAAATGGGAAGGTTATCGACTGCATAAAAGCCGGCATCTTCAAAGGCGTTGAGAGCGGTTAGCTTTCCGGAGCCGCTCATTCCCGTAATAATCACTAAGTCAGGCTTCAGAACATGATCGGTTGTGGGTTTGGCCTCTGGTTTGGGCTTGGGCATCTCGTAAGACGTTCAGCGCGACAGCGTTCCTCGCGGTGAACGCTTACCAGTTTAGCTAGAGTGAGCGTTATGACTCGATCAGATCAAAATTTCCGTCGGCACGGCGCACCAGAACAGAGAGGCAGTCCCGATCAGAATCGCGATAAACGATGTAATCTACTTCATTCTCTATCGCGATCATTGCCTCATCGAGTGTCATGGGTTTGCGGCCGTCGTAATCTACCTTGAACACTTTCCGCTTAGCAGGAGCTCGATTGCTCGCGGGCTTGGCGTTGCGGGTTGGAGTCGGCGGCTCCGGAGTCAGATTATTCTCCCAAGCTTCTTTGCTCGCGCGAACGCCCTTCGGGTCGCGATGCATATCCCGCCATCGACGCCGCAGCTTTACAATCTGCTTTTCCAGGTTATCGACAGCCTGCTGAAACGCGACCGTTAAATCCGCATCCGTGGCTTCGCCGATTAGCGAGTGATCGTAGAAGTTGGTGACGATTTCCACCTTGTGAAGGTGCCGCTCGACACGATGTGTGACGTGCGCCTCACGTTCGCCCCGCTGTTCGATCATCTTGCTCAATTTGCCCAGCTTTGCTTCCACTTTTCTCTCGAGCTCGGGAGTGAACTCTTTCGTCTTACCGGAATAAATGAGCTTCATCGTTTTCTCTCTGGAGCGGGATTCGGAAGAATTGAGCATCGCGGAATGCGATGAATTGATGGCCTCAGGCGCGCATTCGGCGCTGGTGTGTAGAAGGAATCTTCATGTCCTCCCGATATTTCGCAACGGTGCGCCGGGTTACTTGGATTCCCTCGGACTGCAAACGGGCGGTTATCTGCTCGTCTGTAAGAGGATGAGCGGTATTTTCTTCCTCTATCATTTTCTTAACGCGTCGCTTCACAATCAACAGCGGTGTGCAGCTTCCAGAGGGTCCCTGGACTGCCTCGGAGAAGAAGTACCGCAGCTCGAACACGCCCTGAGGTGTATGCGCGTACTTATTCGCGACTGCGCGACTCACTGTCGATGGGTGGACTCCGATCTCTTCAGCCACTTCCTTGATCATCATTGGTTTGAGCTGGTCGATGCCGGACTCGAGAAACTCGGGTTGCCTGCGGATAATCGTATGGCATACGCGCATGATTGTTTGCTTCCGCTGCTCGATATTTTTTATCAACTGAAGGGCAGACGCATAGCGTTCTTTCACATAGTTGCGAATATCTTTGTTCGGTTCCTGCTCGCGATCGATCATGCGCTTGTACTCGCCATTGATGCGAAGCTGCGGAATGTCATCTTCATTCAGACTGATCACATAATCGTCGCCATCCTTCGAGATATAGACGTCGGGCTGCACCTGACGCGCTCCCGCACCCGAATAGCGAAGCCCTGGTGCCGGATCGAGATGACGAATTACATTTACAGCGATTTGGATGTGTTCTAAAGGTCGGCCCAACACCTTTGCCAGTTGGGTTAGCTGCCTCGTCTCCAGCAGCTTGAGATGGTCATGGACAATCTTCCAGGCGATACTATCCCGGGATCCGCGCGCTTCGAGTTGCAGCAACAAACATTCCGGAAGAGTGGTGGCGGCAACACCCGTAGGATCAAGCATCTGAACAGCTCTCAAGGCGGCCCGTACATCTTCCAGGCTGATTCCCTCAGCGACGGCGATCTCTTCCACGGGCGTGGTCAAATATCCACTCTCTTCGAGATTGCCAATGATGCTGTTTGCAGCCTCGCGCACACGGTCGGGCAGCACAGCCACACTAAGCTGCGCCTCCAGGTGATCGCTCAGGGTAACGGGGGAAGACAAAAAGGTCTCGAATGAGGGCTTGTCTACGGATTCAGCGGCCGGACTTTTGAACCCGGGATCGAGATAATCCTCAAAGAAGCTGCCGAAATCGATTTCATCGAAGGGGTCAGTTTCTCCTTTGGCGGGCTCTTCGGTGGTGGTTGCCGTCGCCGAACCGTCAGCGGCGCCATCCGGAGCAGCACCTCCGGTGGCCTCTCCCTCCGACGATGACTCGGATTGCTGGAGCGATTCCTGAGAGTCCACCTTGTCCAGAATCGCCTGGTCGGCCGGATCGGCCTGGCGCTCGCGCTCGAGCAACGATTGCACTTCCGCGGGCGTCAGCTCCTCACCCGCTTCCGCGGCTTCTTCCAAGACCGGATTTTCCGCAATTTCGTTCAAGATCATGTCCTTCAGCTCCATACGGTTGAGCTGAAGCACCGTGACCATTTGAACCAGGCCAGGCGTGAGTATCTGCTTTTGGTGCACTCCCAGGTGCAGCCGTTGCGAAAGCGAACTCATTTGGATTCAGTGTAGCACCGGAAAACACGCATGCCGGACGACAGTAAGTGCGGGTAATGACGGGTTTTTCGCAGCAATTTATCGCTGCGCGATCAGCTGGCGAGACCTGGAGGGAAGTAGAAATTGTCGCCGAGATAAATGCGCCGCACCTCAGGATCGGTGCCCAAAGATTCCGGGGACCCCGCCCGGAATATGCGTCCGTTGCTGATGATGTAGGCGCGATCGGTCACCGCCAGGGTCTCTCGGACGTTGTGATCGGTGATTAGGACGCCAATTCCCTTTCGCTTGAGGTCTCCGATGATTCTCTGTAATTCCAGTACCTGAATAGGGTCAATACCGGAGAAGGGCTCATCGAGCAGAATGAAATCGGGTTGTAAGACCAGGGATCGGGCGATTTCGACACGCCGCCTCTCACCTCCGGACAACATGTAGCCCTTGCTGTGGCTAACAGTCTCCAGACCCATATCGCTGATCAGATCCTTCATTCGCTCGCGGCGTTCCCGCGCATTCAAAGGTAAGGTCTGCAAAATCGCCATGAGGTTATCTTCCACACTGAGTTTGCGAAAGACGGATGGCTCTTGCGGCAGATAACTCACCCCCCGCCGCGCACGCAGATACATGGGTAACTGCGTAATAGGCTGATTGTCGAGAAGAACCTCGCCCGCTTCGGGGCTGATCAGACCAACGATGATATAGAACGAGGTTGTCTTGCCGGCGCCATTCGGCCCGAGCAGGCCAACCACTTCGCCCTGTTCGACTCGAACGGATACATTGTCGACGACTCTCCGGCCGTTATAGGACTTCGAGATCTCAACTGTTTGGAGAGTTCTATTTCGCCTTGGGGCTTGCACTGATTGGTCTACCGGGCGCTGCTCACCGCGCCTTATGTCCTATCATACGCGGTAAATGACGGTGCTCCCGGTGGCGGTTCGTACGGACCGGACGCGTTGGGCGGTTCCATGCCTTGTGATTGCCCTGGCCAGTCTGCGGCTCTGTCACATTCATTTACTCTGGACCGATGAGGATTATCACATGGCTGCGGCCATCGATATCCTGCACGGCAAAGTTCCGTACCGCGATTTCTGGTACGACAAGCCTCCTCTTTGCGCTTTATTCTATCTACTCATCGGCGGATACCCCGGATGGTTGCTTCGGATCCTCGATGTCGCCTATGTCTTGGTCGCCTGTTGTTTGGCATACTTTCTCGGTCGGGATTGGTGGAGTGAAGCAGGGAGGCCGGGCAAACCCGAAGGGATTACGGCTGCGCTCCTGCTCGCCTTTTTCATGGCGTTCTATCTGCCATCCGCGGTGATCCCTTTCGCTGCCGACGGCCTGATGATCGTACCCCATCTCGCAGCAATTTACTGCGCTCGCAGAAAGCTTGCGACCTGGGCAGGTTTGTGGGCCGGCATAGCTTTTCTCGTGAACACAAAAGCCGTTTTCGTTCTATTAGCGTGCGCGGTTTTCCTGCTCGGACAGCTATTACCGCTGGTGTTCGGTTTTGCCTTGCCCGTGCTGGCGGGTCTCATCGGCGCGCTGCTTTCAGGCGCATGGGCGGGCTATTGCGAACAGGTCTGGCGTTGGGGTTGGATCTACATGCAGTCCGCACCAGTCGGGAATCCGCTCAAAACAGGACTGGCACGAACAGGTGATTGGGCTGGATTTCACGGTGCCTTGATCGCAGGCGCGGGTTACGCCTTTGCAAGAATCAGGCGAAATGACCGCAATCAGCTGCTTCTGTGGATCGCGTTGTCCTTCGCGGCGGTCTGTCTCGGCGGACGCTTCGTGCCACGGTATTTTCTTCAACTCCTGCCACCGCTCGTGATTACGGCGTCCCGCGGTGTCGTCCTGGCTCTTCGGGCATATCCTAGGCGGAGTGCAGTGATCCTAGCAGCATTGCTGCTGGTCCCGTTCATTCGGTTTGGACCCCGCTACGCTTTACTCGCTCTGGACAACCTGTCCCATCGAGACCCGAATTGGTCCGATGTTGCTCTGGACCTCGACAGCCAGCATGCTGCCGCGAAGATTCGCTCGATGGCGCGGCAAGGCGACACCCTGTTCGTTTGGGGCTACCGGCCGGATCTGTACGTCTATACGCGGATGATGTCCGATAGCTTGTTTTGGGACTCGCAGCCTCTCACAGGCGTTCCCGCAGATCGCCACTTATCGGCGACGAGCCCGATCTACAATGGAGCCGCGGCGAAGAACCGTCAGCGGCTCGCCCGATCGCACCCAACCTGGATCGTCGACGGACTCAGTCTATTGAATCCAAAACTGACGCCCGGTAGTTATCCTGAGCTTCGATCTTGGATGGCGCGATACCGGCTAATTGACCGGACCGCGCTGTGCCTCATCTATCGCAGAATCGATTATTAGGGGCGAGCATCCTTCGCCTACTTCTTTCTCATTTTTGTATAGGCCAGCTCGTTCTTTTGGCCCTCTACCACCAAGTGATCGTCGTCGTTGTAGTAAGTAAGCTGGCGGCCTTTGGTGACCCCTTTATAACTATCAACCATTTGGGGTTGTCCGCCGTTCAGAATGACTTTATCTTCTTTTGTGTAGTATTCGCAGTGGTCGGACGTTCCCGTACGAGTCCTTTCGGGCTTCACCTCGACGATCACTACGTTTCCGTCCGCAACAGCATGATCCAACGACGACTCATCGCTCTTTTTCTCGCTCTTGGGTGTCAGAAACGCGCGCAGTTCTTTGGCCTTCACGGTCATGGTGTCACGCACAAGCTTCACGCCACCCGTATATAGAGCCACCCGGGTATCATCTCGATAAAACAGTTCAGGCGCATGCACGATCGTAAACAGGGCCGGCGGATCAGCCTGAGATGCACCGTTGACCTTGTTCCCGGCGTTTTGAGATTGTGAGTTATTGTCCGATTTATTGTCGACCAGTTCACTGACGACGTTTCCCGACGCACGAAGGACTTGCTCATCACGATCGATGTCGATCACATTCGCTGAAATCCGATTGGCGCCTTGCCACATAACCGCGTGGCCGTCGTAATGCACTTTATTGTTGTTTTCACGCGTGATCATCTTGTCTGCTGTCGCCTGCATCGCCTGGGTATCGTCAAGCATAGACGTTCCGGCTTTCGCATTCTTGTCCGGCTCATGGGTTGACACGATGTGTCCGGCGGCGTCCATATCACCGTTCGCTTGGTTCATGATGATCTTGTCCGCAATGGTCGCGCCGGTATCGTCCGAAACGCGAGCGTTATCGGTCAGCGTGATCCTATTGATCGTCTGTTCGAGGAAGGCTTTTTTGGCATGCGCCTGCCGCACGCCCTCCTCATACCGGAAGTTACCGTCCTGCTCAATGGTTGCGATGTTGTTGGTATTTGGCGTGAACTTGGCAACTAGCTGATCGCTCCAAGTGAGTGCGGGGACTGGAGCCGAATCGGCGCTTCCGGTGGTGGTGCTTGCAGAAGCGGCCTTAACCTTTGGAGCGGTTGCAGGCTTATCGGTGTGAGTCGAAACGTTCCAAGCGAAGAAAGTATCGACATAGCTGCTTGCGCCATAAAGTATGCGCAAGTGGGAAGCATCGAGAGTGCGGTGTGACTGGTCGGGACGATTGGGCTTGAATTCGAGCTGCGCTTTAGACGGGGTGCGAATTTCCTGAATTTCCTGGCCACCCGGCTTCATCTCGAGCTCAATATGCTCGCTCCGCAAGATGCGCGTCTCCGCCAACTGCACGCCTGGTTGGGGTAGCGGAACCGATTCAGCGTTCGCGTGGCCGTCAGCAAGGACCAGATGTAAAACGCTGTTGTCCTGGGGCTCGCCGTTAACCTGTTTGGCCTCGACGTTAAATCTGAGATCAGCATGTTGACCCGTTACCGTCGTACGCGACCCAGGCTCGCTCGAGACGATTCGCGCATTGTTTTCTCCAACGATGTTCACCATCGCGCCATTCTCGTCGAATAGAGCGGTCATCTTATCTGCGGAGTAGTCCGTACGCCGATCGTCCCGATCATCGGTTCCAAACGGATGATCTGAATCGATCTGATGCAGCACTCCATCGACTAAGGTCACTAACGAATTTCGTCCCTGAATGGTGGTTGTTTGTCGCTGCAATTTTGCCCACGGCGACATATAAATCTTTTGCTGCGCCTCGTTGTATACCAGATCCTCGGTCTCGATGTGCATCTTATTCTCAAGCGGGCCTTTGCCAATCCAGTCAAGTTTGACTTGGGATTTCAGATGCAGCTGTCGCGTGTTCGGATCGTAGTCGGCACCTACGGCCTGTCCGTCGCCCTCCGAAAAATGGAAACTAGCCGGTCGATCGGTCCTCGCCTTCCCTGTTTTCGTCTCGTAGGTCACGCCCGAGGTTTCAACGCGAACCCGTTTCGCGACCTCATTCTCGTTCTCGGCGTTTTTGTCTGCCGGCACATTCATGATGATGGAAACCGGGCCGTCAGATTTCAGGACCTCCGACCGTTCGTCGAAGAATGCCTGGCCGCTGCTCACGTAGGTATAGGAACCGGCGTCTTTGTCGTATAAGCGCAGGCGCACGTCTCTCAATTCGAAAGTCGACGGGTCGTGAGCGCCTTGGAACGACCTCGCCTTTACGTCCACCACCGGCCGGTTCGTTTGTGGATCATCCTTCCACCAGTGCCATCCGGATTTCGCCAGCGCTTCAAGCGCCGGGTCAATGGCAGGGGTCGGCGCGACGGGTCGCCTGCGGTCTTTATCCAGGCGCAGTTTGTATGTATAAGCGACTGCTGCGGAAAGCAGAATCGCGGCGAAGGCAAGTAGGACTGAAATCCGCCGCATTCTTTGTTAGGGAACCAGTCTTATGATAACAGCCGCGCTCTTGGGAGCATAGCGCAGTGCAGGCATAAGGAAATGTGAGTACAGTAATATAATAGCTAGAGTGGCATCTTTAGAAGTCATTTCATTTCAAAGGCTTAAAAGAAGCACTTGTCACTCCATGCCGGAGTGTGCTAAAACACCTTTTGGGCGGTTCGCTCACGCGGTCGCCCGATTCCCAAATCAGCTTAACGCTAGGACGAACACTGGAGGTTTGAGTATGGACATTCGACCGCTGCACGACCGCGTTGTGGTCAAACGGATCGAAGAAGGCGAGACCATGCAAGGCGGTCTCTATATCCCGGATTCTGCGAAAGAAAAGCCGCAGCAAGGCGAGGTGGTTGCCGTGGGTAATGGCAAGCGCACCGAAGAGGGCAAGTTGTTGCCGATGGACTTGAAAGTCGGCGATCGTATTTTGTTTGGTAAGTATTCCGGTAACGATATCAAGCTAAACGGCAACGAGTATTTGATCATGCGCGAGGATGAGATTCTTGGCGTACTCGACAATGTTGCCGCAAAGGCAAAGGCATAAAGGGAGGTTTCAAAGGACAAATGGCAGCAAAACAGATTGTTTATAGCGAAAATTCGCGTCAGGCAATTCTTCGCGGCGTGAATCAGTTAGCCGACGCCGTGAAGGTCACGCTCGGTCCCAAGGGCCGGAACGTGGTTCTCGAAAAGAAGTTTGGTGGTCCCACGATCACGAAAGACGGCGTTACCGTCGCGAAGGAGATCGAGCTCAAGGATCCACTCGAAAATATGGGCGCGCAGATGGTTCGCGAGGTCGCTTCGAAGACCTCCGATATCGCCGGCGACGGTACCACAACAGCGACGATTCTTGCCCAGGCAATTTTTCGGGAGGGCGTGAAGAGCGTCGCTGCAGGCGCCAATCCGATGGCTCTCAAGCGCGGCATCGAAAAGGCCGTGGAGAAAGTTGTCGAAGAAGTTAAGAAGTTTTCAAAGGACGTTCCTGCTCAGGGTGATGCGATCGCCCAGGTGGGCACCATTTCAGCCAACGGCGATTCGACGATCGGCAACATCATTGCCGAGGCCATGCAAAAAGTTGGCAAGGATGGCGTCATCACAGTGGAAGAATCCAAGACCATGGTTACCGAGTTGCAGACCGTCGATGGCATGCAGTTCGATCGTGGGTATCTTTCGCCTTACTTCATCAGCGACCCCGATCGCATGGAGTGCGTCCTCGAAGATCCGTATATTCTGATTCACGAGAAGAAGGTCAGCAACATGAAAGACCTTCTGCCGTTGCTCGAGCAGATTGCTCGTTCGGGCAAGCCCCTTCTCGTCATTGCCGAGGAGGTGGAAGGTGAGGCGCTGGCAACTCTGGTTGTGAACAAGCTGCGCGGAACACTCAATGCCTGCGCTGTGAAGGCGCCTGGTTTTGGCGATCGCCGCAAGGCAATGCTCGAGGATATCGCCATCCTGACCGGCGGAAAAGCTCTTATGGAAGAGACCGGTATCAAGTTGGAAGGTGTGCGCCTCGAGGACCTGGGCCGCGCGAAGCGCGTTACGGTAGACAAGGACAACACCACCATCATCGACGGCGGTGGTACTCAGAAGAACATCGAAGGCCGCATCAAGCAGCTCCGCGCCCAAATTGAAGAGACGACCTCCGACTACGATCGCGAGAAACTTCAAGAACGGTTGGCGAAGCTGGCCGGTGGTGTAGCTGTGATCAAGGTCGGTGCCGCTACCGAAACCGAAATGAAGGAAAAGAAGGCCCGTGTCGAAGACGCGCTGCATGCAACCCGTGCGGCCGTCGAAGAGGGCATCGTTCCTGGTGGCGGTGTGGCGCTGCTCCGCGCTGGTCAGAGCCTCCATAACTTCAAGGCCGAGGGCGACGAGCAGATCGGTGTGGACATCATCCGCCGTGCAACTGAGGAGCCCGTGCGCCAGATCGCTGGGAACGCCGGCTTCGAAGGCGCCATCGTTCTCGAAAAGGTTCGCGGCAACTCCGATCCGAATTTCGGGTTCAACGCACAGACTGGACAGTTCGAGGATCTCGTTAAGTCTGGCGTGATCGATCCGACGAAGGTCACCCGCTCGGCTCTGCAGCACGCTTCTTCGATTGCAGCTCTGATGCTGACGACCGAAGCGATGGTCTGCGAAATACCCGAGAAGAAGTCGGCTCCCATGCCAGGTGGTCCCGGTGGCCACGGTCCGGACATGGACTACTAATCCGGTTCAGATCAAAACTAACTCGCCCGCTGAGCACACGCTCAGCGGGCTTTTTATTGTCGATGCGATGCCATCGGGCTGCGTGTTCTCAGCGCCTCGGCAAATCTGAACATGTACACGCAAAGCCAAGTGGTACCACCGAAGATTGTTACCAATGCCAGAACGTCAGTGGGGGCAAACTGCCTCTGCACAAGCAAATGCTGCGACCAAATGGAAGGAAGCAGCAGCATCAGGAGAATCTCTACACCTCTGAAAAGGAGAGCCCAATTGCAGACGTGCCAGAAGCCTGGAGACTGCGCCATATACTTCTTCCAAACAATGACGGAAAAGATCATCAAGCCCAAGAACCAGGGATGCAGATTCTCTCTCAGCATTCCTGAAATATTCGCGCCCCAATAGACCGTGAAGAGAACTAGAGGTCCAACGAACACTAGCACGAGCCAAGCGCGCGCCTTCCAAAATGCCACATATATAATCCGTATCAAACCGCAAAAGAAGAATGCGATTCCGGTGCCGAAGGGCAGCGTACACCAATATTGAAGGAAGAACTGAATAACGGGCGGCGAGGGACCGCCCAGGGAATTCAGGCTCCAATCACTCCGGTCAAAGACGAAAATATTCAGGGGCACTAAGGTGTTGCAGAGCGAGTCAAAGCGCGATCGAAGCCAATTGACAAGCGTTGGAGGAAAGGGCCTGGCCTGAAAAAGATAGGAGCTGAAGCCAGATTGGACAAAATGCTTTCCATTCACCCGTCTCCACAGGAGCAGACATATAGCCAATCCGGCAAGCATCGAAACGCTCTTCAAACTCCACAAGTAAACCTTCCGGCAGGAAAAACTTGCTCGCCAACCGAGCCAAGGCTGCGATAACACAAGTACGGCCACAAGACAGGGAAGCCAGACCAGCACCCCAGGGTGACACAGGTATCCGACGCCGAGCGAAAGTCCACCGAGGAAATAGCGAGTTTGCCAAACAAGGTATACGGCGACTAGAACGAATGATGCTGCCGAGAGCTTCGGCCATGTGAAGTAGATCTCATGGACAACAAAGGGAGCAGTCGTTGCTACGAGAAAGGCGAAGAGAGCCCAGTCCTCCGGTAAGAATAGAGTTGCAAGCCCGAACACGGTCAACAGGCTGCAAGAAGCCATGACAATCATGGAGATGCGATACGCACTGAAGCCCTCCGGGTCGAAGGGCGTCCATGGTCGATTTTTGATACTTGCGGGGACCTCTATGGGACTAGCTAAAACAATTGGGCTCGCGGCTAAACCATTGATCGGACCTCGATGTGAGAAATTCCAGGTCTCGTAAAGACGTTGGGCAAAAGCGCTAAACGGGCGGCTTCTCAAAGCGACGAGTTGAACGATGTTATTGGATATCCGGCTGTCACTATAGCGACCAACTTCAAGAGTTCGGGATATCTGATCGCCGAAGAGTTCGCCGGTGGGTCCAACGGAGTACGTCGCTTTTGCAACCGCTATCGCGGACAAAACAACGATGACAAGGAGAACTCGCTGTTCTGCTCGGGTAGTAAAGCTTGAGATAGGCACCCGAGAGAACTGATAAACGCTATACAGCACCAACGTCCAGAGCCCGACTCGAGATATTAGCGCTGGCCCGAACTGCTCAGGTCCGATCCATGCAACGAGTCCCAGAAGAGCGAGTAAGAGGAGGCCCGGTACGGGCACGAAAATAAACGGAAGAAGCCGGTCAAAGGATCTGAGAAGTTTTTCTCGAAGCAGGAGGCCGGGTGAAAGGAACATCAAAAGCGAGGCTACTGTCGTAAGAATTACAAGCGCCAATTGCTTCAAAAGCCGGAGATTATCTCCCCCATGAACGAGGAAAGGTTGGGAGAAACCGAGCCACCGTTTTTGGGAGGCGTCCACAGCGACTATACGGAATTTCAGCGGGTCCGTAATGGATCGCAGCGAGACTGTTTTCGGAAGCCAAAACTCGGTTGGGTTGCGATCGGCTGAAATGGCGAGATGGACGATTCCAGATTTTGCAGTTTCAACTTCAACGGTGAGCTGATTTCCGGCGTCGTTAGGGTACCCAGCAACAAGGGTGCTGAACTCAGGAACGGGCTTGTACCAGGTGGTACGGACTGACCCCGTAGAGTTATCCGAACCCAGCCACGATCCGAAGATTCTTAGGCTTCCTCTAGTCGATGGTGCGGAAGTCGTGGGATACACAGCATTACTGGCGAAACCGGAACCCGAGATGAGAGGCTCACTCGGATTAATGGCGTTTAGGGGCGAGACCTGCAGGCGAATGCGGTTGATGTGAACCAGATTGCCGCACAGAAGGAAAGCGATTGCCGCTACTGAAAAGACAAGTGCAACCTCGTCCGCTCGGGTGGAAATTCGGACAGCGCCTTCCATGGCTAGTGCGCAGCCGTGGGCCAGCGGCTCTCGTCACCGATGTGTGCCGGACGTTTCCAGTGCCGCTCTATTACGTAGGTGGAGAACGACCGCGTCTCCAAGCGTGAATTTATGAACCCGACCCACGCCATGGACGAGGGCGTGTTGTCCGACTGAAGATCAGGGGGGAAGCCGGCAGGCAATTTCCCTCCGATGCCCACGATTCGTCCAGCCTGGTTCACAAAAATGACTCGTGCAAACGCGGATCCATCCGCCCAACCCACAATCTCGAGGCCTCCTTGCACTGGAACTGTGCGCGTCACAGCACCGGGCCGGTGTTCCGAGAATGGCCCGGGAAATCTGGAGGCGAGTGACTGCCCGAGTGATGCGTTGAGGCCGCGGGAAAAAATAGATAAGTGATTATCCCGGAGCAGCGGTAGATACTGTCGAAAAAAGTTTAAGTCAGGGAAAACATACTGGATCAGAGTGGGATCTTGCAAACCATTTTCGACGCTCAGAGTTGCCCACTGCTGGCGAGCGAACACGATATCGTTTTCCCAGAGCCATTCTCTTAGATGTGAAAACGCAAGCCCTGCCAGCACAAGCGCGGTCAGCGTAATGTTCAATGGCGAGGCTATTCTCCAACGAAATTTTCCCGACAGCCAAATCAGCAGCATGAGAAGTGCGCCCCAATTCACTAACGGAACGGTCACATATCTGCTCGCTTTGGCAGAGATGAAGAACGCGTCGCTCAGACTCATTCTTCCGGCGCCAGTAAGAGCGGCGGTAAAAACAGTGAATGCGAAATAGCCGAAAAGAACAATCGTTGGAGGAGAAGAAAAGAGATGATGCCGGAATGCAATTCGAGCAAGAACTACGAACAAGAGAAGGCTTGCTAATCCAACGCTCACGCCAAAACTCGCCGGGCCCAAGGCCCCAAAAGGCATGCTTAAATAAGAGGCCAAGTAACCAAGAAAGTAAATGGGATGGCTCAGCAAAGTACTAATGCTTAAGGCATTACTTAGGCGATAACCGATGAAATACAAGCTGATGCTTACCGCGGCTGCTATCGCAATCGCGACTATGTAGCGAGTTCTAAGTGACAGCACGCAAGCCGAAATAAGAATTACCGGCCATAATACAAGCCCGTTGGCTGAAGAGTAAGAGGCAACAACCCCACAGATAATTGTTCCGGCCAGAAAAATGATTCGGGAAGTCTTTGCAAAAAGTGTAACTAGCGCGAGTGCAAGCACGGAAGCAAACTGGGACAGGGTCCAATTCAACAAGAACGGGATTCCGATGGCCGCCGCGCTTCCCTGCCACCCTATATAGATGCCTGCCGACAGGACGGCGAACCAGCGAATTGCGGCAGACACACTGGTGTCGAGCAGCAGCACCCAACTCATCACCACCCAGTTGGAGAAGTAACACAGAAAACTGATTACGAGAGGCAACACTTGCCGGCCGTGCAGGAACAGCATGTCGAACGCAAATATGATTTCAGGAAAGGCGATGCGATGCTCGTTGTGCTGTTCCCAAAGCACACCGATATTGAAAGCCCGATATGCCGGTAGATGCTGAACCACGTTCCAGTAATCCCAGTTGGGAAGGGGGCTGTAATAATGGACGATTTTCTGAATCGTTAAGAACCAGCTATAGCTTGCCCATATGCCGAGAACGAGAAAGAATAGGAAGCGGATGCAGCTCGATCTAGCGATATTTCTCAGCAGCATCGACGCGAGCCTGCGCCCGATTTGCGGCGGCTAAAGCGATATCCGAATCGGGCTGCTGATTGGCTCTTTTCACAGCTTCGAGCGCCTCCGCGAGTTGCTGGCGAGCGCTCTCAACCTGAATATCGCGGCCAAACTCGGCATGATCAGCCAGCACGCGAACGTGGTTGTCGAATACCTCGAGGAACCCGCCGCTAATGGCGAGGACTCGCTCTCCACCACCGCTCTCGTAAGTGAGGACGCCGGCCCCCAATGCGCTGAGCAAAGGTGCATGGTCCGCAAGGACGCCCATATATCCATCTTTTCCAGGCAGCTCGGCGGCATTCACCTGCTCGTCGACGAACAGACGCTCCGGCGTCGCCACCTCTAGCTGGAATGTATCGGCCATAGTTGAAACAATGTGGTCTTATTGGCCCTTCAATTTTTCAGCAGCCTCGATCACGTCTTCAATCGTGCCCTGCATGTAGAAAGCTTGTTCGGGTAGCTGGTCGTACTTGCCATCGACAATCTCTTTGAAGCTGCGAACCGTGTCTTCAAGCTTCACGTATTTTCCGGGCCGGCCGGTGAATTGCTCAGCGACGTGAAAAGGCTGTGACAGGAAGCGCTGAATGCGGCGGGCGCGCGCTACGGTCTGCTTATCTTCATCGCTCAACTCGTCAATCCCGAGAATCGCGATGATATCTTGCAAATCTTTGTAACGCTGAAGCGTTTGTTTCACGCGCTGTGCCACATCGTAGTGTTCCTGGCCCACGACGTTGGGATCAAGAATGCGCGAAGTAGATGCAAGCGGATCGACAGCGGGATAAATTCCAAGCTCGGAGATGGCTCGCGAAAGATTTGTGGTCGCGTCCAAGTGCGCGAAAGTTGTCGCGGGTGCCGGGTCGGTGTAATCGTCCGCCGGCACATAGATAGCTTGCACGGAAGTGATCGAGCCTCGCTTGGTGGATGTGATCCGTTCCTGAAGGTCGCCCATCTCTGTCGCGAGATTTGGCTGATAACCCACGGCGGACGGCATACGGCCGAGCAGCGCAGATACTTCGGAACCCGCCTGCGTGAAACGGAAGATATTGTCGATGAAAAGTAGTACGTCCTGCCCTTCCTCATCGCGGAAATATTCGGCAACGGTCAGGCCCGTTAACCCGACACGAAGGCGTGCGCCTGGTGGCTCAGTCATCTGGCCGTAAACAAGCGCGACTTTGGACTTGCGCCAATCGTGTGGATCGACAATGCCCGATTCCTGCATTTCAAGCCACAAGTCGTTGCCCTCGCGCGTGCGCTCGCCCACGCCGGCAAACACAGAGACGCCCCCGTGTTTCATGGCGATGTTATTGATCAGCTCTTGAATGATGACAGTCTTGCCGACGCCAGCACCGCCAAAGAGGCCGATCTTTCCGCCACGCAGATAGGGTTCCAGGAGATCGACAACTTTGATACCGGTTTCGAACATCTCGAGCTGGGTGGCTTGATCCTCAAACAGAGGCGCAGATCGATGGATGGGAAGGTGCTGCTCAGTATCGATGGGGCCCATGTTATCGACAGGCTGCCCTAAAACGTTCAAGACGCGGCCCAATGTCTGTTTTCCGACAGGGATAGTAATTGGCTCGCCCAGATCGTACGCCTTCATTCCGCGAACCAAACCGTCAGTAGGCTCCATCGCGATGGTGCGCACGCGGCCCTCGCCGATGTGTTGCGCGACTTCAGCGGTAATGTCGATTTTCACCGGGACGTCAAACCCCTCGCTTGTCACGTGAATCGCGTTGAAGATTTTGGGGATGTGGCCTTCCGGAAACTGAATCTCAATAGTCGGGCCTGCGACCTGAACGACGTGGCCCTCCGCCACTCCTACAGCTTGTGTTGCCATAAATTCTCCACAGACTTACAATGCGGCAGCGCCGCTCACAATTTCGATGATTTCACGCGTAATCGCGGCCTGCCGGACACGGTTCATATTGAGAGTTAGAGATTGGATCACGTCTCCGGCATTTGAGCTTGCCGTATCCATCGCTGTCATTCGCGCTGCATGCTCCGCGGAATTGGATTCGAGCATGGCGCGGTAGATCTCCATCTCGACGTAACGGGGCAGCAGGGTGCTCAACAGTTCCTGAGGCGGCTGCTCATAGATGTAATCGATTTGCTCTCCACCTTCCGGAACTTCTACGGGCAGAATCTTTTTCGTGACCAGGTTGGGCGCCATCACGTTCTTGAATTCATTCACGGCAATGTAGACGGCGTCCACTTCGGCTTTACTATAAAGCTCAATCATTTTGTCAGCGATGCCGGACGCCTGCTCATAAGAAGGCCTCTCGACAATACCGACGTACTCACCCGTGACATTGAAGCCTCGCTTGCGAAAGTAATCGCGTGATTTGCGGCCGATGGTTTCGACTCGTATATCAGCGCCGCGATGGTCATCAACAAAGCGCTGGGCCATGCGAAAAAGGTTGGCGTTAAAGGCGCCAGCCAAGCCCCGATCGCTGCTGACCACAATCATCTGGATTCGCTTTTCCTCGCGCACTTGCAAGAGCGGCAAGTCGGCCGATTCATCCGTTCCCGCAGCGGCGACATTCGACAGCACGCGATTCATAATATTCGCGTACGGCCTGGACGCAAAGGCGCGTTCCTGGGCCCGCCGCAGCTTAGCTGCCGAGACCATTTTCATGGCCTTCGTGATCTGCTGGGTATTCCTGACGCTGCGAATGCGGCGTCGGATGTCTATTAAGCTCGGCATCTCCCTAGGCTTGGCCTACGGGGGTGGCGACCCCTACTGCCTCCGTGGGTTGATTGGCTTGAGCGGATTCGTCTAATCGAGTGCCATTTGCGGCAGCCGGCTTGTTCTGATCGGCGCCAGCGCTTTTTTCCCCCTCGGGCTGGGGCCTCTCTCTAGGAGCTTGGAAGCGCTGTTTAAATTCCTTCAGCGCATCCACAACTTGTTTCTTGATCTCGTCGTTGAGCTCGCGCTTTTCCCGGATGGCTTTCAGCAGATCGGGCTTGCTGCTATCGAGAAATCTGTAAAGTTCGGCTTCAAACCGCCGCACGTCTTCGACCCGCACATCATCCAGATAGCCGTTCGTTCCGGCAAAGATGATCATGACTTGTTTTTCTACCGGAACGGGTGAATACTGGCCCTGCTTGAGCACCTCGACCAAACGCTTTCCACGGTTTAGCTGGGCCTGCGAGGCCTTGTCGAGGTCTGAACCGAACTGCGAGAACGCAGCAAGTTCCCGATATTGAGCCAAGTCGAGACGCAAGCTGCCAGCCACACTGCGCATGGCCTTGATTTGAGCGCTACCGCCGACCCGGCTCACCGATAGACCGACGTTAATGGCCGGTCGAATGTTCGAGTTAAACAGATCCGTTTCAAGATAGATCTGACCGTCAGTAATGGAGATTACATTGGTGGGGATATAAGCCGAGACGTCACCCGCTTGCGTCTCGATAAACGGGAGAGCCGTGAGAGATCCGCCGCCCTTTTCGTCTGAGAGTTTGGCCGCGCGCTCGAGAAGGCGGCTGTGCAGATAGAAAACGTCACCCGGGTATGCCTCGCGCCCTGGGGGCCGCCGCAATAGCAGAGAAATCTCGCGATAGGCAGCGGCGTGCTTTGACAAATCGTCATAAATGCAAAGCGCATGCCTTCCTGAGTCGCGGAAGTATTCGCCAATCGAGCAGCCTGCGTACGGAGCTATATATTGCATCGGGGCGGGATCTGAAGCTGTGGCCGCAACCACGATGGTGTAGTCCATTGCGCCGTGCTCTTCAAGAGTCTTGACGACCTGCGCTACGGTGGACCGCTTCTGCCCAATAGCGACGTAGATGCAAATCAGATCGCCGCCCTTCTGGTTCATAATCGTGTCGAGCGCGATTGTGGTCTTGCCAGTCTGACGATCGCCGATGATCAATTCGCGCTGGCCCCGGCCAATCGGCACCATGGCGTCTATCGCTTTGATGCCCGTCTGCACGGGCTGCTTGACCGGTTGGCGGTCGACAACTCCGGGAGCCAAACGCTCGAGCGGATTGAATTCCGTTGTTGCGATTGCGCCTTTACCGTCGATAGGCTGGCCAAGCGCATTCACTACACGGCCAATCATGGCGTCGCCCACCGGGATGGACATGATGCGTCCTGTGCGACGTACTTGATCGCCTTCCTTTACGTTGCCGAAGTCGCCTAGGAGCACTGCGCCGACCTGGTCTTCTTCCAGATTGAGAGCAATACCTACCGTTTCAGGCCCGAACTCGACGAGTTCGCCAGCCATGACATTCTCGAGGCCGTAGATTCGTGCAATACCGTCGCCGACGCTAATGACGTAACCTGTTTCGGAGACGTTTGCCACGGCGTCGAAATTCTCGATTTCCGATTTCAGTACACGTGAAATTTCGTCCGCTCTGATTTGAGCCATAACTTTAGAAGTTCCTTTTAGAATGGCGCCGCCAAGCGCTGGCGCATGCTCTCCAACCGGCCTCGAAGGGAAGCGTCATATTCTATGGACGCTACGTGCGCTCGTACTCCTCCGATAAGCGCCGGATCTACTTTATAATGTGCCCGGATAAGTTTTCCAAACTTTGTGCCGAGCGCTCGTTCGATTTGCTGCCGCTGTTCAGGCGTCAACTCTCTGGCTGACGTGATATCAGCGGGGATCCATCCTAATCTCTCGTCAACCATCAGCTCAAAACTCTGTAGGATCGCGCTCAGTTCGTAGATTCGCCGGTGCTTGACCACTACGACGAGGAAATTCCGGATAAGCCGATGCAAGCCGAGGTCATCAGCAAGCCTGGAGATCACGGCCGCTTTACGTTTGTTGTTCACAGCGGGCGAGAGCAGCGCGACGTGAAGCTCTTTCGACCCCGAGATCAGAGACTCCGCGGCTCTCAGCTGCACACGGGCATCTTGGGGCGAGAGACCGGAGCTGGGCGCAAACACCGCATCTGCAAGGGCGCGAGAGTAGTGCGTTGAGAGAGAGTCGATCATTTTCTAATTCTTGGATCGCTCGACGAGGTGCACAAAATCATCAAGAAGATGGTTCTGCACGTCCGGTCCGGCGCGTTGCTGGAGGCGGCGCTCCGCTAATTGCAAGGCGAGCTGAGCCGTATGCTGCCGAACTTGATGACTCGCTTCGAGGCGCAGAGCTTCGATCTCGGCTTGGACGTTGTGATGAATGTGCTGTATTTCCGTTTCGGTATCGTGGCGGAAGCGCTCGTGCTCGCGCTGCCTGTCGGCCGCGGACTGTTCGCGCAGTTTCTTCACTTCTTCTCCCAGACGCGCCATCTTCCTGTCCATTTCGGACGAACGAAAGTCCGCCTCAATTTTGAGACCGGTGGCATCCTGGATCGCTTTCTGTATCTCGGAAGAGCGCGCGTTGAAGAATGCGGGCGCATACTTAGCGATAAGGTAAGCTAATCCGACCGCAAAAATTAACGTGTTTGCGATTTTTAAGCGTGTGACGGCATCTATGACCGCCGTCTCCTGCGGTGTATATATCTGAGCAGCAACCGGAAGCGCTGCGGCAAGCAGAAGTAACGCGGTGAGGGAACAGCAACAAGCCAGGCGACGCACTATGCGGCTCTCCGCTTAAGCAACGAGTCCACAATTTGCTCGCTCATCGCGCCGACGCTTGCATCGAGCTCGGCTTGGGCCCGCTTTACTTCATCCGAAATGGCCTGTTTAGCCTGCTGGATGGTCCGGTCAGCCTCCTCGCGCGCTTTTGCAATGGCTTCCACTTGTTCGTCTGACCACGCCTGACGGAGGGCTTCGTGCTCCTGCTCCATTTCTGCCCGGGCCATATGCAGAGCGCGTTCAAACTCAGAGCTTTTCTTGTCCGCCGCGGCGAAGGCTTGCTCAGCGAGCCTTCTGACCCCTTCTGTAGCTTGCTTTCGTTCGTTCAAAATTCGGGCCAGAGGTTTAAAGAAAACGTGTTTCAGATAAACGGTCAGGAGAGCAAAAAAAATGATGGTTGGAACCGCCTTCACAAGTAAGTCGGCAAGGGAGTGTAGAGTGGATTCCATATCAGAGCATCTTTCGTACTCGGGGTTGGCCCGCACCTTCTAACGCGATATCTGCGAAGAGTTTACATCCTCCGGCGGCGGCCCGAGGCGCACGACGACGGTCGGTGGGCTTCCCCTATGAACTTACGCTAACATACGCAATTTTCATGGGTCAATTCATAGCGCGCATCCCGTCGAGTGGCCGCAAGTTCGGCGGTACATCCACGGCATTCCGTCCCGAGATAAGCAGTTGACGGGCTCGATTTGCGTGTACACTAATGGCAGGTACTTATTTGATCAATTCCGCTTTCGATCCCCAGGCGCACACTCGCGCCGCGCATTAGCCCCGGCATGTATCCACCGAGAAGTTTCCCGCCGCGCCGGCCTAAAATTCGAGAAAACGTTAACGAAGCAATCCGGGTGAGAGAGGTTCGCGCCGTCTTTCCGGACGGATCCGCTGAGATCATGCCTACCCCGGCGGCCGTTCGCAAGGCCCAGGACATGGGCCTCGATCTTATATTGATCGCTCCGACTGCGGAGCCCCCGGTCGCTAAGGCCATGGACTTCGGTCAATGGCAATACGAACAAAAGAAAAAGCAGCACGAGGCCAAGAAAAAGCAACACGTGATCCAGGTGAAGGAGCTGAAATTCCGGCCGAATACCGATGATCACGATTACGATTTCAAGCGAAATCACGCGATCCGATTTCTGAAAGAAGGAAACCGCGTAAAGGCCATCGTGCAGTTTCGCGGCCGCGAAATCGCCCATACAGATTTGGGCAGAAAGCTGCTATTGCGGTTTGCCGGCGATCTGGCCGGCGTGGGAGCGATTGAAGGACATCCGCGTTTGGAAGGCCGTAACGCGCACGTCATTATCAGTCCCGTGAAAGCAAGTGCGCCGCCCAAAGAGAAGCCTGATAGAACGAAAGACCAGAATCCCGCGACTCCCGCCGGAACCCAGGCGTAAGAATCCGGTCGCGGAGTGTGCTAGCGGAATTCTTCTTGCAGACTCTCGAGGGCCGAAGACCCGGGGCACAATTTTTCGTACGGCAGTCTGGCCAGGGGAATTTCGGACGTGTGATTCATTTCGTGCAACTCGCCTTGGGTTTCGTCCACGAATAACAGCCCGGTAACGATTTCACCCTTACTCTGCTGCTCCATTTGATACGCAATCGCTTTCTGGCGATCCGTAGGATCGTAATCCTTCGGCAGTGATTTGAACTGCAGAACGCTGCCGTCGTGCATGGTCACATTTGTCACTCCGTTTTGCGCGATAGTAGCGAGAATTTCCTTTTCAGGCGGGACAAAATCGACTTCGGTCACCTTCAGCTCATGCTTACGCGTATAGAGATAACTTTTAGTGGATCCCGAGTGGTCGTTGAACGTGACGCAGGGAGAGATAACGTCTATGAGGGCGAATCCTCGATGGGCGAGCGCCGCTTTCAGAATTGGTACAAGCTGTTCCTTATCGCCGGAAAAGCCGCGGGCGACGAAGGTTGCTCCAATGCTGAGGGCGAGCATGACAGGATTGATGGGCGCCATTTCGTTCGCTTCTCCCCGCTTGCTTTTCGATCCAGCATCGGCGGACGCGGAAAATTGTCCTTTGGTGAGCCCGTAGACGCCGTTGTTCTCGATGATGTAAACGAGCTTCACATTGCGCCGGATAGCGTGGCACATATGGCCAATGCCGATTGAAAGCGAGTCGCCATCACCGGAAATGCCAATGTAGGTGAGCTCACGGTTGGCGGCAATAGCTCCTGTCGTAATTGCGGGCATGCGCCCGTGCGCTGAGTTGAATCCGTGGGCGCCGTTTACGAAGTATGCAGGCGTTTTCGAAGAACAGCCAATCCCGCTCATTTTCGCGAGCATATGCGGAGGCATGGAAACTTCCCAAAGAGCGCGCACGATGGCAGCCGTAATTGAGTCATGCCCGCATCCCGCGCAGAGTGTCGACATCGATCCCTCGTAATCGCGGATAGTCAGTCCGAGCTCGTTTGTCTGGAGGCTGGGATGCCGGGCGACGGGCTTCAAGATTGAGGGCATGTGGTTATCTCTCTAATTGTTTGGTGATCGCTTCTACCACGTGCGTGGCGCTCAGCGGAAAACCGCCATACACAAGGACGGACCGCAACCTGTCTTTAGGCACACAAGTTTCTAGAATCAGCAGCGCCCGAAGCTGTGCGTCCCGATTCTGCTCGACAACGAAGCAGTAGTCATGCTCGTAAAGGAAGCTTTCGACAGTCTTGTGAAAAGGGAATCCGGAGATGCGCATATAATCGGCAGCGATTCCGCGGTCAGCAAGACGCCCCACCGCTTCTCGAACGGCTGGCTCGCAGCCGCCAATCGTAATGACTCCGAACTGTGCCTCGGCGCGGGTTTCAATTCTCGGCAGTGGCACGAAATTCGCGGCCGCCTTATGCTTCAGTAGGAGGCGATCGACGACTTCGCGATATTCAGCCGGAGTTTCCGTGTATGCGCCAAACTTGTTGTGCCCGGACCCGCGCGCCACATATGCTCCGCGCGCGTGTACTCCCGGTAAGGTCCTTGGAGCGACGTGGTTTTCGTCTTCATTGGAGTAGCGAAGGAACTTTGGGAGCTGTTCAAGCTCCTCCGCGCTGAGTACGCGGCCGCGGTCGGGGCGATACGAGTCTTCCCAAGTAAAGCGAGGCACCACCCAATCGTTCATTCCGATATCGAGATCCGACATCATAATTACGGGAGTTTGAAAACGCTCGGCAAGATCAAATGCTTTCACGGCGAAGTCGAAGCACTCCGCGGGATTCGCCGGGAACAGAAGAATGTGTTTCGTGTCGCCATGCGACGCGTAAGCGCATTCGAGTAGATCACCTTGTTGAGTGCGGGTGGGCATGCCTGTCGAAGGGCCGACCCGCTGTACGTCGATTACGACAGCCGGAATCTCTATGTAATAAGCCAATCCGAGCAGCTCGTTCATCAGCGAGATGCCTGGGCCCGCTGTAGAAGTAAATGCCCGTGCGCCGTTCCAACACGCTCCGATCACCATTCCAATCGCGGCCAGCTCGTCTTCGGCTTGAAGAATGAGATAGTTGTTCCGGCCCGTTTCCGGATCGCGCCGGTACTTCTCGCAAAACGCCTTAAAGGCGTCCATTACGGAGGTCGCGGGTGTAATCGGGTACCATGCCGCAACTGTCGCCCCGGCATAGAGGCAACCCAGGGCCGCAGCGGTGTTTCCGTCGACCAGAATCTTATCGTCATTCGCTGCCATCTTCTCGAGATGGAACGGGAGCGGGCACTCGAAGCGCTCTTTGGCGTATTCGTAGCCCAAACGCAGGGCCTGACGGTTCGATTCCCGAAGCGCTTTCTTACCGGCGAATCGCTCTTCAAGAAGACTTTCGATCACCGCCATGTCGATGTCGAGTACGGCCACAAGCGATCCCGCATACCCGATGTTCTTCATCAAAGTCCGCTCGCGCGGATCGCGGAAATGCTGATTGCACATCTCGGCCAATGGAACGGGCAGAAAGTTAACGTCCTCGCGATATAGGGAGCGATCGAGCGGCCAGCTCGAGTCGTATAAAACGTAGCCGCCCGGACGCACTTCCGCGATGTCGCGCGCGTAGGTTTGGGCGTTCATCGCGACCATCAGGTCATAATCCAGAGCACGGGCGGTGTGCCCATCCCGATTCACGCGAATCTCGTACCAGGTCGGTAGGCCTTGAATGTTCGAGGGAAACAGATTCTTGCCGGAAACAGGAATGCCCATCCGGAAGATGGCCTGCATTAGAAGGCCATTCGCACTGGCGGAGCCAGTACCGTTCACGTTGGCAAGCTTAAAGGCGAAGTCGTTTACGCGGGTACGCAACTGGTCGTGCACGCTTTTATGCCTGCATATGGAATAAGAAGATCGAACTTCTGCATGTCCCAGGCAGCAGTGGGACAGCGTTCCGCGCATAAGCCGCAGTGAACACAAACATCTTCGTCTTTGGCCATGATCCGGGCGGTCTGCGGAAGCGGGACGGAAACATAGAGGGCCTGGTCGAGATTCAATGCCGGGGCGGAAAGGCGGGTGCGGAGCTCCATCTCTTCCCCGTTGCGCGTAATCGTGAGGCACTGAACCGGACAGACATCGACGCATGCGTCGCATTCGATGCAGCGCGCCGCAGTGAAGTCCGTTTCGATATCGCAGTTCAGGCAGCGCTCCACTTCGCGCGCCGTCTGCTCGGCAGTGAAGCCAAGCTCGACTTCGATGTTGAGCTGTTCGAAACGCTCGACGAGGTCCACATGCCGCATGCGCTGGCGCGGCACGGGATTGTAGTCGTTGTGATAGCTCCACTCGCTGATTCCCATTTTCTGGCTGACCAGGTTCATCCCTTGCGCGGGACGGTCGGTGGTTGGAATGCTTTCGCAATAGTTATGGATAGAGATCGCGGCCTGATGACCGTGTTCGACTGCCCAGATGATGTTCTTGGGGCCGAACGCCGAGTCGCCGCCGAAGAAAACACCCGCCCGTGTCGATTCCATGGTCGTTTCGTTCACGACAGGAACGTCCCACTTGTCAAACTCAATCCCAAGGTCACGCTCAATCCAGGGGAAGGCGTTTTCCTGACCAATCGCCAAAATCACATCGTCAGCGGGGAAGAAGACCTCGTCTAGCGTCCGCGAGCGCTTGGCATCGGCATCCCACTCGAGGCGTTCGAAGAGCATGCCTTTGAGCGTGCCGTCTTCGATTACGAAGCTCTTCGGAGCGTGGTTGATGATGATGTCCACGCCTTCCTCTTCGGAGTCGTCGAGCTCCCAGGGCGAAGCCTTGAAATATTTTCGCGGACGCCGCGCCATCACTTTGATATCTTTACCGCCGAGCCGGCGCGATGACCGGCAGCAATCCATAGCGGTATTGCCGACACCGATGATCAGGACGCGTTCTCCGATTGAGTCGATGTGGCCGAAGGCTATGGATTCCAGCCAATCGATGCCGATGTGGATGCGGTCAGTATCGTGCCGGCCGGGAACGTCCAGATCTTTGCCGCGGGGCGCGCCGCTCCCGACGAAAACGGCATCGAAGCCCTGCCCCAGCAGATCTCTCATGCTGTTCACAGGCGTACTGAAGCGCATGTCCACACCCATGTCGAGGATCATATTGATCTCTTCCATGAGAACCCGCTCGGGAAGCCGGAACGCCGGGATATTCGACCGCATCAGGCCGCCGGGCTTGTCCAGCTTTTCGAGGATCGTGACTTCGTAACCGAGTGGCAGGAGATCGTTCGCGACAGTGAGGGACGCAGGGCCTGCGCCCACGCAAGCAATACGCTTGCCATTTTTCTTCGACGGGATCTTAGGAAGCAGATGCGAGATTTCGCCACGCAGATCGGCTGCCACGCGCTTCAGGCGGCAGATTGCTACGGGCTTCCCGTCCAATCGACCGCGACGGCAGGCGGGTTCACAGGGCCGATCGCAAGTGCGACCGAGAATCGCCGGAAAGACGTTCGATTCCCGATTGAGCATGTAGGCGTCGGTGTACCTGCCCTGGGCGATGAGCCGTATGTACTCTGGAACATTGGTGTGTGCCGGACAGGCCCACTGGCAATCTACTACTTTGTGGTAGTAATTCGGATTTTGAACGTCGGTTGGTCTCACGCGCGAGTATGACCAGCTATCAAGCTAAATCGGGTCAAAAAGTAAATTGGCGTCGGTAGTCCATTATACGACGGGGCGGGTGAACGCGGGTTGGGGATGGAAAGCTTCGGAGCGAGGATCTCGCGCTGGAAGGTGGAGTGAGTGAGATTTCGCCGGACGAGTTATGGCTCAGGCGGCGTTTTCGACGGCCATGGTGCGCTCGACGCGGCCCTGAACGCGATGTTCGGGTGTTTCGAGCCGCATATTTTGCAGTTCCTGGTTATCGACTTTCGCCTGAGCGAGCAAAACGTTCCATCTGTGCACTTCTTGCTTACGTTTCTCCGCTGCTTCGCGGCGGGCATGGTCGGCTCCCCGGCGCATTTCCTGCTGTTCGCGGCGATCATCTTCCTTCCGCTTTCGCTGTTGCGATCCGAACCCAATTTGCTGTTTGCGCGTTTCGGCTCTGAGCTTTAGCAGCTCGGCGAGAGATTTGTGAAAGGCGCGATCGTGCGTGGTTTGGTAGCGCAGATAGAGGGCGAGCTGCTTGGGATTGTCGCAGAGCGGCGCTGCGATGTCCATCGTGAGATCTTGCAAGAGCACGGCGCGCTTCGAGAGCCAGAGCGATTGCGCCATTTTGTCAACCAGGACGGTTTCGGTGGGGGTGGCGGGCTGGTGCTCGGCGTGAAGGGTGTCCAAGAGTATTTGGAATTCGACTTCGTTTTCCCAGGCGAGGACTCGGAATGTGCCGGTGAAGCCGAAGCGGAAATTGTTTTGAGAGGCGATGGCTTTGCCTTGCTCGCTCTTTGGGCCGGTTGATTTTTGGGCGTTGGATTGATTTGCGGTGACCTGGGCTTGGGTTGACATTTGATGGTGACCTTTTCAGCGCGCGGATTGCGCGTTCAAGGGGAGAATACCTGCTCAGCGAGTTCAGCAGGATTGCGTGATTATGGGCAACTTGCTGAAAGGGAGATAGATAAAAAAATCGGGAGATGAGGATGTGATGGTAATGGGGCAAGCTCCCGCTCACGTGACGAATGAGCAGGAAGAAGAGACACCCGGACTTACACACAATCTGGGATACTTTGCGATCCCGCAAGCCTGGTTCTATAAGGGTTTCTCCATTCGAATCGAAACTCGTATAATTCAACATGCAAGGAATACCCTGGAGCACAATTGCGCTCGGCTCGCTGTTGCTCATCTCGGCCGGCTCAAAAGGAGGACAGCAAGTGCAATCTCCGCAACCTGAAGAGTCGAAGCCGCCCGTCAAAATGGATCAGCGCGGGCGCATCATTGGAATCGGTGGTGTGTTCTTCAAATCCGCTGATCGTGATCAGATGCGCGAATGGTATGCGAAGCATCTTGGACTCGCTGACGAAGGCCACGGTGTGATGCTTCCGTGGCGCGAACACGACGACCCGCAAAAGGAACACGTTACAGTTTGGACTATTTTTCCAAGCTCCAGTCACTATTTCGATCCCAGTCAGGCACCGTTCATGGTCAACTATATCGTGGATGATCTGGATGCTTTGGTCGACCGCTTAAAACAAGAGGGAGTAAAGATTGACGCCAAACGAATGAATGAATCCTACGGTCGCTTTGCCTGGATCTATGACCTGGATGGGAATAAGATTGAGCTCTGGCAGCCCCAGTCCGCAAAGCCCTAAGGGCGTTCCACTGCACTTACTGAATCGGTTTTCTCTAGCTACGGTCCCGTAGTCGGGAACAGCAGCGCTGCTGTCATAGCAGGAACGGAGTGTGCCATCGGAGACTTCGGCCCCGAAAGAGGTCGCGCGGTTCGGAACCGCTGCGGGAACCACTAGACTGTTTGACCGCCGTAGATGACGTGTCAGGGCGAGCGGCCGCCCTCCGAATTCCTCGACCATGCGGCCCGTTTCCTGCTTTCTGCCTTGGGAAATATCCGCAACCACCACGCTCGGGCCCTCGCGGCCAAAGGCCAGCGCCGCGACCCGGCCAATGCCGATTCCTGCTCCGGTGACAAACGCCACCTTGCCTTTGAAGCTCCCATTCCTATTGCGCTTCATACTTGGTTGCCTCAATCAAATCAGTAATGTTTCCACGTGACCGACCAGTGTTCATCCGGTCGAGCTGACCTGATAACAAGGTTCCCATCGGGGCTGAACTGGTATACCCGCAGCAGGTCCTTTCCGACAAGTAAGTCGCGGGTATTCGAACCTTGGATGTGATGCGTGACGGTGTGCGCCGAATCATTTACGTCATAGCTCCCGAAAGAAGCTTCATAGCCGTTGAGAACGTATTCATTGGAGATCGCGCTTTGCGACGCTGGATACATCAGTTGCACTGACACGTGGCCATCCCGTGTGTAGGTCAGCATGCCCGCTGGATGGCTGACGGAGATTGTTTTTCCATTCGATCCAGGAGCTCTTAGCGAGACAAGCTGCCATGCACCAATCAATTTCTCTCGATCGGATACACGGGCTTCGCGGTGAAGCTGAGTGGAACTGGCCTGGGTAAACCCGCTCAGCGCAAAGACAACCGCCAAGAGACCCGTACGGATTGTGTTCATTGCTGACTCCTTCGATGCGGCTTTTAAGGACGCGCGCAAGACGGTCCCGGCATCAGGTGCCGCCCCCAAAAGATAGAGGGTTTCCTTACCCGCTTGGCGGCGCGCATCCGCCCCCTTTTCGCTCATCGGCCAACCAGCTTTTCGTGAAACTCCGGATATCGAGCCCCTTCGATTTTGATGTGCGAGGAGGCAGTTTCAATGGCGCTGAGATCGTCAGGGGTGAGTTCGATATTGAGGGCACCCAAATTTTCGTTCAGGCGTTCCATCTTCGTTGTGCCCGGAATCGGGGCGATCCACGGCTTCTTTGCAAGCAACCAGGCGAGTGCAACCTGAGCGGGCGTTGCCTTCTTCTGTTCCGCGAATCTTGACAGCAGATCGACCAACCCTTGATTCGCTTTCCGATTCTCCTCGTTGAAGCGCGGTATTGTGCTACGAAAGTCTGTGCTATCGAACTTCGTCTCTGCGGTGATATTGCCGGTGAGGAACCCTCTGGCAAGCGGGCTGAATGGAACGAATCCGATTCCGAGTTCCTCAAGTGTGGGAATAATCTCTTGCTCGGGCTGCCTCCAAAATAGTGAGTACTCGCTTTGCAAGGCGGCCACGGGCTGCACAGCGTTCGCGCGGCGAATTGTCTGAGCGCCTGCTTCAGACAGACCGAAGTGCTTCACCTTGCCTTGCTGAATCAATTCCTTTACCGCCCCGGCAACGTCTTCGATCGGGACGTTTAGATCGACACGATGCTGGTAGAAGAGGTCGATTACATCCACTTTCAAACGCTTGAGCGATCCCTCAGCCACTTGTTTGATGTGCTCAGGCCGGCTATTCAGGGCAGTCCACTTGCCGTTGTTATTCGAATCCGCTTCCCAGCCGAACTTGGTCGCTACTACCACTTGCCCACGAAATGGGGCGAGCGCCTCGCCAACAAGCTCTTCGTTAGAGAGCGGCCCATAAACTTCGGCAGTATCGAAGAACGTTATCCCTCGTTCTACGGCCGCTCGAATAAGAGCAATCATCTCGTGCTTGTCTTTCGGCGGTCCATACGACCAGCTCATTCCCATGCACCCGAGTCCGACTGCCGAGACCCCCAGGCCATTCTTCCCAAGTGTGCGCTTTTGCATACAATCCTCTATTTAAAGCTCCTCGTCCATTTAAAGCTCCTCCTCGGGCTAGCGTAACCGCTCATCCCACTTGAGGCGTTCACGCCTTTCAAAAGGAGCCAGACGATCGAGGATGTGAAGCGCCTCGGAGCATTTCTCGCGAATGACTTTCAGATAGGGCTCCCACATATCGGAGCAAACGAACACGATCTTTGAAGCTTTGGTCAGTGTGCATTTGTCGCCGCCCCAGGGAACTTCTTCGACAGCCATAATGCCGCAGCGGCGACAATTGACGCGCCGCATGGTGTACAGAAGGAAGACGAAAAAACCCCAGAGGGGAATGAACTCAAAGCGCCGTTCAGCGAGTTGGTCATAACCCGTCGCCGGCAAATGGCACCGCGACCAGACTGCGGCCGAACCGTTGCGCGGTCGCACGGCCACTTCGATGCTCTTCTTGTCGGCACTGAACTGGGCGTGCTGGTAGACGAAAGCTCGGAACGATGGCAGCGGTTTAGAATCGTGATCAGTTCCATGGTGCGGAAGCGGGGTGGCGACGAACTCTACCATAAGCCGCTCCAGACCCGTGAGCCGCGGGATCGATAAACCCTTCCCGACTACGCAGGATCTATCAGGTAAGAGAGTTTCGTCCCAACTTTCGCGTGGACTCGTGCCGAGTTCCCCTTGCACTTCGCCAAGAGATCGTATATGCTTCTTGTAGAAGCGAAAGGGGAGTGCATGCCCGACGCGCACCGTATCGACCTTCCACAGGGAACGCTGGATTTGCTCATCTTGCAGGCCCTTGCGCTGGAACCTCAGCATGGCTGGGCCATATCCGAGCGCGTCCAACAAATTTCGAGCGACGTGCTGCGCATCCAGCAAGGCTCGCTCTATCCCGCCCTCCATCGCTTGCAGCGGCGCGGCTGGATCAAGGCCCGCTGGGGCGTTTCCGAAAACAATCGGCGCGCGAAATTCTATGAGCTGACAAAAAGCGGACGCAAGCAGCTCGAAGTCGAAAGGGACGCCTGGGTCAAACTGACGGCCGCGATGGCCCAGGTTCTTGGAACCGCCCAGGTTCCCGCATGCTGAACGACCTTGTTTTTCGTCTACGATCTCTGTTCCGCCGTAACACAGTAGAAGCGGAACTCGACGACGAGCTTCGCTTTCACGTCGAACAGCAGGTCGAAAAGTGCATCCGTTCCGGTATGACGCGCGAGGAGGCGCGGCGGCAAGCTCGATTGTCAGTCGGCGGAATCGATCAAGTGAAGGAGGAATGCCGCGAGGAGCGCGGCGTGCAGCATATGGAAAATTTGCTTCAGGATCTGCGATACGGGTGGCGGATGCTGGTCAAGAAGCCCGCATTCACGATCGTGGCGGTGCTGACGCTCGCTCTGGGAGTGGGGGCGAATACGGCCATTTTCAGCATCGTGAATGCCGTGTTGCTGCATTCTCTGCCCTACCGCGATCCCGATCGCTTGGTACGAATCTTCTTTAACGAGCCCGGCGTAGGATTGCGGGACGTTAGGTTTTCCAAGCCCGAACTGGATGACCTGCAGACGCGAGCGAGTGTATTTGAAGATGTGACCCCGATCTTTGAGGGTAGCGAGAATTTGACCGGCGCCGGACAGCCCGAGCGTGTCGAGGGGGTCAATGGCAGTTTTAGCTACTTTTCCATGCTGGGGGTGATCCCGCAAATTGGACGGTTGTATGGTCCGCAGGACTTCGCACCTGGTTTCGCTCCAGAGGCCGTGATCAGCGATGGCCTGTGGCGCCGTGCCTATGGCGCCGATCCGAATGTTCTGGGCCGTACCATCCGGATCGACAATGATCCCCTTACAATTATTGGGGTTCTGCCACGCGGATTTCGCCATCCGGGACCGACGACTTCCGGCGACGCCGAAGTGTTTTGTGCCGGCGGATTCAGCGCAGATCCCTTTCCGAAGCCAATGCGTGGTACCCGGATTTTAGTATCTGGAATCGGACGGCTTAAGCCTGGCCTGACACTGGCGCAAGCTCAGGCGCGGCTCACTGCAATGGCTGTCCGGTTACGCCACGACTTTCCCGCCGATTACCCGCCGCAGGCGCAATGGACAATTGAGATTCAACCATTGCAAGAAACTTTGGTGGGCAAGGTCCGGCCCATGCTGCTGGTATTACTGGGTGCGGTAATCCTGATCGGTTTCATCGTATCGTTGAACATTGCCAATCTCCTCCTGGCGCGCGCTTCGGGGCGACAACAAGAGATGGCGGTGCGGTTAGCGCTGGGGGCGAGCCGCGGCCGCATGGTACGCCAGCTGCTGACCGAGTCCATGCTGCTGTCGCTCATCGGCGGTGCCGCGGGAATCGCAACCGCAGTCGGTACTTTGGGTTTCATCCTGCGCTTTGTGCCATCGAACGTTCCCCGGCTCAACGAAGTACGAATCGACTGGGTGGTGCTGGCGTTCGCTCTGCTGATTTCCATTCTCACCGGCTTAGTGTTTGGACTTGCACCAGCGCTTCATTCGGCAAAAGTCGCTCTCACTTCGGCCATTCGTGAAGGCGGTCGCGGGTCCGGCTACAGCACTAAGACCGGCCGATTGAGGGATGTTCTGATCGTCTCTGAACTGGCATTTGCGGTCATACTGATGGTGGGAGCCGGCTTGCTGCTGCGTACGCTGCGAGATCTGTTGCGGGAAAATCCAGGCTTTAATTCAACTCAAGTTGTCACGGCAAACACGTGGCTAGGAAATCCCAACGATCCGAAGATGGATCCGTATCTCGGTATTCCTGGTAAGGCCACCTTTAATCGTGAGTTGCTGCGGCGCATGAAGGCAATTCCGGGAGTGGAACTCGCCGCAATCACCTCAGCTCTACCGACCACCAATATCAACCCCAACGCCGTCGGTGGCTTAGCGAATGAAAGCTTAGCGATTGAAGATAGACCGGTTGAGTCCTCGCAGGATCTGCACGCCGAGAGAATTCGGATAAGCCCCGATTATTTTAAGGTGTTACAGGCGACGCTCCTACGCGGCCGCTCATTCACCGAGGGCGATGAAGATGGCAAACCGCTGGTAGCCATCATCGATGAAACCACCGCTCGTAAGTATTGGCCCGATCGCGATCCGCTGGGCCGCCGAGTGCGAATCGGCAAAGACCCTTCTAAGCCATGGACGACCGTCGTGGGTATTGTTAAGGATATCAAGAGTGACGGTCTCGACATCGATGGCATTCCCCACATCTACGTTTCGACCTATCAAGACCCCAGCAAGCAAGTGAACGTGGTGTTGCGGACGTCTCTGCCCGCGACCCTGCTCGAGCCACAGATTCGGCATGAAATCCAGAGCATTGATCCCGGCTTGCCGGTATTTCATGTTTCTTCTATGAACGACATCCTTGATCGCTCACTGGCTTCACGCCGTTTTTCTGCCGGTCTGGTGGGCGGCTTTGCAGGCGTGGCGCTGGTCTTGGCTTCGATTGGAATTTACGGCTTGCTCGCCTTTATGGTCGGCCAGAGGTCACGCGAGATGGGACTGCGCATGGCATTGGGGGCACGGCCCGCCGATATTCTGAAACTGATCGTGACCAAGGGGGTCGTTCTTGCCGGCGTCGGAATTATCGCCGGCGTAATCCTTTCCGCATCCACTACCTCGATGATGGCGAGTTTGCTGTATGGCGTTCGACCGCATGATCCGGCGGTATTTGTGGTTATGCCTCTGCTCTTGTTTGTGGTCGCGGTGCTGGCCAGCTACGTTCCGGCCTGGCGCGCAACTAAGGTGGATTCCATGACGGCCCTTCGAGAGGTTTGAAACGCTGAGCGACCTTATTTTTCGGCGTAGATCCTCCCTAACGGCGTAGCGTTTAGCGGGGAAGTCAAACTGGCTCGAATGGCAACTGGCTACGAACAGGAAAAAGCTGAAGCCGTGCTATCCAACATCGGGTTCGCGGGCTGCGCGAGCCGACCTTCCGGCGCGTGACTCTGAGCCCATGATTTTCTGGGCGGTGGCTCCAGCGTCTCCTGCCACAATGAGACTGCCTCTAACGAAAGCTTCGTCATAGAGACCCGCGATGATGATGAAGAGATACAGTGCGCCACCGATCCGTGCATAGACTTGTGGCGAGTTGACCGTCTGGCTCGTCATTCAAGATATTCCCTTAACTGCCTCGGCAGCTGGGAGTGTAATCTGAGTTACGGAAGTTGACGCGCAACACCGCGCACTCACCAGAAGCATTAGGCTGCGACAATCGTCTACCTCAGTATGACCAGACTACCTCTCATCGCCTGCCTTGCTGCAACAGCTCTGCTAGCGCAGGAGACCAAGCCGGACAAGCGCTTACGAAATGCTACGAAGGCGTTCAATGAGATAATGGCCGCGCCCGATAAGGGAATTCCCCAAGAGCTTATGGATAGAGCTCAATGCGTGGTCATTGTACCCGGTTTAAAAAAGGGCGCGTTTGGGGTGGGCGGCAAGTATGGTCGCGGGTTCGCCTCCTGCCGCAGGTGTTCGCGGGGTTGGAGCGCACCGGCAGCAATCGCCATCGAGGGCGGAAGCTTCGGACTGCAACTGGGCGGCTCGTCGACCGACGTCATCATGTTGGTGATGAAAGAGAGCGGCATGAACAGGTTGCTCACTGACAAATTCACGATCGGAGGCGAAGCTGCCGCAGCGGCGGGTCCGGTAGGTCGCCAGACGAGTGCAAACACCGATGTGCTGATGCGCGCCGAAATACTTTCATGGTCTCGTTCGAGAGGATTATTCGCGGGTATATCGCTCGAAGGTGCTACGTTGCGGGCTGACGGCAACAGGAACAGGAAGCTCTATGGGCGCGATATCACCGACAAGGAAATCTTGGAAAGCCACGTGCCCACGCCTCGCGCTGCTCGACCGTTCGTTGCGACTTTGGACCGTTACTCTGGTGCAGCGATCGCAGAAAACTGCATTTCGCTCGGAGAAAACGCCATTCATTTCGCTACGGGCCAGTACGCGATTCCGGCGGGCGCCGAACGAGTGTTGACAGAAGTGGCCGATCAGCTGAAGGCGAATCCAGGATGGGACTGGGAGGTGGGCGGCTATACCGATAATGTCGGCGCCAAGGCTGCGAATCAGAAGCTTTCTGAGCAGCGTGCCACGTCCGTCGCGAACTGGCTGACGGCTCACGGTGTCGACCGCGGCCGCTTAACTGTGAAAGGGTACGGTGAATCGAACCCTGTCGCGGACAATTCCAGCGCCGATGGACGCGCGAAAAATCGCAGAGTGGAACTGATCCACAGGTAGGGCAAAACTCGCCTAGGGGTCGCTGAACGAAAATGAATCGCGTCGCGATGCGCTTGAAACCGGCTTACGCGACAGTGATGTGCTCGTGGCGTTGCCGGACGCACACTCCTCGTCGAAAGCCAACCTTTTCTTTGAACTTGGAGCGGCGATCGGCATGGGCAAGCCGTGGTACCGATAGTGCCCCAAGGCACGGATCCAAATGTTCTATCTGTGAATGTTCAGTTACGCAATTTACCTGATTCGGAATACCCCAGAACAAATTCCAGAAGAATTGTCTAACACGCTGCAGGCCGCCTGATGTTTTTGCGAAGGTTTCGCATAAGCTCCTGCCGGATTCCTGATGCACCTTAGCCATTTAGGCCGTTCGGGAATATAGCGCGACACTACCTCCGAGATTCCTACCAGAATCCTTGGCATCCCCCTGACCGAAATCGCTCTTACTGTCGATAAGGCTAATGAGGGTAAGGCGGCGAACCCAATGAACTACACGCTTCGGACAATGGCTCTCGCCGGGGGAGCGCTGGCGGCCCATCTGCAGAGATACGGCCGAAGTGTGCTTGCCACACGGGAGAGGCTGGCTACTGCCGTTCAGGCTTGGACGGACGGTCTAGCCGGGCCTCAAGGGCCGATGCTCATTGCGACCGCGAGTGTCGCGGCGGCGGCGCTGTTGACCTTGGCTTACGTCATTTTTCTATTCTTTCGAGCACGCCGCGAGACACGAAGACTTCGCGAAGAGTATGCCAAGCTGGTCGCCCTTACCGAGGCGGCTGAATCCGCCAATGAGAAGAAGGCAAAGTTCATAGCGAGCATGGGCCACCGGATTCGGACACCCATGAACGCGATTGTTGGCTTTACCGACTTGGCATTGAAAACAGATCTCGACCCTGACATGCGTGAGCACCTGGACACAGTACGGACCTCGGCTGATTGGTTGATGCACATCGCCAACGATGTGCTTGAGTTTTCGCGCACGGAGGCGGAGAAGCTGCGGCTTGACAATGTTCCGTTTTCGATATCAGAGTGCATCCGCTCTGCGATGAAAATCGTGGAGTGCGAGGCCGCAGCAAGGGGCATCGTCACGAGCAGCACGATAGATCCTCAGCTGCCGAACACGGTTTGCGGCGATCCAATCCAGCTGCGTCACGTGATTTTCAACCTTTTGGATTACACGGTCAGATTTACCCGAAGTGGAAGGGTCGTTCTCTCGGCGGCGCTTGAATCCGATTCCGGTTCTGACGTTTTCGTCCGCATCACCGTGAGCGATACAAGCAGTGGGATTCCACCTGCCAAGCGGCCGGTGACGTTTCGGGTAGCGCAGAATACATCTGCAGAAGCCGCCGTCAAATCTGACAGCGCAAGCCTCGGGCTCGTGATTTCGCGAGAACTCGTCCGGCTGATGGGCGGGAAGCTGGAATCCGACAGTCAGTTGGGTGAGCCGAGCACGTTCGAGTTTACGGTGCGCCTGCAGAAAAGCGAAACGGAAGCAGAAGTTGAGGCTCCGGTTTGCCCTCCTGAGAGTGTTGGCGGGAAAGAGCTTTCTATTCTTGTCGCGGAGGATAACGTGATGAATCTCCGCCTCATCACGAAGGTTCTCCAATCGGCTGGGCATCGTGTGTGGACGGCCGCAAATGGAAAGGAAGCTGCCCACAATTTTCAAACCGAAGGATTCGACCTGATCCTTATGGACCTGGAAATGCCAGATATGAACGGGATTGAAGCGACGCGAGCCATCCGGGCCGCCGAACCGCAAGGCTTGCACGTTCCCATTTACGCGGTTACAGCGCATGCCTTGCCTGCGGATCGCGATAGATGTCTCGGCGCCGGAATGGACGGCTTTATAACCAAGCCGATTACCGCCCATGAGGTGTTGAAACTGGTATCGAAGGTAGCCGCTGGCGAGTGTAACGTGAGTGCCGCTGACCACGCCATCGATTCCGGGGACAAAGGACCGGTTGCAGAGTTAACCGATTGGCAGTTACCGGTAGAATACGTCAAACCAACGCTAAACGGGGGCGTCGGCACTTCAATAGGTGTGGAAAACATCGATGGCGATGCAGGCGAGAATGCCCGCGTCGAAGGACCGGCGGCAAGCATCTGGCGCTCCCATATTCCAGATATCGGCGAGGAGCCAAAAGACAATGCGGTTACGTCTGAGCACGTGGAGCAGGTGGTACCCGATACCAGTGAAATCGTAGAGCGCGGTCTCGAGCGCAGCGAATCTCATGCAGATTCCGGTGAGCACGAGGTTGAAGTTGAGCCGACTGCCAGCTATACGGAGGATGTCACGGTGGCTATCGCGGTCGAGTCGTTTTCGTCAGAGGCCGATTCAACTTATGCCACCGATTCTCTTACCGGCGAGGAGGAGGGGGATCTGATCTCGAGTCCTTACTTGCTCGCCAGCGTGCTCGAGCCTGAAACGCCCGGTTTGTCTGGCCCAGCCATGCCGGCCGTCAACCCGACGATTGATGAGGATTGCGATGTCGCCCCCATCACACCAGGAATACTCGTGGTTGCGGATTCCCTTAGCCATGCTGTCGAGCACGTAACTCGAAGCGAGGAGATCATCAGCGTGCATGCCCATGCGGAAGCTCCGCGTGGCAACTCGGATGGTTGCGTGCTTGCGGCAAACCCTCAAGTCGGCGCTCCCGCTGGTCTCGCGTTGCTAGAGGCTGCTTTCCGCGTGACGGAGCAATCGACGCCACCTTTAAAGCCAAAAGACGGTTTCCCGAGTGCCGCCGTCTCTGATCCCTTTGAGCAAGCGCGGAAATCGCTCTCCGAATCTCGCTTCGCTGTCAGGGTGATTCACAACGATGGAGATCCGAGCGATCGCAACTTGATTTGAACGAAAGGATGCATGAACAAATGTCGACAGTTGACGTGAACGGGACGGGTAGCAATGGAGCAGGCGGCACGGCCGTCCATCTTGTGCTGCAGGGGAAAGGCGGCATCGGAAAAAGTGTCGTTGCAGGCTGGCTCGGTGAGTACCTCCTCAAACGTGGCAAGAACGTGTATTGCATCGATGGCGATCCGGTCAATCGCTCCCTCACCCAGTACAAGTCCCTCAATGCCGAGAAGCTAGATTTGATCAATGAAGAGGGGCTGATCGTTCGGACTCGTTACGACGCGCTGCTTGAACGATTCGCTACAGAGAGCGGAGTGTTTGTTGTGGATAGCGGATCAACCGCCTTTCTGCCGCTCTGGAGCTACATCGTTGAGACTGAGGTGATTCGTGTGCTCCGCGAGACCGGGCGTAAGTTATATGTCCATTGCGTAGTTAGCGGCGGTGAAATGTTGAGCGACAGCCTTTTGGGTTTCGACACTTTAGCCAGGAGTACGCCGGATCGCAACTTAGTCGTGTGGATCAACGAGTATTTCGGCCCTGTGGCGCGCGAGGGAAAGACGTTCGATCAGATGAACGTCTTCCAAAAGCACGCGGATAAGGTTCTCGCATCTATTGGAATTCCGCAGCGCAGTTCTGACACCTTCGGAGCCACTGTTCTGATGATGCGTGAAAAGAAACTGACGTTCGAGGAGGCGATTCAGTCGGACCTGTTTGGGCTCGCGCAGAAGTCACGCCTCCACATCGTACGGCGTCATCTTTATGACCAGCTTGACCGGTTGCAGTTGATTCAATAATTCGCCATCTGGCGAGAGTCACTGAATCCTTCCACGTCGGCGGGTCACAATAAAGCATGGCTTCGACGCGTAAGGAAACAGACAGTATGGGCGCCATCGAAGTGGCTGGGCACAGGTATTGGGGCGCCCAGACACAGCGCTCGCTCATTCATTTCGATATCGGCGAAGACAAGATGCCGCCCGAGATCATCCGGGCTTTCGGCGCGCTTAAGAAGGCTGCGGCGCTCGTGAATCGCGATCTCGGCAAGCTGGACGAGGAGAGAGGCCTTCTCGCCCGATGCTTTTGACTTAGTCTTTTTCAGGCTTCCGTAGTATTCGATCAGCGGAGACAATGCTTTGTACGTCTCGCGAAGGCGTTGCTTACGTCTTCTGAGATCGTAAGGGATGATCGGTTGTTCTGCAAGCCTCTTCCAAACAGTGGCAAGTGGCGAAAGCTCTCGCTCGCTTGATGCTAGGATTTCGTCGGCTCCACGCGCGGCGACTTCCGGGTCTTGGAAATACTCGGTGAGACCTCCGACACCCTCAGTCGCCGGTGCATGCAGATATCGTTGAAAGTCCACTTGACCGGATCGACAGTTGCCGGCCCGGAGAATTGTCCAGATCTGATTGCTTGACTCCACCGATATTTCGTTCCACAGGCTTTGGGCGAGCACGCCAGGGGTTCGGAGCTCATTGTAAAACTTTGTTTGGATTATGGTGCGGCGTCCGCATGCTCGGAGTGCTCCGAATGGCCTAAACAAGTCTGCATAATACACGTTCGCCATCGCGCAGCGAAACCAAGCCCGCCGAACTTTGACTCCCACGTCATGGAGGTCCAACGGAATTAGAATCTCGCCTGGACGCGGCGGCCATTTGATACCGGCGGCCGACGGGAGAAACACTGCGTTCGAAGGCGAAATTTGCTCAAAGATCCATTGGTCTATCAGCACTGAACCTTCCGCCATGAATGCGAAGGGCTGGCGAGGCTTTTCAAGCCGTGCTGCAGGATATTCGGCTTCGACATCAGTAGACCAAGACAGCGGTGTGGTAGGAGCGTTTACCAACGCCCAAGCGATGAAGTCTTCGCATTGCGATTCTGCTAACTGATCTTCAAACGGCAAGTCCGAATTCACGAGCCGTGTGCGATCGAGACTTAGGGGCAAATGCGCGTCTGGGTCAAACACCGAAACACTCGGCCTCATGAGCGATAGACCTTCAGATATTTCTACTTTGTCGTCGTATGAGGGACGCTGCTGAACAACGATTCCATTACAAATCAGATTAGGGTACCTGAGATTATGCGTCCAATGAATCTCCCTGTATTCCGGAACCGAGAGTCTTTGCCACGGAGGTATCAGGTCACACAAAGGTGAAGGGAGATGCGTCTCTTGAGGCAAAGTCCTGCTAGGACTGTTAGCGAGTTTCAGAATGCGCTTAACACTTGGAGCGGAAAGACAGTAGAAGTCCCATTGTGCTAGAGGGTCTGGAGGGCTCCCGTAATGCTCGGCCAGTTTTTTCCAAATCTGATCACTGGATATCCTGACCCGCAAAGTGGTTCCGACTGGCCGCGTAATATGATTCAACTGAATTTCTTCACTGTCGAGTTGTGCGGTGAAAGCTACCCCTTCGGCGGGTGGAGAGCTGATATGCCGTGTCGAAAGCTCGACTTCATCTCCTAGCAGAAATGCGGCAAGGGCACCGACTCCAAATCTACCGGAACGGAGCACCCGTGACTGACCGGAGTTTGATTCGTGCTGTTGTCGCCACACATCGCTGCGCCGGAACGACGCACCGGCCTTCAGAAAATAGTTAACCACCACTGAAGGCGTCATTCCGATCCCGCGGTCGCTCACTACGAGATAACGTTCGTTCTCCGAAACCTCCTCCAATGTGATAACGACATCGGCGTCTTGCTCTGCTAGCTCAGGAGCTTGCAATGTAGGATTCTGCTCCAGGAAATCCTTTCGCTCAATGCAAGCATCGACCGCATTTTGCATCAGTTCCCGAATCCCAATCTCGGGCCGATCACCATACAGTGGACCAATTAGAAGCTTTAGAAGGTCAGCCCCGGCCGCGTCGAATTTCGCCTCGCAGGGAATATACGGTACAGTGGACGCGAAAAATTTTTCATCATCCAAGTTGGATCTTACCCGTCGGATTGTCAGGCCCAGCTTCGATAGATTTTCATACCTCCCGAACACCTCGCCTATGACCGCCCACGAGTTGTCCAATTCTAGTTGGAGGCCTTGAAGTAGGCGTTTCAGTTTGAGGTAGGTTTTTGAATCCGCGGGAGCAGCTTGCACGAAGAGTGCTTCAGGGTCGGCGTGAGTAGGGCGGATATCGATGACCGCACCATGGGTCTCCCATTCTCCTTTAGAAACGGGGCTTTGCAACTTTCGGACTTTAAGAAATTGCTGAGGGGCACGCTCTGCCTGCATTTGGACGTAATCTGCCACGCGAAGGAGTGCCATCAAGAAAACGGGATGAACGCCCTTGTACTCCCTAGGATCCTTCCGATCCAGATGCTCCAGGCAGGCTCGGAGCGGTAGACCGTGGCTTCGGGCGATCAGGCCTGCCAAATTGGCAAGATCCGTCGGGATGTCCCGCAGTCTCAGCCTGCGTTCTGTAGGACCTGGAACGCCATTGATGGCGATTTCGTGCGCCAATCGTGCGTGGTGACGCCGCAGGAATTCTCCTATCAGGAGGCGGTCTCTTGTGTGCCAGTTCGTTGGCGCCGGATCCGGGCGATGGATGGGTTCGCTGCTCCCGAAGAGAGCCGTGAGCTTTCGGCCGTCAAATCTTGAGGCCTCCTGAAGAAACTCCGCCCATAACTCGGGCCAGGGAATTTCTTCCCCCATGGGCTTCTGCGATGCCGAATCCTGCACGAGAGCGAAAAAGCCATCTTCGGTTAGGTGCATCGCACAATCGTGAAGAAGGGTGGCAATGCTGAGCATTCCGGCATCTCCCGGAGTTACTACTGACCAGGCTGTATCACCTACTAGGGAACTCGCGGTCTGTAAGACATCGGTGATGTGCCTTGCACCATGCTCAGTGTATTCCGGAAAAAATGGCATACCGCTCAATTCGATCCACGGCTCCAGGTCGGAAAAGGAAAGAAGCACAGCGCCATAGAGCGCACTGTCTTTCTTCAGCAACTCCTGCAATCTAGGCGGAATATCCATTCATTACGTCTGAGCGAGATGCGGCTCACCGAAGCTCATCCGAACTTATTATAGGGGTGCAATGAAATGCGGCAGTTAACGACCATTAGCGGGTACGCGCGGTGATCCGACAAGAGTCACCGCCGTTTTGTTGCGACTGGCAGTGTACACAATAAGGCATGGCTTCGACGCGTAAGGAAACAGACAGTATGGGTGCGATCAACGTAGCTGGGCACAGGTATTGGGGCGCCCAGACACAGCGATCACTCATCCATTTCGATATCGGCGAAGACAGAATGCCGCCCGAGCTCATTCGGGCCTTCGGGGTTCTCAAGAAAGCTGCGGCACTGGTGAATCGCGATCTCGGCAAGCTGGACGAAGAGAAGACGCGGCTCATTTCTCAAGCTGCGGACGAAGTAATCTCGGGACGCCTCAATGATGAGTTTCCATTGCGCATCTGGCAGACCGGAAGCGGAACGCAGACCAATATGAATGCCAATGAAGTGATCTCGAATCGTGCAATCGAGTTGGCGAAGGGCGTAATGGGCAGCAAGAAGCCGATTCATCCTAACGATCACGTGAACATGTCGCAGTCCTCGAACGACACGTTCCCAACCGCCATGCACATCGCCGCAGCCGAGCAGGTCGAGCGTGCGTTGATACCGGCGGTCGAGGAACTGCGGGCTGTATTAGATGAGAAAGCCAAAGCATTCTCGGACGTCGTCAAAATTGGCCGAACGCATCTTCAAGACGCGACACCGCTGACGGTGGGCCAGGAGATGTCCGGCTGGGTTTCGCTGCTCGATCGGGATATTGAGCGGCTGCGGATGGCGCTCGACGGGCTTTATGATCTGGCGATCGGAGGCACCGCCGTAGGTACGGGGTTGAATGCGCACCCAGAATTTGCAGAGCGGACGGCCGCGAAGATCTCCGAGTTAACCGGTCTGCCGTTTCGATCTCATCCCAACAAATTTGCCGCGCTCTCCGCTCACGATGAAGTTGTATTCGCAAGCGGTGCGCTGAAGACGCTGGCCGCTTCTTTGATGAAGATTGCGAATGATGTCCGGTGGCTTGCTTCGGGTCCGCGCTGCGGATTGGGAGAGCTGATCCTTCCTGAAAACGAGCCGGGATCGTCGATCATGCCGGGGAAAGTGAACCCAACTCAAGCTGAAGCGATGACCATGGTTGCAGTGCAGGTGATGGGAAATGACACAGCAATCGGAATCGCCGGCTCGCAAGGCAATTTCCAATTGAACGTTTTCAAGCCGGTGATCATTTACAATTTCCTGCATTCCGTGCGGCTGTTGAGCGATGTCTGCCGGAGCTTTACCGAACACTGCGCGAAAGGCATTGAGCTGAACCGGGAGAATATTGATCAGTCCGTGCAGGACTCGCTGATGCTGGTGACCGCGTTGAGTCCGGTTGTGGGATATGACAATGCTGCGAAGATCGCGCATACGGCGCATATTGAAGGATCGAGTCTGCGGGAGGCAGCCGTGAAGTTAGGCTTCTTGAGCGCGGAAGAGTTTGATCAGCGCGTGAAGCCACAGGAAATGACCCGGCCGTCTTAGGAAAAAGCCGATCCTAAACTGCGCTGCCCAGATAGGCCCAACCGCGGCTTCGCTGCGCATGCCGTGCGAGGGTGCTTTCTGAGACTTTATCTCACTTCGGCACACGATTAATCCGAGCAGTCGTCTCCATTGAGGTGGCGTGTCGATTCATGTGTGCTGAGAAACTCACGTCCGGCAAATCAAAGGCGGCGCTCCGCCCGGAGTACGAGGTCCTGAACCTGGATCGCGGATCGCGGCTGGGAAGCCATGTGCAGATAGCGGGTAGCAGCTCCGCGAGAAAGCGGGGACTGCTAGGAGTAGACAGCCTCGCGATCGGCTCGGGCATTTGGATTACGCCGTGTGAAGCGATCCACACCTTCGGTATGAGAATGGCGATTGACGCCGTATTCCTCGATGGCAAATTTTGTGTGAAAAAGCTGAGGCCGTCGCTGCGGCCGGGGCGCATTTCCGTCTGTATCTCAGCGTCGTCTGTACTCGAACTGGCGGTTGGAACGATTTCGGAATCCGCTACACAGTTGGGTGATCGCTTGGCATTCCGCTCGGGTCTTGGGCCTGAAGAAAGCGAGTGATCCAGCGAGGAGAACAGCTGCAATATGCCTACCGCCTTAAAAATTCCTCTCCTTGCTCTGGTGCTTGCCGCTGCCATCTACGATCTGCGTTTCAGACGTATTCCGAATTGGCTCAACCTAAGCGGTGTCATTCTCGGCCTCGGGATCAACACGCTCTTGTTCGCGGGTCATGGACTGATGCTGGCTCTTCTCGGAATCGCTTGTTCGTTTGCAGTTTATGTACCGCTTTATCTGGTTCGCGGGATGGGAGCGGGCGACGTCAAGCTGATGGCCGGAGTCGGCGCGATAGCCGGACCTTCAAACTGGTTCGTCATTTTCATCGCAACTGCACTGTTGGGTGGGTTGGTCTCGCTTCTACTTGTTGCTTACAAAAGACGGTTACATCAGACCTGCTCAAACGTAGCCTTGATCGTCACCGAGTTAGGTCAATTCCGCTCCCCATCGAAGCACCACGCTCAACTGGATGTGCGCGACCCGGGGGCCGTGGGAATGCCCCACGGAGCGGTCATAGCTGTAGGGGTGGCGGCATTCTTGATTCTGGCCGGAAGGCACTCGCTGCTATGAAAATTCCCAGACCTGCCGATGAGAGAGCGTAACCGGAAATCAGTGGGAATTTAGTTGATGCAAGCAACTGCAATTCAAAGTTGGGGCGCACCTTACACAGCCATCAATCGCTGGTATATACGCGCGTTTCCATCCCTAACTGACTTGGCATTCCTGTTGCCAGCTTTGCTGATCCTATCGCATCCGCAGGGCATGAACGTGCTTCTTGCCGATGGCGATACCGGGTGGCATATCAGAACCGGTGAGTGGATACTCCAAAACAGAACAGTGCCGGCAGTAGATCTGTTCTCATTTACGAAACCGCACGCCACCTGGTTTGACTGGGAATGGGGCTGGCAAGTGTTATTTGCTCCGATCCATCACGTTTGGGGCCTCGCCGGGGTGGCGTTCGCGAACTTGGTGCTGCTGTGCCTCATATCCGTGCTCTCATATCGCCTGGTTCGACGATGTTGCGGAAACGATGTTCTCGCGTTTCTGTTTTCCGCGATCGCACTCGCCGGATCGACAATTCATTGGCTCGCGCGTCCACATCTCTTCTCCTGGGTTTTTGTTCTGGTCTTCTATCACGTGATGCTGTCGGCACAGGAGGGTAAGCGAAAGCGTCTTTGGTGGCTGCCGGTCTTGATGCTGGCGTGGGTAAACATTCACGGCGCATTCTTTATAGGCATTGCGATGTTACTGACCGGCGCTTTGGGCGCGGCCCTCACCGCGTTCCTCGGTGAGAAGCAGAGTTCGTGGCATGCCGGCTACAGGAATGCGCGCCCGTACCTAATTTGTGCTGCCGCATGTACTGCAGCGAGCTTCCTCAACCCGTATACATGGCATCTGCACCTGCATCTATTGAACTATTTGAGGGATTTTAAGCTGCTCGATCAGATTCAAGAGTATCAGTCGATCAGCTTTCACCTCGTTATAGCCGTGTTTTTCGAAGCTATGCTTCTGCTTGGCGCAGCGGCGGTGGTGTGGTGTTGCAAGCGCGCCAAGTTCGATGCCGCAATCCTGATAATTTTATGGGCTCATTTGGCGTTAGTGTCCGCGAGGAACATACCCATTTTTCTCTTCATCGCGGCGCCCTGGGTGGCCTGTCTAGTTCGCGATGCACTTACTTTGTTGGACGCCACAGCATTGTTGAGCAAGTTTCGTGCTGCCGCAATCGAAATCTACGAAGAGTTACAACCGATTGAAAGAGTGCGGCGCTGGCACTTAGTTTCGGTGCTTTCGCTCTTGTGCTTGGCGTGCTCGCTTGCGAAAGGCAGCCGCAGCTTTGATATCGAATTTTCAGGTAAGACATTTCCGGTGCAGGCGATCCCGGTGATCCGGCCGATGAAGGAAGCGCACGTTTTTACGTACGACCAGTGGGGCGACTACTTGATCTACCGGTTGTATCCATCTCAGCGGGTATTCGTGGACGGGCGCGGTGAGTTCTACGGTGCTGATTTTCTAGACCGCTGTGGGCGAGCTATTAATGCGGGTTTCGATTGGGAATCAGAGCTGAACCGCTTCGGCGTCGATACTGTACTGCTGAAAGCGGATGCGCCTCTCGCAGAGGTCTTAAAAAGATCACCGAACTGGAAGCTGATTCTGGACGATGGATTTCTCATCATCTTCCGCGCTGGGTCTAAGACGGAGCAGGAACGAACTGCTCTTCCCCAGGAACGATTTTCGCCCGTTTTCCAAAGCGGGGGAAAGAAACTTGGAGCCTCCTTTGGCTTGCAAGTTGACGGACGTGACTCACAATCTACAACTCACGAAAGGAGGAGCTTATGATCGATTTACTTTTAAAAGCTTTTTGGCAGGAAGAGGATGGACAAGATCTAGTCGAATATTCTTTGCTGCTGGCGTTCATTGCGCTGGCTGCGATCGCGTTGCTGAGCGCCGCGGGCGGAAGCGTAAAGAATATCTGGACTACTGTCAACAGCCAACTGACAAGCGCCGCTTCTTAGGGAAGAAAAGCGACGAACTCTCGAGAGCCGCTGGACCTGCTCAATTGCACTGCGGCTCTCGCATTTTCCCATTTCGGGGTTGAAGCCTTCGGCCTCGAGTTAGTCCTAACTCGAGACACGAGCATTGCAGCCGCTGAGCTTGGAATGCAATAGGCATCGCATGAGAACACCGATGTGTTTTCTCAACGATTTAATCGACTCACGAGAACCTAAGTTCCCGGAAGAAAGGAAACCAGTTCACGATCGCCGGTACCGCTACGAAGAAGGGTTTATGATCGATTCGATTCTCAAAGCGTTTTGGCAGGACGAGGAAGCACAAGATCTCGTTGAATATGCTTTGCTGCTCTCATTCATTTCGCTGGTCGCGATGGCTCTTTTAGCCGGGGTGGGCGGAAGCGTGAAGAATCTGTGGGTTCCGATCAATAGCCAGCTGAAAAGCGCCGCGTCATAGCCATAACCGCGACGAGCGATCGAAAACCCGCGGAGGCTCCGAATCCAGGTTCTCTGGATGAGAACAACGCGCAGGTTTTTCAACGAACTAAGTGAACTCTCATGAACCGACGTTTAGTTGCTGTCTTCACGTTTGCGCTACTCGTAGCTAGCGTGACTAGCTTCTTAATTTACCGTGTGATTGTCTCGCATGTAGCATCACCGGGGCAGGGGAGAATTGCGAGCAACACGCTTGTGGTTGCCACTCACGACCTTCAGGTCGGAGCGCTCATCCACGATGCGGACGTGAAGCAGGTTTCCTGGGGCGGTGCGCTTCCAGCGGGGCTGATATCCAAAACTCAGGAGGCGGCGGGCCGCGGCGTCATCGCGACGATTTATCAGAATGAGCCGATTCTCAACGAGCGCCTCGCGGCGAAAGGAGCGGGAGCAGGCCTTGCAGCGACCATTCCGCTTGGCAAACGCGCGGTCGCACTCAGGGTAGACGAAGTCGTGGGACTGGCTGGGTTCGTTTTGCCTGGGATGCGCGTAGACGTGCTCGTAGCTGGAAATCCGCCCGGCGATCAGACTCACTCTGGAACTCTCTCCCGCACAGTGCTGCAGGACATCGAAGTGCTATCCGCCGGACAGAAAATCGAGAAAGCGACGGATGGCAAGCCTGAGACTGCCCAGGTTGTGAATCTCTTGGTAACGCCCGATCAGGCGGAAATCTTGAACCTCGCCAGCATCGAAACGAAAGTCCAACTAGTCTTACGAAACCCGCTCGACACGCAGGAAGAGAAAACGCAGGGAACTTCGATTGCAAGCCTCTTCGGAACGAATGTGCCACAAAGACCGGCGTCAGAAACACCTTTCAAGGCTTCTTTCAGGCCGGTTGCTTCCCGGATAGCGATTCACCCCGATGCCACAACCACGGTTGAGGTCTTCACCGGAACAAAGAAAACCGAGCAGAAATTCGAAGCGCTACAGGAGAACAAGTAAGTGAAGGCCGCGATTATCATGCTTGGATGTGCAGCGTTGCTTCTCGCATATGCCGGCCCTCCGGGCGGCGGCGGATACCACGCACCCATTCCAACAACGTCGACTAGCACTGAAGAGAAGCCTGCCGCTGACGTGATCGCCCGGCAAGTCCCCTCATCGGATATCAGAATTACGGCCGACCAGTCTACGGTAGTCGAATCTGGAATGAAGATTCGCCGGGTTTCGGTGGCCAATGGCGAAATAGCAGAAGCGGTAGCAGTCAGCGCGACGGAGGTGCTGGTTAACGGAAAAACGCCGGGCGAGACCAGTCTCATACTGTGGGACTCGCAAGGCAGCCGCAACAAATTCGAAATTCACGTAGTTGCGAACGGCTCTAAAATTGAGGCCGTCGGCCGCGAGATGCGCGAGGAACTGGGGGACCAGGATGTCTCCGTCACAGTTGAGGACGGGAATGTCTTTCTTCGCGGGACAGTGAAGGACGTCACTACTGCGGACCGTGCCTACACAATCGCATCCACGCTTGGCAAGGTTGTAAATCTCCTGAGAGTCCAGGTTCCCGCGCAGGAATCACAGATTCTGCTGAAAGTCCGTTTTGCTAATGTAGATCGCTCGGCCACCACGCAGCTGGGTTTCAACATCTTCTCTTTGAATCAGAAGGGCATCGCCAGCTCCACCACCGGGCAGTTCGGCCAACCGCCGGGTTTCGATTTCACCAAAACTCCGGCCACTTTTACGATCACGCAGCTGCTGAACATCTTCTACTATCGTCCTGATCTCAACATCGGGGCAGTTCTTCAGGATTTGGAAGCGAAGCAGGTTCTGCAGATACTCGCCGAGCCCAATCTGCTCACCGTAAGCGGACGCCCGGCTAGCTTTCTGGCGGGCGGCGAATTTCCGTTTCCCACGCTCCAGGGCGGCGGATCTGGCGTTGGACAAATCACGATCCAGTTCAAAGAATTCGGAATCCGCTTGAATTTTCTCCCGACGCTGACGCCCCGCGGAACCATCCATTTGGTCGTCACTCCGGAAGTGAGCTCGCTGGATTATGCGAACGGCTTGACGATCAGCGGCTACACAATTCCAGGACTAGCTACCAGGCGAGTGGAAACCGAGATCGAACTGCAGAGCGGGCAAAGCTTTGTTATCGCTGGTCTTCTTGATAACCAGCTCACAGAAACGTTGAACCGCATGCCCGGCCTTGCAAACATACCGCTACTTGGCAAGCTTTTTCAATCACGAAGCGTGACCAAGAGCAACACTGAGCTGCTCGTGCTGGTGACGCCCGAGTTAGTGGGTCCGCTGCCAAAGGGGGTGAAGGCGCCCGAGGTCGGGATGTCTCTACCATTCATGAAGGGCACCGCGGCCGCGGCGCCGCGGCAACCTGGCACGGATGTTACTGGGACCCTGCCGCCCGTTCCCACGTTCGATTCGTTGCCGGTAGAAGAGTTGAAGGGCGCGAGTGAGCCAAGCAGCTCTAACAGCAGTGGCCCAAACAACGCAACACCTTCCGTTCCTATGCTGCCCCCAGCTACATCGCAGCCGGCTATACCCGCTGCGCCCCCTCCGGCAGCACCACCCAGCTCTACGGCATCCATTCCCAAGTGAGACGCTATGACTCCCGCGAACCTTTTGCTCTACATAACGGATGAAGCTCTGCAGCGTGAAGCGGTCGATGTTCTCCGGCAAGCAGACACGCCGATACCTTTTGATCAGCACGATTCGGATTGGCCAAGTTTCCTGGAATACGTAGGCAGAACGAAACCCGAGGTAGTTCTCCTCGGGCTTTCCGGAGTTCCGGGAGAGCTCAGCGCGGGAGTTCGTCAGATCCGGTACCACGTTCCGCGGATCAAGGTTGTCGCGCTGCACACAGGCGCGGATCCGAAGACCATTTTGCTGGCCATGCGCGCCGGTGTCAATGAGTTCCTGCATCCGCCTTTGGCAGAGAGTCTGCACGTAGCGCTAGAGCGCATGTTAAGCACGCCGGAACCGGACCTCGTGGCGGTGCATCGCGGAAAGGTGATTGGATTCCTATCGGCCAAAGGCGGCTGCGGAGCGACTACTCTTGCGTGCCATCTAGCGCCGGAGCTTCAAAAGCAGACACGAAAGAACGTGCTGATCGCGGATTTCGATCTGACCTCCGGCCTGGTTGGGTTTCTCATGAAGACACCCAGCTCCTATTCGGTTCTGGATGCCATCAAAAATCTGACCAGGTTGGATGAGAGCTTATGGAAAGCGCTCGTTGTCGAATACAAACAGAACTTGTCGGTCATGCCGGCGCCAGCTTCATACTCCCGATGGGATCACCCGGATGAAGAGCAGCTGCGGCAAGTCTTGCAGTTCATGAGAACGCAGCACGATTGGATCGTGCTGGATTTGGGGCGCAGCCTGAACTCGATCGCAATGGCCGTGCTGGACGAAATCGATCAACTGTTCTTAATTTCAACGCTCGAGGTAGTGGCTTTGCACGGCCTCAAGTCGATCGTTCATGGCCTTTTCGAACAAGGCGAGAAATTACAACTCGTGCTCAATCGCACCCCAAAGCTGATGGATATCAGCACGCAGGAGCTCGAGAATATTCTGGGTCGTTCGCTTTATGCCGCTCTTCCGAACGATTACATGGGACTGTACCAATCCTATTCAAGCGGCAATCTGCTGGATTCCAATAACCGTCTCGCACAGCATTTCGCAATGCTCGCGGCCAAGATAGCCGGGATTTCGCCAACCAAGTCGAAGAAGAAGTTTGCGCTGTTCGGATAAGGAATATCTATGATCGCGACCGATGCACTTCGAAACGAGACAGAAAAGGGCGAAGGCGGCCGGGTCGGCCCGAAGGCTCGGGACACTTCCTCGCCGCAGCACCAAGAGCTGAAGTTTGCGATTCACCGGAAGCTCCTCGACAGGATCAATCTCGAAGCCGTGTATGCCATGCCCGGCGACCGGGTCAGGCAGGAAATTCGGCCCGCTGTGGCCAAGCTGGTAAACGAGGAGAAGACGCCTCTCAGCCTTGGCGAAAAAGATGGTCTTATCGAAGAGGTACTGGACGAGGTATTCGGGCTGGGGCCGCTTGAGCCATTGCTGCGTGACAAAACGATATCGGATATTCTCGTTACAACGCCACGCCTGATCTATATCGAGCGGGGAGGTAGGCTGGAGCGGACGGCAGTTCAATTCAAAGATGATGCGCATTTGATGCGCATCATTGAAAGAGTCGTTTCACGCGTAGGGCGCCGAATAGACGAGTCTTCGCCCATGGTGGATGCGCGACTGCCCGATGGGTCGCGTGTGAACGCAATCATTCCACCGTTAGCGGTCGACGGGCCCCTTCTCTCCATCCGGCGCTTTGGCGGCGATCCGCTGCAGCCGGCGGATCTCATGCGCAACCTTTCGCTAACCGAAGGAATGCTGGAGCTGCTTAAAGGCTGCGTGAAGGCCCGGCTCAACATCATTATCTCGGGCGGAACAGGCGCAGGCAAAACGACGTTTCTGAACATGCTTTCGGGCTTTATTCCATCGCACGAGCGCATTGTAACGATCGAAGACGCGGCTGAGCTTCAGCTCCGGCAAACGCATGTAGCTCGCCTCGAGACACGCCCCCCCAACGTCGAAGGGAAGGGAGCAGTGGTCCAGCGGCATTTATTGGTCAATGCTCTCCGCATGCGGCCGGATCGAATCATCGTGGGCGAAGTCCGCGGTGAGGAAGCGCTAGACATGCTCCAGGCAATGAACACGGGCCACGATGGATCTCTCACCACCATTCACGCCAACAGCCCGCGTGATGCCATCAGCCGTCTCGAAGTGATGATCGGCATGGCGAGCTCGAACCTGAACGTCCGATCGATTCGCCAGCAGGTGGCTTCAGCGATCGATTTGTTTGTGCAGAACTCGCGCTTAGCTGATGGAACCCGCAAGGTGACCTACATCACCGAGTGCGTGGGGATGGAAGGCGATCTGGTGACAACGCAAGACATCTTTGTTTTTGAGCGAACTGGAGTTAGCAGCGAGGGTAAAGTTATGGGCCGTTTCCGCCCGACGGGAGTGCGCCCGAAATTCAGTGAGCGCCTGAAGGCAGCAGGAATAGAGCTGCCACCCGCGCTTTTCCAAAGTGTCGTCGAAGTCCGCTGAGATCGCATGCTGATACTGCTGGTTGTTTTCATCCTGACATTCCTCATCGTCGTAGGATGCGTCGGCGCAGGCACAGCGTATTTCAAATCGAAACAAAAGCACCAGATCCGCTCCATGTTGAAAAACGCGGAGGAGAGCCCGGCGCAAATCGTAAGCTCGCCGCTGGTTCGACCCGCAGATGTAGAAGATTTTTTAAGCAAATTGCTAAAACGCTTCGAGTTCATGGCGAAGCTGAACTTGATTCTCGAGCAAGCTGGGGTGAGTTGGAAAGGCAGTAAGCTAATTGCAATTTCATGCGTTGCCTGCGTGCTGGGATTCGTGGTGGGGACGAAAGTCCGGGTGCTCTACAATATCGAGGCGAGTGAGGCAGGGCTGGCCATTCTCGGCGCCGTATGCCCGCTGCTTCTAATATTGCGGAAACGGCGCAAAGCGATCGCAGCTTTTGAGGAGCAGTTTCCGGAAGCACTCGATTTCCTGTCGCGATCCATGCGTGTCGGGCACGGCTTCACGATCGGCTTGGAGATGCTGGGAGTAGATTCGCCCGATCCGCTCGGCGCCGCGTTCAGACACGTGTCGAACGACTTGCAATTAGGCTCGCCGCTCGATGTGGCACTCGGCAAACTGCTGGTCATGGTTCCGCTTATAGACGTGCGATTCTTTGTCTCTTCAGTGCTCCTGCAGCAGGAGACCGGCGGGAATTTGGGTGAAATTCTTAACAAGTTGTCGTATGTGATCCGGGAGCGATTCCGGCTTAAGGGCCAAGTCAAGGCCGCAAGCGCGCACGGCCGCATCACCGGGCTGGTTTTATTGCTGATGCCGGTTGGCGTAACGGCGTTCATCATGATCACGACGCCGCAGTACCTCACCGCCCTCGCTGCCGATAAGATCGGCCGGGACATGATCTACGGCGCCATTTTTGGGCAGATCATCGGGTACTTCGTTATCAAGAAAATCGTGAATATAAAGGTTTAACACCATGGCGTTACTGGTTTCTATCTTCTTGTTCCTTCTCTTGGGGGGACTCGTGTCGGTATTCGGTTACGTTCACTACGTCAAACCGACGCGCCTACTGGACCAATTGACGACGACGACATCGGACGCCATACCTTCCGTACTAACTGATCGAAAACCAAAGAGAACCATCTCGCTTTCGCAATTACTGGAGCCGATCGGGAATTTACTTCCTGTCTCGTCTCAAGATGCTTTGATGACGAAGCAGGAACTAACATCCGCCGGGATTCGTTCGCGGTCGGCGGTTGCTGTTTACTACGGAACTAAGCTCGTGCTCGCGGTGGTGTTGGTGATCGTGGGGCTCACGCTTCGGGACAAGGTAACCAATCGGATACTCTCGGTGATTCTGCCCGTGGCATGCGGCGGCCTTGGCTATGCCCTTCCGGGCTTTGTGCTGGGGCGTTTAGGGAAGCGCAGACGGGAACAGATACGGTTCGCTCTACCTGACGTGCTTGACCTTATGGTTGTTTGCGCCGAGGCCGGATGCGGACTCGATCAATCTATGGTGAATGTCAGCCGTGAACTCAAATACGTGCATCCTGCAATCGCCGAAGAACTCACAATGGTGAACATGGAGATCATGGCCGGGAAGGGCCGGGCTGATGCGCTCCGCAACTTTGGGCGTAGGACGGGCGAAGACGAAGTCAAGAAGCTGGTCGGGATACTAATTCAGACCGATCGATTCGGCACAAGCATTTCCGAGGCTCTTCGCACTCAGTCGGACTTTTTAAGGATACGCCGTCGCCAAGAAGCTGAGGAACGGGCGGGCAAAGTTGGTGTCAAGTTAGTATTCCCGATTTTCTTTTTCTGTCTTCCTTCGCTTTTGGTGGTCACCGCAGGACCGGGGATGCTGCAGCTGTTCCAAAATCTCTTCCCGGCTATGAATTCGCTTCATTAGAGTCTCGGCAATTCAAGAAATGTCCTAGGCTGCCGATCTGAATTGCATCGGGATTTGCGAACAATTTGAACCTAACAACACTTTCTCAGAGAGGCAGAAGCTTCGATCAAGAGGTAGTTAGAAAAGGAGAAAACGATGGGTGAAGTAGGAATGGCTGCGATGTGGATCGGGGCCGGTTGCATGCTGATCATGTATCTGAAAAGGCGCCGCAAGCGCAAGAGTCTTCCCTAGAAGCTGAATGGTTATGGCTGAAGCGGAAGAACTTCAGCGGAAGCTTCTCGATGCGCAGAACGTCGATGGCGGTTGGGGATATCAAAATGGCACCTCGTGGACAGAGCCTACCGCCCTCGCGCTGCTCGCGCTCCACGCTTCGCAAGGCAACGGGAGCGCGCACGAGCGTGGCTGTGCATGGCTCGAACTGAAACAGGCCAGGGATGGCGGATGGTCGCCTGTGCCCTGGATGGATACAAGCACCTGGGTGACTAGCCTGGCTCTGCTTGCACTCTCCGACGTTAATTTTGCCTCCAGCAATTACCAATGCGCGGTTGAGTGGACAATGCGGCAGGTCGCGCCGGAACTCAGCCCAATTGAGCGGTTGATATTGCGAATGCGCGGAACACCGTCCCAGGAGGAAGTGCGGGGCGGATCCCCCTGGTTCCCGGGAACAGCGGCCTGGATTGCTCCGACGGTAATGTCTGTGCTGGCTCTCTCCGAGGTAGTGCGAAGAACCGGAGATCTGAAGCTCGAGAGCCGCGTCACGGGAGGCAAGAACTATATTCTCTCCAGACGCTGTCAGGACGGAGGCTGGAATCACGGCGGAACCCGGTTTAGAAGCCAAAATGCAGAGTCTTACCCCGAAATGACCGGTATGGCTCTGCTCGCGCTGCACGGCATTCCATCTCCAGACCTCAGCGCTTCAATTGCGCTGGCTGAAAATTATCTCTCCTGTCCTGGTTCCATAGAAGGTTTCTCATGGCTGCAAATGGGACTGATGAGGCACGGACGAGACCGGCTGAGTATGGAAACGGATCTGCCCTGCCGAACCACGCGAGATATCTGCCTACGGCTGTTAGCTCTGGCCGCCCGTTCAGACCGCAATAGGCTCTTGGTCTGATAGCGCCGCCATGCCGGGGATTAGCCGTAGACACTTTTTTCTTGGATCGTTTGCGGCTGCGTTGTCCTGTTCGCGCGTTGCGCAGTCCTGGAAGACTCGAGTCTCCGTAGTACGCGCGTCGTCTTACTCAATTGAGCTTGAAGCCTTAGTTCGGCGGATCTTGATTGAACATGGGGTTAGCGTAATCGGCAAACGGGTCTTGCTCAAGCCGAACCTGGTCGAATTCAGCCCCCACGCTCCCATCAATACGCACCCCGTTTTTGTTTCCGCCGTCCGGGACGCTTTTTGCGCACTGGGTGCGCGAGAAGTCGGCATTGCAGAAGGACCAGGTCATCGGCGCATGACACTGGATATGGCTTCGTCTGCGGGATATTTCACGAGTGTTTCGGGATTTGAAAAGGTCTTCACCGATCTCAACCTCGATGACGTCAGCGAGGTCCGGATAAAGCAACCATTCTCGACGCTTTCAAAGCTGTATTTGCCGCATACAGTTTTGGGATGCGACTTACTAGTCTCGCTTGCCAAAATGAAAACCCATCATTGGACGGGCGCGACGTTATCGATGAAAAATCTCTTCGGAGTCGTGCCCGGCGGCGTTTACGGTTGGCCCAAAAATCCGCTGCACTGGGCAGGCATCGACGAGTGCGTCGCCGATCTGCACTACCTATTTCTGCGGCAGTTCTGCCTTGTGGACGGAATCGAAGCAATGGAAGGAAATGGCCCGATTCTAGGCACTCGCAAGCGGCCGGGTGTGATTGTTGCCGGTGCTCATCCTCCAAGTGTCGACGCGACTTGCTGCCGTATCATGCGAATCGACCCCCGGAAGATCGGCTATTTGAATCTCATCCGGAAACGGTCGGGATGGAATGGGACTCAAATCGAGCAGATTGGCGAGCCGATCCGCCAGGTTGAGACCGAGTTCGCACTCATTCCGGATCTGGAGCACCTGCGCTTAAACACTGCGAGCTGACCGGCTCGCGCTCAGATGAACATCTCCTCGTCAGATGTGGCGTGATCGACAGTCGGGCGACCAGCGCGACCGAGGTGCGTCAGCGCGGTGCGAATACCTGCGAACACTCCGTAGACCTCGCTAACCGGGCGAACCACACCGCGTTGTACGAACGACACAGTTCGCTGCGTCCGCGTCATAGCATCGTCCAGCACCATTTCGGCGCGCTCCATCTGAACCTTAGCTCGAGTAGTAGCATCGCTAAGCAACTCATCGACTTTGGCGAGTTGCTGCTTCGTTACGTCCAGGATGGCGTTACTCGTAACCCCAATCTTTTCGACTTGTTTTTCAACCCCTTCGACGGTTCGCTTGGAAACGGCTATTACACCTTGCACTTCAGGAATGATCGGGGTTATTTTCTTTTGAAGCTGCCGGGCGACGACAAAGAGGCCAATCAGCATCCCTGCCTGGATCAACAAGGCAGCAGCCGAGATGGCCACAAAAATCGTCAGAACAGTGAGAAGAGTTTGCTGGTCCATGTAGACGCCTGGAACCGTCTAAGCTCGGGAACGCTAAACGTTCCCTCCCTGTCTCTCAGGGGCGGTAGCTGCGCTCGCATCGCTGACGGCATCCCGGTAGGCCTGCTTGCCGGCTTCAACAGCAGCATTCAGGTTCCCCTTTTGCCGGGAAACTGTAGATTTGCCCTTCTCGTAAAGATCCGAAGCCGAATCTTTCAGATCGCCCGTGCGTTGTCGGAGATAATCCGTGCCTTCCTGTGCGCGGGATTTCAGATAATCGGCGCCTTCACCAGCTTTATCTGCGAGCAACTGGCGAGTCTCCTCGCCTGTGCGGGGAGCCCAAAGTACTCCAGCCGCAACGCCAAGTCCCAGTCCCAGTAGAAAATAGCCGAAACCGCTTCGTTCCTCCATGTGTGTCTCCTTTTTTGGACGTATTTTCGCTATTTACAATCTGTAGAGCGTGTTAGAGTAGCAAACGTTTCTAGTGAGATGGCGGGACGGGGCAAACCGAAGATGCTCGATAGCGCAGCGCTCTGGGAGTATGCGTTGCGAGTGCTCGGCCAGCGTGCGCATTCGGCTGGCGAGTTGAAGCAAAAGCTCTCAAAGAGAGCGGAATCGGCAGCTGATGTGACCGCCGTGCTCAAAAAGCTAGGGGACTACGGGTTGGCAGATGACACGAAGTTTTCCGAGGCTTTCGCAGCGTCGCGGCTGCAGGATCGAGGCCTAGGCCGCTTTCGCGTGTTGCGAGATTTGCGGGCGAAGCGAGTTTCCGGGAAAATCGCGCAGAATGCAGTCGATAAAGCGTTCGCCGGGACGGATGAAACCGAGCTCATTGAGCGGTTTCTCGCCCGCAAATATCGAGGGAAGAGGCTGGACGAGTTCCTTAAGGAACAAAAGAACATAGCTAGCGTGTACCGGCGGCTCCGTACTGCGGGCTTCAGCAGCGGGAATTCGCTCGCGATGCTGAAGCGCTATGCACAGCAAGTTGAGGACTGGAGCGGCCTTGAGAACGAGGACGTAGCTTCAGACGATCAGGAGACTAGAACTTGACTTGCGGAACCTTCTTTTCCTCTTCGGTGGTTTTGAAATACGCGTCGTCCCGCTGGAAGCCAAACATAGAGGCGGCGATGTTGTTCGGAAACAGTTGAACGTCGGTGTTGTATTTCTTGATTGCCTCGTTGTAGTCGCGGCGGGATACCGCAATGCGGTTTTCCGTGCGTGACAACTCGTCCTGCAGGCGGAGAAAGTTTTCGTTCGATTTCAATTGGGGATAGTTTTCCTGCAACACTAGAAGACGGCCGATTGCGCCGCTTAGCTGATTATTCGCGGTGATCTCGTCCTGCTTGGAATGCGCGCCCAACAGCGCGGCGCGGGCATTGGCTACTTCGCCGATTACCGCTTGCTCCTGTTTCGCGTAGCCCTTGACTGTTTCGACCAGGTTTGGAATCAGGTCCGCGCGGCGCTTCATATCGTTATCCACTTGAGCCCATTTTGCGTCGATCTCGTTCTTCTCAGTGACTAACTGGTTTCGCTGGCCCATCAACTGTCCACCGAATATCAGGCCTGCGAGTACCAAAATACCTAAGACAATCAACGCGCCTTTCATCGTTTGCTGCTCCTAATCCTTATGATTGTACGCAAAGGCGTAGATCCCACGGTTCTTTTCACTTCTCCAAACCATCGACGAAACGAACTAAGGAATCCATCTCCGCCAGATACTTATCGAATAATGCAAGAGCATCTACGTCCGGCCGCCGCTTGGCAGCCGCACGAAGCATCAAAATCCCGTTCGCGCCTTCGAATGGAACGTTCATGGCGTCCTTCAACGCTTCAATGATTTCCTTTTTTTTCCAGCGCGCGGGATGGCCGCTCAGGATCAGGGCGTGCCTGCCAAGAACACAGAAGGTGGAAACCGAATCGATTAGGAGGTTTAACAGCTGCTCGGGTTTGGATAGTACCTCGGCGGCTTTCTGGCGCAGGCGAATCTGTTTAGCTCGAAGCTCATGTTCCACCTGAGCACGATAAAAAGACCGATCTACGTTGATGCTCTGAATCACATCCTGCCCGCAGAGAACCCGCCGGTGTTCCTGCATGTCATGGAACTCCATGGGAAAGCAGTCGGTCGAGGCGTGGACCTCCTCCAGGCTCATCAGCAGTGGCGGCGGGTTGCCTTGCTGTCGCCACCAGCGGAAGACCGATTCGGATTGGGCGAGTTCGTGCCGGGAAAGTCGATCGAGCACGCATAAGACGTTGAGATCGGAACTCCGCTCGTGCCAATCGTCCATAGCCGCCGAGCCGTACAGAATTGCCGAGACAAGATGACTGCTGAAAGCAGCTTCAAGACGCCGCACCAGTTCTGAGAGTTTTTCCTGCAACCCGTGTTCCTCGTTCATCGAGAGTTACCAATCGCTATTTGCACCGCCGCCCCCGAAATCGCCTCCTCCGAAACCCCCAAATCCGCCTCCGCCTCCAGAATCACCCCCGAACCCACCGCCAGAACCCCATCCGCCGCCGGAGCCCCATCCGCGGCCGCCACTCAGAAGGTTACCCAGCAAAATGCCTGTCCAGAAGCCGCCTCCACCTCTGCCGGGACCACCGCGACCGGCTCGGCTAAGAAGCCAGATTACTAGGAAAATCCCGAATATGAGTAATGGGCCAGGGATGCCACTTCGATGGCGGAAAGGGACGGGTCGCGTTTGGGTCTGAGCTTGGGGAAGCTCATCTGAAAAAGCGATCCCTTTCCCCTGCGCAATTTGCTGGGCCATCGCTCGAGCTGCCGTAAGCAGCGCGCCCCCATAGTTGTTGTCGCGGAGTTCGGGACGGAGCGAGCGCAAAATGCTGCCGGAAAAACCGTCCGTGAGATACGGCTCAATGCCGCGGCCGGTCTCGATGTCATCCTTGTGATCTTTGACCGCCAGCAGCAGAAGCACGCCTTGATTACTCTTCTTATCGCCGACTCCCCACTTTCGAGCCAGTTCGATAGCGAAATCCTCAATGGGACGGTCGCCGACCGTGTCGATTGTGACGAGCGCTAGTTGAACACCAAGCTGCTGCTCGACTTTAGTGCAGAACGCTTCGAGCTCGGCCTTGTCTTGCGGGGGTACAACATTTGCAAGGTCGCTTACGTACCCGGTTGGCTTGGGGAGGGAATTGATATCGACCGCGGATATGGCGGCGGCCGATACGAGATTCAGCAGGAACGTGAGAATGCAAAGCCGGACCAGAGCGATACGAGCTTGACCTTGCATGCAAGACGAGCTTACCAGGAAAAGCTAGTTATTTGACCTAAGCGGCTGCTCATGCTTAGCCGCGTGTTATTCTCCGGTCTGCCGCAAACTGCGGCTGGGAGTCTGAAATGGCAATCAGAGAAATGCTTTTACCTGAATTTGACGAAGAGATGAAGAACACGCGAAAAATGCTCGAGCGCGTTCCGGACGATAAGTTCGCCTACAAGCCTCATGAGAAGTCCATGTCACTTGGGCGTCTCGCCTCTCACGTGGCGGAGTTGCCAGGGTGGGCGAAGGTTACGATCGAGTCCGAAGTCGTGGATTTTCCGCCCGGACATCAGCCCTACGTGGCTCAGTCGCGCGAGGAACTCCTAGCCGTTTTCGACAAGAACGTGGCCGAAGCGCGAGAACTCATCGTGCGGGTAACGGACGAAGAGCTCGAGAAAACGTGGACGCTGAAGTTCGGGGGCAATACGATCTTTTCACTGCCGCGATCGGTTGTGCTTCGGAGGAGCACAATGAACCACCTGATTCATCATCGTGCCCAGGTGGGCGTCTATTTGAGACTGAACGAGGTTGAGATTCCCGGAATGTATGGGCCATCAGCAGACGAAATGAAGTTCTGGAATCCGGCGGCGTCGAAGGAAGCGCAGAACGCGTAGCGATTTTTCCAAAGGGGTTCAGTAGGCTGGTGTAGAAAGGAAATATATGGGAACGACTGTGACACCAGTACCAGCAGGCGATGTCTCGCAGCGCGTCGGAGTGGAAGTGATTCGCGCGCGAGGCGTGGACGTCGAGAAACTGATCAAGATGTTGATTGCAAATGCGGCGGCGGAATTTGCCAGCACGTATTATTACTACACGATTCTTCGCATGCATCTGGCGGGATTTGAGGATTACAAAGAGATCTGCGAGGACGCGCGGCTTGAAGATCGTGCGCACTGGGAACTCATCGTGCCGAGGATTTATGAGCTCGGCGGTGAGCTGCCAAATGACTTACCCGAGTTTCACAATCAAGCGGGGTGCGTAGCCGCGAAATTGCCCAATCCGCCGACAGTGGTGAACATTCTAACGGTACTGCTCGAATCCGAGCGGTGCGCAATCCGCAGCTGGAGCGCTGTGTGCGACATGACGTTCGGTAAAGATCCAAGGACGTACGATATGGCGGCCAGAATCTTGAACGAAGAAATCGAACACGAGGCTTGGTTCATCGAGCTGCTGGCGCATGAGCGCGACGGCAAATCGATCCCCTCAGGGCACTTCCGGCGCGGTGAACCGGGCGAGGCGCCGTACAGTAAGAACAACCGCTTCTACAATCCATAGGAAGCTTTCGACCAGTCGAGCCGATGCATGCCTGAAGCTGACGCTCATCTGGTAGTGCTCGAAACACCGGAAGGCGAACGCTCATTCACATGTGGCACGAGTGAGTTCATTTGGAATGCTGCGGCGCGGAATGGAATCGTGCTTCCGGCAATCTGCCACCAGGGCCGATGTCTGACCTGCGCGTGCCGGATACTGAGCGGGACCATCGATCAGTCTCGCTCCAACTCATATTTTTCGGAAGACAGGAAAGCGGGATTCGCACTGATCTGCACGGGAAAGGCGCAAAGCGACCTCCATCTCCGCACGCACCAGCAATGGAAGATGCGAGAGCATCGATTACGGGCGGGATTGCCTGCGCCCTACGCGTAGTCCTGTTGGTTTGATTCGAAGACCAATTCTGGAAGAATCCATCCAGCGGCCCCGGTGAGAACGCAATCGACTGAACCGGACAAAGGTGTGGGTTCGAGATTCACTTCGATCACCTTGGCAGATGCGTGTTGAGCTAAGTTAACAAGGCCTGCCGCTGGATACACAACTGCGGAAGTGCCGACTACGAGCAAGACATCGCACGAGCGTGCCGCCCGTTCGGCAGCTGCCCAGACAGCGAGGGGGAGACTTTCGCCGAACCATACTACGCCGGGGCGCGCCAGCGATCCGCATTCGCAGAACGGGGGAAGGCTCAGAGGAACGCTCCGGTCTAGCCATTCACGGTGACAAACCATGCATCGTAGTTTCCAAATACTTCCGTGAAGCTCGAGAACTGATTTACTCCCCGCCTGTTGATGCAAACCGTCGACATTTTGCGTAATGAGTGTGAATTGCGCGAACCGTTGTTCAAGATCTGAAAGCGCACCGTGTCCCGGATTAGGGTGCACGTTGGCAAGTATTGAGCGGCGCCATTCGTACCACTCCCATACGAGCTCGGGATTCCGGGCGAATGCCTCAGGTGTGGCTAGGTCCTCAGGGCGGAACTGCTTCCACAGTCCCGCTGAACCGCGGAACGTGGGAACGCCGCTCTCGGCAGAGATTCCGGCGCCCGTCAATACGGCTAATCTGGATGCCTGCCCAAGGATGTTGCGCGCTAACTCGAGAGACATACGCTTCACTCCGCGGCGACATCCGCGACGGTGGTCGATTTGTCCGGGGTGACAGTAATGATCGCTTGTGGAACGAGCTTATCGACCCCGCGCAATTGTGGGAATAGCCACGTCCACGCGACAACAATCACGACCGTACCTAAGCCGCCCAAAACGACGGCGGGAACCGTTCCGAACCATTGCGCCGTAATTCCCGATTCGAACTGGCCCACTTCATTCGACGCCCCGATGAATACCATGTTTACGGCGCTCACCCGTCCGCGCATTTCATCTGGGGTGCCCAGCTGGATCATGGTGTGGCGAATAATCACGCTGACCATGTCGGAAGCGCCGAGCAGTATGAGCATCGAGAGCGATAACGCGAGGTTGCGTGAGATGCCGAAAACCATGGTGAAGACGCCGAATGCGAACACGCACCAGAGCATGGCGACTCCGGCCCGCCGTTTCAAAGGCCAGTGGGCGACGGCGATGGCCGTCATCACTGCTCCGATTCCGGGAGCGCTCCGAAGAATGCCGAGCCCTGTCGCTCCGACGTTCAGAATTTCGCGTGCGTAAACCGGCAACAGGGCAACGGCTCCGCCTAGCAGCACGGCAAAAAGATCCAGCGAGATCGCACCGAGAATGAGTTTGTTCGAACGGATGTACTTTAATCCTTCGAGCACGGTCGCGAAGGATGGCGCTGCTTGGGACCGTTCTACCGCCGGCACTCTAATGCGAGAGATAAACAGTAGCGAACCGATATAAGCGATCGCCGCGGAGGCATAAACCAGCGCTGGGCTGCCCGCGACTCCGTAGATGACGCCGCCGATCATGGGGCCGGCAATCGTCGCAGTTTGAAAGATCGAAGAACTCCAGGCCACCGCATTGGGGAAGTGCTCTTGAGGCACGAGCAGCGGAAGAAAGGCTTGTCCCGCAGGGGCATTGAAGGCGCGAACCGCACCGTTCAGCAACAGCGCAAGATAGATTGGATACGGCGATGCAATGCCGTGCACTGCGAAAACGAGCAGCAGCAGCGAGCAGAAAGAGAATCCAGCATAGCAGGTCTGTAGAATTCGCTGTCGCGGCACGCGATCGGCCGTATGCCCGGCAATCAGGAAAAGAAGAATGCCAGGCAGGAACTGCGCGAGCCCGACCAAACCTAAATCCAGCGGGCGGTGCGTAATTTCATACACCTGCCACCCCACTGCGACGGACTGCATTTCCGACGAAGTGGTCGTCATGAACCGGGCGAACATGAGAAAGCGGAAATTAGGGTACCGGAACGCGGCGCGGGAAGATGACGAAACAGATCGCATACCAAGGGCCAACACAATTGTGGCAAGCTGGAACTATGGCACGCGGCTGGGAAAGTAAGGCTGTCGAGTCACAGATCGAATCTGCGGAAGCGGATCATTCAACTTCGAAGCGGGCTCAAATCAGTCTGGAACAAATCAGGCGGGAGCGGGAACTGGAAAGCATCGAGCTTTCACGAACAAGAGTTTTGCAAGATCTCGCAACAGCAGTCAATCCGAAATACCGCGAGCTGCTTGAAAGATCGTTGCAGTTCTTAGACGAGAGAATCGCGGCTCTCGACGGCCCTAGCAAACCAGATCGTCCCGGCCAACCTTAATTCCGTTCAGCCGGCCGAGCATCGCAAGCGCGATATTCTCAGTATGGAAAAAGTCGTCGGCAATCTGCTGTACTTGGTCGCGCGTCACGGCCTCGATGCTCTCCAGCATTTCGTCAAGCGACATGAACCGTTTGAAATAGAGTTCCTGTCGGGCAAGATTTGACATGCGGCTGGACGTGGATTCGAGACTCAGCATTAGCGAGCCTTTCAAATGATCCTTGGCGCGCCGCAGTTCTTCTTCGGCGATCCACTCATCCTTTAACTGCCGGATTTCCTGAATGACGGAGCTGACTACCTGCTGAGCAGTTTCGACGCCCGTACCGGCATAAATCGTGAAGCAACCCGTATCGCTGAACAGGTTCAGCTCGGAGTACACCGAGTAGGCGAGTCCTTGCTTCTCGCGGATGTTTTGGAACAGCCGGGAACTCATTCCGCCACCCAGGACCGTATTCAGAACGTACAGAGGGAACCGCAATTCATGAGCAAGCGGATACGCCGGCACGCCCAGTGCGATATGAACCTGTTCGAGCGATTCTTTGTTCTTCAAGACGATTGGCGCGTGGGGCTTGGGAGCGGAATCGGGTGGCAGAGCCGCGTTATCGTCAAGAACGGCGAATTTATCACGGACCAAGTCGATTATGTGATCGTGATCGAGATTCCCTGCCGCAGTAATCAGAATGTTATTTGAAGAATACACGCGGCCGTAATAATCGGAGAGCATCGGCTGGCCAAACTTTTTTACCGTGTCTCTCGTGCCGAGAATCGGCTTTCCGAGCCCGTGGCCTTTCCAGAAGTTGCTAATGAAGGTCTCGTGTAGCACGAACTCGGGTTGGTCCGCCTCCATTTTGATTTCTTCGAGGATCACGCCCTTTTCACGCTCAATGTCTTCGTCACGAAAAAGCGGATTCAGCACTAGATCTGCGAGCACGTCGAATGCAAGCGGTAGATGCTGATCGAGGACTTTCGTATTGAAGCTGACCAGCTCTTTGCTGGTGAAGGCGTCGAGCCCCCCTCCTACCGAATCAATGGAACGGGCGATGTCTTCTGCCGACCGGGTCTTGGTGCCCTTAAAGAGCATGTGCTCAATGAAATGGGAGATGCCGTTTTCGGGACCCCGCTCGATACGCGAGCCGCTCCCAATCCAAACCCCTAGCGAGACCGATCGGACGTGGGGCATTGCCTCCGTGACTATCCGTAGCCCGTTGGGCAGCGTGGCGCGCTCAATTTCGCGGACAGTTGGACAAGCGAGGACCATGAATTTTCGCCTTTCCGATTCCTAGCGATAAACTAAGACTAGATGTTGCAACGAGTTGAAAGCCGAGCACTCGTCGGAATGGAGCTGTCTGAATTGCAGGACGTGTTAGGCCCAAGCCAGCCCACCTACCGCGCCCGACAATTATATGACGCGCTATATAGGAAACAAGTGGCGAATTTGTCGGAAATATCGACGTTGCCACGAGCCACGCGCTTTCAATTACTTGCGGATAACCAGCTGGGTATGCCCGCCCGCGAGCGGCGTTTTGATTCGAGCGATGGAACACGGCGGTATTTACTCCGGCTCGAGGATAACCGAACGGTGGAAGCGGTCCTGATGCCTGAGGAGGGTCGGGATACGATCTGCATTTCAAGCCAGGTGGGCTGCCCGGTAGACTGCAAGTTCTGCCTGACGGCGCTTATGGGATTGGAACGCAATTTAACGGCTGGCGAAATCGTTGGCCAAGTGCTTTACATAGCGCGTGAGAACGCTATCAAGGCCACCGACAATCGGATCAATGTGGTCATGATGGGCATGGGCGAGCCGTTACTGAACCTGGATAACGTCCTGAAGGCAACCCGCTTACTGACCGACAAGAACGGCATCGGCATCTCAGTGAAGCGCATCACGGTATCGACATCGGGAATCATTCCGAAAATCGCGGAGCTCGGGCAGGCGGAGATAAGGCCAAAACTGGCTATATCGCTGAATGCGTCAACGGAAGAACAGCGTCGACAACTGATGCCGATTACCCGTAAATACCACCTTTCGGACCTGATGCAACTTTGCCGAGCTTACCCGCTTCGCCCCTGGGAAAAGCTGACCTTCGAATACGTATTGCTGAAGGGCGTAAATGATACGGACAACGATGCGCGGCGTGTGGTCCGTCTGCTCGCGCGTTTGAACTGTAAGGTCAACCTCATCGCGCTCAATCCGGGCCCGGGCATTCCCTTCGAGACTCCCGATCCGGAACGCGTCGAAGCTTTCCAGGCGATTATCCGAAAAGCTGTACCGTGCTTCGTGAGGAAACCCCGTGGCCGTGACATTTTTGCGGCATGCGGACAACTGAAGCGGGTGGCTTCCGATCTGGTCGAAGTAAAGTAGCAGCTATGTCCTTTTTTCGGGTCGTGGGCTCCATCACTGTGGCGACGTGTTGCTTGGGATTACTCGCGCAGAATGCGTCGACCTCGCATCATCTGTTCATACGCGTACTGTTGGGCTCGACCTTCACGCATCCAGTTTCAGGACGCTTGCTGCTATTCCTGGAGCCGGGAAGCGGCGCGAAAGAGGTAGACACGAACCCATTTCACCCCGCCGCGGTTTCGGTGACGGCTAAGGAAATACATGATTTGTCGCCTGGCTCAGCGGTTGACGTGGATACCGACGAGCTCGCGTATCCGGCGGGTTTTTCAAAACTCGCACCTGGAGACTACCAGGCTCAAGCCGTTCTCGATCTTGACCATTCCTACAATTACGGAGGCCGCGCGCCAGGAGATCCGATCAGCGAGGTTGTAGGCCTGCCGCATTTTGATCCATTATCTGCGCCGGAGCCAGCGATTACTTTAAGCCGCACTGTTCCTCAAGAAAAGCTGCCCGAACCCAAACTCCCGGCGACCGAGTTGGGTGAAGCGGAATCCGCCATCCAAACGGAAGATTTCGTGAGTCCCGTGCTTTCAAAATTCTGGGGACGCCCCATCCACATGCGGGCCTTAATTGTAGAGCCGCCGGGGTATGCAGATCGCACGGTGCGCGGTTATCCGGCGGTCTACTTCACGCACGGGTTCGGCGGTCAATTACAGTATCTGCGAACCATAGCACTCACCACCTATAGTCGAATGGCTGAGAAAAAAACGCCCTCGATGATCTGGATCATGCTGGACGAGTCCAGTCCGACGGGCACCCACGAGTTCGCCGATTCCGCGAATAACGGACCATGGGGAAGGGCTCTCACCGCGGAGTTTATTCCGCACCTTGAGGCTAAATACCGGCTCGACCCGCATGCGCGAGCCAGATTTCTGAACGGGCACTCATCCGGTGGCTGGGCTACCCTTTGGCTGCAAGTCACCTACCCGAAGGTGTTTGGCGGAACTTGGTCCACATCGCCTGATCCCAGCGATTTTCATGATTTCACCGGACCGGATCTCTATGCTCCAAACGCGAACGTGTATCGCAAGCCCGACGGGTCCCTTTATCCCCTGGTACGCATGAACGGGAAAGTGGTCGCGAGTTTTGAAGACTTCGCGAGGCTCGAGTCGGTTCTGGGACGCTATGGAGGTCAGTTGGCGTCTTTCGAGTGGGTATTCTCGCCTCGAGGCCCAGACGGCCGCCCGATGCAGATGTTTGACCGCCTTACGGGAGATGTCGATCCGCGGGTTGTCGAGGCTTGGCAGAAATATGACATTGCGCACGTGCTGGCGGCAAATTGGCCAAGACTGGCTCCTGATCTAAACGGGAAAATTCATGTCATTGTCGGTACAGCGGACACTTTTTATCTCGATGGGGCGGCGCACAAGCTGAAAGCCGTTTTTGACTCACTACACGCTCGGGCCGAAGTCACATTTCTCGAAGGTCGAACCCATTTCGATCTTTATAAAATCGGCGATGACCCCTCGGGGTTGCTCGATCAGATTGCGAACCAGATGTATCAGGATTGGCTGTCTCATTCACATACTCGCGCACAGAAGCGAACTCCTTAGCGGCGCAGTGCCAAACCTTGCTAGTCTCTATGGCTCCGGTCTCTCGCTCGCATTCTGGCCTCCAACTCCGCCCAGATCTCGTCGATCTCGAGCATCGAGCCGTTTCGTAACCACAGAGTTTGAATGCGTTCGAGATTTTCGGTTTCTCGACTCCATTCCCAGGCTGTTCTTGATTCAGGATCGAACACAAAAATTTGAGAAACGCCGATTCGCGCATAGTTGCGGCATTTTTCAAAAACTTTGGTCATCGGGTCGTCCGACAGGATTTCCGCGACGATGTCAACCGGCTTCGTTGGGTAAGGTTGTTCGATTTCGAGTGCCGCCACCACGTCCGGTCGCGGTTGCCAGTTCGGGTCGATGCGCAGGTCAATTTCGGATCCGCTGGTGTACCCGAGCTTATAAAAGAGATCGCCCAAAATCAGTTGAAGCAGGCCGTGCAACCAGGTAGGCATTCCTTTCTGGACGACCTCCCCAAACCAATATTCGTAGCCGTGTTCATGGGCGTACTGCTCATTGAATTGTTCCAGCGTGAGCAGGGTCGTTCCGGCCGCCATACCTTCCCATTATGTCGTCGGCCTCGGTTGCCCATAGTTTTTCCCGCTGCACCCTGGGAACGGCAGATCCAACGAACAAGCTCGGCGATAATAGGAGGCGACTCCGATGTCGGCCAGAAGCAATGCAGTGAAAGCGAATCCCGCTCCGCTATCAAAACGAAACGCGATAGCAGAATGGGTACTGACCATACTACTGCTTTTGTTTGGGACAACGACATTGGCCCAAGCGTTTGTGATTCCCACAGGATCAATGCAGGACACTCTTCTTGTGGGCGACCACCTGCTGGTCGACAAATTGAGTTATGCACCGGCCGGGCCAATTAGCAGGCACCTCTTGCCATATCAGGAGCCGAAACACGGCGACATTATTGTTTTCCGGTATCCGCCTGACGTTAGTCAGACCTTGGTGAAACGGCTCATCGGGTTATCTGGAGATCGTCTCAGAATCGCCAACGGCGTTTTGTATAGAAACGGCATCAGACTTAACGAACCGTATGTGTACCACAAGTATGCGTACGATTCCACGACGGATAATTTCCCGACCCCTTGTTGCCGTCCTGTTAAAGAAGAGCTTGCACGAAAGGCGCAGAGGAAAATGCTTGAGCAGAACGTCTTTGGTGGTGAAGTAATCGTTCCGGCCAACATGTATTTCGCCATGGGAGACAACAGAGACAATTCGTCTGACAGCCGCTTTTGGGGATTTGTACCTAGGCCGAATATTGAGGGCAAGCCGTTCCTTATTTATTGGTCATACAGGGCATCAACGGAGGAGTTGATTGCCGAATCGCCAAGCTCAATGCTTTTGCATCTGATTGATGTCGGTCAGCACTTTTTCACGAGGACCCGTTGGGAACGCACCTTTAAAGTGGTCCGCGGGTTTCCTGATTCTGAATTACCGGCTGAGCCGCTCCCTATAAATCCTGGTGTCCTAAATCCCTGACGGGCTCAAGGCTCGTACCCCGGAGGCGGCCTAAAGCCGCCGATCTCGCGGGCTAGCAGACGGGCGAATTCAATTGGCGTGGCATCCTCCCAGAACGGACCCATAATTTGTAAGCCAACCGGCAGCCCGGCTCGCGTTAATCCGACCGGCGCAACGGTTGCAGGACAACCGGTCAGCGTCGCGGTAACCATCCACGGCAGCAGCTGCAGGTAAGGTCGCTTCCCGTCGGGCGTGTCGATGGAGCGCGTGAAGAGATCTCCCTCGTGCTGGTGATGAATAGCGACGGTAAAGCTGGACGGCATCAAGAACACGTCAAACTGCTCAAAGTATCGCTGCCACAGTGCACGAGACGCTAGCTGCTTGAAATGTTGTTGCTGCCACTCTGCAAACGAGCTGAGCGCGCCAGGAGCAAACGGTGATGGACTCTGCTCATATCGCTTGCGGTCGCTCTCCTGCTCTTGTTTGCTCTCCGTGCTAAACGAGAAAGCTGCGAGAAGAAATGTGTAGGTATTGAATGCGTCGTTCAGGTTGTAGTCGGGAGGCCAACCCTGGCTCAACCGCGCGCCGGTGCGCTCCAAGACCGAGATTGTCCGCTCCAGAACGGAACGCACCTCCGTAGTGGCTGGCGCCATCGAACTATCGAGCACATATCCAATCCGAAAATCCTTCAGCTCACGTTTCCGCGGTGGTGGTAGAGTCCAGGACCAAGCTTTACGCTCATATCCTTCAGGACCGCCCAATAGCTTGAGAGCCGCCATGAGGTCGGCTGCGCTTCGTGCCATTGGTCCAGCAACCGCGAGGCCGGTTGAGAATCCTGGTAATCCGGCGCCACCCCCAGGCACATGGCCGCTCAGGTTCACCAGATCGAGAGTCGGCTTGTGAGAATAGAGGCCGCAAAAACCCGCGGGCACTCGCAAGGAGCCACCGATATCGCTACCGGCACTGAGATACGCGAGGCCGGCAGCCAGCGCAGCGGCGCTTCCCCCCGATGATCCTCCTGGCGTACGGGTCAAGTCCCACGGGTTGTTTGTACTTCCGTAGATATCGTTGAAGGTCTGCCAGTCCATCAAATTCAGCGGGACGTTCGTGCCGCCGATCAGAACGGCTCCGGCATCTAATAACCGCTGAACTACGGCCGAGTTCGCAGGCGCCTTAGAGCCCCTGAAGGAGACGATGCCCCAAGTGTCTGGCTCTCCTTTGACGGCGAACGACTCCTTGACGCAGATCGGCACGCCGTGAAATGGGCCCAGCGATTGGCCGCGAGATAATGCTGCATCAGCTCCCCGCGCCTGCGCGAGCGCTTGGTCGCGCATCTGGAAAACGAATGCGTTCAGTTTCGGATTGTATGTATCGATGCGCGCGAACATCCGGCGCGTTAGCTCGACCGAAGAGACGTGTTTCGCCTTGATCGCGGCGGCAGCTTCGAGCGCTGAAGCAAAATCGAGGTTCTCCACAGGCTCGCCAACTGCGCGTTTAGCGAGAGCGGTCGCAAGGGAAACAGAAGCAGACGCCAAAAGTTCGCGGCGGGTCATACGGGAAGCCGCTTGAAGCACAATCTAGATGTAACAACCGATTCGGTGGACGTGACGTGAAGCAGCAAAGCGTCAGCCCTAGCGAAAATTCTCCAGCAACATCAAATCAGCGTCTTGCTGGTCGGTTTGGGAGTATAAGATCTGCCGTCCGTCCGGGGAGACGGACAATCCGAGGCTGGGGGTTCCCGCAATTGGGGCGACGAGACTGCTTGTGCGACTCCGGAAACTGAAGAATTGGATGGATGGGGTGCCGACGCTACGGCCGGGCGCGAAATAAATGCCGTCCGGCACCACGACAAAGTTAAGCCACGTAATAGAGTCGAGCATCTGCTGCTCCTCGCCGCCACTCGCCGGAACCCTCCATAAGCTGGTGTCCTGGACGCCTTTGGAATAATAGACGAAACGGCTGTCAGGAGATTCGAACGCCACGTATCCGCCATGTTTCGTGACCTGAACGGGAACGCCTCCTTGAGCGGGCATCTTCCACACCTGCCACTCGCCGCTTCGGTCGGATGCGAAATAGATCCATTTCCCATCCCGGGACCAACTTCCCACCGCGTCATCCGCGGGGTTGATCGTGAGGCGTAGCGGCTTACCGCCGTCCGCACTGATTGTATAGAGATCAAACTGGCCTTCCACATTCGAATCGAACACAATACGAGTACCGTCAGGGGACCAGCGCGGGCTGCCCGTTATGGGCGATTGCAAGAACGTCAACTGGCGCGCATTTGATCCATCACTATCGCAGACCCATATTTCGGATCCTCCCGAGCGCGTCGAGTGAAATGCGATGCGCTTACCATCGGGAGAATACTGCGCGTTGTAGTCCACGCGAGTGGATGATAAGAGTCTCACCGGTGCACTAGGCTTCGCACCGCGAGAGAGCTGGAGACGCCAGGTGTTTACTCTATTCGCAGAACGCGTGTAGGCCAGATGTCGCTGCCCCGAGATTGCGGGGTCATCCACGCTGTCTCCCAGAGCTGACAAGCGCTCCGGTGGTCCACCCACCGGGATGCGTAGCCGCCATAGCCAGCTACTGCCTCCGTAGGGGCCTGAGGAAAACACAATCGCCCGGCCATCGGGGCTCCAGACCGGTGTTCTGGTCCATCTATTGAGGAAGGTAACTTGCGTCGGTGCCTGGCTTGGACGCCCGTTAGCTGACAGCGGAAGCATAAACAAGTCCTGCACCCCCGGATTCGTTTGCCGCACGAATGCCAAGGTACGGCCCTCAGGCGAAAATGCGGGGTTCTTGTCTTCCAGATAATTGCGAGCCCCGCCGGAGGGTGATGTGACCCTGTGCTTTTCACCGTCCTCCGGCGAGAGCAGAATCAGGCCAGGTTTTTCTCCGGTGTCACTCCCATCGATCGTTGCAAGCCATTTACCATCCGGGGACCACGCCAACTCAGGATCCATCCGGAAATAATTAACCTCAGCTATCTTTCGCTCGGCTCCTCCGATTACCGGTGTCAGGAACACACCCGTGCGGTCAGGGCCGGTCGCGCGCAGAAAAGCGATCGAACGGCCGTCCGGCGACCATGCCGGGCTGAAGTCCGGAGCCGGATTACTGGTGATGCGCAGTAGGCTTTCCGAGCCGATCAATTTCACGTAAATATCGAAGTTGTCCTGCTTTTCGCCGTTCCAGGCGAAGGCCACTTGGTTGCCATCCGGAGAGAAGCTCGCTTGCCTCTCCTGGCCTTGATAGGTCGTCAACGGAACAGGGGTTGCAGACGTTGCCTGGGGTCCGCGGCGAGTGCCGATGAGCCAAGCCGCCCCAGCCGCAATCACGGCTATGGTACCGAACGTAAGAATCCAGAACGAAAGCGGGCGGCCGGAATGGGTCGGCGCCGGACCCGCGCTCGGAACCCTGACCTCGAGTCCGGCGACTGGTGCGATGAAGCGGTAACCTTTGCGCGGCAGCGTCTCGATAAAACGGGGATTTTCGGCTGAATCGCTCAGCGCCTGACGAATTTTCTTGATGGCTGTGTTTACGCCCTGGTCAAACTCGACGAACGTATCGGCCGACCAAAGTGCCTTCTTCAATTCCTCCCGCGGCACAACCTGTCCGGCGCGCCGAATGAGAAGGGCAAGCACCTGAAAGGGCTGTTCCTGTAGCCTGATGATGCGGCCATGCTTGCGCAACTCGCCAGTAGCGAGGTCCGCTTCGAACAGCCCGAAACGGATAGTTTTCGGGGCCCCCACACAGGGATCCATTGGCTCTGCGTTAATCCAGTGTGGATTTTAGCATCGGATTCGTTCGCGCTCAACAGTGCACTCGCGCTGATAAGCGACGGGTTCTGAATTACTTGGCTGTACACACCACCTCAGCATAGAGTTCACATCGACTCCGCCTAAAATCCAGTTCCTGTCGATTGAAGGGCAGCTAGACCTGATCAACACTCGGTCTCGCCCTGGAGGTGAGACAGATGAAACGATGGCTCCTTTGCCGGCTCCTGCTTTGCGCCGCCGTAATATCACCGTCCGTATTTCCAGGGGAACGGCCCGCTACATACCATTTTGCGACCAAAGCGTACTTGATTCAGATGAGCGTCGCTTTCTTTGAGCCATATGTTGGAAGCCGCCTCGCCTTTTCTAGCAGCGTCGATCCCAGAAAGAAGCTTTGCTATGGGACCGACGGTGCGACGGGGAACTGCACGGAACAATTTATGGGAGCCGTAGCGGTCGCGACATATTCGGTCAAGTTAGCCAATGGCGCAAGGCCCAAGTTCGCCAGAATCCGAGAACGCGTAACAGTCTCGGGCCAATCTTCGGGCTTACCGGAGAGACCGCCGTTTTCGATGACGCAACAGCTGATTAAAGGAATCGGGAGTGACATTCAGGTCTTTGGATACAATGAAACTGCCCTGACCCCAGCCGAACGCAGCCGAATTCGTCGGCAGGCGCAGACGACGTGGTGGAGAACGTGTAGACAAGAACTCTACATGGATGATGAAACGGAGCCCTTTGCCATAGTGGGATGGAAGTACACGCTCGAACGGATCACCCCAATTTGGATCTATTCGCCACACTCGTGATGCCGCGTCGATATTCCTGGTTAGTGCAGAGATCTGTTTCCGAAAATCGCCCGTCCCTACTGTGCCGGTCTAGGGTGCGACGCCGTGCTGCTTTCCGTTAGGCCCATACTCCACTTGATCGCTTCGAAATACATCTTCTGAATGTCGGGATCGTCCCAGGATTCTTTGGTGTGGCCCAGCGTTGAGTAGAACACTCGCCCTTTGCCGTACATCTTGGACCAGGCGACTGCGAAATCGCGATCCGTGCGGTGGACCCTCGGGTTATTCAGGTCTAACTTGGCCGGATCGAGGCTCAACAACACGTTCACCTTATCGCGAGACCAATCTTTGGCTTGATAGATCTCGTCATACTTCACGAACGCGTGTGGAAAATGGCGCACAGCGGGAAAATTTGGGTCTTCAACGATGATAGGGGCGTTAAACGTCGTCCATGGATGGTCATTGAACCAGCCTCCGATCATCTCGCCATATTCGGGCCATTTGTAGTTAGTGTCTAAAGCCGCATGGATACCGACAAAGCCTTTCCCGTCATCCTTAATGAAGGACATCATGTCGCGTTTCTGGCTGTCGTCCAGGTCAAGTTCGCCTGTGGTGCTCGCAAACACGAGCGCGTCAAAGTGATTCAGGTTTTGAAAGTTGCGTTGTTTGATTTCTTTCTTCGTAACCAGCTCGGTGTCAGTCCGGAGAACTGTGTCCCAAAGCTTTGTATCGTGGCCCATCTTCCAGATGTTCGCCATTGCCTCGGGAATCGAGTCGTGCTCCCATCCTTTGGTCTCGCTGATAACGAGGACGTGCTTCATACCGGTTGGCAGTTTTGTCTGGGCCATCCCCCGGCCGGGATGGGAAACCCCCAAGCAGAGGCCGAGAATTGCAGAGAGCACCGTGTGGGTGGCTAACCTCGAATGGCGTATCACGAGGGAGAGCTTATCAGACGTGCGTGATGTTTTGAGAATATTGCGGATTGCGCGGCTCACTCGTGCGAGGCTCGCTGGCAAATGCGACCCGAAATTCTGATCCTTCTCCCACGGACGTGGTCACGCTGATCCTTGCATTGTGGCGCCGCGCGATGCTTTCCGCTAGCGCCAGGCCGAGACCGTGGCCCCCAGCAGAATGAGTCCGCGCCTCCTCGGAACGGTAGAACCGCTCAAAGATATGCGGCAAATCTTGAGCGCTGATACCTGCGCCGAAGTCCTTAATCACGACCTCGGGATTGCCGGAATCGCTCCTGGAGAGGACGAGCACTTCGCTGCCCGGTTCAGAGTACTTGATTGCGTTATCCAGCAGGACGAGAAAAAGCCGGCGCAGAGCTCGTCTGTTTCCCTTCACGAAAGCCGCGTTCTGCCCGTATGTGCAGCGGAGGTTTACCCGACGGAATTCCGCCATAGCCTGAAGCTCGGAGCAGACATCCCGCAGCACTTGCGTAATATCGAGCGGCTCGAGTGGCATGTCCGCGGAGCTGGAATCGCTTCTTGCCAGAAAAAGTAGATCTTCCACCAGTTGAGTCATCCGTTCCGTTTCCGCTGTGATCTCTTCGAGCGATTCACGATACTGCTCGGAACTGCGCATGCGCCGCAACGCCAATTCCGCGCTGGTGTGAATGATGGCCAACGGCGTTCGCAATTCGTGCGATGCGTCTGCCGCGAATTGAGAGATTTTGTTGATTGCCGCCTCGAGACGGCTTAGCATCGTATTCCATGCCTCAGCTAAGCGCTGCAGCTCATCCCCGGTTTGCGGCGCGGGCAAGCGCGACGAAAGATTGTCTATACTGATCGCCCGCGCAGCGCTTGTCATCGCATCAACGGGCTTTAATGCTCTTCGGCTCAGCCAAATGCTGCCGAGCGATGACAACACGAGGACAGCCGGCACCAAGCCGAAAAACATGGCCTCAAGCAAGCTGAGAATGTGGTGAATCGTATCGAGCGACGCTCCAATTTCAACCGCGTATCGGCCGTCCTGCGTCACAATTTCGCGATAAATTGCGCGGTACGCGTGCTGGCGCCAATAGATATTCGTGTAGGCTGATTCAGAGGCTTTATTTCTCATTGGGGGAACGGGCGAGTTAGCGGGATAAGAGAACGCGAACTTTTCATCGAAGCTGCGCACTCGCAGGTAGGATAAGCGCGGCAGCGCCCCGCAAAACTCTGCTATTTCCTCCCGGAGCGGGGGAGCAGGAACCTCGGCCAGTTCATTTTTCAAAAAAACTTCAAAGCCGGATGCCTGGCTCGCAAGCTGCTGGTCTACTTCATGCAGCAGCGTGTGGCGGAGTGAGATCCAAATCAAGCCCGCGAATAGGATGAGGCCGGCAGCAAGCACGAGCGCGTACCAGATAGTCAACCGAAAGCGAATAGAACGTGCGCGCTTCACGTTTCTTGCTCCTTGAGGCAATAACCAACACCGCGCACCGTATGAATCAGCTTTGGCGCATCCACGCCGATTTTCATTCGCAGCAAGCGCACGAATGCTTCAAGCGTGTTTTCACTGACACCCGTATCGAAGCCCCACACAGCTTCAAGGATGGACTGACGCGTCACGACACGGCCAGTATTTCGCAACAGCAGCTCTAGCAGGGCATATTCGCGGGGGGTCAAGTTGATTGGCACCCCGTTGCGGGTCACGGCGTGAGTGGCGGGATCGAGCCGTAAATCAGCCACCTCGAGATAAGGAGGGCGTTCGATCGGCCCACGGCGGCTTATCGAGCGGAGCCGCGCGAGGAGCACTTCAAACGAGAATGGCTTCGTGAGATAGTCATCGCCTCCCGTGTCTAATCCTTCCACAATGTCAGCAGTCGTGTCACGGGCAGTCAGCATCAAAACCGGCGTCCTATTGCGCGCCTCGCGGAGCCGGCGTACGACAAACAGACCGTTCACCTGGGGCAGCATAATATCGAGCACGATTACATCAAATTGAAAGGATTGGGCCATTTCCAAACCTTCGGTGCCATTGTGAGCGACCGCGACGTGGTGCCCTTCTTCGGTGAGTCCCCGCCGGAGCAGCTCAGCCATTCGCTCCTCGTCTTCGATAACTAAGACATGCACCTGAGATTCATCGTATCGGGAAATACGCGGATACGGCGGAAATGCCTGATTTCAGCGAATCTTCAGGAAAATCTGTTGAACTGGTGTGTTGCGGATCCCGAATTTCTGCAGGGCCTCCATGTCGCGCGCTTTCCTGAAGCTCTTATCAGTGGGGATACTTTTTCACTCCGCTTCTGCATTAGCAGCGGAGCAGCCGGGAGTCACTATCGATCTGAAAGACGCGCTGGCGCGGGCTCGCAAGTACAGCCTCCAGCTGGATGCGGCCAATCTCGCCGTGGCTCAAGCGACGGAGGATCGTAAGCAGGCCAAAGCAGCAACATTGCCGACGGTCACCGCGCTAAACCAATTTCTATACACCGAAGGAAATGGCACGCCTTCGGGTGTATTCGTCGCGAATGACGGCGTGCATGTCTACAACGAGCAGCTGCAGGGACACCAGGATCTTCTGGTTCTTGTTCGGAGAGGAGACATTCGGCGTACCGAGGCCGCTGAGGCTGCTGCCAAAGCGAAACTGGACATTGCCGCGCGAGGATTGAATGCGACTGTCATACAGGATTACTTCGCGATCGTAGTAGCTCAACGGAAGCTCGCGAACGCGCAAACGAGCATTCGCGAAGCTGAAAACTTCGCTGACATTACGCAGAAGCAAGAGCGCGGGGGTGAAGCCGCGCATGCCGATGTGATCAAGGCGCAGTTACAGCTCCGACAGCGGCAGCGCGATTTCGAGGATGCGGACCTCGCTCTGGATAAGGCGAAAATAGCTCTTGCCGTCTTGATATTCCCTAACTTCAGCGAACAATTCTCAGTTTTAGACGATCTGCAACAAGCGCTGGCGTTGCCCACCTATTCCGAAGCGCAAGGTCAAGCGAAAGCAACCAGCCCGGATCTCAGGGCTGCTCAGGCAAGCCTTCGCGAAGCCCGATATGCATCGACCGTAGCGCGTTACGCTTATCTACCAACGTTTGGCTTGGATGTCTTTTATGGAATCGATGCGAATCAGTTCGCGGCACGAACCAATTATCCGACTCAGGCGACAGGCCGAAGCACCCTCCCCAACTATCTGGTTCCGTACCGTCAAAATTTAGGCTATGTGGCTCAGGCGACTCTTACGATTCCGATCTGGGATTGGGGCAGCATCAGGAGCAAAGTGAAGCAGGCGGATTTGAGAAGGAAGCAAGCACAAACGGAGCTGACTCTTGCTCAGCGCCAGATGCAGGCGAATCTTGCCTCTTTTTATAACGAGGCAGAAACGGCGCAATCACAAGTGCAGTCTCTCCGGTCTTCGGCGGATCTTGCTGCCGAAAGCTTGCGCCTCACCGTGCTGCGATATCAGGCGGGCGAGGCGACCGTGCTTGAAGTTGTTGATGCCCAGACTACCGTTACGCAGGCTCGAAACGCGCTCGATGACGGATTAGTTCGCACCCGCGTTGCCCTCGCGGAGCTCGAAACGCTCACTGGAACCTTCTAAGCATGTCTCTTGAATCCATAGAATTGCGGGAAATCTTTCGAGCCTCTCTTCTTGTCTCCGTGATTGCACTTGCCGCCTGTTCCTCCAAGCCCAAGGAACAGGCTGCGGAAGCCGCTACACCTGTTCAAGTTGCCGTTGCGACGCAAGGGCCTGTACAGCACACTGTTACGGCGAACGCAATTTTGTATCCGCTGAACCAAGCCAATGTAACTTCGAAGATCAGTGCGCCGGTCAGGCGCATCCTGGTCAACCGCGGGGACCACGTCAGGGAAGGTCAACTTCTCGCGATTCTTGAAAATAGGGACCTTGCAGCTGCTTCACAAGAGAGCGAGCAGTTATATAAACAGGCCCAAGCGTCATATAGAACGGTGACTGGAGCTACCGTTCCGGAAGATAAGACAAAGGCGATAGCCGATCTACAGTCTGCTCAGCAGAATCTTGAGGCTGCTAAGAAGGTCTACGAAAGCCGCCTCAATTTGCTCCGCCAAGGCGCGCTCGCCCAAAGATTAGCCGATGAGGCGAAGGTGGCGATGGTGGCGGCGCAGAGCCAATATGACACCGCTGAGCGGCATCTCGAATCGCTTCAAAAGGTGAGCGAACGGGAACAGGTCGCTGGCTCCCAAGCGCAATTAGACGCCGCAAAAGCTCACTATGCGAGCGCCGAGGCTCAACTGTCCTATTCCGAGATCCGTAGCCCAATCAGCGGAGTCGTCTCGGATCGACCGGTGTATCCAGGCGAAATGGCGAATAGCGGATCCGCAGTCATTTCGATTGTAGATATTTCACAGGTGGTCGCGCGCGCGAATATCCCGGTCAAAGAAGCTGCTGCTGTTCAACCTGGCAGACCGGCGACGATCTCCGCTGCCGGGCAGGATCTTACAGGTAAGGTCACTGTCGTCAGTCCGGCTGTAGATCCCAATACGACCACGGTAGAGGTGTGGGTCCAGGCAGCAAATGCTGGAGAGCGCCTGAAACCGGGTACTACAGTTCAGGTTGCGATCAACGCCGAAGTAGTCAAGGACGCAATCCTCGTCCCCGTAGCGGCGCTCCTTTCGTCTGACGAGGGAGGCGACAAAGTGATGGTCGTGGGGACCGATTCTCTAGCGCACGAACGCAAAGTCGAGATCGGTTTCCGTCAACAAGATCAAGTGCAGATCGTCAGCGGTGTGAAGGCGGGAGAACAGGTGATTACGTTCGGAGGCCTGGGCTTGGAAGACAAGGCCAAGGTGATCGTGCAGAAGTCTCGTGAACCGGAAACGCCGGGCTCAGATAACAAGGACAACAAGGCCGCGGGCAATAAGCCATGAGCCAGCTCAACACTGTCCAGGCCGCGGAGGAGCGCGTATCCGAACACTGGACAGCGCGCTTGTCGCGATCCATCATCTTCATGATCGTCACGCTGGTCGTGGTGGGTGGTTATCTCGCATTCACGATTCCCGTTGCTGTTTTCCCCTCGACTGACTTTCCTCGCATCGTAGTTGGAGTGGATAATGGCGTCGCGCCGATCGATCAAATGCAGGTCACGGTGACGCGTCCACTCGAGGAAACCGTCAACAGTGTTCCCGGCCTCGAAAAGGTACGTTCGATAACCAGTCGCGGTTCCGCCGAGATCGACTTGTTCTTCAACTGGAAGGTAAACATGTTCCAAACGCTGGAATATGTGAATGCCGCTGTGGCTCGCATTCAAAACAGCCTGCCTCCCACCGCGAAAGTTACTGCAAATCGGCTGACGTTCGCTGCCTTCCCGATCATCGGCTACAGCTTGACCTCGAATACCGTTCCGCAGACGCAATTGTGGGAGCTTGCGACCTATACGATTAAGCCGCGGCTAAACCGCGTCACGGGCGTCTCCACGATTGTTGTGCAAGGCGGCCAGGAGCCCGAGTTTCAGATCGAGCCAGACCCAGGCAAGCTGCTGGAAACGCAAGTCACGGTTCCCGAATTGGTGGATGCAGTTTCAAAAAGCAATCTGATTGACTCTCCCGGATTATTTGAAAACAATCATCAACTCGTTCTCACGCTTGTCAGTGGTCAGGCGCGTACGCCCGCGGAAATCTCCAATATCGTTGTGAAGACGACTGCGGGCAGTGTTCCGGTGCGCATAGGCGATGTCGCCACGGTCAGCCCCTCGGTCATGCCGGTTTATACGGTTGTCACTGCAAACGGCAAGCCCGCGGTTCTCCTGAACCTTTACCGGCAGCCCGAGAGCAACACGGTGGCGGTTGCTGACGCAGTGCACAGCGAGCTCGATCAGATCCGAAAAACTCTTCCTCCGAACGTGAATATCGTGCCGTTTTATGACCAGTCGGAGCTCGTAAGAGACTCGATCAAGAGCGTCCGCGATGCCATTCTAATTGGGCTGATTCTCGCCGCAATCATTTTAGTTCTCTTCCTGCGCGATTGGGGCAGTTCACTCGTTGCCGGTCTGGTGATCCCGGCAACCATCGCAATCACATTCATTGCGTTGAAGGCGCTTGGCGAAAGCTTCAACCTGATGACCCTCGGCGGACTGGCTGCAGCGGTGGGGCTTGTAATCGACGACGCAATCGTGGTCGTTGAAAATATCGTGCTGCACCGCGATTCCGGACAAACCCGCGGCGAAGCCATTCGTAGTGCTCTCCGCGAAATTCGTGTTCCGCTCGTCGGTTCAACGATAACGCCCATTGTGGTTTTCCTCCCGCTCATCAGCCTTACAGGAGTTGAGGGCACGTTCTTCCGCGCGCTTGGAATCACAGTGGCCACCGCGCTATTGACCTCGCTCGCTCTTGCTCTGACCTGGACGCCCACTCTCAGCCATTTCCTATTGCGCAGAAGTACGCATGGTAATGCGCTCACTTCAGCGGATCAATATGGGCACGTCGCAACCCGCGGGTTTATGGGCAAGCTCACCCGTACTTATGATCGAGCGTTGAAATTTGTGCTTGCCCACCCCCTCGTGCTAGCGGGCTCATGCGGCCTTGTCATTATCGCGTCATTCTTCTGTTATCGGGCTCTCGGCAGCGATTTGCTTCCGGCAATGGATGAGGGCGGCTTCATTCTCGACTACCTCATGCCCGCAGGTTCATCCCTCGCCGATACCGACCGGGTACTAAGCGGCGTCGAGAAAATTCTCCACTCCACTCCGGATGTGGCAAGCACATCACGTCGAACTGGCCTGCAACTCGGACTTGCAGCTGTTACAGAAGCCAATACAGGCGATATTTCAGTGAAGCTCAAGCCGAGCGGCCACCGTCGCGGAATAGACGAGGTCATGGCGGACGTTCGCGAGAAGGTGAATCGGCAATATCCTCAACTCGACGTCGAATTCATTCAGCTCTTACAGGACATGATTGGTGATCTAACCAGCTCGCCGGAGCCGATCGAGATCAAGCTCTTCTCGGAGAATCCAGACTTATTGGCCCAGTGGGCGCCGAAAGTAGGAGATAAGATCAAAACCGTTCCCGGCGTAACGGACGTCAAGAACGGGATCGAAAATACCATCAGCGGACCCGCTCTCATCATGAACGTGGATCCGATCGTCGCGGCTCGAGCCGGATTCACTCCCCAGGAAGTCGAGCTTGACGCAAGCGCGATTTTACAAGGCGAGCCCGCGCCCACACCGGTCGTCGTTAATGATCGCCCCTATACGATACGTGTGCGATTCCCGCCCTCAACAAGGGCATCCCTGGATCAGATACGCAACACTCTTCTCACCAGTGCTACGGGAAAAACCGCCACCCTTGGGTCGCTTGCCGAAATTCGGAACGAGGCGGGTCAAACCGAGATTCTCCGTGAGAACCTGCAGCGGGACGTTGCCGTAACCGGACGCTTCGAGGGCGTGAGTCTCGGGAAGGGCATTGCCTCGGTACAGCGCGCTGTTGACAACCTCAATATTCCGCCCGCAATCCGTATTGTGTACGGCGGCACCTACGAAGAGCAGCAGCGTTCGTTTCATGATCTTGTACTGGTGCTGGCGTTGGCCGTGGTGCTCGTCTTTACCGTTCTCCTGTTCGAGTTTGGGAGTTTTGCAGCGCCAGCCTCAATTCTTGCTTCGGCATTGCTGTCGATCTCAGGTGTCTTTCTTGCGTTGTTGATCACCGGAACAACCTTCAACATCTCTTCGTTTATGGGGCTAATTATGGTGATCGGTATCGTTGCGAAGAACGGAATCCTGCTCCTCGACGCGGATCAGCGCTTCCGGGTCGAAGGCGCTTCACCTCGCGATGCCATGCTACAAGCCGGTGAGCGGCGATTGCGTCCTATATTAATGACTGCGCTTGCCACCATCGCAGGGATGATTCCGCTGTCTCTCGCATGGGGCGCGGGCTCCCAGATGTTGCAGCCGCTCGCGATCGCCGTAATTGGCGGAATTCTCGCCTCCATGGTGCTTTCGCTTATAGTCACGCCGGCGGTTCACTATTACCTGAGCCATAAAGATCATGCAATACCCCCTCCCGCTCGGCTCTGATGAGCTCGGGTTTTGGCGCTGAGGTGTGCTTGGAGATACGTCGCGAGTGCCACGGCGTTATTGTGTTCGGTATCGCGGGCGCTGTACACAAGTGTGATCGGACCCCGGCGCGCAGCTTCGACTAGAGGCGCCCAACTATCCGGACGTGCATTCAATTCCGCGAAATACTTGCGCTTGAACGCGGTCCATTTCGCCGGGTCATGGTTGAACCAGCGTCGCAGATTCGCACTGGGGGCCGCGTCCTGGAACCAGCCTTCAATCCTGAGTGAAGTTTTCTTTACGCCGCGCGGCCAAAGGCGCTCCACTAAGAAGCGTGCTCCGTCCTGGGCGGCCGGCTCTTCGTACGCGCGCTTCACGCGAATCGGGTTCGCCATTACACTCGGCACGCCTGAAAACGAAGCGCTCCCGAAATCAATTCCACATGAATCTCCTGAAATCCAGCCTGTTCCAAACGAGCTTTAATGGTATCTGGATCAATGGGTACCAGAGTATCGCCGATGTGGAGCAAACGCACGCTCCAACTCGCGCGAGTGTCGGTCGCCAAAAAACTCCCTTGAGGTTTCAATACGCGACGGACTTCCCGAAATAGCTGATCTTGGAGCTCCGGACTGGGCACGTGATGCAGCATCGTGAACGACACCACTCCGGAAAAGCTCTCATCTGAAAACGGCATCGCTGCCGCGCTACCCTCGACGACCTCGACATTAGTTCCAGACAATCGTGATTTCAATGAGGCTGCCAATCTAGGGTCAATTTCGATCGAAGTCAGACTCGCGAACCGCCGCCGCAAGATATTCGTCGTCAGTCCCGGGCCAGGGCCCAATTCCAGGACGTGCTCGCCGAGTTCTACATCGCGCAATGCCCAAGGCATCACCTCGTTTTCGAGTTTGCGTTTCCAGGCATTCGACCGGCAAAGCCAATGATGGATTCGATTCATCTCTCTTCAAATCACGGTATGCTGACCATACGAGCGCCGATTCAGTGTCGTTTTTCCGGTGGCGGCGCGAGATTGATCGTTCCTATAATTCCCGCATGGTCCAATTACCGCCACGAACTGAAATGGAGCGAGCGTTCTCGCTGAAAGACTCATCCTACAACGGTGTATTCTTCACGGCTGTCCGCACGACCGGCATCTTTTGTTTGCCATCGTGTCCCGCGCGACGGCCTAACGCTGGGAACGTGGAGTTTTTTCCCAGCGCTCGTGAAGCGCTCGCCGCAGGTTACCGTCCCTGCAAGAGATGCTCTCCGATGCAAGCGAGCGGTACTCAACCTGAGTGGGTGCAAGCGCTACTCCGACTCGCCGAGAACCCTCGAAACCGCCGGATAACAGAAGCTGACGTGCGAGGTCTGGGCGTAGACCCGGTGCGGGCGCGCCGCTACTTCATCCAGCAATATGGCATGACCTTCCATTCTTATTGCCGTGCTCACCGGATGGGCAGTGCGCTCGAATCCATCCGGAATGGCGAAACGCTAGATGACGTCATTGGCGAAAGCGGATATGAATCGCATAGCGGATTCCGAGATGCCTTCCAGCGTGTCTTCGGAGATGCGCCGGGTCGCAGCCGCGCGAAAGGCTGCATCGTGGCTACCTGGTTGGAAACACCGCTGGGGCCAATGGTCGCCGGAGCGAACCGCGAGGGTTTGTGCCTGCTTGAGTTTAGTGATCGCCGCATGCTCGAAACTCAATTCGTCACTGTCCGCACGCGCTTCCGCTCTTCGGTAGTTCCCGGCACGAACGAGCATCTGGAGCACTTGAAAAACGAGCTGGCGCAATACTTTGCCGCTCAGCTGATCCGTTTCACAGTTCCGCTGGTGTGTCCGGGTACTCCCTTTGAGGAACGCGTCTGGAGGGAGTTGCTTGCGATTCCTTACGGCGAGACCCGCTCATACGAAGACTTGGCGGCGGCCGTCGGCGCCCCTGGTGCGGCGCGTGCAGTAGGAGCGGCCAACGGGCGGAATCGCATCTGTATCGTGATTCCGTGTCATCGCGTGATCAACAAAAGCGGTCAGCTCAGCGGGTATGGCGGCGGCGTGTGGCGGAAGCGGTTGCTTCTCGAAATCGAACGAACTCGGTCACCCATTCAAAACGGCACTGCCGACTAACCCTCAGGGGGGTGGCTAGAGCCTTCCAGTTACGTCTAAAATGAAGACGCATTTCCGGGAGGTTCGTGCAGGCACGTTCCAAGCGAGGATCAGAGACATGGCCGTTGCCGCTGATCACGATTGTTGTCGTCATCGCGAGTCTTTATTTCGGCAGAGATTTACTCATACCCGTTACCTTAGCGGGCCTTATTAGCTTTCTGCTGGCTCGCCCCGTTTCCTGGCTCGAGAAAGTGAGACTGGGGCGGCCTTTGTCTGTCTTTATCGTTCTGACGATTGCTTTCTCGATAGCGGGTGGGATGCTCTGGATGGGTGCGGTGCAGTTGTCTGGCATTGTCGGCGACTTGCCGCATTATCAGCAGAATATTCGAAGAAAAATGGAAGCGATCCGTAATCCCGGAGGTCCTGGATTTGCCAAGGTCGCCGCCAGTTTACAGCAAATTACGACGGAGCTGTCCCCAAGCGCTCCCGCTGTCGATAAGCAGAAGGCGGTTTCGCAGCAAACTGGCAATCGAAAACGCAGTGTTCGCCCGCAACAACCTGTTACGCCTGTGCCGGTTGAAGTTGTGCAACATCCGGCGGGCACCCTGGAATCTTTGGGTCTGGTAAGTACTTCGCTGGCACGCCTTGTAGGAGAAGCTGCTGCAATCGTCATCCTGACACTCTTCATGCTTATGAAGCGTGGCGATCTCCGAAACCGCCTCGTTCGCCTCTCCGGCCAGGGGCATTTGGTTGCTGTCACAACGGCGCTTGACGACGCCGCTGAGCGCGTCAGCCGATATCTTTTGACCCAGTCTCTTGTAAATGGAACCTTCGGATCATTGCTAGGCTTCGGTTTGTATTGGATTGGCGTGCCCTACGCTCCGTTCTGGGGCGTCTTTGGAGGGCTGCTGCGTTTCATTCCGTACGTGGGCACACTCGTTGCCGGAGCGTGTCCCACACTTCTGGCCTTGGCAGTTTTCGACGGCTGGAAGAGGCCGCTGCTTACGTTGGGGCTGTTTCTCACGATAGAAGGGATCACGTCGGGTATTGTCGAGCCTTGGCTCTACGCCACCCGCACAGGCATCTCCTCTCTGGCAATTCTCGTTTCCGCTGCTTTTTGGACACTGCTGTGGGGGCCAATAGGTTTGGTGGTCTCTACCCCTTTGACGGTTTGTCTGGCTGTTCTCGGGCGTCATGTCCCGCAACTGGAATTCTTGAACATTCTTCTTGGCGATGAGCCGGTCCTCTCGCCTGAGGCTCACTACTATCAAAGGCTGCTCGCCATGGATGACGATGAAGCATCAGAAATTGTCGAGCGGTATGTCCATGAAAAGAGCGTAGTAGAGCTTTACGATTCAGTCCTTATTCCGGCCTTGTCTTTAGCTGAGCAAGATCGTCATCGCGACAGGCTGGACGAAGAAAGAGAACGGTTCATCTATCAAACCACGAAAGAATTGATCCAAGAGGTGGGTGAGCGGCCCGCCTCATCCGATGTTCCGATGCCAACAAACGGGTCTGCCGTTCCTTTGTCGGTCTGTTGTTTACCGGCGAGAGACCGCGCCGATGAGCTGGTTGGGCTCATGCTCGCACAGCTTTTGGAGCGATCCGGGTATGACGTGAAAGCCATTTCTCTTGGTCCTCTCGAGGATATGCTTGCGGGGGTCGTAAAAGCCCGGCCAGACGTATTGTTCGTTTCAGCGCTACCGCCTTTTGCCCTTACTCACGCCCGCTCGGTATGCAGGCGAGCCCGGCAGAGATCTCCTGAAACGAAGATTGTTGTCTGTTTGTGGCATTCCGATACGGAGCTCGAAAAAATCAAGGAACGTTTGGGATCTAATTGCTCCGAGCTTGTGATGACTACTCTCGCCCAAGCCGAATCCCAAGTAAGAGTATTCGAAGCGTCAATGCCCCTTCAGAAGCGATGAAGTTTCAATAGCCGTTCAGACCTTCTCAGCGAGAATCAGCGGAGAAGGAGCCGGTACATCGAGCAGTCTCATATTCGAAAATCCCGCATCCCGCAGCCACTCTGAAATTTCCTCGAATGAAAAGGTCGCACCTTCATCGGTGTGCACCAACATATTCACTCCGAAGATCAGGCCCTGCGGCGGACCGGTTCATTCGGAGTTTACAAGAAATTCTGCGATGGCAATTGTGCCTCCGGAGCGCAGTGCGTCATGAATGCGGCGGATCAGAGTTTTGCTGCGCGCAGCGCCTTCGCTGTGCAAAATGTGCCCAAGTGTCGCAACCGCGAAGTTTGACCCGAGATCCGCCTTAAGTACATCGCCCGGAACGAACCGAAAGCGATCCGCCAGATTGAATCGCGCTGCCATCTTTTGGGTCGTCTTAAGCACTCCCTCCCAATCTACGGCTACAACTCGAACGAGGGGAGAAGCTTGAGCGAGGGTGATTCCCCACACGCCGGAACCGGCTGCGACATCGAGCACGTCAATCTGTTGCTTCGCTTCTGCGACCTTCAAGGCGGCGGCCAAAGCTGCCCCGGCCTGATAGTTCATAGGGAACAGCGCCTCTACGAACTGCTCAAAGAAAGCTGAACCGTCACCTTCTTGGTTCACTGCGGCCGCCGGGCGTCCTGTTTTGACTACGTCAGAAACTTGCAGCCACCGGGGAATTAGATCACTCTTTACATGCTGAAAGATGCCGCCTTGGAAAGCCGGTTTTCCGCGTACCAGGAAAGCCGCGGTCTCCGGTGTCAGATTGTATCGGCTCTGCCCGTCCTTGCTGAGGAACTCTAATCCGACGAGCGCATCGACAAGGGCCGCTACGCCGCGGCGGGACGCGCCAGTAGCTTTGCTGAGGTCGTCTAACGCGAGAGCTTTCCCATCCAGAACGTCAAAGACGCGATTCTCGACTGCTGCGTCGATCAACAACGGCGGAGCAAATGCCCACATTATCTTCAGGGTTCTTTCCGGGCTCAACGATGTTTCGCGTGCTTGAGATTGGACAGACATCGGTATCAAAGTATAACGCCTCGGCTGCCCATCAATCCTGGCCGAGAAATAGAAAATGTCCGAATACGAAATTGAGATTCGTGCTACGATGACACGCGTCGCCGGTGTATGCATATCCCAGACGGGTATCTGAGTCCATCAACTTGCGCCGCCCTGTATGGGGCAGCAGCGCCTTTCTGGTATATCGCTCTCAAGCGCGTGGCGAAAGCGTTCGCAAGCAAGCTTGTTCCTCTGATTTCTGTCTTTGCCGCTTTTTCATTCGTGATCATGATGTTCAACCTGCCGCTGCCGGGCGGCACGACTGGACATGCAATTGGCGTCGGCATCGCCAGCATTGTGCTCGGCCCATGGGCGTCCATGCTCGCGATTTCAATGGCGCTTCTGATTCAAGCCGTCTTTTTCGGTGATGGCGGAATCACGGCAATTGGAGCGAACTGTTTCAACATGGCGATTGTAGGTTCAACTACCGCCTACGCCGTTTACAGGCTGCTCGGGCGTAACGCCGGGCTTACCTCGAGACGTCGCGTTATAGCTGCGGGACTCGCGGGCTACGTGGGGATCAACGTAGCGGCCCTATTCGCCGCCATCGAGTTCGGGATTCAGCCGATACTCTTCCGCGATCCTTCCGGAGCTCCTCTGTACTGTCCTTATCCATTGAGCATCTCGATACCGGCCATGATGATCGGTCACCTGACCTTTGCCGGTATAGCGGAACTCATCGTAACGGCGGGCGTGGTCGCCTACCTTCAGCGTGCCGATCCCAGTCTGCTCAAAGAGACCGCCCCGGACGCGCCAGATCGCGAGGAACCCTTGGCCGCGCGACACACCAGTTGGCCCACGGCGCGAAAGTTATGGGGTGCTGTAGCATTGCTCGTGATCCTTACACCAATCGGGATTCTCGCGGGCGGAAGCGCGTGGGGCGAGTGGAGCGCGCGAGATCTTACCGATTCAACCTTTCGGCAGCAAATCGCGGCTGCTTCCGGCAACCAAACGCCTCCGCAAAATACGCCCAGAGGTTTAGAGCGGCTGTCTTCTATATGGACAGCTCCGGTCTCGCGCTATGCGCCAGCGTTCATTCGAAGTGCCTTTTTCGGTTATTTCGTTTCGGCCATGTTGGGCGTCGGATTTATCATTCTCTTCTCGCTGATTCTGAGTTGGGGGGTCAGGCAACTCGGCGAAACAGCACGCTTTCCGCGCTTTCACTGGGGCAGCGGCTTCATTGAAAAGACCTTATCGGCTCTTGTCGAAGTAACCGAACAAGCTCTGTACGCGGAACATACATCGCGCTCCCAGGGCTTATTGCAGCGTTTCGATGCACGAGTGAAATTGGCCGGGTTGGTCGCTCTCATCCTCGCGACTATTGGAGCCCGGAAGTTCCCGGCCCTTGTCGGATTGTTCGTTCTCGCTGTCGCACTAGCCGTGTTCTCACGCATATCTATTCGAATATTGGCCACTCGGGTGTGGATTGTGGTCCTCACGTTTACCGGCGTCCTCTCCATACCTGCCGTATTTCTTACTCCTGGAAATACCATTTGGCACGTCCCTCTTTTCGGTTGGAATGCCACTGCCCAGGGGCTTGCAAGCGTGGGGTATTTGATTCTTCGCGTCGAGACAGCGGCGACGTTTTCCGCGCTGCTGATTTGGTCCACGCCCTGGGTTCAGATGTTGCGGGCCTTGCGCTTCTATCGCGTCCCCGCCACCTTCGTCGCTATTCTCGGGATGACCTACCGTTACATTTTCCTTCTGCTACAGGCAGCTCGCGACATGTTTGAATCGCGTCGCAGCCGCTTGGTCGGCGTACTCCCAGGTCCGGAGCGGCGGCGTTTGGCGGCGGGAACGGCGGGCGTGTTGCTCGGCAGAAGCATTCAGTTGAGCTCGGAGGTTCACTTGGCGATGCAGGCCCGGGGGTTTTCTGGCGAGATCCGGCTTATGGACGATCTGAAGATGCGTTCTGCTGATTGGCTTCGCCTGGCCACGTTGATCCTCCTCGCGATTTCCGCCGCATGGCTTGGAACATGAAAGCGCCGGTCGTGCATTCTCCAGTATTCGACGTGAACAGCGTCACATATAAATATGATCGGGTTACCGCTGTCGATGAACTCTCGCTACACGTGGAGCCGGGCGAAAGAGTCGCGTTATTAGGAGCTAATGGTTCTGGGAAATCGACCTTACTCCGCTTGCTCGCTGGGCTGTGCTTTCCAGTACGTGGCCAGATCTCGTTTTTAGGCCAGCCGCTCACTGAAGAACGCTTTCAGAATCGCGCATTCGCCATGCCTTTCCGCCGGCGTGTTGGACTTCTCTTCCAAAACCCTGACGTCCAGCTTTTCAACCCAAGCGTTTTCGATGAACTTGCCTTCGGCCCGCTTCAGCTTCAGTGGCCAAAGGACAGGATTCGGCAGTGTGTGGGCGAGATGCTCGATCTTATGGGCATCGCACATCTACAGCAACGTCCACCCCATCGCCTGTCGGGTGGCGAAAAAAAACGCGTGGCCTTGGCCTCGGTTCTGATCCTCGAACCTGAGATCTTGCTGCTGGACGAGCCAACCGGGGCGCTCGATCCTGCTAGTCAAACGCAAATCGTTGATCTCCTTGCCTCCTGGCGCGCCAGCTCGAAAACCATCGTTACCGCGACTCACGATTTAGACAACCTCGAAAGCGTTGCCGACCGCTGTTACTTATTCGAAAACGGCCATATAGCCGCTTGCGGGACGCCCTTCGAGCTCCTGCATGATGTTTCCTTACTGAAGCGCACTGGTTTGATTCGAGCTCATCCCCACGCCCACGACGTTCTCGCTCCCCATCCCCATTTCCACGTTCACGATTGGCAGCCCTAACACCGGCTCGTTCGAAATTCGGGAAAAGTACTAGAACGGTCAACGTTGACGACAAACTCGACCTGGAGAACAATCCAATTAACGCATTCGCGCCGTATGTACAGACACAAGCGTGTGTCATTCACTTCACCACGGAGGTGGCCTTTATGCTTCGATTCCGCGGAACGGCACTTATTGTGTTAGTTGTTCTCGCGCTCTCTGTCCCTCAAACCAACTTAGCGGCTAGCCATCGCGAAGCCCCAATAACCGCTCTCGACCAGAAGGCCGACATCACCGACTGGTTCGCCTTCGTGAGTCCCGAGCACCCTGACAAGGTGATCATGATCCTCAACGTCGATCCCTTCTTGGAGCCCTCCAATGGTCCGAATTATTTTCCGTTCGACCCGGGCATCAAATACGCCATGCACGTCGATAATGACCAAGATGGAGATGAGGACGTCAGCTTTGAATTTCGATTTAAGACCGAAATTCGCTTGCCTGGCGTATTCACAGGATTTGTAGGCGGACTCGCAGGAATTCCGCCCATCACCGCTCTGGACGGAAACGGTTCCCAGGGACTAAGCCTGCGTCAAACTTATGCCGTCACGATGATCAATCACGGCACTCGGCGTGACCTGACAGCCGGGCGAACGCTGTTCGCCGTCCCCACAAACGTCGGGCCGCGAACCATGCCGGATTACGACAGCCTCCGTGCCCAAGGAATCTACGACCTGGACAACGGCGTTCGCGTGTTCGCCGGAACCGTCGCCGATCCCTTCTTCATTGATCTTGGCGCTGCCTTTGATTCGCTCAATTTCCGAGCCAGCGCTGGAAGCGGTGTGCTCAGCCCCGCGCAAGACGCGGATGACAACGACAATTTTGCTCCTAATGCACTCGCCGGATTCAATGTGAACAGCATCGTGCTGGAAGTACCGATCACTATGCTCACTAAAGATGGGAAATTGCACGCATCGTGCGACAAGGAAGCGGTGATTGGTACCTACGGGGCGACCTATCGTCAGACTGGAAAATTACTTAGTGACGAGCATCCAGCTAAAAGCCATGAAGGCTGGACCCAGATACAGCGTATGGGGAACGCGCTAATCAATGAGCTCATTATCGGTACGGGCTACAAAGACCGCTGGAGTCAGGCTGATCCAAAGGACGATAGTCAGTTCGCCAACTTCGATCTGAATCCGCTCCTCGCAACCATCTTCAGTTCCATCGGCATCCCCGTTCCGGCGCCGCCCCGTTTGGATCTGTTGCCCCTCGTCATCTATACGGCGCCGATCTGTCCAGGCTGCGGGAAGAACAATACAGGCCCCATAGCCGATCTGCTGCGTCTGAACACCGGCATCGCTCCTACTCCGGCCGGTAGCCAAAAACGCTTGGGATTCCTGGCTGGCGATTTCGCCGGTTACCCGAATGGCCGGCGACCGATTGACGATGTGGTTGATATCTCAGCGCGAGTGGTCGCGGGCGTTCTCGCCGACGCCACCAAGTACAACACGCGCATCGGGGATGGCGTGAATGTCGCATCTCAGAATCGTCCGCTCAATGTCTTTCCGTTTGTCGCGTCCGCATACAGCGGTCGGAACAGCTATCACGAGGGACCGGGGCAATCCGGCTGCTCAACGTTCCCGGGCGGAATCTGCCCGCCGGATTAACGCAACCAACTGATTTACACATTCGACCGGGCTTCGAATAGAAGCCCGGACAATCCTATGCGTTCCATTCGCCTGATTCCGCTGTTCTTCTCGCTAACGCTCATTCTCGGCGCTCACCCGATGGGGAATTTCAGTGTGAATCACTATTCCCGCATTACTGTCTCCGAGCACGGCAGCACTCTTACCTACGTCCTCGATTTCGCCGAGATCCCAACCTTTGAGCTGCTGCAGCAATGGAATCTCGACGCGAAAGACTCCGCTGCGCTCGAAACGAAAGCGAAAGCCGAAGCAGGCAATTGGCTCAACAATTTGTTTCTGGAGGACAACGGAAATGATGTGATGCCCATGCTCAGAACGGTTCGCGTTACGGTTCAAGACGGTGCAGGAGGACTGCCGATTCTACGAATCGCGACGATTTCGAAATTACCGCTGCGGTCCGGGAAAGTCGAATACGAGGATCGCAACTATCCAGGCTGCACTGGCTGGAAAGAGATTGTCATTCGCGCTGGTACAGGCGTCGTTTTCGTAAGCCGGTCGCAAGGGGATAAAGATCTCAGCCAGGAATTGACGAAATATCCCGCCGACACTTCAATCGTGCCTCCCCAGCAACTGAAGGCTTCCCTCAATTGGAAACTTCAACGGCCGCTCGTCGCTCCCCAGAAACGCGTAGAAAAAGAACAACCGGTTGTCTCGAAAATACAACCGGCTCCCAGACCTTTTGCGATTCAGCAGCCCGCCGCCCAGGGTACCGTCATCAAAGGCGATTTTCTCTCGCGCCTGCTTCAAAAACGCGATCTCGGCTTCGGGTTTATTTTGCTCGGGCTTCTCGTTGCTTTCGGGTTGGGTGCAATGCACGCTCTATCGCCCGGTCATGGCAAGACGATTGTGGCCGCTTATCTGGTTGGGAGCAGGGGAACAATCCGGCATGCATTGTTTCTCGGTTCGACAGTCACCCTAACCCATACGATCAGCGTTTTTCTTCTGGGTCTCGGAGTTCTGTTCTTCGAAGCCTATATTGTTCCCGAGAGAATCATCCCCTGGCTTGGAGCCGTCTCCGGCCTCTCGATTGTGTCTATTGGAGTTTTGCTGCTGTACCGTCGTACAAAAGCCTTTTCATCCGGCAAACGTGACGTGCATACCCACACTCATCCGCACCGCCGCGAGCGCCCTCACACACATGATCACCACCATCAACCTCACACTCATACCCACGGCGGTCGGCCGCATAGCCATGTGCCCACGGGCGAGATCACGCTTTCGAGTCTGATTGCTCTCGGCGTGAGCGGCGGGCTGGTTCCGTGCCCCTCGGCCCTCGTGCTCATGCTCAGTGCCATTGCGCTCGGGCACGCCGCTCTGGGCCTGATCCTACTCGTAGGTTTTAGTTGCGGATTGGCATTGGTATTGATGGGTATCGGTGTTCTCGTCATTTACGCGAAGCAACTGATTCCACAACGCCCGGCCCTAACCTCTCATCCATTCTTCCGATTGGTTCCAGTGCTGTCTGCGGTAGTTGTCGTTTGCCTGGGCGTAGGCATGACCGCCGTTTCGCTTGGTTGGGTGCAGCCGGGCAAGTTCGGAATATGATTTCAATGCGCGCCTAGTGACTGCAGCGTGCGATTCGCTTCAGGCGCATAGCGGAAATCGAATTTCGGGTTTAGAGACAATGCACGCTCGAGATTCCGTTTCGCCGCATCCGTCCGGCTCATAGCCGCTTCAATCATCCCGGCATGATAGTAAAGGATCGGATCCGGGGTGTTCTCTTGAAGCGCCTTTTCGCTTGCGTCCGCTGCCTCTTTATAACTCTTGCGGCGATATTCGACCCAGCTCAGGGCATCATAAGTGAACACGTCATTCCTCACTGAAAATTCGGCTTGCGCCAGTTCCAGAGCGCGATCGAGCTTACGATTCTCATCCGCCAGAAAAACCGCGAGATTGCGATTCATCGTCTCTCCGTTTACCTTCATGAGTTTGTCGATTGTGTCGATTAGCGCAAGCTGACGGTCCGCCTCGCGATCATTTCCGATGTGCCGGTACAGCGCTTCAAGAATTGCCGCGTAATCGGGAAATGGGACTGCCGCCTGCGCCTTTTTCAAGTGCTCGATAGCACTTGCGTAGTCACCTTCTGCCGCCAGCAATCGCCCGAGAGCGGCATTCGCCCTGTGATATCCGGGAAACCTTAACAACGCCTGTTTATACCCTGCCCTGGCGTCTTCAAAATGCCCAGTTTTGAATAACAGATCGCCAAACTCGACCAGACACCACGCTTCGTTCTCCGGTGAATCGCTGCCCGCCCGCACCGCCTGATTCATCCACGAAAGAGCTTCCTGAGCGTTTCCCGTGACGAACCGGTGGTACGCTACGCGGTTGTAGCTGAACAAATTCGGTGAAAGCTCTAGCATGCGTTGATACGCCTGACCCGCTTCGTCATATTTGCCCATCTCCATCAGGGCGTCGCCAAGCAGTCCCACCGTGCCGGAATCGCTCGGGTTGCGCTCGAGCAGCTCGTGGCTTCGCGCCGCCACCTTTGAGAAATCGTGACGCTGCATGTCAATCTCGTTTTCAAGCCTCAGCGCCGAGTAACTCTTGGGATCAGCGGAAAGCATTTTGTCGACGACATTTGCAGCGTGCTTCAGATACACGGGGTCAATCGTCTCGCGCAGCTTCTGAAGAAACACAGCGGCTAGCAATCCCTCCATCTGTGCGTCATTCGGCTGCTTCTTGAGTCTGCCCTCGATGAAGGCGATCCGATCATCCGTCTTCATCCCCTTGAGTTCGGCTATCGCGTAACGATTTTGCAAGCCCGACAGCGGACGATCTGTTTGGGCTGACAGTCCGCAGCACAGTGCAATAAAGACGGTGACTTCCCTCATCGGCTTCGGAACCTACCGTTATGAATACGTTATAGCGAAGTAATCGGACTTCGAATTCACGTTGAAGCCCCTCCCCAAAAACAAGCCCGAAGGTACTTGACTTTATATTGCGTGCTGCATTACATTCGCCTGTAACTTCCCACAGGGGGTCAACTGTGAACAAAAGGATTGTTTTCTTCGCGTCGCTAGTGGTCGCGTGCAGTGTATCTAACCTTTCAGCCGATGTTACCGGCACCATTCTCGGTACCGTCCGCGACAGCTCCAACGCCATTGTCGTGGGGGCGCAAGTCACGGCGACGAATGTGGAGACGAATTTCACGAGGACAGTTTCGTCCGGCTCGGACGGCGCATATCGCCTCCTGGCCTTACCGACCGGACGGTACAGCGTAACTGCCACAGCCCCAGGTTTTGAGCGGTTTGTCACTACCGGTATCCGTCTAGATGTGAATGATCAACTGCGCGTTGATGTTGTCCTCCGCTTGGGAGCTGTCAGGGAGGCCGTCACCGTTGAGGCCAATCCGGTTCAAGTCGAGACGGAAAGCACTCAAGTCGGTCAGGTTATCGGCACAAAACAAATACTGTCTCTGCCTTTGAATGGGCGCAGCTACATCGACCTGCTTGGATTGCAAGCCGGAGTGGCGCCCGACACCGCGGGTACTATCGGCGGAGACAGGCCCGTCTCCGGATACCTGAATAACGTCGGCAACATTTCCGTTAACGGTCAGCGCGAAACGGCCAATGCCTTTCTGGTCAATGGCGGAGACGTGAGCGAGGCTCGCAACCTGGGTGCCGGGCTGGTTCCGAATCTCGATTCGGTCGAAGAATTCCGGCTCATTACAAACAGCTTCGATGCCGAATACGGCAAGTTCAGCGGCGCAGTGATGAACGCCGTCACCAAATCGGGGACGAACGCTATCCACGGAGATGTATTCGAGTTTCTTCGCAATGATAAGTTCGACGCGCGCAATTTCTTCGTTGCCAACAAGTCCGAGTTGCGTCGAAACCAGTTCGGGTATGCGATCGGCGGGCCCTTCTGGAAAAACAGACTTTTCTGGTTCACTGATTACCAAGGCACACGCCAGATTGTCGGCGCTGAAACCGGCCTCGTTCAGGTTGTCCCCTCCGCGCAGCGGGAGGGCCTCTTCGATCCCGCAACCCTCACCGGCAGTATCGACGGCCCTTACTGGGCACAAGTGCTTACCCAACGCTTGGGCTATACGGTGACTAACGGTGAAACCTATAGCTTCCCCGGCTGTACCTCGACGGCCAATTGCGTTTTCCCCGAGGGCGTCATTCCTCAAAGGGCTTGGTCGAAACCGGCGATTGGAATTTTGCCTTACATCCCCGTAGGAAATATCGATCCGCTTGCGGGCCTTTACTCTGACAATAGTCAAAAGAATACAATCCAGGATGACAAAGCGGGGCAGCGTGTCGATTTCATCAATCAGAAAACCGGCAATTGGTCCTGGTATTACCACTTCGACGATTCGAATGTCTTCTCAGCTCTTCCTGCCGCCAGCGTGACGGGCTTTCCCTCATTCACACCCGCCCGAGCGCAGCAGATCATGATGAGCAACACCAAAACGTTTGGACCCCGCTCGGTGAACGAAGCTCGCGTGAGCTTCTTCCGCACAAGCACCACGAAAGACATCCCGAAGGGCAGCTTCGCCCAGTTGTCCGCTCTAGGTTTTGTGACGGGTGTTGGGACTCTGGGCATCGTTCCCTCGGGGCCGCCGGGTTTTCCGCAGACCGTGCCTCAGATTTTCTTCAACAATTTCAGTCTAGGGGTACCTGAATTAACGACTACGCAGCCCAACAACACATGGATGTTCACGGATAGTTTCTCGCTCGTCCGGAGCGCTCATACGTTCAAATTCGGAGGAGAATTCCGATACCTGCAAATCAACGAGCGAAACGTCTGCTCCCCGAACGGCAGCTTCACCTTCGACGGCAGCGTTACCGGCGTCGATTTCGCCGATTATCTGCTCGGTGCTCCTTCCGCCGGCGGTTACAACCAGTGCAGCGAACAGTTGCTCGACTCTCGTACTCGTTACGGCGGAGCCTATTTCCAGGACTCATGGAAGGTGAAACCGAACCTTACACTGAATCTCGGATTGCGATGGGAGGTCAGTATGCCCTGGTACGACACACAGGGGAAAATCGAAACGATTGTTCCTGGCTTGCAATCCACCCAGTTCCCGACTGCGCCGCGCGGCTGGGTGGTTCCCGGAGATCCGGGCATCCCCAGTACGCTTGCCCCGACCCGCTATAACAACTTCGCGCCCCGCGTCGGCATTGCCTATTCGCCGGGCTTCACGGATGGCGTCTTGAAGAAGATTTTTGGGGGCCCCGGAAAAACCAGTATTCGTGCTGCCTACGGCATCTACTACACCTCTGTTGAGGATCTGAATCTGTTCTATGAAGTCGGGGACGCGCCGTTCGGTCAATATTGGACCAGCCCCACCGGCGTGCTGTTTGAAGAACCGTTCGTTACCCGCACAAACGGCGCCTCACAAGTGCAGCGTTTCCCGTTCATATTCCCGGTGCCTGGGAGCCCGGCCAACAAGACACTTGATTACGGGAAATATCTGCCCATCAACGGGTCGCCCGGCTACGACATTCACAATCGCATGCCCTACGCCGAACACTATAACTTTTCAATTCAACGCGAGCTGTCCAAATCAACAGTGCTGACGCTCGCCTACGTAGGAACGCAAGGCCACAAGCTGATTTCGCAGTATGCCGCCAATCCCGGTAACGCCGCCTTCTGCATGCAACTGAATGCGGAGGGCGCGGTCGATTTAAATACCGGACTTTCTAACCCCGCCTGCGGTCCCTTCACCGAACAAGACGTGTTTCAGCTCCCCAACGGTCAGAAGGTCTACGGAACCAGAACCGCCCTCGGCCCGAATTACTGCCCGAATTCGGCCACTTTCCTATGCTTCGGCGCGAACAACAGCTTCACTGCCAATATCGCCGATTCGAACTACAATTCTGCCCAGGTCACGGTCGAGCGCAAGGCCGCCGATGTCACCTTCCTTGCGGCATACACCTTTGCCAAAGCAATCGACGACGCTTCGGGATTCGGCGAGTGGGTGAATTTCTCGAATTTCCGCCTCAGCCGCGGACTATCTACAACTGATGTCCGTCACAATTTCGTGGTCAGCTACAACTGGGCGATACCCTTTGACCGGGCGTTCAGCAGTCTGCCCAAGCGTCTGACCCAAGGTTGGAATATTACGGGAATCAGCCGCTTCTCTACAGGGTTTCCGGTCAGTATCACACAAAGCAAAGGAGATCCATCCCTGGTCGGCGATACGTACTGGACCTATGAACCCGATCTTGTGGGCCCGGTTGTCACTCAGGATCCGAGAAAGCCTGGTCCGAACGGCCCGAATACTTACTTTTTGCCGGACGCATTCGCTCCCGCGCCTATCGGAAGTTTTGGGACGGCCAATCGCAGGTTCTTTAGCGGCCCTGGCATTCTGAACACTGATTTTGCGTTGGAAAAGAGAATTCCAATCACTGAGGCGATGGCGTTCGAGCTCCGGGGCGAATTTTTCAACATCTTCAACCACACACAGTTCTCCCAGCCGGTTGGCGATTTCAGCAGCTCCCAATTCGGAGTAGTCACCAACGCGCGCGATCCGCGCATTGGGCAGGTCAGCGCCAAATTCTTGTGGTAGGACAATAGCTGTCGGAGTGTTCCGATTTCGCCTCTGTTGCATCCTGCTGCTCACGTCCGTAGTTTTCGCCGAAAGCGCGGCTGACTACAGGAACCAAGCGCTGTTGTGTGCGCAGGGGAAGCAGTGGGAACAAGCGATTACCTTGTACCGCAAGGCTCTCGCGCTCGAACCTCAGGATGCAGAAACTCACTACAATTTAGCCTTGGCTTTGAAATACGAGGGCAATTCGGCAGCAGCTATTGATGAGTTCACCAAGACCCTCCAGATAAGGCCAGAGTGGTCCACGGCGCATTTTGGATTAGGGGCGGCTTACTGCGATGCGCGGAATGCTGCTCAGGGCAAGGAGGAATTGCGCTTAGCGATACAGCTTGATCCCAATAATGTTGCGGCTCGTCGTTATTTGGCGGGTCTACTGCTCGCTGCTAACCAGCCGAGCGAAGCCATTGAGCAGCTCGAAGCCGTTTGTAAGCTTCGACCGCAAGATGCCGGCTCGCGTGCCCAGCTTGGGCTTGCTTATCTTGAGAACGGAAATCCCGACAAGGCCATTTCTGAATTTCGGGCTTACCTCGCGGCGCATCCCAACGATTACGAGACGCGGTATCACTTAGGAGTCGCCCTCGGCCAAACCGGAGGCTTGGATCAGGCGCTTTCCGAGTTCCGGCGGTCCGTCGCGATTCATCCGAGCTTCGGTCCCGCGCACGAAAGCATCGGTATCGCTTTACGCCGGCAAGCTGATAATCCCGCGGCGTTACGGGAATTTCGCGAAGCGGCACGGCTGATGCCGCAGAATCCGATTGCGCTCTGTGATCTCGGTCTGGCTCTTAAGGAAAGCGGCGATCTCGATGGTGCAGTGTCGAATCTCCGTCGAGCGGTCGAGTTGAAACCGGATTTCGAAAGGGCCAAGTACGCATTGAGTATTGCCCTGCGAAGTCAAGGACAGATCGCGGAAGCCGCGGCCGAAATGCGCGACATCCACAACCTGCATCAATCGCGCGTCGAGCTCGCGCAAAGCAAGAAGCTTATTCTCGATGGGATGGAACTGCTCAAGCAGCAACATTGGGCAGAAGCTACGGAAAGATTCCGTGAGTCCGCAAAGCTGAGCCCCAATCTGCCTTCGAGCTATTACTATATCGGCCTTGCGGAGGAGAAACTTGGCAATCCGGACCAGTCCAGCGAGGATTACTTGAAAGCACTCGAGCTGAAGCCCGATTACGCAGAAGCGCACATGAGCCTCGGCATCCTCTACGCTCGTGAGAACGACAACGGCCGTGCGTTAAAGCAGCTGCGCGAAGCTGTCCTCAGCGACCCGGATTTAGCAGAGGCCCACTACAATCTGGCGAAGCTGCTCGCGGTTACGAGCGATTCCGGCGAAGCTGCGCGAGAGCTTTTACAATGTCTCTCGCTCGATCCGGGCAACCTTGAAGCCCGGCTGCTGCTCGGGAATATCTTCGCCAGTGAGAAGCAGACTGAGCGTGCCGCGAGCGTCTACCAGGACGTGATCCGGCGCGCGCCTGAACGCGCCGAGGCCTATAACAACTTGGGCTTACTGTGGCTCGACAACGGCAAATTGTCAGAAGCGGAAAAGGTTTTCGAAGAGGCTATCCGGCGCAATCCTGATTACGCAGCGGCCCACTATAACCTTGGACTCGCGCTTCTCAAATCAGGCAACTCCGCAGAGGCCCGAAATCAGTTCGAAACCGCCCATCGGCTCGACCCTCAAATCCCGCAATAGGCAGTTAACGCCACGGAGCAACTGCCGGCCGGCGGCATAATGTTGGAATCAATGCTTGGACGCAGAGGATTCCTCGAAGCCGCCGGTGCCGCAGCCTTGGCCGGAGTTTCCCATGCTCAAGATCAAGACAGGCAAGAGAATCACGTCGTTATCGAACGTTCCAGTGACACTCTTCCTCATCGAGGCAAGGTATTGGCGCTCATTACACCTCATCTGGATGACGGGCCGATTTTCGCCGGTGGAACGATCGCCAAACTTCTGAGGGAGGGCTATGCCGGCTTTTTCATCAGGACCAGTAATGACGAAAAGGACTCGTACCGCCTTACGCTCGGTGAGACGGTGCTGGCAAATCAGCGCGATGCCGCGGCGCTAGTCAAGGCGGCCGGGTTAAAAAAGTGTTTTGATCTCAGCTACCGCAACCACCGCATGGACGAGGTCTCGCGTACGGAGCTACGCGGTCGTCTGATATTTCTCTTTCGCTTGCTCAAAATCGATACAGTCCTGAGTTACGATCCGTGGGGCCATTACGAAGAAAACCCGGATCACTACGTCACCGCGCAGGCCGTAGAAGCGGCGTGTTGGATGGCCGGCGGGAATCTTGATTTCCCGGAGCACTTCGAGGCAGGATTAAAGCCCCACGCAGTTTCCGAAAAGTACTATTTCGCAAGAGGCCCGCAGCAGGTGAACAGAGTCGTTGACATCGGGCCTGTTATCGCGCGCAAGATTGAGCTTATCCGCTCCTGCCGGACAATGATCACCCATATGGTCAAAGATCTTAACGATATGCTCGCTGAACGAAAGCTCCGCCTTCCCGCCCTTACTGGAGATGAACAGTCCGCCGCTGACGAGTTCATCAAAGCTGCATTCGTCGCGCGCGATCATCAAACAGGATCAAAGTACGGCCTCAGCTATGCCGAGGAGTTTCACTACATCGGGCCGGATCGGTCACTCGACGACTATATCTCGAAAAACGCTGTGCAACTCTAGCGAGCGGCTTTCCCGGCGCGCGCCAGTCACGAGACTTCAAAAATATCACGCTCTATGCGATCTAAATCTAGTGATTGAGACTCCAACTCCACTTCACCGAGACTGTTGCAGCGGGTCTTCCTATCCGAGCTCAGTTATACTCTGCCAACTGGCCGGAGCGTTCTACTGACGGGCCAACTCCATTGCCGGGGCGCCTGGCGACCGAAGAGTTCGAATATCGCGCATTGGTGGTTGGCCGAAAAAGCGGCTGTACTCACGATTGAACTGGCTCACACTTTCGTATCCAACCTCAAAAGCCGCAGTCGTCGCGTCCAGACCATCGATAAGCATGCGTCCCCGCGCTGCCTGTAGCCGCAACTGCTTCTGATATTGAAGAGGGCTCATATGGGTCAGCACGCGGAAATGGTGATGCAGTGTGGACACACCCATGCCTGCAACATGGGCAAGCTCGTCCACACGTACCGGTTTCGCGTAGTTGTCCCTGATCCAGGCGATCGCCCTCGCAGTGCGGTGGCTCTGATCTCCTAAGGTCGCAATCGCTCGAAGGCGTCCCCCTTCGGGTCCGCATAGAAGCCGATAGATGATCTCGCGTTGGATCAGGCGACCGAGGAAGGGAATATGTTGTGGGGTCGCAAGCAGGTCTAGCAGCCGGCAGCATGCACTCAGCAACTCGACTGTGATCTCACCTGTTACCATCGCAGGGCTATCAGACGATACACCACTCGCATCAATTTCTTCCCGGCTGAGGAGCTCGCGGACCACCGGCATTTCGAGCTTAAGCGCCATCGCGAGAAGCGGCTCCGCTTCGCTCGCCTCAATTACTTGACTGACGATCGGCAGGTCGACCGAGGTCAACAGGAATCGCGACTTACCGTACAAAAACGTCGTTTGGCCGAGGTCTACGCGCTTGCGACCTTGGGCAACCACAATTACGCTCGGCTCGTAAGTTCCTGAGCAGGGCGCCGTGGGTCCGGTCCGGCGCGCAAGCACCAAGCCCGGAACCTGTGTTATCAGCTTCTCTGCCGACCCAATGGACCAGGCAATTTTCCGAGCTAACTCGGCCCGCGACTCCCGGATCGAGTGCGCTGCCGAGTGTGCCCCAGAATGGTCATTTTTCGTCACTCTTTTGGACCAAGGATAACGGTTGCAGGCGCAAGAAAGCCAGCCGCAACCCAACGTCCAAGACCATTAGGCAAGAAATCGGCAGGATTGGGATAACTGTCACGCTTCGTTTCTCTCTAGGCTGGAGATAAGAGAAACGGTTCAGAGGAAAATTATGCAAAAACGAAAACTGGGAAAGAGCGGACTCGAAGTCTCAGCCATTGGGCTAGGCTGTATGGGGCTGAGCTTCGGGTATGGTCCCGCCACTGAAAAGCAGCAGGCAGTCACATTGATTCGGACTGCCTTCGAGCGCGGCGTCACATTCTTCGATACCGCGGAAGCGTATGGTCCGTTTGCGAATGAGGAACTGCTCGGTGAAGCCCTTGCGCCCTTCCGCGAACAGGTTGTGATCGCAACGAAGTTTGGCTTCGAAGGCGGCCAGCCGAATGTCGGCCTGAACAGCCGGCCGGACCGCATCAAGCAGGTTGCCGACGCATCGCTCAGACGGCTGCGGACCGACGTGATTGATCTGTTCTACCAGCACCGGGTGGATCCGAACGTGCCGATCGAAGAGGTTGCCGGCACGGTGAAAGACCTGATCCAGCAGGGCAAGGTGAAACACTTCGGCTTGTCCGAAGCCGGTGCGCAGACGATCCGTCGTGCTCACGCCGTTCAGCCCGTCACCGCTCTCCAGAGCGAGTATTCGCTTTGGTGGCGGGAGCCGGAGCAGGAGATTCTGCCGACACTCGAGGAACTCGGGATCGGCTTTGTCCCCTTCAGTCCCCTCGGCAAGGGCTTCCTTACCGGCGCAATTAACGAGAACACAACCTTCGATAGCAGCGATTTCCGCAACATCGTTCCTCGCTTTACGCCGGAGGCACGCAAAGCGAACCAGGCTCTGGTCGATTTGCTTGGCCAGATTGCCGCACGGAAGCACGCCACACCGGCTCAGATCGCTCTCGCCTGGTTGCTGGCACAGAAGCCGTGGATTGTGCCGATCCCCGGGACCACGAAGCTGCATCGGCTCGAGGAGAACATTGGAGCGGCTGATATTGAACTAAGTGCCGACGACCTTCGCGACATCAACGATGCCGTCTCGAAGATCACGGTGGAAGGCGCGCGGTACCCGGCGCGTTTGCAGCAGATGGTGGGCCGCTGAGCCGAAGATCGTTTGTGGGAGCGTCAAGGTCATCTTTGCGACGGTAGCGTCGCTTGCTTACCCACTTTTGGGCAACTGATTACTTGGCTAACCAACTTGTGCTACACTGCTTGCGGCCTCATATATGGCCGCGTAGCTCAGTTGGAGAGAGCAACCCTTTTACGAAGGGGAAGGTCGCGGGTTCGAGTCCCGCCATGCACTTTTATAACGATTTGGCTGAAAAGGAACGCTGGCAAGCTTGGTGGCGCGTTTAGCGTTCCGCTTTCCGTCCTGGTCGCAACTATCTAAACCGACGTGACGGAACGCGCAGCTGGATCATGTTCCCGTCCCAGTGGGACTCGAAAAAGCATTTGGTTGTGATCGATTGTGGCATTGATGAAAGCCGAAGATCTGGGGAGCAACTCCTAGTAGTGTCGGCCTTAATCGGGCAGACATCGTTGATGGGCAAACTTGCAAAGGCATGGAAGAGCGATCTCGCTACTGAGCGCGTCGATTTTTTTCATGCCAAGGAACACTGGAACCTTCGTGCTAAACCCTATCGCGGTTTGAGCAACAGTAAGCGTCGTGCTCTACTTTCCCGCTTGACTGGGCACATCCACAAATACGCCGAGATGGGTTTGTCGGTGGTCATAGATGTTGAGGAATACGAGCGCATCACCTCACCTCGATTTAGGAGCAATTGGGGAGCGCCTTATGCCTTTGCGGTGCAGATGTTGATGATTCTCATTCACCTCGACCTAGAGGACCGTAAGCGCGCACATGAGGGTGTAAACATTTTGGTTGAAGACGGACCGCACGTGTACCAAGCGCTCGAAATTATCGACAAGGCCAAGGGGAATGAAAATGCGTTCATTCGTGTGGTGACTTCTGGGCATGGCCCGAAAAAAGACAACCCGATCCTCCAAGCTGCCGACCTCCTAGCCTATGGATCTTGCCAGTATCTTTCGACTGGAGAATCTCGCATCTATAGCGGCTTAGTTCGACCGAAGCCCGAACGTTTTCCATGGCTGCATTGCAATACAGAACTAGTCGAAATGGTTAAGCGAGACATCAACGCCGATATCCAACGCAGGCGGGATCTGCATATAAATGTGCGCCTAAAATCTGGAATGCAACCATTTCTTCTCCGGCCAACTGTGCGTACCCAGAAGGAAAACGAAAAGATACACTGAGACACATGAAGCCAAACCCGGAGATGATCGAAGGGCCAGAGGCATTCGAGCGATTCAGAAAAGCCGTCAAGAAAGTTTTGGCCGTTCCGAAAAGCGGCATGCCCCCGAGTCCGTTTGGGAAATCTGGTAAGAAGAGAAAAAAGCCGAAAAAGCGCGCGCCTTAAGTGTCAACAGTTGTTTACGGTAGCAGATACTATCCCTCCTAGTTATCCGCTTGAATCTTTGCTCAAGGCTTTGATTTGCAGTGGTTACGAACTGGCATAGCAAGTGCGTTACGCACTGCCATGGCTATTGCCCTTAGAGCGAAAAACCGTCTGTTCTTCGGGGACAATCTGGACATCCTTCGTCAATACGTTGATGACGAGTCTGTCGATCTTGTGTATCTTGACCCGCCATTCCAGAGCAATGCCGATTACAATGTCCTATTTCGGCAAAAGGACGGGAGTAAATCAGCCGCGCAGTTGCAGGCGTTTGGTGATACGTGGGAATGGAACGCAGAGGCGTCACGGGCGTATTTCGAGTTCGTTGAGCACGCCGAACCGCGCGCATCGAAGGCCCTTCAATCGCTCCGAGTAATCGTAGGCGATTCCGACATGCTGGCGTATCTCTCGATGATGGCCCCGCGCCTCGTGGAATTACGGCGCGTCTTGAAAAACACTGGCAGCTTATATCTCCACTGCGATCCCACGGCAAGCCACTATTTGAAACTCGTGCTGGATTCGATTTTTGGGCCGCAAAACTATCGCAGTGAAATTACATGGCTACGTTCACGAAATCCCAAAGGATCGCAGCACAAGAGTAAACAGTGGGGCAGTTCCACTGACACAATACTGTTCTATGCCAAATCGTCCAATGCCGTGCTCCATCTGGATTCCGCGAAATCTATTTCCAGCGAGGAAGAAATTGCGCGCCGCTTTCCGAACGTGGATGAACGCGGACGATGGGACGACGGGCCGATTCTGCGGTCCGACACCATGGGTGCAAGACCAACTTTAGTTTACGAGTACAAGGGTTTCACTCCCGGCCCAGCTGGCTGGCGTGTTTGCAGGCAGAAACTTGAGGAGATTGATCGCGCAGGAAACCTATACTGGACCTCAGCTAATAGACCGAGGCGCAAACTGCGACCACATGAGAAAGAGACTGAGCCTATAGGAAACTGCTGGATTGATATTGCGCCTATTAACTCTCAGGCGCAAGAACGGCTTGGATACCAGACCCAGAAGCCAGAGGCGTTACTTGACCGCATAATCCTGGCCAGCTCGGAGGAGGCCGATACCGTGTTAGACCCGTTCTGCGGGTGTGGAACGGCCATAGCGTCAGCGGAACGGCTGAAAAGGCGCTGGATCGGAATCGATATCACTCAGCCAGCAATCGTTGTCATTAAACAACGATTGAAAGCAATGGCCGTGTCTGGATATGAAACACGAGGTGAGCCCGTATCTTTGCCAGATGCGAAGACTCTTGCGGAACAGGAGCCGTATCAGTTCCAATGGTGGGCGCTTGGTCTGGTAGGTGCCCGTCGCGCAGCGGAGAACGAAAAGAAGGGCGCGGATAAGGGAATCGACGGGCTACTGTACTTTAACGACGGCCCAGACACTACCAAGGGAATCGTTATTTCCGTGAAAGCGGGGAAGCTTCACGCACAATACCTCCGGGATCTTTCCGGCGTCGTGGCTCGGGAGCAGGCAGCAATTGGCGTTCTTATCAGCTTTGATGAACCAACGAAGGCGATGCGCGCGGAAGCAGCATCCGCTGGGGTTTACCAGTCTCGCTGGGGAGCGAAGAGCTATCCGCGACTTCAGCTACTGACAATTGCGGAGTTACTCAACGGAAACGGCATTCAGTATCCTCACGGCGAGACCGGGACGAACGTCACATACAGAAAAGGGCCTGCAAGAGAGATACGGCCCAAAGCAAAACAAGAGCGGCTCTTCAAATAAAACGCGTTTGCACTATCGTTGCCGCTTTCCGCGCCCTTGCCGCTTCTTGCCAGTCCTTCATAGCTAAGTAACGCATCAGTGTAGAGAGCCGAACCCGCTTCCACGTGCTTTTTTAACTTCGGCCTGTAGCGCCTGCTTCTTTCGATTCGGGACTACGATGGTACGGACTTTACCGCCCCGCTCCATGATCCCCATTACGGCGGTTTTGTCTTTGGTTCCGGTTCCGGTGATGCGCCGTTTCCGAGCGCTCACGTGCATGTTCCGAGCCTTCCCGCCGATGAAAGCTTCATCCGCTTCGCATTCGCCGGACAGCTTGTCGAAGGAACCGGAGTACAGCGCAAACCGGATGCGATGATCCAAGAACCACGCTGACTTCTGACTAATGCCGAGATCCCGCGCCATTTCGCAGCTGCTGATTCCGTTCTTGCAGTTCACAATAAGCCACATCGCAGAGAGCCACTTATCCAGGCCAATCGGAGAGTCTTCAAAAATGGTCCCGACCTTCAAGGAGAATTGCGCTTTGGGGTGCTTCCCGTAGCACTTGTAGCGGTTCACGCTCGCGAGGTAGGTTACTTTCTCAGAGTTGCAGTAGGGGCAGTGCACCTTGCCATCAGCCCAGCGAAGATCGGCTAGAAAGCTGTTACAGTTATCGGCATCAGCGAAGTAGACCATCACTTCTTGGAGAGTCTTAGGTCCGTCCTTCATGCATCTTAGTATGGATCAGAACGCGTGGTTAATCAAGTAAGTAGACACCCAGTTTTGACATGCGCTCAGTCAGACAAGACGTGGAGGGCAGCGAAATTGCAGATGCGAATGCTACTACGCATGATCGCCGCCAGCACTGATATCAGCCTGAAACGTACTCGCTTGCGGACCTGTCATGATCCGCTCGGCACGGCGTTGTTGAGGGGTCGATTCCTGACGAATTTCTCTTTCGAGAAAGTAGTTGAGCGCCGTCCGCAGCGCTGCAATTGCAGCCAGCTTTTCGATGTCGTTCCAGGTCGGCGTCACAGCTGTATTCAGAATGTCAGCCGCGAGTTCGAGTTCGAGCCCAATCGCGAGCCAGCGTCCGAGAGTCAATCGAACTTCGTTCTTCTGCTCGGGCGGCGCGGCCCGTTTCACGAACAGCACCAATGATTTGACGGTCGCCTCAGCGGCAGCAAGCCCGATCACCAGCGCGGCGGTAAACTCGACTCCTCGCGCCAGGTACTCAATGACCAGTTTGGCGTTCGCTAATAGACCTGCTTCCATTCGAAGGGTGCTGCCGTTTTCAGGTCAGGAGTTAAGGCTCACTTCGGAGAATTGATAACCGAACGATCGACCGGAAACTCCGCAATGTTCCGCCCAAAGGCCGCGTCAAGAATCCAATCGAGCAGGATCCGGGAGCGTTGAGCCATGCCGGGCATCTTCGAAAGATAGATTGCCCGCCACATCGCCCAGGCGAGAAATCCCGAAAAATGCTGTCCATAGATTTTAGCCACGCCCGCGTGCTTCCCTACCAATGCCAGCTCGCCGATGGTTTGAAAATCAAATGGCTGCGGTTGTTGCCCGCGCAGCGTCGCCACGATGTTCCGGGCCACCAGAGCGCCTTCCCGCGTTGCATTCTGAGCCGTGGGCGCATAGGTTCCTTTTGAGTCATGCTTCGGAACCTCGGCGCAATCGCCGAGTGCCCAAACACCCGAATGCCCGGTCACCGCACAGCACTTATCGACCACAATTCCACCATGATGGCCGCGTTTGCAATCCAGCTTTTCGATCAGCGGATTCGGAGTGATTCCTCCAGCCCATATCAGAGTCCGGGTAGGAATCCGGCGACCGCCTTCGAGCTCGACATAGTCCTGCGCTGCGCTCGTGATCTTTGTCTTCAGCAGCACTTTGATTCCGTGCTGTTCGAGTTTCTGTTGGGCGAATGCTGCCAGATCCGCGCTGAGCTCCGCAAGTAAGCGGTCACCCGGCTCGACAATCAACGTGCTGATTTCTTCTCGCTTGATATTCGGGTAGTATTTGATGCTGTCGCGTGCCAGATCGTTCACGGCCGCCATGGTTTCAACGCCTGTGTACCCTCCGCCGCCAACCACGAACGTCAATATTTCGCGGCGCAAGTTTGCGTCGGGCTCCCAGTGCGCGCGCTCCAAACAGCCGAGAACGCGATTTCGAATTGCGGCAGCATCGCCGATGCTTTTGATCGAGAAAGAGTGTTCCTGAACACCGGGGATCCCATGGAAATTAGACACGGAACCCAAAGCAATGACGATGTGATCCGCAGTGAGTGTGCGCTTACTGTTGTCGCCGTCGCCGATGTTTAAGGTGATAGATTTCTTATCTAAATCGATCTCCTCAATTTGGCCCTGTTCGAAGCTGATGCGGTGGGAAAGCCGCCTGGGCGGCGCGACAATGTGGCGCGGATCGAGCTCGCCTCCCGCCACCTCGGTTAGCATGGGGGTAAAGAGCAGAAAATTGTTCTGATCCACGAGCTTGATCTCTCCATCGCTTTCGCCCGGCAGCAGCTTCGTGAGCTCTTGAGCGACATTCAATCCGGCGAAACCAGCGCCCAGAATCAAAACCTTTTGCCCGGGGCGCATCCCGCGGTTCTGTCTCCGAATCTCAGCGCCTTGCCAGAGTTTCCAGCCGAGGAATGCGCCTCCGATTCCGGCGCTCGTCAGAGCAATGGTTCGCGTTCTTGATGAAGCCACGCTGATCTCCTTTTTGGCCGTGCTTACGCGCCAATGCTGAGGACGGTGCTCTCTGTCGGGAGAGTCTCGCGCCATTGATCGATGAGAGTTTTATACGCGTGCCCGACGGGGCGGATCTTCCGGTCGAGATCGCACAGCCCAAGCGGGTTTACGCGTCCGTTGTCTTCACGCAGCCCTGTATCCCAATCCACCTGATCCTGGAGGCTATACCAAGTGAAGCCGATGATGGGCACTCCGTCCTGCTTGAGGCGATGCACATTCGCCCACTCCTTTTTTAGCCACTGCACTGCGCCGGGTTCGTCGTAATTCGTTTCGGTGTGCATGACCGGCAGGCTGTAGCGCGAATAATATTGATGGGTAATCGGGTAGTACCCGAAGATTTCGCCGGACAGACTCAAGCTGCCATCTGAATGCACCAGGTTCTCGTTGGTCGCGTAATAATCGTTGCCCATGACGCAGCGGGATTTCACATGATGCTGTAGAAACCAGTGATACTCGTCGCGAGTCATGCCGTTGTCAAGCAAGTATTCATAGATCGTTGCGTTCAGGTGATGGCCGTAAGTCAGGTCGAACGAAAGGAACCGTTTCTGGTTAAACCTTCGGGCGTAATCCTCGCAGTCCGGACCTTCCGGATGAAAATATTGCGTCGATTCGCTCTGAATGAATATCGCGTCGGGGCGTTCTTTGAGAATTGCGTGCATCGCGAGAACGTTCGCCTTGCACAGATTTTTGAGAGCGGTCACAAAGCCGCGGTCGGTGGTGAGGCGTTCGTTCCACCAGCCGAATTGTGCCGAGAAAGTAGCCGCGATGAAGATTTCGTTTACCGGCGTGTAAAAACGCACCCATGGAAAGCGCTGCGCGAATGCCCGCACATACTCTACGAACAGATTTGGCCAGTCGGTGTTCTGAAAATTTCCAATCCAATCAGGCACGCCAAAGTGGCATAGGTCGACAATCAGCGTGACCTTCTGCTGGTGAAGCGCGTGAAAGGTCTCGTCGGTGAAGCTCCAATCGTATTTGCCGGGGCCGGTGTGCGTGGAAAAATACGGCGGTCCATAGCGAAGGTGTTGGATACCGAGCTCCTTCAAGATTCGAAAGTCATCGCGCCAGCGCTGGTAGTGCTTGGTCTTGGCGAGCTCATCCTGGCGGACGGTCTTTCCTTTCCACTCAATCGTGGGATAGCTATTTTCTATCCCTGTCGCAAACATGAACTGCGCCATTCGATTCGCTCCCTAGGGAAGAATGTCCAAGCGGCCACCGTCTACCGTCAGGTTGGTACCTGTGATGAAGCGCGCTTCGGGAGCCGCGAGAAAGCAAATAGCCGCTGCTATATCTTCAGGTTTGCCGATTGCGCCTTCCACTTTCTCGACACCGCTCTTGATATTGGGATTATTCCAAAGCATGGGTGTGTCCACCGCTCCCGGAGCTACGCAATTGATTCGGATTTTGTTTGCGGCGAGTTCTTCAGCAAATCCGCGCGTGAACGCTTCCATGCCGCCCTTGGATGTCGCATACGGAACTACGTTCTTCGTCGTTTCATACGCGTGTACGGAGCTGATGTTGACGATCGCGCTTCCCTTCGGCATGTGCGGCACCGAGTATTTGCAGAAAAGGAATACGGAGCGAAGATTTACATTCAGAACCTTGTCGAAATCGTCATCCGGTAACTCGACAATCGGTTTGAAGGTCATCATTGCGGCGTCATTCACGACCACGTCAATCTTTCCCCACTTAGTCACGGCAGCGTTCACGGCCGCTTTCACCTGGTTCGGGTCGCCAACGTCGCACTTCGCGAAAATCGCTTCGCCCTTGGTTCCTGTGATTTCCTGAACCGTTTCGTTCCCGTGCTGCTCATTCAAATCGACCACAACCACCTTGCCACCCTCTTGGGCGAACTGCTTGCAGGCGGCCTTCCCGATGCCGGAACCTCCGCCGCTAACCAGACAGACCTTATCGGTAAAACGCATAATTGCTCCTCGTGCCGGATCACAATCCGGCAGCTAATGTAAGCCGTTGAGTACCAGCTCGTCTAAACTCCAGTGAAAGGGCGACAATACCTCCGCGCCCTCTTCCGTGATCGCGATCATGTCGGCTTTGCGGATGCCGCCGTGCTGTTCGAGGTATACGCCCGGTTCAAGCTTCAGAACCATTCCCGGTTTGAGAACGTCGTCCGACTTGGGATGCAGCCGTGGTCTTGCGCCTGGATCCGCAGCCCCGAAACCTGCGCCGTGCCCAGCCGGGTGCTTGAATGCAGCGCCGAGCCCGTGCGCCTCCAGCACCTCGCGAGCTGCGCGGTCCACTTCCGCGGCTCTTACGCCAGGACGCATAATCGCCAACGCCGCATCGCGCGCCGCAAACACGGCAGCAAACATATTTCGCTCTTTCTCGTCCATAGCGCCGACGTGATATGTGCGCGCAATATCCGCCCAGTACCCGTCTGCATAACAGTGGCAGCGGATGATCACCAGATCGCCCGACTCGAGCTTACGGGAACGCGAGCGCGGATACGGCCCGAAGGCTTTTTCCGAGTTCACGCCGGACATGCAATCCATAAAGCCATCACATCGCGTAACCGGACCGAAGTCACTCAAGCAGGCGCTCAGGGCAATGCGACAAGCGGCGGCAGCCTCGGCTTCCGTCATATCCGTCTCTAAGAGTCGTGATCCTTTTTTGAAGGCTTGTTCCGCAACGCGGCACGCGGTTCGGATGTGTTCAATTTCGGCCGGCGTTTTGATCGTTCGCATCTCAGCCAGAAGCTCGTCCGCGGGGGCTAAAGTAGCCGAAGGGAAAGCCTTGCGCAGCAGCCGGCCAGCGCTGCCTCGCAACATATGGGGAGCGTAGGAGGCGGGCTCGAACGCGTCCGTTTGCTCAAACCCGATACGATCTGCTGCAATCGCGAGATCTCGCTTGATTTTTGAAAACGCCTCGAATACGCTTTCTTCCGCGCCAATCAGACGATCCATGGGAGCCGGCGCATATGTTGCCACCTCATCTACCCAACTGTGTTCGGCTACATCGTCCTCATCATCCGGAACCACAAGAGCGATCTGTCCGCCGCGTGTGGCGAGCGCCATCGAATACCCAACCGCCGGCCAGTACCCGGATAGCATCAGTACATTTGAAGGCATCGAGCAGACCAGCAGATCCCAATTCGTGCGCTCGAGGGCTTGACGGATTACTTGGTCGCGTACCATCACCGTTCACAGCTCACAAGCCAACTCTACTGTCATGAACATCAAAACGGGGTCAAAAATCCCGGGAGTGGCATCAAGAATTTGTCAAGGAGGTGAACGCGGATATTCAGGGCTACTCGGTGCGTAACCGATACCCGACCCCAGGCTCGGTGAGAATGTGACGGGGGCGTCCGGGGTCCATTTCCAGCTTATGTCGCAAGTTGCTCACGTTCACCCGTAATAGATGCATCTCGTTCTCGTAGCAGATTCCTCCCCAAACTTCGCGGATCACCTGCCGATGTGTGAGCACTCTATCGGCATAACGGATCAGAACCTTCAAAAGAGCGTATTCTGTAGGAGTCAGTCGGACTTTTCTGCCGTTTACCCGCACGATTCTGCGCGCGAGATCAACTTGCAAATCGCCCGAGGCGAAGGCCGCGCCAGGTTCTGTTTTATCAGCGCGGCGTAAAGCCGCTCGGATGCGCGCCAATAACTCTCCCAGCCCAAACGGTTTTGTGAGATAGTCGTCCGCGCCGGCGTCGAGCGCCGCGATTTTGTCCGACTCCTGCTCTCGCACCGACAGAAACAGGATTGGTGTCTGCGTCCATTCCCGAAGCGAGCGCGTTACGTCGACCCCATCCAGATCCGGAAGACCGAAATCCAGAATTATGAGGTCTGGACGGACAATGGGAACCGATTGTAGTCCTTCCTGACCCGTCGAGGCCTCATACATCTGATACCCGTGCGTAGTCAAAGAGGTTCGAAGAAATCGCCGGATTCCTGGCTCATCATCGACAACGAGCACCCGCGCGCCCTGTTTCGGTGCCGCCTCGTTCACACCCGCTTCATTCGTTGATGGGAAGCTCGAGCTGAACGGTTGTTCCATGTGGGTCACGGCGACGGGCCCAAATCCTTCCATGATGGGCCTCGACCAGACCCTTACATATGGATAGACCAAGCCCAATCCCAGCGGTTTCGCTTGTTCGGCCAGCGCGATTGAATTTTTCGAAAACGTTCGCAAGTTCCTGCCCTGGAATCCCGTCACCGCTGTCCGAAATGGAAATCTGTAGAGCCTCATAGGAGAGCCGCGCTTCAATGCTGATCGGAGTCTCCGGATGAGAGTACTTTTGCGCATTGTCCAGCAAGTTAACCAAGACCTGCACGATCAATACAAAATCCATGCGAACGAAAGGCAAATCTGCAGGGACACTTAACTCGATTGCCCGGTTGCGCAGTGTTCCACCCAATTGCTCCAACGCCGCGCCGATCACATCCTGCACATCGCACGGGTCCATCCGCACATGCACAGCGCCTGCATCCAGCCGGCTCATATCCAAAAGATTGCCCACCAGCCGGTTCAGGCGCTCGGCTTCAGCTTGTGCCGTATCAACCAGTTCGCGTCTGGTCGCCTCATCCAAAGCGTGACTGTACCGATCTTCCTGAAGTGTACTTAGAGCGCCAATAATCGATGCCAGCGGAGTGCGCAGATTATGTGAAATCGCATTCAGCAAAGCTTTCTGCAATCGTTCCGTCTCTGTCACTTGCTCAGGCGCATGACCTGCTTCATCTAAGTGAGTCATCCCGCCTTGACGAGTTCTTGACACCGTGCCGCTCATTTTTGACCCCATCTTGAGGCTCTCTTTTCTATATTCGCGTGTAGGTACTGCCGAAACGCAGTTGCGTAGGCTCGCGCGGTGGCCTCAAGGAGCGATAAAGATGGCCAAAACGGTAGCAGACTTGTTGGTCGAGCGGTTGATTGACTGGGGAATTGACACCATCTTCGGTTTCCCGGGGGATGGCGTGAACGGAATCTTTGAAGCGCTCCGAACGCATGAGGAGAAGATCAAGTTCATCCAGGTGCGGCATGAGGAAGCGGCTGCATTCGCAGCCTGCGGCTATGCCAAGTACACGGGCCGCCTGGGTGTGTGTCTCGCAACTTCGGGGCCCGGAGGCATCCACCTTCTGAACGGGTTGTATGACGCGAAATGTGATGGGCAACCGGTGCTAGCGATTACCGGCCACACCTTCCATGACCTGATCGGGACGCATTACCAGCAAGACGTCGATCTCGACAAGCTGTTTATGGATGTGGCAGCGTACAACCAGCGCGTCATGGGTCCCGCGCACGTGCTCAACGTTGTGGACGAGGCGATCAAGACCGCTCTCGCCTACCGCACGGTGACGCATATCACGATTCCCAAAGACATTCAGGACTGGACTTCATCGCAGGGGGAGCGATCAGGCGCGAATATTCCGAAACATAGCTCCGATACCTACACGGCTGCGCACGCCGTGCCCCCGCAGAGTTCTTTGCAAGCCGCAGCCGAGCTGATCAACAAGGGCACGAAAATCGCGATCTTGGCAGGCCGCGGCTGCCTGAATGCTCGCCAGGAAGTGCTCGAGCTTGCGAAGACAGTAGCCGGGCCGATTGTAAAGCCGCTGCTCGGGAAGGCTGTGGTGCCGGACAGGAGTCCATACACGACGGGCGGCATCGGTCTGCTCGGCACCGCTCCGTCTCAAGATGCGCTGCAGGAGTGCGACACCCTGATCATCGCTGGCTCTAGTTTCCCTTACCTGGAGTTCTATCCAAAGCCTGGCAAGGCGAAGGTAATTCAAATCGATATCGCTCCTACCCGGATCGGTCTGCGTCATCCCGTCGATGTAGGCCTAATCGGAGACTGCCGCGCCGTGCTGCGCGCGTTACTCCCGCTTCTCACAGCGAAGAGCGACGACTCATTTTTGAAGAAATCGCAGAAGCGGATGGAGAGCTGGAATCAGCTCATGGAAGAACGCGGAACGCGAACGGATATGCCGATGAAGCCGCAAGTGGTCACGTACCACTTGAACAAGCTTCTCAGCAGCAATGCGATTGTGTCGTCGGACAGCGGCACTATTGCGACCTGGTCCGCGCGCTACATCGACATGCGGGATGATATGCAGTTTTCGCTGTCGGGCTCGCTCGCCACGATGGCGAACGGGCTGCCTTATAGCATTGGCGCGGCGGTTGCTTATCCGGAACGGCAAGTCGTTTGTGTGGTCGGTGACGGTGGGCTGACGATGCTGATGGGTGAAATCGCCACGCTCGTCAAATACAACCTGAACGTCAAAGTCATTGTTATCAAGAACAACGTTCTCGGCGAGATCAAGTGGGAACAGATGGTGCTTGAAGGCAATCCGCAATTTGGAGTGCAGCTTCAGCCGATCGATTTCGCCGGATTCGCGATGAACTGCGGAGCTGCTGGCTTCACCATCGAGCGTCCAGAAGAAGCCGAATCCGTCCTCAGGCAGGCGCTCGCGCATCCCGGTCCGGCGGTGGTCCAAGCGGTCGTCGATCCGAACGAGCCGCCGATGCCAGGCCAGGTCAACACGGAACAGGCGCTGAAGTTTGCGGAAGCGCTTGTCAAAGGCCAAAAGGAAGGCTGGAAGATTATCAAGACGGTGATGGAGGATAAGGTCCGTGAAGTCGTCTAGACCGACGATGCCCTTACCGCGCCGAGCTTTGCCCAAGATGGCGCATGTGCGTCAGAACCTTCCATCCGATCGCATCGACGATGTACGCCAGGATGTAAGCCAGAAGCTCCTCGGTTTCGGTTTCCGTGAAAAAGTGAAGCCGGGAAACCGTATAGCCATCACTGCCGGAAGCCGCGGAATCGGAGCCTTTATCGAGCTCTTGTCGGGCATCGCGGATGCCGTAAAGTCCTGCGGCGCCGAGCCGTTCATCATGCCGGCCATGGGCAGTCACGGCGGAGCGACACCTGAGGGTCAGAAGGAGATTCTCAACCGGTTGGGAGTCACCGAGCAATCGACCGGCGCTCCAATCCGCGCGACGATGGAAACTCATGCGCTAGGTCGATCCGAAAACGGAGCCATCGCTCATCTCGATCGATTCGCCGCCGAGGCGGACGGCATTATCGTACTGGGCCGCACCAAAACCCATCCTGAATCGGCCGCCGAGCTTGCTTCCGGCCTGCTCAAAATGTGTACCATCGGGCTCGGTAAGCAGACCGGTGCGCAGCAGGCTCACAGTCACGGATTATGGGATTCAGTACGCGCCGTGCCAAAGATCCAACTGGCTAAATCGAAAATCTTGTGTGGCGTTGCTGTCGTCGAGAACGGATACCGGCATCCGTGCGCTATTGAGATAGTCTCGCCATCTTATGACGCGTTTCTCGAAGCCGACATGCGGCTGCTGGGCCTGGCAAAATCACATTTAGCTCAAATTCCTTTCAACGAGCTGGACACGCTCATAGTGGATGAGCTTGGTAAAACCATCTCGGGCGCCGGAATGGATCCGAACGTCATCGGCCATTGGCGAAATTCGGACGCGCCGCATGAGCCAAACTACAAGCGCATCGTTGTCCTCTCTCTCACGCACGCATCCCTCGGGAATGGCTTGGGCATTGGGATGGCCGATTTCACGACTCGCCGTTTCGCGGAGTCTTTCGATCCGGCTGTCAGCTATGTCAACCTTCTCACAGCAACCGAGCCTGGAGGAAATACTCGCGAGGGTCCACTTCCGCTTGCCCTCGATTCCGACCAGGAAGCCATTGAGGTCGCGCTCTTCTCGTCGCTCGCCGGACCGCATCCTCGCGTGTGTCGAATCAAGAATACGGCCCGGCTCGATGAATTCTGGGTCTCCGAGTCGCTTGTCAACGAAGTCAAGCAAAACTCAAAACTGAACCTGCTCGATCCCGCGGCGCCTCTGCCCTTCAATGACGCCGGGAACCTGTTCTAACTAGGCGAACTGAATGCCAACTATCGAAAATCATATCTCTGAGTCACTCATCCGAATCACGGTCAAGACGCCGCCGACCCACATCGAGGATCGGCTGCAAACGGGTACAACGTCCACCACGACCATAGATCTTGCAGCTCTCGAACGGGACCTCCGCGCCGGCGTAAAGGGCGAGGTGCGGTTTGGCGGCGGCGATCGCGGCATGTATGCGTCAGATGCCGGCAATTACCGCATGATACCTATCGGTGTCATTCTGCCCAAAGACGCCGAAGATGTCGTGCATACGACAGCGGTTTGCCGCCGTTATGGTGCGCCGATTGTCGCTCGTGGCGGCGGTACGGGGATTCCAGGCCAAACAGTAAATGTTGCGGTGCTGCTGGATTTTTCCAAATACATGAATCAGATCACCGAGATGAACCCACAGGAGAAGTTCGCTCGCGTGCAGCCGGGAATTGTGCTCGATGAACTACGCAAGGCCGCCGGCAAACACGGCCTCACCTTCGGTCCTGACCCCGCCACGCACAGCCGCAACACGCTGGGAGGGATGATCGGAAACAACTCATGCGGCATTCACTCGATGATGGCTGGTGAGACGGTCGACAACATCGACGAGCTTGAGATTCTCACCTATGACGGCACGCGCATGCGAGTGGGCGCGACCAGCGACCAAGAACTGGAGCGAATCATCCGCGAGGGTGGGCGTAAGGGGGAGATCTACCGCCGCCTGAAGGAGCTTCGCGACAAATACGCCGACCAGATTCGCAAAGAATTTCCGATGATCCCGCGCCGTGTCTCCGGCTTTAATTTGCCGGCGCTCCTTCCGGAGCATGGGTTCGATGTCGCCAAAGCGCTAGTTGGTACTGAGTGCACCTGTGCCCTGACGCTCGAAGCCAAAACGAAGCTAGTCTACAACCCTCCTTCCCGATCCCTTCTCGTCTTTGGCTACCCGGATATCTTTCATGCAGCCGACAATGTCGTCGAACCCGCGAAATTCGGCCCGACTGGCCTGGAAGCGCTTGACGACACATTTATTGACTACATGAAGAAGAAAGGCCTGCATCCGCCGAATATGAGCTTTATGCCGGAAGGGAAGGCATGGCTGCTGATCGAATTCGGGGGCAAAGACAAGGCCGAATCCGACGCGAACGCTCGCAAGTGCATGGACGACTTCAAAAAGCGCGGCAATGCTCCGCCCATGAAGCTCTTCGATGATCCGAAAGAGGAAAAGTTTGTCTGGCACCTTCGCGAAGAAGGGCTCGGGGCTACGGCCAAAGTCCCCGACATGCCGGAGAATCATGAAGGCTGGGAGGACGCCTCGGTTCCGCCCGATCGGCTTGGTCCTTACCTGCGCGATTTCAAGAAGCTGATGGATAAATACAACTACGTCGGTCCGCTCTACGGGCATTTCGGTCAGGGTTGTGTCCACACTCGCCTCACATTCGATTTGCAAACGGCCGAAGGCATCCAAAAATTCCGTCATTTCGTCGAGGAGGCCTCCGATCTGGTGGTCAGCTATCACGGTTCGCTTTCGGGCGAACACGGGGACGGCCAGGCGCGCGGAGAATTGCTCGCTCGGATGTTTAGTCCGGAAATCATCGACGCCTTTCGCGAGTTCAAATCGATATGGGATCCCGACTGGAAAATGAATCCTGGAAAGGTGATCGACCCCTACCGCGTTGACGAGAACCTTCGCGAGGGCACCAGTTATGATCTGCGCCAGGTGAAGACCCACTTCCATTTCCCTGACGATCATCACAGTTTTGCGTACGCGAGCGACCGTTGCGTGGGCGCGGGCGTTTGCCGCCGTCACGACAGCGGCGATGAAACGATGTGCCCTAGCTATATGGTCACCCGCGAAGAGAAGCATTCGACTCGCGGCCGCGCTCGGCTGCTGAATGAAATGATCCGCGGCGATGTCGTGAAGGATGGTTGGCGCAACGAGGCAGTTCGGGAAGCGCTCGATTTGTGCCTTTCTTGCAAGGGCTGTAAGCACGACTGTCCGGTGCAGGTCGATATGGCCACGTATAAGGCCGAGTTTCTGTCGCACTACTACGAGCGGCATTTGCGACCGCGCTACGCATACGCCTCCGGCCTGATCTATTGGTGGTCACGGGTGGCCGCGTACATGCCCGCAACCGCGAATTTCTTCACGCAAACGCCCGGTGTGAATAGTCTTGCAAAACTGGCGGGAGGTTATTCGCAAAAGCGCCATATCCCGCCCTTCGCGCCCCAAACTTTCAAACAGTGGTTCACGCGCCGGGAGCGCCGCAATCCAGAGCGTGCACATCGCAATGGAGACAAACCGCAGGTCATTCTCTGGGCCGATACTTTCAACAACCATTTCACACCCGCAATCGCAAAGGCCGCCGTCGATGTTCTTGAGCACGCGGGTTTTCAAGTGCGCGTTCCGAGGCAGAGCCTGTGTTGCGGGCGACCGCTCTACGACTACGGAATGCTCGAGACAGCCAAGGGCCTGCTGCAACAGATCATCGAAACACTTCGCGAGCCCATCCGTGCTGGAATTCCCATAGTCGGCCTCGAGCCCAGTTGCATGACTGTATTTCGCGACGAGTTGATCAACCTGTTCCCAAACGACGAGGACGCAAAGCGGCTCAGCGGGCAATCGTTCCTCTTAAGCGAATTTCTGCACGACAAAGTGAACCATTACCAGCCTCCCCGTCTGAATAGGAAAGCGCTGGTCCACGGCCATTGTCATCACAAGTCGCAGCTTCACTTCGAGCAAGAGGTTGACCTGCTGAAGAAAGCAGGGCTCGATTGTCAGGTCCCCGATTCGGGTTGCTGCGGAATGGCTGGCTCTTTCGGTTACGAAGCGGATCACTACGATGTCGGCTTGGCATGCGGCGAGCGCGTCCTACTCCCATCGGTTCGCCACGCCGCGCAGGATGAATTGATCGTGACCGACGGTTTCAGCTGCCGCGAAATGATTCGCCAGGAAACCGATCGGCGCGCCATGCACTTCGCTCAAGTACTTCAGATGGGTTTGCAAGATGGTCCGAATGGCCCGTCCGGATCCCTGCCTGAAAAGCAATACACTACGCTCGAACGCACTCCCGCCGTTCCTGTGGGCGTTATAGCCGTTGGCGCGCTTGCCGCCGGTGCAGGTATCTGGTGGGGAACTAGGCACCAACGCAGGTGAACAGCGCTTTCATTTCGGAGCAGGTTTGGCCTGCTGATTCTCCTGCCAGCGCTTCTCATAAATTTCGATAGCTCGCGCCGGAGGCACCGAAGAGGCAAGGTGATCAACCGAACCGTCGGCGCGAAGTATCACTATTGGCGTAGCACCTGGAACAAGCGCATTCGGATCGTGCGTTTCGAGATAGCGACGTGTCGTGTAGAAGAAAACCCACCCGAATGGACGTTCAACAGTCTTGTCTTCTTGGATGACAAAGTTGTGTTGCGTCTTTGCGGATATTTCGGCGACAACTTTAGTTGCGATCTCGTGCGCCCGAGTTTTCGTAACGGAATGGTGAGAATCAGTCGGCGGAGTCATCGCTAATAAAACCAGGATCGCAACGGAAATTGAGCCAGCCACCATTCAATCACAATCCCGGCGCTCGGGTCGGCAACACGGCAATACCCACATTAGCTGGTGTATAGCGCGCCTGAGCCGCTGCCGGATCGGCAATTGCCTCAGCGGGTTGACCCGGACCCCAATTCTGGCCCTCAATGATCACTGGGGTGCCGTAGTGATTGGTCATTACCACGACATGAGAATTGCCGTTGCCGTAGTCGATGCCCACGATCGCCGATGTTCCCGGACCGCCGCTTCGAACCGCATCGAAAGCGTCGTTGAGTGTATGTCCCCAGGTCATAGCGGTACCGTTGCGAGCAGCTATCTGGGGAAAGGAACCGTCAAGGCCTCCCGGTGCCGTCGCGTTCTGATTAGTCCCGAACAGTCGCGCGATCGCCGCATCCACATTGAAACCACAATTGATCACGCTGCCAAGCGGATTGATACCGAGCGCGATTGCGGCAATAGCATTGCCGATTTCGCCGATAAGAACAGTTGGCAGGCCGATCACGATTGCGCCACCATGCAGAGTCTCATCTCCGATGCGAGCGGCGCAAAGGCCATTAACAATAACCCCAAGTGAGCCAATTGCGATCGCGTCCGGCGGGCCCACGCAAGTGCACATATCAGTCACACGGGCCTGGGGCGGTCCCCCCGTCATTACGTTCGGGGAGCCCATTGTGATTGGACCGCCTACATGAGGCACCGGCGGAACGCCCGGAGTAACCATCGGACATTCGTGCATATCACCCAAGCGTGCGGCTGGCGAACCCATGGGTTGGATTATAGGCTGGTCGCGGCCGCCTTGCAAGTTTGAGCATGCTGGCGCGCACGATCGCCGGTAATCAACAGTTGATCTTCACTATCGGGCTGGTAATGGTAATCGTCGCAGGAGTCATCTCGATCGAGCTGGCTCCGCAGCTCAACTTCACGGTCGTCATTCCATCTACCTCAACCTGCATCGCCTGCGTCTTGTGCGTCCCCGCATTCGCCTGAACGGTGATATTCCCTAAGTCTACGGTCAACGTGTCATTACCTTTAGAAATAGCGACACTGCGGTTCCCGGTCGAAATCGTGACATTTCTGTCACCGGTTTGGACTGTAAGTACATCATTGCCCTTCTGCACCGTCCGTTTATCGTCCTGAGTAACCGTAGTCGACCGGCTTCCGCCCACTGTGCGGCTCTCATTCTGCTCCACTTCAGTCGTGAGGACTTTCTGCGCATGGACAAAGATCTCCTCGCTATCCTTCTTGTCCTCGATGCGGATCATATTGTAATCTGCCGAGCCGCCATTTGGGGAGCTTCGGGTCAGTATCCCGCTTTGCGTTTTATTGTCGGGAAGCGTGAACGGAGGCATGTTGTCGTGGTTATAAACAGAGCCGACAATAATCGGGCAATCCGGATCACCCTCGAGGAAAGCCACAACGACCTCATCGCCTACGCGCGGAATCCACTGCTGCCCCCACGATTTACCAGCCCAAGTTTGCGCCGCTCGTATCCAGCAGGCGTATTTTGCCTCACGGTCCCAATGAAACCGTACGAGAACGCGTCCGTACTTGTCGGGCCAGATCTCTTCGCTAGGCTCAGGGTTTTCGTCAATGACGATCGCGGTTTGAGGCCCGTATACTAGAGGCTTCGGAGTCGTCCTTGCCGGGTAATACTGCGTTGAGGCGGAAATCGCGGTGAAGGTGTTATTGTATCCGCCGCCGCCCCGTTCCTCGGATTCGTAATTGGGATGCTGCAGCCCGGAATGTTGGATAGACGTGAGGAGCCATGTCCCATCGATCCCAGCTTCGCCATCCGCCGAAACCGTAGCCTTGTATCCACATGCAAAAGCGCGGCACCGGCTGCTGCCATGGATAACGATATGGCTGGTCTCCTCCTCTTCCATCCGCATGCGGACGAGCTTCTCGCCTTCAGGCCGCACGTCTGACAACCGCTTTTCGGGTTCGTTGAACTTCTTCGCATACTCGCCTGGGAAATCGAAGCGCTCGAGGCCTCTGTTCACATCATTTGCAAACACCGAGTTCTCCGGCGTTTCCAGAGTATTGGTTGGCATCTCGAAGTGGTAGTCCCGCAACGTCCATTTACCGGCCAATAGTTCCTGGCGAGTTTCCCAGATGTCGATCGTGTCTTCGAATTCACCCACTCCGGCCTGCGGATCGAAGCGAAATTTCGATTCTCCCGGACAATCTTTATGCGCATCGGGAGAATCCGCCAGAACTAGCGTGTGCGTCCGATCCTCTTTATGCTCGAAGTAGTAATGGATGCCCTCCGCTTCCATAAGCCGGCTTATGAACGCCAAGTCGCTCTCGCGATATTGCACACAGTAGTCCCACTCCGTGTACGTCCGCGACAGATCGCTTCGAAAATAATTCGAGAATCCCCGGTCGGCTACTACCGCCGAAATGATATCCGGAACCTTTTTTTGTTGAAAAATGCGGCAATTCGTTGAATAGCTCAGAACGGAGATCCAGGGCACCATTTCAGCGCGATATCGTGCGAACCGTTCGTGCTGTCCCTGTTTTGTGAAACTTCGAATTAGGCCATTCAGGAACCGCCGCTTTCCATCCCTTAGCTCAATCTCAATCGCGATGGCTCCTCCTATCAGCTTGTCCGGGACGACGTGCTGCTGTTGTCCTTCCTGGAGATCAGCAAGCAACTCTACGTCAAAGCGAAAGGGTTGGGAGAGTGCTTCGTATCCGCTGAATCTCTCTATGAGAAGAACGTCGAAATCAAGCGGCGTATAGACTTTCAGCAGCCGCCCTCGTTGTGTTATCTCCGCCATTTCTCCTCCCCATCCCCGCGGGCCGCCTCAAAACTCTTAAGATCGATGCGCTTCCGTCACCTCACGAGTAAGAGAATGCGCCTTTCCCATCAATCCCAACGCGAATGGAACTGAGCTTCTGGTCTTCCGCAATCGCGGTAAGTACTTGCCGTGAAATATCGGGCAACAGTGTGTTAGTCAGTATGTTATCGACATTTCGCGCGCCGCTTTCAACCTCAGTACAGCGATCTGCAACCGCCCTGACAAGCTGATCGTCATAAAGGAGTTCGAGCCGGTGATTTTCCATCATTCGCCGCCGCAGTTTTTCAAGCTTCAAAGTGATGATGCGCTTCAGGATCTCGTCTCGAACGGGATAGTACGGCGTAATCACCATACGGCCCAGGAAGGCGGGCTTAAATATCTTGTTCAGTTCAGGTTTCAGGGCCCGAACCAAAGCCTCTGAGCCGGGCATGGTTTCCGGGTCTGCGCACAGCTTCATCAACTGGTCCGTGCACGCGTTCGTCGTCAGCAAAATGATCGTGTTCTTAAAATCGATCTCTCGCCCTTCGCCGTCCTCCATCGTCCCTTTGTCAAATACCTGATAGAAGAGCTCGAGCACGTCGGGGTGGGCCTTCTCGACTTCGTCCAGCAGAACCACGGAGTACGGCCTGCGCCGAACCGCTTCTGTCAACACGCCACCTTCGCCATAGCCAACGTATCCCGGAGGCGAGCCCTTCAGTGTCGAGACCGTGTGCGGCTCCTGAAATTCCGACATATTGATGGTGATCAGGTTCCGTTCGCCGCCGTACAGCAGATCCGAAAGCGCCAGAGCGGTTTCAGTCTTTCCCACGCCGCTCGGGCCTACCAGCATGAACACTCCTACCGGTTTACCTGGATCATCCAAATTCGCGCGTGAGGTAGCGATCCGCTGAGCTACAAGTTCGAGTGCATGCTCCTGACCAATTACTCGTTCGCCGAGTCGCGATCTGAGCTCGAGTACCGACGTGATCTCATCCCGCACCATCTTGCCGGTCGGAATGCCTGTCCAGGCGGAAATCACCTCGCTCACAATATTCGAATCCACGCACACCCGCATCATGGGCTGGTTCGCGTCTAATGCGTCCAGTTCGGTGGAGAGCTTGTGTAATTCGGCGCGCAGCGTCTCAGCCTCTCCTGCAGTTGCGACTGCAGGGGCAGCCTGGATCGAAGGCGTACCGCTCGCAGCAGTGGCTACCGACACCGCTCCGTTACCCTCGGCAAGGGCTTCGAGTTGTGAACGAATCTCGCGAATGCGCTGCACCAGTCCCCTCGTCTTCTCCCATCGCTCCTGCATGGATGCGAGCCCTGCTCCCATCTCCTGCCTGTCTCTCGAAATCTGTTCGAGGCGCTCTGCGTGATCCCCGCCCGCCGCGCTCTCGCGTCGCAGCATTCGTTCTTCCACAGCCAAATCATCCAACGAACGGATCGCATCCTCGATAAGGGGAGGGGTCGCATTCTGGCCGAGAGAAAGCCGCGCGCATGCGGTATCGAGCACGCTCACCGCCTTATCGGGCAACTGCCGGCCGGCGAGATAACGATGCGATAGGCGAACAGCTGCCGCAACTGCTTCGCCGAAAATGCGAACGTTGTGGTGCTTCTCTAGCGAAGAAACGATACCGCGAAGCATCACGATGCACTGCGTCTCGCTCGGTTCCTCCACCTTCACCACCTGAAAGCGGCGCGCAAGGGCAGCATCTTTTTCGAAATACTTCTTATATTCCGACCACGTCGTTGCCGCGATAGTCCTTAGCTCGCCTCGCGCCAATGCCGGTTTCAGAAGGTTTGCTGCATCGTTTTGCCCCGCTTGTCCGCCCGCCCCGATCATCGTATGAGCTTCGTCGATAAACAAAATGATGGGGACGGACGAAGATTTTACCTCTTCTATCAGTCCCTTCAACCGGTTTTCAAATTCGCCCTTTACGCCCGCACCCGCCTGCAGCAGAGCGAGATCCAGTGTTCGTACCGCGACATTTCGCAGGGCCGGCGGTACATCGCCCTTCGCGACCCGCGCCGCGAAACCTTCTACTACGGCCGTTTTGCCTACGCCGGCCTCGCCCGTGAGAATCGGATTGTTTTGCCGTCGTCGCATCAAAACGTCGATCACTTGGCGGATCTCAAAATCACGGCCAAGCACCGGGTCGATCCTGCCCTTCCGCGCATTTTCCGTCAGGTCAACCGTGAATTGATCTAGGTTCGGTGTCTTCGTATCCTTGACCGGTCGCGGCGCTCCGCCTTCGCTCGCAGCAGCTTCAGCCGGGGTAACTTCCTCCCGCGAGCCTGCCAGCAATGCAGTGAAATTGTTTCGCAAATCGCCGCCGTTGATCTTCGAGAATTCGCGGCTGGCATCGCGCATCACCCGTGAGAGGTCCTCGTTCGTTGCGAGAGCCAGTACCGCAAACCCGCTTCGGATCTGCCCGGCCCCAAAGTCGAGCGATCCGATCGTCCAAGCTTCAGTGAACATCTTGAGCAGAGTGGGGCTTAGAGCTGGCGTTCGTGCATTACCCGACTTCAGCCTGTCCAGGCTTCGCATCAATTCTGATGTGAAACGCGATTTGTCGATTTCATAATGGCGCAGGATCAGCGCCAGATCGGCGTCGGGGTCGTCCAGCAGTTTCAGCAGAAAATGCTCGATCTCAATGTCATAATGCGTGCGCGAAAGGCACAATCCAGCCCCGGCCTCCATCGCCCGACGGGTGGTGTCATTTAATTTGCCGATTAAGGATTTCAGATTGATGGACATCTACTTTGACTCGCTTTATAACGAAATAATTGTATCCGCGGGATTGCGGTCCATCGACCGCGTCTTGATCCAGGTCATCCATCCCAGTCGCGGGGCCATATCTCCCAGGGCTCCCAACTCGCATGCCGGAGCTTCGTCCGCGGCCAAAACCAGCTGCGCTTCAAAATCGATTTCATCCGAGAAAAATCGCACCATTGTACGAAGCGGGGCATAGGCGGTGCCTGCTGGCAGGAAATCTAGATACTGTTTGCGCGTCAGCGGCCCAAGTACGAGCCGCACCTTAGCGCGCGGCTCCCAGATTTCATCCCCCACAACCGCGCCGCCGCCAAGCTGCCGGCATTCGAGCGCCAGCTCATCCAACGTGCATTGCGATCGAACTTCCAAGGGGTACCACGCCCCGACGAACTGCTCAATGTAAACAGGCACGTTGAAGTAATCTTCAAGCAGCAAGCGCAGAGTTGCCGCTGAACGAGGTTGTTGAACCAGGAGCCCGGCGTAAAGTCGCAATCTCTCGTCCTCGACTCCCTGCCTGTTGCGAAGACCGCGAGTGCCTAGCCCGATTACGTCGAATAGTCGTTCTGAAACCGCATCCTCCGCCTCCTGGTCCATGGTGCGGTATTTACGCCACCCTTGGTAGAAAAGCGAAATGAGTCGATGATGAAAGAGATCGAGAAAATCGCGGAAAGGGGTAGCCGCGCGTTCGAGCGCGAGTTCCGTATAGGGGCGCGGAAGCACGCCCTGCGGCCCTAGAAGGCCCATGAAGTTCACGCTCATGCGCGGTGGCCGGTCTTCTTCCGCCTCCAGCGCCTGAATATCGGAAGCTGGAAACGAGAGCGAAGGATTCACCCCGAATCGCGCAACTTCTTGCCGCGGATCAGAGAAGCGTCCCACCTGCTTCCGTCGATGCATCAGCCGTTCCAGTAGCCGCACCGCCTGAAAAAACTCGAACGCGAACGGCTCGTTCCACAGTCTCGCTTGGACGTTGGCGGCGACTAGAGAAGTATTTTGTGTCCCGCTCTCGGCGGCCATTCTCTCAGCACCTCCTTTCGCTGTCGGGTTCGGAGTACCAGTTGGCTGAAGCTGTTTAACGTCACGTACTGGCCAAGAAAATATTCGAGGACAGCTCCGAAAAGATATGCGCCGCCGCCCTCGAAGTGCTCTTCGTCAAGTTCTATCTCCACCCTCGTTCCACGCGCGAAGTTGATTCCGTATTCGGAAATGATGGGTGCGAATTGTTTGCCGCTCTTGAGATTGAGTATCGCGCCGATCTGCCGTTCCAGATGCATCGAATTCGTGTAGTTATAGAGCAGCAGAAGCTCCTGAAGCGCCTGTTTGCCTTCCTCAACCAGCGACAAGTAATTGACTGAAAGGTGCGACACCAGCCGCCAGAGCTGGCCCTTGCCCATCGCTGGTCGAAGCGCGGCCGTCGGTTTCCGCAAGGAGGCGATGCGTTTGATCATTGGGTATCCCTCCAGCGTGAACGGGCTCTCGTCACTACCAAACGGCAGCCGCGATACCAGATCCCGGTTTGTGCAGTTGCATCGTACGGTAAGTGTCTCCACTCCAGGCCGTGCCGTATGGCCTTCCAGGTCCGTAAGCGAAATCCACATTTCGGTGCCATCATCGTTTTTTCGCGTTGAAGGGCGCCGGTGCGCCTTCCAATAAGCCGGGCTTCTAGTTCGCTGCCCGTGGCGCCAGGAATACAGAGGATCGAAGTAGACAATTTCCTGAGAAGACGGATTCGAGCTGAGAACCTGCTCAATCGAGAAAACTTCGAAAGCGTGCCTGCGGCGCACATCGGGAACTACAGGATACTCATAGCGGGTCTGATCAATGTGGATGGGCTCCGCCGTGTGGGGGAACAGATTGATAATCGGAGTGCAATTCAGCCGAAAAGTCTGGGCGGCGATTCCTTGTTCCAACATTTGATTACGCTCGCTCCGCTCATAGCGCGAAATCAGAAAGACGACCTCGGCCCGGGTTCCAAACCCCTCTGCAGCCAACCTCTCCAGACCCGTGAGCTCAACAAAGAAAAACTTCTCCGGAAACGCGAAATATTCTTGAAGCACACGATATCCGGAAAAGGACCGGCGGGAATATTGGAGCACCGCCTCCGAGTCTTCAAAGCCAACCGCGCGCAATGCGGAAGCGGGGAGCCGCAGCGGCACTTTCCCCGGATTGTCTGGATCGCGCAGCACGATTCCTGCGCAGTTGTTGAAGAGCAGCTCGTACAACGAATGAATCAGATTGCTTTCGCCGTTTAAATACAACCGCAGCGAGCCAAGGCCCAGACCGCTCAGGGTCACATCGGGATTGCAGGTCAGCATCAGCTGGCAAGCCGTGATCGCTTCCGGAGCTCGTAAAGGCGGGTCCAGCCTTTCGGGCGCGCGCCACTGTGCCTGAGTCACTTGCAACGGCCAAAGAGTCGTTTCGTAACAGGTCTGGAATTTACAAGGCACTCCGTCAACCGGGCGTGAATAGAGAAGCGAGTGCCGGGGAACCGGGAAGCCCGTCGTCAGCTTACCCCTTCGAGGATCGAGTTGAAACTCGACGATGGACATCGGCGGAATGGGGCGCGTGAAATGCGGCAGAAGCGTGTCGAAGAGCGCCTCTGTAATCTCTGGAAAATCGTCATCGATCTTCAGATGAATGCGCGCCGCGATAAACGCGAATCCTTCCAGCAGACGCTCGACGTGCGGATCCTCGCAGCGGTCCGGCTCGAGCATCAGCCGCGATGCAAGGTGCGGGTATTTCTCCGCGAACTCGCCCCCCAGCCGATGCAAATAAATCAGTTCGCGTTCGTAGTAGCTCAGTAACTCATCGGTCACTTGGCTCACCCCGCACGCGATATTCTCCGTCCGATAGCTCGAGCACCGTGTCGAAGCTCACCCGCTCCGGCATCGGATCGATCCGCAGTAGGCCGTCGATAATGAACCGAAATTCCGGCAAGCCGTCAGAACCTGCAGGCGCGAGTCCTACTTTTACTCCGGTCAGTCTCGGCTCGAAAGCGGCGATCGCCGTCTGAATCGTCCGTAGCAGGCGTGTGCGATCAGGCTGCGAGCTCAGGCTGAGTGAGCATATGTCCGGCAGCCCATACCAATAAACGGAACGTTGCGTTTCCGTGTTGCCTTCAGGCAATTCAAGCTCTGGCCGACGTGCGTTCAGCAGCCATTCTAAATCCCGGCGTACTGCGGCTTTTAATCGCCGAACCGATTCGAGTCGTGTAGCCGGTTCATCGCCCTGAATCAGTCGTTCGATCAGCGGCAGCCGTAGAGGTGGGAGTCCGGATGAGTTTGCCATGCGCTTAGATGAGCCGGTCCGATCAGCTCACCAGACCCTCCTTGCGCAGCCAAGCCAACGTATCAGGATTCGCTGTGCCTGTGTCGTCCAGCAGTGTTGCCCCCGTGAGCTGCGGAAAATCGGTCAACAGCGTTTTCAATTCTGAGCGTAAGGCTTGAGCTGCTTCCTTATACCCAAGCTCTTCGCAAGCCGTGATTGTGTATCGCTGCAAATCAAGCCAGCCTCGCCCGCATCCGCCGCACATCGCCGATTCGGATAATTCCAAGACGCGCTTCCAGTCTGTCGCTTGGGCATGCCGTCTGACCGTCACCCTCAAATCCGCTGAAGGGGGTTCGAGAAGCTCCGAAAATTGTCCGTTAGCTGCCGCCCGCAGTTCACCCCATCGCAGAGCTCGCAGCAGCAGATACGCTAACGGGTGGGATGGATTTTGGCGGTGCAGATATCGCGCTGCCGCAATTACGTGCCGGCAGGCGTCCGCGTAGCTGTTCAGTTCGACACCCGCTAAAGAATCTAGATCCCCCGCCTCCGCGTATTGCGTCTGAACGCTGGCCCACGAACTCTGTGGTCTCAGCCCTCCATCAGGCGCTGCGGGAGCTTCTTGCCCGCCGGTTGCGTGTGCAGCGGTATCGGGTTCGAGTGCCAGTTTCTGCCGCAGCAGTGAACCGACCGAGTTTTGAACCTCCTCGAGCGCGCTTCGCAATACGCCGAAGCTCGGCGCAACGGCGCCAAACTTCGTCAGGCAAGTGTCATCCAGAGATCTCAGCCGCTCTAGCCCAGTCTTGAGATCTGCGTCCATCGTTTGGTAGTAGGTCTTCGGCGTCTCAGCAAACGCTTTTTCAAATTCCTTCAGCTGCCCGTTTTCATCGGCTGCTTGCGCCCCAACCCTTTGCCATTGCTTGTACTCGATCCAGGTATGCCCGACGTGGTCTAAAGAAACCAGGCGAACCGCCAGTGCCGGAGAAGAACCGCGTGCCGGATCGAAGTAATTGCCCAGCCATTCCAGTGGAGCGGCGCGCCCTTCGGCATCGCCGTCCTCCAATTCCGGATAGAGGTCATCCCAGAAGCTCTCGAGCAGCCCCACAATCAGGTCGATTCCTTGTGTAAACCCGGAAAACTGCTCCTGATACGTGAGAGCTTCCGTTAGCCACGCCGCAAGCTGAAGATCCTTGCTCTGCGTCGCAATCGCGTTCCGAGCCAGTTGGATGATTCGCTTGTAATCGGCTCTTTTGGCCTCGCCGCCTTTGCCCGCGTTCAGCTTTTCCGCGATACCTGGATCGTCTTGACGGCGGGCCTCCCGTATATCGTCGTAGACTTTCGAGTAACGAAGGTTTGCGCCCGCCGGATTATCTCCGGCTATGGGATTCAGCAGATCGTCCCGCAGCGGCATCTGCTCGCTCAGGCCGACGACGACGCTGCGGCCGCATCAATCTCCAGCGTGCGCACTTCCAGAATCGGGAATTCCTCCCCATCCACAAGCAACATCTTTTGTCCGAACGGGGCTTCGTTGCCGTTCTCGTCCCGACACCACTCGGTAACTCGCCCCAGGCGTACGGGATCGTCCGGGTGTTGCCAGGAAAGTGGATAGATAGCGGGCATCAGAGCTTGACCGAGTTCACGGTCGCGAAGTGCAGGCCCGGTCCGTAGCCGGACTGGTGCCCATAATGTGTCTCGCAGCCTCTTGGGAGGCTCCATCTGCAGCGCCGTGATGTCACGAAACGAAATCCACAGGTAGTCCCCAGCCGCAAATACTTCCAGCCGCGCCCCGATGCGTTCGTCCGCATCCGAAATTGATTCGAACCGGCGTCCATTGAGCGATCCGCTAACGGGTGTCGCCGATGGAGCATCGCCCGTCGACAAGGGATAGTTCCCCTGCTCGAACATTTTCTCGCGTGTCGTCTCCGCGTTCAGCGCGCTCTGATAATTGATCGCGCCAAACATCGCGTCCTGACTTTCGCTCGCCAGAGTGTCCAGCTGTTTGGCAGCGCGCTCGTACTCACCCGCGAAACACAGAAGCTCAAACAGAAACGTCCGCTGCCGAGAGTTCATAGGATCCTCGCGAAGAGCGGCACCCACTGCGGAAATCGCGTCTTGTAACCGTCCTTCGCGAAGAAGATCCTCTGCATTCATCGAAATCGACCCGCCAAACTAGGCCGTGGCCGCGTTCTTCTTGACATCCCATCCGGCGCTAGGACCCTTGTCACCGGAGCCTTTCGCAGTTTGTTCTGTGTAAGTGAGTTTGATCGACGCGAACGAAAACGAGACACTCTCGCTAGGTTTGCCGCCCCCGGCCGCCGCTCCCCATGAAATTGAATCGACGAACACCTCTTCCAGATCCATCACCAGATACTCTACAGGTGCGTCTCCGCCCGCTTCACGCACCGTAACTTTGCCGGTGTCGAAGTGTTTTCCACTGCAGCACGCTCGAAAAAGATCCGGCGTAGATGCGTCCACAACTTTCTGCACACTCATCGAGCTTATGTCGACCTTGCCCGCGCCACTACCGCCACCCCTTGCCACTGCTGTTGGGTTCGACGCTCCCAGGCTGTAACTGAAGATGTCAATTTTCTTCTCGAAGCTCTTCGTCTTGCTCTCCCCTCCTATGCCTTTGATGTCGAGAAATATCTCAACCGCCATGATTAGCCTCCTCTTTCTGATTAGGAACTACAAAAAACCAGACCGGCTTCATTCGAAACCAGTTCTATCCCTTCGGCGCTGGCAATTCTGCGACCAGGCGGAGAGACACAGCGAACTCATCCAACTGGAAGTGCGGACGCAGGAAAGCTACAGCTCGATATGCGCCTGGTTTTCCCGGTACCTCGAGCACCTCTACGCGCGCTTCGCGCAACGGGAACTTGGCCTTCGTTTCCTGGCTCGCGTAATCGGAGTTGATGGTGTAATTCTGAATCCATTTATTCAGAAAAACCTCACATTCGCCTCGCGAAACAAAACTCCCGATCTTATCGCGCATCATGGACTTCAAGTAATGCGCGAAACGTGCTACCGCCATCGTGTACGGCAGCTGTGCCGATAACCGCGCGCTCGCATTGGCTGAAGGCTCGTCGTACAACTTGGGTTTCTGCGCTGATTGGACGCTGAAGAACGCAGCATAATCCGTGCCCTTGCAATGCACCAGGGGCGCGAATCCCAGATCCGCCAACTCCTTCTCCCGGCGATCGGTGATCGCGATTTCGGTCGGACACTTCAGCGCGATATCGCCTTCATCTGTGTGGAAGTTGTGCGTAGGCAATCCCTCCACCAGTCCTCCGCCTTCTACCCCGCGGATCGCCGCGCACCAGCCATATTGCGCGAATGCGTTTGTAAGTCGCGCGCCAAGACCAAACGCGGCGTTACCCCACAAATACCCGGAATGATCGGCGCCATCCACCCCTTCCTCATAGTCGAATGCATCCACCGGCTTCGTGTCCCGCCCATACGGCAGTCTCATCAAGATCCGCGGAAGGCACATCGCGACATATCTGGAGTCTTCACTTTCGCGGAAGCTCTTCCACTTGGCATATTCGAACGTATCGAAAATCTTGGCCAGATCCCTCGGTTGTCCCAAGCTCGTAAAGCTATCCAGGTTCAAGAGTTCCGGAGAGGCAGCGGTAAGGAAAGGCGCATGAGCTGACGCGGCCACGTGGGACACTTTTTCCAGCAGCTCGATATCTTCCGGATGCTTCCCGAACTCGTAATCGCCAATCAGCGCTCCAAACGGTTCGCCGCCAAAAACGCCGTACTCCTCTTCGTACACTTTCTTGAACAGCGCGCTTTGATCGAACTCCGACGCTCGCTGCAGATCCCGCAGCAAGTCTTTTTTTGACACGTTAAGCACGCGAATCTTCAGCGACGTGGACGTCTCGCTGTTGTCCATCAGGTACTTGAGCCCTCGCCAGGTGCCTTCCAGCTTCTGGAATGCGGGATTGTGCATAATTTCCCGCAATTGAAGAGAGACTAGATGATCAATCTGCGCGATGCGGGCATTAATCATCGCTTCCGTGTCTTTGGAAACTGTGACCTCGCCCTGCAGGACCTGCGAGATGAACTCCTTAATGATGTCTTTGCCGTGCTGTTTCGCACTGGGCTCGCGAAACCGCCCCTCTTCGACGATCTGATCTAGAAGACTCGTCTGTTGCGGGGGTTCTACTGTCTGCTGCGATGCTGCGCTACCGGCAGCGTTCTTCGTTTCGGCCATAACCTACTGTTCCTCTTTTGTCGGCTGATTCGCGATTCCAAGTTCCGCCATCAGTTTGTCGCGTTTTTCGGAATTACTCACGGCATCCAGGAGTAACTGGTCCAGTTTATCGTTGGTCTGTAGTGTGCCTGCCAGATCCCGAAGCTTGCCCCTGAGGTCGAGCAGTTCGCGCAGCGGCTTCACCTGCCGCGCCACCTGCTCCGGTTCAAAATCGTCTAGGCTCTTGAAGTTCAGATCGACCTTCAGTTGCGGCGCATTGGCGTCTTCGCTCAGCTTATTCTCGACTGAATACGCCAGGTGTGGCTTCATCTTCTCGATCACGCCATCGAAGTTGTCGGGAGTCACTTCTACGAATCGGCGCTCTTTCAATGGGGGAAGCGGGTCCGATGGCATCCCCGTGAAATCGCCCAGCACTCCCATAACGAAAGGCAATTCCTTCAGTTGGATGGCGCCGCCAATCTCGACGTCATACGAAACTTGCACCCGTGGCGGGCGCACTCGCTGAAGTTTCTTTTGAATACTGTCTCGAGCCATTTGTCTTAACCTCTGTTCCTCTATTCCACGCCGCAGCCCGGAAAGATACGACGGCTTTTGAGTTTATCAGAAATCTTTCCAGGTCAAAAGACGGGACGGCAAATTCGGTCCCACCCCTAAAAGCCGAACATAGAATGAGGTATGCGTCAGCTGCAGCCCGTGATTTGGGCGAAGGGTACATTTCTCGGCGATATCAGCGGAGATCCTGGGACGCTCGGGCCGACAATCGGGAATCGCCTGAAGGGGACCAACCCAGCAAAGAATACACTGGTCGGCTCCGAGGCAGGATGGGCGAGCGTGTGTGCGGAAGCGCTCGCATTGGATTCTTCCGTTAGGAATTACGACGACGGGACGCAGGTTTCGTACGCCCCGCTACCCAACGGCAGGACCACGTTTAACAGCAATAGCTTCACGTACACTTTGCTTTACGATATTGGACTCAGCGAAGTTTTCACTCCGTATATCGGTTGGAGTCCGGGGTGGGGCCAGCTTGTCCCCGGGCTATATTGACCAAGAACTCTATCTGCCGGCTCATAGCTTGCTTACTCTGTAGGCCCGCATTGGTCGTGGGAGTTGCGGCTCCGCTCTGTGAACCTTTGAAAGCCGCTTCGTCAACCTTCTGCCCCGCGTACTTCGAGCCGAATTCCCCCCCTCAACTCACGTTGTACCCACCTCAAGTGCCGCAGGTGAGCGTTACGTTGCCCGCGGGACTGCCAAGAAGTACGAGCGCTATCGAATTCAGCCCGGACGGTAAGGCGATCTATGCGCAGGGCGCGCTGGCAGGGCGCGAGAACTCCATCTACAGGATTGACTTTCAACCGGCTCGCCAGACCGTGGTCTTCGGATCCATTGATTTAGGTAATGTCTCATGCCTCAGCGTGTCACCATTGTCGGGAAAGATTACGATCAAGGGCTGGTTCCGGAACCAACGCACCAGTGGTCTTTTCGAAATTGATCCCACTACCGCTACAACGCGCTGGTTGCCCGAGGACTCACCTTCTCCTTGCGGAGGAAGTGGAGGACGTTCCTCACCTGACGGTAGATGGGTAGTAATCCACGGCGGGAAAGGGCTCAGGCTGCTCGACACGAAGACCGGCGTGACCCGGCCGATAAAGAAACTGAGCGCGGACCCACGGTGTGATTGGTCGCCGGACGGCAAGTTAGTCGCATGTGTCTCCAACAAGAAGATAGTTTTGATTGACGTAAATAATATGTTCCGGACCAGGAATCTTGGGACGTACGGCAGCGACGTCGGTGTACCCGTGTGGTCTCCGGACTCTAAACACCTATTGCTTGAAACGTCCCAGTTCTCGTGTATTCCAACCCTTTATGGAGAAAGTTTACAGGTTGTGGACGTTCCGACTGGGAAGAGAAAACTAGTTAAAAGTTCCCATTGCAAGATTGTTAATGGAAGTTTGGGCTGGCTGGATTGCCATGCCGCGCAACAGCAATAAACCATCAATTTAATTCGGACCGCGACGCCCTGTGTCAGCTTCTCACGCGGTGACAACAACGGTTACGACCCGAACGGCAATTGCTGTCGGTCAGATGCGCTACAGCATGCGACCACATACACCCACGACGCAAGGAACCGCAGAATCACCCGAACCGATCCGCTCCACAATTCGGAAAGCTCCACCTACGATGTGAACGATAATCTCTCCACATTCACGGACGGAAGAGGCCAAGCCACTTCGTACACCTACGATGCACTGAACCGGCTACAGCAGATCCAGTATGCCGACCAATCCACGATGACTTACACCTACGACGCCGCCAATCGTGTTACTCAGATCGTGGATTCCAATTCGGGAACCATCTCACGGCAATATGATGGACTGGATCGGCTAACCCTTGAACAAAGTCCTCAAGGGACTGTGAGTTACAGTTACGATGCTGCGGGCCGGAGAACGTCGATGACGGTTTCCGGGCAAGCGAATCCCGTTACATACCGGTATGATAATGCGAACCGGCTTACTCAGATTACGCAGGGATCGAATACAGTCTCGATTGCGTATGACGTGACCCCTCTTTCTGTCCACTAAGTTATACGACATTTTGGCCGCATGGTTTTCGCTTCCAGGTCAAAAGACGGGATGGCAAATTCGGTCCCACCCCTAAAGCCGAACATAGAATGAGGTATGCCTCAGCTTCAGCCCGTGATTTGGGCGAAGGGTACCTTCCTCACTCCGCAGCACCTTCAGCTTCAGGACCGTTTCTTCGAGAGCCTTCTGGCTTTTCGCCTGCGTGCCTTGAATTTCCGGCCCTGGGGTTTCTCATCGCTCGAAATCGATCGTGAGGCTTTGACCGGAGGCAGTTTAATGCTTCAGTCCGCTTCGGGTATTTTCCCCGATGGATTGCTCTTTGATATTCCGGCTTCAGACGCCGCTCCGGCTCCGAAACCCCTCCTTCCATCCTTCTCTGACCAAAGGGAAGGCGTTTACGTGCACCTGGCCATCCCTGCATACCGTGACCGTGGCGTTAACGTCGTGCGATCTCAGAATACGGTCGACGCGCGGTACTCCGCGGAACCAATGCTGGCGCGGGATGAAAACGCCGGTGGCGCAGAGCGTCCCCTCCAGGTGGCGCGTAAGAATTTTCGCTTCGTCGTGGATGGGGAAGGCCGGGCAGACATACCTTCCCTAAGAGTTGCGCGCATTAGAAAATCGCCGGCGGGACAGCTCGAACTCGATCCGCACTTTGTCCCGCCTCTGCTAAACGTTGCCGCCAGTGATTTCCTGATGTCAACGCTGAGGCGCTTACTCGAGATACTTACGGCTAAGAGCGGCGAGCTCGGTGGATCGCGTCGCCAGAAAAATCAGAGTCTCGCAGACTTCACGACTGCCGATATAGCCAATTTCTGGCTGCTCTATACCGTAAATAGCTGGCTCCCCGAGATCCGGCATATCTTTGAGACTCGCCGAGGTCACCCCGAGGAAGCGTTTCGCGTCCTGTCTGGCTTGGCCGGTGCCCTTACGACTTTTTCGAAGAGATTCAAGCCGCGCGACCTTCCGGTTTATAATCACGACGAGCTTGGGCCTTGCTTCATAGAGCTCGATGAAAAACTACGGCTACTCCTCGAAACCGTCGTTCCGAGCAACTTCATCTCGCTTCCGCTGAAGTTGAGCCAGCCTTCGATCTATGCCGCCGCCCTTGATGACGAAAAATATCTGCAAAACACGAAGCTCTACTTGGCTATATCAGCGGGCGTTTCCGAGCCGGAGTTGATTACCAAGGTTCCGCAGCTTGTCAAGCTATCCTCGACGACCCAAGTCGAATACCTGATACGGCAAGCGCTACCGGGCATTCCGTTGCGGCATGTGGCAAGTCCGCCGCCTCAGATTCCAGTCAAACTGGCATATCAATACTTCAGCCTCGGGCAGACCGGCGAGGCCTGGGCAGCCGTCACCCGTGCCCGCAATATCGCCGCCTGGGTCCCCGGCGATTTCCCCGATCCCAGATTGGAGTTGCTGATTCTGTTGCCCGAAGTTTAGGTCTCCCCTCCGACCGCATAGCAAATTTCAAGAGGCCGCCACGATTAAAGGCGCTTGAGTAGACTCGGTACTGAGCGCAAGGAACGCAAGAGGAGATTGCACGAACATGGCGTTAACGGCAGAAAGAAAAAATGGACTGGCGGGAGCAGAGATGTCCGCCTTTGTGTCCCAAACGGCGCAGGTGAAGGCATTTGTGAAGGAAGATGGAGTGCTTGGAGGACGCTCTTATACGATCTACAGAGATGCTTCAGATCCCGATGCAGGCACGAAAGCCGCCGCGGTGCACAAGTCAGTGAAGGCCATTGCAGGTAAGGGAGTCGGCATTCCTCACGGCCTGCGAGTCTATTGCACGAAGGCGTACGAGGCGCAAAATCGCGCCTTTTCGCGTGGGGTAGGCTGGAGCGACCAGGCCATCGTTATACTGGGGTACGCGGCGGTGGTGGGCGGCAGAGCGGATGCGCTCTCGGCAACCGGACTCGGCGGTTGTGATAAGCCTACCATTACTTGCATACATGAGATCGGACATATTCTACACGAGCGAAGCGCGGGCGACGCTTATTGGGAGACCGACTCTCACCTTACCGGGAAGGCGACGAACTATGCGGAGGTAAGCGGTTATGCCGGGCAGAATAAGAAAGAATTTGTTGCCGAAGTTTTTGCGGGCTTGATCCTGGGGAAAGGCTTCAGCGCCGCGTGTAAGGCGGAATATGCGGGATATCACGGACCCGCCGTGCCATGAAACGGGATAAAATACTCGTGATTTCGGCTCTTTGAAAAAGACGGTAGCAAGATTCCGGTTTCTACTTTCTCATTTCCCCGGACCTAGGTATTAGTCATACTCGGGCCGTACAATCTTCCTCTACTAACGCCGAAGAACAAAAACCACAATCAACGCGATCGCAACAAGAGTCAAGATCCCGAATAGAACTACGAACGGCCAGACACGGCGGCCCTTCGCTGGCCCGTACTCAGCAGCAGAAGCGATCGGTGCCGGCGCTGGCTTCAATGCTGGCGTTTGCGGAACCGTTATACCTGGGGCGCGAGGTACGGCTGGCGGCGTGAATGCAGGCATTTGAGGTTTCGGCAGATCAGGTGCCGCGGCAGGCGTTTGAGCATCCTCGCTCGAAGCGGACTCCGCTGCCGCGGGTTCCTGCGCTGCGGGTCTGCGTATAATTCGCGTAAATTCTCCCGGACCGCTCGGAGCGGGTGCTTGCGGCGGCGCTGATTCCTCCCGTGTGGACCGCGATCCCACCCGAGGTGGTGCTACACGCGGCACCCCCCGCGATGCGTCCGCATCGGGGTTACGGAACAATCGCGTGAATTCTCCCGGTTCGGCAGCCGGAGCTGCCGGGTCGCTGGAGCTGAACGGGCGCTGCGGCTCTGGACGCTTGACCGGAGCTTCCTCTTGGGGTCTCTGGATTCTGTAACCGGGCACATTCTCTGTGCTGTCCATTCCGGATGTGCCGCCGAATAGACTCGTAAACTCTCCCGGACTCGCCGATCCTGACGATGCCGTAGATCCGCCCTCCAATCCCTCGGTCCCATGCGCAGGAGCGTTCCGGAACAGCCGTGTGAATTCGCCGGGTTCGCCGGACGGAGCGCTCGCAGGCAAGTCCTGAATTCTTGTGTGCAATTCAGGAGCTGAGGTGTCTAGTCTAGTCGGCCTAAGTACGCCCTTTTCGGCCGGACGCGACGCTGGCGGAGCGAAAACCCGCGTGAACTCGCCTGCTTTGGAATCCGTTGTCGACGTCTCGGTCTCTGCCTTGCTCGCGCTCTTTCCTCCGGCAAGTGCCCAAGGCAGCCAGTCCATCAGCGAAAGGCACTCAGGGCGATCTTCGGTCACGATATAGGTCGATTCGCCTTCGTCCACCACGTCCAGCAGCGCTCCCCCGCTACTTCTTGGATTCTCGACGGCATAACGTAGGGCAAGCTTCATCGCCTCGAATGCCCTTGGGTCGCGGCCTAGCTTATGCACCAGTACGGTTTTCCCATCCGCGGCTAACCGCGCGCGTTGAACGATGATCCCGGCGCCCCCGATTGTTTGAAGCACATCGTATTTTCCTGCCAGAGGCATCGTCTTCCACATTATGATAAACAAATAGTCTGAGTGCGCGAATGAGCGCAGATCTGTGTTCTATTGAGATCGCAACCTAGAATGAACCGCCCCTGTACGGGCATTGCGCGCGACCTCGGCAAATAATGAAGCAACTCTCCCGAGTAGTGTGGCAAGAAGGCATGTACCTCGGGCCGCACCATTTTCAGGCCCAGAGCGCATGGATCGAAAACTCCATCCACTTTGCCGCGCGAGCTCTCTGGTTTGAGCCCTACGGCTTCGCTGCGTGCGAGTTGGATGCGGAAGCCCTCGTGAACGGCACGGTAGCGCTCAAGCACGCGCGCGGCTTTTTCCCCGACGGCCTCCCGTTCCATATACCCGACTCCGATGCCGCTCCTCAGCCTGTTCGAATCGCGAACTTCTTCCCTCCCACTCGCGATCATGTCCTCGTTAGTCTCGCCATCCCGGCTCACAGACCCGCTGGTTCGAACATCGGGTCCGCCGAACAGTCCTCCGATGGCTTCAGATACACCGCCGAGGAGCGCAAGGTCTCCGACGAGAACACCGGCTTGGATGAAAAGCTTATCGCGCTAGGCAGAAAAAACATTCGCATCTTGCTCGATACCCCACCAGGCCCTGACATGCTCACGGTTCCGATGGCGCGAATCCGGCGCGACGCGGCTGGCCGCTTCGTATACGACGAGCGCTACATCCCACCCTGTGTAAGCATCGCGGCGAGCACTCGATTGCTCTTAATGACGCGCCGCCTCATCGAGATTCTGGCCGATAAGAGTCAGGCCCTGTCTGCCAGCGGGCCAGCGCAGGCCGGTAAATTTTCCGCGGGACTCTCGGGGCACCAGGTAGCCGCTTTCTGGTTCCTTCACGCGCTGAATTCCGCGCTTCCGGCCCTCCAGCATCTCTGTTTTTCTCATCAGGGACACCCTGAGGAATTGTTCCTTGAGATGTCCAGGCTCGCAGGAGCGCTCTGTTCCTTCGGCCTGGAGTCGAAGCCGGCCGATCTACCTCTATACGACCACTTGAATCTCGAGTATTGTTTCGACACGCTCGATGCGCACATTCGTTCGCATCTCGAGATGGTGGCGCCATCCAATTGCGTTCCGATCCCGTTGAAATTGTCCGAAAACTATTTTCATATCGGTGAAGTCAGTGACACGCGTTGTTTCGGCCGCTCACGCTGGCTGCTGGCGGTGCATTCGCGCATCGATGAGGCTACCCTGATCACCCAGGTTCCCAGGCTCGTGAAATTCTGCTCAGCGCGATTCGTTCGCGAGCTGGTCCGGCGCGCCATGCCGGGATTGGCGCTCTCCCATGTTCCCGTGCCTCCCGCGGCTGTCTCGCCCCGCGTCGCCAGTCAGTATTTCGCGGTAGGCAGCAACAACCAGTGCTGGCAGAGCATCATCGAAACCAAGCAGGTCGGCATTTATGTACCCGGTGAGATTCCGGATGCCGAGCTCGAGCTCCTGGTTCTGCTGGAGACTTAATTCGCATGGCCCGCGAAACTCTCTCATCAACAAGCGCGCAAGCACTAGCCACGGCGTGTGCGGACAATCTCGCGCAGGCGTACCAGGAAGTACTCACGGTTATCGTGCGGCTTCGCGCAGAACGTCAAGTGGTGGACGATCCCGACGTGTTCCGGTCTCAGGTTGTGTCTTCGCTTTCAGGCGCCGAAGCAGATGCGCGCTCTAAAGGCTACAACTCGGAAGATATCCGCCTCGCTAGCTTCGCAGTTGTCGCGTTCTTAGATGAGTCGATCTTGAACTCCAGCAATCCGGTCTTTTCAAGATGGTTGGGCCGTCCTCTGCAGGAGGAGCTGTACGGCGTCCACACTGCCGGTGAGATTTACTTTCGGAACATCGAACGCCTGCTTACACGGAGCGACTCGCAACAGCTGGCCGATCTCCTCGAAGTCTACGAACTGTGTTTGTTACTCGGTTTTCGCGGACGTCACAGTGCCGGCGAGAGCGCCAACCTTCGCGGCGTCGCAGCGTCTTTGACCCAAAAAATTCGACACATCCGTGGACGTTCTTGGCCCCCTCTCCCCTCCTGGGCTCCTCCCTCGGATCCGGCGCGCTCTTCGCGTCGCGATTCGCGCCTCCGCTACTTCTTCTGGGTCGCCGCGGGAAGTTGGATTCTCGCCCTTGTGCTGTTCATCATCTATAAGGTCGTGCTTGCCTCCGCAGTGTCCGCCGGCGTTGTCGCCGCCAGCGCTACCCGGTTCTGAGATGAAAAAATCGATCGCTGGATCGGCGTTAGCGATTCTGATTGTGTGGCTGGCATTGAGCTGGTTCATTCCCGCTTGGCTGCACCTGCACAGCCCCGCTCTCTGGATACTCCGCATTGCCCTGATGCTGATCGGCGTTATTGGCTTCGCTGGATTTCTGTGGCTGGGTTCCCGTGATCAAACCGCTTCGGGCGTCTCGTCGAATGCCCGTGACGATATCGATGTCGCTTTTGCTGATGCGCAAGCCCGCATCAGGTCCGCGAAGCTGGATCGGAGGCGTATCGCAGCCTTCCCCATTGTGTTGCTTCTCGGGGACGTGGGTTCCGCAAAAACCACCAGTATCTTGCGTTCCGGACTCGATGCCGAGCTATTGGCGGGCCACGCTTTCTCCGGTGACGAACTCGTCCCAACCCGTACCCTCAATGTCTGGCTCACGCGCAAGACCATCGTTATCGATCCCAGTGGGTTGCTCTTGCGTGATCGCGGGGCGCTTGCCCGCCTCGCATCGCACGTCGCGCCCTCATCCGCCCTCGCTCTAAAACAAGCTGTTTCGGAACCTCGGGCGGTTGTGCTTTGCGTCGATTGTGAGGATCTCCTGAAGCCCAGGGCCGCCGAATCGCTCGGTGCTAAGGCTCGCGAATTGCGCGAGCAGCTTGGCGCACTTGGAACCGCGCTTGGCGTTCGCCTCCCCGTTTACGTGCTGTTCACCAAGATGGATCGCCTGCAGTACTTCTTCGACTACGTCTCCAATCTCGACAACGAAGAAGCCCAGCAGGTCTTCGGCATCACATTGCCGTTTGCGCACGACACAGGCTCAGGCGTGTATGCCGAGCGGGAGACTCAACGTCTCGCCGAGGCATTTTCTACTCTCTATTGCTCCCTTTCCGACAGGCGTTCCCGTTATTTGGCGCGCGAGCACGATGCAGCAAAGCTTCCCTCCATCTATGAGTTTCCTCGGGAATTCCGCAAAATTCGCGCGCTGGTCGTGCAATTTCTTGTGGATCTCTGCCGGCCCAGTCAACTGCAAGCCAACCCGTTCTTACGCGGCTTTTACTTCACCGGCGTTCGTCCGGTCACCGTAGCGGAAGCGCCCGTTGCCAGGTCGGTCGCCGCTCCCCCGCCGGAAGCCTTCAATCCCGACGCAACCCGCGTCTTCCGTCAGCCTCGCCCATCTACGGTTGAAGCACAATCGAGCGCCGCAGGTTCCCGCCGCGTCCCGCAGTGGACGTATCTGACTCATTTCTTTCCCGATGTGGTCCTTGCGGATCGATCGGCTCTCGCCAGCAGCACGAGCAGTTTCAAAACCAGCCGAACGCGGCGTGCATTCTCGATTCTTCTCGCCGCGCTTGCCATCTTTCTCGCGGCGGTTTGGACTGCTTCATTTCTCTTGAACCACAGCTTGGCGGTCCAGACACGGGATGCATCCGCAGCTGCGGTGCAGGCACAAATCGGAGCCGACGGCTTAGTGTCTCTTCAGGGTCTTCAGAGTCTTCAACAAGCACGCAGCAATCTCGCATTGCTCTCCGATTACAAACTCAACGGGCCTCCTCTTTGGTACCGATGGGGGCTGTACACCGGCGACGATTTGTACGACCCGGCCTACCGGTCCTGGTTTGGCGCATTTCGGCGCTCTCTGCTCGCCCCCGCGCAACAAAACCTCGTCCATGTGCTCTCCTCTCCAAATTCCGCGAATGGTCAGTTCCACTCCGTTTACGATGCGCTCAAAGCCTATCTCATCTCCACATCCCATCCGGAAAAGAGTACGCCCCAATTCCTCACTCCTGTTCTTCTTCAGTACTGGCAGGAGGGAAAAACTGTTGATCCGGCGCGGACGCCGCCCGCCACAAGCCAGTTCAATTTCTACAGTGAGGAGCTCCGCCGCAGAACGCCTTGGCCGTATATAACAAATCCAGACGAAAATGCAGTGGGCACGGCACGCGCGTATCTCAATAACCAACTTGCCGCAACAGATGCGATCTACCAGGCGATCCTGTCGCGGGCCAACCAACAGCCGCCCATCGTCTTCAATCGGATCTACCCCGGGAGCGATCGCGTCCTTGTCAACACATACCCGGTCCCCGCTGCCTTTAGCAAAGCAGGCTGGAAGGTCGTGCAGGATGGGATTCAGAATGTCAGCACCTATTTCAAAGGTGAGGAATGGGTTCTCGGACCGGATGCGTTCACCAAAGTGGATAAAGGGCAGCTGCAACAAGAGCTCGCCGATCGGTATCGTACGGATTTCGCCAAAACATGGCGTGAGTTTCTTCGTCGAAGTACCGTGTTGCGCTTCAGCAACATTGGCGATGCAGCGAACAAGCTCGCAATTTTGAGCGGCAATCAGTCTCCGCTGCTTGAGGCGCTTTGCGTTATATCCGAAAACACATCAGTGGACGCAAAACCCGTAGCGGGCATTTTCCAGCCGCCGCAGCAAGTGACCCCGCCTGGCTGTAAAGACCATCTTTCCGCGGGCGCAAACGACAGCTACATGCAGGGTTTGATCAATCTTCAGGCGTCTCTCAGCACATTGGGCGCCGCCGAATCGAACGACAGTCTGCGCACCGATGCTCTGACCAAAGCCGGAGCCGCTGATGTTGCAGTGGCTCAGGTGGCACGAAATTTCGCGGTCGACAAGGCCGGCGGCGTCGACACGGAAACCAGAAACCTCCTCGAGGCGCCCATTAAATATGTGCAAGCGCTTCTCGCCGGTGTTCCCAAGGAAGAGGCTAACGGCGCCGCTCGCGGTTTTTGCTCTCAATTCAACACTGTCATGCGCAAATACCCGTTCTCGACATTCGCAATCCAAAACGCAACGCTCGATGAAGTCCGGGATATTTTCAAGCCGAATGACGGGGCGCTGTGGAAGCTCTATCAAGAAAACCTTCAGAAGTCTCTGAACTTGGTAGGAACTACTTTTTCGCCAAAGCCGGGCGCCAGCCCAGCGCCGAATCCAGCTTTCATTGCGTTCCTCAATCGCGCCGCCGCAATCTCCGATGCCTTCTATCACGGCGGTTCTCAGCCGCAGCTGGCTTTCAGCCTCCGCGTAACGCCCAGCCAGGATATTCAATCGGCCACCTTGACCATCAATGGGCAAACCCTCAACTACTCCGCAAACAATACCGGCCCGCAGCATTTCACATGGCCCTCGAGTGGCCCTGAAGAAGCCAAACTGCGCGTCAAGTTCACGGGCGGTTCGGAATTTGACTATCCCGCGTACTCCGGAACCTGGGCAGTCTTCAAGTTTTTCGCCGATTCCGAACATTGGCAAAGCGACCCGCCGGAGTACACATTTGAGAAGCCCCTTCGCACCAGCGGGGGTTTACTGACTGTTCCCGGGACAGATCGTCCGGCGACCGTGCGCTTCGTGCTGGATATGGGCGCTACAGCTCCCGTCCTTAAGCCCGGCTACTTTAGCGGTTTGGTCTGCGTGCCGACCGCATTACGATAGCGGCGGCACAAACGTGAAAGCTAATTTCAGCAGACGGGACGTTCTCGGGCTCGCCGCCGCATGCGCCTTAGCAATAAAGTCGCTCTCCCGCCCCGCAGAACACCGGTTGGGTCGGCATCACATGTTTTTGTCGCTGAACAGCGTCCTTCTGTCGGGACGCGTGCCTTGGCCGGAGTTCGCACGACTCGCCGCGAAGGTCGATTTTCCCGGCACGGATGTCATGATCCAACCAGCCATGAGCGCCGGGGCCGCTGCGACCAACGACTTGCTGCAACAGCTAAAAATCAATCCGGCGATTCTCGATTTTCCCGTCGAGTTTCGAAAAGACGATAACGCTTTCAAAGCCTCGCTTTCGCAGTTGGACAAATCTGCTCGCTTCGCCGCGGCAATCGGTTGCCCTCGAATGATCACCTGGATCCTGCCCTCGAGCGACATACCGAAAGATCAGCTTCGGAGCATTTACAAGAAACGTTTCACCGAGAGCGCTCGCATCCTGGAGCAATCAGGCGTGCGTTTGGGATTGGAGTTTCTGGGCCCGCTGCATCTCCGCAAACAGTTCCGCTACGAATTCATTTGGCGCATGAATGACATGCTCGAATTCGCAAAGGAGTGCGGCCCCAATGTCGGGCTTCTGTTGGATTCGTGGCACTGGCATCACGCGCATGCGACAACCCAGGACATCATCGCAGCCGGACGCGAACGCATCGTGCACGTTCATTTCAATGACGCGCCCAAGCTTCCGCCCGAACAGATTCGCGATGATCAGCGGCTCATGCCCGGCGAAGGAGTGATCGACCTCACAGGATTCCTGCGCGCGCTCCAAGCCATCGGCTATACAGACGCCCTAAGTGTGGAAGTATTCGGGCGTGGTCTCGCGAACATGACCGCCGAAGCCGCCGCCCAATTAGGGCTCGAAACCTCGCTCGCCGTCTTCCATAAAGCCGGCGTCGCCGAAGGCTGAGAGCTGCCCGTTTTTCGATCCGACTAAGAGCGTGCGTACGGGCTATGATGATCAGTGGAATCCATGGCCAGCCTGAACCCTCGCATTACGGTAGAACCCGGCAAGATGGGCGGGAAGCCCTGTATTCGTGGCCTACGCTTCACAGTCTACGATCTCGCATCGTATCTGGCATCCGGAATGAGTGAGGATGAGATCCTGAGAGATTTCCCCTACCTCGAAAAAGAAGACTTCAAGGCGGTTTATGAATTCTTCGCCAGCATTCCGGAGAGGGTCACCGTCATTGAAGCTTCTCGTTGACGAAAACCTCGCGCCGAGGCTCGCCAGCGATCTCGCCCCCGCGGTGCGCCGCCAAAATGATACTACTGCAAACAGGCAACTGTTCGACGGCGACCCTCCAGCGCCTCATCAAAGGCAACGCCATTCGCCTCTCCGATTTTGGAAACGACATCAAGCGAAGCCTACTCATTTTGAAATAGTGATAACTGATTCTGTGCTGAAGAGTGAATGAGATCTCCAGCGCGGGTGTAATTGGTGCGCCCGGACAGATTCGAACTGCCGGCCTTCTGGTTCGTAGCCAGACGCTCTATCCAGCTGAGCTACGGGCGCGATCGATCCTCAGTATAACAGCGCTCCGTATACTCGTGAACAGTGCACCTGACGATTGAATGATCGAACTTCCTTGCACGCCATTCTCTGTTCGGTGCGCGGGCCTGAACGGGTGAGCTTTGATGCCTGACCATCCTGTTCGAGGACTCACGCGCTGCCCCTGGCCCTCCCACGACCCTCTCATGACCGCCTACCACGATCAGGAGTGGGGCGTGCCCATCCACGATGACCGCGCTCTGTTCGAGTTCCTCATTCTCGAAGGAGCTCAAGCCGGTCTCAGCTGGTCGACTATCTTGAAAAAACGCCCCGCTTACCGTGCTGCCTTCAATAACTTCGATCCGCGCAAAGTTGCCCGATACAAGGAAACGAAAATAGCCGCGTTACTGGCAAATCCGGGTATCGTGCGCAACCAGCTGAAAATTCGCGCCACAGTCCGGAACGCCCAGGCCTTCCTGGCCGTGCAAAAAGAATTTGGAACTTTCGATACCTACATCTGGCAGTTCGTCGGCGGCAAACCGATCCGCAATCGCTGGCGCAACATGCAGGATCTCCCGGCGCGTACCCACGAATCCGATGCCATGAGCAAGGATCTTATCAAGCGCGGATTCACTTTCGTCGGCTCGACCATTTGTTACGCGTTCATGCAGGCCACCGGCATGGTGAACGATCACGTGGTCAGCTGCTTCCGTTATAAACAGCTGCTCTGAGGCCTTTCGATAAAAAGCTCTCGTCCCGATCTGCCCCGCCACAGTTTCCACGAAACAGCCCTGCGCAATTCTCTCGACAAACTGTGCCCACCACCAGTGCTGAGCGTTCTCTCGAATACATCAACTCAGTCTTAAGAACAAGTTTCCAAGACGTGCCTATACCCTATACGTTGATAAAGTATAAAGACTCACTCAGATGTCCCTCTCCATCGCGAGTCGGCTGGGGCCTTACCAGATCGTGGAACCCATCGGTGCGGGAGGTATGGGCGAGGTCTACAAGGCCCGTGACACGCGCCTGAATCGGGACATTGCCATCAAAATTCTCCATGAATCATTGGCAGCGGACGGTGACCTTTTGCGGCGTTTCCAGTTTGAAGCGCAGTTGGCGGGATCGCTGAATCATCCAAACATTCTGGCCATCCATGATGTCGGCACGCACGAAGGAACCTCATATCTGGTTTCTGAATTGCTCGATGGTGAACCGCTTAGCGAACGGCTGAAGCATGGGAAGCTTAGCATCAATCGAGCTGTTGATTATAGCCGGCAAATCGCAGCGGGTCTGGCAGCGGCGCACGCGAAGGGCATTACGCATCGCGACATCAAACCCGCGAACATCTACATTACTAGAGACGGCCGGGTCAAGATTCTAGACTTTGGCATTGCGAAGCTAGCGCATCCCAAACCAGCGGAACAGACGGCGACCATGACCGTCAATACCAGCGCATCCACCGTGATCGGTACGGCAGCGTACATGTCTCCGGAGCAGGCGCGCGCACAGACAGTTGATCACCGTTCGGACATCTTCAGCTTCGGTTGCGTGCTCTATGAAATGCTGACAAATTCGCGGCCATTCCAGGGCGATACCAGTGCCGATGTCATTGGCGCGATTCTCAGAGAAGACCCGGATTTGAACGCCATTCCGTCGCCGGCTCTCCAGCGAATTGTCGCGCACTGCCTGGAAAAGAGCCCGGAACAGCGCTTTCAATCGGCGCAGGACTTAAGTTTCGCACTCGAAGATATCACCACTGCCTCACCCGCAAAACAACTCATTTCGCCAAGACGGAATCGTTGGCGCACTTTGACCTTCGGGCTGGGCTTGCTTTCATTGTTCCTGTTAGCTTTCGTAGTTCACCGATTTCTAGTCCGCCCTGAACAACCGGAATACCGACAGCTCACCTTCCGGCGGGGATATCTAAGCGCAGCGCGTTTTGCGCCCGACGGGCAGACGATCGTGTATGGTGCCGCCTGGGATCACCCGCCGACAAAATTATACGGTTCGCGCGTAGATGGGATGGATGTACGCGCCCTGGATTTACCGCCCAGCGACCTGCTCGCGGTCTCGCATTCGGGAGAACTGGCACTCGCCTTGAGCGGCGGCACTCTGGCGCAAGCGCCGCGTGCCGGCGGCGCTCCACGCGAGTTACTGGATCAAGTCGCGGCGGCAGACTGGTCGCCCGATAGCGCCCAACTTGCCGTTGCACATTTCGCGAACGGCATGTGCCGCCTTGAGTACCCCATTGGTAAGCCGCTGTACGAGACCAGTGGCTGGATCAGTGACATGAGATTCTCCCGAACGGGGGATGCGATCGCCTTTATGGATCATCCATTCCCGGGCGATGACCGGGGTACCGTCCGGCTCGCGGAACTGAAGGGCAAAAACCGAATCCTCACGCACGAGTGGGTCGGGGAACAGGGTCTCGCCTGGTCTCCTGATGGGAAAGAAATATGGTTTACAGCAACAAACACCTTAGAGTCTCAGCGGGCCCTATATGCCGTGAATCGATCGGGTAAGCAGCGACTCATGCTGCGGACTCCTGGTGGCCTGTCGTTGGAGGATATCGCCCCCGACGGCCGTGTTTTGCTGACCCGAAACGAGAGGCGGTGGGAGGTAACCGTTGGCCAAATCGGAGGCGAATCTCACCAGCTCAGTTGGTCACAGATGATGGTTGCTACCTCAGTGTCGCGCGACGGTAAATTCGCGCTGATCGGAGACTGGAGTGGCAGTACTGGCGCAGATTACGGGGTTTATCTCGTGAATTTAGCTACTTCGCAAGCCGTTCTGCTAGGTAGCGGCATCGCGGGCAGCATATCTCCTGACGACAGATGGGTAACTTCGATCTCGCCCTCCGATCCGGCTAATGTCTTGTTGCTTCCGACCGGTGTGGGCGAGACCAGGATCATCAGTGCGCCAAAGTTTCGGTATCGTAGCGCCACTTGGGCGAGCGACGGATATCGAATTGTCGTTAGAGCAAGCGAGTCAGACCACCCACTCCGATTTTGGATACAAGACATTAACGGCGGTCGACCCCGCGCCATTACACCTGAGGGAATTGATGGTCGCTTTGTTACGGTGGACCATTCCGACTACATTTGCGGTCGCGATGCAAGTGGAACAGTTCGGCTCTATCCCATCGATGGGGCCGAGCCCAAAATCGTCAGCGGATTGGGCGACCGGGACCAAGTCATTGCGGGATCGCCCATTTCACCGGACCTGTATGTGACACCCGACAGCTCGGCCATTCCACTGCAGGTACTTAAGCTGAGTCTTACAACTGGACTGAAGCAGCCTTTTGTGAGCATCTCCCCGGCGGACTCTACTGGAATCGTCGGTTTGTCGAATCCGATGTTCACTGCCGACGAGAAGCGATATGTATACACGCAGGTTCGATGGTTCTCCGTCCTGTACATAGCGAATCGACTAGGCTGATTTTGGTAACTACTTACTACGCTGACCAGCTTCTGCTAAGACCGAAATGCGAACGGGACGACAAAATCGCCCCGAAATGTTCTAATCACTAGTAACGAGAATGTCCCTTGTGTCTTGAAACTTCACGAGGCACCGCCGAACAGCATGCGCGATCTGTTTCCCGCTCGGAACCGGTCGCCTATATGCTATGTGAACGTACCAGCTCACTTGTCCTCTCGGGGGACCCAGCGAGGATAGTAGACGCTCTACATGGTTCCAGGTTGGGATAGCAACTTCCTCCAGGCCACGTTGTTTTGTGTCTGATTGCGAAGGCGTTTCGCGCTGATTCAGCCTCCTGACTTCCACTGCAATTCTGCCCTCAACGAGAAAATCAGGTGGCTTGCTGTTCCCCTCGGGCTCGTACTCAATGCTCTGGAACTGTGCGTGGGTGAGGTAATTGTAAACCGCTTGCTCGGAATCATTCATTTTAAGACCCAGTATGGCGCGTGCCGATATCAGCGGTCGTACCCTGAAGCGGTGCTCCGATGATCAACAATTTGGAACTTTTTCCCGGATCACTGCCGGACATCGGCTCTCCTCCCCCAGTTCGTTCGGCAAAATCGCCCCTCACCCAATCCCAACCCCGGCAACCTCGCCCGCCATCACAAACCCGCTAAATTCTCCATCTCACTCCGAATCAGCCGCTTGCGCAGCTTCCGCCGCAGCCCCCTACTCCCGCCCCGCCACAATTTCCACGTCAGCTGGCCATGTACGACTTCCTCATCGACGCGCTCCCGTCCGATCGCTCAAACGGTTCCACCGGCCCGCGCACCCCCGAGGGCAAAGCCATCTCCAGCCTGAATGCGCTCAAACACGGCTGCCTCTCCGAAAAAACTGTCCTGCCCGACGAAGATCCTGCCGAATTTGAAGCTACCGTCCAGGCCTGGTTCGATCAATACCGCCCCGACACCCATACCGCCCTCACGCTCGTCGAACAGCTCGCGCACGCGCACTGGAAACTCAAGCGCAATCAAAAACGCCTCGACGAAATCGAATGGCAGCTTCCCGGCAACGCGCACCATTGGACCGAAGAGCACCAGAAACGCTTCGCCACCTTCACCCGGTACCTAACCACCGCCGAGCGCTCCTTCCTCCGCTATTTCAAAGAAGTCGAAGCGCACTATCATCGCCTCCACCGCGACGAACAAGCTCGCCAACTCGCCTTCGCCAAACTAGCTACCGCCGAATTCAAACGCCTCGACAAAGCCGATGCCGCTGCGCTCAAAGAAGTCCGCCTCGATCAGATCGTCGAGGTCGAAGTGTCCGACGGAATCGCAGCCACCTCCCTCCACCCGACCAATCAAGAAGTGCTCGAGATCGCCGCCAAGCGTCTGGCCCCGCCCATCTACATCGCCCGTTGGCTGATGTTCACCGACGGAATCGTGCCCGCCGAATACGCTTGGGCGCGACTTCGTCCGCCTCGGGACGGCGGGTTTCCCCAAGCCATGCAGCGCATCCTCTGGCCGCACTGGCTCGCCATCATCGAGCGCGAAAAAACCAACTCCACCGGCCACATCGGCCCGCTGTACTCGCCCTGATGAGCGATGCCTCTGGAATTACAATCGATGTGCGCGCCTCTCCATGTCCGATTTTGCGAAACGAACTCACCGGCTGTCGCTCGCCGACCTGCGGGAAACCTACGGCCTCGCCGAGCTCAGTGAGCAAAATTGCGAAGCGAATCCGATCGTTCAGTTCGAGCGCTGGATCAAGGACGCTCAAGCTGCTGATTTGAACGAGCCAAACGCGATGACGCTCGCTACCGCATCGCCTGACGGGCGGCCCTCGGCCCGCGTTCTCCTATTAAAGGAGGTCAGCGACGTGGGGTTCGTTTTTTACACCAATTACACCAGCCGCAAGGCTCGGGAACTCGAAGCCAACCCGTTTGCTGCACTCACTTTCTATTGGTCTGAGCTGGAGCGGCAGGTCAGAGTGGAAGGCCAAGTCCAGCGGCTGCCACGGCCACAGTCGGAAGCCTACTTCCGAAGCCGCCCCAAGGGCAGTCAGTTGGGCGCTTGGGCGTCTCATCAGAGCAAAGTCCTGCCCAGCCGCGAACCTCTCGACCTTCGGTTGCGAGAGCTCGAACAGCACTATTCTAGCACTAACGAGATCCCCGTTCCCGAGTTTTGGGGCGGCTACTGCCTGGTTCCCGATGCGATTGAGTTTTGGCAAGGACGTCCCAACCGCCTGCATGACCGGCTGCGATATAAGAAGGACGACAAAGGCGGATGGACCCTCGATCGCCTCTCTCCCTAACTCGAGCGATCCGGCCCAAACGCCATAAACGCACCCCTGGGCGTGTGCGTCTCTTGAGTATGTTCCGGCTTATCAGCGGGATAGTCGTGTGTTCTTGCCTTCTCCTCGCCGATTCCGCCGATCAAATAATCCATCGAGTTGAGAATCGCTACAACGCCGCCCGGACACTCTCCGTCAATTTTACGGAGAGCTACACCGCCCAGGGCCATGCCCGCCAGCCGGAATCCGGGACTCTGACCCTGCGCAAACAAGGCAAAATGCGTTGGGATTACGCCCAGCCTCCCGGCAAGCTGTTCGTCTCGGACGGAAAGGACGTATACCTATACACCGCGAGAGACAATAGGGTAGAGAAAGTGAAACTTCGCGACACTGAGGATATGCGGGCTCCGCTCGCCTTTCTATTGGGCCGGTTGGATATGAAAAAGGAGTTCCGCGACTTCCAGCTGCATACTGCCAACCGCGGCACCTGGCTTGATGCTTCCGCAAAGAACGATCGCCTGCCTTACGAAAAGGTCGAGATGCTGGTTGCGCCCGACGCTTCCATCCGCAGCCTCAAGGTAATCGGCCGGGATGAATCGCAGCTTTCGTTCTCTTTCAGCAACGAGCGCTTGAACCCGCCCGCTCCCGACCAATTGTTCCGTTTCACAATCCCGCCTGGAGCTGAAGTTGTCGACTCGCTAGGACTTGGATCGGGGGACAACTAGCCAGTGGCCGAGTTCGTCCTCCGGTACGCGGATCCTCGCGGACAAATGCACGAGCAGGTGGCGGACGCCCCAACCGAGCGCGAAGCCCGCGAGCGTCTTTCGCAGCAAGGCTATCTCGTATATTCGGTCCATCCCAAGGCCCTTGGAGCGCGGTTGAGCGGGGCCAAGCCGCGCCGCAAAACAGTCAATCTTGAAAAATTCCTGATCTTCAACCAACAGTTCGTCACGCTGGTTCGTGCGGGGTTGCCCATTCTCAAGGGACTCGACCTTCTCGCCGACCGCCTCACCGACGAAAGACTCGGGCGGCACATCAAAGCCGTGCGCGATGAGGTGAAGACCGGAACCACGCTCTCCGACGCCTTCGCGCATCAAAACGTATTCCCACCCATCTATGTCACCTCAGTGTTAGCGGGCGAAAAGTCCGGCTCGCTCGTTGAGGTGCTCGATCGCTATCTCACCTATCAGCGGCTAACGCTCGCTCTCAGGAAGAAGCTGCTCGTCTCTCTGCTCTACCCGTCCATTCTGATTGTTTTGGTGATTGGCTTGATCGCCTTTCTGATCACCTACGTCGTTCCAAATTTTGCGGAACTCTATAACAGCATGGAGGCGAAACTTCCGGCCGCCACCCGAATTCTGATCGCCGTCGGTACCACCGCCCGCAGCTATGTGCTCGGCGGATTCGCCGCGCTTCTCCTCGCGGGCCTCGGCGCCTATTTTTGGTCCAGGCGCGAAGCCTCGCAAGAGAGACTCGATTCCTGGAAGATGCACATGCCCCTCTTCGGCGAAGTTTGGACCAAATACCAAGTCGCGCAATTTTCGCGAGTTCTGAGCACCCTGTTAGTGGGGGGTATTCCACTGGTGCAAGCGCTAGAGACCTCCGGACGGTCGCTCGGCACGGTATTGTTAAAGAAGACGCTCGACCGCGCGGCAGTCCTGGTTCGGGAAGGCAAATCGCTCTCCTCCGCTCTGACGACCACCGGCATATTCCCCGATCTCTCAATTGACATGATGGAGGTAGGCGAATCCACCGGCGCTTTGCCCCAGATGCTCAGCAGTGTGGCCGAGTTTTATGAGGAAGATGTGTCCACCCGTATGACCGCGCTGCTTTCGCTGATTGAACCGGCAATCATGATTTTCATGGGCATATTTGTCGCGTTTGTTCTGGTGGCCCTCTACTTGCCCATCTTTTCGCTGGCGGACACAATCAGGTAGCTTATGGCGGCAGAGACAATCCTAATCAAAGATCCGCTCGAAGAAACCGAACAGGCGAAAACCATCGCGCGCCGCTACCGCTGCGAGTTCGTCGATTTAAAGAGCGCCAAAATCGATCACGAGCTCTTCCGCACCGTTCCAGTCGACTTGATGTTCCGTTATCACTTCGTCCCTTTACAGGGTCACAACGGAACACTTGAGATTGCGCTTTCCGACCCCAAGCAGATCGTTCATATCGATGAGCTCGCGGTTCTGCTCTCGAAAAAGCTGAAGGTCAAGGTCGCCACGTATTCGCAGATTTCGGATCTGCTGAAGAAGACCGAACAGTCCCAGCGCGTCCTTGAAGAGGTGACCGAAGGCTTCACGCTCGATGTCGTAGGTGACGAAGAGAACGCAGATGAAACGCTTTCGATCGACCGCCTCGCATCGGATGAGGGCAACATTGCGCCGGTCATCAAGCTCGTCGATACCACCATCTTTAATGCGCTCGAGCGGCGCGCCAGCGATATCCACATCGAAACGCGCGATCAGGAACTCGCCATCAAGTACCGTATCGATGGCGTCCTGCAATACGCCATGAGTCCCATCGCCAAGGAATGGTATTCAGCCGTCATTTCGCGTATCAAGGTAATGAGCGAGTTGGATATAGCCGAACGGCGCGTTCCGCAAGACGGCCGGTTCCGTGTGCGCTACAAAGGCCGTCTAATCGATTTCCGCGTCTCCATCATGCCAACCATCTATGGCGAAGACGCAGTGCTCCGCGTGCTCGACAAGGAGTCGATGAGTGAGAAATTTTCACAGCTCACGCTCGATGTCGTAGGATTCGCGGACCAGGACCTCTCGAAGTTTCGCCGCTACATCAAAGAGCCATACGGGATGGTGCTCGTCACCGGGCCAACCGGGTCGGGTAAGACAACTACGCTTTACGCCGCGCTGAGCGAAATCAAGAACGACGAAGACAAAATCATCACCATCGAAGATCCCGTCGAGTACCAGATCAAAGGCATTACGCAGATCCCGGTAAACGAGAAGAAAGGTCTCACGTTCGCCCGCGGATTGCGATCCATTCTGCGTCATGATCCCGACAAGATTCTAGTCGGCGAAATCCGCGACCAGGAGACTGCGCAAATCGCGATCAACGCCGCTCTCACCGGACACCTGGTCTTTACCACCGTCCACGCAAATAACGTTCTCGACGTGCTGGGACGTTTCTTAAACATGGGCGTCGAGCCATATAACTTTGTCTCCGCGCTGAACTGCATCCTCGCGCAGCGCCTGGTCCGAGTGATCTGTCCCCATTGCCGCCAGCGAGTCACTTACGAGGACGATTATCTCCGCGAGAGCGGACTCGACACAGCCGAGTGGCGGTCGTTCCCCTTTTATGAAGGCAGGGGCTGTATGGAATGCAGTGGAACAGGATTTCGCGGCCGTACTGCGATTCACGAGCTGCTCGACCTTAGCGAGCGCATTCGCGAGATGATCCTTGAGCGCCGCGCTACCTCGGAGATCAAGCGCATCGCGCGCGAGGAAGGCATGACGTTTCTTCGCGAATCCGCCCTTGACAGGATACGCCTCGGCATCACGACATTGCGCGAAGTCAATAAGGTGACATTCATCGAAGGATGAGGTAGCTTGCCGCTGATTGATTTTGTTCAACGCTGGATTTCAGAACCGCCTCCGGATCATCTGTTCGAGATTACGGAGACGTCTTTGGCCGGCGTCTGTCCCCGCGGTCCAAACGACGTAAGGGAGCAGGTCTTCCCCGAACGCTCGCTCGCAGCATCGCCGAGCGCGTCGAATCTGCTAAAGCCGCACGTCTACCGTGACGCATTAGCCTACGTCTGTGGATCTGGCGGTAACGGGCGAAGCGGCTCGTCAAAGCGAAGGGGTTCCAAGCAGGCTGCAGCCGGGCTCGTCATTCCCGATTACGCGGTTCGCATGGCCATTCTTGATTTCGAAGAGCTTCCTCCCGGCGATCAGGAGCGGGCCGCGCTGGTGCGTTTCCGCCTGCGCAAGAGCGTGCCCTTTCATATTGATGAGGCCCAGGTCTCATACTCAGTGCAATTGAATGAGTCCAAGCGCATCGAGGTACTCGCTATCGCCGTTGCGCGCCCTATCTTGAACGAATACGAAGGCTTGTTCAGTGACGCTGGATATCGTGTCGGGCTGGTCATTCCTTCGATGGTCGCCGCCTTACCCCTCTGTACCGGCCGCGAGCCCGGTCTTAAAGTGGTCGCGAAAATTGCCGGATCGACGCTCTCAGTATTGCTGCTCGAGCAGGGACGCGTACGCCTCGTGCGCTGCCTCGACCTTGCCTCAGGCGAGGGCGACGACGTTCATCAGGGAGATTCCCAGATTCTGTCTTTGTTACAGCAAACACTCGCTTACGCCGAAGATCACATCGGCCAACCGGCCACTCGGCTGCTGCTCTGCGGATTCGGATCGCAAACTGACTCGTTCGGAAGGCTCGCCCAAAAAGAGCTGGGCATTCCCGCTGCCGGCGTCCAATCCAGGTTCGGAGCCCCTTCTCAGCAGAATGCCGGATTGCTTGGTCTTCTGGAGCAATACGCCGCATGACCAGCACCCAGCCAAGCGCTCTGAACCTCGCCTCCCAACCATTCCGGCGTGAGCGCGCGCAGAATGCGGTTTTTGTCGGCATCTGCCTGGCGCTTACCTGCTCATTGCTTGTGCTGGTTGGGCTCATTCTTCACGGGCGCGCCGCGGCATCCGATATCCGCCGCCAGATTGACCAGGAACGTTCCCAGCTTCAGGCTCTGCAGCGTGAGCAGTCTCAGTTCTCTAGCGTCCTGGGGAAGCCTGAGAACGCGGATGTTTTTGCAAAGAGCGTATTCCTCAACCAGCTGATCTCGCGGAGGGCGGTGAGCTGGACCCACGTCTTTCGAGACCTCTCGACCGTAATGCCGGCCAATATGCGCCTCGTTGCCGTGCGGCTGCCCCAGGTTCCCAGCGAAGATATTGGCGGTGTTGACCACGTCCAGCTAGACATGGTGGTCGGAACCGACCGGCCGGATGCCGTGATCCAGCTCTTGAAGCGTCTGCAGGAATCAAAGCTGTTCGGCGCGGCTTCGGTCGTGAACCAGCAGCCTCCGACACCGAACGATCCACTCTACCGCTACCGTGTGACGGTCTCTTATGCCCAGAACCTTTGAGTGGTTGAGAACGAACGGCAATGTTCCGCGATCCGGACCGGGTCTCTGGCTCCGGTCGACCGTCGCGGTACTTGCGCTACTGAATTGCGCTGCCCTCTTTCTGTATCTCGATCCGCCGGGAGGAACGAAACGGGAGCTTGCCAACGAAAGTTTGCGTGTTCGTGACGAAATCGCAGCAACTCGCGCCAGCGCCGTCCGCCTGAAACGCGTCACCGCCAATGTGCAGCTCGGGAATTCGCAATCTTCGACGTTCGAGACGATCTACTTCCTGCCCCGGCGAGCTGCTTATCAAAGAGTGATCGGCGAGCTGCAGAGAATGGCTGCCGCTTCCGGGCTGCAGGAAGGCGATCGCGTCTATTCAGAAGAGCCGATTGAAGGGACCGCCGACCTGACTCTCTTGAATATTTCGGCCAATAACTATCAAGGCACTTACGATAACCTTGTTCGTTTTCTATATGAAGTCGATAAATCGCCGATGCTTTTGATGCTCGACACCCTCATGGCGTCGCCTCAGCAAACGGGCGGACGCATTAACGCGTCGCTCCGGTTTCAGGCCATCATCCAGGAAGACACTAGCCCGCCGCTTGGGAGCCAGCCATGAACTCCGCCGCTCCCACTAAAATCTTCGGCATCCGACTCGGCTTGGATCCCAAACTTCTGGTCGTCTTGCTGATCGGAATCGCCGCGCTTCTGTTTTGGTACAACTCCAAAAGCGACGAGCAACCGAGTTCCCCTGCTCCTACGACGCGACCGGCCGGCAACGCAACTCCAGCTCCCGCCGCAGTTCCACGTACGCCCGTTCGCGGGTCGACTGCAACACGCCGTTCGCTAACGACTCCGGATCGCGGCACTACTTTACGGATGCGGCCCATAGATGCCACGCATGGCGATATCGATCCAATACTACGGCTGGATTTGCTCGCGCGCTTGCAGTCTATAAAGCCCGTCGAAAACACCAGGAATCTTTTCCAAATGGGTGCCGCTCCCCTGACCGACGCCTTGGGCCGGCCTATCGCTCACCCCATCATTCCTCCCAAGCCGGTTGTGCCAACTGTCCCGCCGCCCCAACTGCCGATCGAGCCCGAGGTGAATATCCCATTCAAATACTACGGGTTCGCGAAACCGGTGGGTAAAGCAGAGTACAATCGCGGCTTTTTCCTCGACGGCGACATCATATTAGTTGCGTATGAGGGTGAGGTATTGAAACAGCACTATGTAGTCGTTGAGCTCACCCCAACCAGCGCCAGAATCGAAGATACTCAAATGAAGAAGAGCAAAACGCTGCCACTGGAGCCCCAGGCGAGAGATGAATTCTAATTTCAAAACTCGATCTCAAAATTGCGAGCGCGGATCGGCTCTGCTTATCGTCTTCGTGTTCGCGGCCTTCGTAGCTATCATGCTCTATCGCGAGATGCCGGTCGCCGCGTTTGAAGCGCAAAGGCAAAAAGAGCAGACGCTGATCGACCGCGGCCAGCAGTACAAGCGCGCGGTAAAGCTCTTCTACAAAAAATTTGGCATGTATCCGGCCAACATGGAGCAGCTCGAAGACACCAACCGGATGCGTTTTCTTCGCCATCGATTCAAAGACCCGTTTACAGGCAAAGATGATTGGCGCTTGCTTCACATGGGCCCGGGCAACATGCTTGTGGATTCCAAGGTCAATCCGCTGAAGACCAACAATCAGGGGCAAAACGCTTTGGGGTTCGGATCCACTTCCGGCTTCGGGAGCACTGCGAACGCAGCATCAAATTCGGGTTTCGGAGCGAATACCACTCAGGCCCCCAAGGGTCCGGCAAGCAGCTTCAACTCCACATCGAGTTCCAGCTTCGGTTCAAACACATCCAGCTTCGGCTCAAGCACCTCCAGCTTCGGCTCAAACACGAGCAATAGCGCAACCTCGAGTTTCGGCAGCGGCTTCTCGCAGCCTGGGTCGTCATGGGCGAACTCCGGAGGCGATCCAAACGCTGTCGTCGTTGCTCCTCTCACCAGGCGTAGGGCGGCTATGGCACTCAATCGAGTCCCGCGGCCCGCAAACCCCGCCGATCCGTCTCAACCCGATCAGACGGACCCCAGCCAATCAGGCGATGCCGCTGAGCCGGGACAAACTGCCGATACTGGCCAGTCCTATCAGGGATCGCAAGGTCAGCCATCGCAGCCGGGCCAGCCCGCCCAACCCAATCAGCCCGGAACGAACCAATTCGCCATTAATCAACCCGGCGCTATTCAGCCCGGCGCTATTCAACCTGGGCAGCTTCAGACGCCTGACAATCAAACTCAGTATTCGAGCAATGATCAAAGCAATCCGGATCAACCGGTCGCCGCGGCGGGAGCACAAGGGCAGAATTCGATGGGCGCGATTCGCCGCATGTTGACCAACCCGGCGACGCAGCCTCAGGCCTCAAGCGGAAGTAGTTCGTTCACCGTCACCAGTGGCGGCCTGGCGGGCGTCGCAAGCAAAGCGCAAGGCCACACCATCAAAGTTGTGAATGATCAACTCGACTACTCGCTTTGGGAGTTCTACTACGACCCGAACAAAGACACCAAGCAAGTGATGGGCATTGGCACCAACCCCAATGCAAGAGTCACGCCAACTCCCCTCGCCCCTCGCAATGCAGCTCAGCAGGGGGTAGGAGCGGCCAATCAACAGGTGAACGCGCCGTCCAATGACTCCAATGCAGCTCCGGCAGATGTCCCGACCACAACCGATAACGGCACAACCCCCGACGAACCCGCGCCTGAGCCCGAACCCGAACCGCCCCTGTAACAAAGTAGGGGGAGGCATGCCTCCCCTCTACGTCGATCGAATCAATGCACGCCCACGTGAGCCTCGTAGGGTTGTGGGACTCCGCTGCGTCCGTCCGACCAAGCTACGAACAGCGTGTTCGAGGACGACACGTAGTTATCCGTATAGTCGCCGAAATTGGGGACGATCACCGAACTGGTAGCAGTCCAGTCAGTCGACTCATTGGTGATCTTCGTGTTGCTGGTGGGACTCCCCGACGTTTTCGGATTCACATTCAACGCTCCGTAAACATCGGTTTTTCCTGTCCCCGCGTTCGCGCCCCGGCGGTCATACCACGTGACGTTGAGCAGACCATCGCTCGAGGTATTCCTTAGGCCCGGCATTAAGTGCGCATCCTCAAAGCTATCATCACTGTTGAGCCGTACCGGTGACCCCTGAACGTGATCCAGAGTGTCTAATTCATAGCTCTGCAGTAAGATGTCCCCTAACGGCGCGTTTCTCGCGTCGTTCCAGACCAGGCTCACGGTGCCGTACTGCTCGCTGACCGCAATGCGTGGGAAATCATTCATCTGCCCCCGGTTGTATCCGGGCACGACGGTGGCGTCCGTCGACACGATGGAATTCGAATTAGAGCTAAAGGTTGGCGCGCAGGTCGAGGTACCGGTATCGGGATCCGGTAAGCAGGAGTGTGGAACGTGCTTCAGGACCTCTAACGTAGGTCTGTTGTTAACGCACACTGGGGCGCCTACGAAATTCGTAACCCAATTGTACTCGTACCCTACGTAAACGTCTCCAGTCGACGTGCGAACCGCCGGGTAGGCGCCTTCTATCTCACAACCGCTTACAGACGCGCCAGTTTGAGAATTATACTCAAATGCCACGCTCGACTGCACGGTCAAATACGGCCGGCCGAAGCTCGCGCCGTTGGAGCAGACTGGAGCCATCGGATTGTCGAGGTCGCAGGCGCCGAGATCGATGTTGTCATATTCGATCTCGACCGTGCCGTCATACGTGACAGTAAAGTCCGTGAAGCTGACATACAGCTTTTTGCGCGCCTGGTCGACGGTGAGATAGTCCTTGTCGAGGAAAGGAGAACAGAAAGTAGTGTTTGTGTTCTGGACGCCATGGCAGTTGCCAGTGGCCACAACAATCGGCTGGCCGCAGCTCAACGTGCTTCCCGTAACCTTACAGGCGCTCAGTCCGACTGCCAACCCCCCGTAGGGAGCGCACGTCGTAAGGAATGAACAAGAAAACAGGCTAGTGACGTAAAAGTAAGTAGACCCGCCGGTAGTATAAACACCTACACTGGGATCACCCTCCCACCGGCTGTTGTTGCAATCGCTATTCGGTAGTCCCCCTAGGTCCGCAAAACTCGCTCCTCCGTTTGTAGAGAACCCGAACCCGGTCAATTCTTCTTTGTAATGCGATGAGCCGCATCCCGCGAAAAAGCCGGTCCCATCGTTCCAGGCTTCTACGACGTAGTTTCCGGAAGCCGCGATTGAAGTTTCGGACTGGCCTCCAATGTATGCCCCGCTATTGGTCCGGTCTTCAGTCCTACTGGCGGCATCAACGTTTGCCAATCCTGTAGATGTCGTGGACGTCCCCTGAGGCGCTGCGGTGCCATTCGGTTGTGCTCCAAAGCAGTACATGTACGCACCCTGGGATCCCCCCAAGGACTTCCCTAGCTTGGAGCAAAAATTGGTTTTAGATACCGTCGCCGCCTTCGCCGAAACGGGTATCAAGGCTAGGCCCAACGCCGCCGCCGAGCAGAACAGCACTGGGCGGTAATATCGTGAGTACCCCGATTTATCTTTCCACCTGAACATGAATCTCTCCTTGTAATCTTTTGAACAGTTCTCCCCTAGGCCGCAGCGACATTGCTGAGACGCAGCACCAACGCGCAAGGCGCCCGCCCCAAAATCCCCGGCAAAGTAACAAACTGACTTAGGGTTGCTCGACAAGCATAAATCAACTAGCCCGACAAACGATGTTAGGTATATGTCACTTCGAAAGCGCGTAAGTACTGTTGCGGATGGGGTAAGTACTGGATAAATAAAAATGCTATTCTTTGCAGTCAGCCTGAAATGTGCTCACAAAGTGAGTAAAGACGGGTTCAAATCTTGCAAGCTGATCGGAACGGCACTCGAGTTCCAACCTGTAAAGCGTCTCGTTTCTGCCCGCAAGCACGATTTCGTCGACCCAGCTCACGCCGTCTAGGGGATCGAAATAGCGGTCTTTCGCGAACAGAGCGGGATTGCCGGAAAGCTGCATAGGCCGTTTCTCCAGGATTTCGAGGTGCTCGGCGCGCTCGAATCTTTTCAATCCGTCGACATGCAAATCGAAGTTATCTGTGAGACTTGTAGGAGCTGCTTGTCCGGAATAAGTCGATTTTTCGGACAACGCCCCAATATCGATTTCGCCCACCGCCCTGGAATGTTTCCCTAACCCAGCCTTGACGAATATGCCCGAACCCTCGAACGCTTCCCCCTTCAACCAATGTGTGGGATAGCTTACGCAATATCCCCACTGCTTATTGCGGTACTTTTTCCACGACGTTTCTGGCTTAAATGCCGGTTTCGCAGTCCCCAGGAAGAAAACCGCTATTGAAATCAGGCAGCTCGCCGGAATCGTCCACCGTCCGGTCCGCATCCATGAGACAGGCTCGTACATTCCTACGAAGATTTTACAGGAGTCGTCAGCTATAGGGATTTTCCTTAGCCACCTGGGCGAGAACCCCCCGGCACCGTCCCGACTTTCTGTTTGCAAACCAGAGGCATAACACGAATGGATGATCGCCGTAAACAAATTCTGACCGCGCTGGCGCAAATGGACAAGCAGTTCGGAAAGGGTTCGGTGCTGATGCTCGGCTCCCGCGCCGCGCTGCCGGTTGAGGTAATTCCAACCGGGTCGATAGGGGTCGACAATGCGCTGGGGGCGGGCGGCTTTCCGCGCGGGCGGGTCGTCGAGATCTTTGGCCCGGAATCGTCGGGCAAAACGACGCTCGCGCTGCACGTCATCGCGGAAGCGCAGCGAATGGGCGGAGCGGCTGCATTCATTGATGCCGAGCACGCGCTTGATCCCACCTATGCCACGCGCCTCGGGGTGGATACTCAAAACCTGATCGTTTCGCAACCGGATTTCGGTGAGCAGGCGCTCGAGATCGCGCAGGCCCTGGTCACCTCGCAAGTGATCGACGTAATCGTGATCGACTCCGTCGCGGCGCTAACCCCAAAGGCGGAAATCGAAGGTGAGATGGGCGACAGTCACATGGGACTCCAAGCCCGCATGATGTCGCAAGCCTTACGGAAATTGACCGCTTCGGTTTCCCGCGCGAATACCTGCCTCGTCTTTATCAATCAACTGCGGGAAAAGATCGGCGTAATGTTCGGTAATCCCGAGACCACGACTGGCGGCAGAGCGCTGAAGTTTTATGCTTCAGTCCGCGTTGAGGTACGGCGCGCGACAGCCATTAAAGACGGTGAAGCGGTGATCGGCAATCGAACGAAGGTCAAGATCGTCAAGAACAAAATCGCCGCGCCGTTCCGCGAAGTTGAGGTGGATATTCTTTACGGAAAAGGCATCTCGCGGGAAAGTGACGTGTTGGATCTTGGCGTGCAGCAGGGCGTCTTCGAGAAGAGTGGATCATGGTACAGCTATAAGGGCGAGCGCATCGGCCAAGGGCGCGAGAATGCTCGTCAAACGCTCATCGACCGCCCGGAATTGTGCCGCGCTGTCGAAGCCGAGCTGCGCCAGGCGCTCGGGTTGAATGGGTCCACGGGCCGGCAGCCCGCGAGCAGCGAGTTCGAGCTCACTACTGAAAGCGACCGGCGGAAGGTGCTGGTCGCCTCTTAAGCCGCCGGTACAAAGTGGAACGCAACGGGCGATGGCACGTCGATCTTCTGGCCGGTCGCAGTGAGCTGGCCCGTTCCCGAATCGATGCGAAAGACGACGAACTGGTTCGATTTCTGATTTCCGGCGAATAAGAAGCGCCCGGTCGGATCGATCTGCATACCGCGCGGCTCCTTACCCTCAGCGGAAACGATTTGGACCTCTTTGAGCTTGCCGCTTGCACCGTCAATCGCAAAAACGGCAATGCTGTCGTGCCCCCGGTTCGACGCGTACACAAACTTGCCGGCCTTATCGACTTCTATTTCGGCCGGTGCGTTTTCGCCCGAAAAACCGGGCGGCACTGTCGAGATAGTTTGAATGTCCTGGAGACTGCCTGTCGCACGATCGTGCGAATAGACCGTCACGACCGATTTCAGCTCGTTGGCGACGTACGCGAAATCCCGTGTCGGATGAAAAGCGATGTGCCGAGGGCCTGACCCCGGATCGTCCTTCGCAAAGGGAGGGTCGCTCGGCGCCAGTCCCGCAGTAGCGGGATCGAGGCGATAAATTCGTATCTGATCCAGGCCAAGATCGGGTACGTAAAGAAATCTATTATCTGCCGAAATTACAGTCTCGTGCGCATGCGGCCCGTCCTGGCGCTCCTTGTTCACGCTTGAGCCGTGAGCTTCCATCACGGCCGACATCTTGCCCAACCGGCCATGCTGCTCCAAAGGGAACGCCGAAACGGCACCCGTGCCATAATTCGCGACCACCAGCATCTTTGCCGTCTTGTCTACTGCCAGGTGACACGGAGCGACGCCCGCCGATGATTCGGCATTCAAAAACTTCAATGAGCCTTTCTTCCGGTCAATGGCGAAGGCAGAGACGCCCCCAGTCGTGTCTCCCTCCAGCTCACTCACGGCGTAAAGAAAACGGTAATGCGGATCGGTAGCGAGAAAGGACGGATTGACCACCTCACCGGCTGGACCCATTGAATCGAGCTTCCCGGTGCTCGCATCGAATCTGTACAAATAGATGTTTTTTGTGTACGTGCCAACGTACACAAAATAGCTTGTCTTTCCTGAATGCCGTGAGGCTTCGAGATTTTCAACAGCGCACATGATAATGAATAGTCCTGACAGAGAGACGGCGAGTTTCGATAGGAGTGATCGCATCTTGACGCGACGTAATTTTCCAGTATGTCATTCGGCCCTGATCACCTTGGCAGCGCTTGCGCTGCTCGCCGGAAGCCCCTCCGAAGAAGTGAAAAGAAGCGAGATTCGTGTCTACAGTTTGAAAACCAAATCGACAGACGTTATCTACTCTGCCGCAAAGCTGATCGAAGCGCCAAACTGGGCGCCCGATGGCAAATCTTTGCTGGTGAATTCGGGCGGGGAGCTTTGGACGCTCGCCCTCGGCGGAAGTGGATCGCCGCAACTCGAGAAAGTTGATGTCGGCTCGATTCGAGACTGCAATAACGATAAAGGATTTTCGCCGGATGGAAAGATAATCGCGTTTTCGGCAAGCGGGAACGCCAAGGAATCGCAGGTCTATACGGTTCCATTACGAGGCGGTAACCCAAAGCTCATCGTTTCCAAAACACCCAGCTATTTCCACGGCTTCTCGCCGGATGGGAGATGGCTGGCGATTGTGGCGAAGCGCGGCGGCAACTTCGATCTGTTTCGCGTTCCCGTCGCAGGCGGCGCCGAGCAGCAGCTTACATCGAATCCCGCCTACGATGATGGTCCTGACTACTCCCCCGATGGCAAATGGATCTATTTCAACTCGAATCGCTCGGGCAGTTGGGACATCTGGCGAATGCCGGCCGATGGTGCGGGCCCAAACGATAGCGAGGCTGAGCAGGTCACGAATGATGAACTCGAAGACTGGTTTCCGCATTGCTCCCCTGACGGTAAATGGCTCGTTTTCCTTACGTTCCCCAAAGGAACCTCCGGACACGACCAAAGACTTGAAGTGCAGCTGCGGATGATTCCGCTGCCGGGCACGAAAATGGAACATTCGCCGATTCAAGTCCTGACGAAGTTCGTCGGCGGCCAGGGGGCGATCAACGTCAATTCGTGGGCCCCCGATTCGACTAAGTTCGCTTTCGTTAGTTACGAAAAGTGATCGCCGAAACCGTTCTATAAAATGGATAGTTTCAGGCCTGAATGAGAAGCTCCAGGGTTTTAGCTCCTGTAGCGGGGCTTTGTGCCCTGTTGCTTGCCGCGGATGTTCTACCCCCTGCCAATGATCGTCTTTGGGAACTCCGGAACTTAGGCAAAGCCTTTTACGAGAACCCGGACACGCATCTCCAGGCGGTCGAGCAGTTGCGCGCCGCGCTGCAGCTTGCGCCCGATTCCGTGCGGGAACGCATCAATTACGGGCTGGCGCTTCTACGGGCGGGTCAGACCGCGCCCGGAATGGCCGAGCTTGCGCGCGCGCAGAAGCAGGATGCCACGATTCCGCACACTTGGTTCAATTTGGGCATCGCTTACAAGCGCAATGGCGATTGGGACCGCGCAATCGAGCAGCTGCAAGGAATGCTTCGCCTCGCACCAACCGAGCCGATCGCTCATTACAATCTGGCGGCGGTGTATCGATCGAAGGGGGAAACGGATCACGCGCGTGAAGAGTTCCTCGCGGCTGAGAAGTTGAATCCAAATCTTGCCGGGCCGCACTTTCAGCTATTCACGCTCTACCAGCGCGCCGGGAACAAGGAAGCCGCCGCACAGGAAAGGCAGGCCTTCGAGGCGGCCAAGAAGCGGAACGAGGGCGCAGCGGTTCCTGAGGATATGGAATGGTGCTTCTATGCCGAGTTGTACGATCCGCCCGATCCGCGCCCCTCCGCGCAAGATCAAGCAACGCGTTATCAAGATCGACTCGTCAGTAAAGGTTGGGATGCGGCGAACTCTGGAATGGCGGTGATCGATTCGGAAGGCAGCGGTCACGCCGACCTTTTGGTCTGGTCTCGAGATCGAGTGGTGCTGCTCAAGCGCGGCGTCGAGGAAAGCAAGAATTCAGGATTGGAAAACCTGCGCGACGTTCGCGACATTGCGGCCGGTGATTTCGATAACGACGGGTTGGCGGATCTGTGTGTCATAACCGGGAGCGGCGCGGCGCTGTTCCACAACGATCGCGGCACCTTCTCGAAATCTCTCGAATTGCCTAATACTCCAGGCGTTCAAAAAGCGCTCTGGCTCGATTACGATCACGATTACGATCTCGATTTGTTGCTCTTCGGGCCGAAGCCGCTATTAATGCGCAATGACGGAAAGGGGAAATTCGAAGACCGCACCGCGTCATTTCCGTTCGTAAAAGGTCAAGCGTTAGATGCCGTTGTATTTGCGCTTCGCGGAGACACCGCCGCCCGGGACGTAGCCGTCTCCTACGCCGACCATCCTGGCGTCCTGTATCGAGACAAGCTGAACGGCGTATTCGAGGCACGTCGATGTTCCGGTGATCACGCCCGGCATGTCACGGCTCGACGTTCAAGATTTCAATCGCGACGGATTGCTTGACCTAGTGAGCTACGCGCCTGAGCTGCGAACGCTTAAAAACGAGCCTTCAGGCGGTTTGACGCGAGTTGATGACGCGAAAGCCGCCCGATCTCCCGTTCGCGCGGATTTCAATGGCGATCACCGGGAGGATTACGCGCAGATTCTGCCGGACGGTTCGCTGCACGTTTATTTGAACGCCTCGCCCTCGCAGCGCTGGGTGACTGTTCGGATTCAAGGCATCAAAAACATCAAGACAGCAGTGGGCGCTACGGTCGAGATGAAATCGGGCGCGTTCTATGACAAGCGCGTCTTCGAGGGTGTACCGCTTGCGTTTGCAACGGACGGTCATGCCGACGCCGACACTATCCGCATCACGTGGCCGAATGGACTAATTCAAAATGAGACGCAGAAGAAGAGTGGGGAATCGCTGACCATCGCCGAAGCGCAACGGCTTTCTGGATCGTGTCCAATGATTTTTGCCTGGAATGGAAACGCCTTCGAGTTCATTACAGACGTTCTGGGCGTCGCGCCTCTAGGAGCAAGCTCGGGCGATGGCGATTATTTTCCGGTCAACCACCGGGAAGACATTCAGATTCCCGCTGCTTCGCTGCATGCGGAATCGGGCAAATTCCGCATCCACATCACCGAAGAACTTCATGAAGTGTCGTACCTCGATCAGGTCCGGCTCATCGCGGTAGATCATCCGTCCGATATCGATATCTATACGAACGATAAGTTCAAATCTCCCCCATACCCGGAGTTTCGCCTCTTCGGCACGAGGGCGAAGATCCATCCAATACGCGCAACCGATGATCACGGGACTGACGTGACAACTCGTCTGCTGCGTCGGGATCGCTTCTATCCGGATGGCTTCCTTCACGATTCAGCAGGTGTCGCGCAGATCCATACACTCGATCTCGATTTCGGCAACGCAGCCCCCAATAATCGCGCTGCGCTTGCGCTGAATGGGTGGGTGGATTGGGCCGACGGTAGTACGTTTCTCGGCGCTTCGCAGGATGGCCGCGGGCTGATCTTTCCTTACCTCCAGGTGAAAGACGAGTCGGGCCGGTGGCAGACCGTCATTAAGGATATGGGCATCCCTTCCGGAAAACCCAAGACTATCGTCGTTGACCTCACGGGCAAATTCTTATCGCGCTCGCGCGAGGTTCGCATTGTGACAAATCTCTGCGTCTACTGGGACGAGATTTTCTTGATGCCGGATTCACGAGCGCCCCAGGTGCGCCTCACGCCAATTGATGCAGATACGGCAGACTTGCATTTCCGCGGCTTTTCGAAAGCCGTTATCGATCCAAACCGTGACCAGCCCGAACAGTTCTTATACGATCAGGTTCGACCCGTATCGAACTGGAACCCAACGCGGGGTCTTTATACGCGCTACGGAGACGTTCGCACCCTCGTGAACAGAGTGGACGATCGCATGGTGATCATGGGATCGGGAGATGAATTGAAAATCGAGTATCCGTCGACCCAACTGCCTCAGTTGCCGGAAGGATGGTCGCGCGATTTTATCCTCTCGGTTGATGGCTGGGCAAAGGATTCCGATCCAAATACTGCATTCAGTCAGACGGTCACTCCGCTGCCTTTCCATGCCATGACCGCCTATCCTTATAAAACGGATGAGCGGTTTCCGGCCGACAGTGAACACGAACAATACGTGCGCGACTACCTGACGCGTCCTGCATTGCGCCTGATTCGGCCTCTTGCACCAGCACAATGAAGCGCCGCCTTACAGTTTCCTGCGCGGTCCTCGGGGCGATTCTCCTCATCAACAGTGCGCTGCTGGCCGCATTCCCAACCACCGCGACGATTTTCGGCATCGGCAATGTTCTGCTGCACATTGTGCTCGGAGCAATACTTGGCGTTCTAGGGTTGATGCTGCTGCGTGCAGAGAGGCGGCTCATCTGGATCGTCATCGCCGCGGCTTCGGGTGTCTTGCTCGCGCTCATTGGAAACACTCGAGATCACCGCGTGATCTTTTTGATCCATGTTGTGATCTCGCTCGCCGCGATTGCGATCCTCTTCGCCCGCAGACAATACGCATTGCTTGCGAAGGTATCGGGTGCAGCGGCAGCACTGATCTTAGTCGCAGGTGTCTTTTACCGGCTGTTTGTGCCCCATCCGGAAGAACACATCACGAATTCGCGAGTCGTTCCGTTATCCATGTATCAGGAAGGCGCGGGTCCGAAGAGTCCCTTTTTCCCTTCAGGAGCCAACACCTCGGACGGACATTTGGTACCGTCCGCGTTTTTCATGGAATCGAAGAAGTGCGGTGAGTGCCATAAAGACATTTACGAGCAATGGAAGAGCTCCGCGCATCACTTCGCGTCGTTTAACAATCAGTTCTACCGCAAATCGATTGAATATATGCAGTCGGTTGTCGGAACGCAGCCCAGTAAGTGGTGCGCCGGGTGTCACGATCACGCGGTGTTCTTCAACGGGCGCTTCGATCGGCCGATCAAGGAGCAAATCGACACACCCGAAGCGCGGGCCGGCTTAAGCTGCATGTCCTGCCATTCCATCGTTCACGTAGGCGGCAGCGTCGGTAATGGCGAGTTTACGATGTCGTATCCGCCGCTTCACGAGGTCGCGAGCAGCTCCAACCCGCTGCTTCGGAATATCGGGGATTTTGTCACCTATGCTGCACCCGAAGCGCATCGCCGCACCTTCATGAAGCCCTTCATGCGCGATAGCGCGGCTGAATTTTGCTCGGCCTGCCACAAAGTCCACTTAGACGTGCCGGTAAACCAGTATCGCTGGTTCCGCGGCTTCAACGAATACGACAACTGGCAGGCGAGCGGCGTCTCGGGCCAGGGCGCACGCTCGTTCTATTACCCGAAGAAATCGAGCAATTGCGCCGATTGCCACATGCCTCTCGTGTCCTCTCATGATCCCGGGAATATCCATGGCCAAGTCCATTCGCACCGCTTTCCGGGTGCGAATACGGCGGTTCCGTTCGCCAATCAGGACGAGCAGCAGCTGGCGCTCACGGAGAAGTTTCTGAAATCAGGATTCATCACAGTGGATATCTTCGCGGTCAGCCCCGTAGCCCGCCAGAAATCGGATACCGAGATGATTCGCCGCAACGGCAGCACGCCGCAAGCCATGACCTCCTTCGCCGTAGGTGAAGAGGCAGAGCAGACCGGTCCTGCGGTTATCCGTGACGTTGGCAAGCTCGCGGCGCCCGTAAATCTTTCCGGCGTAAGTCTTCAACCGGGAGCAACGGCGCGCGTCGATGTGGTGGTCAGGACACGCACAATAGGTCATTTTTTCCCCGGCGGCACGGTAGACGCGTTCGACGTTTGGCTCGAATTGAAGGGCGAAGACGATAACGGCCGCACGATATTCTGGAGCGGCAACGTCGAGGATAACGGCAGAGGACCGGTTGAGCCCGGCGCTCATTTCTACCGCTCGTACCAACTGGATGGTGCGGGAGGTCCGATCAACAAGCGGAACGCTTGGCAGGCACGCAGTGTTCTCTATGTCCATCTGATTCCGCCCGGAGCGGCTGACGTCGCGCATTATCTCGTTACCGTGCCTCGCGACGCGAAAGGGCATATCCATTTCACTGCCAAGCTGAACTACCGCAAGTTCTCGTGGTATTACACTCAGTTCTCCTATGCGGGCGAACCGAAACCAGGTCAGACTCCGTTTCTGCTTGCGAGCGATCACAACGAGCTCGAGTACAGCTTCGATGCGAAGAATATCCCAGCGGATGTCTCGGGCGAAATCAAGGGGCGCATCCCGGACCTGCCCATCATCACGCTAGCGGAGTCGCAGGTTTCCATTCCTGTCTCCTCAGAAGCGCCTCAATGGCGGCCCGTAACCGGTCAAGGCACGCGAGAGCGCTGGAACGATTGGGGTATCGGCCTGCTGCTTCAGGGCGATCTCAAAGGCGCGGAATACGCCTTCCAGAAGGCTGCCGAGGCCGAGCCGGGCTACGCCGATGCCTGGCTGAATGTCGCACGAGCGCTGATTCAAGAAGGCGAGACGGACCGGGCAAAGCCGTTTATCGAAAAAGCGTTGAAAATCGATCCGTCGCTGGGCCGCATTTACTTCTTCCGCGCCATGATCGAGAAGTCCGACGGCGACTATGATGCGGCTTTGAAATCGTTGGAGCGAGTCGCGGCGCAATACCCGCGAGATCGTGTCACGCTGAATCAGATTGCGCGCATCCTGTTTTTGAAGCGCGAGTACGCGAAGGCAATAGACTACCTGGAGCGCGTCTGCGATATCGATCCGGAAGACGTACAAATGCATTACACCGCTATGTTGTGCTATCGGGGTTTGGGCCAAACCGACAAGGCGAATCGCGAAGAGATTCTGTTTCGGCGGTTCAAAGCCAATGAATCTGCACAGACCATTACAGCCATAGCGCGCATGGCCAGCCCTGAAGATAACAATGAACGCCAGCTGATCCACGATCACGAGTCGGTGCCGCTTCCCTTGCAATGAAAGCGGTTTTTTGTATCCTCGCGATTGCGCTAGGCCTGCTTGGACTGGCGGCAAACACTCCCGTTAACGCCGTCCGGTTTGTGGATTCGACGAAGAAAGCCGGCATTCACTTCGTTCATCACACGGGCGCGACGGGGAAAAAGTATCTTCCCGAAACTCTCGGCGCTGGATGCGCCTTCATCGATCTGGACGGGGACGGATGGCCGGACATCCTTCTGATCAACGGTAAGGATTTTGGGCCGCATAGCCAGAAATCGCTTCCGGCGTTGTACCGGAACAATCGCAACGGCACGTTTACCGAGATCACGCGCGGCAGCGGGCTGGATGTCGAAATGTATGGCATGGGAGTCGCGGTTGCCGACTACGACAACGACGGGCTGCCCGATATTTACATCACCGCGCTCGACGGCGACCGGCTGTTTCACAATGAAGGTCACGGGCACTTTCGAGACGTTACCGCGCAGAGCGGTATCCACAACGCGAATTTCGGAACCAGCGCCGCCTGGCTCGACTATGACCGCGATGGGAAAGCCGACCTGTTTGTGGCGAACTACGTCGCCTGGACTCAGAAAAATGACTTGTGGTGTTCGCTGGATGGGGCGGCGAAGTCGTACTGCACGCCGGAGTCTTACAAAGGAACATCTTCGAAGCTGTACAGGAATCTCGGGGGCGGCAAATTCGAAGATGTTACCGAGAAAGCCGGGTTGGGGGAGAAAACGAGTAAGTCCCTGGGTGTAGTCGTCTTCGATTACAACGGCGATGGATGGCCGGATCTTTTCGTTTCGAACGACACGCAGCCCAGCAAGCTATATAAGAACAACGGTAACGGGACGTTTACCGAAGAAGGCATGCAGGCCGGCGTGGCATACGGAGAAGATGGCGTGGCGCGCGGGGCGATGGGTGTCGATGCTGCGGATTACGATCGCTCGGGGCGCCCTGATCTGCTGGTCGGCAATTTCGCCAATCAGATGATCGGGCTCTATCACAACGAAGGCAACGGATTCTTTGTGGACGAGGCTCCTTCTTCCACAGTCGGCCGCGCGAGCCTGCTCAGCCTGACGTTCGGCGCGTTTTTCTTCGATTACGATCTGGACGGCTGGCCGGACATTTTTGCGGCCAACGGGCACATTGAGCCCGATATTAATCGCATTCAACCCAAAGTTGTTTATCGCGAACCGCCCCTGCTGTTCCGCAACAAGGGGAATGGGCGTTTCGACAACGTGAGCGATGATGTGGGCCCCGATTTCCGCCGGCCGATCGTGGCCCGGGGCGCGGCCTATGCGGATTACGATCACGACGGCGACCTCGATCTCTTGATCAATACGAATGACGGACCGGCCCTACTCTATACAAATGAGGGGGGGAACCGAAATCACTGGCTTACCCTGCGATTGAACGGAACGCGCTCCAATCGAAGTGGATTGGGAGCTGTTGTGCGAATTCAAAGCGCATCGGGGAAGCAGTGGAAGTTTGTGCATGGCGGATCGAGCTATTGTTCGCAAAGCGAGCTTGCGCTCACTTTCGGGCTGGGGCGGGATCCCGTTATCTCATCGCTGTCGGTGGATTGGCCCAGCGGCGTCCGCCAGAAGTTTGCGAATGTGTCAGCTAATCGGATCCTAACAATCGACGAATCGAGCGGGCTGTCTAACCAGTAACTTACCCAGGCATAAGGATCCCGTGGCGAGATCCTCTTCCAGAAATAGAAGGAGCCGGGCGAGCTCCTACGTTATTACGTATGACTCACGTGACATGACACTGCTATCTCTAAGATTCTTCGACGCGTAATGGACTGGTTAGATAACTGCAACACCTAACGTGCGTGCACATACATTCGTATGTGCCGAACTCGAATTCGAAGGAATATAGAAGGACTCTATGAAAGTTGCACGGACGTTTTCAGGGCTGCTGTTGACTCTTTTTCTCGCATTAGCTGCTTACGGCCAAACGATCACAACCGGTGATATTACTGGTACCGTCAAGGACACGACGGGGGCTGTAGTTCCAGGCGCTAGCGTCGTTTTGAAGAATGTAGACACAGGCGCGACCCGCACGGCAACCGTCGGCGCATCGGGTGATTATCGATTCACCACCTTGCCTCCCGCTCACTATCAGCTCTCTGCAACCAGCCCAGGTCTCAAGTCAGACACGGGCGCCGTTACCATTTCAGTGGGGCAAGTATCCACCGTCGATCTCGTGCTGACTCCCCAGACTTCGCAGCAGGTGGTGATGGTAACGGACACAGTTCCGCTGCTGCAGAGCGACAATGCTAACCTTGCAACCTCATTCAATACCCATCAACTGGAGAATCTGCCGGCGCCCGGTAATGATATGACGGCTTATGCCTTTACAGCTCCGGGAGTGACGATCAGCACGGGAGCCGGTTACGGCAGTTTCTCCGCATTCGGTCTCCCTGCGGTTGCCAACCTATTTACGATCAACGGGAACGACAATATGGACCCGTACCTTAATCTCAACAACTCCGGCGCGAGCAATCTAACGCTGGGTTCGAATGAAATTTCGGAAGCTGCCGTCGTGCTTAACGGCTACACCGGGCAATACGGACGCCAGGCCGGAGCCAACGTGAATTATGTCACCAAATCTGGCACAAACGACTGGCATGGAAACGCCGCTTGGTTCTACAACGGCCGGGTCCTGAACGCTAACGACTGGTTCAATAATGCTACGAGTACGCCTCGTCCTTTTGCGATTTCGAACGAGTGGGCGGATTCAATCGGCGGCCGAATCATCAAAGACAAGCTGTTTTTCTTCGTGGACAATGAGGGTTTACGCTATGTCCTGCCGGGCGGCGGGCCTGTCTACATTCCCACACCGGCTTTTTCTAATTACGTTCTAGGCAACATCGCCGCAAGCAATCCGACTGCTCTTCCCTTTTATCAGAAAGCGTTAGGTCTGTATGCGGGTGCATCGGGTGCCGGCCGCGCTGTTCCAGTAACGACGGCGCTTGATCCAGCTCTGGGCTGCGGCGATTTCACAGCAGGAGGTTTCGGCACGGCTCTTCCGTGCGCCGCGACTTTCCGGAGCACTGTCAACAATCTCAACACGGAGTGGCTGATGGCTGCGCGGGTCGATTACAATCTATCGAGCAAAGACCGCATTTACTTCCGCTACAACACTGACCACGGAGTCCAGGCGACGGGTACTGACCCGATTAACCCGGCGTTCAACGCCAACAGCGTACAGCCCTCCTACGGCGGCCAGTTTGGCTATACCCGGGAAATTGGGGCTACGATGGTAAATCAGCTGTTGCTTTCCGCGTCGTACTACACCGCAATCTTCGGTCCTCCAGACTTCAACGCGGCAGTGGCAGTATTCCCTACAACCTTTACCTTCGGTCCGGGCGGCGGTCAGGGTCTCTTTTCCAATCTCGGCGGCAGCGACAATGTCTATCCGCAGGGCCGTAAGGTGAGGCAGTGGCAACTCGTGGACGACTACTCGATTGTTCACGGCACGCACACGTTCAAATTTGGCACGAATATCCGCAAGAACTTCATCAGTACCTACGCTGCCCTCCCAAATACGAGCGGTTTGTTTACCTTTAACTCGATAACCGACTTCGTGAATGGAACTCTTGCGAACGGCTCAACCTATTCTCAGGCGTTCCCCAGTATCGGGGCTGAGAGCTTGACTCTTTACAGCGCTGGCTTCTACGGGCAGGACGAGTGGAAGGTCCGCCCAAATCTCACCTTAACGTTGGCATTGCGTTTGGATCGCAACAGCAACATTAAGTGTTCGGTTGGGTGCTTCAACGAGCTTGTTGGTCAGCCATTTGCTCAGGTTAACCACGATCCCACAGTCCCTTATAACAGCGTCATTCAAACAGGACTCAAAGAAGCCTTCCCAAAGGTGGAGCCGCTCGTGTATGAACCGCGAGTCGGAATGGCCTGGAATGTAACGAAATCCACTGTTATTCGCGGCGGCTTCGGTATCTTCTCTGATCTCTATCAGGGTCTGATTGCGGATCGCCTGATTACGAACTCCCCCGCTGTGGCGTCGTTCACCACAAGTTCCGGTACTATAGCGCCCGGTGATCCTAACAGCGCTTTTGCGGCGGTAGCCAACTCCAATAATGCCTTTCGGAGCGGGTTCGCAAGCGGCGCAACTGTGGCGCAGTTGCAGGCGCTTGTTCCGGGCTTCAAACTGCCGAATTTCAATACTGTCGCTAATAAACTCTATAACCCCAAGTATTACGAATATAACTTCGAGCTGCAGCAGAGCTTTACCAATAAGTACATGCTCTCTCTCAACTACGTAGGCAATAAAGGCTATCAGGAGCTCAATCAGACGTTATTCGGGAACGCGTATTCAGTCATGGGTGTACAGGGTCTACCCCTTGCCCCCGTCGATGCACGTTTCGGAGAAATTCGCAACCTGAACAACCAGGGGTGGTCGAACTATAACGGCTTAGTAAGCTCCTTGCAGTGGAGAATGACCTCGAATTTCACAGGCCTGTTCTCGTACACTTGGAGCCACGCTCTTGACACGTGTTCGAATGACTGTCTGGAGCCGTTCAACTTTACTGCGAACGGCGCGAATAGCCTTCGTTATCAGATAAGCCCATTCAGCTTGAGAGCTCTTAACTACAGCAACGCGGACTACGATGTTCGCCACTCTTTAAATGCCAATTACGTGTACACGGTCCCGACCTCGCACTTCCAGAATGGAATCTTAAAGGAAGTTCTGGGTGGCTGGACCGTTGCGGGCACGTTCTTTTACCACAGCAGCTATCCCTTCAGCATCGTGAACAGCGATGTTCGGGGTACGCAATTGGTTCATAACGCCAGCGGCTTAGCCACTCAGCAGTTTATTGCGGACTTGGCCGGTCCGGTGCCCGCGAGTTGCACGACACCGAATGTTGCGTGCTACACGCCGTCGCAGTTCATTCCGGCCGGAAGCCAGTTCAATTTCGGCAATATGGCGCGGAATTCCTTCCGCGGACCTGGTTACTTCGACACGGACCTGAACCTTAACAAGACGTTCGCGATCCATGAACGGTACAAGTTGCTCATCGGTGCGAACTTCTTCAATATCCTCAATCATCCGAACTTCGACTTGCCCGATAACAACGTCGCGAGCGGCCAGTTCGGAACAATTGTAGAAACTGTATCGGCTCCCACGAGCGCCTATGGCTCGTTCCAGGGGTCGGCAGTGTCCGGTCGCGTGATCCAGATGCAAGCTAAGTTCACGTTCTAAGTTGCTTCAGTCTCGGTCAATATGGGGGAGTCTTCGGACTCCCCTTTTTCTTTGTGCTCCCGAACGCGAGTTTTACGCTGAAGCTCTGGCCTTTCCGGCTGGTCCTTTGGGAGTCGCGCGTGTGAACGAGAGAAGGCGGCGCGGTTGAGAATCGGCAATCGGCTTCACGCGCAATGGGCGCTCTTGCAATATGAGTTCGCTCGCCTGAACGAGGGGCTCGGCATGGAACCAGCGCTGGAAGGGCATGCCATAAAAGATGTTGCAGAGTGCCGCCAAAGTCATGCCTTGGTGGTGGGCCATCCAGCAGCGCACCAATTCGCATTTAGGCGGCAGGATGCGCCGCCGCGGAGACGCCGTGTAGTCGGCTGATTCGTAAAACCCGTATTCGCCGAGCCACTTCTTACGAGCCATTGCACGCAGATTTTCAACCGCACTCGCTGAGTCGATCATTAGGGCAAGGCAACTCGAATAAGGCGATATGACCAGATTGCCGGCGCGCGCAACGTTCAGCGCCAGCCCAGGGACGCCGAACGCCGCATACTGATAATTGCCGTCCTGGTCTGTCTTGCTGTAAGCTGCTTCCGAGATGCCCCATGGAACTCGCCGCTTCGTGGCATAGGATTTCTGCGCACGGACGGCGGAGCGGACTGCACGGTCGAGAAGAGTTTCAGGATGAGACCTCATCCAGATCACCGGCATGAGATATTCAAACATTGTGCCGGTCCAGGAGATCAACACGTTTTCTCCTTCGCAGAAGGTATGCTGCCGTCCCAGCCTGAACCAGTTCTCCTGAACCACCTCGCTTTTGGCGACTGCGATGAAGGAAGCGGTTCGCGATTCAGACGCGAGGAGGTCGTAGCAGGATTTCGATAGCTGCTGCTCCGCCACATCGTAGCCGATTGAAAGCAACTTGCGGCGCTTGTCGTTGAGCGCGTGAAAATTCATTTCGCGGACCAGGCGCTCGGATTCGCTTGCGAGAGTTTGCAGGCGAGCCACCAGGTCGCTCATGCGGGTCCGGCATGCCGCCATATCGCTGCGTAACCGTTGGATCAGGTCGAGCGTTTCGGCGGGAGTATCTGTAGCTGTCGTGAGGGGCTGAAGGTTGCGAGCCAGATCTTCATAAAACGCGCCGGCGGTTTGCGGAGTAAGCGGCTTCGCCGGTGCGTCGAACAGCGTGGGTGCGAGCTGCCGAAGCCGCTCGTATTCAGCAAGGCACCAAGGCATGTAGTTGCGAGCTTCGTCCCGGAGCGCTTGCACGCGGCGCTGAAATTCAGAAGTCCACCAGCCCGTCCCGGTGACCTCATCGGTATGCAGTCCAAACAGTTTCGGCAACCATTTCGCAGGAGTCTTGAGCGCTAGCAACGCTTCGAATCCCAACGGCGCCTTCTTTCGACCACCAACCATTTGGTAGTGATCCGACAGTCCTCCAAGCGCGCTTTGGGAAACAACTGGCCGATGCAGCAATTCGAGACAGCCTTGTTTGAGAGCCCAGAGGGAAGCTGCGAGATTGCCGGAATCCACACTCGACAGGAATAACGGCTTTATGGGTTCGAGTGTGATGGTCTCGTGCCAGTTCAGGAAATGACCGAAGTAACGCGGGAGTTTTAGAAGCGAATTCAGAGTTGACTCCGTTTGCGCAACAAACTCGGTGAGGGTCAGATAACCAAATTCGACAGCAGCCTGCCGAGTGTTCAATAAAAATCCAAGATTAGTAGGTGAGATTCGCTCGGCGACTCGATATGGCTGCTCCTGGACATTGTCGGGAATGAGCCAGTTGTTCTTTTCATTGCTGAATTCGACGAAGTAGCGCCAAGTGCGCACTGCTATCTCGCGAAGAAAGCGGCGATCATTCTCCGGAAGCTGCTGGCCTTCCGAGTGGGGCGACCGGTTAATCCAGAGCGATATCAGCTTTGAAGAACACCAGGCGATAAGGAACGGCAGCGCGTACCACGTGGCTTCCGGCTTTCTAAAGAGCACGAGGCCAAGGCAGACCGCAACTAGCGGAATCCAGTCCAGGTAAACGTCTACTGGCGTGCGCTTCTTGATTCCCAGCTCAGCTTCCGTGGCCGTCTCCCATTCGAGCAGGCGGCTGTGCGTGATCGTGCTGCGAATAATAGTACGAATAATGGCGTCGAGCGAGACGAGCGCCTGATGAGCCAGAAACGCGATATTCAGAAGAATGCTTATGTGAGCAGTGAAAAAATCCGCGATCGCATTGCTAGCGACCATCCGGCTTTGCTTCCACACCGCGCGTCCTAGAGAAAACACGAGGCGGAAATAGATGGGAAGAAACAGCAGAGCGAGTGTGACCAGTGTCCAAAAACGCGGGCCGCCGGGCAGAAAGAACCAGCCCGCGACAAGAAGGAAGAAAGTTGCCGGCTCGATCAGGCTGCGCCGCAGATTATCGACGATCTTCCAGCGTGAAACGAGGGAGATCGGGTTGGGAACGAGCTGCCCGGATTCGTTGGGAACGCGATTGAAGATCCAGCGCAGAATCTGCCAGTCTCCGCGCAACCAGCGGTGCTTCCGGCGATTATAAGCGCTGTAATGCGAGGGATAGTCATCGATGACTTCGATATCCGAAGCGAGACCTGCGCGGGCGTAAGCGCCTTCGATCAGATCATGGCTAAGGAGCGCGTTGCGCGGGAAGCGATGCTCGAGAACCTGGCGAAACGCATCGACATCGTAGATGCCTTTACCCGCGAAGATGCCCTCGCCGTACAGATCCTGATAAACGTCTGAAATGGCGCGAGAGTAGATATCAAACCCGGTTTGCCCCGAATAGATGCTCGCAAGGTGAGAGCGGCTGGCGGAGTGGACGCTGATGTCCACACGAGGCTGAAGAATGCCGTACCCTTCGGTAACGATGTTTAGATCGGGATCGATAAGCGGCCGGTTCAAGGGATGAGCCATGGTGCCGATCATGCGTTGCGCGGCGCCGCGAGGCAGTTGAGTGTCCGAATCAAGCGTGAGAACGTACCGGATATGAGGTAGGCGCGACAGATCGCCTGCTTTTACTGGAAAGGGATCCGACGTCTGGCGCAGGAAATGGTTCAGTTCGAGGAGCTTGCCGCGCTTGCGCTCCCATCCCATCCAGGTACCTTCCCGCGGATTGTACACGCGATGCCGGTGAAATAAATAGAAGCGTCCGTAGGGCTCGTCTTCATACTTGCGATTCAAACCCTCGATGAGCTGCACCGCAAGATCGATGCGAGGGTCGTGTTCATCGGCAGGCTCGGCGGAATCGGGTAGATCCGTGAGAAGCGCGTAATGAATGTTCGGATCGCGGTTTACCAGGTAGCGTACTTCGAGATCGTCGACCAGGTTCCGAATTTGCTTTTCATTGAGGAGCAGTGTTGGGATGGCAACCATCGTCGCGCAAGAAGAATCGAGCCCACCTGAGAAATCGAGCTTGGGGAGAGCGTGAGGGGTCAGGACGGCGGTAACCAGGTAATTGATGAGCTCGACAGCGGCCTGAGTAGCCGGCAAGATCAGAAGCAGCGTACTCACGATGAGGCCAACGCCCCCGTGGGTACCGACGAGGCTCATGATGAGGAACACGACGGTAAGAAGCGTTACGGCCTCGATGCCGATGATGTAAACCTCGTCGGGATATCTTCGGAAAAAGCGCTGAGCGCTGACGCCCAGGGGAGGGCGGTACCCAATCCGGGCGTATAAGGTGCGAGAGCCGACCGGATCGAGCAGGTAATAACCGACGTGACCAAGGCGGTCGCGCAATGCTTCAGGATCGGAAACGCGAGGCTTGGTTTCCTGTTCCAGGCTGCTGCGGCGCGCCATGTCGACCGCGAGCCGCGCGAGCTCAAATTCACTGACGTCTGAGTGCGCTGCGGCCTTTGCAGTTACTCGGCGGTATGCTGCCCGGCTTTCGAATTCCATCCGCGGATAAACGCCCGCGGGATCAAGGCAGAAGGTGCGGTGTATGACTGAGAGCTGCTCGAGAGTTTCCTTCCAGTCGACCTCACCAAGGAAGCGAAGGCTTGTTATGATCCGACCCAGATTATAAGAAGGCGCGGTGGGGCCTTCGGCACGGAAGGCATCCAGCGCTTTGCGTCCGCGCTCCGCAAGCAGCTCCAGGAGAACGAGCTTGAGCGCCGGAATCATTCCCATCAGTTCGAATAGCCGCAGTGGCTCGATCTCTTGTGCCGCCTCTATAAAGAAGGAGAATGCCGGTTCACTGAGCTGGTTCCCTGTGGCGGCGAGCAAGGCGCGAGCCAGCACAACGCAGCGCGGAATACATTCCTCTGTGGGCGTGCGAACCAGAGGCAGCTTGGCGAGAATTTTTGTCGACTCGTGAAGATCCTGAATGTCGGTGCGAACCAGGCGGAGATTATCGTAAAGCCAAATGAGGTCCTCAGAGGGTACACCCGATCTCAATTTGTAGAGGTCGCGTTCCAATCTGGAGAGATCTCTGGCACTCGTCAGAAAAATTTCACGCGGTCGACTCGAAGCGCGAGGGCCGCGGAGCCACGCACACGAGCGGGCCGCGCCTATGGCGTGGTCTCGGAGATCGGCTTGCTCTGCTTCGCTCAGCTCTAAGCCGGGCGCCCGGACCGGCTCGACATTGATTTCACTCGATGGTTCAGGCATTCGCCGGAAGGAGGCTATCTATAACTGGATGCTTGCAGCTCAAACATTTCAGCGTACCGCCCTCCGTGCGCCATGAGCTGCCCGTGATCGCCCTCTTCGACAATTGCGCCGTTCTCAAGCACGATAATGCGCGTCGCCATTCTGACTGTAGAGAAGCGATGTGAAATGAAAAGAGCCATCTTGCTTTCGGTGAGCTCGTTAAACCGTTCAAAGACTTCATACTCAGCACGAGCATCGAGTGCGGCGGTTGGCTCGTCGAGTATGAGTACTTGTGCTTCACGCAGATATGCCCGCGCCAAAGCGAGCTTTTGCCATTCACCGCCCGAAAGATCGACCCCGCCCTCGAAGCGGCGGCCCAGCATTTGTTCGTATTTTCGCGGAAGGCGCCGGATCACGCCATCGGCAAGACTCTTTTCTGCCGCACTGCAAATCAATCTGTCGTCATGGAGGCGCTCAATCCGGCCGACCGCAATGTTTTCGCGAGCAGTCATTTCATACCGCATGAAATCTTGGAAGATGACGCCGATTTCTTTGCAAAGATCTTCGATGTCGTACTCGCGGAGGTCAACACCATCAAGCAGAATTTGGCCGTACGTTGGATCATAAAGGCGCGCCATCAGCTTCACTATTGTCGTCTTGCCTTGGCCGTTTTGACCGATTAAAGCGAGGCGCTCACCCGGCTCGAGGCGAAATCGCAACCCGCTGAGGATCAGGCGTTCTGTTCCGGGGTAGGCGAACGACACGTCGCGAAACTCAAACCCACGGGTAATGGGACGCGGCGCGGGCAGTGCCCCGGGCTTGGATGTCACGGTCGGGCGCATCTCGAAGAAGGCGAGGAGATCGGTCAGGAAGAGAGCTTGGTCGGCGATACTCGATAGCGTCGAAAAGATCAGGGAGATGTTGCTCGACGCGGCCAGGATAGACTGCGTGAGGAAAACCAGCTTGTTGATGGTGAGCATACCGGTAACGGTCTGGTATACGACCCAGGCATAGGCTCCGTAGTAGCCGCCGGTGCTCAACATCGAGAGCAGGGAAACGGCGAACGCGCGTCTGCGGGAAAGCGCGAGATTTTCGTCGAGAATCTGATTGGAAAGGCTTGTAAACCGTCCCGTTAGGAAGCGGCTCAGCCCGAAAAGTTTCAACTCCTTGGCGGCTTCTTTGCTTCCGCCGAGTTGACGAAGGTAGTCGAGTTCTCGTTTGACTGGAGTTTGGCGGAAGTTTTTCGCATAGCTCAGAAACGCGAAGTGGCTTTCTCCCAAAAATGCCGGCACAAGACAGCCGACGAGCAGCAGAAGCAGCCAGGGAGAGAAGAGGAGAATAGCGACGGATAGCGAAATGGTCGTGATTGCTTGCTGGAACAATCGCCCGATCGACTGAATCATTCCGAGGCGATCGGTCGCCTGAACGCGAGCGCGCTCGAGCCGGTCGTAGAAAACGGGATCCTCATAAGCTTGAAGATCAAGCTGCGAAGCGTGATCCATGACCTGGATGCTGACATGACGCGTGTAGCGATCGGCCAGCACGGCATCATAGTAATCGATGAGCCGGCTTAGTATGTTGCCAATTACCGCAAGGGCGAACTCCAGTAGGACGAGCCACCACAGGCGCGGAGTTAGAAACAGCTTGTGATAAACGAGATAGGTTACTTCGCCGACAATTAGACCGCTCACCCAGGCAACACTCACCGGCACCAACGAAACGAGCAATCGAAGCACCAGGCCCAAAGTGACCACCCACGGACCTGAATCCCACACGATACGCAGCACCGGCGGCACGTTCTTCAACGCTTGAAGACGTTCGCGCCAGGCGCTAAGGAGATCCACTCTTTACAGTGTGACGTAAGGCCCTATGAAAGCCGCCGCCAGTTGTGGGGCATGTAAAGTTGCCGAGCTTGGCACCGATTGTCGCAGGACCTGTGAACTCGTTTCCGACTCGGATTGTGTAGTATGGATGCAGTCGAGTGGAACGACACACTCGCAGGTTAGTGCTGCGTTTTCACTGAGCGGGAGTAATTCAGCGGTAGAATGCCAGCTTCCCAAGCTGGACGTCGCGGGTTCGATCCCCGTCTCCCGCTCCATGTTGGGAACAGTGGACTGCATCGCCGCCTTACATGCGCGGTTCTTGTGTGCTGTACCGTCCGGCAAAATGCGTGAATGTGGTCTCACCAAGCGCTTGATCAAAAATTCTGTTGTTGACAGCAAATCCGGAATTTGGCCAGGATCGCGGGGCAAGTGGCGCTTTCACTATCTAGGATCAGATGCCGAGTGCACGAGCGCGGAGCGAGGGAGCTCGACAATTTCGCTTGATTCTGTTGTCGAACATTCAGGGCTCAAGTTAGTCGGCGGCGAAATTTAAACCGCATTCATACCCAACGAAAGTTTTACAAATCGGTAACGACTGCATGGTTACCTTTGTTTTGATTCTTTCTCTATTAGGATGCCGTTACTCCTGTTCAGGAGTAGTGCTCGCGAATCGACGCCCGAAATAGATAGGACGTCGAAGAGGGATGGACATGTCTAAGAGATCTATGGTGTTGATCGCCGAAATCAAGCGAGGTGTGCTGTTTCGCTCCGCCATTTTAATGGGAGTCTTGCTCCTCGCTCTTGTGGGGTTTCTGAGAGTGGCGGCGCAGGACATTCAAAGCCAATCCAGCAAGAAAGATGTCGATCGGGATGCAACGGCAGACAATGCAGTTCGACTAGCTTCTCACGGACGTCATGTTTTTCGCTTCGATACGTTCGGCGACCAGGCGTTCTGGGGCGATACGCTCAAACTTCACAAGGCCATCGAGGGAGCCAAACTAGGAGGAGTTGGCCCCGGTGTTAGCCCTAAATCGGCTCTTAAAGTTGGGTTAAAGGTTGACATAGATGCTTTACCGCACGATCTGCTAGAGCAGCTCCGGCACGGATTGATAAATTTGGACGATCCAGCGGTGACGGTCGCCCTTCTCAAGCTGAATGCCGTGGTTGGCGTAACCGGCTTCTTCGATTCTGCTGGAGCGCTCAAATCCGTCGGTATTCAATGCGCCCTCTGCCACTCAACCGTCGACAACGCCGCGCCTGCTCTATGCGCAGGTTTGATCCACACGAATCCCGGCACAGGCTGTATCGGGCACCGATTGGATGGTTGGCCCAATCGTGATCTGAATGTTGGGGGAATTATCGCGCTTGCACCTGATCTGAGCGCGTTCGCCGATCTTTTATCCACAACTCAGGCGAAAGTCAGAGACGTGCTCCACAGTTGGGGGCCCGGGAAATTTGACGCAGAGTTGGCCCTTGACGGCAAAGCGTTCAATCCTCAACAGGTAACCGACGGCGTTGTCACTGGTACGAACGTTTCAGGAGCCACGTTGATTCCGCCCGCCTTCGGCTTGGGCGGCGTAAATCTCCACACGTGGACGGGGTGGGATCAGTTCCGTACTGGAACGCGTTCGTGGCGAATCTCGAAATGCATGGTGTGGGAAGGTTCTGGGATCCGCGATTGAACGACGCAGCCCAGTTTCCAATCGTCGCCGCACACGGTTTCGGCGATCTTCCGCACATCTCTCCCGATGATGATCAAATCACATCAAAGCTTCAGGCTCTTCAGTTTTATCAGCTCGCCATTCCTGCCAGACAACCTCAACCGGGCAGCTTCGACCAAGCCGCCGCCGAGCGTGGCGACGAGCTTTTCAGCGGTAAGGCTAAGTGTAATAGCTGCCACGTCGAGCCACTTTGGACCGATCCTGGATGGAACCTGCACACACCCGCTGAAGTCTGCATTGACAGCTTTCAAGCTGACCGGGCCCCGGATCACCGTTACCGGACTTCACCGATCGGCGAGCTGTTTACGCATACGAAAGGAGGGTTTTATCACGACGGACGATTCCCGACTTTGGCGAGTGTCGTCGATCACTACGATACTTGCTTATCCCTGGGTCTCACTAGCGATGAGAAAAGCGATGTCATTCAATACTTACTGAGCCTTACGTTCGGGCCCAAGAAAAGTAAACATTAGGACGCGAAGCAATAGGTGATAGAGGCTGACAACAGGCTGTAAGTCAAGCAGCAGAAGGGAATAACTTGTGTTACACAATCATGAAACTGCTTCGAGGCGTGTCTTCGAAGAAGATTCTCAACAACTTATTTACGGTTCCGAACATAGCACTTCTCAACAGAAACCAGTTACGAAAGGCTTGGTATTACTATGAAGCAGCAATCCGTTCACTCGCAATCAGGAGATCTTTCCACTCGCTGGAATAACGTTATCAGACGACGATCCTTCCTGGCAGAGCTAGGCGTAACAGGCGCAGCGCTTTCAGCCGGAGAACTCGTAGCACACGACAATGACAGGCTTCCCAGAGGGGATGTAGCCATTATTAAATTTCTGGCCGCGGCCGAATTGGTTGAGAGTGATTTTTGGCAACAATACAACGAACTCGGTGGAGTGAATGGCGGAAATGCGGCATACAAGCTGGCGCTTCAGAACCTGGATAGCGACATGCCGCAATATATCTCCGATAACACCGACGATGAAATGAGTCACGCGGCGTTTCTCAATGCTTACCTGATGTCCAAAGGCGAGGCACCCGTCAACCTGGATGCGTTTCGTACTCTACCGAGCAGCCAGGCGACCGGAGCCAAACAGACCGGGAGGCTCACCAATCTTATGAATCTCGACGTGGACACCAGTTGGTACACCCGCTACCGTAGTACGCAGAATCCGGATCTGGCTGGCGGGCCCTTCCCGCAGGCGGTGGACATTAGGAATCAACCGGCCATTCCGGTGGACGATGCCGACACCCCGCCCGACCAAGCACAACCCGTTCCTCCGAGGACTCGTCATCAACGTCGCATGCAAGCGATCGCCAACACGGCCGGGTTTCATTTTGCGACCTTCGATCAGGCGGGTTCCAGCGTTTACACGAACCTGATCCTCAATGTGTCTTCTCGGGAGGTCCTGCGAGTCCTCGTGAGCATTCTCGGAGTCGAAGTAGACCACTTCGCGGTGTGGCATGACAAGGCCGGAAACGCCGTCTCGCAACCGCTGGCCGGTGTAAGGGACCCCGAAACTGGTGTGAGATTCCCGGACCTCAACTCCCCCCCTTTCGGCGGCGAAGAATTCCAAACGAACCTGATCTTTCCGGAGCCCTGCGCGTTTATAAAGCCGAGTCTGCCGGCTTGCTCCGTCATTCGACCCTCGCGCAAGCGAAACGCAGGTGCTGTGGCGACAGCCACCGCGATCGTGAATAGCCAACTGTTCCTCGGTCAGTCGCAGGCATTCTTTGACGCGGTAACCGCCTTGGCAAAGGCGGCGGACGCTGCCCGGCGCGAGTCTCCCGACGACGGTTGAGGATCGAGAGAGACAACAGAAGAAATTGTCTCTTAGACTGCTATGCTCGTGCCTGTGTGCTTCTTGATAGACCAGCGATTCGCGAAATGACAAGATCGGTAACCCGATCGCACCGCTCACCGAGAAATTGGAACGCCTTCGAATCTGTCGCGCCTGCACGATTATAAAGAGCCCGCCGCAACGTAAGTCGCGCGCGTGAGAATCGCATCTTAACAGCTTGTTCGTTGATGCCCAAACACTCCGCGACCTCTGCTGTGCTCATCTCTTCGAGGGAGCGCATCACAAAGACGGAGCGCTGGAGTACCGGCAACGCGTCGATTGCTTCTTCCAGAACAGTTCGAGCTTCGAGTGTGAGCAAATCGTCTTCAGGCGTGCGCGTCACGCGACTGGCCTTAGAGGCTGACGCTGAAGGGGCGTCCATGTCAGATTGCCGACCCAAACGCTTCATACGGCTCCACGCCTCGTGGACAGCGATTCTCATCAGCCACGTTGAAAAACGAGATCGACCGGCAAACTGCGTCAAGTGCTCGTAAGCCCGAACGTATGTTTCTTGTATGACATCCTCGGCCTCGTACTCGTCGTGAACAATAGTCCACGTAACCCGGTACAGGCGGCGATTATATCGCCGGATAATCAGCCGATATAGGTCCGTGTCGCCAGAGAGAACGCGTTCAATGATCTCGTTGTCGCTCAACGTGGTTGCGTTCTGGTCCAGGTTGGTTGGCATTACGCGGACCTCGTGCAACTATAGCTTTGGCGTTCGCCTCAAGTTAAACGACATTTCGTGAACAGACGATATTGGCAAGAACTGAGCCAATGTTGGCAGAAACTCGAGTCATTATTGTCGACGTCACGTAAAGTTGGTGTAAACTTTGGGTCTTGAAACCTACAACCCAGACGCGCTGGCCGGTGAGCTTCGAGGCATGCGCCCATAGACGTTCGATTCTGTGTGGGAGTATAACTACTCAGAAAGGATCAATCATGAATATCGCTCGAATCGTTTCACCTCCGATTGTTGGAGGCTTCATTGCCTTAAGCTTCGTGTTCGGCTCGCTAGTTGCCCAGCAGGACAACTCCGCTCTGGATGCAAAACAGCAGCAAGTAATGGATCTCGCAAAACAAGTGAGAAAGCAGATTGTCATGCTGCCGCAATATGGCGTGTTTGACAACATTCACTTTGCCATTAAAGGCAACACGGTGATTTTGCGCGGGCAGGCTTCTCGCCCGACACTCAAATCCAGCGCTGAGAATGTAGTAAAGAGAATCAAGGGCGTAGAGAGCGTAGACAACCAAATCGAAGTGCTACCCGTTTCACCTAACGATGACCGCATCCGAGCAGCGGTTTACGCGAGCATATATCGGTATCCGGCATTGCAACGTTACACCTCAAACCGCGGCAGACCTAGAGCACCTTCGATTGCCCGTGCTGCGGGCGGCATAACCAATGACCCGCCAATCGGGTATCACGCAATCCACATCATCGTGCAGAACGGCAACGTCACATTGACGGGCGTCGTCGATTCTTCCACTGATATGGCTCTCGCCGGGATGCGAGCGAATTCAGTCCCAGGTGTGTTTAGCGTCGACAACGACCTTCAGGTCGCGGGTAAAGAGTCGTAATTCGGTTCGCGTTCAGGCCTGGGGACGCGTATATCCATCACCGTAATGTCATCAGCTTGCTCGCGCGTTGAAGCGGCACCGGCGGCGAGCACACCGGCGAGATCCTTGGAATGTGTGCGGCCGAGCTTACGAATGCTTTCGATCAGCCAATCCTCATCAGGCTGATCGATTCTCGCTTCGGACAAACCATCGGAAAACAGCACCAGACGGTCTCCTTCGGTGAGCGATACAGTGCGCTCCGAGAATACCGACCCGTTGAATGCGCCCAGAACAGTTGCCGTCGCATCCAGAAGCTCGAACTCTCCATTAGCTCGCAAGAGCACCGGAGCCGGATGTCCGCAGTTCACATAGCGTATGCTATTCGTGTTTGCTTCATAGATGCCGAAGAACAGCGTTGCGTAATGCTCAGGCCGGGTGAAGCGAAAAAACAGCTGGTTCACCCGTTCGAGTAGCTCGACTGGAGAACGCGCGAGTTCTTGTTGGCTGCGAATAGTTGCCTGTAAGTTCGCGACAAGAAGCGCCGCCCCGATTCCCTTACCGGAAACATCGCCGAGCAAAAACGCTACCCCACACGAATCGACTTCGAAGAAATCGTACAAATCGCCGCCAATGTCTCCTGCGGGTAACGAGACACAATCGCACTGGATCCCGCATGCACTGAGATGTGGTTTCGGCAGCAATCGGCGCTGCACGTTGCGTGCGATCGTAAGCTCCGCTTCTTTTGATGAGCCGATGCGGCGGGTTCGACCGTCACGGTTCAGGTGTTTCTCGAGAACGGCAAGCATCTGATGGCTGTCCCACGGTTTCGGAATGAAGTCACAAGCTCCGCGCTGCATCGCTTCTACCGCCAGCTCGATTGTGCTCCATCCCGTCATCGCAATAATCGGCACGTCACGCCTCTGCGCGTGGAGGCGTTCGAGTAGCTCGAGACCCTCGCGTCCAGAAGTCGTGTCGCATGTGAAGTTCATGTCCATCACAATTACGTCGTGATCGCAGAAAGCTGCAGCCGCAAGTGCCTCAATCGGCGATTCCGCCATTTGAATGGAATAGCCGGCGCGCTTGAGTAACAGGCGTAATGCCTCGCGGATGTCTGCTTGATCGTCAATGACAAGCACTTTATACAGATCGGTTCTCGGACGTTCGGCTGCTTCAACTGGCATAACAGGATTCCATCTTCGATACCGCTAGATTGCAACTGGCTTGCCAATGAGCGGCTCGCCTCGTCGCGTTATAGTTTCAACGACTTGAGCGTTTTCGAATGGATGTAAGGTGTTCGTTTGCGAACATCCGACCCCGTTATCAGTGATTGGATGCCGTTCTTGGGAATCTCAGGGCTTCAGGATCTCGATCATGCCATTGCTATTGGTCAACCTCATCTCGCAATGGCCTGCTCCGATATTGCCGTTTAGATCATCACTCGAAATTGATCCTGAGGCGTTCAGCGGAAAATCTGTACGAATCTTACCGAAGGAGGTCCGCGCCGCAACTCGATAGCTGGGATCCGCATTCAGGCGAACGCGCAACGTGGAGAAAGAAGTGCGAATGAGAATAGGCTGACAGCCGCGTACGGAACTTGTAGCATCGACCGCTCCGTTCTGATCCTCAACCTGGATCGGCCCCGAGACGCCGTCCAGAATCACCGGGCCGAAGCTGGTCCTCACCTGGGCTCCTTGTGTATTAGATGCTTTGACACCGCCGTTCGAATTTTCAACCCATAACGATCCGCCAATGTCGGCGGCCTGCACAGTTCCAAAGCTGGTCTTCACATTGCATTCTCCGTGGACCTTCGCGACTGAAATACTTCCATTGCTGGATTCAACTCTGACCCCACGCTGTATGTCACTAACGGTTACCGATCCGAACGATGTCTCAATCGTGACGGGGCCGCCCGCTTTCTCACCGCTGACGCTCGAATTGCTGGTTCTGATCGAGAGTGGGCCGCCAATCGCCGAGAACCGCACCTGGCCAAATGTGGTGTTCAACTCCGCTTGCCCTTGCACGTTCGTTGCCTCAATCTTGCCGTTCGCGTTGTTGACTGTGAGATTTCCATGAAAGGTGTGCACGGTCACGCTTCCAAACGAGTTCCGAACCTCGCCGGGGCCCCCGGAATCGGCGACCTCAATCGAACCGTTACTGTTTACAATCCCCACGCCTTTAGATATACGGGTGGCAGTGACACTTCCAAAGCGATCTCGTACGCTCAATGCACCGGCTATATCGGAAGCGTCTACGCTTCCATTGCTTGCCGCGATTGTGACGTCACCCGCGTTACCAGCAACTTTGACGCCGGCAAATGAATTCTCAAGCCGCTGCACCCCGCGCCCATTACGGAATTCAATCGCGCCATGAGACGTGTTGATGTCGCAGTTTGCCTTCACGCCGGCCACCGAGACTGCACCGAAGGAATTGCGTACCTGAAGAGGAGCCGTTTCAGGTATGGTGACCTCATAACGAACGCTATACGAGGTATCGCGCCCAAAAGTGCCTTGCGGGTAGCGGGTGCGAATCGAAAGCTCCGACGCGGAGGGTTCGATCAGGATCTCGAGATGATCCGCATACTGCTTGGCCTGGCTCGCATCCGAACCGGAAACCCGGATATCGGCGTGAACCACGACGTTCGACTCCGCGTGCGTGTGTATCGTGATGTCCCCGAGCTTGTGCTCAAGCAAAACCGTTTGCCCGCTTCGCACGCTTACGGTTTTGTCGAAGGCGCGCGTATACTCGTCGCGACCAAAGCCGGGTACGGTGAGACCTAATACAAGGAACAGGAAACTAGTTTTTCTGATCACGGCCAAGTAACTCCTCGAGTGCCCGCTGCTTTTCGCGGTACAGATCTGCTAACTCTCTCTGCAAATGCACATTGAACCGGTTTTGGGACAAGTTGGTGCGCGTCTCCGAAATCGCTGAATCGAGCATTAAGAGCTTCTCTCTGCAACTCACGGTTACCGGCGAACCCGAATTCTGAAGCTTTGGCTGCGCGATTCGAAACAGCTTCTCGATGGAGCGGCGGTATGCAGCTTCGTTTCTTTCCACCTCATGAAGCGCTTGGTCGGTTAGAAAATCGCTATTCGCGGAAAGTGGCGCGGCGGTCGGTGGCTCTGTACTCGTGGACGGCGCTCCGGTCCATTGCCATGGGCGGGCGAGCAGTATTGCACCAATGACCACCGCCGCCGCTACGGCCCAAGTCTTCCATTCCCGCCACCACACCGGCTTCGGTTTTGGCTTTGGCTCGGCCTCAATCGCCTTTCTAATTTTGGGCCAGAGTTCCGGTGTGTCCCATTGCTGATGCAGCTCTTTCGCTGCTGTCGACATCTCATTCCACAACCGGTACTCGCGCCGGCATGCGGCGCAAACTTTCAAATGTTCGCGGGCTTCCGGCATCAACTCGGAAATCGCGAGAGCCCGCTCCAAGTCGCCACATTCGAACTTCATGCGCTTGACTCCATCAACGTACGTTTCAACTCGCGTTTGGCCTCGAATAGCCAACTCCGCGAAGTTCCTTCCGGAACCTCGAGGATTCCCGCGATTTCCGAATGCCTCAGGCCCTCCACTTCAAACATCAAGAAGACGATTCTCTGCCTTTCGTTCAGCAAACTCAACGCCCGATCGAGCGCAATTTTGAGCGGCAGCTTCGTATCCGTTCCCATCTCCATTCGCGCGGGCTTTTCGGCCAATCTCTGCTGTTTCCGCATCGCGTCGTAGCAGCAGTTGATCAAAATGCGATAGATCCAAGTAGAAAGCGACGACTGCCCTTCGAATCCGCGGACCGCTCTATATACCTTCAGAAACGCTTCATGCACGGTGTCTTCAGCATCTTCGCGGCTTCCCAGCAAATGGAAAGCAAGGCTCTTCATGCGTCCGGCGTGCAGCTCGTACAGGCGTTCAAATCCACGCAGGTTGCCTCGCTTGCAGCTCTCAACAAGCTCAGCGTCGGTCGGATTGTCTGGCAAGCTATGGGCGAATTGGAGCGGCAACCCGATCTCCCACACCGTATCCCTCGTTTTCGCGCTTTAGACGAAGACCAATAGGGAAACGTTGGGAAATTAGCAAAAGTTCCGGACCAGAACTGTATGCCTGGGCACAGAGGCGGCTACTGGCTACTGGAAGTAAACGCCAAAGTCTGCCGTTTGCCTCGGACTGTTATATTCTTCAGTGTCATTTTCTCAACACCCGGCGGCAATACAGGGCGAAACTTCTGCTCAAGTCCGTTGTCGGTGAGGCGGAGCCCCGAGTACCCGAATACAAACTGTTGCAGAAAAGCGCCGGCTCCGGTAATGAAGTTCGTATTCCGATTGCGCGGAGTTTCGGCGATCACTTGAAAGGGCGGCCGCAGATAGGGTGTGGAAAGCGGTCCGAGCATTTGATTAATGAGCTCCCGGTTGCCCAACTCGGCCGCTAAGATCGGATAGAATTCGCCGCCCATCATCGCGCCGCTCTCGCCTCCGGAAATCGACTTCAACATGGAATTGATCGCGAATTGCGTCTGTTCGGCTGAGAAGCGCATTTCGAGCGGAAACCACAGTAGGGAGGAATCGCTCTGCGGAATGTACATAGCTTGGGCAATCTCGTCCCATTTCGAATTGCCTTGCTGTCGGACCGCTCGCGCTGCGATGGTAGCCAGCTCGAGGTTCCTCTTGGCAATGGCATTCGTCCAAGCATCGTTATCGACGCCGATTAGTGATTCATTCACCGCGACAACCTGCCCGATCTCATAACGCTTCTGCTTCGCGTTGTACGACACGCGGCTGACCCAAAAATCGGCGGTGTCGCGCAAGATAGGCCAACAATCGTGTTCGAGCCATTGGCGGTCGCCAGTTGCCTGCCAGTACTGCCACGCCGCCAGCGCGACGTCGCCATTAATATGGTTTTCGAACTTGGCGTTTTGGCCTGCGAAGCGCGGAGTTGTTTCGGACCCGTCCTGGCCAGCTTCCCAGGGGTACATCGCGCCGTGGAACCCATTGGCTCGCGCGTTTTTCCGCGCCGCTTCGCGCGTGCGTGAGCGAAACGCCGTAATGGGTCGCCCAAGATCGGGGTGGAGTATAAGAAGTGGTGGAAATATGAACGTATCCGCGTCCCAGAAGATGTGTCCGTAATATCCTGTTGAGCTGAGGCCCATCGGGGCGATGCTGATGCCGAGGTCTTCGCGCGCGCTGCCCAGCAGGTAAAACAGCATCGAATGAACAGTCCGTTGCAATGAGGCGTTGCCTTGCACGATAATGTCCGACTCCCACAGCCGGTGCCACGCCGCGATATGTTGCGAAAGGAGTGGGCCCCAACCTTCGCGCTGACTCGCGACAGCCGTTTCCACAGCCATTCCGTCGCGAGACCCCGGCGTAGCTGGCGTGGACAACGCGAGGAACTTTGTAAAGGTGTAACTTACTCCGGGTTGCACGGCTAGCGTTAGTTCCACCCACGCTTCCTCAGCGTCTTTATGGGTGGTTGCAGTCGCGTGACTGTTCCAGTGCGCCGCGACAGCTTCTCCGATCTGAAGACTCGTGCCGCGGGCCCGGGCGATGAGCGACAGGACAGCGCCATTAGACGAACTCCGCGCATTCACATTGCTGACGTCGAGGTAGCCGGGATACCAGATCAGCCAGGGATCGCTTTGAGCTGCGGGATCGAGCTTATCGATTCGCGCCAGTGCGTATCGGTGTGGCCGAGGCCAACTACGAACAGGAAGCCGCACTCTAAGTTCGCCCCCGAATTCGGGCCTTAGGATTACGCGAATAGCGGCGGAATACGCACGATTCCGCGAGACGAACTGCTCGACGTGAACCCCGATTCTTCTGTTGTCCTGGGTCCAGACATAGCTGGTTCGTAGGACGCCATCGTACATGTCGAGGACCTGACGGTAGCTCTCAAGCGTCGGCAGTGAAGGCGCTGCATTCAGCCAATGCGAACCGTTGTAAATATCGACTTCGTTCCAAGCCGGGGCGGACACGATGCGGGGCACATCGCCCGGTGTTTCGTCATAGACACCGGCGAGAAAACAGCGACTAGGAGTTGTCCCGAGCGGCGTAGTTTCTAAGCCGATTGCGCCATTGCCGAGATAAGCGGGTGTATAGGGCTGTGGGCTGAGAGCTTCGAATTGAAACCCGGCGTCTTCAGCCCGCCCGATACATACCCATGCGGCGGCAATCAGCCCAGAACAGAGGACAACGCTGAGCGAGCGGCCGAAGGGCATTAAAACGTGATGTGCGCGCCAAATTGCATATTCCGCATTCCGTTTCCGCAGGTTGTGCAGATCTGAATATCACTGATCAGGCCCCCGGCAGGTGAATCGACCTGGGTGTTCGGAAGCCCCAAATTCTGGCGATTTATCACGTTGAAGACATCCCAACGAAGCTCGAGTCCAACGCGCTCTGTGAACTTAAAACCTTTCGCAAGCTGCCAGTCGGCTTCGAAGAAATTCGGACCACGCAGGGAGTTCCTGCCGGCGTTGCCGAAGGTGTAAAGCGGTGGTATGCCGTAGGCCAATGGGTTGAACCACAGATTCGCGGTTTGATTCGCGAGGTTGGGATTTCCGACGAGGTCCGGACGACTAGTCATATCCGGCGAATTCAAGAACGCCTGGTTTCCAATGCTCGGTGAAAACGGCAGGCCCGAGTAATAGGACGTAATGCCGCGGAATGACCAGTTCGCTACGACAGCATTTACAAAGCCGGAGCCACCGGACACATATCTCCGGCCGTGCCCGAATGGGAGCTCAAGTGTATGCGCGAGCGTGAAGACGAATTCGCGATCGAAACCAGCCGGTCCATAATCCTGCTGCGCACTATATTGATTGGTCTCAGTGCCAAACTCACCATAGTCGAGAGCCTTTTGCCAACTAAAGTTTGCCAATAACGAGTACGAGGTGCTGAATCGCTTATTCGCCTGCACCTGAAAGGCGTTGTAGTTGCTGCTGGTGCAGTCGCATTTGTCGAAGATGCCTTGCGTGAGGCCGTATTTGATAAATAAAGGCCGCCGCAGATTGGCATTTGCACCCGGACCCGGTATGGCGGCGTTGAGCTGGAAACCACCATTCTCGTGCCGTCCGACGTTCCCGACATAGCCGACGGAAATACTCAGTTGTGGCGCTATCTCCCGCTCGATGGTGAAGTTCCACATGTCTACATAGGGGATCTTCTGATTGGCGGGGATATAGGAGACGCCAATGCCGTTCGCCAGCGGCAGCATGCCATTTGATGGAATCATGGGAAACACTACAGGAGGAGGAGCGGTCGTCAGCGGAAATACAGGGAAGAACGACGAAGTCGGAGTGATGCTCTGGTTGACGATGGACGGATAGACATCAGCGGCGAGATCGTTGAATGTCCAGCCAAATGTTCCGAGTGTATAGCCGCGCCCGTAACCCATGCGTACGACGGTCTTCTCGTTAGGTGCATAAGCCATACCAACGCGCGGCGAAAAGTTTCGCCATTGAGTCTCGGCATTGCCGGAGCGTGAAACGCCACCTACCCCTGGAATGTAGACGATGTTATTGGTAACGTCATAACGGCCGCCCTGGCCTGCATTAAGTGAGAAATCGGGGAACCACACGTCCCAACGAACACCTAGGTTGAGAGTCAACTTCGGGGTTACCCGCCAGGTGTCCTGGAGGAAGTAGAACATTCGGTTTTGACGATCCTCTTGCGTTGTTGAGACTTGCTCGAATCTATTGAAACTCGATGGATCACCCAGCATGAACGAGGCAAGACCCAAACCGCTGCTGGGAACACTGGCGTCTGCCGTGACGGAGTCGTTGAACTGGTATACGCCGGCGCGATGTTGATCGCTGGGGAGACGTTGGTTCCAGGCCATCTCGAAGGTGCCGCCGAAGCGAATTGTGTAATTGCCGGAGATCTTCGTCCAGTTGTTCACGTAATCGAGAAGCGTCTCGCGCTCATGCAGTGGGCAGTTGCAGCTGTAGCCCAGGCTGAACCCGCCCGCCCCGTTGATGGTCAAGTCTGGTAGGCCGTTTGTATCGGGCCGGCCTGACAGGTTCAGACCTGGAATCCCGACGGTATTCGCGAGTTGGGTGGTCTGATCCTGAGCAGACACCGTTACTCGATAACGCGAGAAGCCAAACCGGACTTCGGTCAGCAGATTGGGGCCGAATGTGTATGTGACGCCAGAGGCAACGTTTTGATTCAGCGCATTCGAGAGACCTGAAAAACCCCATTGAGGGAAAGCGGGACCGCCATAGAGGCCGAACGGGCCAGGCGCAGCGATATCGGCCCCAAGATAGCTGTAGCGTCCGAACAAGCGGAATTTATCGCTAGCAAAGTAGTCACCGCGAGTGTCGAATTGATTTGTGTTGTACTTCTCGACAGCAGCCGCTGCGAAGTTTGGTGCGGCGGGATCGGTGGTGGCGACATTGGGGGCGGGAAGCGATGCGAGGAGCGCTGCCGCAGGAGATGAAATGCGGCCGGCGATATTTGCACCGGGAAAAATGGTGCGCCCGGTTCCGTCCGGATTCCCAGTAGCCGGATCATAGATGGGAACGCCCAAATCGCTCAGATTGCCGGCCCGTTCCGCTGCGTTGGGTACTCGAATTATCTGAGAGGCCCCGATTCTTCTCTGAGTACCTTGATAATCGCCGAAAAAGAACAATTTGTCCTTTTTAATGGGACCGCCGATGGAACCTCCAAATTGATTCCACCGCAGTTCAGGAATGCCCCGGTGAGGTGGTTCAGGAGTACCGGGCGCATGCAGACCTTGAGTGAACGGGTCGCGTGCCTGGAAGATGTTGTTCTGCAGAAACTCGAAGCCACTGCCGTGAAGATCGTTGGTTCCAGATTTTGTTTCCACCTGAATGACATTGCCCGTGGCTTGATATTCCGCATCGTAGTTATTGCTTTGGGCAGTAAACGCTGCTACCGAATCGACAGCGGGATTCACCATGGTGATGCCCAGGACCGTGTCATTGTTGTTCATGCCGTCCAACTGATAGTTTGTTCCGGCGAATTCCTGGCCGCCGGTGTTCACGAGCGTCGATTGTTGCGGATTCTCGCTCGGCGCGTGCTGGAAAGTATTCACAACAGCGCCCGGAGTGAGCAGAGCTAAATTTGTGAAATTCCGGTTGGGAATCGGGAGCGAAGAGATCTGCGCGCCGCTGAGCTGGGTTTGCACTACCGCGCGGCCCGTCTCGATGCCGGGGGGCGCTGCGCTAACCGTGACTTCCTGCGTCTGCTGCCCAACCTGCAGCGAGGCATCAACGCGAATGGATTGCGACACGTTCACAGTGACGTTTTGTTGCGTGAACTTCTGAAAACCCGGCGCAGCAATAGTAACCAAATAGCTGCCAGGCGCGAGATTTGCTGCAGTGTAGTTACCAGATTCATTGGTCGTAGTTTGGTAGGAAGAATTTGTCCCAATGTTGGTCACCGTGATCTGTGCCCCGGAAACCGCTGCTCCACTCGGATCTGTAACGGTGCCGATGATGTTTCCAGAAACTGCTTGGCCGAACGAATCTAAAGGATTGAAGGTAGCCAGCAGGACAAATGAAAGGAAAACGACAAAGCGAGAAAACGTAATCCTCATGATGAAACCCTCTTTGTCCCGATTCTGCTCCCAGACAGAGGAACAATCAAGAGGATCTTTTTTAAATCCTCAGCCCAGAATGAGTGATAGGTCTTGCGTCAATCCGGCAGCGCAAATGCCAGATAACTGCCGCCGGAAGGATCTTTAGATTTGCCGCCGCCACAGGCAATCGCGATGTACTCCTTCCCGTTTACCTCGTACAGAGCCGGAGTGGCGTTACCGGCCACGGGCAGCGGCGCTTCCCATAACAGGTCACCCGTCTTTTTATCGAATGCGCGAATCTTCTTGTCGTAGACCGTCGCAGCAATGAACAACAGACCGTTTTCCGTGACGATGGGCCCTCCATAGTTCTCGCTTCCCGTATTGCGGAGGCCCTTCTGCGCCAACTCCGGGTAGTTACCGAGTGGAACCTTCCACACGATCTCTCCGGTATTAAGATTGATTGCGTTCAGCGTTCCCCAAGGCGGCTGGATAGCCGGATAGCCATCGGGATCCAGAAACTTGTTGTAGCCGTCAATCGCGAACTTCAAATCAATGGGTGAGGGGCCGCCAGTCTTGGCCGCAACTGCAGCGTTCTCGCCATAAAGAACGTAACGTTGGATTGCCCGCATGTCATCGTACGGCAACTGTGGGAACCCGGGCATGCGGTTGCTTCCCTGACGGATCATCGCCTCCACCTCCATCTCACTCAACCGCTCGGCGAGATTCAATAACGAAGGAAACTCAGGCGGCGTACCCTTCATATCGGCGCGATGACAAGGAGCGCAATTAGCAATATAGAGTTCCTTGCCAGTTCGAGCATTTACGCTCAACTGGTGTGGTCCAAGGCGCAGCAGCCATGCCATCTCGTTCGAATTCACGTAGAGCAAACCCGTTTTGGGATCGAACGCCGGGCCGCCCCACTCGGCGCCGCCATCCAGGCCCGGGAAAATGATCGTACCCTCGCGGCTGAGAGGCACGAATTGTCCAGCGCTCCGCACCGTCTTGAAGCGCTGCAGCACCGCTTCATGCGCTTGTGGCGTGCGTGTGGTCAGCATATCTGCCGTGAGGAGCTGCCGCGCAAAGGGCGGAGGTTTGGTTGGCAGCGGCTGTGTATCTGCTGCCTGTTCGCCCTCGATATCGCTCGGTGGATACTTGCGATACTCGACCGGGAAAAGCGGCTTCCCGGTATCACGATCGAACACGTAAACGAAGCCCGATTTAGTAGTTTGGGCGACCGCATCTACTTTGCGGCCATTATGCTTAATGGTCACGAGGACCGGAGCGGTGGGCAAATCGCGATCCCAGATATCGTGCCGCACTGTTTGGAAATACCAGATGCGCTTGCCTGTTTCGGCATCAAGAGCCAGCACACAGTTAGCGAACAGATCATCCCCCAGCCGGTTAGCGCCATAAAAATCGAACGAGGCTGAGCCAGTCGGGGCGTATACCACCCCGCGCTTGGGATCGAGGCTCATCCCCATCCAGTTGTTCACCCCGCCAATGTATTCCCATGCATTTTTCTGCTTCCATGTGTCGTAACCAAACTCCCCGGGATGCGGAATCGTGTGGAATGACCAGCGTAGTTTCCCCGTACGCAAATCGTATGCGCGAATATCGCCAGGCGACGCTGGCAAGCTCTCGCTCACGATGCTGCCCACGATCAGCAGATCTTTGTAGACCACCGGCGGAGTACTCGTCGAGATCGACTGAAGCGCCGGATCGCGTCCGAGATCGCGCCGCAGATCAATGTGGCCTTGCTCCCCGAACTCGGGGATCGGCTGGCCAGTAGCGGCATCGAGCGCGTACATATTCTGCCGGGATGCAACGAAGATACGCCCGCGCCTCTCAGAACCTCCGTCCCAGTAGGTCACGCCACGGTTTCGCATCTTGCCGATAACTCGATGGCCCTGATTTGGATCAAATTCCCACTTCAGCTTGCCGGTCGCCGCATCGAGCGCGATAATTCGCAGCTTGGGTGTTGTGGCAAACAGGACACCGTTCACGACAATCGGGTTGCACTCCATTTCCGATTGCGTAAACGCGTCGCCGGTATCAAAGCTCCAGGCGAGTTTTAGGCTGGAGACATTCTTCCGGTTGATTTGATTGAGCGTCGAATAATGGATATTGTCCGGACCGCCCCCATACGCCGTCCATCCCCGGTGCTCTTTGCTTAAATTGGCCGAGTTCTTGGATGCGCTGATGCCGAAGAGCAGAGCCGCTGCTACTATGACGAAAACGCGCGGTTTCATTTCCTTACTGTTGCGGATAATATTCACTCTCTTCGATTCAACCATGAGCATCTCTTTTCGCTTGTCTTGTGTTGTGTTCTGTTTCATTCTTCCTGCTCTTGCAGAAGACCGATCGAATCCAAAACCAGATGAACGTTACAAAGCTGATCTCTTGGTCGTCGTCGCCCATCCAGATGATGAGACCGAGATCGGCGCTTACATGGCTCGGGCAATTTTCGACGAGAAGAAGCGGATAGCCGTCGTTTTCGGGACCCGTGGAAATGAGGGCGGCAACGCTGAGGGCCAAGAACAGGCAGCGGCGCTTGGCACAGTCCGCGAGATCGAGGCTCGGCGTGCGCTCGAGCATTTCGGCGTGATGAATGTCTGGTTCCTGAACGGCCCTGATACGCCTGGCCAGGATGTTTTGCGATCGCTTGAAACCTGGAATCATGGCGACTCTCTGGGTTGCTTGGTCCGCCTCATTCGGCTTACGCGGCCCTCAGTGATTGCGACGTGGCTGCCCGACTATGTTGCCGGAGAGAACCACGGCGATCACCAGGCTGCTAGCGTACTCGCGAATGAAGCATTCGATCTAGCTGCGAATCCGACTGCATTCCCGGAACAAATCACGCCGCCGCGAAATCGCGACGATATCAACAACCTCACCGAAGGTCTCCGTCCCTGGCAAGTTCAGAAGATTTACTATTTCACCGACGCAGCCCATACGGATTTTCTTGCCGGAAAGGGTCCGAGCTACTCGGCTAAAGACATTTCGCCTTCGCGTCACGTGTCCTACGCGCGCCTTGCAGCGGAAGAATGCGCGTTCCATTTAACTCAGGACGATACAGGTCAAGCGGCGCGAGCGGCGCTGGCGAAAAACGATCTGCACTATTTTGAAGAGCCGGTGGAACTAATCTTCGGGAAATCGTACGTGAAATCGAGTATCACCGGCGACATGTTCGAGGGCGTCCCATTCAACGGCATCGGTTATGAGCGACCGCCAGGCTTCACGCCGCAGCACCGAGCGGAACCCGTCCTCGAACTCGGCGGCCCGTGGCGCTTCTACCCGCGCTTTTGGCAAGCCCACGGCATTGAGCACTTAGCAAATCTTGTGCCGCCCGAAGTAGAGGTTGGCTATGCGAGTTTGTTGACCATCCCGGCTGTCATCGAGAATCCCACCAGTACAAGCCTCAACGTCAATCTTTCGGTCGATTTGCCCAACAGCGCATGGACTCTTATGAACCGTCCTGCCGCATTTTCCATCGAGCCGCATGGCGAGTATTCTCTTCACCTCAGGATCAAGACACCCGCAACGAAAGCAAGCGGCTGGCAGAGGATTGCCTTAAAAGCCGAATCGGGAGGGAAGTCGATTGGCGAGATCCCAATCCGTATTCGTCTCGACAACGGAGCGCTCCCGCAATAATTAAGGTTGGATGCGCGTGTTTGCCAATGCGCTGGTTTGCGCGCTCGCCGGATGGGCCTTGCTTGCAGCGCAAAATAATGCTGTCGCCAATGCTGTAGCAGCCCTGGAGCGTGGAGATCTTGCCTCTGCCGAGCAAACTCTGCGCACTGACCTGCGCACGCAGCCGAATGATGTTGAGGCGCTAGACGTTCTCGGCGTGGTGCTCGACAAGCAAAAGAAATATGCGGAAGCAGACGAGATTTACCGCCGTGCCATTCGCCTGCCTCAGCCCCCGCCTAGCCTGCTGAATAACTACGGCAATCATCTGCTGGCGACCGGAAAACTGAACGAAGCGCGGGCCATCTTTCTAAGAGTGATTGCGCTCAATCCGTCGCAGACGAATGCGCACCTTCAATTAGCCCGCATTTCGCTGGAGAAAAAATCCGGCTCAGAGGCTTTGTCGCATCTCAATGCCTTGCCCGCAAACGCCCAGCAGACTGCTGACGTGCGCTTGTTACGCATGCAGGCCCTCTATCTGTTACATCGCAATCAAGACGCGGATGCGCTCCTGGCCGATATCTCCTCGTCCGCAAAAGGCGACCCCCGCTTGAGCTTCTCGCTCGGTACCGCCCTCGCATCGGCAAAGGAATACGAGAAGGCCGAGGCATTTTTCTCCAGTGCGCTTGAAGCCGCTCCCGGGAACTTCGACGTGCTGTATAACCTGGGCGTCGCTGCATCTCACGCGGGACACAACGAGCGTGCGCGTGAGGTGCTTCAGGCTGCGCTCGACCAGCAGCCCCGCAACGTCGACGTGCTGTATGATCTAGCCGCCGTCAACGTGGTGCTCAAGCACAAGGACGCCGCGTTGGAACTATTGGCACGCGCGGCTCAGTTGGCGCCCGAGCGCCCCGATATACAACTTCTACTGGCGCACACGACCGCTGAAATGGGGTACTTCGGTGATTCAATTGAGGCTTGGAACCGCTATCTGAGGCTCGCGCCGAATGATGACGCTGCTCGCCGTGAGCGTGGCTTTGCTGAAACCGCACTGGGCACAAATGCAAAAAGTGGCCAAGCCGATCTCGAATGGTTCGTCCGCAAACATCCTGACGATCCGGTGGGCCATTACGAACTCGGTGTTGCCGAAAGTACGACGGATTCAGCCGAAGCTCTTGCGCAATTCAATCGCGCACTCACCTTAAACCGAGACTTCGCAGCGGCACGCCTCGCCCGCGCGCTCTTGAATTACCGCGAAGGGAGACCGGCCGCGGCTTTGCCCGATGTCGAGTTTGCCGCCGAGCGTCAGCCGAACAACGCGACCATCTTGGATCGCCTCGGACAAATTTATCTCGCACTGGACCGCACGGCTGACGCCGTCCGCGTTCTGCGCAAAGCTGCCGAACTCGCACCGGGCGATCCCACCACACTGATGCACCTCGGCCGTGCTCTTCTTAAGGCCGGCCAAAACCAGGAAGCTAGCGCCGTAATGGCGCGCTTCCGCGAGCTAGGCCCGAATCGATCCACATCTGCGCATCCGGCGGGGCTGGTCGACTTTCTCAGCCTTTCTCCTGAAGAACAATACGCGCGATACCGTGACGGCGTGGAAAGGACGGTGCGAAGCAATCCAGAGAATGCAGAAGCGCAAGTGGAGTTTCTTAAGTTGTCCCTGAATGACGGGAAGCTGGATCAGGCCGCCGCAGTATCTCGTCAAATCATCGCCTTAAAGCCGAGTCTGGCAATCCTGGCCAATGCGGCGACTGCATTGCTGACGGCAGAACAATACCCTCTAGCAAAGGAGTTTTTGGAACACGCGATTTCGGTCGCTGGACCCTCCGGCGACCTGCCTCTCGATCTGGCAATCGCGAAATTTCACGTCGCGAATGCCCAAGCCGGCCTCGAGCAATTGGACCACATATCCGAACCGCAGCGAACGGGTGATTATTACCTCGCGCGAGCGCTCATGCTGGACGCGGCGGGAAACACTGGGGAAGCAATCGCTGCCGTGTCTCAGGCGCGCAACCAAACTCCGACCAACCCTGTGCTGTATCGGCAAGCAATTTTGCTTCTTATTAGGAATCATCGTGTCCAGGAAGCTTCACAGTTGCTGGACGAGGCAATGCGCGTGCTGCCCGACGACCCGGAAATTTTACAGCTAAAAACGACAAAAGCCGAACTCGCGGGCAAAGCCGAAGCAGCTCACCGCCATTGAGCCCGTACTTTAACGCGTCTTATCCTTTTGAACCGTGGTATATCATACGAAAAAGGCACCTCATGATGGTGCGATTAGGGGATTTCAGGAGGTAGTTGTGCGTTTATTCAATAGAGCCTGTAACGTAATCAGGCGGTCCGCGAGTAATCTGCCGATTGTCATCTCGGTTCTCGCGTTCGCGTTCGCTCAGGTTTGCGTCGCCCAGTCGTTTACGTCTTCCATAACGGGAACGGTTACTGATCCGACCGGTGCCGCCGTTCAGGGCGTGGCACTCGAATTGAAGGACATGGCGACGGATGACGTTCGCAACGCCACATCCGGCTCAAATGGCTCTTATCAGTTCACGAATCTCTCTCCGGGCACGTATCAGATCACCGCGACCGCTGCCGGTTTCAAGAGTTTCGTCCAGCAGAATCTGATTCTCCAGGCCAACACTGGGAGCGCACGTCAACATTTCGCTCGAGCTCGGAAATACCCAGCAGAAAGTCGAAGTGACCGGCTCTGCCGTCCTGCTGGATACAGAGACTGCGAATACCTCGGCCACTCTGGACAGCCAAGCTGAGCAATGCCGCTGCCAAACGGCACTCGCACGCCGCTGAATTTCGTTTTCGCGGTAGCGGGCACCACGCGAGGCCCCGCGGGCCAGACGCAAACCAATCCGGAACGCCTCGATCAAAATGCCAGTCAATTTCGGCCTCAATGGCGGCCGGACTGGTGAGGCGTCGATCCTGATCGACGGCGCTCCTTCGACAGGCGGTGGACTGGGGTGGGCTCATGGTGTCGCCCCTCCAAGACTCGGTTCAAGAGCAGCAGATCATCGAGAACACTTATGACGCGCAGTACGAGCGAGGCGGGGATGGGCATCGTTACGCTGATCACCAAAGGTGGGAGCAATACGTTCCACGGAGAGGCCTACGATTACCTGCAGAACTCCGCTCTCAACGCCAATTCTTGGTCAAATAACAAGTTCGGCGCGCCCAAAGGGCAATTCAAGCGAAACCAGTTCGGCGGCAATATCGGCGGGCCCATTCTGAAGCGTGCCAATTTGTTTTTCTTTGGAGGGTATGAGGGCTTGCGGCAGCCGTATACCGCTGATAGCGGGTTGCAAACGGTTCCCACAGCGGCCGAGCGTGCTGGAAATTTCGCCGGCGGCGCTAAATGCAGACGGCACTCCAAACCTCATCTACAATCCGTTCACAACGACGCGACGACTGGCAATGGCACGGGTATACACGCACGCCGTTCCCGGGCAATGTGATCCCGCCTAATCTGATCAACCCCGTCGGACAAAAGATGGTAAGCCTCTATCCGCTCCCGAATCGCCCCGGCCAAGGACCCAACCAGATCAACAACTTTTTTGCGCAGGGAGCAGGCAACACCACGAACGATAAAATGGATACCCGCGTCGATTGGGAACAGAGTTCGAACCACAGAATGTTCATGCGCTGGTCGGACCGTTTCCGCCAGGATAAGTTAACCCGTGCTTCTTCTGCACACGGGGCAGACAGCGGCGTAAATCAGGCAGACAATGGCTTTCAAGTAGTTTTGAACGACACGATTACCCCAAGCCCTACCTGGGTTATCAACTCGTTTGTGAGCTACAGCCGCTGGAAAGAGGGGCACACCAGCACAAGACTTTGGGCGTGGCGGATGCCTCGACCATCGGACTCTCGCCTGACCTCTTTCAGGCCCCAATCTTGCCGGGCATCAACGTCGAAAACTTCGCGCCTTAGGGCGTAACATTCGGGAGGCGGATTCCAGAAGTATGTCCGTTATTCGAATACGATCGCGATGAATCTCACCAAAGTGTTTTCAAAACACACACTCAAATTTGGCGGCAACTTCGATGACCAGAGAATCAACAACACCGACGAATCGAATGGAGTAAACACGGGCTCCGCCGCTTTCAATTTCGGCACCGCTCTGACCTCATGCGATCCAAACCCGGCAGGCGGCCCCTGCATAGCCAGTAATACCGGATCCAGTGCGACAGGGAACGCGATCGCTTCTATGCTGCTTGGCACGTCGAGCGGTGGCGGCCAGTCGTTCAACATCGACCCGGCCATGGGTCTCCATACCTTCGGTGCATACATTCAGGACCAATGGAGGGTGAGTTCGAGGCTGACCGTGAATGTTGGAGTGCGATACGAGAATCAGCGCCCTGCTACGGAACGGATCAACCGTATCGAGTACTTCAACACTAATGTCTTAAACCCCATCAGCTCCTCGTGCCGCAATCGGGTTCCCGGTTCACGGCGGTTTCGAGTACGCGGGCATTAACGGAAACGATCGTTACGCCTGGCCGCCCAATGACAAGGATTTTGCGCCTCGTGCTGGGATTGCGTTCAAGATCACCGACAAGTTAGTCGCCCGGGCTGGCGCGGGTATATTTTTCCTTCCCGACTCTGCCATGCTCAGTTTCGACAATCCGGGACAGTTCATCGGTTTCAGTTCGTCCACTGCCTTCAATGGGACGACACAAAACGGGTACGTCCCGTTGAATCTGGTCAGCAACCCATTTCCCACTGGCCTCACACAGCCCACGGGGAGCTCCCAAGGTCTACTTACATTGGTGGGCGACGGCCAAAGTCAGATCTGGCCTAAAGCTCCGCATCCAACGCCCTACAGTGAACAGTGGAGCTTCGATCTGCAGTACCAGCTCAGTCCGCATTCGGTCTTTCAGATCGGCTACGCAGGAAATCGTGGGCGTAAGCTGCTCTACGGCAACCCCAATATCAATGCGGACCAGCTACCGGATCAGTACCTGAGTCTCCAATCAGGACTCGACCGGCAGGTACCGAATCCCTTCCTCGGCGTGGTTCCCTCGAGCACTCCGTTGGGATCGGAAACGACTATACCCATCAACCAGCTACTACGTCCGTTCCCTGAATTTACGTTTCTCGGCTGGAACCGTTCGTTGCCGGGAGCGAGATCTTCATATAACGCCCTTAATGTGAAATACAGTCACAGCTTCAGCGCCGGCTTGAGCGCTCTCATCACGTATCGGTGGTCGAAGGCCTTGGACAACGGTCCGGAGGATTTCGTCGGCTGGGGTACCGGAAATCAATGGCGCGATTCGTATAACACGATGCTCGATTACAACATCAGCACGCATGATGTCCCGCAGAGCTTCGCGACGGCCCTGGTTTATGACCTCCCGTACGGCAGGGGCAAGCGTTGGGGAAGCAATGCTCCAGGAATAGTAAAGGAAGTGCTCGGAAATTGGCAGCTTTCCAGCATCGTCAATCTAAGCAGCGGCTTGCCGCTGTATCCGGCGAGTCTTCTGGAGCTACAACAACCCGCTTGGGGCGTATGGCTTCCCGGGGCCGCAGCTGGCCGACCTCGTTGGAAACCCGGTGCCGTCCAGCCGAACTCCCAATAGCTGGATCAACCCGAGCAGCGTACACCGCACCGCCACCCAACAACTGGACGCTAGGAAATGCGCCGCAGCGCATGACGCAGCTTAGAGAACGGGCGCAGCGCAATGTGGATCTTTCCATTGCTAAAAACTTCGGAGGCGAGCATTATCAAGCTTGGTTGCGTGCTGAGTTCCTGAACGCATTCAACTATGCTCAGTACACGCTATCGCCTTTCAACAATTTCCCGCTGTGTGTAACCTGCGGGCGATTCCTTGGAGATCTGGACACCACAGAAACCAACCCCCGCACCATTCAGCTCAGCCTTAAGCTCTCGTTCTGAAAATCCGGAACCCGCGCTTCCCTACACGAGTATAGGATTCATGTCCTATACTCGTGAAATAGAAAAGGGGCTTTCGCATGTTCAGAAATATATACCCAGCGCTAGCTGTCGCTGTCGCTGTATTCCTCACCGCTTGGGCGGCCTTTGCGCAGGCAGTCTCCGGTAACATCACCGGAACCATTCAGGACGCCTCCGGTGCTGTTCTGCCGAACGCGACTATTACCATCACCGACCTTGATCGCGGAACCGTTTTCCGTACGCAAAGCAATCAGGATGGTAATTACGAGCAGACACATCTGCTCGCTGGCCGGTATCAGTCGACAGTCCAGGGCTGGGCGTCTTCACCGCGAATGCGACTGTCGAGGTGAATGCCACCACGCGATTGGACGCGAAACTGAACCCCTCAAACGTAGCCACAACTGTGAACGTGACAGACGCAACTCCGCTCCTCACTACGGATCGGGCCGAAATCGCCACGACTCTGACCGGCGCGCAGGTTCAGGAACTCCCAGTGCTCGACCGCAACGTGACCAACCTGATCCTCGAGGTTCCAGGTGCACAGCTCAACTCGTGGTCCCACGCGGCAAGTGAAAATCCTCAGCAGGGAATTCAGGTCAACGTAAATGGCCTGTTCTTTTCAGCGAATGGGTTTATTCTCGACGGCACGGAAAATGAGAGCGCAATTCTCGGAATCGCAGTTGTCAATCCAAACATCGATTCGCTGCAGGAGTTTAAGGTCAGCACCAGCAACTACGACGCGGAGTTCGGATCGGCTGCTGCGGCGCTCATTCAAGCGACAACAAGGTCCGGCACCAACCAGTTGCATGGATCATTGTTTGAGTTCTTGCGCAACAACTTAACGAATGCGGCTGATCCGTTCACTTCTCTCAACCCTCCACTGCGTTGGAATCAGTTCGGCGGCTCTATAGGCGCTCCCATCAAGAAAGACAAGCTATTCGGCTTTTTCGACTATCAGGGAACTCGCCGCCGCACAGGTGGCTCGCTAGTCACGACAGTGCCTACTGCAGCTGAACGGGCCGGTGATCTGACCGGCTTGCTGGGCGACTACATCTGTTCGAACGGAACCGTCTCCGCTGGCCCTTGCCCGGTCGGCTTAGCTGAATTGGTCCCGACCACCGAAGGCGGAACCGCTCCTGCGCGTGCAGGGATGGTCTTCAACCCGAGCACAGGTGATCCAACGACGGGCGCAGGGCGTTCCGTCTACTCGACGAATGGCGTGGCTAATGTGATTCCTGTCGCCGCCCCCATGGCGAAGCTGCTTTCCTTTTTACCTGCTCCTAACTTCGGCGCCGGTTACACAAATAACTACATCGCTTCGGGTGTTCAGAGTTTTGACACCGACCAGTACGACGGCCGCGTGGACTACAACTGGAGTGCCACAACACACGCCTTCGCTCGATATACGATTGCGGACTTCAACAACTTATCCCCACCTGCGTTTGGCAATCTGGGCGGCGGTCCGGCGTTTTTCAATTTTGCCGGCGACTCGATCGACCGCAATCAGAGCCTTGCCGTCGGCCTGGATCACACTTTCAGTCCGACGCTCATAACGGATGCGCGGTTTGGATTCTATCGCTACCGTATCCGGGTGCAGCCGAACGATGTGGGCACGACTCCCGCGACCGATGCCGGTCTGCCAGGCTTGAATACGGGTTCCCCTGAAACCAGCGGGATGCCCGCGTTCTACATCAACGGTAACGGCGGTTTCAACTTCGGATATGGACTCGGCGTCAACCAGTGCAACTGTCCCCTGAAAGAGACAGAGAATCATTTCCAGTGGGTCAATAACTGGACGAAGATCCTGAACAATCACACCATGAAATTCGGCATCGATGTGCGGCGGGCCCAGCAGCAGCGTATCCCCAGTGATTCGCACCGATCGGGCGAGATCACGTTCAACGACTCAACCACCGGCGATGCAAGTATCGACAACCTTGCAGGCGGCGTGGTTACAACCGGATCCGGATTGGGAGCGTATCTGCTCGGCCTTCCCGGTACGTTCAGCCGATACTTCACGGGTTCGAACTTCTATCCTGGAATTCGACAAACCCGAATTTTTGCCTATGCGCAAGACTCGTGGCGGGTCACGCCGAAGTTAACGGTGAACTATGGGCTCCGCTGGGAGGACTATCTGCCTCAAGTGGCCGCAAAGCCGGGCGGTATCGGAAGCTTCGATCCGTCGACGGGTGACGTTCTGGCTGCGGGAATCGGAAGTGTACCTCGCAACTTGGGAGTGAAAGCTTATAACCTGGGCTTTGAGCCCCGTCTTGGGATCGCTTACCAGCTCGATCCGAAGACCGTGGTTCGCACGGGCTTTGGAATCAGCGGGACGCCCATGGCCATGGGATCGGTGTTCGGTCAAGGCGCCGATTACAACCCGCCGATCGTAAACCCGCAAAGTTTGAACTCGACGAATCAATATACGCCCGTGTTCAATCTTCTTGCCGGTCCGCCTGCGCCAGCGAATCCGCCAGTAGGTACAACGGGTCGCTATCCCCTGCCGGATGGAATCGGGATCAATTACTACACATGGCCTTTGAATGCGTATCGGATTCCGGAAGTCTACTTTTGGAACTTCACCGTGCAACGGCGGATCACGTCATCTACGGCCGTCGAAGTTGCGTATGTGGGGAATGTGGGCCGGCACCTGTTTCTATTCCTGAATGAGAATCAGGCTATTCCAGGTCCGGGTAGCGACTTCAACCTTCGGCGGCCGTTCTACCTGCTGTATGGCTTGACGCAAACCATCGGCCAGGTTTGTAATTGCGACAACTCCAACTACAACGCACTCCAGACCAAACTGCAGAAGCAGTTTTCGCATGGCCTCGACTTTCTGTTCACGTATACATGGTCGAAGGCACTGGGCAGCTCCGAGAATGCCGGCGGCTTCTCAAATAACTATGATGTCCGTGCGAGCTACGGACCGATGTCTTGGGATCGTACCCAGACAGTGACGTTTCAGCACAATTGGGATCTTCCGTTCGGGCGTAATCGACGCTGGACTCTCGGTGGCAACAAGGTCGCGGATGCGGTTCTGGGTGGTTGGCGCCTCAGCGGCGTCCATAACTTCGGCTCAGGTCTCCCGTTCACGCCTCTCGTTAGCAGTGCCCCGTCGGTGAACGCCGACTTCAATAACGTGCGGGCAGACGTGATTGGAAACCCGAGCGTTCCCAATCCGAGCGCTGCGATGTGGTTCAATCGGGCCGCATTTACCGCGCCCGAGCAGCCGTTCCGCAACGGCACGGCGGGCCGGGACTCGCTGCGCGGCCCCCGTCTCGCGATATCGAATCTGTCGCTATCGAAGAATTTGATTCCGAGCGAACACTGGTCGCTGGACTTGCGTGCTGATGCCTTCAATGTGTTCAATCACGTGAACCTCGGCCTGCCTGAGAACGGAACCGTATACATAGATCAAAGCAACGCTGCGCAGATCACCAGTGTTCAGGTACCTATGCGCCAAATGCAGTTCGGTCTGCACCTGCAGTTTTAATCTGAACTAGTAGACGGCGCGGTTCTGTTCCGTGCCCTTTGAAGTGAGCGAGAATCGGGGTTCAACGGCGGGCGCAGTTGCCCCGGTCACTCGGGCAGCTGTATATTCGCCAACTGCTGGGCCATGTTTGAAGCCGTGACCCGATCCACCACCTGCGATCCAAACATTGTCGAACGAGGGGTGGCGATCGATTACGAAATCGCCATTAGACGTGTTCTCGTATTGACAAACACGTGAATCGACCACGGGAGCGTCTCGCAGTTCTGGAAATCGCTCAGCAACGTAGGCACGGGCGGATATCAGCTTGTCGGGGCTGGTGAACCGGTTCACGCTATCCGGATCGATTTCGGGACCGTGCTTGTCAAAGGCAACTTTGAATCCGCGATCTTCGAGATCCGGGAAACCGTACATCCCCCGATCGTCGCTGAAATCGATCCACACTGGCATCTGCGGCGGCTCGAAGCTGCGATTCCCGGCGGGGATTCCGAAAAAAAAGACTTCTTGCCGCGTGACGAAAATCCGATCACCCAAAATGTCGGGGAACACTTTCCCGAGCCACGGGCCACACGCGAACACGTAAGCATCCGCAACTACGGGTTTGCTATCCGCCGTCATGATTTGCGCAAGATGCCCTCTTCCTTCGGGAGTGCGCACAGATACATGTTGATATACGCCGCCATCACGCACGAACTGCGCGACGACAGCCTGCACTGCTTGCCGGGCCATTAGAGCTCCGCTCTTTGGCTCAAAGATCGCGCCCACGTTCTCGCTTACGTGAATCTGTGGATAGCGCTTGCTGAGATCTGCGGGAGATAAATCCTGAAACTCTACGCCAAGCTCGCGGAGTGTCTCGCGGCTCTCATGCGCGTAGGGATTGTCTGTCTTCGCCATCCATAACACGCCGGTGCGATGCAAAAGCAGCTCTCCTGTTCTCGCGAAGAAAGCGTCCCAAAGGTTCAGAGAGCGAATTGCCATGCGAGTGTAGACCTCGTCCTTGCCGTACGAGGCGCGAATGATCCGAGATTCTCCGCCCGAGCTGGCGCGGCTGTTTGCGGGGCCATATTCATCGAGAAGGGTAACGTTGTGCCCGGCGCGCCTCAAATGGTAAGCGGTCCAGGCTCCAAACGCGCCAGCGCCGATGACTGCGTAGGTCTGAGATGGGCCGACCGCGACGGGAATAGCGGCTGCGGCTGCAAGCGATTGCGCCATTTCGCGGCGACTCATGACAATGCCCATTCCTTTAGTTAGCACGAGCGCGCGAAACCAGCAAAAAATAAGGGCTGAAAGGTTTGACCTTTCAGCCCGAGGAGGATCCGCAATGCAGATCGAATTGTGTTACCGATGGCCGCCGCCAGAGTGTGCACCACCGCCACCCACAGAGCCGCGGGCACCGCCGCCGACAGAACCGCGTACTGTGCCGCCACCTGCAAAACCACGAGCAGTCGTGCCGCCCGAAAATCCGCGAGTCACCCCAGCACCGCCGTAGTATGCGCGGCCACCATAATACCCGTGACCGCCATAATATCCGCGGCCGTAATAGCCGTGCCCGTAGTAGCCGCGTCCGTAGTAGCCGCCCCACCCATACCCGGGTCCGAAGTAGAACGAGAAGCCCGGCCCCCAATAGTAGGGGTAACCGTAGTACGGATAAGGATACGTGTATGCGTAGCCGTAGTATGGCGGATATCCGTAGTAGGGAGCATTTCCGTAGTAAGGCGGCGGAGCTCCGTTGGCGTATTGGGGTGGTTGTTGTTGCTGACCGTTACTGGGCTGACTGTATTCGTTTGGCTGAACGTACCGGAACGCTTGCGGAGAGTTCGTTGTTGAAACGGTGATTGGCGCTTCCAGGCGGAACGTCAAAACTTGTTCGGGATAAATGATGCTCGGGTGACCGCGCGTAAGGAGCACACCGAGAGTTCCGACGGCCAAACCGGCTCCCGCTCCAATCGCGGCTCCGCGTCCCCAATCTGCGCCTGCACCAATGGCGGCGCCCAAGGCCGTAGTGCCCGCAATTGCGCCTGCATCTCTGCCGACCGATGAGGGAGCAGTACGGCTGATTAATTGAGACTGGATCGCAACCTGTTGCCCGTCGACGAGCGTCAGGTCGGTCAACTGGACGCGCAGTCGCGCCAACCCTTCAATACGACCGGCTTTCTTCGCCTCGACAACCCGGCCGCCAAGCGTCTGTCCTGGTTCTGCAACAACAACCCCGTTCACGACTATGGGCCTCACCAGGGTAGCGGAGAATGCGTCACCCTCTTGGTTACGGTCCGAGGAAAGCGGTTGATTGACACGAACCGTGATGAAAGTGCCCTGCGGAATCGTTAATTGGGCAGGCACTTGATTGTTGTAATTGTTCTGGTTTTGGTTGTAGTCGGGCTGATTCTGGTTTTGATTGTAATCGGGCTGCTGGTTGTACGCTGGTCCGTTGTCTGCCGGGGCGGGTGCCAGGTTTGAATCCGTCGGGTTGTTATTGTTCTGGTTCGTACTGCCGTTGGGATAAACAGGATACTGGGTTGATTGGTCCTGCGGGGGCGGATCGTCCACGCGTCGCCAGCCGCCGGTCGATGCCGATGAAGTCTGCTGCTGGTTGTCCGCTGGAGCCGGGGAGTCTTGCGCGTATGCGAAAGTAGATGCGGCGAATGCGCCAACTGTCAGGTAGCATGCCGCGCTCCGAAACATTCGGTTATTAAGCCTTCTCATAACTGCCTCATTAGTGTCGACGCCCAGTACAATGCACGCGTTTCGCCATCCCAAACCCTTGCCTAATAAGGGCTTATAAACTACATCGCGGTTGCAATCCACCGCACTGGTGCATTTGAACCACGCTATTCGAGGCGACTGCGAAGGTAGTGGACATACGTTTTCGCGGCAACGCCAAGGACGATGATGAGAGCTATGTAAAGCGCCGTGCCCTTGAGAGTTGCAAATGCAGCGACGACGAGCAAGGCATATAACACCATTGCCGTACGGATGCCAATGAGGGTTCGAGATGGTTCCGGGCCATTCATTGCGCGGGCATGTTGTAGGCGAAGGAAAATGCCAACCGGACCTGCAGGCCTTTGTAATCGCCCGGTAAAGGCGGAAGCGGGTTTGACATGCTCAGCCCTGCTACAGCAGCGCGGTCGAGCGGGTCCGAGCCTGAAGGATCCGCGATAACGAGCTTGGGAATGCTGCCGTCACGATTAATCGCAAACTCTACTACGGTGCGGCCACGCCGCATTCCCATCCGCACGCTCTCTGGAATGACGGTGCGCCAGTTCGCTCGCACAATCGCCAGGATACGCGCCAGGTACGGCTTGAAATCGGCGCCCTGAGGATCGCTCTGCAACTCGACGGCAGCGTGCACCGGCCCGCGACCGACCGACCCTGGGGCTCCTGGGAGCGGCTCGGTTGGATTGTCGTCGCTGATCACCAGCTTCTGGGTGTTGGCATCGTGAGCCAGACCGTTAATCGCGGCTTGGACGCCAGGTTTCGGAGCGGTGATCTGGTGCTGTGTTTTCGGCTGAGGCTCCGGAACAACGTCCTGAAATGGGTTTTGGGCAGCGGGAAGAGGCGGGGTCGAAGCCGGTACCGCTGGACCTGGAGTCTCGCTCGCGGCGATGGTCGGCGGCTGGGGTATGATCTGCGGCTTTGGGGCAGCCTGCTTGGGCAGTTCAAAACGCCTCGCAGTGGGCTGCGTCGCGGGCCGGGGGGTCTGGCTGGGGGAGGAGGCGAGTAGGTCTTGCAATTCGATTTGCTTGGACGGCTTGTGGCGGTTAGGTTCTTTTTGTGTCAGCAGGTCGTGAGGCAAATAGAGGATCGTTCGTTTGACGACTATCGTGCGCTCAGGCGAGGTCCGGCGTACGAAGGCCGGCAGCTGGATTGCGGCAAAGAAGAAAAGGACATGAAGTGCTGCCGAGGCGGAAAGGATGGCCAACCAGCGGGGGCCAGAACGCTCATTCGGCCATTCAAGCAGGAGATTGAGTTCGGGCTCGACAGTCGGGGGATCGACCGTTTGGGTATCCATACTGCTGAATACACGTTCAACGGGGGCGGTGAAGCGTCTCGTCCACTAAGTGTGCGTGCTCATTGATCTTATCAAGAATTGCCTCCGCTATGCGAAGAGTAGCGGCTGCCTGGAAGCCATCCACGCGCGGCCTTGAGCGGTTCCGGACAGCGGTAAAGAACGCGGCCAGTTCAAGTTGCAGGGGTTCGGCGCGCTCGATGGGGAGCTGATCGAAGCCGAATTGCCGAACGAACTCCCCTGATGGATTGGGTTCGTTTTTGCGAATTGCCACGCGAAGGGCGTCCTGGCGCTGGTAGTCGACGGAGATATACTCGCCTGGCTGAAACACCCGGAGCTTTCGGATCTTCTCGGTCGAGATGCGGCTGGCGGTCAAGTTGGCTACGCAACCCGATGCGAATGAAAGACGAACATTTGCGATATCGACACGGGGCGAGAGAACAGAGATTCCGGCCGCCCGGATCTCGTCAGGCAGCTCACGAGTGAGGTGCAAGACAATGTCGAGGTCGTGGATCATCAGATCGAGCACTACATCAATGTCGAGGCTGCGCGGGGTGAAGGTGCTGAGCCGATGGATTTCGAAAAAGAGCGGGATGGTGAGGACGCGTTCCAAGGCAGTCACCGCGGGATTGAAGCGCTCGAGATGGCCCACCTGGAGGATGCGCTCATTCTGTTCCGCGAGACGGGCGAGGCGTTCGCCCGCGGTAGACGAATCGGCAATAGGCTTTTCGATCAGAACATCAATTCCTGTCTCCAGAAGTTGGGCGCCGATCTGTTCGTGAGTGACGGTTGGAGTGGCGACGATCGCGGCTTCTACTTCAGAGAGGACTTCGGCATAGTCCTGGAACGCACACGAGCCGTACTCATTGCTGAGCTGCTCGGCTTTTGCCAAATCGATATCGACAATCGCGGCGAGATCTATTTCTGGAAGCTGCTTGATCGCACGGACATGATGGCGGCCGAAGCTGCCCCCGCCGATTACGGCAACTCGAAGTGCGCTCATAACGGGGGATAACCGACGATTGCGATACCAGCCTCATTCGCCCGCTGAAGCATTTCGTCTTTGTCGAGGAGCAGCGTGCGTCCCGCATCAAGGGCCAAAGCCGTAGTCCGTGTTTCCACCATGGTTTCGACGGTTGTGAGGCCAGCCACAGGCACATCAAAAAGCAGGTGATCGCGCCCGCCTGATGCCTTGATCAACCGCAAGGGCTTGCCGTTTGTGAGTGATGCAGCGCGGCGTAGCATGGCGTCGGTGCCTTCCATAGCTTCGACCGCGACACACGCCTTTTCGCTGATCGCAACACTCTGGCCGATGTCTTCCGAAGCCAGAACAGACGCGACGCGGCGGCCATAGGCGATATCGCTGTCCTCCTCTTTATCCGGCTTTCGTTTTGTCAGGACGCCTTCAGGCGCGAGAAGTGGCTTAAGGAGGCGAGTGGAGTCGACAAGCTCGATGCCCTCGTCGTGGAGAACGCGTTGTATGCCACCGATGAGAGAAGCAGTGTTCTTTTCTTTGAGGGACATCAGCAGTTTCAGTAGACGCCAATCAGGTTTTACCGAAGAAAAGATACTGACGTGTTTCACCTGCCCGGCCATCATCACTTCCGAGATCTGTTCGCGCTTGAGAATATCGATAAGCTTTCCGAGCTGACCGATGTTGATCCAGTGCAGAGATGAAGAGTGCTGCGCTATTTCGGGGAATGCCTCATTTTCAATTGCGATGACCACGACCTCATGACCTTCGCGTTTTGCCGCTTTAACGGTGAGAAGGGGAAAACGGCCATTACCGGCGATGATTGCGTACCGCTGAGGTGAGTCACTCGCCAATTCGGATCCCTACTTGACGAATCCGCCTTGTGAGCCGCGGATAAATTCGAGCAACTCTTGGACCTCATTGGTCTGAGGGATCTCTTCTTCGATGCGAGCCAGAGCCTGCGTGGTATTGAGACCGGCGCGAGTCAGGATACGGAATGCGTTTTGCAAAGCCTCGATGGCATCTGAAGAGAATCCGCGGCGTTCGAGGCCGATGCGATTGGCGCCATAGACCTCGACGTGATGGTCGGAAGCGGTGATCGAATAGGGGAGCACGTTCTGCTTGATGACGCTGTAGCTTCCGATCAGGGCGTGGCGGCCAATGCGGCAGAACTGATGGATAGCACTCAGGCCGCCGATATTCGCGTAATCATCCACCACAACGTGACCGGCAAATGTGACGCCATTCGCCAGGATAGTGTTGTTTTGGATCGAGACGTCATGCGCTACGTGGACGTACGCCATCAGGAGATTGCCGTCGGCGATGGAGGTAACCATGCCGCCGCCTTCGGTACCCCGATGAATGGTGACGAACTCACGGATAGAGTTTCGATCGCCGATGCGGGTCTCCGAGGGCTCGCCCTTATATTTCTTGTCCTGGGGAGCAACACCGCAGGAACAGTATGGATAGAACGTATTGTCTTCTCCGACGGCTAGTTTGCCTTCAAGATAGACGTGGGCGACGAGGCGGGTGCGCGCGCCGATGGCGACGCCGGTTCCGATTATGCAGTAAGGTCCGATTTCGGCATCGGGGGAGATTTCAGCGCGGGGGTCGATGATTGCGGTCGGATGAATTGCCATCCCGTGAGCGCCAGTCAAGAAGCCCCAGCTCAGGCCATCTGATGTTCAGGCACCTCGACGGGTTGAGCAGTTTCGGAGGCATGCTCCGTCAGCTTGCACATGAGGCTAGCTTCGGCGACTACTTGTCCGTCAACTGCCGCGGTGCCTTTAATCTTCGCGACTGTGGTTTTGAGGCGAAGCAGCTTCATCTCGATGCGCAACTGATCGCCCGGCACGACGGGCTTGCGGAACTTTGCGTCTTCGACGGAGGCCAGGAACATGATTTTGCCTCGCGTGTGAGGCGCGAGTTTTGCCACCAGGATGCCTGAAACTTGGGCCATCGCCTCGACGATCATGACACCCGGCATGACAGGGAAGTTGGGGAAATGGCCAGTGAAATACGGCTCGTTGGCAGTTACGTTTTTGATGCCGATGATCGAATCTCCCGTGATGTCGAGGACGCGGTCTACGAGCAGCATCGGGTAGCGGTGCGGCAGTATTTCCCGGATCTCTTGAACATCCATGGATGTCATGGGAATGGGTATTATAACAACCGATGCACCCGTATCTGCGCTATACGACTGAGAAGCAGTCACAGATCATTGAGCTAATCAGGCGAATGGCGGAGTGCGAGTCGCCGAGCAACTCGCCATTGGATGTGAATCGGTTCGTCGATCTGGTCGTGAATGAGACGCATGATATTGCAGAAGTCAAAACGATCCCATCGGAGCAATATGGAAATCATTTGCGGCTGCAATTCAAGTTGCCGGGCCGGAAGAAAGAGGGGCAGATTCTCGGTTTGGGACATTCAGACACGGTCTGGCCGATCGGAACCCTGAGTAGCATGCCGGTTCACGAGCGTGATGGCCGATTGTGGGGCCCGGGGGTGCTCGATATGAAAGCCGGGCTGGCGTTCTTTATATATGCCATGCGCGCGCTGCGAGAGTTGGACGTTCCCGTCCGCAGCCATGTGGTGCTGTTGATCGTTGCAGACGAAGAAGTGGGGAGCGAGAGCTCGCGCGCGATTACCGAGGCAGAAGCGAGGCGAAGCGATTGCGTGTTGGTTGTCGAGCCAGGAACCGGGTTAACGGGAAAACTTAAAACGGCTCGCAAAGGGGTGGGCAACTATTCGGTGATGATCGAAGGCTGTGCGTCGCATGCGGGTGTCGATTTCAGCAATGGCGCGAGCGCAATTTTGGAAGCAGCGCGGCAGATTGAAAAGATCGCGGCGTTCACTGATCTGAAGCGCGGCATCACTGTGAACCCTGGCGTGATCAGCGGCGGAACGAGGACAAACGTAGTTGCTGCGGAAACGCGCATCGAAGTCGATATCCGGGCGGAGCGCTTGAAAGACGCCGGTGCGTTGGATAAGAAATTTCGTGCTTTACGGCCAGTAGATAAGCGGTGCCGGATTCACGTTGAAGGCGGATTGAACCGGCCGCCGATGGAGCGAACGCAGGCCATTGCGAAGCTGTTTGCGAAGGCCCAAAAGATGGGGCGTGAGTTGGGGGTCCGATTGGAACAATCTTTGACAGGTGGGGGATCGGACGGAAACTTCACGGCCGCGCTGGGTATTCCGACGCTCGACGGACTGGGTGCGGTCGGTGAAGGAGCTCATGCCGTTAACGAGAGTATCTTGGTTGACCGGATCCCCGATCGAGTAGCCCTGCTGGCGAGGCTGGCGGCTGAGCTGTGAGTACGTCAGCGACTCGTAAGAACACGGGCTCAGGAAACATACATAACCTGGCAGCGTCAGACATGCGAGGCTCCCGTCACGGGCTGACGGGAAAGTCACGTTGTGCGGAGCTAAGCGCACACCCGCAAGGAACCTAGAAAGGTAGGAATATGCCAAAAAGGACGAGAGCAGAAGATCCGGTTACGACGACGGCCGATGAGGATTTAGCGGACGAGGGTGGGAATGAGACCCAGTCCGATTCCAGCAATTCAGGGAATTCATCAGCTGCTGGAGGAGTTGTAGATTCCGCGAAACAGGCTGCAAGCCAAGCCAAAGAAGCGGCGAGTCATGTCATCGATCAGGCGAAGAATCAGGCAGCTTCGCGTGCAGACGAGCAACGTCAAACAGCCGCGTCGGGATTTCAAGCAGTTGCGCATGCGTTCCGGAGCATGGGCGATGACCTGCGGAATAAGGACGAAGGTCCGGTCGCTCAATATGCTGCCGAGATTGGAAATGCAATCGGCGGACAGGTAGAGCGGCTAGCGAATTACTTGCGGCAGCGTGATGTGCGGCAGCTTGTAGGCGATGCGGAGGATTTTGCGAGGCATTCTCCGGCTGTCTTTCTGGGGAGTGCTTTTGTACTCGGGCTAGCAGCGAGCCGGTTCCTGAAGAGCTCGCGCCCGGCGCCGGATCTTTGGGCGAATATGCCCGACCCGAATCGCGCTCTTCCGCCCGCCTCTACATCGAGGGCTGGCACAGGGCCCAAACAGTCGTTTGAAGGGAGTGAAAGCACACCGGGTTCTTCAGGTACTCAGCCAAGAAGGACTCCTCGCGTTCGAAGCCGCAGCGCAGTCGCGTCGGTGTCGAGCGGCGCCGAGGAGTCTGGCATGAGCGGAGGTGAGGATCACTGGGACGAGGACGTCGACGACAGGGCCGGAATCTGAACGTCGAAGGAGGTAAGCGATGACTGAAAAGCAGGACCGTTCGATTGGCGATTTGTTTTCCGAGCTAGCCAGCGAGACCAGTCTTCTGATCCGGCAAGAGGTGGCACTCGCGAAAGTCGAGTTGAGCCAGAAGGCGAACCGCGTTGGCAAGAACGTCGGGTTTCTCCTACTGGGAGGGGCAGTCGCGTACGCAGCGCTTCTCGCTCTGCTGGCGGCTGTAATCATTCTTCTGGCAAACATAATGGCTTGGTGGCTGGCGGCATTTGTCGTAGCGGTGGTGGTCGGGATCGTCGCAGCGGTATTGATCTCCAAGGCGTTGGCGGCTCTGAAGAAAACTGACGTCGCGCCGCGGCAGACGATAGAGACATTGAAGGAGGATGCGCAATGGGCGAAGCAACAGATAAAGTAAGGTCCGTGAACGAGTTCGATCATGAGATGGCGGCACCGCTGGCCGGGACATCGACGGCGGCAGATTCGAGTGAGGATGCAGCTGACGGGGGACCGGAGGCGGCACAAATCCGCTCGGGGATTGAACAAACTCGCGCGGATTTGAGTGACACGATCGAAGCGCTGCAAGAGAAGCTCGACCCGACGCGCATTGCGGAGCAAGTGAAGGGTCAGATTCGAGAGAAGGCGACAGAGGCATACGATACGGCCAAAGATGCCGTGAAGGAAGCGACGTTAGGGAGGGCAGAAAAGATTATGTCAAATGTGAGCGACACCGTGACGAACGCGACTGAGCGAGCTGGAACGGCAATGAAGGATACGGGCTCGTCTGTGGTGCAGTACATTCGCGACAACCCTGTTCCATTCGCATTCATCGGACTTGGGGCGGGCATGCTGGCGTGGAGCACGCGGCGAAAAGAGCAACCGCGATACTATTCGAGCCGTGATTTTCAGACCGGTGCGTATGGGCGCTCCGAAAGGAGTGACTGGGATACGGGAGAGCCGTCGTTTACGGATCGCGCCCGGAATGTCGCAAGTGGGGTAGCGGACAAGGCGCGCGAGACTGCGGGAAACGTGGCTGATAGCGCGCGCTCAGCGGCAGATCGCGCCACAGCTGCGGTGAGCTCGGCGGCAACAAGCGTGCGTGATGTGGCGAGCAGTGCTGCGGATACCACACGGCAGCAGCTCAGTCAGGTTAGTGATCAGGCGCGGCAAGGTGCACGCGTGGCTAGTGACCGCTTCAAGAACACGCTGCAGGAAAACCCGATGGCTTTGGGAGTTGCCGCTTTAGCGGCGGGCGCCATAGTAGGCTTGACGCTACCCACAACTCGCGTGGAAAACGAATATATGGGCGAGACGCGTGATCGGCTAGTGGACCAAGCGAAGTCTATTGCTCACGACGCCGCGGAAAAAGTTCAGCGCGTAACAGGGGAGGCGGGCCGCACGCTTAAGGACGCCGCGCAAAAAGAGGGTCTGATGGTTGGTGAGAGCGAAGGATAGCTAGCGTCGGGAACTGCTGCGCAGCATCTCATTAGCGTTCCGGGCAATCAGACCAAAGCCGGCATTTCCAGCATCTCTCTCGAGTTCTTGAAGAAGGCCACGTCCGCGCGGGTTGCCGGACTTCATCTCGATTTCGCCTAAGGCAAGCCGGATCTCGAATTCGTAGCCGAGAAATCCGTGCTGCTTGGCAATTGTGAGGAGGTGTTCAAGCTCGCTTTTAGCCTGATTTGAATTAGCGACAGCTCGCACCCGCGCTGCGGTGATCCGGACTCGGAACTGCGATGGATAGGCGGCGCTCCGCGGCAGCAGCGTTTTTGCCACTCCAATTGCTGCTCGGGCATCCGCAGGTTTTCCCTGGGCAAGAAGGGCGCGAGCAAGAACTTCTTGCGCTACCGCCTCGTTCTCGAGGTCCTTTTCGTTTGCGAATTCTACGATCGCACCTCGGGCGAGAGTCTCGGCCAGTTCCGGCCTTCGTTCATCAATCGACAGTGTGGCGAGGTCGAGGGTGGTGAGGGCGGCGGTTCCATGCTGTCCCATCTCGCGGCGAATCGCGAGAGCCTGCTCGTAGTTCTGGCGGGCACCCTGGAGGTTCCCCTGCGTGGCGAGCACTTCTCCCAAATTTTGCGAGCTGAATGCGATCCCGCTTTTATAGCCGATCGCCCGACGTCGTTGGAGCGCTTCCTCCTCTGCTCTCCGGGCGCCTAGGACGTCGCCCTGCTCCAAGAGGACGTTGCCCATGTTTGCCAAAGTAGACGAGGCACCTCGCTCATCGCCAACTTCGCTGAATGCCGCCAGTGCTTGCTCGTGCATTTTTCTTGCTCCTGCCAAATCGCCCTGACTGTCGGTAACATTGGCCAAGTTTCCGAGCGCACCGGCGATCCCGGCTTTCGAGCCCACCTCTCGCAAAATGCCGAGCGACTGCACGTACATCGACTTTGCGCCGCTATAATCCCCCTGGGTATAGAGGAGGTTCGCCAAGGCATTCAGCGCGTTAGCGGTTCCAGACCGATCACCAATCTCCCGATACACGGCGAGCGCCTGCTCGAAATATCGGCGCGGGGTCGCAAGATCGCCGCCCTCGAGTAGCACGTTTCCGGTGGTCTCCAGAGCACGAGCGGTACCTTGTCTTTGACCAGCCGAAGTATATAGATCTTGTGCGTGACGCAAGGCAGCGATCGATTCCTGCGGCTTGCCAAGCCGGTAAAGGGCCCAACCTTCCAGGATCCGCGCTCTGGCCAGCAGCAGCCCAGAGTCCTTCGCTTTACTGGCGGCCTGTCGAGCCAGACGCAATTCCTGATCAAATTCGCCAAGAGACTCGTGACCACGGGCGTCGGCCAGATCGATACGAGGATCATCTCTGGAGGGGCTCGGCAACCGGCGAAGGGCCTGCACTGTAGAAATCGCGTCCCGGCCCTTTCCAGAGGAGACCTGCGCGCCGGCCAGACGCAGCCCGTATTCGAGATTATCGGGGAAAGAAGTCCACAGGGATTGATAGACTGCGATCGCCCTTTGCCAATTGCGCGTAGCCTCGCGGTAACGTCCTTCGATGGAGAGGCGATCTTCGCGCGAGAGATTCTTAGAGAGGGCAAAGGCCTGCTTCGCCTCGCGCGTGGCTTTTTGGTCGTAGCCGAGCGAGGAGTATGCCATCGAAAGCGCCGAATGGCCAAGAGCGTAATCGGGCTCGGCCGCAACCACCTGCTCGAGCAGTTTACGAGCGGCCAAGGCGTCGAAGACTCGCAGCTTTTTTAGCCCTTCAGAATAGAGACGGGTGATATCGGGGCTCGAGGGCAGCGATGCGCGAACGTCTTCTCGTTCCGACGCCAAAATTCTTTTTACACCTAGCTTCTCGCGTAACTGCGAGCCGGCTTGAGTGACCAACTGGAAGAGATTGGCCTCAGTGCCGGTTTCCGAAACCGATGCGATGGTTTCGCCTTGAGCAGTCTCCTGGAGGCGGACATCGAGTCGCACCTGACCGCCCGATTGCGCGCCCAAATCGGCGTACGATCCAAGCACGACAAGGTCGCTGCCCAAGCTGTTCTTGATACGAGCGAGCGTCTCTTTGCTGAATGTGTCGGCGTCAGCGAGCGCGAGGTCAATCCTGGTGTGAGCAACGTTCTCGCCCGGAATGACGCGAAGCGCTTCGCCGGCGGCGAGCTCGGTAGATAGCATTTCGGAGAGCGCTGTCGAAAGCCAGGCGACTTCAGGTCTCGTGGTGAGGTTTTTGAAACCAAGTACAGCGATGGAACGGCGCGACGGGATCTGTGATTGAACAGTTGTGCGAGGGCCAAAAGAGCGTTGTGGCTGTCGCACTCGCCAAACGATTATTGTGGCAACTGCGATAAGCAGAACGGCGGCGGTGACAAGCGCTACAGGCCAGAAATTGCGGGTCCGCTGCAGCGCAAGTCCTGAATCGAGCGTGCGCTTTAGATGCGTGAGATCCGCGTGCAGGTCGGAGGCATTTTGATAGCGGGCCTCCCGGTCCTTTTCGAGCGCCTTGTTGATGATGCGCTCCAGTTCGCGGGGGAGGCCGGGTTTAAGCAGCGAGGCTGGGGTTTGCGGTTGGTAGAGGATCGCGCCCAGGATGGCGACGGAACTGGGGCCGCGAAAGGGAAGCGTGCCAGTGCTGATTTCGTAGAGCATCACACCGAACGAGAAGATGTCTGCTCGCTCGTCAAGAATCTCGCCGCGAGCCTGTTCCGGAGACATGTAGGCCACAGTGCCTATTGCGATCCCAGGATTTGTGAGGGACTGATCGATCGTTAGAGAGGAATCGCCCGGGGATGCGACACCTGCCGCGATTTGGCGAGGCTCGGCAATCAGCTTTGCGAGACCGAAATCCAGAACTTTGGCGCCGAATTGCGAAGTAACGAAAACGTTAGCGGGTTTTATGTCGCGGTGAATAATGCCCTTGGCATGAGCAGCTCGTAATGCATCCGCGGCTTGGATCGAGAGTTCCAAGCCCTGATTGAGATCAATAGTCGATTCACGGATGCGGGTGCTGAGCGGCTCGCCTTCGAGCAGCTCCATGACGATAAACGGCTGGCCTTCGAAATCTCCGACCTCGTGAATTGTGCAAATATTCGGGTGGTTTAGGGCGGATGCGGCTTTGGCCTCGCGCTCAAAGCGCTGCAGCGCATGATGGTCGCGTGCCAGGACGTCGGACAGGAACTTCAGCGCAACCATGCGGCCCAGCCTGAGGTCTTCAGCCTTGAAGACGATTCCCATCCCACCTCCGCCTATGATTTCGAGAATGCGGTAATGGGAAACCGTTTTACCCGTCATGGCACGCTTGTCAATCTGCGTATTGATCGACCATGGTCTGTTACTAACGACTTATTAGTCAAATGATAGAGTCACGCTGGCGCTGCGCTACCGCTTGCTAGAGCCAGGAGTTGATCGATAACGACAAGCATGATACTTTGTAAAGCCATGCACGCTCCAGGAGTTTTCAAATGGGTGTCCCCGCTGATTCTAGTCGCGGGCACGGTTGCGTTTGCGCAGCAGCAGAAGCAGCCGCCTGCGCCTGCCAAAACGATCAACGATTATTTCGCTGATATCAACCGGAAAGTGCTCGACATGGCGCAAGACTTTCCAGCGGACAAGTATGACTTTCGGCTGCGGCCTGAAATGCGTTCTTTTGGCGCAGTAATCGTACACATTGCGTCGGGCAACGTGTATGCCGCGAAGGCCGGCCGTGGCGAGAATGTGAATTGGGGCGAACTCGACCCAAAGAATTATCGTACAAAGGCCGATGTTGTCGCTCTTCTAAAGAAATCTATCGAAGACTCGACTGCCACGCTGAAAGGCGTGCCAGAGGAGCGCTTTACGAAAATGCTCGAGCCGTGGATAGGAGTAGTCGAGCATTCAGCCGAGCACTATGGTTTGCTGGTCGCATATTACCGGGCGAACGGTCTTGTACCGCCTGAATCGCGACCGAAGACTAAATAACAGTAACATCGGAGCATGAAGGCGCATTGCGTGGTTTTGAGCCTGAGTGTGCTCTTTGGCGCTCAGGGGGTTTGGGCTGGTCAGGCTGAATCTCATCATCACGCCGAGCCGGTTGAAAAGCTGGGAACAGTGTCGTTCCCCATATCGTGCGCGCCGGAATCCCAAGCGCCGTTTGAACGCGGAGTAGCGCTACTGCATTCGTTCTGGTACGACGAAGCGGAGAAACAGTTCAAGGAGATTGCTGACAGAGATCCCACATGCGCCATGGCGTACTGGGGTGAGGCGATGAGTTTCTATCACGAGTTATGGGATCGACCCGATGAGGCGCACCTGAAGCGAGGGTGGGAGCTAGTGCAACAGGCCCAAGTTACGGGAAGGAAGACGGAACGGGAACAGGATTATATCGACGCTCTGGCCGCTTTCTATCGGGACTACAACAAGGTGGATCAGGACAAGCGCGCGACTGCTTACTCAGAGGGAATGGAAAAAGTCTACAAGCGGTACCCGGACGATAATGAGGCGGCAGTATTCTACGCTTTGTCGCTTTTGGCATCAGAGCCCGAGACTGATACACAACTCGCTTATCCGAAGAAGGCAGTTTCAATTCTTAATGGAGTGCTTAAGAAGCAACCGGACCATCCTGGCGTTGCGCATTATCTGATTCACGCTTGCGATAACCCCAAAATGGCGCAGTTAGGTCTGCCGGCGGCACGGCGGTATGCGGCGATCGCTCCTGCATCTTCGCACGCGCTGCATATGCCGTCGCATATCTTTGCGCGGCTGGGATTGTGGCAGGAAGATATTGAATCGAATCTCGCATCGAAAGCGGCAGCGGAAAAGCTGCGCGGGTCCGGTGCGCAGAATCGCCTTCATGCAATGGATTTCCTCGAATACGCGTATTTGCAGACCGGACAAGACGAGAAGGCGAAGGCGATCATCGCTGAGTCGGAGACCGTCCGGGCGGGGAAATTGGACCAGGGATTCACTGGCTATTTTAACTATGTGCATGCACATTTTCCCGCGACGTATGCGCTTGAAACGCGCAACTGGAAGGCTGCGGAAGCGCTTCAGCCACCGCGAGGAGCTGAGCCGGACCATCAGGCAATCACGTATTGGGCAAGAGCGGTAGGCGCGGGGCATTTACATGATGCGGCTGGCGCACAAGCTGCGGTTCAGCAGTTCGAGGCGATGGTCGCGGCTGTGAAGAAAAGCGCTTACGCATACGCGGCTAAGGGAATGAATACGAATCGGGACGAGGCGCGGGCGTGGCTGGCGTTCGCACAAGGAAAGGACGACGAGGCGCTTGGACTCTTGCGGCCGATTGCCGAGCGGCAAGATCAAGTGGGTAAGGGCGAGGTGGAATTGCCCGCGCGCGAGATGCTGGCGGACATGCTGCTGGAGATGAATCGACCACAAGAGGCCCTTAGCGAGTACGAGAAGTCTTTGAAATCCGACCCGAACAGGTTCAATGGCCTGTACGGCGCGGCGCATGCCGCTGAGTTAGTGCACGATGGCGATAAGGCTTCGATGTACTCTGCGCAATTACTGAAGAATTGCGCGGGGGCGGGGAACTCGGACCGTCCAGAACTCGCGCACGCAAAAGAGCTGGCAACGCAAGCGCGGGCATCGAAGTAGAAACCAGCGGGTTGTGCTGCCAGCTCAGTGAAGCTCGAGGGCGGCTGGCCATGTCGTCGTAACCGTGCGCCTCGAGTCTCGGTCTAACAAAGCGGGGAGAGTGATGAAAAACTTTCGAAGGTACGGGTTGGCGGGTACCGTTGTCGCGCTCATGCTATCGGCTGGTTGCGCAGGCGGACACTACTATGCTGGGGTTTCATACGGGCCTCCAGCGCCGATTTATGAGCAGCCTTACGGAGTAGCTCCCGGTCCGTACTATGTCTGGACTCCGGGCTATTATGACTGGTACAGCGGAACCTGGGTTTGGCGCCACGGTGCGTGGAGGCGACGCCCGCATCCTGTGGATCGGTGGGTTTCACCGCGCTGGGTGCACCAGGGGAATGGGTACCGCTATTACGCCGGCGGCTGGCAGCACGGCAATCACTTCCATCGCTAGGCTTAGAGCATAGCCGGGGAAAAGGTCCTCTGATGCTACAATGTAGCACATGAAGAGGGCTTCGATCCGTGATCTTCACATCCGCACATCTGAAATAGTGCGCGAAGCCGCCGAGGGGTCCGTGATCTTGATCGAGCGGCGAGGAGAACCGGTCGCGGAGCTACGTCCCATTTCGAAGAGGCGCGCGAAACCACGGCTGCCGGACATGACAGAGTTTTGGCGGCGCTTCCCCTCCGTCCCCACCGACAGTGGGCGCTTTCTCGAAGAAGATCGTTGAGTGATGTATCTTGATTCGGCGTACGTTGCCAAGTTCTACGTGAACGAGCCGGATGCGGCGGACGTGCGGAGTTTGATACGACGGGCACCCTACGTTTGCACTTCCTCATGGGCCTTACTTGAGGTGACGTGCGCGTTCCAACGTCATGTGCGCGAGGGGTCGCTAACCGAGGCGCAAGGCCGGGAGTTGATGGGTATTTTCAGGCGGCATGCTGAGAGTGATCTCTGGAAGTTCGTGACGATCACAGATTCGTTGCTGAAAAGGGCCATTGGCTTGGTTAAAAGGCTTCCGTCAAAGGTTCCATTGCGCGCCGGTGATGCGATTCATGTAGCGAGTGCACTTGACGCCGGCGAGGGAGAAATCTGGACCAACGATCGCCATCTGCTTGCGGCTACGGCTCACTTCGGCATTGCTGGGAGGAGCGTCTGAAGGCGTTATTGATTGATGGCAGTCCCTTCGGAACACCAGATTCCGAATATTGACAATGTGCCACAACCTGTGGCACTTTGTAGTTCAGATGCCTTCCGTAAATATCCGCCAACTGCGCGATACTCGCCAACTTAAAGCATGGCTACGAGCCGGCAAAACTGTAGAGCTTCGGGAAAGAGATCGTATTCTCGGCCGTATCGTTCCTGAAAATTCGCGGAACGAGACTGTCACTTGGCCTGATTTCGCTGCCCGCGCCAGGAAGATTTTCGGAGAAAGGATACTGCCGGGCGCGGATTTGGTTGTGAAGGAACGGGGGCGCTATTGACCATCTACGCGGACACAAGCTTCTTCGTGTCTCTCTATCTCCCTGACCGGCATTCGATAGAAGCCCAGCGTCAAATGGCGCAGCATCCCAGTCTCTGGCTGACACCTCTGCATCGGGCAGAGTGGGCGCACGCTCTTTATCAGCACGTCTTTCAGGGTAAGATCTCAGTCCGAGAGGCTCAGCAGGTGCAGAAACATTTCGAGCAGGATCGAAGGGCGGACTTGTGGGTCGAGATCAGTCTTCCTGAAGCAGCTCTGGAAACCTGTGTTGCACTCGCCCATCGCCATGTTGCGCATCTCGGCAACAGAACCCTGGACAGCCTCCACGTGGCGTCCGCTCTGGAACTAAAGGCGGACGCGTTCTGGACATTTGATGACCGGCAAGGGAAAATAGCCAAACGGGCGGGATTAGAATTTCTTAGCCTCTGAACGGGAACTGTGGTATCCGTCATCGTTCAGACGGTGCGTTCTCGCGTGAGAACATAGTGGTTTGAGGATCGTTCCCGACGGCATTTATTACGCGTGCGGCCTCACGGTCGTGGGGCTTGGTCTTTCGTATTTTCTGAATCCCTGGACAGGGGTGCCGCTCTACATTTTGGCTTCATTTTGCCTGTATTTTTTCCGCGACCCGGAGCGCATCCCTCCTCCAGGCGATGTGATGGTATCGCCCGCGGACGGGAAAGTGGTGTCGATCCGTAAAATCAGCGATGCGGAGACGCGGGTGAGCATTTTCCTGAATATTTTCGATGTACACGTGAACCGGGCGCCTATACAGGGAAATATCACAGACATTACGTATCAGCAGGGCAAGTTTCGGGTCGCGAGCCGCGAAGCAGCTTCTTCGGACAATGAACAGAACACTTTGGTTGTTGAGGGGAATGCAAGTCGAGTCATTTGCAGGCAGATCGCGGGGCTGATTGCGCGGCGCATCGTGTGTTACAAACGGGCCGGAGATTCCGTGGCGAAAGGTGAACGGATCGGCTATATCAAATTCGGATCGCGCGTGGATGTCTTCTTTGGGCCGGAGTGGACGCCCACAGTAGCCGTGGGCAATAGAGTGGCAGGCGGAACGACGGTGCTGGCGAGCAGGTTATGACTGCGCATTCGTCGGCGAAGAGACCCCGGCGAGCCGCATATGTAGTGCCAACGCTGTTTACGAGCGCCAACATGTTCCTGGGCTTTGTCGCGATTTTGCAAGCCTTTCAGGGAGCGCTCGAGGCGGAGGGCGGCGACTTCAATGTCAATCAGCATTTCACGATCGCTGCAAAAGCGCTTGGCTTTGCAGTGTTCTTCGATGGGTTAGATGGGTGGATCGCTCGGACGACGAACACGACCAGCGACTTCGGTCGCGAACTCGATTCGCTGGCCGATGTGATCACGTTTGGGATCGCTCCCGCTGTACTTGCCTTTGTTTGGGGCGTGCTGTTCGTCATCTCGCCTATAGAGGGATTTGGCAGCCATATAACGAGAGCTGGCTATCTGGTTGCCTTCTTCTTCGCGCTGTGCGGAGCGGTGCGGCTGGCGCGCTTCAACGTGCAGACAAATCCCGCGCCGAAGAATCCAGGGCGCCCGGGTCGTAAGTATTTCGTAGGAATGCCGATACCGGCAGGAGCTGGATTTATTGCCGCCTCAGTGTACATGGATGCGGCGCCGGTGCGTTCTTTTGCGTTCTCAGTGGCATGGCTGATCGGCCTGACTGTGGTCGCGCTACTGATGGTAAGCACGTGGCGTTATCCAAACTTCAAGCAGATCAGTTCGTCGAAGCCGCGTTCTCCGTTGATTGTTCTGGTAGTGGGAGCAGTGGGAATTATTTGGGCGTGGTCTCAACCGGTCTTGCTGATCCTCGCGATCGCCTACGTCTTAAGCGGGATCGTGCTTCGAATTGGTGGACTCGTACGGAGGCGTATCAGATCGCGTCCGCCGGCGCCAGTACAGGAGCATCAGGTTGGCTAGAACTCATTCGAAGGCTGGGACGCCCCGGATCGCGCTGATAGGAGAAGAAACGCTACTTGGGCGTGAAGTGCGGGAAGTGCTAGAAAGCCGCGGAACGGGCGCGGTGATTACGGCCTATGCGGCGACGGGTGAAGGAAATTTCGGTGAAGAGGATGGCGAAGCGATATACCGCGACCCATTAGAAGCGAAATCGCTAGCTGGTGAGAATGCGGTGATCGTTACCGGCTCGCCTGAAGGCGCTCAGAAGGCTTACCGGCTGGCAAAGACTGCCGGCGGCCGGCCGGTGTTGATCGACTGCACGAGAGATTTGGAGCATGAGCCGGAAGCTCGCATCGTGGCACCGCTTTTGCAGGAACTGGGGACTGCGACTGGGTGGCTGCTAATCCTGGCGCACCCGGCAGCCAGTGCGCTGGTGCTTGTACTGACGCGCCTCGCGAAGCACAAGCCGATCCGGCGGGTGGTGGCGCACGTTTTTGAACCTGCAAGCGAGCGTGGCAAGCGCGGCGTTTCTGAGCTACATCAGCAAACGAGCAGTTTGTTCAGTTTCAAGCCGCTCGACAAGCAGGTATTCGATGCTCAGGTGAGCTTCAATTTGCTGTCGCAATATGGGGAGCAGGCGACAGCGAAACTGGGGGGCGTCGAACAGACCATAGAAAAGCATTTGGCTACATTGTTAAGCCGCCATAACGATGCGGCTGTTCCGATGCCCGCTTTGCGGCTGATTCAAGCGCCAGTATTTCATGGATACAGTATTTCGCTATGGGTGGAGTTCGACGGGGATGTTGAAGCAGGAGCGCTGGGCGAGACATTAGGCTCGGCGCAGATCGACGTTCGCGGAGAGAATGAGGAAGCGCCAGATAACGTTGGAGCAGCCGGCCAGAGCGGGTTGATTGCGGGAGATATTCGCGTGGACCGGAATAATCACCGGGCCGCGTGGTTGTGGGTCGTGGGAGACAATCTGCGGCTGACTGCGGACGCGGCGGCGGATCTCATTGCTGAGCTCGGGACTGAGCGGCAGTGACCCGGCGCGCTCTCGCGTGGTTTGTGGCAGCGGCGTGCGCCTCATTTTCCTCATGCGGTTATCACGTCGGCGGAAAAGCCGATCTGGTGCCGAAGAGTATACAGACTATAGCGGTACCAACATTCGCAAATTTCAGCAAGCGTTACACGCTTGCCGACATGCTTCCAAAGTACATTGCGCGGGAGTTTATCACGCGTACGCGCTTTCGAATAGAAGACAACCCCGCCGCAGCAGATGCAGTGTTAAACGGCACTATTGGAAGCGTGGTAGCGCTGCCCGCGGCGGTTGATCCCACTTCCGGCAAAGCAACCAGCGTGCGGGTAATTGTGAGTCTATCGGTCACTCTGCTGGAGCGCAAGACAGGCCACGTGCTCTATTCACAACCTGCACTGGTGCTGGCGCAGAATTACGATATTGCGGTCGACCCACATCAGTTCTTTGACGAGCGCGCTCCCGCATTCGACCGCTTAGGCAGGGATTTGGCCCACACAATTGTCAGCGGCGTTCTGGAGAATTTTTAGAACGGCTCAGAGATGAACCCCGACCAATTTGTCGCTCGCATCGCGAAGCAGACGCCTGCGCCCGCCTATTTGTTCATAGGTCAGGAAGGATATCAGCGGCGCACTTGCAAACAGGCATTGCTGGATCGTGTACTTCCGGGCGATGCGCGGCGTGATGGGCTGACCCAAATTGATCTCGAAAATACAACCCTGGCGGAGGTGCTGGATGATGCCCGATCGCTCTCGCTCTTCTCGAACGAGCGAGTGATTTGGGTGTGTAGCGCGGAAGTCGCTCTGCCGCGCAGGCTTCCGAGTGACGAAGAGGCGGGTGAAGCCGGGGTGTCTGGGACGGCGGAGCTTGCGGAGTACCTGAAAGTGCCCACGCCGGGTACGGTGCTCGTATTCGAATGCAGCCGGTATGATTTCGCGGGGGAGGATCGCGTGAAGCTTGAGCGCGTCCAGAAGTATTATTCCTCTGTGCCTGCAGTGGTCGAATTTCATCAGTTCGCGCCCGAGTCGAGCCGTTTCCTTGCGCAGCAACTCGCAAAGCAGCTTGGAGTGAGGATGGGAGGGGCAGAGCTTGCTGCGCTACTCGATGCGGTCGCGGGCGATGCCAACCGGCTAGCTTCTGAAATAGAAAAGCTCGCGCTCTTTGTTGGGCGAGATCGCGACGTCGAAATGGACGACCTGCGCGCGCTTGTTCCCAATTCGGCGCAGAGCACGATTTTTGCTTTGGTGAATGCGCTTGGCAAACGCGACCGGGCGGGAGCCTTAAACTCGCTGGACATCTTAATTCGGGAAGGCGAGTACCTGCCGCTGGCATTGACGTTCTTGAGCAGTCAGTTCCGGCTGGCGCTTGCGGCAAAGGGAGGGCGTATCACCTCAGCCGCCCAGGCTCAAAGCTTTTTTGCGAAGCTTGGCGTGCGCATGTGGCGCGAGCGCGCGGAGCAGGTAATAGGGACAGCGAACGCTTTCACCGATGAGCGGCTGGCCCAGGCAGTTGTGATGATCTACGAAACGGACAAGAAATTTCGCGAGGGGTACAAAGACGATCGGGTGGTGATGGAAACGTTGGTGATGAGTTTGACGAAGTGAGAAGCCACCAGCTCACTCGCAACCACATCCGAAATAGATTGCTGGGGGAGGAAGACTCGCAAGCAAGCGCCAGGCCTCTTACTAGGCACGCACGCCGTCTCGACCGCTTGGCTTCGAATCGGCAAATGCCCGAAGGTCGCCAATCGCTGCAGTGCGGATTCGATGCACGGCGTTCTGATCCGTTTAGCGCCCTGATTTTCCGGAACTGCTCCGTCGATAATGCACGAAAGAGTCACGGCTTACTCGATATGGCCGTTGTCCATCGCAAACATTTGAGAGTGCTTGTCCCAATGCCCGAACTGCTGGCAGGTGTGCTTCTTGCCATCGGCATCTGCATATCGCCACCGAATACCAAAACGAACTGTGTGAACGCTTCGAATCGCAGTGCGAAGGCCTGGTGCCAAATCGGCTGGCATAATCACCGAACGAAACTCTCCCGCGGGCACGGTGCCCACAGCCATCGAGCTATTGTTTTCGGCTTGTATTAGGTCATCAGTCACGTTCTCATGGTCGTCCCAAGTGATACCAGGGATCACCTTGAGGTCGAGAGCGGCAATGGGCCCGCCGTTCTTAAACCGAAATTCGACCCCCGTACTTGCGTTCGAACCGCCTCGCAGCGCTACGCCTGACAATGTCACCCACGGGCGACTTATTAGCTCCGTCAAATGGCGATTGTCCTTGGCGGCTTGGCTCGCAGCAGCTTCACTGCGCTCACTCGATTGGCGCTGGCGGTCCGCCTCCCAGACTGAGCCAACGCTCACGACCAAAGAGCACACGCTTATTGCAATCGCAACCTTCTCGCCCGTTGTCATTCGCCCGGGAAATTATATCACCGAATCTCGACACGTGGTTGCTTCAGCGGTGCTGCTTACAGATTCCTGACCTATTGCGGGTGCAAGTTAATCGAGCGTTCTTTATCACGCGTTAGCCGGGAAGTCGGCCCGGTTGGAATCGCACGCTAAACGCAGAAGAACGTCGTTTTGGTCCATCCGACCCGCTAGAAGACCCTGCAGTCCCATCACGAAGGAGATCAAGGTGCTTCCGGAGCTTCGCGAACGATAACCGGCTCCGAAGATCCGGCATTACTCAGCGAACCTAATCTCGTCAAGGCGACCAGCGAATCGACAGAGGGCTTCCTTTACACGCCCGCTTCGGTTGAAGACCGTTTGCGCCACTCGAAGAGTACGACGCCTGCCGCTACGGATACGTTCAGCGAAGACACTAGCCCGGCCATGGGGATGCGGACGAGTACATCGCAGTGCTTTTGCACGCCTTGATGCAGGCCTTTTCCCTCGCCACCCAGCACGATTGCCGTCGGCGTGTTGTATGCAACTTGATCGTAGAGCTCCGTGCCGCGCTCGTCCAGGCCGTAGATCCAGAACCCCTTCTGTTTCAGACGTTCTAGCGTCTGACTCACGTTAGTAATGCGAGCCACGGGCAGGTATTCGAGTGCTCCCGCCGCGGCACGGGCGACGGTTTCGGTAAGAGGAGCGGCCCGGCGCTCAGGCACAACTACGGCGTTTGCTCCAGCGGCGTGGGCCGTGCGCAGGATGGCTCCTAGATTCTGTGGATCTTCAACACCGTCGAGGATTACGATCAATCTTGCCGCGTCGAGAACTTCGTCTAGTTCGACATACGCGTGAACCGCGCCGAACGCGATCGCGCCCTGGTGAGAGACGCCTTTGCTCGCGCGATCCAATAGCTCGCGAGGCTCGAAGCGCACGGGAATTGAGCGGGTACGGCAGAGCTCGATGATCTCCTGGATGCGCGGGCTGGCCGCTCCTTTGGCGATCAGGACCTTATCGAGAGGCCTCCCGGCGCGCAAGGCCTCCCGGACAGGATGAATGCCGATGGTCAGGTGCATTGGGCGAACACTACGAAAATTTACTACGGTAGGCGTTTACTCCGCTACAATTAATATCGGTCATTGATGGAAGATTTGGCCGCAAAACGCAGTCCAGATCCGGAAATTCCGAATAAGTTGTATTTCCGCATCGGCGAGGTTGCCAAGCTCGCGGGGATCAAGCCGTACGTGTTGCGATTTTGGGAGTCCGAATTTGGCGCCTTGGGGCCGAAGAAATCCGGCACGGGGCATCGCTTGTACCGGCGCAAGGACGTGGAACTGGTGCTTGAAATCAAGCGGCTGCTCTACGAGAAGCGCTTCACGATTGAGGGCGCGCGCAAGGTTCTCGAATCCAAACCCAAACGAGGGGCAACCAAGCCGGCTCCAGCGCGCGGGCAAGCCGAGCTATTCACCGCGACATCGGCCCTCTATCAGGAGTTGCGGCGCGAGTTGAAAGAGATTCTCGGGATTCTGAATCAGCCGCGGGGCGGCCGTCCAAAGTAGGATTTTGCATAGCGTTCATCTGCTCGAGCAATAGCCGGGCAGCTTGCTGACTCGCTCCCTTTTTCGACGAACCACTTGCTCGGCTGATCAGCCGCTCATCAATTCTGACTTCGATAGTAAAGACCTTGGCGTGCTCCGGTCCACTCGTGCCGACGAGCTCATATTGAGGTGTGGAGAAGCCAAGTGCTTGCGCCTGTTCCTGAAGGATGCTCTTGGAATTGAATAGCCCGATCTGTTTCACGGCGTCCGGATGCTCCGAACCTCTAAGCACGTGCCGCTCAATAAAGGTGCGGGCTGCTCCGATGCCGCCGTCCAAGTGTACGGCTGCAATCACGGCTTCCAAGGCGTTAGCCAGAAGCGCTTTCCGCTCGCGCCCACCATTACTTTCTTCTCCTTTTCCTAGGAGCAAGTGATCGCCCAAGCCGAGATCGAGCGCGCAGTGATGCAAATGAGTTGCACTTACCAGGTGTGCCTTCCATTGTGAGAGCTGGCCCTCGCGAAGGAGCGGATTTCTAGCCACAAGGGACTCGCTTACGACGAAGCCCAAGATTGAGTCGCCAAGAAATTCAAGCTGCTCGTTATCGCCGATCTCAGGAAGGGGACCTGCGCGATCCGATAGCCATGAGCGGTGCGTAAGAGCGCGCACCAGCAGTTTCTGATCGCCAAAGCGGTATCCAAGGTTTTCTTCGAGCGCTTCGATGCGAGGCTGCGTCGACAAGCTTGCGATCTACTTCGGCGGGGCCGTCTTCAGTTTGGTCGCCTGATCCTTGAGCTGCTGAGCGAATTGCCTCACGACGGGCTGAGCGTCTGGCATCCCCAGAACTTTGTCGGCAGTGGCGATCGCATCATCGTATTGCTTCGCATCAATATATGTCTTCGCGAGGCGGTCCATTGTGGCGGGATCCGGGTGAGCAGCTTCAGTGAGTGCGGTCTTGTAATTATCAATTGCCTGGGGATAGTTTTTTCGCAAGGCAGCAGTTTGGCCGAGCGCGTCGTGCGCTTGCGACGCCAGGTCCTTTTTATACTGTGGCCACTGCTCAGCGGTAACCGACACACCGGGCGGCGGGGCAGTTGAGTTTTTTAACAAGTCCAGACCTTTGTTGGCATAGTCTTCCGCCTTCTTGAGGCTCTGCTCTTTATCGAGATCATTCTCGCGCGTATGTTGGGCGATGACTTCGGCGAGCATGACAGTGCTGAGGATATTATTTGGATCGGCTTGAATGGCGCGCTCACCGTAGATAACCGTCTGGGCGTAATCGTTTTTCTGCTGGGCCGCGTTCATGGCCATGTTCAGCAGTAATGGTTTGTATTCCGTATCGGCGAAATTTTCCAATACGTAATTGATGGCCTGGATCTCACCATCCCAGTCTTTGGCCTGCTGTGCGGTTAAAACTTTTTTGAGCGCGTCCGATTCCTTTTGCGATTTGGGCCGCGGACCCTGTTGCGGCTGCGCCTGTTGTTGTTGAGCGGCTTGTTGAGCCCCTGGATAAGCGAGGAGCGGAATTGCGATTGCGCATACCGTGATTGCGTGAAATACACGTCGAAGTGTCATTGCTGTTGTTCTCCTGAAATGTCTTGCAATCCTTTTTGAGCAGCCTCCCGGGCTTTGGCTGAAGCGCCTTCGATTGCGAGCGCAAGTTTGAATTGGCCATCAGCATCTTCCGGGCGGCCTGCTGCCATCGCCAGCCGGCCCAAATAGACGTGGGACCAAGCAGTGATTGCGGGGTTAGGATTCAAGTCGGACGTACGCTGAAAAAGGTCGACCGCTTCATCCTTCTTATTCTCTTGAACGGCAATGCGGGCGAGACCATAATAAGCGCGGCCCTGCATGGACTTGTCTGTAGTTTGTTCAAATACTTTCTTGAAGAGCTTGCGCGCGTTTTCGAAGTCCTTCTGTTCGTAGAAGCCTTCGGCCGCTTGGAGCGATTCCTCGGCGGGGTCGAGTTGCATCCGGGCCGGTGGGGCGATCACACGGGGAGGAACGCTCTCCACGAACTGAACACGCTTCAAACGCTTCTGCTCTTTGCCGACGTCAATGGCAGAGACCAGATCGGGATAGTAAAGGCGGAAAGCCTCGTCCTGCTTTTCGTAAGCGGGAAGCAGATCGGCAAAGGCGGCTGTCAAAATGAATCCCTGCCGCATGGCCTCATTCACAAAAGCCTGCCGCTGCTCCGGATTGCCGTGCATGAGGCGACTGTCGATGGCCTTGATGAGGCATTTCGTCACGAGCAGAGAAAAGTCATCCTTGTATGCAAGATCGAGAGCGGGCGCGTCTTGAGCGAATTTCTGGAGTGGCTTCTTATCCTTTATGACCATGCTGTATTTGAATGTCAACGGATCGAGGAGATAGGCGAGATATGCGTCTCGAATCTGGTCGACAGCCGGCGTAGTGCTAGGCGTAATTACGACGTAGTAGTCATCGCGATAACTGCGAACCTGGACCTCATCAGGCGCGGCGAGCAGATCGAGGTAGACCTGGAACCGCCGTCCCAAATAGCCGGAAGGATTACGCAGATAGCCATTCGCTTCAAAGAGCGTGCCGATGACGGCATCCTGGTATTGCGAAATGGCCGCGAGATAGGCACGCTGTGAACGGTTCCAGAGATCCTCGAGGTTGGCTTCCTTATAGAAGCGAGCCAGCAGTTCGCTGAAGGGCTTGAGCGGCTCGACATCTGGCGGCACTGCGGGAGGCAAGGTGAAATTCGGCGGTCCGGCGGCGACGAGTGCAAATGAGACGTACTGGCTGAGGTCGGCGGTATCGGAAGCCTTTTTATGGGCTGTGTAGAAGGTCTTCAGTTCCTGAAGACAGGGGATATTGCGTTTCGCGAGCTCTTCGCGAACCTGCGTACGAACCTTGAAGCGGTCGTTCAGGGGAGAATCGATCCCCGCGTTGTAGCCGGCGCTGTTGATGGCGGCCAGGGTCGAAAACAGAGTGATGCTAATGCCGAACTCGTTTTCGCCTGAATCTTTTGGGGGAGGGGCTTGATCCGCGGCGATTGCGATGCGGCCTAGCGAGAGAAGAACAGAAAAGAGGAGAAGGGTAGGACGGCTTAGCAAGGCGACCTTGGGCGAGTTTATCTCAACGCCAGTGTAGCCTAACCGTTCACGATGAAGACAGCACAGAGACAGTCAACAATGCTACTCCGTATTCTGCGGTGCTGCCAGTTCTTGGTTGGCATGGTTAACAAGGGCGGCAAAACGTGGGTCACCGTGGAGCGACTTAAAGTCGGGATCGATCTCTATTGAGGAATAAATCTCCGGCATGGCGTGCGCGACGGCCTGTTTCAACAGCACAAGTGCCAGATTCTTTTTTCCGGTTAACGCCATGGTGCCTGCAAGGTAATAGGTACTCGTGGCGGTATCAAAATTTTCCGCTCCAAACATCATGCGTTGGGTGTCAAGCGCTTCGCGCTCCAGCTTCTCCGCTTCGGTGTATCGGCCTTCTTCATTGAGAATAGAGCCAAGAATTGCTACAGCGCGCAGCGTGGTTGGGTGACCCTGCCCAAGCGACCGGCGCCGCCTTTCAAGTGACTCCCGTTGCAGCTTCTCCGCCTCCTGGTATCGACCTTCACCCTGAAGAGTTTGGGCAAGGATTGCCATACTGTCGAGCGTGTTCTGATGATCCGGCCCGAGGATTCTGCGCTGAACCTCAAGCGTCTGCCGCCCAAGATTTTCTGATTCCACGAATCGTTGTTCGCAGCGGAGAACATCGCTCAGCATCGCCAGGTCGAACAGCGTATACGGGTGGTCCTCCCCTTCCCGCCGGCGGTCAAACTCAACCATCCTGCGATACGCTTTTTCGGAATCGGCGAATCGGCCTTCCGCCCGAAAGATGCTTGCCAAAGCTTCTTCCGTAGCGAGCGTCTCCGGATGCTCGGAGCCCAAAACGCGGCGCTGCAGGTCTAACGCCCCGCGCTGGAGTCTCTCAGCTTGTAGGAAATTGCCTTCAAACTCAAGAATTTTGCCCAGGCCATACAGAGATCTCAAGGTATCCGGATGCTCGGGGCCTAATACCTGGCGTTGGTCATAAAGGGTCGTGCGCTGGACTTTCTGAGCTTCGGGGTAGCGGCCCTGAGAGAGCAGATTCTGACTCAGCTCCATGCTCCATCGGAGCGGGACGGGATGTTTTGGACCAAGAGCGCGACGGTTGATGTCTATCGCACGGCGAAGTAAGGCCTCAGCGCGGGAGTACAGTCCTAAACCGGTGTATACCGTGGCCATCGTGTGCATCATTTCGGCTTGGAGCTCCGGATCGTTTGTCAGGCCAGTGTCGATGTCCTTCGAAGCTTTATCGAGGATCTCGCGAGCCGTGACTTTGTTGCCGCGGGCTTCGCTTGGGCTCGAGACCTTGAACATCCTGGTCATGAAATTTGTAATGCGGTCGGCGCGATCACGCTCACGCGTGATACGGCGAATTTCGAAGGCTTGAGCAATGGCGAGGGAAGCTAAGAGTAAAAGGGCGGCAGCAGCGACCCCGACGCCGATGCGGTGACGACGAACGTACTTGCGAGCGCGGTAGGCAACGCTCGGAGATCGGGCCGTGACGGGCTCGTTGCGCAAACAGCGCCCGATATCGGCCGCGAATTCGGAGGGAGTCGAATAGCGGCGCGAGCGGTCCTTATCCAGCGCCTTCATGACAATCGAATCCAGATCGCCGTGCAATTGCCGGACTAAGGCTTTTGGTTCAGTTCGGCGGTTCTGGGCGGTGATCTCAGACTGCTTCCCCAGCGTGCGCACTTTTGTGCTCGGAGGGCATGGATCGTCCGCGCGCAGCTTGCGCAGCATCTCAGCTAACGTCAGCTTCTGGAAATCGAACGGCACCGTGCCGGCGAGCAGTTCGAAAAGGATCACGCCTAGCGAGTAAACGTCTGTGCGAGTATCGATGTCCTCACCGGTCGAATCCGCTTGCTCGGGGCTCATGTATTCCGGCGTGCCCAGAAGCGCTCCCACACGCGTTACGAAGGTGTTTTGCGTCAGCGGCTGCGAGATCGCTTTGGCCACTCCGAAATCGATAATCCTTGGTACCGCGGTGTCATTCACCTTGGTAACCAGAATGTTCGAGGGCTTCAGATCGCGATGGATGATTGACTTTTGATGCGCATGTCTCACGCCCTCGCAAACCTGAATGAAAACTTGCAGCCGCTCCGGCAAACTCAGCTTGTGCTTGTCGCAGTACTCGGTGATCGGCATGCCGAACACATACTCCATGACGAAATACGGATGTCCTGACGGCGTCGAACCGGCCTCGAACACTTTGGCAATCGCGGGGTGGTCCATAAGCGCGAGAGCCTGACGCTCGGATTCGAAGCGCGCAACAACTTCGCGCGTGTCCATGCCAGCTTTGATCAGTTTGATCGCTATCTGGCGGCGGACGGGCTGCTTCTGCTCGGCCAGCCAGACCTCTCCCATCCCGCCTTGGCCGATCAGTTCGATCAGATGATAGGGACCGATCACGGCTCCGGGAGCCGCATCGCTTGTCAACCTGGCGCCGGTGATGAATGCGGTTCCGCCATTCTCGCCAGTTAGTGACAAGCCGATCGCTCCGGCTTCCTCGCGCACGGCAGCACGGAGATGAGCGTCGGCGGCCGCGTGACAAAAAAGCAGCGACTCCACTTCTCGGCGCAGGTCCGGATCCGTATCACCGGCGTTTTCGAGCACTCGATTCCGCTGATCCGGTTCACACTCCACGGCGCGATTGAACAACTCTTCGATTCGCACCCACCGTTCTGGATTCATGGCTGTCTGCCTTCCTGCATTTCGCGGTAAAGCCAGGTTTCCGCCATAGTCAGATCGCGGCGGATGGTCTTAGCCGACAGGTCCATGGCCTCGGCGATCTCATCAATGGACAAGCCGCCGAAATAACGCAGCTCGACCGCTTTGCATTTTCGTGGATCGAGATCTTCCAGTGCTTTCAAGCCGGTGTCGAGAGCAAGCAGGCTGGCGCTCCGCCCGCCTGGCAGGCTGATCGCTTCCTCGAGCGGGACTTTGAAACCGGCCCGCTTGCCAGTTTGCCGCCGGCGCGCGTGGTCCACCAGAATCTCGCGCATGAGCCGGGCTGCTATCGCGAAGAAGTGCGAGCGGCTCTGACAACAGGGAATCTCTTTTTGATCCAAAAGCCTGAGATACGCTTCATGCACGAGCGCGGTCGGTTCTAGCGTATGGTCCGGACGTTCGCTGCGCAGATAACCGGCGGCAAGTTGCCGAAGTTCGGCGTACACGCATCGTGTGAGATCGTCGAGCGCTTGCCGGTCGCCGCCGGCCCACCGTGTCAGGAGGGCCGTGATGTTGTGGGTGGCAGACATGGTGCTGTCCTGCCTCGTTCCTGTACCAACTGCCTTTGGGGTGGCACCTACTATATCACCCCTGCGAGTAGTACAGATTGACAAGCTAAATCGAATCGCCCTCAGAAATGACGCAATTCGTAGCCGCTGTGTCCAGTTTTGGCGCTGATTCGCGCATGAGTAGGTAGAGCACGAAATTAGTGTGTAAGCGGTACTACATAGGCTTGCTGCGGACCCGCAGTGCTAAGGGCGGGCGGAGCAATCTTCCCAAGTACTTGTAATGTGTCGCTCGTCGATTGGTATCGAACCTGCGGCGGAACGCTAAACAAACTGAGAAGGCCGCTCGCTGGAGAATTAAGGGAACCGGTGTCGCTATGCCCCACCCAGCATACGACAAAGCGTTCGTTGGGCAGCTAAACGGACGGAGTAAACATATGCGCAGAGTTCTTCAGCTCCTTACGACTAAGGCTCTTCAAGTCGCAGCGCCCAGACGTTGGTTGGTGTGGGGTGGGGTAGCCGCAGCGTGCGTTGCCTTCGGAACTTTTCGCCTGCCTGCACAATTCACAATCGTACCGCCGGTGCGGGAGCACTGGTGGTTGCGCATGCTGGCGCTGATGCTCGCAGCGGCGGCGACTTGCGCGCTATACAGATATCGCGTGGCGCGCCTTCTAGAGATGGAACGGCTGCGAACACGCATTGCCGCCGACCTTCACGATGACATCGGCAGCACCCTATCGCAGATCGCGATTCTGAGCGAAGTAGCCAAGCGCGGCGTGCGCGGGGAGGGGGAGTTGGAGGCGCTGTCAGAAATCGCAAATCTCTCGCGTGAGTCGGTGGATTCCATGAGCGACATCGTGTGGGCGATTGACCCGGAGCAGGACCGGCTGCGTGACCTGGCGTACCGCATGCGGAGGTTTGCGGGCGATCTGTTCAACGGCAACGGGGTGCGCGTTCAGTTTCGGTCGCCTGTGGAAGAGCAGGGTTCGGAGATCGACCCCGAAAAGCGCCGCCAGATTTTCTTGATTTTTAAAGAAACCCTGCACAATATTGTGCGGCATTCGGCGTGTACGGAGGTGGAGATCGATTTCCACTTGGAAAGGGGCTGGCTGACGCTGATATTGCGCGATAACGGAAAGGGTTTCGACGTGGTGCACCCCCATAACGGGCACGGTGTGACGAGTATGAACCAGCGCGCGACGCAGTTGGGGGGCGGTGTGGCGGTCGAGTCGGTGGCGGGCCTCGGCACAACGGTTCGGATGCGGGTTCCGCTGACCGAGGGTTTGCTGCCGCGCTGGAAAAAATTCCTACACAAGCGGGTAGCCAGCATTCAGCTGTTCCGGCGTACGCTGAAGTCAAGCCTTATTGGCCGATGGCTGCATGCCCGACACCCCTGTCCTTAACGTCGCGATTGTGGAGGATCAGCTCAGGATTCGTGAGGGCCTGAAATTGCTGATCGACGGCAGCGAGGGTTATTGCTGTAACGGGAGCTTCGGATCAGTGGAGGAAGCACTCGAGAAAGTTGGGCGAAGTATTCCTGATGTGATGCTGGTCGACATCGGTCTTCCGGGCATGTCGGGTATCGACGGCATCGGTTTGCTGAAGACCCGCTATCCGAATCTGCCGGTTGTCATGCTGACGGTTTACGATGACGATAACCGGATCTTCGATGCAATGTGCGCGGGGGCGTGTGGATATTTGTTGAAGAAGATACCGCCGGTGCGGCTGCTGGAGAGTTTGAAAGAAGTGGTGAATGGGGGCGCACCGATGTCACCGCAGGTGGCGCGGAGGGTGATTGCTCTGTTCCGGGACATCCGCCCGCCGCAACGGGCCGATTATCGCCTGACGCCACACGAGACCCGCTTGCTGAAGCTGCTGGTGGAAGGTCATAATTACAAAACTGCGGCGGCAGAGGTGGGTGTCAGCATCAATACGATCCGGTTCCACATGCGCAGCATTTACGAGAAGCTGCAAGTCCACTCGAAGTCCGCGGCGGTAGCGAAGGGTCTGCGGAACCACATCGTCCGCTGATCGTGCTGGGCTGAGAAACCCGCATCTTTGTGCGGTGACGAGCACGCACTGATCGGCTATGTTTACGAAAGTAGGGAGGCAAAACTTTATGATGAGCCGTAGGCCATTTCAAGCTATAGATAATGCGCTCGTATATGTCCTGGGGAGTGATGGCAACCTCTGGCGCGAGCAAGGCAGTATGACCAATCGCACCCAGGTCGACGGGAACGTTGCACAGTTTCAAGCGCTCGACAACTCGCTGGTGTACGTCCAGGGGAGTGATCGCAATCTTTGGCGAGAGCAAGGCAATATGAGCAATCGCACCCAGGTCGACGGGAACGTTGCGCAGTTTCAGGCGCTGGACAACTCGCTCGTGTACGTCCTTGGGACGGATAGCAACCTTTGGCGAGAGCAAGGAAATATGAATACTCGCAGCCAGGTTGACGGGAACGTTGCGCAGTTTCAGGCGTTGGACAACTCACTCGTGTACGTCCTTGGGACGGATAGCAACCTTTGGCGAGAGCAAGGAAATATGAACACTCGCAGTCAGGTTGACGGGAACGTCGCGCAGTTTCAGGCGCTGGACAACACGCTCGTGTACGTCCTTGGGACTGATGGCAACCTTTGGCGCGAGCAAGGCAATATGAATAGTCGCACTCAGGTTGACGGGAACGTTGCGCAGTTTCAGGCGCTGGACAACACGCTCGTGTACGTCCTTGGGACTGATGGCAACCTTTGGCGCGAGCAAGGCAATATGAATAGTCGCACTCAGGTTGACGGGAACGTTGCGCAGTTTCAGGCGTTAGACAACTCGCTCGTGTACGTCCTTGGGACGGATGGCAATCTCTGGCGCGAGCAAGGCAGTATGGCCAATCGAACCTTGGTGGATCAAAACGTCGGGGCAGGCCACGGTCAGGGCACGGGAGGACCGATCGTGGCCAACTGGTCCCCAATCGTTTTCGGAGGCGGCGTACCTGTTGGCGGGTGGGCGAATCTAACGATCACCCCCGACGGCTCTTATAACTTTTCGGGTAGCTTGCACGACTCTGGTGCTGTCAACTTTAATGTTGCCGTCCTCTTTGCGGTAAGGAGTTCCAAGGCTTCCGTCTTTACCTTCGCGGTGTCAGGAAACGTATCTGGGACCGAAGGGGTCATAGCAAGTGGAGGCTCTCGTGATTTCAACTGGGATGCCAGCGGAAACAACGGCGCGATAAAAGGTGTCTGGAATGATCTTAGTGCCGGATACAATTGGAAATCTGAGGCCTCAGTCAACCTGCGCATATCCGATATGTGGAACGACGTCCAGCAAGTAATTGGCGACGTTCAGAAGGTAATCGCAATAGTCGGATCCCTCGCGTGAAGGTCAATCCGTTGAGATAAGTGCGGGCAAGCGAGATCGGCGCCACCTACGTGCAAAACGGTCGGTGGGGTGTGCCGTCGATCATACTCCTCGGTGGCCGTCTTCATGCATGCATTGCGCCACACAGGATTAACTGGGTGCTGGTTGGCGCCGGCTGATGTGCGGCGACGAAGAAGGTGCGCCGGAACAAGCGCGGACCCCGCAGACCTGCACAAATATGCGGTGATCGGCGCGCCCGAAATCGCTTATAGTTCCAACTACGCAGGAATGATAAGGGTCAGTGCTAGCTAGGTGAATACCTGGCTCTCACTGCTCTACTTAAACGAGACTCTCGTGCAGCGAAGGCCCGCGGGCGCGACAACATTTCAATAACTTTTATGAAAGGAAAGAGGAGAAATGTGAATAAACGAATTTGGTTGGCGCTCATCGCCGCACCAATTTTTGTTCCCGGAGTCCTGGTTGCAGTTGCTCAGATCACCGGACCGGAATCCCGGACGGGTGTGGCACCTCCGGTTTCTGGGCCGCAGTTGCACGGGCAGTCGATGCTCTTAACTGCGGCCGATGCGGCGGCGAAGGTTGCATCCGCTCGAGAGGCGCGGCCTCAGGCTGCCGTCCCAGGCGCGAAAACCGGCGGCACCTTCTATGAGGTTCAATTCCCTGGCGCCTTCCAAACAGGTCTGGAAGGGATCAACCCGCAGGGCGACATCGTCTGGTTCTATTTTGACAACAGCGGCGGCGCGCACGGGTTTCTGCTCAGGGAAGGGACGTACACCACGATCGAAGTGCCGGAAGCGCTAGGAGCCTCACCGGGATCAACCCAGGCTTCAGCGATCAACCCGCAAGGCGACATTTTGGGGGAATACTGGGACAGCAGCCATAACGAGCATGGGTTTCTGCTGAGCAGAAAAGGCATCTTTCGCACGATTGATGTACCTGGCTCCATCAATACGTTCCCGCTTGGGATGGACCCGCAAGGCGATATCTTGGGGACTAGCTTTGAAGTGCCCGCCTTTCTGCTGAGCCACGGCACGGTTACCACGATTGATGTACCTGGCTCCAGCTTTACCGTGCCCTACGCCATTAACCCACAACGCGACATCGTGGGATTGTACTTCGATATCGACAATAATCTGCACGGCTTCGTACGGAAACCCTAGGCCGCGTAGAAACCCGCGACGCAAGACCGCTCGCTATTCCGGCGCAGCCGGAACAAAAGACGGCTGGGCTCGGGGTAGAGGCATCGGGAGAGCTACAGGGGCGTCGCGACGAATACCGGATGGATGTACCGGGAGTAGATCGGCAAAAAAGGAGAGTAACATGCAACTAACGAAAATCACTCGAGCGCTGGCACGATTCGTACCTGCCGGCAAACTCGCTCACGCGTATTGCGGTCCAGTCGCCGTGTTGGCGTTGTGCGTGGCCACGCCGTGCTGGGGCCAAACCGCAACTCAACTCGGCGGACCCGGGCCCCGTCCGCCCAACATCTCGACCGCGGCACCTTCGGCAAATGCCGCATCGGCCGAAACCACGGCCGACAATCCGGACAGCGCTCACCATCATCGCTATCGGTTCATCACTATAGAGATCAAGGGCTCGCCCTATGCCGTCGCAGATGGAATCGCCAATGACGGGCTAGTCACCGGCTACTACAAGGACTCGAGCTCCCTCTGGCACGGCTTTGTGTGGCGCGATGGCAGGTTTGAAACGGTGAACTACCCAGGCGCCGTGAATACGTACCTGTACGGCGTGAACAACCGGGGCGTGGCGATCGGCTACTACGGGGACGGAACAACGAATCATACTGTCACATATTCCGTCCGAAGCGGCGCGTGGACGGCGCTTCCCGATATTCCTGATTATCCAAATAATCAGGGCTACGGAATCAATGACGAGGGTACCGCGGTCGGAAACGCCTACACTAGCACGACCAGTGTCGCCTGGATCTGGCACCCAAACACTTCGTCGTACTCCTTCTTTACTGTGCCCGGAGCGGCGCAGTACACCACATCGCCCAGCGGTCTCAATGATAAGGGACAAATCGCAGGCTACTTTGCGGATGCGAACGGCGCGTATCACGGCTTCCTCAAGGAGTACGGAACGTATACGACCATCAATTTTCCGGGGGCGGTAGACACCTATCCTGACGGTCTCAATAACAGCGGCGTTATCCAAGGGCAGGTTTTTCGTAACACGAATTACTTCGCGGAGGGATTTACGGCAACTCCCGGCGGGGTCTTCAGCATCGTGGATTACCCAGGCCCGCAAATGACGGCTCTCGTTGGCATCAATGACCGCGGAGATGTTTGCGGTGCTTACACCGAGTCGAGCTCGAGCACCACGAGCGTAACTAAGGCGTTCGTTGCGTTCCAAGGCGACCGAGATTCATTCGGACACTAGAGAGATCGCGCTGAGTAGAATCCAGTGCGTAGGCGCGAATTCTGATGGTCGCTTCCGGTTCGTGCTGTCTTCTTAAGCGAACGACAATCACCAAGGGTCAAGGACCGGAAAGATGCGGCTATTCGTTTGTGTGATTCTGATCGCGCTCTTGGTAGCGGACCAGGTTCCGGCTCAGCTGTCGCCGGCGAATACCTCAGTTAAGCAGGAGATTGCCGGGCTACCTTCAACTTCGCTGGTCGAGGTTCGGATGCAACGCGGCAACAGACTGCGCGGACACATTGTTAGCCGTGGCGAGTCGGATTTCACACTGCAACCCGAGAAGCGCGGTGGCACGCAAACGATTGCATACGACCAGGTACTCTCGATTTCGCATGCCAAGACTGGGCATTCACACAAGAAGTGGATCATTATCGGCATCGTTGTAGGAGCAGTGGTTGTAGCGGTTGTCGTTATCGTTGCCATAGTAAAGACGCAAGGTCCTTTCGCGTTGTAGGGTCCTGATCGCGCTGAGTACAATCGGTGCGTGGCGCGAATTCTGATGGTCGCTTCGGAGGCGGCTCCGTTTGCCAAGACGGGCGGGCTGGCGGATGTTCTCGGCGCGCTGCCTAAGGCGCTGGTTGCGGCTGGGGAAGAAGTCGCAGTTGTTCTGCCGCGCTATCGACGCGTAGTGATTCCGGATGCTCGGGCGGTGTATGAGCGTATGCAGTTCGGGCTCGGAAGTCACGGTTATTCGGCCCGAATTTTCGAGCAGGTTGAGAACGGAGTTTCGTATTTCTTTGTAGATATACCGGAGTTGTACGACCGGGCGGAGTTCTATGACGAAAGCGGGCGCGAGTACCCGGACAACCATTTACGGTTCGCGGCGCTTTGCCAAGCGGCGCTCGGAGTCGCGAGGTATCTCTTTACGCCCGAAATTATTCATGGCCATGATTGGCAGGCCGGTTTGCTGCCCGTGCTGCTGCGCGACACGTTCCGCAACCATCCGGCGTATCTCGGAGTGAAGACCGTCTTCACCATTCACAATCTTGGGTATCAGGGATTGTTTTCTGCTGCAGCGCTGGCCGACCTCGGACTGCCGCTCCGACTATTCCGGCCTGAGGCGCTCGAGTTTCACGGGCAGATCAGCTTCTTGAAAGGGGGCCTGGTCTTCAGCGATGCTCTCACGACGGTGAGCCCGCGTTATGCCCAGGAGATACAGACTCCGGCGTTCGGATTCGGGCTGGATGGGCTGCTGCGCGCGAGGAGCAATGTCCTGACCGGGATACTGAACGGAGCTGACTACAGCTCGTGGGACCCGGCGGCCGACCCGAATATCGCTCAAAAATTCGACAGAACGGACAAGGCGGGTAAACGGGAGTGCAAACGGGCGCTGCTGTCCGAGGCAGGTCTAACAGAAGATCGGCTGGAGAAGCCGCTGATCGGCGTAGTGTCGCGATTTGCGCGTCAGAAGGGTTTCGACCTTCTGACGCAGATACCGGATCAACTCGCGGCAGAGGATGTTTCGCTGGTCGTGCTGGGTTCCGGCGAGAGGCCAATTGAAGATTTCTTTCGCTGGTTCTCGTCTGCCTATCCGGACCGTGTCGCGGTGAAAATCGGCTACGACGATGGGCTGGCGCACCGGATCGAAGCTGGTTCGGACATGTTTCTGATGCCCAGCCGTTATGAGCCGTGCGGATTGAACCAGATCTACAGCATGCGTTACGGTACGCTGCCGGTCGTGCACGCAACCGGTGGATTGGATGATACGGTGGACGCCCATACCGGATTCAAGTTCCGCAACGATAATCCGCAAGAGCTGCTCGATTCGATCCGAGCGGCGGTCCAGGTGTACGGAACCAAGCGCTGGGCCGAGATGGTGGATACGGCAATGAAACGGGATTTCTCGTGGAAAGTCGCGGCGGCTGAATACGTCCGGCTTTATCGGCGGCTCACCGCGTAAGTCTCAGAATTGATAGGAAATCGGGGATCGGTAGGCTCGTGACCGCTTGAATACGAGTGAATCAATTTGGGCAGGAACGTCATCCATAAAGAGCGAGGGGATATGGCAGGCAACAACACACTAACCTTTACAGACGCTGGTTTCGACAAGGATGTCCTGAACTCGGACGTACCCGTTCTTGTGGATTTCTGGGCAGAATGGTGCGGTCCGTGCCGCATGATGGGACCGACCGTCGATCAAGTAGCGACAGACTACGCCGGGAAGGTGAAGGTTGGCAAGTTGGACGTCGATTCCAACCAACAGACGGCCGCCAGATACGGCATCCGGGGCATACCGACGCTTCTGCTGTTTAAGGGCGGGAAGGTAGTCGATCAAAAGGTTGGGGCAATCGGGAAGCCGGAATTCCAGAAGATGCTGGACGCGCATGTCCCGGCATCACTCGTCAAATAAAAAGAACAACGCCCGAGGGCAGGGGCGAGTCTCAGGGCGTCGCTGACAGTACTCGTTCCGTAAGCCGGTGGAAGTGCGCTCGTATCCGCCTGCGCGATGAGGAAGTATCTCCTCAGTGTGCGTGTAGCCGGAGTCCCTCATATCCAGAGGCGAGAAGATTCGCTCACTTAACAACTGCTCGTATCGCTCGCCGGCCACCTGCTCGAGTATTGCGCCGAGGAGGAAGTAATTCGAATTACTGTACTCGAAGTTGCTGCCCGGTTTGAAGTGTAGATCACCACTGCAGAATTTCCGAGCAAATTCTTCAGTCCGATAATGGGTCCGGCTTTCCGGACCGTTTAAGAAACCTGGGAGTGCCAGAAAATTGGGAATCCCAGAGTGTGTGACAGAAGCTCGTGGATCGTAATACGACGGCCTGTGTCTTTCCGGTAATACGGCAAGTAATCTGAAATGTGCCCATCCAGGATTAGCCGGCGCTCATTTACGAGCTGCGATATGAGGAACGCCGTGAACTGCTTGGTCATGGAACCAATTTCAAACTTCGTTTGTGTGTCATTTGACACTTTCCATTCCAGATTTGCGAAGCCGAAAGCTCGCTCATAGATGACCCGGCCTTTCTGAGCCACCAACACTGTTCCATTAAAGTCACCGGCTGCCGATCGAGCTTGCATGATGTGATCAAGTTGGGCCGCGGGATTGGCGGCCGGGCATGACGTGGAAGCCAACAAAGCAAAAAGGAGACCACGGATCGAGCGTTGCATGCCTGTGTACATCGCAATCAGCTTACGCCAGCATCCCCCAACAAAGAGAATCCTTAATTAAGCCCCGGAGTTCCTAAGGTTCGCTACTGCCCATGCCGATAAGACTAAGGGACAGGAACGAGCCAGTTGGAACGACCGAAACGCACCATTCAAATCATGATCGCCGATGGTAACGGGCTGTTTCGCGGCGGCTTGCGTACTTTGTTGTCGACCGAAGGCGGGTTTCAGGTGGTCGAGGAAGCTAGTGGTGCCCTCGAAGCAGTAGCTAAGGTTAAGAGCATGCGGCCCGACGTGCTCGTGATGGATCTCGCGTTGATCGAGGCTGAGGGGCAGCAGGCGGCGCATGCGTTGCGCCAGGCCCATGCGAGAACGGCAATTTTATTTCTGACGCGCGAGGACGAACCTGAGCACTTAGAGATGGCAGTAGCGGCAGGAGCGCGCGGATACATGCTAAAGAACAGCACACCAGCTCACCTTATAACGGCGGTGCGGGAGGTTGCGAGCAGCTTGGATGACCCGAACTCGACGGGTTTATCGCGGCTTGTGCCTGATTTGCAAGCTCTCGCGCAATCGAACCAGGGCTATACACGCGGCTCCGCTCTCACCCTGCGCGAACAGGAAGTGATGAAGCTGCTGGCTGAAGGGCGAACAGTCCGCGAGGTGGCATCGGAGCTTTCGCTCAGTGTCAAAACCATTGAGGCCCACAAGTTGAATCTCATGCGTAAGCTCGATATCCACAACCGCACGAGTCTAGTGGAATATGCCATCCAAACTGGCGTGATCGCCGCGCCAGTCGCTCAATAGCGAAACCACGCCGGGAATTGCTACTCTTCCATTGGGAGAAGTTTGTTCAACGATATGCGCAAATTCCTGCTGGGCGTGCTGGTCGGGGTCGTCGTCGTAATCTTCGGATTTTTTATCCTCGCGCTCATCATTGGGCGTCTTGCAGCCAGCAGACATCCGACGATTGCGGCCAACTCAGTGCTGGTGCTTTCGCTCGACGGGGACATTCCAGAGGTGCCGCCGGTCGATATACCGATTCCATTCATCCAAGCTCAGACGATGCCGACAGTGCGAGACATATGGGCATCGCTCCATGCGGCCGCCACCGACAACCGTATAAAGGCCGTGGTCCTGCAGCCGCGTAATCTTGCTATCGGCTGGGCCAAGCTGGAGGAATTCCATCAGGAACTGGCCGCGTTTAAGAAATCAGGGAAACCACTGTACGCATTGTTGCGGGCACCCGGCTCGCGGGAATACTACCTGGCTTCGGTGGCTGACAAAATCTATTTGTCTCCCGAAGACATGCTGAACGTGAAGGGCCTTTTGGTTGAGGCAATGTATTTCAAGAACACCCTAGACAAGCTGGGGATCGATATGCAGGTCGACCATATCGGCCGCTACAAGGATGCCGGAGATATTTTCACGAAGACTGGCATGTCCCCAGAGACCCGGGAAGTCTTGAATCAGGTCTTGGACCAACTGTATGGAGATTTCTGCGCCACGGTCGGTCAGGGACGCCACAAAAGTGCCAATGACGTGAAGGCGCTTGTAGATCAAGGGCCGTTTATCGCGAGTAAGGCTAAGGCAAGTGGTCTCGTCGACGAGCTCGGTTACGAAGATCAAGTGTATGGAGACCTGGAGAAGAAGGTTGGGGTCGGCGAGTTAAACAAGACGAGTATCAAGAGCTATTTTCGCGCCGTACCGGGTCGTGGTGACCGCATTGCTCTGCTCGTCGGTGCGGGTGAGATTCAACGAGGTGAGCCTGATAACACATTCGGCAACAATGACGTGATTGCCTCGGGAGCGTTCGCGAAGACCATTCGCCAGGTCAGAAATGATCGAAGCATTAAGGGGGTGGTGCTGCGGGTCGATTCGCCCGGCGGGGATGCGTCGGCCTCTGACGACATTCTGCACGAGCTGAAACTGCTGAGCCGAGTCAAGCCGGTGGTCGTTTCGATGTCCGATCTGGCGGCCTCTGGCGCCTATTTCATCTCGATCACGGGAGATCCGATTATTTCCTATCCGGATACAATCACCGGATCGATTGGTGTACTTTACTTGAAACCGAACGTGCAGGGTCTATACAACAAGTTGGGAATTCAAGAAGACCTCCTGACACGAGGCAAATTGGCCGATATCGATTCGGAGTCGCAGCCGTTATCCGATGCGGGCCGTCAAAAGCTTCACGAATCAATTGAAGCGACTTACGTCTCGTTCGTAAGCAATGTCGCAGCGGCGCGGAAGAAAAGCTACGACCAGATCGATCCCATTGCACAGGGCCGGGTCTGGATGGGTGCGCAAGCGCTCCAGAATGGGTTAGTTGACCAACTAGGCGGATTAGACCAGGCGATAGCTCTGGTGCGCAAACGGGCGAACCTCTCCGCAACTGGTTTCACAAACTTGGTCATGTATCCGCCCCGCCGCACGCTGTTAGAGGTTCTTACTAGCTCATCGACGGACGCCTTTGCCGATTCCATGGCTGAGCGGAAAATACGCAAGATGCTGCCGGAAGTGCCGAGCCGAGCGTTGCTCGAAGGCGGTATGATGCGCATTCTGCCTTATCAATTCAGAATTCGGTGAGAGCTGAGCAGTCGAAAAAGGGGCGCACTAAAACGCGGCCGCGGATTGGATTCCAGTGCTGCTCAATGCAATCTGCATCTTCTGAAGAGCGCACTTGTGGATCTGTGAGACGCGGCTCTCGTTCACCCCGAGAATCCCACCGATTTCCTTCATCGAAAGATCGCGGTCGTAATAGAGACTGACGACCTGTCGGTAGCGTTCGGGTAGGGTTTTCATTGCAGAACTGAGCTTTTCACGCATCTCAGAGCGGGCGAAAACTTGGTCGGGAGCATGGGCCGGGGGGCAAGGCGTGTCGTTTACAGGCTGCTCGTCCCGATCAGTTGCACGCGCCTGTGTTGCCGCCAATCCCAAGTTGCGGAAGTCCACCATCAAGCTTTGCCAACGGCGTGAGCTAAGCCCCATGGCGGCGGCCAATTCACTCTGATTCGGCGTACGTCCCAATTTCGCGGTCAGATCGCGAGTTACCGTCTCCATTTGCTTATGGCGTTTCCGAAGGTCGCGAGAAGCCCAATCAAGCTGACGCAAGCTATCGAGGATCGCTCCCTTAATGCGGTGTTTCGCATAGATTGGGAAGGCGACTTCCTTGTCATCCCGGTACTTTGTTGCCGCGTCAAAAAGGCCCATCATTCCAGCGTGCACCAGATCATCGAGTTCCGTATGGACGGGCAGGGATCTTTGGACGTGTGCGGCAATCGCTGTGACGAGCGGCATGTGTTCAAGAATTAACTGGTCGCGGTGCGATTTGGGTTGATCTATGGCGAGCTTGGCGGGGGCTGATTGGGTGGCGACGGCGTTCATTTTTTTCTCCGGGGCTGAGGGCTGAGTTGCCCGCTTAGCCTGTCGCCAGTGAAAAGGCACCGCTGCCGCCACCAGCGGAAACCGGGAAAACATACCGAAGACTTATTGGAAAAGACTTGTGTAACTACTCTGATTTAAAAGAGTTGGATCGGCCGCTAGTAGCTGTGCAGCTTCGGCCTTGTGACCCCAAGACAGGGCATTCTAGTGCGACTGCGGAGGGCTTTTGTTTCGGAGCGGATTCCGATAAGGGACCCGTGCTCCGGCTTGAAACAAAGGACCAGCGGAACTGGATCCGAGCGGCTAAAAGCTTCGGCAGGATTTTTCCTGCCGCCCTGTTCTTCTTCTAAAGTTTGCGGAGGTGCTCCAGCCGAAGTGGCGGAACGTGGGCACCCGGATTTGCATTAGGCCGAACGAGGCTGGTGGGACATCTGGCACGACGCAATGAAGCTTGATCGACGAGCTCGTCAGAATTCAGCAGATCCAGTACGCTCATATCAAAACGGCACATAAGATGGTCCGCCAGCTCAGGAGTAAGTTTCCGGGCGCCTTTCAGGACGTTATGGACTTGTGGTTGGGAAATGCCGAGGATCCTAGCGAGCCCTCTCTCGGTAAAGTCACCATTTTGTATGCGAAGATTCAGGAAATGAATGAGTCTTGCCTGCAAAACTGCAAAAAAAACTCTATGGTCTTTCGAAAGCGATTCCATTTTGAAATAGACACCCGTAAGTTTCGCAGGTAATAAAAGATTCCGCCATCTTTAAATTAAGAACTTTCCCTAAAGTAAAATCTATGAGGCTACGCAACTTGCGGCCTGTCTATAGGGTAAATCCGAGTTAGTTGTTTTGAGAATAATTAATTATTTTATTGACGGAAATCAAATTAGGCGTATGTTTGTTTTACCAAATGAGCTCGAAACCGAAGAGAGTTTCGAGCCGGTGAAGGAAAAAATCAGAATGGAATGGACCCGCTCAGAAACCCTTGTTCTTGCTCAGCAGTCATGCACGTTTTGCTACGGTCTCGGCTTGAGGCCGGGACGGTCCGGGGCGTCAACCCCCTGTAATTGCGTCTTCCGGGCGATTTTCCGCGCTTGCTATGCCCGGTTCCGTCAGTGTGCGTCCAAAGAGAAGTACATCAGCCGTGTTTCGCTGGAATCGAACCCTGGACGCCACCGAAAGTCTGTGTGGGGATTAAAAAACGAGGAATATATGGCCGACTTCGTCCTCGTAGCGCGGCGTACGCTAGAGGAATACGAGTATAAGGTATTCAAATATCATTTTCTTCTCGGCGCGGACTGGAACCTGTGTTGCCGAAAGCTAAACATTGATCGCGGGACCTTCTTCCACGAAGTGTACAGAATCCAACAGAAACTGGGCCGAACCTTTCGCGAACTCGAGCCGCATGCTCTGTTTCCACTGGATCAGTATTTCAACAGCAGGACGAAGGATGTAATTGAGATGACGTCTCCGTTTAAGGTGGAGACCCAGGAGGCTGCAAAAGCGAAACCGATTTTGCGGTTTCCTGTGAAACGCGCAGCGTAAGCGCACTCTTGTTAATAGAAATTCTTATCTTCTGGGCCAAGCCTAAGGGCTTGGCTCTTTTTTTTTGTCTAAACCCAAATACGGGGTCAAGCCCGGCGCTGACGGAAGAAGTCTTCCAGGAGACCAGCGGCGTCGACGGCGCACAATCCCTCTTCGACACGAAGCTGGTGGTTCAACAGGGGCGAATCGGTGAGGCGGAATTTACTGCGTACTGCTCCGAACCGGAGGTCTCGAGCAGCAAAAACGAGCCGTTCAATGCGAGCTAGGACGAGCGCGCCCGCACACATGACGCATGGCTCCAGGGTGACATAGAGGGTGCAGTCGGGGAGGCGATAGTTTTGCGTGTGCGCGGATGCCTGGCGTAGGGCGTCGATTTCGGCGTGTAGGGTTGGATCAGCCGCCGAAATGGGCCGATTCCAGCCTTCTCCAATGACCGCGCTTTGATGAACCACGAGCGCTCCCACCGGTACCTCGCCTTCGGCTTCGGCTCTCCGCGCCAGATTCAGGGCCAAGCGCATGAATTGTTCGTCAGGTTCCGAGAAGGGCGTGCCGGACGTTGATTGAACCACAGAAGTCACGGGTGCGTAATGTCAAAGGGAGGCAGGGCAGCCAGCCTGTGACTTTACGGTACCCTAACTCCAAGGAGCACTATGTTCCGCTTTTTCTCCCTAGCGTTCAAGAACACCCTCCGTAACCGGCGGCGAAGCATCCTCACGATATCGAGTATTGCCGTATCGTTGTGCCTGTTGGGAGTCCTGATCGCCATCTATCATGCGCTTTTTTATCACGACGTGACACCGGGGCAAGCGCTTCGATTGGTGACGAGGCACAAAGTTTCCTTGGCGCAGCCGATCCCGGTTGCGTACGAGGAAAAAATACGCAGGGTGCCCGGGGTAAAAGAAGTTTCGGCGTGGAACTGGTTCGGGGGAACCTATAAAGATAATCGCGATCAAAGAAACTTCTTCGCGCGATTCGCCGTCGAGCCGAAAGCCTTCCTCGCGATTCGCACGCAAATGGAGATGCCCGCAGATCAACGGCAAGCCTTCATCACGGACCGCAGGGCTTGCGTGATCTCACGTGATCTTGCTCAGAAATTGAACTTGAAACTGGGAGATCGTGTCACTCTGCAGGGTGACATTTATCCTGTCAATTTGGACCTGACGGTGCGCGGGATCTTTGACGATCCGGACGCGACACAGTCGCTATATTTCAACCTTGACTATCTTCGCGACTCGCTCCCCTTAGCGCGGCGAAACTGGAACGGCACGGTAGCCATTCTGGCCGACAGCCCAGACGACGTTCCGCGTATAGCAAAGGCCGTTGACGATATGTTCGCGAACTCGTCTCCGGCAACCAAGACGGAATCCGAACAACAATTCGCGTTGAGCTTTCTGTGGTTCCTGGGGAACATCAAACTTTATCTGCTGAGCATCTGCGCGGCGGTCACGTTTACGATTCTATTGGTTTCAGGGAACACGATTGCGATGTCGGTACGCGAGCGGATTAAGGAGGTCGGCGTGCTCAAGACGCTCGGCTTCACGAGCGATATCATTCTGGGCATCATTGTGGGAGAGGCCGTTACGATTTCCGTCATTGGGGGCGCGCTAGGAGTGCTGTTAGCGGCTCTTTTGACAGGTGTCGTCGCTAAAGTTGGGGCAGTCTTTATGCCACAGCTGCATGATCTCTCGATAACGGTACTCACGGGTTCGATCGCACTCGGTGTTGCCATCTTTATTGGCCTGGTGAGCTCATTCATCCCGGCATGGAACGCGGCGCGGACCAACATACTCGATTCGCTGCGATATGCGGGTTAGGCAGACATGGCGATTCCGATCTCATATAACATCCGCAACCTGATCGTCCGCAGGACAACGACGCTTATGACGGCAGCGGGTATCGCGATGACGATCGCAGTTCTGCTGGCCATCATGGGGTTGGTTTCGGGGCTAAAAAGCGCGTTTGCGGCAACCGGGGACCCGCTCCACGTTCTGGTGATGCGGAAAGGCGGCAACGCGGAACTGACCAGCCTGCTCACGCAGCAGCAGTTTCAAGTTGTAAAGAGCTTTCCTGGCATTGCAGTAGGCGCGGACGGACAGCCCATGGCGTCGCTCGAGGTGGTCACGATTATCAATCTACCTACGAAGGCGCATCCGGAGGGAGAAAACGTCACTTTGCGCGGATTATCCGTTCGCGGAGTGCAGATGCGTAAGCTAAAGCTCGCCGCAGGACGGTGGTTCCAGCCAGGGCAGCGTGAGGTTGTCGTGGGGAAATCTATTGCTGACCGGTATCCCGATGCTCAAATCGGGATGCAATTGAAGTTCGGGAAGGGAACATGGAACATCGTGGGCATTATGGATGCGGGGCAAAGTGCGGTGAACAGCGAGGTGTTTGCGGACGGAAACCAAGTGGCCTCGGACTTTAACCGGTCGGATACCTACAGCTCCGCATTGCTGCAGGCCACGGACGAAGTGAGCGCGGCGGCGCTTCAAAAATCCCTCGAAAGCGACCGTCGCTTGAATGTGACCGTAATGAGCGAGAAGGCTTACTACGATCTCCAAACCGTTTCGGCTGCCCCCATACAGTTTCTGGGGTTTTTTGTCTGCATCATTATGGCCGTCGGGAGCTGCTTTGCGGCGATGAACACGATGTATGCGGCCGTCGCACGCCGTGCCAAGGAAGTGGGCACACTGCGGGTCCTGGGGTTCACAAGAGGCAGCATTCTGTTCAGCTTCTTCGTTGAATCGGTGTTGCTCTCGCTGATAGGGGGCGTGATCGCGTGCCTGGTCGTTCTGCCGCTCAACAACGTGACCACTGGGCTGGGCAATTTCATCACCTTCAGCGAGACCAGCTTCAACTTTCGTATTGGTCCGGAAATCATGGTGATTGGCGTCGCGTGCGCGTTGATTTTGGGCGCAGTGGGTGGATTGTTGCCCGCGCGCCAGGCCGCCAAAAAGGAGATTTTGACGGCATTGCGCGAAACCTAATGCCGATCGTTTCAGATAAGCATGGAAACAGAACTTAAAAATCTGCGAATAGACAGAACTGAGAGGCGCGCGCGCGAATCGAAACCGGTCGTGCAGCTCATCGTAATCTCGGTTGTGCTGGTGCTCGTGGCTGTGGGCGTGCTTTTCGCTTATGAAAAGGTGAATGCTGCAGTTCCTGTGCAGGTGGTTCCGGTGCAATCACCTATGAATGAGTCAGCTGCCGGGGAGCAGGTGGTTTTGACGGCTACGGGATATATTGTGGCCGCGCACAAGATCGAAGTTGCCTCGAAAGTGGTCGGGCGCGTGGCCTGGATTGGCGTTGAAAAGGGCGACAGGGTGAAGGCTGGTCAAGTACTCGTGCGTCTCGAAGACGACGAATACCGGGCACAATTGCTGCAGGAGCAGGGTCAGCTTGCGAACTTAGAGGCGAAATTGGAAGAGCTCCAGAATGGTTCGCGGCCGGAGGAAATCGCGAAAGCGCGCGCGGATACGGAGCAGGCGAAGGCCGATCTCGCCGATGCTAAGGTTTCGCTTGATCGCACGAAGCAGTTGGTTAGTGAAGGCGTGCTCGCAAAACAATCTCTCGACGATGCGCAAGCGAAATACGACGGCGATCTGGCAAAAGTGGCAAGTCTCGAGCGGACTCAGGATCTCGCGGTTTTGGGCCCAAGAAAGGAAGAGATTGCGCAGGTCCGAGGGCAAATCGAACAGGCTCGAGGTGCGTTGGATTATGCCCGGACGCAGCTTGACAACACGATTATTAAGGCGCCAGTCACGGGAACCATCCTTGATCGCAATGTCGAAAAAGGCGAGTTTGTCACCAACGGATTCGTCGGCGATAAGGGCGCGAAAGGATATCTAGTCACGATGGCGGACCTGAATGATTTGCAGGTCGAGCTGGACATCAGCCAAAACGATTTTCCAAAGCTCGGGCCGCAGCAAAAAGGCGTTATCACGACTGATGCGTATCCGGACCGCAAATACCAAGGAGTCATCGAGCAAGTGTCGCCTGAAGCAGATCGCGCGAAGGCGACCGTTCAAGTGAAGGTGAGGGTCTTGAATCCGGATGGGTATCTGAGGCCGGATATGAACGCTACCGTATCTTTCTATAATGACGCGAAAACCGAAGCGCCGTCGGAAGCGCGCCGAGTTGTGGTTATTCCGCAGGGAGCCGTGCAGAATGGCGCCGTATACGTAGTTATCAACGGGCATGCGCGCAGAAGGGCTGTGACGACCGGGGGCGCGTCGGATAAAGGAGTGCTTGTCGAAAACGGACTGATCGGCGGCGAGGATTTGATTGTAAGCCCGCCCGCGAATTTGAAAGATGGACAAAAAGTGGAAGTGAAGCAGTAGAGGCGGGGAGGCTTGACCATGAGCGAAACAATAGTTAAAACACGCAAGCTGAGCAAAGAGTTTGTTCGCGATGAGTTTCACGTTATTGCGCTGGAAGAAGTCGACATCGAGATTCAACGGGGCGATTTCACAGCGCTCATGGGACCATCGGGATCTGGTAAATCGACGCTCTTGCATCTCATAGCCGCTATGGACAAGCCGACTACAGGCGAGATTGAGGTGCTGGGCACGAATTTACGAGGGCTGGGCGACAAGCAAATCGCGCATTGGAGGAATGAACATATCGGGTTTATCTTTCAATCCTTCAACTTGATTCCAGTGCTGACCGCGCTGGAGAATGTCGAGCTGCCTTTGAAGCTGACCCGTCTTGGAAAGAAGGAGCGAATCGAACATGCGCAAACGGCACTGCGCCTGGTGGGGCTTGAAGACCGGCTCGATCACCTTCCGAAGCAGCTATCGGGCGGCCAGGAGCAGCGCGTGGCGATTGCGCGGGCCATTGTGACGGATCCGGATCTCATTTTGGCTGACGAGCCGACCGGAAATCTCGATGCAGCTGCCGCGGAAGATGTGCTCACGATGTTGACTCGCTTGAACCGCGAGCACGGGAAAACCGTCTTGATCGTGACACATGATCCTCATGCGGCGAAATTTGCAAAAACGGTACGGCATCTTGAGAAGGGGCAGTTACTACCCACGGGTACGCTGCCCGCGGATTGGGGCTCGGCAATCGGAATGAGGAGTTAGTGCCGGAAGTGACGCATGCCAGTGAAGACCATCGCCAAGTTCAAGCGATTTGCGGCCGCAATTAGATCCTGATCGCGAACTGAGCCACCGGGCTGAATTATGGCTGTGATTCCGTGCTTAGCCGCTTCCTCGATCCCGTCGGGAAATGGGAAGAAGGCGTCCGAAGCGATCACGCTTCCGGCAAGGGGCAACACTGCTTTCATGGCTCCGACCTTTACGCTGTCTACACGGCTCATCTGTCCCGCGCCGACGCTGATGGTTTGGCCAGCCTGAGCGTAGACGATAGCGTTCGATTTCACGTGCTTTGCGACTTTCCACGCGAACATCAGCGCCCTCATTTCCTCGGCCGTGGGCTGACGAGCGGTTTTCGTTTCGAGCGAAGAGGTATCGAGCAGAGCTAGATCCGCGGTCTGGGCCAGCAGCCCACCGGATATAGACTTGATGATCGGTTCGGGCTGGCTTAGCGGTCCGACTCTGGTCAGACGCAAGTTTTTCTTTTGCGTCAAAACTGCGAGCGCGTTTTCCGAGAAGCCGGGCGCTGCTATCGCTTCTACAAATAGCTTGGAAACTTCCGTTGCGGCCTCTTCGTCGAGTTCGCGATTGAAGGCGAGCACCCCGCCGAAAGCGGAGATGGGATCCGCCTCGAGCGCCTTTCGATAGGCTTCGGCGAGCGTTGTTTGCTCTGCACACCCGCAAGGATTGGTGTGCTTGATGATCACGGCAGCGGGCGCTTCAAACTCCTGGACAAGCTGCCAGGCTGCATCCAGATCGACAAGGTTGTTGTAAGACAGCTCCTTCCCGTGGACCTGTTCGGCATCTCCGATGCCGCCATGATGCAAGCTGTACAATGCGGCGCTTTGATGCGGGTTTTCGCCATAGCGGAGCGCAGCCGAACGCGGAGCCATGATGCGAAGGGTTGAAGGAAGCTCCTCTTCGGCCCGGTTATTCCCATCCGAATCTATTTGGAGCAAGCGGGTGGAAACAGCATAATCATAGGCCGCGGTATGCGAGAACGCCTCTTGCGCAAGTTTCCAAAGAGTGGCCGAACTTAGCCCGCCGGAGTTTGATTCAATCTCCTTCAGCACACGATCGTACTGCGCAGGGGAGACGAGAACCGCGACATCTTGAAAGTTCTTGGCGGCCGCACGGATCATGGTCGGCCCGCCGATGTCGATATTTTCCATCAGTTCCTCCCGGGTGACTCCCGGCTTAGCTGCAGTCTTTTCGAATTCATACAGGTTGACCACTACCATCTGGATCGGAGGAATCTTGTGCTCGGCGAGCGCGCGCATGTGGCCGGGGTTGGCACGGATCGCCAGGATACCTGCGGCTATGTGTGGATGAATGGTTTTTACGCGGCCGTCGAGCATCTCCGGGAAACCGGTAATCTCGGAGACGTCACGGACGCGGATGTCGCTTTCACGCAGCAGCTGGGCGGTTCCGCCAGTCGAAACGAGCTCTACCCCGAGGGCCTCCAGCTTTTTCGCAAACGGAACAATGCCGGTTTTGTCGGTTACGCTCAGCAGAGCGCGCTCGATGCGAGGCATAAACAGACATTTTGCCAGAGCATCGAGGCGCCTGAAGCGCGGAGATTAACCGCTGTGCACTTTACTCGAACTTCACATCCATGAGGTTCAATCCGCGGCGAATTTCGTGCGCCAGATCGATCGGATCTCCGGTCTTGAACTGGTGAGAAAAGAAGAGCTGTGGGCGTTCGTCCGTCTCCTGGTTATACAGACAGCCGATGTCCCAACCCTGATGGCGCATGAGTTTCACTACGGGGTTGATTTCCGAAGCGATCATGCCGAAATCGGGTGCGCCAGCAGCCTTCTTGCCGCCGTCCAGGGGCTCGAAACTGATGCTTGTCGCAACGTTGAGGTAAGGATTAATGCGCACTCCGCCCAGCCAAATTGGATCTTCACGCGGGACGTCAAAGTTCACAACTCCATCGGAGCCGATACTTGGGGTGGCGCCGATGATCTTGCCCATTTCATCTGCAGGCAGCGGCGTGGTTGGATTACTGGGGAGAGTCTGCGGAAACGGAGTGGAAGTCTCGTTTAAAGCAGCTTTCACTCCACGGGCGATTTCGATCGGATCGCCCTCCTTGCGGAAGTGTATGAACCAGACGGGCGGATCGAAATCGTAAAAGTGCTGATGCTCAGCCTGGAAAACAATGTCGTGTGCTAGCAGTTGATCAATCCACGGATCAATTTCATCCGGTTTCAGCGCCATATCCGCATTCATGATCACTTTGTCCTTACCTAGCTTTTGGAAATACAAAGTTCCGTTAATCTCAAAAGATGGCTTGATCGGAACGCCATGTAAAGTGACGTAGTTGATGTCGTCGCGGTCAATTTCGATCGAGAACACTCCGTCAGAAAACATGCCTTGCGCCTGGATGATATCTTCGATCGCGTCCCAGAAGGCTGATGTGCTCGAGTTAGTTCCAGCCTGACCTGAGCGGGCGGCTAGCTGCTTGGTTCCCAAAATGCTTGCCGCCGCGCTCGCGCCTAAGGCTAAAGCCCGGCGGCGGTTGATGTACTGCAAATCCATTCTCTATCCTCCATGCCGGGCTTACGAAGTCTGAGAGCGGCCCGACGCACACCGTAGACGTTGACAGGTTCAGTGGCTGAGCCTCGCAAGAGTACCTTGACGCCGGTTCCAGCGGTACACGGGGTACTGATGGCGTTGAGAAAACTTTCTAGTTGGGACGGCTACGAGGTCTGCGGTCTAATGAAGACCTTCGTTCCACATTTCGCTTTTCAGATTTCCGGCGAACGGCTGGCGCGACGAACGGCGCTATGGGCGGTTGGCCGTAAACCGAGACGCTCCCCGCCACTCCGAATCCCTGAACATAAGGACTGAAGTTCGTGTTATTTGGCATGACAAAGAGGTTCGCTTCCGACGGCGCCCATACCGCGAAGTCGGCCAATCCATCCCCCACATAATCTCCGGCGATGGGAACATCACCCGGCAGACCCCACTGTTGAACGAATGGCTGCGGAGACGCATTGTTCGGGAGAACGTACCAGTTCCCTTCAGAGGGACGCCAGACGGCGAAGTCTGTTGGCCCGTCGGCGACCGTGAAGTCGCCCGGCACTGGGATATCGCCTGACAATCCCCATTGCTGAACGAATGCCTTGACAGAGGTGTTACTTGGCAGAACGTACCAATCGCCTTGCGACGGATCCCATACTGCGTAATCCGTCAGGCCATCGCCATCGAAATCACCGAGAACCGGAATGTCGCCGGACAAGCCCCACGGCTGGGTGATTGGAGTCGCGCCCACGCCCGGAAGGATGTACCATGTACCGTCTGACGGGCGCCAGACAGCAAAATCGGTGAATGCGTGCGCTGTGAAAGCGCCAGGTACCGGGACATCGCCGGGAAGGCCCCATTGCTGCGTTATAGGCGATGCAGGCGCGCTGCTCTCGACGACAAACCAGGTCTGATCCAGCAGATGAAAGAGGACGAAATCGGGCTGGCCATCGCCATCGAAATCTCCATTGACGCGAAGATAAACACCCGGCCCAAGACCGCCTACTTTGAACTTCGTGTCGAGGAGGTTGGCGGGAGTAGTCAACTGCTGCGTATAGAAGGTTCCGGGAGCTGTGCTCGGCGAAATATAGAGGTTTTCATCCGATGATCGCCAAACCGCGTAATCGGTGATGCCATCGCCGTCATAGTCACCCGGCACAGGAACATCGCCGGGCAGTCCCCAGGGGACCGAGAAGCCTGCTCCGCCTGTACCTGGCAGGATCTGCCAACTCCCGTCGGAGGGGCGCCACACCGCGAAGTCGGTTACCCCAGCAGTTTGAAAGCTGCCGACAATTGGAATATCGCCGGGAAGGCCCCATGCGACGGTGTACGGTGCTGCTCCGTTGCTCGGCTTCACGTACCAATTCCCTTCAGAGGGACGGAACATAGTGTAATCGGCTCGTCCGGCAACCGTGAAGTCCCCGACAACCGGGATATCATCTGGCAATCCCCACACAATGCTAAAAGCGGGTGCGCCGCTGGCTGGTGCAACGATCCAGATACCTTGGGACGGCCGCCAGACCGCGAAGTCTGTCTTGCCATCGCCGTCGTAATCGCCGGGTACGGGAATATCGTTCGTTAAACCGAACTGAAACACGATCGGTGCCGCCGGATTACTGCTCTCAACTACATACCAGGTACCGTTTGCCGGGCGCCAAACGCCATAGTCGAGCTGCCCGTCGCCATCAAAGTCGCCTTGGACGGCAATATCGTCTCCGCTCCCGAAATTAATTTGGGCCAGGACGGGAGAGGTACACAGCGTGAGGGTCGCAAAGGCCAAGAGTGCATAGGATGGGGCAAAATGAAAGCGATTTACATTACACATAGTCGTCGTCTGAAGTATAGACGAGGTCGCATTCAGTTATCGAACACAGGAGAACGACAAGGGTATCGTCAGTAGATTTGATTTTGAGGCAGGCTTGACGTGACAACTCCATCAATGGCGGAAAGCGTGTAGGCAGTTCCTCCAGAACCGGTCCAAGTTGCGATGTCAAACCGTCCCATTCCGGCGCGCACTCGATAGACGGAGATGCCGCGATAGGTGAGGGGCGTATTGGGACGGCATTGCTCGGGCGGTCCGGGCGCATGTAGAAAGTACACCGCGCCTTTTCCAGTTACGATGGCGTTCCCGTTCTTCTCCATCAATACTGCGGTCTTCTCGTCGATTCCGATGCTATAGGGTGCGGGCGTCCAGCCGTCCTGCGATATGCGGGCGAGAAAAGCGATCAGCCTACCCATGCGGTTGCGCACGACGAAGTGGCTGTCGGTGATCTTGCCTTCGAGATGAGGCACTTTAATGAAATCTCGCCCAATTGTGACGCGCCGGTCAAACGGATTGTGCAAGGCCTCCTTGGATTGAACGGTATCGTTCAGCGCCGAGAACATGTATTGTCCGAGTACCGCGAGCCCGGCGCTTGTTCCCCCAACCGGAGCGCCCTTGGCAATCACCGCATCAATCGCTTCCTGAACCGCCGTGCCTTGCCAGAAGTTCACGTAATTGTCTTGGCTGCCTCCCGCGATGAACAGCGCATCCGCATTTCGAATCGTATCGATTACAAAGGATTGCGTTGCTCCCTGGCGTGAAGTGATGACCAGCGTTTCGACTGAAGCTATTGCTGGGCAGAGCTTCTTGATGTAGGGATTATAAGCGTCAGTGCCCGATGCGCGGAGCACGACGAAATTGCCGCCTCCGGCGCGATCGCACATCCATTGGAAGGCGGCGTCCTGATCAGTGCCGCCTCCCATCAGAGCGAAGCCCGACTGTCGGGAAATGTGCGCGTGACCGGGGTTGCCGGTAACGAAGTACTGGTAGTCCGCTGCGGAACCAGTACCCTGTTCCGCTTGCGCTGCAATTGCGAAACAAGCGGCGGCAAAGCACGCGGCAAGGATTACGATCCGCTGAATACCGTAAGTGAGTTTCTGTTCTTTGATTATTGGGGCGTCGATCCGCTTATGCCTTGTTGTGCGCATTCAGAATGCCCGCAACTGCATTGGATCTCGGTGGTCTTCCCGGCTCCCTCACAATACGTGCTGCAGTAGTTGCTGCCCTCTCTTGCCTGGCAGTTGCATCCGGGATGAGCACATTTCTTGTCTTTGGCCATAAATCCTCCGCACGTTGGACTCGCAACCCGTCCTAAAATTACGGAGGAATTACCGAACACTATCGCTGGCCTGGGGCAGCCTTTCTATGTATCGCGATGGCGCGAGCATCGGACGCCGCCTGGACGGCCTGCCGCGCTGCGTTGACCACGCCAGTAAAATCTTTTCTGGCCGCGTACAGGGACTCCGCCTGGTTTAAAGAATTTTGCGCTCTATTGAAGGTGTCGGGTGACGCTTCCGCAGCTCCGTCAGCTTTAGCGATCTGTACCGCGTTTCGGGCTTGATACAGCTCAAGTACGGCCTCGTACTCGTTCATTGAAACGCCTCGCTCAGTTTTCATGCTCGCGGAAGCCAATTCCTGCGGCTTGATATTCATCGTGTATTGCCCGCGCGGCAGAAGCTCGTATTTTGCCTCGACCTCCTGCACGCGGCCGACAGTATCGGGGCGGACGGCGCTCTCAAGAACCACGACGTCGCTCGGATAGGGAACCGAGAAGTAAGGTTCCGCCGTGACCAACAACCCGAATGTGGAATACGGCGAGGTAACGCGCATGCTGGCTTTATTCGAGCTGTCCGCGATCACTTCGCCCAGATTGATGGCGCGACCCTCCGGAGTGATGGCCCAGAGCACATATGTCAGAAATTCATTGCCGAACTGAGTCGGCGGGGTAAGACGCCGGAAATTGGCGCTTATCTCTGTATAGCCGTTCTTGACTTCCACTCGGGCATCGCCATCGGCTTTGGGAAGCAGAACCGTCCCTTTGAAATCAATACGCGTCGGACCGGAGTGGCTTTGAAAGTTTACTGCCTCGAGCGCTCGTTGAACCACCGTGAGCCGGTAAATCGGGACCGTCCTGTTCTCAGAATTTTGACCGGAAGGCGGAGCTTGCGCAAGCAACGGCGCAAGGCCGATAACACCCAATGCGCTGAGTGCCGTGAGTGAATGCGTAATTTGCGAGTGTCGCATAACTTTTCTATTCTTTCAAACGCGCGCGCTCAACTGTGTTTGTCCACCGCTTGCAACGTTCCCACTCGCAATCGAGTACGATGCTCGGATAGAAGGCATTCATGCTCCGATCTCTACTGAATATCGCTATGTACTGCGCAATTTCCGTTCCACTGGCTGTTGCGGCACAACAAGCTGCCCCGGCGAAACAACAAGTCGAGAAGACCACGCCCGCGCGTCAGGCAACGCCGTCCAAGACCGAGCAACCCGTGCAGGAATCGACTCAGAATCCGCAGGAAGAGGTGCGCTCGCCTCCAACGACGGCGTCTGGAAGCGAAGAAAGAGAACCGCCGCGGGATCAACATTTCGATATGACCGAGGTCCCACCCGTAGTCACGCATCATCAGATGCAGATCAATGGTCGAATGCTGCATTACACGGCGACGGCCGGGCGTCTGCCGGTGAAAAACGCGACGGGGAAAGTCGAAGCACTGATGTTCTACGTTGCCTACACACTGGACGCAGCTCCGGTCAATCAGCGGCCGCTGACATTCGCATTCAATGGCGGTCCCGGTGCGGCATCCATCTGGCTGCACATGGGAGCACTTGGCCCGCGGAAGGTGGTGATGCAGAAAGAAGGATTCATGCCGGCGGCGCCGTACCGTTTTATCGATAACGCAAGTACGCTGCTCGACAAGAGCGACTTAGTGCTAGTGGATGCAATAGGAACAGGGTTCAGCCGACCCGCGGATGTTACAGTCGGAAAAAAATTTTGGAGTGTGAAAGGTGATCTGGAATCCTTCGGGGAATTTGTTCGCTTATATATTACGCGCAATGAGCGGTGGTCCTCGCCTTTGTTTCTCTTTGGCGAGAGCTACGGCACGACTCGCGCGGCGGGAGTCTCCGGATATCTTGCTTCAAAAGGAATTTCCTTTAACGGCATCGTCCTGCTATCAACCGTATTGAGCTTCGAGACGCTGGAATTCAACAAGACGAACGACATTCCGTATCCGCTGATCCTTCCCTCCTACACCATGATTGCTGCGTATCATCACAAGCTGGCGCCGGATCTTGCCCAAAACCTGGAGCGAACGCGAAGCGAAGTGGAGCAATGGGCCTCCAACGAGTACACGCGAGCATTGGCGAAAGGCGACTCCCTTTCAGCGCAAGAACGGCAGAGCATCATTGATGGATTAGCGCGGTACACAGGGTTATCGAAAGAGTTCATCGATGAGTCGAATTTAAGAATCGACGTGGGTGGCTTCACTCACCGGTTGCTTGCCGACCAGAAGTTACGGGTAGGACGCCTGGATGGACGATTTTCAGGACCCGATCCGGAAGGATTCAATGAGACTCGCTTTTATGACCCAACTAGCTCTGAGACGGACCCTCCATTCACGTCTGCATTCAACGATTACGTGCGCCGTGAGCTCAATTACAAGACGGATATGCCCTATTACGTGAGTGCGCACGAGGATTGGGGGCCGGCATTCGACTGGAATTGGGGATCCGCCATTGCCGGGTTTCCGGATACAGCGAGCGAGCTGCGTGCGGCTATCGTGAAGAACCCGTATTTAAAGGTCAAGGTGTTGGAGGGCTAGTACGATTTGGCAACTCCGTATTATGCGGCAAATTACACGATGGACCACCTAGATTTGAGTTCGCGCTACCGCAACAACGTCTCGTATGCGACATACGCGTCGGGTCACATGGTTTATCTCGATTCGCAATCTCTCAAGAAAATGAAAGACGACGTGGCGAGCTTCATGGACCAGTGCTTGCCGGGCGAGCACTAGGGTTTCGATATGCGTGCCTTCAGAAGTTTCATTTGCGCCTTTATCGAAAATCACACTGGTCGTGCGTTGGAGGAAGAGCAAGATTGCTGTTCAGTTGAACCTTGGGCGCGTCATCGCAAGTCGCGGCCTCATGCGCGACTGCAGCAACGTAACGCAGGTTTCCTTGTCATGCCGCAAATGGTAGAGTAGAAAACCTAGCATTGGGGATGGACGACCGTGAATGTGATGTACTTTCCGCGTACAATTGCGGTGCGATGCGCTCTGCGCTTTTCATTGGGAACTGGTTCAATTGGGAGAACGTTCTGTTCTGTCCTGTTAGTGGCCGTTGCGAGCATGTGGCCCTGTTCAAGCTCCGCAGCCTCAAATCCGGATTTGCACGACCAGGTACAACAACGCGAATCGACGGGTGACTTGAATGGCGCCCGGTCTGTTCTTGAGGAAGCCGCAGGGCAGCCAGGTAATAGCTCCGGAGCCGCTGCTTTGGCGGAATTCCTGGAGCGGCATGATGACCCTGGAAGTCGCGACGCTTACCTGAAGTGGGCGTCGGAAGAGAACGACCCGGGGAAGCGGAAGCTGGCTTTGAGACAGGTTGTGCTCCTGGATTTCATGCAGGGAAAGGACGCTGAACTCTCAAGCGACCTGAACCGCTATCGCGGAGCTGGGGGTGAAGACCTCAGTCTACCGGCAAAGAAGACATCTCCCAATATGTTCACAACTGTGACGTTGCCCGGGCCTCTGTCTTCCTTCGCCAGGATGGCGGCATTATCTCCAGATCTTGCGCCGGAAGAATTATTACCCGCTCTGGCTCGCAACGTTGTGACGAATGGCTATGAAGCGTCTGGCAACGAGGCCCTTCAGCAGACGGAGTATTTGCGATTACTGATCCGGTACATAGGGCAGGCACGGGAATTGCAGGCGATGACCAACAAGGACCGAAAGATTGTAATTCCTAATTGCGACAGTGAACAGACCGGGAATCTTCTTAAGGCTTTGGGGTATCGCATGCGCGGCTCGTGCGGGGCAGACATCGTACTCGAGACGGTGAATGCGACGCGTGCGTTCCTCACCATCGATTCCGGTTTTCCGCTGACGCAACTGGAACAGGATCTTCGCGCGAATCGCCGCTTCGAGTTGCCGTTTGCCTCAGCTCAAGTACCTGTTTTGTACAGCGCAGATTACTGGCTATCGGCGCTCGGTAAGGGCAGCCAAGCCGACTTTATCGACGCGTTTCTCTCTGATCCTTCGCTGTGCCGCCTGTACCTGGGCCTATCGCGTCTTGATCGAGGTACAGCAGAGGCGCTCCGGCGCGAGGCTTCCGCAGCCAAGCTCAAAATTTATGCCCACGTATTGGATTTTTTTGGCAGCATGTTTGAGATCCGAAACGGTGCGGCAGTGGTTCCAGGCTCACCCAAAGTTTGGGCTTCGTTGGTGGGAGTACCGCCCAGTAATCCGGGAGCGTTCTTTAACAAACTCATCAGTGTTGACGACGGTTGGCTAGCGAGCTACTTCGATGCACTCTCGCGAATGAATGGACCGGCGGTTAATTATCTGACGCAACCGGAGCGTACAAAGCGGTTTTATGATGCGCTGCGCGGCAAGATTACGAGCCCCGGTCCGGCGCGCCCCGTGTTTCGCTCCAGCACGGAGTTGCTGCTGCTGACGACATCTCTTCGCATCGACTCGAACGGCCAGCCGCACGTGCCAGGCAACCTGGACGTGTGGCGAACTCTTTTCATCAAGCACCCGCACGGTAAATACGATGGCAGACTAACCCGGTCGGCTAACTCGTGGCGCACGAATGACGATCTTATTGAAGCGTTATTCGCGTTGAGCCGAAAGACGGTTGAAAATGAACCGCTGAGGATCTTCCTGGCATTGAACGACATCGACCGCGACAGGCCGAAACCCATGTCGCCGCAGTTGGCCGCTCGTTTAATATCGAGCTACAAGAACTACGGCGCGCAGTACACGCTGTTTGCAGACGCTCCGCTATTGAGTGAGACGTCGATTCAGCATTATCTCGATATCTGCTCGGACACCTCGTCAATCCGGGATGGGCTGGTTAAAGCCGATACCGTCGGAACGCTACAAGCACTGGTCGAGCTTTGGCAAATTCAGCTTCGTCAAAACGCAATTGGCGCAGCTTCTGAAGATCAAACCTTCGCTAAGATTCTTGGCCCTTTTAGTCACGTGAGGCAGGAATCGGAGATTTTCACGGCCGGCCGGTCAGGAGTCGAAACACTGCTTTCCGCAGCACAGGCGCAGCCGACCGGATCCGAGGAGGGGCGGCTGGTGGAGATGCTAGTTGGAAAAGTGCGCTCACCTTCAGCGGCTCAGTATTCGCCGGTCGAAAGCTTTCTGCGCATTTTTGACGCACAACGTCTCATTCGTCTCGACACTCTGTTTACGATGGCCGATCGAATAGGGAAAGGGACGGTCGACCAGAGGACGATGAAAGGTATCGACGAACAGATGGGCCGGTTGGAAGATACCCAATCACTTCGGGGTTCCCTCTCTTCGGCTGAGAAGAGCGCCCTCTCTGTTGGTTACTGGAGTGAGAAGCATATTGACCAGGAGCGAAAGGTCAGCTTCGAAAACCTGGCAAAGAACCCCGAAAAGAAGGATATTCGGGCCGTTCTCGCGCCATTCTTACGCGATACGCTTGTCGGTCTCGTTTATTGCTATTACGCCCCAGCGGGTGCCCAACTACTGCTTGTAAATCCACTCTTCGTGCGTGGGCACGATTTCATCGGTCCTCCGGAGACGCCGGCCTCCTGGCGCGCAACGGAAATCGCGGGAACAGGGTGGCCGGCAAGTTCAGGCGGACGCCTGATGGGATCGTTAGCCTCACTTCCCTACGCCATCGCCGAAGCCGAGCAAAACTTTCTCACGCCCAAGCGTGAACAGGCTTTGATCTGGGCAGATCTCGTTCCCCAGATGATTGTCGACGTAACGATTACCAGGTGGAGGAATGTGAAGCCCGAACAAGTGCGTTGGGTGTCACTGCACATTGGCCGGGGCCGGAGTCTTTTGGCGGCAGCAGCATTGGACTCCTCCGTTCGGCCACGGGTTTTTGAGGCGTATGCGCGATTTGCGACGCCCGCGCGGGTGCAACGGCTGCAAGACGAATTAAACGCACGGGATTTCCAGAAGGCTGCCTCTCAGGTGCCTACTTCGGAACTGTATGCGCTGTCGCAAGATCCGGCACTTAGAGATGTTTCCCCTGACGTTCCAGCGGCTGCGATCGCCGCGCTTTCGGCTCAAAATGATCCTGATCTAACGCCTGACGCCATTGCGCGTGCATTCGGCACGCCAAAGCCGACGCTGACACATTCCTATCGCCCAGGCCTGCTCTATTTGCGTACGTTCCCGGCGCTAATGGGTTACTCCAGCCGCATCCTTGCGGAGAGCTGGGAATCGAACAACCTGTATTACGCGGCGCTGGCAGATGAAGTGGGAGTTCCGGTCGATCAGCTGGATTCCTATGTGCCTGAGTGGAATCGCTCAGCCATCGAGAACATTTTTGCAACGCATTTGGAAGATTGGCCCGCAGTGCTGCGATCTCTTCACACGTTAGGAGAGAACGTCAAGCAGCGCAGCAATCAGCGGGCGTCGATGAATGCGCCACTGAATTAGGAAGGGGTATGAAGAAAAGATTTCCGCGCGTTCTCGGCCTTATACCGCTGATTGCAATTGGGGCCGCGTTTTGGTTACATGCCCAGGACCAGGATCAGACGACCTTTCACGTCAAGGTGGAATTGGTTGTGCTCAGTTTCACAGTTACCGACCAGAAGGGTAAGTATGTGAACGGGCTTAAGCCGACCGACTTCAAGATTTACGAAGACGAAATTCCGCAAAAGATCGCTACGTTTGCGGAAGGCACGAGAGCCCCTGTGCAGGTTCTGGAGAACGGTCAAACCAGGTCGCTTCCTGCTACCGCGAATGCGCGGAATGGCATCCCGTCAGGACCGGGAGTCGTTGACCTGCGATCGGACGCAATGACTGGCACGAACGTCTTCATTCTGTTCGATACGAGCAATTACATGTATCGCGGCTTCGTGTATGCATCGGATGCGATCGCCGACTTTATTCGGGGATTGGACCGAGCGGATTCCATTGCAGTTTACACATATAGCCGGAATTTGAACCGCGCTGTTCCATTGAATCGCGACCGAACTACGGCCATAGCCGGACTGCGAAAGGCTGTCGCGGGCGACGACTCCGCACTCTATAATTGCCTTCTGCTTACATTGCGTGATGCGGCAACCGTTGCCGGCCGAAAAGTGATCATCGTGTTTTCAAACGGCCCGGACAACGCCAGCATGGTTGCTCCGGATGATGTGCGGGCGGTCGCCGAGGATGAAGGCATTCCCATCTATGTGATCTCAACCAATGAGGTGACGAATGATCCGATATCCAGCTCGATTTTCAAACGCATCTCGACCACGACAGGTGGTAAGAGCTATTTCGCCAAGACGTGGCAGAGACAGGTCGAAGCTTTCGAGTCAATTCGCGAAGACCTGGGGAATAGTTATAGCGTCACCTACTATCCGCAACCGAATCCTAACGAAGGATTTCGGAGGATCAGTATCGAGTTGACGTCGGATGCGATGAGAAAGTACAAGATCAGGGCTCGACCGGGTTACCGGCCACAGCGCAGCTTTTAACCAAACGGAGTCGACTTGGGTTCTAGGCTTGCCGTTTTACGGGTAATGCGCCGAAAGCTTGGCCCACCGGCATGATCTGGATCGTGTTTACGTTGAAATGCGGGGGCCGCGTTGCTACCCAATGTATTGTGTCGGCAACGTCCTCCGCTGTCAACGGCCGCGTCCCTTCATATACTGATTGGGCTTTCTTCTTGTCGCCTTTGAACCGCACTTCGGAAAATTCGGTTCCGGCCACGAGCCCGGGCTGAACGTCGGTGACGCGCACGTCTGTTCCGAATAAGTCGGCTCGAAGGTTCATGCTGAATTGATGGACGAACGCTTTCGTTGCGCCGTAAACGTTACCACCGGGATAAGGCCATTCAGCGGCGCTGGAACCGACATTGATGACGTGTCCTCGGTTCCGTTCGACCATACCGGGCAGTAAAGCCCGGGTGCAATACATAACTCCTTTAACATTGGCGTCGACCATAGTTTCCCAATCGTCGAGATTCGCTTTGTAGGCAGGCTCGAGACCTAGCGCGCCGCCGGCATTATTCACGAGAACGTCGATAGCTGCGAATTCCGAGGGTAAACTCGCAATTGCGTTTTCAACCTGTTTACGCTCACCGACATCGAAGGGGAGTGGTAAGAAATTCGCGCCGAGTTCCTGCTTGAGCTCCTCTAGGCGATTCTTTCGTCGGCCCGTCCCGACGATTTTCGCTCCGTCCTGGGCGAATCTCCGGGCGACGGCCCTTCCGAAGCCCGCGGTAGCTCCTGTTACAAAAATGATCATGGGTCCATGGTACTTGCGCTACTTAGCCGCTCTTCGAGGATGATGCAAGCGGCTGAAGCGCAATTCTTACGCGATAAAGACCATGTGTTAGGCTGAGAACGTTCTCGGCTGAACACGCTAAGCCCGCAGGTTTCTGCGAGCCGCTACGACCTGGTCTCATGTCGCTGCAAGTCTTTTTGCAAGCTCAATTGCTCGGTGCTGAAGATTTCCTGGCTGCCCGGCGCTCGGGGTATTCGGGAAACGAGGTGGACCGAACGGCGGCGGACCTGGTTGGCCGGTGCGCGTGGCTGAGCCTATTCTGCGAGGTACTACCAAGGGCGTTGCTCGCGGATTTGAAGCTCTCGCGGATGCTTTTGGGATCGAGCAGTGCTGAGCAGTTCCTTCTGGTTCTCGCCGAAGAAGACATCCCTCGGGCGAATGAATTCTTGGGTCGCGCCGCAACGGCGGTTGCGCAACTTTCCGGTAATACTTTGCGGCTCGTGTGGGCGAGCACGGAGAACCTTGGCGCTTGGCCGGTAGCGCGAAAGCGCCTTGATGACGCGCTGCTGGCGAGGAATTCGGCGCCCCTGGCGTCCAACGGCGTTGAGGGGTTTTTCGCTCCGCTCACCCCGGGCGCGCAACTCGGAGGTAAGTCATATTTCACGTCTCTCGCCGAGCGGCTGCCTTCAGCAGCAAGGGTCGGCTGGTCCATGGAGCATCCGGCGGAACTCACCTGGGACGAAGGCCAGTATTCATGGAGGCTGCTCGATCAATCCGGCGAGGATGACGAAGGAGTTCTTTTTCCGCGACGCTTCGCGATGGATGAAACTGGCAGCAATCCAAGTTCTCTAACCGAGCTTGCGCAACGCGCCGAAGGTCATCATCTGTGGGGGGTGTTGCGCGGCGATGTGGATCATTTCGATATTCAGTTGAAACGCGCGGGTTCAATTGAAGAACACATCCATATTTCAGCTCTGTTTAAGGAATTTTTCGCAGGCGAGCTCGCGGTGCTTTGCACTCTGCCTGATTTCTGGCGCAAGGTAAGCGTCCTATACCGTGGAGGAGACGATTTTGCGCTTTCTGGTACATGGGATGCGCTCATCGAGATCGCCCGCGAGATTCAGCGGCTGTTCGACAGATTTATCGAACAGAATTGCCAATCCTTCCCGACAGTGGAAGGAAAGACAATTAGCATGGCGCTCGCGATTGCTCCGGAACCTGATGCATCGGCGACAGCTGTGTTCGAGAATGCCGGAACGCTGCTGCGAGCTGCAAAGGCTATCGAAGCCGGGACATTCTATTTATTCGGACGAACGCTCGAATGGAAACGTTTAGGTGATGCCGAGGAGCTGAAGTCAGGGCTGGTACGTTTGGTTCGGGACTTCGGCTATTCGCCTGGTTACATAAATGATTTGGCCGCTGTGTACCGGGAGGCTTTTTCGGCGCGTGCGGCTCGCCGCAGCAAGGCGGTTCGAGTTGATAAACCTTGGCTCACTTACATGCGGCTCTCCCGAGTGATTCCTCAAACACGCGGCAAAGAGCTGAACAATGTTCGCAATGTGGTGATCACGAATCTGGTTGGGAAGAAAACGGCAGGATTTAAGCTCCGGCCTTCTGCGCGCGTGGGGCTCGAGTGGGCGCGTCTCGCGGCCGGCGATTAGTTGGCTGGCCATGCTTACGAAAGGAATTTGCAATGCCCGAAGTTGAAGAAAAAAAAGCGGAAGAGCGCCGTAGCGGCGAGAATAGGCCGGGCCGCGACAATCGCGGTGGTCCACGTCCAAGCGACCGGGGCCAAGGCGATCGAGGGCCGAGTGATCGCGGCGGAGAGAGAGGCGGTGATCGCGGCCGTGAACAACGTTTCGGCGGAGGCCAGCGGGGGTCCGGCGAGCGGCGTGGTGAAGGGCCACCCGAAATCGACCTTGAAAAGCTGATTAGCGACAGTCTATATCTCGACAACCAGGCGCACGTCGTGGTGAGTCGGATGCGTGATATGGATTCTGGAACGAAGAGCCAGTTGCGGCGCCTCTACAATTCCGTGCGCCGGGCGACTCGCGCCCCTGAGAGTGAGCGGCAGCACGAGTTCGTCATGGTTCGCGCTCGCCTAGCATACACGATCGCCCGCCATTCGCTACGCAGCCTGGATGCCCTCGAGCGTCTTTTGCTGCAAGTAACTCGCAAGAACGATATCCGGGGCTACGAGCGTTTTAGGGATCTATTCGAAGCGATCATTGCTTACAACGAGTAAGGGCGGCCTACAACGAGTAAGGCGCAGAACAGGACACTTGGTATGAGCTCACACAGCACAACTACGGAATTGACGTTTCTGGGCAAGCTGATTCTTGAAGGCGTAATTCAATGCCGGACTGGCCTGCATATCGGCGCAGGCAAAGGATCGCTTGAAATCGGCGGGGCCGATAATCCAGTGGTAAAAGACGCATTCGGTATCCCCTATATACCAGGGAGTTCGCTGCGCGGCCGCCTTCGTTCGCTCCTGGAGCAAACGCTTGGCCTGGCTGTCCCCAATGAGCTGGTGTATTTGTCGAAGCGCAAAGGCCAGGAAGTTCGGATCCATCAGAGTGATCGTCCTGACGATGAGGTTTGCGTCTTGTTCGGGCGAAATCCTGGACGCGTTGAAAGAGTGACAGGCGAACCGATGGAAGCTGGCGTGGCAACGCCGGCGCGCCTGACCGTCTATGACGCGCCCCTGGTACTGGACAGCATTACACCGCAGATGCGCGAGAACCTGGACGACGAATTGACCGAGGTGAAAAGCGAGAACGCAGTGGACCGGATCACATCGCAGGCCAATCCGCGGACGCTCGAACGTGTTCCCGCCGGCGCGCGATTTCATTTTCGAATGGTGTTGGATGTGCTCTGCCCGGAAGATCGACCTTTGCTGGCGCGAGTGGCCGAGGCGCTTCGACTGCTCGAAGACGATGCACTGGGCGGCGCGGGCAGCCGAGGTAGTGGACGCATAAGCGTCAATGACCTGAAACTCGTCTGGCGAGGCAAGGACTACTACGCGAAAGGCACCCCCGAGAAGACTCTGATGTCCGACTCGGATGTAGCGGGGTTGCAGCAGTTAGCCAGCGCCGATGATTTCGCTGAGAAGCTAGCCTGAAATGCAGCCTGCGGTTCTGATTCGCCTCACGCCCACTGGTCCGTGGCGATATGGTCCTGGAGATGGCGGAGAGAATCGCGTCGACCTGATGTTTCGCAGCGATCGTGTATATTCCGCGATCACGCTCGCAATGCGGCATTTAGGGCTCATGGAAGAGTGGCTCGAAGTAACAGCGCGGAGCTCGACTTCGAGCGTAACGTTCAGTTCGCTATTTCCTTATCAGGGGGAGACGTTATTTGTTCCGCCGCCTTTGACATTATGGCCTCCGCCCTCGTCATCGGTGTCCACCGCCAGTCCGGTATTTCTAACGAAGGTGCGCTGGAAGGCGGCGCGCTTTGTGCCGCTAACCCTGGTCGAATCCATTCTGCGGGGCGAAACCATTCTTGCGGATCAGTGGGTCGCAGATCCGGAGAGCGGGTGCCTTTTGCGACGCGATCGCCCAAACACGAGTCCGCTTCGCTCTGTCGTACGGAGTAGTGCCTCGGTAGATCGCATGACGCATAACACTGTGCGAATCGGTAAGTCAGCCTGCGTGGAATTTGAGGCGGGTTCGGGATTATGGGGTTTGGTGCGGTTCGCGGATGCGCGTGCGGAGGCGACGTGGAATCTCCGGTTACAGGGAGCTTTCCGGCTGCTCGCGGACACAGGTTTCGGGGCGCATCGCACACGGGGTTGGGGGCAAACAGAAGCGCCACGGTTCCAAGAGGGCGAGTGGCCTACACTGCTCTTTCCGAAGCTGGGTCGCGCCGTTAGAAACGGCAGCCAAACAGCCGATCAAGATCACGAAATGTCGCTCTATTGGCTTCTATCCCTGTATTCGCCTTCTACTGCGGACGCTATCGATTGGTCTGACGGTTATTACGAGCCAACCCTGCGCGGTGGCCGCGTCGAAAGCGCGGTGGGGTCAGGGATGGAAAAGAAGCCGATACGGATGATCTCAGAGGGATCAGTACTTGCCGCCCATACTGAGCCAGCGGGGGTTGCCATAGATGTAGCACCGGACGCCTTCGCTCATCCGGTATACCGATCGGGGCTGGCGGTTGCATTGAAACTGCCTGACTTAAATCGGCTGGAGAAGCAGGGTCCAGTGGAAGCAACGACGGAAGAAGATTTGCAGCCGCGGCCGTGCTTGGATGTAAAACCCGGAGAAGATGCTCTGCCGCGAGAGATGGAAAGCAGCGAGTCTGCAGGCGAAATAGTGAGCCATGAACAGACACGTGTCGAGCCGGAGGAGCGGAAGTCATGAATTACACCGTAACCGCTCTAACGCCCCTTCTGGCCGGTGATGGGCACGAGCTTGCGCCCATCGATTACATGGTCTGGAAAGATCAGGTAAATGTTCTTGACCAGCCGAGAATTTTCAAACTGTTGGCGCGGGGGCCGCGGCTGGACGGATACCTGGCGCAACTGCGCAGAGCAACCAAACTCGATTTTGCCTCTTGGGGTGGGTTCGCCCAGAACTTCTCACAACGCCGCATTCCGTTTGAGCATCCCGATTCGACGGCAACCTGGAATTCTGCGCCGCCGGAATCGTTGTTTATCCCGACATTTACTGCAGACCACCGGGGCGCTTATTTGCCTGGTTCAGCGCTCAAAGGAGCACTTCGCACAAGCATCGTTTTCTCGCGTTGGACGGCCGGCACAATCGATCGCATTGCTGCCGGGCTTGAGAACGACCGTATTTCGCGGCGGGTTGCCGAGTCCGCTGAAGTGAGTGCCGGAGCTTCTCAGACAAGAGTGGTTGAAGTCGCAGATAGCGACCCTATTCCGGCGACATCATTCAAGATCTTTCTCACACGTGTCGCCTCGCTTGATACGCGCCAACCCAGTAAACTGCAGCTTATGTGGAAGATTGCGGGCCGGGGAAGCGTCACTCCGGAGAGAATATCCGGCGCTACACCCGTTTTTGCTGAAATGGCTGTGCCTGGAACGGCGTTTAAGGGCGAGTGGCACGAACGCAGTTTTCTTGAAAATCCGGCATTGGTGCGTGCCTTAGGTTGGCGATCTGCGCCCAGTCCCGCTGAAATCCTGGAGAGCGCTAATCAACATGCCGCAGCACAACTGAAGTTACATGCCCGATACGCCGAAATTTCGGGGCTTCTTGGTTTACAGCAGAGTATCGAGCGCCTGACTCGGGAACTCGCTTCCGTGCGTGAGATGCCCGGCACCTGCCTTCTCTGCTTAGGCTGGGGCAGCGGGTTTCTTTCAAAGGTTGGATTCCTTGAAACCGAGCAGGAGTCTTACCGAAAAATATTGCGAGCCGTGCCCGGGTTTGCGAAATCGATTCGGGAGGGTGTTCCGTTTCCCAAAACCCGCAGAATCGTATTTACCGGCGGTCAGCCTTCCGCTCTCCCGGGCTGGGTGAAGCTCCAGATTGAGCGATAGGGAAGATAGTACTCGGTTGTTAGGGGTATGGCCTGACCGGCCATTTCGAGACCACGATTACCGGTAATCTATATATGAGAGGGACAGGCCGGGTGGGAACTCTACATTCAATGGACAGCCTTGCCTTCATAGTTCCTTTGTCCAGTCATGTATAACGCATATTTCGGGTTTTCGGAAAGCCCCTTCAACCTAAGCCCGGACCCGGAGTTCTTGTACCGGAGCCCCCAACACGAGGAGGCGCTGGCGAACCTCATTTACGGCGTGAGGAGCCGCAAGGGGTTCATCGTATTGAGCGGTGAGGTCGGAACCGGTAAAACGACCATGCTCGAGTGCTTGCGGGATTACTTGGATGCGCAGCGCATCGAGTTTGCGTTTATCTTTAACTCACGGCTCCAGCCGGATCAATTTTTCGAGATGATGGCCTACGACTTCGATCTTCGATGCGATCGGAAATCGAAGACCGATGTGTTATTCGCCCTGAATGCGCTGCTGCTGCAACAGGCCGAGCGCGGCCGGACCTGTGTTTTGATCGTCGACGAAGCTCATAACCTGGATTGGGACGTTTTGGAAGAGATCCGATTGCTTGGAAACTTAGAGAATCGGCAAGGAAAACTACTGCAGATCATTCTGGCGGGACAACCTGAACTCGACCGGAAACTGGACGCACCGAACCTGAGGCAATTGAAGCAGCGCGTTGTATTGAGATGTACGCTGAATCCGCTAACGGCCGACGAGTGCACTGCGTACATACAATCCAGACTGGCCCGAGTAGGAATGCCGAATCAAACTATCTTTCCGCCCGATTTACTGGAAGAGATTCATATCCGTTCGCAAGGCATTCCAAGGCTCGTCAACGCTCTCTGCGACAACCTTCTGGTAACAGTTTTCGCTATGGAGCAGCGTACAGCGACCTTGACCATGCTGGATGAAGTTTGCCAAGATATGCGTTTGGAATGGCCCGGGAGTGTGCGCGGGCGGCGGGGACGATCACGATACGGCATCGGAGAAGAGCACTTCCCTGAAGCGCCCGTGTCGATCGGTGGAAAATAGGCGCTCGTCACCCCTCGAGAGTTCGGCCCCGGCTAATTGCGTGTAACGTATACTTCCCCTCAGGAAGTATTCATGTCTGCAGAACAATTCGACCGGCGCGATTTTCTAAAGCGGACGGGGAATCTGGGAGCCGGAGCGGCGCTTGCGACGAGTGCCTTTTCCAAAGCTGCCTCAAAGATGAACCCGGGCCGCGTACTTGGAGCGAATGACCGGATCAACCTCGGGGTTATTGGCTGCGGGGGCCGCGGTGCCGACGACGCGGAGTCGTTCACTAAATACGCGACGGAAAACAATAATGCCTGTCAGATCGTGGCTGTTTGTGACGTCTACGAAAAACGCAAGCGCACCCAAGCCGAGAAATACAATTGCAAAGGCTTTCTCGATTATCGCGAGGTGCTTGCGCTTCCCAATGTCGATGCTGTAATCGTCGCGACTCCGGACCACTGGCATGCGCGCATCGCGCTCGACGCTCTGGATCAAGGGAAAGATGTTTATCTCGAGAAACCGATGTGTCACACCACTAAGGAGATCAAGCAGCTGGTTGAGACGGTGCGTGAAACGAAGCGCGTCGTCCAGGTGGGTTCGCAGACTACGTCAGCAGATCAGTGGTGGAAAGCAAAGAAAGCAATCGCCGATGGCATGATCGGCAAAATGATTATGAGCCAAGGTTCTTATCATCGCAATTCGATTGAAGGCGAATGGAACTGGCCGATAGATCAGGAGGCGGGCCCGGACCGTAAGGGCGACAACTATATTGACTGGAAGACTTGGCTGGGGCCTGCGCCTTCACGGCCCTATGACGCCGATCGGTTCTTCCGCTTCCGCAAATATTGGGATTACTCGGGAGGTATTGCGACCGACTTATTTTTCCACGTGGTTGCGCCGCTGAATATCTGCTGGGATAAGCCGCAGTATCCGTCAAAGGTAACGGCATCCGGCGGAAAGTACATTTTTACGAATGATCGCGAAGTGCCGGATACATTTCACCTCCTCGCTGAATACGCGGAGGGCCATTCGCTTGTGCTGAGCTCATCCATGGCGAACTCGCAGCACATTCCGGGACTCATCCGAGGACACGAAGGCACGATCATCATGGTCGAACACGGAATGTTTGAGCGCCGCACGCCTAACATTATTGTCCGGCCTGAGCTGGTTCGCATACAGGGGCAGGAGGGCCGGCACCCATTCCCCGATTACAAGTTTGGCCAGGACGAAATCAAGATACCGGTTGAGCAAACCGACATGATGCAGGCCCACATAGGGAACTTCCTGCAGTGCATGCGGACTCGCGAGAAGCCGCATCTGGATGTGGAGACCGCAGCTCACGCTCAGGTTCTTATAAACCTATCGGTGGAATCGTATCGCGAAGGCCGAGTGAAGTATTGGGATGAGAAGAATTGGAAAGCGGTTGATAAACCGCTTAAGGCATGAAGAAGGTGACCTATTCAGCCGTCAGGGTTTTCAGATTTGAAAAAGATACCGCCGATAGCACGAACACGGGGCATAACGAGTTAATCGAATATTTCAGAAAAAGGCACTTCGATTGAGGTGCCATCAAGCTTGACTACTTCGCCCGTCGCCTGTTGCATGCCGTCCTTGCGATACATCCACACGCTGCGCTCGCGGGGATCGACAACCCATACCACTGGCACGCTGAATTCAAGGTAATCTTGAACGCGAGCATTCGTGCGCGAGATCGTGTCTTCTGGAGAAAGGATCTCTATACAGAGCAGAGGTGGCTTCGTTAGTATCTGCTCCTCGGGTTTGCCGCGAGTGACAACAACATCTGGTACACGAAATCTTCGCGTGCGAACTTGAACGCCACTCGGGAATCGCGGCAATGCCCGTCTCACGAAACCGACTCATGAAAAATGTGACTAGTCGGCCCTGAGTCCAGCTGTGATCTCTTTCTCCCAAATTTCGCTCCTCCACTACGCCGTCCACGTAATCGCAGTCGGGCCGGTACGCGGTTTTGAGGTATTCTTCGACCGAAATCTGAGTCGTCGCTGCCATATAGGGACAGTATGTCATCTATCGAGCGTTATCGAGCCGTAGCCCGAGTCCGCGAAGTTGAGCATCTGGTACTGGTGCGGGCGCTCTGCACATAAGGTCGGTCGCTTGAGCCGTCTTCGGGAACGGAATCACCTCCCGAATCGATTGCTCGCCAGCCAAAATCATTACGAGGCGATCCAGTCCGAGCGCGATTCCACCGTGCGGGGGAGCTCCGTACTCGAGAGCCGATAATAAGAAGCCAAATCTGAGCTGTGCCTCCTCTTCGCTCATCCCGAGCGCATTGAATACGGCGGCTTGCATGTCGCGCCGGTGAATACGAATCGATCCGGACCCGAGCTCTATGCCATTTAGAACTAGATCGTAAGACCGCGCACGGCAGCGCGCCGGATCGGTCGTGAGCAGCCTAAGTTGGTCTTCGGGAACGGACGTGAACGGGTGATGTGCGGCACTCCAGCGGCGCTCCTCTTCATTCCACTCGAACATCGGGAAGTCGGTTACCCAAAGAAACTTGAATGTTTCCGAATCGAGAAGCCTGTGACGCTCATTATATTTTTGGGCTGCAAACAACCGCAACTGGCCAGCGGCTTGAAACACAGTGTGTTCCGGCAAGGGGCCCTTCTTTTCACCGGGCCAACCCGCGAGAAACAATAGGTCGTCCTGTTCAGGATTGACTCGCTCCCGAACCTTGCTAATCGCAGCGGCGAAATCCCGTTCGAGACGTTTGACATCGTCGAAAACTCTGAGCCCGCGCTCCTGCCCAAATGCTTTGATCTCATCGCGCTCTTTCCGGCTCAATGGTCCCGTCTTTGGAATATGAATGGCAATGAGCGGCAGACCAGTGCTAGCAAGGCTCGTGTCATCGAATAGATCTTCGACGCTATAGAACGGCGGGAGGCGGAGATCCGGTTTATCGCTTCCATAGGAACGCATCGCTTGGTCGTACGTAATGCGCGGAACCGGCGTGTTCACCGTTCTCCCGGCAGCTTCGCAAGCGTTGTGAATCAACTGCTCGACAACCGCATAGATTTGCTCCTCTTGCGGGAACGACATCTCCAGATCGATCTGTGTAAACTCCGGCTGGCGGTCGGCTCGCAAATCTTCATCGCGAAAGCACCGTACGATCTGGAAATAACGCTCATAGCCTCCGACCATAAGGAGCTGCTTGAACAGTTGCGGGGATTGAGGCAGGGCATAAAAATTCCCAGGTTGCACACGGCTCGGCACTAGATAGTCGCGCGCGCCCTCCGGAGTTGAACGCGTCATGAAGGGCGTCTCGATTTCGAGGAATCCCTGCTTATATAGCGATTGGCGAACTGCGAACGAAATCTTCGATCGCATGGCGATATTGCGCTGCATGCGTGGGCGCCGCAGATCGATGTAGCGGTACTTCAAGCGAACGTCTTCTTTCACGTCGACATTGTCTTCGAGCGGGAAAGGCGGGGTGCGGGATTCATTCAGAATCCAGATCTGATCCACGGCAACTTCTATCTCTCCGGTTTCCAGACCGCTGTTTACTGTTTCCGGACCGCGCGGTAGAACCATACCTTCCGCTGCGATCACAAATTCCGAACTCAACTCCTGCGCCCGTTTATGTGCTTCCGCATTCTTGCTCTCGTCAAACACCAGCTGAGTGATGCCGTCGCGGTCGCGAACGTCGATAAAGATCAAGCGCCCGAAGTCACGGCGACGGTGAACCCAGCCCATCAGGACTGTTCGATTTCCAGCATCGCCAATCCGCAGTTCTCCACAACTGTGCGTCCGGCGCAAGTTGCCTAATGAATCTAATTGCACTTCTGCCATGTTCATTCGTCGGGATTCTTTTAAGAGCTAATGGCCGAATCGTTCCAGCAGTTCCTGACGGGTCAGGGTGGCCTGCTCTCCCGATGCCATATCTTTCAGAGTGTATGATTGCGTGAGAATCTCATTATCGCCAACAATCAACGTGTAGCGAGCGGCCATTTTGTTGGCAATCTCGAGCATCCGCTTCAGCTTGCGTTCGGTCCCCACCTCAACGGAAACGTCCAGTTTTCGAATTTCTCCGGCAAGCACCGCGCATTGCCGTAGTGCTGGATCTCCCATGGGCGCAATATACAGATCGAGGGTCGGAGCGCTTACGCCGTATGCTTCTTCGACGCTCATCACCAGACGATCCTCACCAATCGAGAATCCGATGCCTGGGGCAGGAACCTTGGATCCAAGCATCTCCGCGAGTCCGTCGTATCGGCCGCCTCCCAAAATCGCGTTCTGCGCTCCTAAACCTTCATTCGTTATTTCGAAGGTAGTGCGCGCATAGTAATCGAGACCGCGCACGAGGCGGGGCTTCACAAGGTAGCGAATATTACGGTCATCCAGCAATTCGCGTACTCGGCGAAAATGCTCTTGGTCCTCTGGGTCTAAGTAGTCGAGAATGGACGGCAGTTGGTCGATAAGGGGCTGATCTTCAGGCACCTTGCAATCGAGCACTCGAAGCGGATTGGTCTCCGCTCGGCGGCGGCAGTCCTCACACATGCGGGGTGCTAGTTCCTTCAAGTGGGAACGGAGCACCTCGTTATACCCGGCGCGGGATTCTTTTGACCCGACAGAATTGATCAGCAGCTCGAAATGTAAAATGCCCACGTCCTGAACGATGGCAACCGCCAGTTCGATCATCTCGGCATCTACTGCCGGCGAGTCCGAGCCAATCGCTTCAGCGCCGATCTGATAAAACTGGCGGAAACGTCCCTTTTGTGGCCGCTCGCGACGGAACATTGGACCTATGTAGTAGAGCTTGTGCAGCCCCGGCTGTTGATCCAGCCGGTGTTCAATATAAGCGCGCAGGACGGAAGCCGTGTTCTCGGGCCGCAGGGTTAACGAGGTTCCATCGCGATCCTGGAACGTATACATTTCCTTGCTGACGATGTCCGTTTCCTCACCCACAGTGCGGCTAAAAAGCGTCGTCTCTTCCAGAATCGGCGTGCGAATTTGCCGGTAATTGAACCGCGCACAGATCCGCCGCGCCGAAGCATCGACTCGGTTCCACACCGCGCTCGAGGGCGGCAAAATATCGCGCATTCCCTTAACGGCGTGGATCACAACTGCTCTTCCTTGTAAACTGCGGCAATCGCGACGTAGTTGTCGCAGCCTTTTCGAAATCTCTCTTCCTCTTCGGCAGTGATTTCGCGACGGATTATTGCTGGGCTGCCCATCACGAGCATTCTGGCGGGAATCTGCATGCCCTCTGGCACAAGAGAGCCGGCTGCTATCACCGCGGCCGCCCCGATTCTCGCTCCATTCAATACAATTGCACCCATCCCGACGAGCGCGCCGTCATCGATTTCGCAGCCGTGCAGCACGACCGCGTGGCCAACCGTTACTCGATTTTTTACGATGCACGGATACTGGCCGTGGTCGACGTGGAGCACGGAATTGTCTTGAATACTGGTCTCATTCCCGATGCGAATGAAATTGACATCCCCGCGAATGCTTACATTCGGCCAAACACTGCTACGCTCCCCGATGCTCACGTCGCCGATAATTTGGGCGCTGGAATCTACATATGCCGATTCGGCAATGCGCGGCAGCGCTCCTTTGTAAGTTCGAATCATTCAGGGTTTCATCCCAGGCGCAGGTCGGAACCGACTGGAAAATGCGCGTGGCGATTTATTGCAATGCTGTCGTTCTAAGTCATCCTAGCATCCGCCGATAAAATGAAAATCATGCGAATTGCCGCGCTCTGCGCGCTAATCGGAGGCGCGTTGAGCGCTTATGCCCAGATCGCGGGTAAGGCTCCATTCACATTTGACGCCATGGTGAAGCTCGCTCGTATCGATGAGCCGCAGTTGTCTCCCGACGGGAAGATGGTCGCCTTCACGGTGCAGACAATCGATATGCCGAACAATACCAAACGAACTCAAATCTACGTTGTTCCGCTAGAAGGCGGCGCTCCACAACGGTTGACTAATGACGGATTAATGAACACTCGACCGCGCTGGACGCCGGATTCCAAACACATTCTCTTTGTCTCAAACCGCGGCAACAGCTCGCAGATCTGGTCCATGCAGCTTGACGGAACTGATCAGAAACCCGTCACGAATGTGCCGACCGAAGCAGATGGCGTGACCGTATCCTCAGACGGTAAGCTGATCCTGTTTGTAAGTGATGTGTATGCCGGTTGTGAGCCGGCCGACGCAACTCCTGGCGTCGAGTATGACCCCGCGTGCAATAAAGCAAAGCTCGATCAGGACGCAGCCAGCAAAATGGATGCTCGAGTCTACACGTCACTCCTGTACAGGCATTGGACACAATACGCAGGGAATCGCCGACGGCACATTCTCATCCAAGCCTTAGATAGCAGCAGCAAGGTTCGCGATCTTACGCCAGGAAATCTGAACACGCCCCCTTTCGCATTGGAAGGACCAGAACAGTATGCCTTCTCCCCCGATAGTCTCGAGGTTACCTATGTCGGGAACACTGATCCGGATGCATCCACCAGTACGAACTCAGATCTTTTTACGGTTTCTGTAGCTGGCGGCGAAGCCAAGCGCATCACGACGAACCCAGGGGCTGACGAAGGGCCGCTTTACTCGCCCGATGGTAAATATCTCGTTTACCGCACGCAAATCCGGGGCGGTTATGAAAGCGACCAATGGCGTCTTGCGGTGCTGGAGCTCGGAACGGGCAAGATGACCACGCTCACCGACTCGCTCGATCGTTGGGTCGAAACGTATGCATGGTCACGAGATTCCACAAGGATATTTTTCACCGTTGACGATCACGGGACGAGTCCTTTGCTTATGATGCCCGTCGCTGGCGGCGCCATTCACACCATCGCGCAAGGCCCAACATCGATCGGAGCTATGCAGTTCACTGCAGACGAGAAGACCATGATCTACACGGAGCATAGCGGCTCCCGGCCTGTCGAGATCAACAAGGCGAGCTCCAAAGGAGGACCCGGGGTCCCGCTCACGCACTTGAATGACGCTCTGTTCAGTCAATATCAACTCACTCCCCTTGAAAGAATTTCGGTTGACGGCGCCGAAGGAACAAAGATAGAGAGCTTTGTCGTTAAGCCGCCAGACTTCAATGCATCGTCAAAATATCCCGTGCTCTTTCAAATTCATGGTGGTCCTGAAGGCGCATGGGGAGAATCGTGGAGCTATCGATGGAATGCGCAAGTCTTCGCGGCCGCTGGGTACGTCGTGGTAATGCCGAATCCGCACGGCTCGACGGGCTACGGCCAAAGCTTTACTGATGCGGTGAACGCGGATTGGGGTGGCAGGCCGTTTGCCGACATCATGGCTACTGTAGATTACGTGGCCAGTCTTCCTTACATAGATAAGGACCGCATGGTTGCGGCGGGTGGCTCTTACGGCGGCTATATGATCGATTGGATTCTCGGCCACACTGATCGGTTTAGGGCTCTGGTGTCGCACGCCGGCGTGTATGATCTGCAAAGTGAGGCGGGTACCACCGAGGAGCTATGGTTTCCAAAGTGGGAATTCCAGGGCTTCCCTTGGGAAAACCCAGAGCTGTATCAAAAATGGTCTCCAAGTTCTTATGCGAAGAATTTCAAAACACCGACGCTCGTCACACACGGCGAACTGGACTACCGCGTTCCGATCGGGCAGGGCGAGGAGCTTTTTACCGCGCTTCAGGAGTTAAAGATTCCATCTAAGCTCGTGCAGTTTCCGGATGAGGGGCACTGGATTCTAAAGCCGCAGAACAGCCAGTTCTGGTATGCGACCGTGATTGACTGGCTCAACGAGTATACGAAGAAAACCGTCGCAGAAAACAAGCCCTCGCCGAACTAAACTCGAAACAGGTCATCCACTCGGAAGGTTTTATCCAAAACGCTCTTGAAGGTATCGCTTTCGGCGAAAACCTGCGGATCACGTCTTCCCGCCGAGTACAGGTAGATCGTTCGAGTGTCCGGGTACACAAGCCAGACTTCGAGAGCCCCAGCCTCGAAATACTGTCTGACTTTCAAATGCAGATCGCTCGCCGTGTTGCTGGGTGAGACGACCTCAACCGCTAACAGCGGAGCGCCAGGATACCATCCAACCGGAAGATCTTCGCCAACATCGGACCGACGATTCACTGCGATATCAGCGCCGCGGACCGTTGCCGTTTCTGGATTCGGGTCGAGCAGGAAGCCTACATCTCCTCCAGTGACAATATATTCTTCTTTTTGAAGAGCGCTTTTCAGGATTACACCAACCTGCATGACTAACGCGCCGTGCCTATATCCTGGTGGAGGCAATGTGACCAACTCTCCATTGCTGAGCTCGTAATGCGTTCCGTCTTCGCGTTCGGGCAACGCGAGGAATTGCTCCAGAGTAAGACTAGTCCGCGTCGCCACAATAGCAACTATTTTATGCGAAACGCTGCCATCGGCTGAAATGGCACCGATTAACAATAGAGTGTAAATTCCGGACCATCATGACCGTCACGGCCATTCGCAGCAGGAGATCGTTGTTCGCCCTGATCAGCTCTCGCCTGGTTGCATTTTTGGCTGTTTTGGGTCCCGGCTTCGTGACCGCGAACGTCGACAATGATCCCGGCGGCATTCTGACCTATTCGCAGGCCGGCGCCAAATTCGGATATCAGCTGCTTTGGACGCTAATTCCTACTACGATCGCCCTGATCGTGGTTCAGGAGATGGCCGCCCGAATGGGCGCGATTACCGGCAAAGGACTATCTGATCTCATCCGGGAAGAGTTCGGCTTGCGCGCAACCTTTTTCACCATGGTCGTGCTCGGTTTTGCCGATTTTGGCAATATTATTGCGGAATTTGCGGGCCTTGCTTCGGGAATGGGAATTTTCGCCATCAGCAAATATATCGTCGTGCCAGCAGGGGCGGTGCTTGTTTGGACTCTTATTGTCCGCGGCCGCTATAAACCCGTAGAGCGCATCCTCATACTCGCTTCCCTCATTTACTTCGCATATCCTGTCTCAGCCATCCTTGCCAAGCCCGACTGGGATCTTGCCCTTAAACAGACCGTTGTGCCGGCATTCAGCAGCAATCCTGCGTATCTGGCGATGATTATCGGGCTCGTTGGAACCACGATTACACCTTGGATGCAGTTTTATCTACAGGCGGCAGTTGTAGAGAAGGGCATAGACAGACGCCAGTACGCCATATGCCGCCTCGACGTGATCACCGGCTGCATTGTCACCGACGTAATCGCGTTCTTTATCGTGGTTGCTTGCGGCGCGACGATCTACCATTCAAACCACCCGGAAATTATAGATGTATCCCAAGCTGCGGTGGCGCTCGCGCCGTTTGCCGGAAAGTTTGCGTTTCTTCTCTTTGCCGTCGGAATCATCAACGCCTCGCTACTTTCTGCCGCCATCCTGCCGCTGGCCACTTCTTACAACATCTGTGAGGGACTCGGTTTTGAATCGGGTATCGATAAGCGCTTCTCAGAGGCACCGGTGTTCTACTGGCTCTACACGCTGTTGATCGGAGGAGGAGCCGCCTTCGTGCTAATCCCCGGGCTCCCTCTGCTGAAGGTCATTCTTTGGTCACAAATCGCGAATGGAATCCTATTGCCGTTCGTGCTTGTCTATATGTTGCTGCTGATCAATCGTCCGCGCCTGATGGGGAGCTTTAAGAACAAGCCATGGCAAAACTGGATAGCGTGGAGCACCGCTGCCATTATGATCCTGCTGACTTGTGCTTTTATCTACACCAGCGTGGCGGGATGAGAGAGGCGCGTAACAAACATCAGGATAGAAGATCGCATCAGAACCAATAACGAGGAGCAATCGATCTAGCGTACAACTCTGCCCCCTTGGATCACACAGCGCAAAACGCTTTCCCCTGTTCGTTCGGCAAAAACGCCGCCTCGCGCCGCTATCCGCAAATTTCTAGTACCATTAAGCCGGAGGAAAAAAGCAAGTTATGTCTTCCAAAAGAAAGAATCTCCTTGCATTCGCATTAGGCGGAGCTCTGTGCGCATGGGCTCCGGTTACGGGTATTTGCCGCCCACAAATCTTCGCCAACCCGCAGGACTCGGCACCGAAGCAGGACACGCGCGACGACGAGAGCGCGAAAAAGGTCAAGAAAGATTCGCGCAACGATAAGACCGTGAGTGAAAAGAGCAAGACTGAGGCCCGGTCTCAAGAGTCCACGCATCAAGAAAAGCAACATCCGAAGCAGACGACCTCGAGCACCGAGAGGCAAGCGCCTCAAGAACACGCCCAACGGCCTGCGGCTCAGGGGCGTACGGCACGGCCTGCGAATGCTCATTATCAGTTCCGGTCACAGGACAGGCCGAAGCTCCGGCAGCATTTCCAAGCCCAACTCGCTCATGTAAACCGCGCGAATCGTCCGCATATCGCCGCGGGCGTTCAGCTGGAGCCTAGCTATCAGACCTACATTGTGCCCGTTCCGCAGGAGGTCATCGTGGATCTCGCGCCACCCCCTCCCGGGTATGTCTTCGGTTTTTACGATGGGTACGTTATTGTGTACGATCCCGCGACATTTTTCGTTATCGATGTAATTGATTTACTATGAATGAACTAATGGATCTGTTGTGAAATCGGCCTCCCCATAGGAACCGAGGTTTTGCCCGGCCCGCTGCGGATTCTACCCGTCTAATTCCCGTATTGCGGGTTAAGCCTAAGCCCTTGTTATACTAAGGCTTCCCCTATGCTCTCGACCGGCCTTGCTTATGAGACTGCCGCCCCGGATGAGCTATCCTTAGCAATGCGCGGCGAAAAGAAGATTATCCTCCTGAAACCGCGAGGTTTCTGCGCCGGCGTAGTTCGCGCGATTGATGTAGTCCGCATCGCTTTGGACCTTTATGGGGCGCCCATTTACGTCCGCAAGGAAATCGTGCATAACCGGCATGTGGTCGATGAGCTTCGCCGGGCGGGCGCTATCTTTGTCGAAGAGCTCAGCGAGGTCCCCGAAGGCGCGCGCGTCATATTCAGTGCGCATGGCGTTTCTCCCGCGGTTCGAGCCGAGGCAAAAGAGCGCCGGTTGCAGGTGATCGATGCCACCTGTCCACTAGTTACAAAAGTTCACCTCGAAGCCGTTAGGTTTGCCAAACAGGGTTACACCATTGTCCTGATCGGCCACCAATATCATGATGAAGTGATCGGAACGCTCGGGGAAGCCCCCGAAAACACGATTCTGGTCTCCGACGTCGCAGATGTGGACCGCCTCAATATTGCGGATCCCGAGCGTGTCGTCTATCTCACGCAGACCACGCTCTCTCTCGACGAAACGCAAGATATTGTGAAGCGCCTATTCGAGCGTTTCCCGAAGATCATAGGCCCCAAGACGCAGGACATCTGCTACGCAACCGAGAACCGCCAGTTGGCCGTCAAAGCCGTAGCTCCGCTCTGCCAGGCGTTGCTGGTCGTAGGTTCGCAGAACAGTTCCAATTCCCGGCGGCTGGTCGAAGTATGTCAAAAGGCTGGCGTGCCTGCCTACTTGCTCGACGACTGCAGCGAAGTGCAACCCGAGACTCTCGAAGGCGTCGATACCGTTGCAGTCACCGCCGGCGCATCTGCCCCGGAGCATTTGGTTCAGCAGCTAATCGATCACCTGAGGACGAAAGGATATACCGATTTGGAAGAGGCTGAAATCAAGGAGGAGGACGTGCGCTTTACGCTACCCTCCGATCTTGAAAACTTCAAGCCTCGCCTCCATACCGTTCGCGCATAGCCCGAAACGCCGTTACGATGTTCATCAAGGATGAAATCTAGCCTCCAAATTTCAGATTCGCTGCATTTCACAGTCGCGGATTCCATCCGCAAAGCCGCCGCATGGCTTCTCGCTCATCAGTCTGCCGAGGGTTATTGGTGCCCTGATCTCAAAGCGGACACCACCCTTGAATCCGACTACGTGATGTTGCAGCTCTGGCTTCATCCGCCGGTGGATGGGATTTGGAATCCACCGACTCGGCGGCTTATCGACAAGGCCGTAGCTGCCATCCTCGCCCGCCAACTCGAAGACGGCGGTTTCAACATCTATCTGCACGGACCGTCGGAGGTCAGCGCTTCGATCAAGGCTTATTTCGCGTTGAAGCTCGCCGGTGTCCCGGCGACCGATTTGCGGATCGAGCGCCTGCGTGCTCGCATCCTCGAGATGGGCGGCCTGCAGGCCGCGAACAGCTATGTTCGCACGAATCTCAGCCTCTTCGGGCTTTATCCCCGCGAGGCTTGCCCATCGATTCCGCCAGAGCTGATTCTGCTGCCGTTCAACTTCATTTATCAGATGTCGTCCTGGACGCGCGCAATCGTGATCGCGCTCTCGATTGTGCATTCGGCGAATCCGCAGCGCCCCGTCCCACGCGGCTTCAATCTGGACGAGCTATTTCTTTCCGGCGCGCAGGCCATGCCTCAACGGGACTCCCGTTTGTTCAGTTGGCGCAATTGCTTCCTCGCTCTGGATCGTTTGCTGAAATTCTGGGAGCGAAGAGGGCCCGGCTTTATCCGTAATTACGCCGTCAGGCGCTGCGGCGATTGGATGATCGAGCGTTTTGAAGGCTCCGATGGACTCGGGGCAATCTATCCATCTATGCAGTATTCGATCATGGCGCTTGACGTTCTTGGATACACTGCGGATCATCCGCTCCGTATCGAAGCCGAAAGGCAGTTCGGTGCGCTGATCATTGATCGCGATCGGGAGTTCTTCATCCAGCCTTGTTTCTCTCCGGTTTGGGACTCGGCCATCGCGGCGTTTGCCTTAGCAGAAACTGAAAACCCGCCGTACCCGGCATTGCGTCGCGCTGCTGACTGGTTTCTCTCGAAAGAAGTTCGGCGCAATGGAGACTGGCGTTGCAAGCGGCCACACGCCGCGCCATCAGGTTGGGCATTCGAGTTCAACAACGAGTTTTACCCGGACGTCGATGACACCGCGATGGTGCTGCTCGCCTTCTCAAAAGCTCGCGCTTCAAACGAGATCGAGCAGCACGCCTGCGAGAAACGCGCGGTGGATTGGCTTCTCGCGATGCAAGGCAATGACGGGGGTTGGGCGGCTTTCGACGTAGATAACAATTGGAACGTTCTGAGCCACGTGCCCTTCGCCGATCACAACGCGATGCTCGATCCGTCTTGTTCCGATATCACGGGCCGCGTTATTGAAGCTCTGATCCGCTGCGGGTTGAAACCCACGCATCCTGCCATCCGGCGCGGCGTGGAATTTTTATTGCGTGCCCAGGAACCCGATGGTAGTTGGTATGGACGCTGGGGAGTGAACTACATCTACGGAACGTTTCTGGCTTTGCGCGGCCTGCGCTCTGCCGGTCTGAGCGAGCACGAGCCCGCCATCCAGCAAGCGCTTGAATTTATCCGCGCTTATCAAAACTACGATGGCGGTTGGGGCGAGAGTTGCGCCAGCTACGACGAAAGCCGCTTCGTTCCAAATCCCAGCACGCCCTCTCAAACGGCATGGGCCATTTTGGCGCTTCTGGCCGGCGGCGATGTTCGAAGCGAAAGTCTCTATAACGGCATCGAATACCTAACCAGGTTGCAGCGCGCGGACGGCACTTGGGATGAAGAGTACTGCACCGGAACGGGATTCCCGAAGGTTTTCTATCTGTCCTATACCGGATACCGCAACACGTTTCCGCTGCTCGCTCTTGCAACATTCATGAACACGACAGCGCCCCAAAAACGCGAATTGGCTGGCAGCGTCGCCGCGGGGCAATCGAGATGAGGATTTTACTATGAGATTTCCGCTATCCATGACCCTCGGGATGGGAGCTTACATTGCAAAGAACAAGCTGAATCCCCCGCCGGAGTGGCAGAAGAGCGTCATCGAAACCGATGACTCGGCCAATCCGTTCAAAATTGTCATGCACACCCGCACCGGGGATCAGCCGGACTTCGTGCATCCGATGATCAACAAGCGCTTTCCGCTGGTGCTTATGCTCGAGCCTCTACATGCGTGCAATCTCACCTGCACCGGTTGCGGCCGCATCCGCGAGTACGAAAGCACCATCTCGCAGCGCTTGACCGTTGAACAGTGCCTGAAAGCCGTCGACGAGTGCGGCGCGCCCACTGTTTCGATCTGCGGTGGCGAGCCGATGCTCTATCCGGATATCGGGCGGCTCTGTTCCGAGATTCTCGCGCGGGGCAAGAACATCATTCTCTGCACCAACGGCATGTTCATTCGCAAGAAGGTGAAGGAATTCAAGCCCGACTCCCGCTTCTTCTTCAACGTACATCTCGACGGCATGGAAAAGAATCACGACCTCGCAGTCGAGCGCAAGGGCGTCTTCAAAGAAGCAATCGAAGGTGTCAAGATCGCCAAGCAGCACGGCTTTAAAGTCTGCACAAACACCACCGTCTACAAAGAGACGGATATGAACGAGATTGAAGAGCTGTTTACGCTGCTCGAGACTTTGAATGTCGATGGATTCTTGATTTCTCCCGCATATGGGTATTCCGCCGTCAATCAGCGCGAAATCTTCATGACTCGTGAGGATGTCTTTGAAAAGTTCAAAGACATCGATCGGTTAGCGAAGCGTTTTCGAATTAATAACACGCCTACGTATCTCGACTTTTTGAAGGGCGATCGCAAGCTGCCTTGCACGGCTTGGGGCAATCCCACCTACAACGTCAAAGGCTGGAAGGGTCCGTGCTATCTGATCACCGATGCCCACTACGACACGTTTGAAGAATTGATGACCAAGACCCAGTGGAACCACTACGGCGAAGGCAACGATCCACGCTGCGAGCACTGCATGGTGCACTGCGGTTACGAGCCTTCGGCGGCGCTGGGCATCAACTCCAAGTTTGCGGACACGTTCAAACTGATGACCTGGGCGTTCCGCTAAGCGGGACGTCCCTTCCCACTCTTGTCTCTTACGCTTGTCACCGGCGCCAGCGGCTTTTTGGGCTGGCACGTTGCCCGTGTGCTTACCGAGCGCGGCCACCGTGTGCGGGCCCTTTGCCGCCCTGCTAGTCAGATTCGTGAGCTCGATGTCGAGCGCGTCACCGGCGATCTTCGCGATCCCCAATCGCTCGCTCAGGCAGTCGCCGGCTGCGAGCTGGTCTTCCACGTCGCTGCTGATTACCGCCTTTGGTCCAAACATCCCGATGAGCTGTATCGCTCGAATGTCGATGGTACCCGTAACTTGCTCGAAGCCGCCGAACGTGCCGGAATCGAACGCATCGTCTACACCAGCACGGTCGGCTGCATCGGCATGCCTCTCGACCGCCTTGGCGACGAGGATACGCCCGTTTCGATCAATGACATGGTGGGCAATTACAAAATATCGAAATGGCTTGCCGAACAAATCGCGATCGAAAAAGCACAGGCCGGTCTGCCTATCGTGATCGTTAACCCCACCGCCCCCGTCGGCGATCACGATTGGAAGCCCACGCCCACCGGCAAAATCATCCTTGACTTCCTTCGAAAGAAGCTGCCTGCCTATATCGATACCGGTTTGAACCTCGTCGGCGCGCGCGACACCGCAATTGGGCACGTATTAGCCGCCGAGCACGGACGCCCCGGAGAGCGTTACATCCTGGGTTCCGAGAATCTTTCGTTCGAGCAAATTCTCCAGCGCTTGTCGGCGATCACCGGCATTCCGGCTCCCACAGCCAAGATTCCCTATGCGCTCGCCTACGCCGTCGGCGTACTTACGACAACTTGGGCAAACGTCACCGGCCGTGAACCCATCGCACCGCTTGAGGGTGTCAAAATGGCCCGGAAGAAAATGTTTGTCACCCATGCCAAAGCCGCCCGCGAACTCGGCTTTTCACCTGCGCCCGCCAATTGCGCACTGCAGCGGGCGGTCGACTGGTTCCATGCCAACGGGTACTGCTAATTCGTGGCCATTCTCTACGTAGCATCGGAAGCAATTGAGCTCAAGCCGTTCGCAGCTTTGCTTACCGGCGTTCGAAAGCTCAAATGGCCGATCGATTACGCGTTTGAGGGATTGTGGGAAGGCCGGCGTATTTTGCTCGCCGCAAACGGTGCCGGCCCCAGGCTTGCTTCTCGAGCCGTCGAGGTTGCCATTCGCGCCGTCACGGGCGCCGAACTTTCATCTTCCAGGCTTGAGGCAGTCATCAGCACCGGTTACTGCGGGGCCGTCGATCCAAATCTCCGGGAGTGCCAACTCGTCGTGCCTAGCCAGGTTGTAGATTTGGAGTCGCACGACACCTTTGAGTGCTCAGCGATTGAAACCGGCGCACAATTTGTGTCCGGCACTCTGGTTTCACGCGACCGCGTCGCCAGCTACGCTGCTGAGAAGCAACAATTGCAGGATCACAGCGCCGTTGCGGTTGACATGGAAGCAAGCGGGGTAGCCGCGCGCGCTAGGCGAGCCGGCCTGCCCTTTTCTTGCATCAAAGTCGTGTTCGACCGTGCTGACGAATCGCTTCCGCTGGACATAAATACCGTCCGCACCCCGGATGGCCGGATCGCACGTGTGAAAATTGGAGTACACGCCCTCTCGCATCCGGGAGTGATTCCCAGCCTGCTTCATTGGAAGAGGCGCAGCGAGGATGCGGCCAAGGCATTAGGGGAATTTCTTGTCAGCTGTCGAATCAAGTCGAAATCCGACCCTGAGCACGGCAGTAGTGCCGGCGAGTGAAGCCGTACCTCGCCAGATGAGAGCAGCCGTGTACCAGGGTTCCGGCCGAATCTCTATTCAGTCCATCGAAACTCCTCGCATTGGCGCGGGTGAAATCCTGGTTCGCGTCGAAACGTGCGGCATCTGCCATACCGATCTCAAGAAAATCGAATATGGCCTCCTTCCCCCGCCGCGCGTTTACGGACATGAAACTGCCGGTGTGGTTGCCGACATTGGCGATGGGGTAACCAAATACGCTCCCGGCGATCGAGTCATTGTCTTCCATCACATACCTTGTGGCCAGTGTTTCTACTGTGACCGGCGCCTTTACGCTCAGTGTCCGGTATACAAGAAGGTGGGCGTAACCGCTGGCTTTGAGCCCGCCGGCGGCGGGTTTTCGCAGTACGTTCGCGTAATGGATTGGGTTGTGAATCGCGGCGTAGAAATGATTCCTGATGGAGTCTCGTTCGACCAGGCCTGCTGGGTTGAGCCTGTAAATACTTGTCTGAAGGCCGTAGCGCTGCTCGACTTGCAGCCATGTGACTTGCTAGCGATTTTGGGCCAGGGACCCATCGGGCTCCTCTTCACAATGCTGGCTAAGCGCACGGGCGCCAAGGTTTTAGCTTCCGATACAATCGATTTCCGGCGAAATCTTTCGGAGCGTGTCGGAGCTTCGGCCTTCGATCCTCGGGAGTCGTATTTCGAGGCTGCGATCAAGATTCAGACGGAAGGGCGCGGTGCTGATGCCGTAATCGTTGCAAGTAGCGCCCGTGGCCTCGTGGATCAGGCACTGCGGATCTCGCGGCCCGGCGCGAAAGTACTACTCTTCGCGCAAACCTCTCCGTCCGAACGTATCGAAATCTCGGGTGCCGACGTCTGCGTTGGTGAGCGTGTTCTACTTGGTTCCTACAGCGCGGATGTCGATCTTCAGGCTGAATCCAGCCGGTTGGTGTTCAGCGGTGAGCTGCCAGTCGAACAACTTATCTCTCACCGCCTTCCTCTGGATGAGATCGAACGCGGCATCTACATCGCGCGAAATCCGGCTCAACACTCACTTAAAGTTGTCATCCACCCCCAGGAGACAGTTTGATGGCCGGTAATATGCAAGCTGCGGTCCTCTACGGTAAGGAGGACGTCCGGCTTGAGTATGTGCCCGTTCCGCCGGTTGGTCCCGGCGAACTCCTCGTCCGTGTACGCACCGCTCTTACCTGTGGGACAGATGTCAAAGTATTTCGTCGGGGCTATCACGCCAAGATGATTATTCCGCCCGCTCTTTTCGGCCATGAAATGGCCGGCGACATTGTTGCAATCGGAGAAGGGGTAACAGATTTTCGCGTCGGCCAGCGCATTGTTGCTGCTAATTCGGCTCCCTGTGACCGATGTTTTTTTTGTCAACACAATCAGCAAAACCTCTGCGAAGATCTGCTCTTTAATAACGGAGCTTACGCCCAGTTCATGCGGCTGCCTCGGCGCATTGTCCGAACAAATACGTACGCTATACCTCAGGGGCTTGCCTACAAGGATGCTGCGTTGGTGGAGCCGCTGGCGTGTGTCTTGCGCGGTCTTGATGAGAGCCATCTCCAGCCAGGTAGAACGATTGCGATCATGGGTCTCGGTCCCATTGGCCTGATGTTCGTTCGGCTTGCTCGCTGGGCTTTTGGCGCCCGCGTGATCGCTATGGCCCGCCGATTAGAGCAGGTCGATCGAGCTGTAATGCTGGGAGCGGAGGAAGGTATTCTGATGGGCGATCGTGCCGCCCTCATATCAGAACTGCGTGCGCGTACTAACGGGCGGGGCGCCGATGTCGTCATTGAAGCTATCGGCCATCCTGAGGCCTGGGAGCTCGCCACAAACCTCGTCCGTAAGGGTGGAACGATTAATTTCTTCGGCGGCTGCCCGAGTGGAACCAAAGTCGCTCTCAATACCGATCTCCTGCACTACTCCGAAATCACCTGCAAGGCCACGTTTCACCACACCCCTGCCCACATCCGTCGCTCACTGCAGTGGATTGCCGACGGGACGGTGACTTCCAGTCATTTCGTCAATCATGAAGAGCCACTGAGCCGGCTGCCAGAGGTCTTGAGCGATCTCGCGCACCATCGAAATGGCCAGATTAAGACAGCCATCGTCCCGTGATGTAATCAGGCGTGCCAATCGCACAGCTACAACCTAAAGAATACGTTCGCCAGATCCCGCCCGGCACCGCCGTGTGCTCGGATACCGAAGCGCTCGAATACACGCGCTGGCTCGCCACTCACCACTATGAAAACTTTCATGTCGTAAGTTTTCTCTTACCAAAGAAACTGCATCAGGACTTCTACAATGTTTACGCATTTTGCCGTTGGGCAGATGATCTAGGGGACGAAATCGGCAATCCTCAAGAGAGCTTGCGTCTGCTCTCCTGGTGGCGAAGCGAGCTCAACGCTATGTACAGCGGAGAAGCCTCGCATCCAGTGTTTGTGGCCCTGAGACGAACAGTCGATCGTCACGATATCCCGATGGAACCGTTTGATCGCCTCATTCGAGCCTTCGAACAGGATCAGACGGTCACTCGTTATCCCACGATGCAAGACGTGTTCGGTTACTGCGTGAACTCGGCCAATCCAGTCGGCCATCTTGTTCTGTACCTCTGCGGATATCGCGATTCCGAACGCCAACGCCTCTCCGATTACACTTGTACCGCTCTCCAACTCGCCAATCACTGGCAGGATGTGACCGTCGATCTTCAAAAAGACCGGGTCTATCTGCCTCTCGATTTATTTCAAGAGTACGGCTACACCGTGGACGAGTTATTCGCGCGCAAATATGATGCGCGCTTCGAGTTCGTGATGCGCGATGCTGTGAACGTCGCAGACGATTTGTTTCATAAAGGTCTGCCATTGATCAAAATGGTTCATCGGCGCCTCGCGTTAGATCTGGAGCTGTTCAGTCGCGGCGGCATGAGGATCCTGCAAAAAATCAGGATGCAACACTACAATGTCCTTGAAGGCCGTCCACACATCTCAAAAACCGAGCGGGTTGGTATTCTTCTCCTGTGCGTGCCGCGACTGCTCCAGTTCTAACGGTTCGCTCGCTCGAAGAATCGTATCGTTATTGCCGGCGCATCGCGCGGAAGCAAGCCAGAAATTTTTATTACTCATTCCTTCTTCTTGAAAAGCCCCAGCGCGATGCGATGTGCGCGATCTACGCATTTATGCGATATTGCGACGATCTGAGCGACAATCCCGTGCCGAAGTCGAGCGGGAAGGGAACGCTCTACACGTTTTCGGATCCTCCCAAATCGACGCTGCATCAGAGGATTACTGAATGGCGCGTCGAGTTGAATCGCGCACTGGCTGGAGATGTCTCCGAGCATCCGATCTGGCCTGCCTTTTCCGATACCGTCCACCGGTATTCGATCCCGCACCGCTTCTTCCACGAGATGATCGACGGAATCACCTCCGATATCGAGCCGCGCCAAATAGAGACTTTCAACGAACTCTATCGGTACTGTTATCACGTCGCTTCCGTGGTCGGCCTCACGATCGTGCATATCTTCGGCTTCGAATCCATGAAAGCCCTCCTGCTTGCTGAGAAGTGCGGGGTTGCCTTTCAACTGACCAATATTCTCAGGGATGTTCGCGAAGACGCTGTGCTCGGACGCGTGTATCTCCCGCAGGAGGATCTCGAACTGTTTTCTGTTCCGCTCGATCAACTGCGCTCAGGCAAAGAGGACGACGCGTTTCGCGACCTTATGCGCTTCGAAGCCGCTCGCGCCCGCGCCTATTATGCCGAATCGGCTCCCCTTTCCGATTTGATCGCGCAAAAAAGCCGGCGTTCTCTGTGGGCCATTCGCGAGATCTACTCTCATCTTTTATCGAGAATCGAAAAGTCCCATTACGCCGTATTAAGTCGCAGAATCAACGTGCCTGCCCCTACCAAAATCGCTCTGCTGGTGCGTGGATTCCTGAAGTGATGTCACTCCGCGTACACGCCGGTTAGCGGTTCGTCTGCGATATAGGCAACAAGCCATTCTGAATCCGCCCCGTACACATCAACCTCATCGCCGCCCGCGGGCACGAGCCACGCTTGCCCCCCACGAAAGTCTTTTCCTGCAATCGTCCCAGACCCTTTTAGGCATATAAGAATCAGATAGTACGGCAACCCATTCTTGAAGCGCATCCACCGCTTCGGGTTCAGCCGCTCGATACGGAAGTATGGGCACGTTACCAGCTCGCTCCGCCAACTCGCGAGGGCCAGAGGCTTTCCTAGTTCCTGGCTCGGCTCTAACCGGGAGACATCGAGAGCCTGGTCGAGATGAAGCTCGCGGCCCCGACCGAAATCGAAAAGCCGGTAGGTGATATCCGAGTTTTCCTGAATCTCGCAAATGGTCACGCCTCCGCCAATGGCGTGAACCGTTCCCGCAGGAACGAAAATGGCATCTCCGGCGTTAACTTTTCTCCATGCCAGCAATGAATCGATCTCGCCTGATCTCGCGGCCTCGTGTACTCTCTCCCTGGAAACGCTGTTCCGGAATCCAAGCGCTATTTCGGCCGGTGACTCTGCTTCGAGCACATACCAGGCCTCCGTTTTTCCCAGCCGGTTGTGATGTCTCCGCGCATACTGATCATCGGGATGCACCTGGACAGACAAGCGGCTATCCGTGAACAACAACTTCACGAGTAACGGGCAAGTTCCCGGGTAACGCGAATCAGCACCACTGCCCAGGATCTCCGGATGGTCCCTGATTAAATCACCCACGGACCGATTGAGTGAAGAGAGATTCTCTTCAGACGTAAACCAGACCTCGCCGATACGCTCGCCGCGAGGCGTAACCGGGAAATAAGGAGCCAAACTCTCGCGTCCCCAAACACGCTCGCGAAAGAGCGGCATCAGCTCAATCGGCTTGCCTAAAGGAGACGGCACGTTGCCAGGATTTTAACAACCCGGTGAGACAATCGGAGCGTTGGATTCGACTAACGATCAACCCATTCAGGCGGGCGCTACTGAAGCGGAACCCTTCCGGCGCCCTCTCGCTTACCGCGAGGAAGCGTTTCTGCAAAGCCCCGAGTCCCGCCCTTTGCGCTTCCTTTCCGAATATCTGTGGCCGCTCGCACATTTCCAGGAAGAGAAGATACAAGACACAATCGTCTTCTTCGGGTCCGCACGCATTCATGAGGATGGACCACTCGGCCGGTATTACCGGGAAGCGCGCGAGCTTGCTCGTCTCGTTACGCAATGGGCAGAATCACTGTCACAACCGGGCCCTTGCTCCGAACCGCGGCGGCGCTTCGTCGTCTGTTCCGGGGGAGGTCCCGGCATTATGGAAGCTGCCAATCGCGGAGCGAGCGACGCCGGCGGCAAGACAATCGGACTTAATATTGGCCTGCCTTTCGAGCAGCGCCCTAACCCGTTCATTACCCCGGAACTTTCCTTCGAATTCCAGTACTTCTTCATGCGGAAGTTCTGGTTTGCCTATCTTGCCAAAGCCCTGGTCGTCTTCCCAGGAGGTTTTGGCACGCTTGACGAGCTCATGGAAATCCTCACTCTTGCCCAAACACGCAAGCTGGAAAGCAAGATCTTGATTGTTCTTTATGGCTCGGAGTTCTGGAACGAGATCTTGAATTTCAATGCCCTTGTGAAGCACGACGTAATATCCCAGGAAGACCTCAACCTGTTTCGGTTTGCGGATTCTCCGGACGCTGCTCTTAGCATTCTCAAAGAGGACCTGACGCGGTATTATCTCGAACCCGAAGGTGCTCTGCAACGCCCCATCGAAGAAGCCCCCGAAATTGCGCGTACTCGAACGTCATAGGCAGCTTTTCATGCGCGCCACCTTTTCATGCCGGGCACATCGATATCGAACAGATCCAACACACGGCACACGGTATCGTCGACCAGTTCATCGATGCTGGTCGGTTTCAGATAGAACGCCGGCACCGGAGGCATGATGATTCCACCCATCTTTGTAACCGCGAGCATATTGCGCAGATGACCCGCGTGCAGCGGCGTTTCACGGGGCAGCAGAACCAGTCTCCGGCGCTCTTTCAGCGCCACATCGGCCGCGCGCGTCAGCAACGTGCTGCTCATCCCCGTCGCGATCTCGGCCAGCGTCCGCATCGAGCAAGGCGCGATGATCATTCCCATGGTCTTGAAGGAACCGCTCGATATGGCTGCCGAAACATCGCCTACGCGGTAATTTACATCCGCCATCTCCCTTAGCTCGTTTATCGATAGCGCCGTCTCGTAAGCGCGCGTGAGGTCACCGGCTTTCGACACCACCAGATGGCTCTCGATCGAGACTTCTCGAAGCCGCCGCAGTAATTGCACGGCATATACAATTCCGGTTGCGCCGCTAACCCCAACCACTATCCGCTTGGGGGTCACTGGGCAGTCGTCGCGGCCAGTTGCTGTTTCCAGGCGTAAAGCGGAAATTTCTCGGTAAGCGCGCCGACGCGTTTGCGCGCTTCGGAAATTGCGTCTTCTGATTTAACGTTATTCAGCACGTGCGCGATCAGTCTTCCTACTTCCGCCATCTCAGGTTCTCCGAACCCGCGCGTCGTCACCGCGGGACTACCCAGGCGTATACCGCTCGGATTCAAAGGCGGGTTCGTATCGAACGGTATGGCGTTCTTGTTCGCCGTGATGTAGGCGGTATCGAGAGCCTTTTCGGCCTCCTTGCCTTTGACGCCTTTGGCGAAAACGTCGATTAGAAACATGTGGGAATCCGTGCCGCCGCTGACTATACGGATGCCTTCCTTCTGGAGTGATGCCGCAAGCGCTCGCGCATTCGCCAGAACCTGCCGCTGATATGCCCGAAACTCCTCAGAAAGCGCTTCCAGAAAACACACGGCCTTCGCCGCAATCACGTGCACGAGAGGACCGCCCTGTGCTCCCGGGAACACAGCTCTATCAATAGCCGTCCCGAACTTTTCTTTCGCGAAGATGACCCCGGAACGAGGGCCGCGCAAAGTCTTATGCGTAGTCGAGGTGACGATATCGGCGTACTGACAGGGATTGGGATAAACACCCGCAGCAATCAAGCCCGAATAATGGGCCATATCCACGACAAAAACCGCGCCAACGGCATCCGCGACCTCGCGGAAGCGCGGGAAATCGATTACGCGCGAATACGCGCTCGCGCCGGCGATGATCATTTTCGGCCTGTGCTCGTCAGCTAAACGTGCAACTTCGTCGTAATCGATCAGTTCGTCGTCGCGCCTTACCCCATACGCAACCACTTTGTAAAGTTTGCCCGAGAAATTCAGTGGGTGCCCGTGTGTAAGGTGTCCGCCATGCGCCAGATTCATCCCCAGAATAGTGTCGCCCGGCTGAAGCACCGATGCGTAAGCCGCTTGGTTCGCCTGAGAACCGCAATGCGGCTGCACGTTCACATATTCCGCTTGAAAGAGTTTTTTGGCCCGCTCCCGCGCTAGATTCTCCACGACATCCGTAAATTCACATCCGCCGTAATAGCGTTTCCCCGGATACCCTTCGGCGTACTTGTTGGTAAACACGCTTCCGGTCGCCTCGAGCACGGCTTCGGAGGTGAAGTTCTCGCTCGCAATCAGCTCGAGCCGCGTATTCTGCCGTTCGGCTTCGTGCTGGATCGCCTCATAAATCTCCGGGTCCGTATCTGATAACGGCCTCGCCATGCGCTCTTGATCGTTCATATCGTCTGCTCTAATTGTCTATTAGACTTGAATGCGTTGGAGCACTCTTTTCATCCCGACTCTGCGTGAAACTCCTGCAGAAGCAGAGGTCATCAGCCATCAATTGCTTTTGCGAGCCGGCTATATACGGCAGCTCTCCGCGGGCATTTACAATTATCTGCTGCTCGCACAGCGCTCGCTTCTGAAAATTGAGCAGATCGTTCGCGAAGAGATGAATGCGATCGGCGGCCAGGAAATGCTGCTCCCAACCCTCCATCCCGCTGAACTGTGGCAGGAATCCGGCCGCTGGGAGGTCATGGGCGACAACATGTTCCGTCTGAAGGACCGTTATGCGCGCGACATGTGCCTCGGAATGACGCACGAGGAAATCGTCACTTTCATCGCCCGCGGCGAGCTGCGCAGCTACAAGCAGCTGCCTCAGATCTGGTATCAGATTCAGACGAAATTTCGTGACGAGCCGCGCCCGAAATCCGGTTTGCTGAGAGTGCGCCAGTTCATTATGAAAGACTCCTACACCTTCGACCTCGATGCGGCGGGGCTCGATAAGGCTTACGAGAAGCATTACGGCGCATACTGCAAAATTTTCGACCGGTGCGGGCTTGAGTACATGGTTGCAGAAGCTCATTCGGGCGCAATGGGAGGCAGCCAGTCTCATGAGTTCATGATCGCGTCAGACGCGGGCGAAGATTTCGTGGTTCGCTGCAAGAACTGCGGCTATGCTGCCAATTTAGAGAAAGCTGTTTCTCGTCCAAGTCCTCCTGCCGCTCCCGATCCCGAAGGCGGCCTTGCACCCGAGCAGTTTCACACACCCAACCTCAAGACGATAGCCGATATTGCGAAGTTTACAAATCTCCCGGAAAGCTCGCAGATGAAGAGTCTGGTTATGGTCGCTAATGAGAAGCCAGTCTTAATCATGGTGCGCGGGGATCATCAATTAAGTGAAACGAAGCTCGCTTCGGCTTTGCAGGTAGCCGAGGTCAGGCCGGCTCATCCAGAAGAGATCGTGGGCTGGTTTGGCGCAAGTGCGGGTTCACTCGGTCCTGTCGGTATGAGCAATATACGCGTCCTTGCCGACGATGCGTTGAAGGGCAGGAACAATATGATTACGGGCGCGAATCGAGACGACTATCATCTGAAGAACGTCACGCCGGGCAAGGATTTCCAGGCAGAATATTTCGATCTCCGGCAAGTAGCGCAAGCTGACACCTGTATCAATTGCGGCGCACCGCTCGATATCGTGAAAGCCATCGAGATCGGACACATCTTCAAGCTCGGATACAAGTATTCCGAGTCCATGGGGCTGCGCGTTCTCGGAGAAGACGGTAAAGAGATCACACCCATTATGGGTTCCTATGGGATCGGTATTGAGCGGATTCTGACGTGCGCCATCGAGCTCTATCACGACAAAGACGGCATGGCTTTGCCCGCTGCAATAGCGCCGTTTACGGTTGTGATTACGCCGGTGAACTACGCAGATACTTTGCAAAGAGAAGCGGCCGACCTGCTCTATGCTGAATGCACAAAGGCGGGAATCGACGCGTTACTCGACGATCGCGATGAGCGACCCGGCGTGAAGTTCAAGGATGCCGACCTGATTGGCATCCCTTATCGCATCACCATTGGCAAGAAACTCAGCGACGGCAAGATTGAATTCGGAGAGCGGCGTACACGCGCCTCAGAGGAAGTACTGTTGCACGGTGCGGTGCCCCATCTGCAGAAAAGACTGGGACTGCCCGTCACATAGCCTGGAAACGCGTTAGAGAATCTTTTTCCCCATCGCCGACATCACGAGCTCAACCCCGAGCAGCGCAGTCCGATTTGCTTCGTCGAGCACTGGATTCACTTCGACGACTTCCATCGAGACCATGCGGCTGCAATCGCAGATCGTTTCCATTGCCAGGTGCGCTTCACGATAGGTCATCCCTCCACGAACAGGAGTTCCCACGCCGGGGGCTTCGTCAGGATCGACCACGTCCATGTCGAGAGACAAGTGAAACCCGGACGTCCCGTCGTTCGCAATGGCGATGGCCCGCTGCATGACGTTTGGCAATCCGCGCTCATCGATGTCTCGCATGGTAAACGCGGTAACTCCGGATTCCCGGACCATCTCGCGCTCGCGCTGATCCACGTCGCGGATACCAATTAAGACGACGTTTCTGCCCTCTACTTTCGGCGCGTAATCGAAGATATGCGTCAGCTCGCGCGGCCCCCGCCCGACGCAGCAGGCCAACGGCATGCCGTGCACATTGCCACTGGGGCTGGATTCAGGCGTATTCATATCGGCATGGGCATCAATCCAAAGCAGACCCACCTTCTCGTCTCGTTTGCGAAGAAAATCGGAGACCCCGGACAGTGTGCCGGTCGCGACGGAGTGATCGCCACCCAGAACCAGTGGAAAGTTTCCGGCATTCAATATGTCCTCAACCGCCGCCGCCAGCTTGGAACAGGTTTTGGCAATATGCAGCAAATACTTTGCATTTTCGGGACCGCTCGGAGTGCTCTCCTGTTGCGCTACGGAAACGTTTCCAAGATCCTCCAACTGATAACCAAGTGAGGACAGGCGCGTATGCAGTCCAGCCAACCTCAGCGCCGAAGGGCCCATATCGACACCCCGGCGTCCGGCGCCCAGATCGAGCGGCGCACCGAGAATCGCAATGTGAGATTGGCGCATCCCTCTCGTTGACCTGCTAGGGCCGCGTGCGGTAGAGCATGCGCGGATAGGGAATCGTCTCGCGAACATGCTCAAGACCGCACATCCACGCGACAAACCGTTCGACTCCCATGCCAAAGCCCCCGTGCGGCACGCTGCCGAAAATTCTAAGATCCAGGTACCATCCGAACGCCTCGCGCGGAAGCTTGTGTTCCGCCAGTCGCTTCTCTAAGAGCGCGAGATTGTGTATGCGTTGGCCTCCGCCGACAATTTCGCCATAACCTTCTGGCGCGATCACGTCGACACCTAAAGCAACCTCCGGACGCTGTTCATCGGGTTGGAAATAGAACGCCTTAATCGCCGTCGGATAACGGTCAACCATAACCGGACGATCGAAATCTTCGGTAAGCAACGTTTCGTCCGCATTCCCGAAATCGCCACCCCACTCAATTTCGCTGCCCTTGGATTGGAGAATCTTCACCGCTTCGTCATAGCTCACGCGCGGGAATGGCGATTTTACCGTTTCGAGCTTTGACGTATCCCGCTCGAGCACCTTCAGCTCTTCCCGACGGTTGTCGAGCACTCTCGATACCGTATAGACGATGAGATCTTCCGCCACGCGCTTCACTTCTTCGAGGTCGGCATAGGCCATCTCCGGCTCGACCATCCAAAACTCGGTCAAATGGCGTCGTGTCTTCGATTTTTCCGCGCGAAACGTCGGCCCGAAGCAATACACTTTCCCGAATGCCATTGCATTGGCTTCGTTATATAGCTGGCCGGACTGCGTAAGATACACCTTCTCATCGCCGAAATAGTCGACCTCAAATAAAGTCGTGGTGCCCTCGCATGCCGCGGGAGTGAAGATGGGCGTGTCGACCAGCGTGAAACCATGCGAGTCGAAATAATCGCGGATCGCCTTAATCACTTCGTGCCGCACTCTTATGGCCGCATGCTGCCGGCGGCTGCGCAGCCAGAGATGGCGATGGTCCATCAGGAAATCGACGCCATGCTCCTTCGGGGTGATGGGATAGGGATGCTCTTCGCTGACTCTTTGCAGGACATGGGCATCGCTGACATCGAGCTCATATCCTCCGGGAGCGCGTGCTTCGGCGCGGACCGTGCCTGTTACCGCCAACGAACTCTCTTGCGTCAGGTTCTTCAAGTCGTCGAAAATCTGCTCGGGCAAGTTGCTCTTCACCGCAACGCACTGCATCAGACCGGTCCCATCGCGGAGGATGGGAAACACGATCTTTCCTGATTTCCGAAGGTTATAAAGCCAGCCCTGAATCTCAACCCGCTCGCCTACATGCCAGCCTGCTTCGCCGATCGTGATTTTCGAAGCCGTTCCAGCGGCCGTGATTGCTGAGGCGTCGCCGCTCATATGTGCTTTGCCAACTCGTCCCAGGCTTGCCCCGCATCTTCGACAATATGCTCGCGCCCTGGCGGCTCCTTCAATTCGAGCAACAAAGGATACTGCTCGGGTCGGGATGCGAGCAGCCGTACCGCTTTTGGCCAATCGATACTGCCCTTACCGGGGAACAAATGCAGATCCTCTTTCCCGTCATTGTCGTGAATGTGAGTAGAGCGGATACGCTCTTTCATTACCTCGAACTCCGCGTCGACCCCGTTAGAAAGATGCGCATGCCCAACGTCGAAACAATAGTTCAGATTCAGATGTGTCTGCCGCAGGAAATAGTTCAAGCGCTCGCCCGACGAGAGTGCGTTGGGTATGTTCTCGAGCAGCACTTCGACACCACGTTGTCCGGCGAAGACCTTAATCTCATCGAGCGAGGAAAACCCTGCTTCCAGCTTGCGCTCATCAAATTCCTCGCCGCCTACGCCAAGGTGCTGGATAAGATACCGGAACGGGACCACATCCGCGATTTCGATAGCGCGCTTGATTTCATCGACCATGCCCATGCGCTTGGCCTTTGTGGTCTCCGTAATGTCGAGCACTGACTGAGGCCCCGACCTCCCCCACACGTCATCGTTGTACATCGGGGAATGCAACGAGTGCATGGTCAGTTCCGAGTCGTGAAACCAGTGACCGAGCTCGGTAATTTGCGCCTTGTCCCGGTAATCGATATGCTGCCTCGCGCAAAAGATTTCAACTGCGGGAAACCCGGCATCCCAGACCCTCTCGAGCCAGACCGTCGTCAACCGGTGCTTCACGAAGAGGTGCGTGGAAAGTACGCGCTGCACTCGCTAGTACCCCGAAACCTTACCGTGCCCGCGCGACTCGGTTCCGCCCTCGAGAACCCCATTGTTTGCGACAATCGCTTCAACTCGCGCCACGCCTCCGGTGCTTTCGATGTGATATCCCATTTTTCTCAGAGCTTGGTCCGCGTCTTGAGGAAAGCCGTTCTGCAGATAGAGAATATCGGGCCTCCACTGGTGGTGAAAGCGCGGCAGGTCGACTGCGTCCTGCGGGTTCATATGGAAATCAAGCACATTTAGGATCACTTCCATTACGCCGGTCGTGATCCTCGAACCACCCGGCGCGCCTACGGCCATGAACAGCTTCCCGTCCTTTGTGATAATCGTCGGAGTCATGGAAGATAGCGGGCGCTTACCGGGCTCAATGGCGTTAGCCTCACCACCCACCAAACCGAACATATTCGGTTCGCCCGGTTTTGCGACGAAATCGTCCATTTCGTTGTTCAGCAGAAAGCCCAGGCCCGGCACCGTGATTCCGTTTCCAAAAGAGCCGTTCAGAGTATAGGTAACTGCCACCGCATTCCCCTGCGCGTCGACCACGTTGTAGTGAGTCGTCTGGCTGCTCTCCTTCCGCGGGATACGTGCGTTGCGCGCATCAAGCGATTTCGGGAGACCTGGCCCGATCAGGTCGCTCGGAGTGGCGCGGGCCGGATCAATCGTGCCGCGGCGCCAGGCGAGGTACGCCGGATCGAGCAACTGCTTCACCGGAACGTTGTAGAAAGCGGGATCGCCGAGATACTCACTCCGGTCGGCGTAGAAGCGGCGCATCGCCTCAGCTTCGTAGTGAACCGCGCTTGCCGAATCCGGTCCCGCAGATTCATATCCAGTGCCCGCCAGCATCCCCATCATCTGAAGAATGCCCACTCCTCCGGCACTCGGCGGGGGCGCGGTAATGATGTGAAACCCCTTGTAATCTCCGTTCAGTGGCGCGCGTTCGACTACACGATAGCTTTTTAGATCATCCACGGTGATCAGTCCACCACGCGCAGCCATGGCTGCGGCGAACCGCTTGGCCGTGTCGCCCTCATAGAACTCTTTAGCGCCGTTCTTCGCAATACGGGCAAGCGTTGCCGCAAGATCCGTCTGTTGAAACCGATCACCGGGCTTATAAGGGTTTCCATCCCGCAGAAAAATGCGCTTCGATTCGGGATCGAGGTTAAGCCGGCTCTCGGGGTTATTCAGTGATGCGGCGAACGCATCATCTATCACGAAACCGTCACGAGCAAGTCGAATCGCGGGAGCAAGTAAGTCGGCCCATGATTTACTCCCAAAGTGCTGGTGTGCAAATTCGAATCCAGCAACCGACCCCGGAACACCCGACGCGCGCCAACCGACAATGCTTTCCTGCGTAGGTTTGCCGTCCGGTCCGATATACATGTCGTGAGTGGCCTTCTGCGGAGCAGCCTCCCGGAAATCGAGGAAAGTCGTTTTTCCGTCGGCTAAGCGGATCAGCATGAATCCACCGCCGCCGATATTTCCCGCCGACGGGTGCGTGACCGCCAGAGCGAAGCCCACTGCGATGGCCGCGTCGATCGCGTTTCCACCGTTCTTGAGTACGGCAAGCCCGGTATCGGCCGCAACGGGCTCTTGCGCCACGACCATTCCGTGCTTTGCTCTTACGGGTTCTTTCGCCTGCATGGAGACTGCTAAACCACACAATACGAGCAGGGATACAAGCCCGCTTTGCATATGCAAGCCAGTCTAACAGCCCGTGGAATCTATGTCTCGCGGATATCGAACCGCTTTATAAGCCCCTTCTCAAGTCGAAAAACGTGACCGACCATTTGATCTGAGAGGACTTTGCCATTGACGTCCCGCACGACCGCATGGACTTCGACGACGACTTCCCCGTTCGATCCCTTGGTGAACGCAACCGGCTCGACGTGCGGATCGATGACCGCCCATTGCCGTGTCCAATAGTCGCGTACCCCATCGCGTCCGTGGACGTGGCCGCCTTCCATTCCATTTTCCCAAATGACGTTCTCGTGCATGGCCGCAAGCGCACCGTTCATATCACGAGCGTTAAACGATTCGTAAACCTGCTTTAGGAATTCCACTTCCTCCGACATTCAAATCTCCGTTCGCTATCTCCCGCGGCCCTTTCTTATTTTGCATGGCTCCCGCAGTGTGCTTCGTAGGCTGAAAATAGCACGAATCGGGTTCTATTGACCCTCGTATTGCACGCTAGAGATATGACCGAGCCCCGGTTTCTCGAGGATCTCGCCGTTGGCGAAGTCAACGCGAGTCCGGAGATTGCTGTGAGCGAAGCGGATATCATCGAGTTCGCTCAACGCTATGACCCTCAAGACATCCACATGGGTGCTCAGGTCGCCGCGTGCGACGCGTTCGAAGGATTGATTGCAAGCGGGTGGCATACTGCGGCGCTGGTGATGCGACTTCTCGTGGACTCGCACCCTCTCGGTAGCACTCCACTGCTTGGTCTGGGCGTCGAGGATCTGCGTTGGCCGACGCCTGTTCGACCTGGCGACGTCATCAAAGCGAGAACTGAAGTCCTTTCAATAGTACGCTCGCGGTCTAAACCGACCCATGGCATCGTGCGTTTAAAGGTCACAGCGCAGAACCAGCATCGACAAGTCGTCTACGTTATGACACCCAGCCTATGGGTACCGTGCCGAGAGCCATAAAGCACGACCTGCGGGGCGTTTGCGGTCCCGGGCGTAGTTGCAAAGAGGGCCTGAACCGCAGTACACTCCAGCAACCGACAGCGAACAGCCCGGAGTACCAAAATGGAGACCGCCCTAACGCCCCTCGAATTCGCCCGCCGTGCACGCAAGTTGTACGGCGGCCTTGAGGCTGTGATAGACGAAGATTCGACTTCTACCTACGCCCAATTCTTTGAGCGGTGTGACCGCTGGTCGGCGGCCTTACAGCACTTCGGAGTGGGTCCGGGTGATCGAGTCGCCTATATAGCTCCAAATACTCATGCGCAACTCGAGTCGTTCTACGCGGTCCCGCAAATAGGAGCCGTGCTGGTACCGATTAATTACCGTCTGACCGCGAACGACTTTGCATACCTCATTAATCACAGCGGGGCTCGAGTCGTATGTGCGGATTGCGATTACATCGAGGCAATCGATCGTATTCGCCCGGAAATCAGAGGCATTGAACAGTTTATTGCTCTCAACGCTGACCGCGAAGGTTGGCTGAATTACGAGAACCTGCTGCAGGCGTTCCCGCCTCGCTTTATTCCGGCGGAAGTGCGGGAGAGTGATTTGCTGACCATCAATTACACAAGCGGTACCTCCGGCAAACCGAAAGGCGTGATGATTACGCACCGCAACGCTTACATGAATGTAGTTGGGACGCTGGTTCATATTCCGATGAGCACGGCCGATCGGTACCTCTGGACGCTGCCAATGTTTCATGCGAACGGCTGGACGTTCGTCTGGACCGCAACCGCCGTCGGCGCCGCCCACATCTGCTTGCGGAAAGCTCACCCGCAAACGATCGTTGAGCGGATCGTTCGAGACCGGGCGAACCTGCTCTGCGCCGCTCCCACTGTCCTTCTTTTTCTGGTCAATTGTCCGGAGGAGATGAGATCGCAGTTGCCTCGCGGCGTGCGTGTGTTGACAGCGGGCGCCCCTCCCGCGGCTGCGACTATTGAGCGCATCGAGGGTGAGTTCGGGTGGTCCCTAATGCATGCCTACGGTCTGACAGAAACGTCGCCGTTCATTACCATCTGTGAACCTAGACCGGAGCACCTTTCGCTTGATGCGCGGGTACGAGGTGCTATCAAGGCGCGGCAGGGAGTTGAGTTGATTACTTCCGGAGAACTGCGCGTCGTGGATGAGAGCGGAAAGCAGGTTCCAAACGACGGCGATACTCTCGGGGAAATCGTTGTTCGCGGAAATGTGGTCATGCAGGGTTACTATAAGGATGCTCAGGCAACCGCTCACGCCATGCGTGATGGATGGTTCCATTCCGGTGACGCAGCAGTCGTGCATCCCGATGGTTACGTCGAGATCCGCGATCGGATTAAGGACGTTATCATCAGTGGCGGCGAGAATATCTCATCGATTGAAGTTGAAGGAGCGCTGCTGCGCCACCCGGCAATCCAAGAGGTAGCGGTGGTTGGTATCTCTAACGAACGCTGGGGCGAGGTTCCCGAAGCGTTCGTAGTCTTGAGGTCAGATGCATCGGCATCGGAGGCCGAATTGAGAAGCTTTGCACGCGACACGCTCGCACATTTCAAGGTTCCACATCGGTTCACATTCCTTGAGGAGCTTCCAAAGACGGCGACAGGCAAAATTCAAAAATACGTGTTGCGCGGCGGCCGGCCAAGTATTAACGCGGTCTAGTCAATTGCGCAGGCGCACGGTTCGGCAACTGTTTACGGAAGGTTATGTACCTTTCAGTTGAGACCTCGCCGAAAAAGCTGCCAAACGCGATCTCGTCTCCGGATCCCGAAAGTGCTCGAGCAGAGACTCACGTTCCACTCGCAAGATACTCTTGATATCGCTCTTTATGAGTCGCTTCGTGCGGCGCACCGCAGCGTTTGAATGCCGAGCGACTGCCGCAGCCATTGAATTGGCTGCTTGCTCCAGCTCAAGATCGGGCACAACGCGATTCACCAATCCAATTCGCTCGGCTTCGACAGCATCGATGAACTCGCCGGAAAGCAACAGCCAACGCGCGCGCCGTTCACCGATAATTCCTCCCAGCAACACTGACGAGCCCGCGCCTGGGTGCAATCCGTAATTGATATGTCCATCTGCGAGCGTGGCGCTTTCGGCAGCTACGGCAAGGTCGCAAACGCACATCAGTTCCAGGCCGCCCGCCACCGCCACCCCGTTCACTGCCGCTACTGTTACTGCAGGATAGTCGACAATTCTTTCAAATACATCGGCGAGCAACAGGAAATATTGCCGCAGCCCTTCCTGATCGTCCAACCGCCGGAGATATGCCTTAAGATCGCCGCCAGCGCAGAATGCTCGTCCCGCGCCTGTGATAATGAGCGGTTTTCCGTAGTCCGTAATCGTTTCGAGTGCCCCAAGGAGTTCGCGCAGCATTTCTTCATTGAACGCGTTCAGGACCTTGGGGCGGTTCAGAGTCAACCAATAGTGCCCGTGACGCTCGTCCAGGCAAGCGGAAGTTTCATTGACTCGCACATAGAATTGTATATCTTGAGTCTGTTCCGAATTCCCCGGATCGAGTCGCCGCGGTACTGCTAAGCGAATGCGCAGAGTGGCGGACTGCAGCGGGCGCTTCTGAAAGTGCAGCAAGACCGTAAACAGCTAGAAAAAAGGCGCATGAAACAGGCGAGCGAGCTCTACAAAGACGCCCAAGAAGCCCGCGCACCCTTGATCCTGCTGAATTTGGCTTCGAATTTTCCATAGTGCAAATCGAGCAGCATCTAGCCGACCTCGCGAAGCGCTTCGCGATTCGCCAGCACACCTATTTCTCTCAAAAGGAGTCGCCGAACTGCTCGCGAGGTCATCGCAAGAAGACCGGCTCACGAACTGGCGCGCATTTTGGTTTACGCGGCCGTCAACTTCCGCAGCCGCAGCGTTATCCGGCTCTTGTAACGCGCTGCTGTATTCTTTTTAATGATTCCCCACTTGGCAGCACGGTCAACCAGGGAAAAAGTCGCGGGCAGCGCCTTACCTGCGCCTTGTGCGTCCTTGTGATCCATCAGGCGGCGCATGGCCCGGATCTGATGACGCAGGCGAGACTTGCGGGAACGGTTGATTGCCGTCCGGCGCTCAGTGATGCGGACGCGCTTTAGCGCGGAAAGAGTGTTTGCCATTAACTTACGAACCTAATCGCTTTCGCGAAACTGCAATTTATAGGATAGCTGATCGAACATCCGAAGAAATGCAAGTGAGATTGAGCTTCCGTTCGGTTAACAATAGAAGTGGTTCGCTAAAAACAGATGTTCCATAAAATGATTAGATGTTGCGGGTTGGGTCTGGTGATAGGAGTTGGGTTTTGGGCGATCGGGCTCGCTGCCGGGGCCCTTTCTGTTCCGATTGAGGATTGGAAGATTGTGGGCCCGTTTGGGGGAACGGCTACGTCGATTGCGCTCGATCCCGAGAAGCCGCAGGTCGTGCTTGCCGGTGGAAGAAATTCGCTGTTGTTTGCGAGCGAAGATTCAGGTACGAGTTGGAATCTATTGAATTTGCCGAAGCGAAACTTTGGCGAGGTAACCTCCATTCTGGTCGATCCGGTTGACTCGAAGCATTACCTGGCAGGAATGATTGCCGCGGAGGGCGCTGGTATCTTCGAAACTTACGATGAAGGAAAAACCTGGAGACCAGTAAAAGACGTGGAGGATGTGGGCGTGCGTGCTCTGGCAGTTGCCCCTAGCAAGCCTTCGCGCTTCGTCGCCGGCACGTTAAGCGGCGTTATGCTGAGCGACGATGCGGGGAAATCGTGGACACGTATCTCGGACCCACAGAATCCGGAGATGCAGGGCATCACTGCAATAGCTATTGATCCTCAGCAACCCGAAATCATATACGCGGGAACTGCCCACCTACCGTGGAGAACACTCGACGGCGGCAAGACTTGGGAATCGATTCACACTGGAATGATCGATGACTCCGACGTTTTCTCCATCTACATCAATCCAGCCGCACCCACCGGAATCTTCGCGAGTGCGTGCAGTGGAATTTACGCGAGCAGTAGCCGGGGCGATTCGTGGCGCAAGCTGCTGGGAATCCCGAACACGTCTCGGCGCACTCACGTCGTTCGCGAGGCGACCTCGCAACCAGGGACGATTTTTGCCGGTACTACGCTGGGCCTCTTCAAATCCACTAATGGCGGCAGTAACTGGAAGCTGGTGAACGGAAATCAAGTGAATGCGATTGCACTCGACCCGTCTCACCCGAAGAGCATGTATTTGGCCATGGAGTACGAGGGTGTCGGCAAGAGTGACGATAACGCAGACACGATTCGGATGGACGTGAATGGCTTTGTGGATCGCGACATCAGCGCTTTAACAGCCTCAGGCAAGAAAATGTTCGCGCTTGAGACACAGGAAGGCGACACAACCGGACTTTTTTCGACTAGCGATCAAGGCGAATCCTGGTCGGCGGTGGACGCCCGCGGACTGCGGGGTGTACACCTGCGCGCGCTAACCGGGGTGACTGGCGACGATCGGCTTCTGCTCGCCGCCAGCCCTCGTCAGATGTACAAATCGATTGACGGCGGGGCCTCCTGGAAAGCGTTGCCTGTGCGCCTCATCGTGCCGCCGGCTGCGGAAACGAGTAAAAATACCGGTAAGGCGAAGGGAACTACCTCACCCCAGCATGCAACTCACACTATTCGTCGGACGGTCACGAGACCGTCCAAGCCAATTAAGCCCAAGATCATTTCAAAGGAGGTCTCACCCTCTGAAATCAGCGGTCTCTACTCGGTGAAGAGCCCAACCGACGATCTTTTGTTTGCGGCAACGGATCTGGGCTTGCTAAGAAGCACCGATAAAGGGGAACACTGGACGGTAGCCGAGCTTACCGGGTCCACTGCGGTATACGGACTCTTTCTGTCGCCAGCTCCGGATGGGCGCATGATCGCTCGCGCCGGTGGCGGGTTGTATGAATCGAACGATTTCGGCGCGCATTGGGATCAGCTGTCTTTCCCGCTGCCGGTATCTGAAGTTAACGATGTGGCAATTGCGCCGGATCAGAGCGCCCCCTTATTAGTCGCAACGCGCACTGGCCTGTATAGCTCGAGCGATAAGGGCCGCACGTGGTACCCCAATTCCGGGAAATTACCCGCTTCAACTGTAAGCTCGGTAACTTATCACCCGAGTCAGCCTGGCATCGGTTACGCGGTTGAATACGGTCAGCTCTATCAGACCAAAGATTGTGGAAAATCCTGGTCCCTGGTTTCGACCGCACTGCCATCTTTACGTATTCGGCAGCTTTGGATGTCTCCTGATACGGGGGATCGGCTTTACGGAATAACAAATGATTTAGGAATTCTCTTCCGTAAGTAGGTCCTTATCCGCTACGATCAATTATTGGAGTTAGTTAGAACTTTGCTTCGGAGGAGAAGGATGAAAACTCGGCTCAAGCCTAAGCCGGTAAGTTCGGCAATCCTGTCAGCAGCTTTGTGCCTTTGCACGGTAGCCTACGCTCAGGATGCTAACAAAACAAATACGAATAAATCGGGCGGTTCGACTCTGGATGAGCACCCGGATATCGTCGAATTGGACCCGTTTGGCGGAGTAAGTATATTTCAGACGGTTGCCCGTGGATTGAATGAAAAGTTGATTGATGGCGGGGCATTCGGCGGACGAGTCGCCTGGAACTTCAGCTCTCACGTGGGTCTGGAGCTTAGCTTCAATTACATGGTTAACAACGTCCGGCTGATAAATAGCATAGGTCTCGCAAGTCCTCCATCCCCGGTGTTCCCAAGCTATGATTTCGGGAATCGGATCTATTACCCGGCGCTGAATTTGGTCTACAACATCAAGCCCCGCGGCTCTCGCGTTCAGCCTTACCTGACGATTGGAGGAGGCGGAGCCCAGTTTACTCCGACCAATGCCGCCGAGAGCTTCGCACGAAATCCGGCTACCGATGCCGTATATCACTCAGCCAACCTGAACGACAACCTGCAGGTAGCTGTCAATTACGGAGGCGGCGTAAAGTTTCACCTCAGCGACCATTTCGGATTGCGGTTCGATGCGCGTGGTTTCTGGTCGCGTAATCCAACCTTCAACCTGCCAAATTACAACACGGGTGGGATCTACATTCCTGCCAAAGATAAGATCAACGGCTTGCAAGCTACCGCGGGTCTAGTGTTCTACTTAGGGCAGGTATCGTGTGATCGGTGGCCCCAGCCGCCTGGCCCGCAGCCGTATCCGGCAGTGAATCCGGGCGCAATAACGGGCGCCGAAGGAGCGACTATATGCCAGGGCAAGCCGGTTACTCTGCATTCAACGGCCAGCACTTCCGCGACCGGGCATACACTTGCTTATGCGTGGAAGCTGAACGGGCAGGCTTCGGGCAGTAACAGTCCGGACTTCACGTTCACGCCGAACAACACAGGCAGCTTTACGGTGGAGGTGACAGTGACGGACACCACCGCGCCGCAGCCGCTGCCCGAGAAGCCTAAGAAGACGCCCGAGCGCTGCTGGGTTCAGCCGACAGCGCCACCCCCGCCCGCACCGGTAACGGCTACGACGACTGTGACCGTGAACGAGTCGGCGCCTCAGGTGAGCAGTGTGACGGCTACCCCGAACACGCTGAGTTGCGCTGCTAACACCAGCGGTACGCATACGGCGGCATTGGCCGCTACGGCGACTCCGTCGGCTTGCGGCGGCAACTTGACCTACAAGTGGACGGTGACGGAGGGCAGCGTGAGCAACGACACCAGCGCGAACGCCACCTTCGATGCTTCTACTCTGACGTTCGAGAACGGTGCGCAAACTCAGACCAAGACCGTGACGGCCACCGTGACGGTTACGGATGAAAGCGGCAAGACGGCGTCGAAGACTACCGACATCACGGTGAACTGCCAGCCGCAGTTCGTGCGGTTGTCGGATGTGATCTTCGCCAAGAACAACGCGCGCGTGAACAACTGCGGCAAGCGCGTGCTGATCGACGAAGCGGCTCCGCGGCTGAGCAGCGGCGATTACAACATCGTGCTGGTAGGCCATCGCGACAGCGACGAGCAAGAGAACGTGGCTGGCGGACGCCGGGGCAGGAGAGGCGCTGCGCAACGCCGTGCGCTCGATGAAGCGCGTACGTTGAACTGTGCTGCCGTGCTGAGCGGCGGAACGGGCACGTGCGCCAAGGTCGATCCTTCGCGGATCAAGGTGGACTGGGTAGGCACTGACCAAACCTCAGATCCTCAACCTGGACTCTGCGGGACCTCCAATCTCCCCACACAGAAAGAGCGCCGAGGCTCTACTGTGAGCGGGGCTGACAAGAATCGCCGGGTAGAAGTCTACCTGGTGCCGGCCAACAGCCAGACTATGCCTCCGGCGGTGAAGAACATCAAACCGCTTCCGGAAAGCGAAGTTAAAGCTCTCGGCTGCCCCAGATAGACCCATGACATAGACCTGCACGAACCATAAGCAGAAGGGCCAAGCCTAACCCGCTTGGCCCTTTCTTATGTTCAAAAAAAGTAAACCACCAAGGTAATAAAAGTTATCCATAGGAAGAGATCACGTGATACCCTATCGCCTAATAAGGAGAAGGATGAAAACTCGCCCCAGGCTTAGACCAGTAAGTTCGGCAATCCTCTGCGCGGCTCTTTGTGCTAGCACTGGAGCGTTTGCGCAAGGCACGAGTAAGACAAAAACTGGCAATTCGAATAATTCGGGTTCGACAGCGGATGAATTCCCCGACATTGTCGAGATAGACCCCTTTGGCGGGATTAGCCTCTTTGGTACGGTAAATCACGGCTTGGGCACGAAGCTAGTCGACGGCGGCGCTGCCGGCCTGCGAGTAACCTGGAATCCCAGCCGCCGGATGGGACTGGAGCTTTGGGGTGGTTTTGCGCAGGCGAATGTCGAATTTCGCACCTCGAGTGGGCTTTATCCGGCTGGCTCCCTCTTAGCGGGGACGCCGCTTCCGACCTACAGCTTCGGCAGCCGGAACTACTATATAGGCTTAAATCCGGTTTTTTATTTGAAGCCCAGGGGATCTCGGGTCCAGCCTTACCTCACGGTCGGCATAAACGCGGTTCAGTTTACCCCTACACAGACCGCGAAGGATTTGGCCCGCTCCACAATGAATAACTCCCTATTTTTCTCAGGGAACCTGAACGATAATCTTCAAGTCGGCCTGAACTACGGCGGCGGAATTAAGTTCCACTTGAGCGACCATTTCGGCCTGCGATTTGATGCGCGTGGTTTCTGGTCGCGTAATCCAACTTACGGTTTACCGGATTATCCCACAGGCGGAATTTACATTCCCTCGAAGGACAAGATCAATGGATTCCAGGGCACGATCGGCTTGGTGTTCTACTTAGGGCAGGTATCGTGTGATCGGTGGCCCCAGCCGCCTGGCCCGCAGCCGTATCCGGCAGTGAATCCGGGCGCAATAACGGGCGCCGAAGGAGCGACTATATGCCAGGGCAAGCCGGTTACTCTGCATTCAACGGCCAGCACTTCCGCGACCGGGCATACACTTGCTTATGCGTGGAAGCTGAACGGGCAGGCTTCGGGCAGTAACAGTCCGGACTTCACGTTCACGCCGAACAACACAGGCAGCTTTACGGTGGAGGTGACAGTGACGGACACCACCGCGCCGCAGCCGCTGCCCGAGAAGCCTAAGAAGACGCCCGAGCGCTGCTGGGTTCAGCCGACAGCGCCACCCCCGCCCGCACCGGTAACGGCTACGACGACTGTGACCGTGAACGAGTCGGCGCCTCAGGTGAGCAGTGTGACGGCTACCCCGAACACGCTGAGTTGCGCTGCTAACACCAGCGGTACGCATACGGCGGCATTGGCCGCTACGGCGACTCCGTCGGCTTGCGGCGGCAACTTGACCTACAAGTGGACGGTGACGGAGGGCAGCGTGAGCAACGACACCAGCGCGAACGCCACCTTCGATGCTTCTACTCTGACGTTCGAGAACGGTGCGCAAACTCAGACCAAGACCGTGACGGCCACCGTGACGGTTACGGATGAAAGCGGCAAGACGGCGTCGAAGACTACCGACATCACGGTGAACTGCCAGCCGCAGTTCGTGCGGTTGTCGGATGTGATCTTCGCCAAGAACAACGCGCGCGTGAACAACTGCGGCAAGCGCGTGCTGATCGACGAAGCGGCTCCGCGGCTGAGCAGCGGCGATTACAACATCGTGCTGGTAGGCCATCGCGACAGCGACGAGCAAGAGAACGTGGCTGGCGGACGCCGGGGCAGGAGAGGCGCTGCGCAACGCCGTGCGCTCGATGAAGCGCGTACGTTGAACTGTGCTGCCGTGCTGAGCGGCGGAACGGGCACGTGCGCCAAGGTCGATCCTTCGCGGATCAAGGTGGACTGGGTAGGCACTGACCAAACCTCAGATCCTCAACCTGGACTCTGCGGGACCTCCAATCTCCCCACACAGAAAGAGCGCCGAGGCTCTACTGTGAGCGGGGCTGACAAGAATCGCCGGGTAGAAGTCTACCTGGTGCCGGCCAACAGCCAGACTATGCCTCCGGCGGTGAAGAACATCAAACCGCTTCCGGAAAGCGAAGTTAAAGCTCTCGGCTGCCCCAGATAGACCCATGACATAGACCTGCACGAACCATAAGCAGAAGGGCCAAGCCTAACCCGCTTGGCCCTTTTTGCTTTCCAGCGTAGACGGCTGAAAGAGCGCGCCTTAGAATGATAAGGTCCAATCCAATCCACTATGAAGTTGCTTGCCCGATTCAATCTGATTTTTATTGTCGTTTTCGGTGTGGGGCTGTCGGTCGCGCTGTGGCTGGCTTACGAGTTCCTACAGAGCGATGCCAAGGCTCGAGTGCTGGAACAGGCGAAGTTGATGATGCAGACGACTCTTGCAACTCGCGATTACACCAGTAAGCAGATCAAGCCCCTTCTGGATAAGGAGCAACGGCATGACACCAAATTTCTCCCTCAAACGGTGCCCGCCTACTCGGCCGTGGAAGTGTTCAATTATCTGCACCAGCGAAACCCCGAATACGCATACAAGGAAGCAACCCTCAATCCCACGAATCCACGGGACCGCGCTTCTGACTGGGAAGCGGACGTAGTCAACACCTTCCGCAATCATAAGGACCAGACGGATCTCGTAGGCGAACGGGACACGCCCACAGGGAAGTCGCTGTTCTTTGCGCGACCCCTTCGCGTCTCCAGCCCTTCCTGTTTGGAATGCCACAGCACTCCCGAAGCAGCTCCCGCCTCCATGATCAAGCAGTATGGTCCGGATAACGGCTTCGGGTGGCAAGATAACGAAATTATCGGCGCGCAGATCGTATCGGTTCCGGAATCGTTTCCCCTTCAAATTGCGGATACAGCGCTCAAGAGACTCGTAGTATACCTGGCGATCATCGCGCTGGTAACTCTCTTAATCCTGGACGCGGTGCTGGTAGCGACGGTCATTCGCCCGGTAGGTAAGCTCTCGAAGATGGCTGACGACATCAGCCAAGGCAAGCTGGATATTGACGAACTGCCGGTCAAGGGACGCGACGAGATTTCACTTCTCGCCCGCTCGTTCAACCGGATGCAGCGCAGCCTATCGCGAGCCATGAAGATGCTGGAGAAAGACAGCGAAGGAGAAGATCTGGTTTGACGCGTTCAGCGGGGTCGGCGCGCTAGAAACTTTTTGCGCTCCGTACCGGCCGGAACCTCATCGGCTAAGCTTTCGTACAACTGCTGCCAGTTGGCGGCTTTTTTGGCGGCTCGGTCCACCAGTATGCGAGCCATAGGGCCCAGATAGACGGCCAGTTCCTGCCTTACGCGGTCCAGTTCGGAAGCATCGAAACGCTTGACGTTGGAGCCTGGGCTGGCGGGCGGTGTTGGAGTGGGAGTTTTCACCGCTGCGGGGGTGGCCGCGTGAACCGGCTTTTCCTTCGCTTCATTGTCGGGCGCTTGACTGCGAGGCGGCGTGCCGAGCCGTTTGCCGTGAGCAGGGATAGCGATTGTTTCCATGTCAGGAGGGAGAGCTTCACTCAACGGCGCCGGGTTAACCTCACGTAAAATCCGCAGTGCATCGGCAAACTCAGCAGCGGTTTGATAGCGATGTGCCGGATCCTTCTCAAGCGCTTTCAGAGTGGCGGCCGACAACGACTTGGGTAGAGCAGGGTTCACAGCCGCTGGCGCTGTCGGGACGTGATTAATGTGCGCGTTCATTACGGCCCACGAGCTATCGCCTTCAATTGGCTTGATGCCAGTCATCATCTCGTATAGCAAGATGCCCACTGAATATAGATCGGACCTGCCATCAACCCCGGATCCTTGCACCTGCTCTGGAGACATATAGTAGACCGAGCCGATCGCCGCGCCGGCTTGCGTGAGTTGCCTGTCCGTCAATGAGCGGGCGATCCCGAAATCCATGATTTTCACCGCTCCATCACGCGTCAGCATGACATTCCCGGGCTTGATGTCGCGGTGTACGACCCCATGGCCGTGAGCATAGCCGAGCGCGCTCAGGATCTGCAGGGTAACATCCAGGCTCGTCCCAATTTCCATCCGGCCCTGGCGGAGACGCGCATGCAAAGTAGTGCCGTCGATAAACTCCATCACCATAAGCAGCCGGTCGTCGAATCTGAGGGCGTTATGCAACGAGGTAATGTTGGGATGGCTCAGCCTTGCCTGAACCTTAATTTCGCGTACGAAGCGGTTTGCCAGTTCGGTGGACTCGCTGAGGTCGGGCAGAACGACCTTCATAGCCTCTATGCGATCCGAGATAAGGTGTTGGACTTTGTAAACGCTCCCCATCCCCCCCGAGCCGATAATGTCAATTATGCGGTAGTCGCCGACTGTTTGCCCAACAGCTAATGCCACTGTCTCATCCAGAATATCAAGGAGGACGGGTCAGCGAGGGCAGCTAGATAAGAACCTCTTGCGCTCTTCGCCAGGTGGCAGTTCGGCAGCCAGAACCTCATAGAGTTCACGCCAGTTCGCCGTTTTTTTCGCCGCACGGTCTACCAGCACGCCCGACATGGGTCCGATATAAACCGCGAGTTGCTCTTTCACGCGATCGAGTTCGGCAGGAGCAAAAGCCTTCAAGTTGGCTCGCTGAGCCGTTCCGGTCTCAGGCGGAGCATGCACGGACGGAGAGGGCGGTGTCTTTCCAAGCATTTGGACGGCCGGGTTTTCAGGTTGAACGATGGCGGCGACAATCCTGTCACACACCGGATCGAACGGTTCGCCCGGGTTCCAAACTACGTGTTGAATCACATCCAGATAAGCCCCGATGTCGTATGGCAGTTCCCGCGTCGGGTCCATGCGCACAGGGAATATCGTCAGTTGCCTCGCTTTCCTGAGCCTGTAAGCCAGCGCAATCTCCCGGCGCACCATGTCGCTTTCGACAGAGGAAGCCGAAAGTAGAACAACGAAATACTGGGAGTTGCGAAGCTGCCGATCAATTTGCTCGACCCAGTCCTCGCCAATACGAATCTTGCTATCGAGGAAGACGTTGATTCCATTTGCCTCGAGAGTTCGGGCAAGGCTTGAGGCTAAGTCCTGATCCGGGCTGACGTGACTATAACTGATGAACACGTTCGGCATTGTTGTGCGACGTGTAGGCTGTGCCACCAGAATATCAAGCGCTTCTCTGTTATACAGCGTTATGCGCAGGTAAGGTGCGAACCTGCGGGCAATCCTGTACACTGAGCGAAACACTGACCTAAATCGAGGTGATATGCGCAAACTCTGGTTGTTGCTTCCGATTGCCGCCTGTCTCGCTGTCCAGATGCAAGGGCAGGACGATCTCAAGGCAGCCGTTCTGAAACATCTGAAGACGTCGCGTGATTTTACGCTCAAGGTAGCCGATCAGATGCCCGCCTCGAGCTACGATTTCAAACTGACTCCCCCGCAGATGAGTTTTGCGGAGCAGTTGGTTCATCTGTCACAGGGGCTCGAGTACTTTCTAGTTGGGTTTTCCGGAGGGAAACCGAATCCTGGGAAACCGAAATCCATGAGTAAAGAGGACGTGATCGCGTTCATTAAGACCTCGTTTGACAACGCAATAGATACCGTCTCGAAGCTCACGCCCGAGCAGATTTCAAAGACCTATAAGACACCGGAGGGCACGATGACCGGAGCAGATATGCTATTAGGGATGCTCGATCACACGACTCATCATCGAGCTTCCGCTGAAATGTACCTTCGCGCGAAGGGCATTACTCCCACTGAGTATCAATTCTGAATCTAGATGAAGGAGAAAAGACAATGGCTGGTAAAGTAAATGCAATTCCGAAGGGTTACCATACCCTCACACCGTACCTTGTCGTGAACGATGGCAACCGGGCCATCGAGTTTTACAAGCAAGCATTCGGGGCGACTGAGACCGTGCGAATGGGTGGCCCTGGCGGAAAAATCGGACACGCCGAGCTAAAGATCGGCGATTCGATGATGATGCTTTCGGACGAGATGCCGGGCTCTCCTAATCGTTCTCCGCAATCGCTTGGCGGCTCGCCGGTTAGCGTCTTCATGTATGTCGAGAATGTCGATTCCGTCTTCGATCAGGCGATTAAGAGTGGCGCAAAAGCAGATATGCCTCCCCAGGACATGTTTTGGGGTGACCGGTTTGGAAGTCTGACTGACCCGTTCGGCCATCAATGGGCTCTAGCGACTCATATTGAGGACGTTGCCCCGGAGGAAATGAAGAAGCGATCCCAAGAAGCGATCGCGAAAATGGCACAGGGCGCTGCCCAAGGAAGCTGATCAGGAACCCGAGACTCGAAAAGCGGTACGGTGATCAGTGCCGCTTGAATACTTTCTGCTTGAAATCCGGCCAGAATTCCGGTGCAAGGTTAGCGAACCCACCGCCGGCAACGCTCGTGGCCCAGTGAATCGCCATAGCCCCGCTCGTTCTGCTGGGGGAAGGATAATAGGCATTCGAAAGTCCAACGCTCATTGCTGTGCCTAACACGTTCGACCAGTTGAAAGTGGTTCCATCAGTATCCCTTGGAATGAGAACGGCGCGGCTGATCGCGTAAATAGCTCGCGACCAAATGCCACCGTATTGGGGTCCCCTGCGAACGTAACGAGGATCCTCATGAAAGGCGGACGCGAGCAGAAAATCGCCAAAGAAATTCTGGGTCGCGATATCAGCTACGGAGGCGCCGAAGCGTTCCGCGAAGGCTCCGCTGTCATTGCCATATCGCGGGTCCGATTGCGTCACATGGGAGAAGCCTCCGTTGAAAATGCCTGCGCCAATTGTGATCGGGCTCACCGTTTCGTCCACAAAATTTTTCCATTTTCCAGCTGTTGAAAGGGGATCTGGCTGTTGCCCGTAAACTAAGACTGCCTGGAAGGTCAAGGTCGCAATAGCAGCTGCGATTTTGATACTCACTGCACTCCGAGTGTAGCGCCCGTAATTGAGCTTATGAGGTCAGCGGTCCTACAAAACGGGGCCGATTCTCCAGGGCACAAACTCGTGGTGGCCAAGCAGCTCCGCTTTGCTTCTTTCGCCAGATGCGATTCGTAGCAGAGACTCGAAGATATCCCGTCCCACATCTTCGAGGGTACTCGTACCATCGGCAATCCGGCCGGCGTTGATATCCATGTTGTCCGGCATACGCCGAAACGTGTCGGAATTGCTGCTGATCTTCAGAGTCGGCACGGTTGGAAATCCGATCGCGCTTCCTCGCCCTGTAGTAAAAGCGATCAGATTCACGCCGCCAGCCGCCAGGCCCGCAAGCGAAGCGGGATCATAACCCGGAGTGTTCATGAAAACAAAACCGCGGCTACGAATGCGTTCCGAGTAGCCCACAACATCTTCGAGCGTTGATGTTCCGGCCTTTGCGACTGCTCCTAGGGATTTCTCGACTATATTGGTCAGGCCGCCCTTCTTGTTGCCTGGCGATGGATTGTCATTAAAGCTTCCGCCAAACTGGCGTAGATAGGCCTTGTAGTAGTTCACGCATTCGAGCAGTTTTCTTGCCGTCGCCTCATCTTTGGCTCTCCTCAAGAGAAAATGCTCCGCGCCGAAAATTTCCGTGGTCTCGGCGAGAACGACAGTGCCGCCTTCGCGCACAATCAAGTCGCAGCAATATCCCAGCGCTGGATTGGCGGTGATCCCGGAGAAAGAATCTGAGCCGCCACAGTTCAGGCCCAGAACAATGTGGGACGCGGGAAGCTCAGTACGCCGCATGGCAGCCGCCTCATCGATAAACGTGCGAATCTCCGCTCGGGCACGCTCTACGGCGCCCAGAGTCCCGCCACTCTCCTGTAACGTGAGCCCGGAAAGCCGGCAGATTGAACGCCCGTCGCGTTTGCCTAGGTAGTGGTCAATCTGGTTTACTTCGCAGCCCAGCCCCAAAATGAGAGCGGCAGCCACGTTCGGATGATCCAGCACGCCTTCGAGAGTCCTCTGCAACTGCTGCGTATCCGGACCGATGGTTTGCGCGCAACCATCCCCATGAGGAAACGCAACCACGCCGTCCACGTTTTCGGGCAGGTTTTCTTGTTCGAAACTGCGCGCGATGAGCTCGACAGTGTGGGCAGCGCAATTACTCGCCGCAACCACCGCAATGTAATTTCGCGTGCCAACCCGGCCATCTTCGCGAGCATAGCCAAGAAACGACCGCGTACTCTGCTTAGATCTGGCAGGCAGGCACGCATAAGCGAACTCCCGCCCCGGCTCATAAAATTCGAGATTATGTTCGTGAACGTGCTCGCCAGGATCGATGCGCACACGCGCAAGCCCGATAATTTCGCCGTAGCGGCGAACCGGCGCGCCAGCATCGAGGTGCTCGAGCGCAACCTTGTGTCCGTATGGGATCGGGTCGACGACGGTCACGACCCTCGACCGGACTTCGACGCACTGCCCCGGCGATAGCGGGACGCGAGCAATCGCGACGTTATCCGCAGAATGGAGCACAATGACTGAATTTTGTTCTGTTGCTGCTGGAGTAACCTGAAACAGCATAATGGCCTTACATATCAGTTTCGCGCGTCGCCTACCGGCGCAGCACAATTCGTGACAGCACCGTTGAACATTCTGAGCGTTGCTTATCCTCTGCTGCCGGTTGGACCAGATTCAGGAGGTGGGGCGGAACAAATCCTGTCATTGGTCGAGCGCGGATTGGTCAAAGCGGGTCACAACTCAACCGTCATAGCTGCACCCGGTTCACAAACTGCGGGAGAACTGATCGAATCTGACGCTGCGGAGGGTGAAATTACCGAAGACGTGCGCGAGCGGGCGCAACAGGTACATCGGGAGCGCATCCAACAAGTAATCGAGCGGCACAGCATTGATCTGATTCATTTCCACGGACTAGATTTCTATAACTACATGCCCGAGGCGAGCGTGCCTTTCCTAGCCACGCTTCATCTTCCCGTGTCATTCTATCCAGCCTGGATCTTCGACGAACCCAAGTTGAATCTGAACTGCGTCTCGCAAACGCAGGCAAATTCGTTATCCGCCGCCAGAAAGCCGGCTATTGTCTTCAACGGCATCGAAACAGAAAGATATCGGGACGGGTTCGCCAAAAAAGATTTCTTGTTCGTGCTTACACGCATATGCCCAGAAAAAGGCGTGCATGTCGCGCTAGAACTAGCGCACCGGCTGGATTTTTGTCTGATTGTCGCCGGGCCCGTCCACCCGTTCAGCTATCACGAGCGCTACTTTTCCGAACGTGTTCAGCCGCTCCTCGATAATAAGCGCCGCTACGTCGGCCCGGTAGGTTTTAGCAGGAAGAGGGCGCTGCTGGGAGAAGCGCGTGCCGTTTTGATTCCCAGTTTTGTTGCTGAAACGAGTTCGTTGGTCGCGATGGAGGCAATTAGCTCAGGAACGCCGGTCATCGCATTCCGTTCGGGCGCACTGCCGGAAGTAATAGAAGACGGTCGCACCGGTTTCATTGCTGATTCACAGGACGAGATGATCGAGGCAATCGCCCGGATCAATGACATCTCTGCGGAGACTTGCCGCTCGGAAGCCATTCTGCGCTTCGATTCGCGGCGTATGGTCAGCGACTATATCAAGCTTTACAGGTCTCTGCTCTAGGCCTTGGTTCGAGTCAAGCGCACCCGGCATTTCGGTATGAGCTCGGCTCCCCACCAAAACTTATAGGGCTCCTCGCCTCGAAGAAAATTCCAGGCGTTGTAGCCATTTTCATAAGAGAAGCCCAGAGCTTCAAACAAGAGAGTGCGGCCGAACCCCAAAGGTTCATGCTCTGGATCAAACGCAGTGAGATATCCGCACATTGTCTTTCGATAAGGGAAAGCAAGAATCAGCGCCACTATTTTGCCTTGAAAACGGAGGCTGAAGAATCGAAGCATATCGCGAGTCGAAAATCCGCGAGCCACCTCACAAAGAAATTCAGCCGAACTGTTGGCCTGAATCATGCCAGGCTCGCCGCGCTTTTCCCATTTCGCGGTATGCAGTTCGATCAGGGCATTCATCAATTCAGGATGCGCTTCGTTCCCAACTTCAAATTGCACCGCACCGATCGCTTCGGCTTTCTTCCGATACCGGCGTAAGTTGCGCCGCAGATCTTTCGAACGGGACGCGCAAAATTTCTCAAAGCTTCCATTAAACCGTATCTCGGTGCACGGGACGTCAGGGCTCGCGATCAGTTCAAAATCTGCACCGGGCCGGATTCCGGCCAACGGAGTCTGGGCAGACAAATCCTGCCAATCGCAGACATCCCATCCGGGGTCTGCTGCCAGGTGATTTCGCAAATGGTCAAGTATGGCGGGCTGGTATTCCAGAGAAATTGCAGGTTCCAGATAATCGGAGATTCCGGAACCGATTAGCGTGATTTGGCGTAAGCCATTCCAGTGATGCCGAAAACACGGAACGACTCCCACAATGCCATCCCTGTCTCGGAACACGAGGACATGTAGCTGCCCATTTCCGAAGTGCTTCCACCACGTGAACAGCCATTGAGGAAGTTGGAACGGCGTAAGGCCGGGAATTTTTTGAGCGAAACAAGACCAGTCCGGTTCTAGCTCGACTAAACGGGCCACATCATCGATAATCTCGAGCGTCAGGGTCGATTGAGTGGCCAGTTCGCAATACACAGCTAGCGCACTTCAGCAGCGCAATTCGCATCTAGGAGGCGGAGTGCTTCCCGATACCCGTTCAGAGTGCCCACGTCGACATAAGAAGCGCCCGCCTTGAATCCATACGCGCGGCCTCCGCGAGCCAGATATTCATTGATGAGCGTTCCCAGATACTCATCTCGGCGCGCGGTCCAGAGATCGTGAAGCTGATAGAAAATAGCAGCGGGCATCTTGAGGGCACCCCAGATCCATTTTGTAGATGCGCCCGCGCTCTTGACCCTTACTTCTAAAATTTCGTTTTGCTCATTTGTGATCACCGCGTCGAATCGCTCGGGATGGTCAACGGGAAACAGAAGAAGCGAGAGAACCGAATTCGGAAGATGAGCTAACGCGTTTTCAGGGAACCAAATCGTGTCGGGCAGCCCAATGCAAACGTGGTCTTGTGGTGGAATTAATGGAAGTGCGCGGAAGAGCGCGTCGCACAATCCTGCCGGCTGCTGTTGGACGGCGTAGAAGATCGTTGACGAGAGTACGTGGCCGCCAAAATAGTCCATAATGTCCGATTTGCCAGGTGAAATCACGAAGCAAATCTTATCGACGCCTGCGTTGACCATTCTCTCGATCAGATATTCGCTAACAGCCCTGGGGCGTTCGCTGAGTCCCGAGACATAGCTGCCTACGGGCAATAGCTCTTTCGAAAAAGCGAGCGGTTGAATGCGACTGCCAACGCCTGCTGCCGGAATGATGCCCCACATACGCTATGCTTCCCTCGATGCATAGAACCCGATGTCAATCTCATTGCGCTCGTCGAACGGATTCTCGATCAAATTAATGAGCCGCTTGGCGCGGATCTCGGCGGTGTGGCAATCAAGCGCTCGCTGCCGCGCACGTGCACCAATCTCGCTCAATCGCGTTCGGTCTCTCGTGATTTCTGAAATCGCATCCCGGGCCGACGTTGCAATCAGGATCTCCTCGCCTGGCTGGAAAAATTGATCGAGACCAGCCCAGGAGTCGCTCAGAACCGCAGTACCGCATGCAGCAGCCTCGAACAAGCGCCCCGAAGGGCAATACCCCAGTGCTGCCATTAGTCCGCGTGTGACATTGAGCGTGAGCGGAGAAGACGAGTAGAAGGCAGAATGCTCGGGAGGAGGTACGTGCCCAAAGTGCCGTATATTTCGCGGCCAAGATTCGGGACATGGGTACATCGCCCCGGCAATCAGGAACTGTAGGTTAGGGACACGGCGGGCGGGCTCGATGAGCAGCTCTTGCAATGCGGCTTGCCGGTCCGCAGAATAGGTTCCGAGGTAGGAAAGATTGGCTTCAAAACGGGAACAGGAATCAACGCGATGGTGCAATTCCGGATCCACCCAGCCGTAGAGAGTAGCTGCCCGGAGCGCGCCCAGCGAGCTACGGAGCTTATCGAGCGCCCGTCCGCCGGTGTAACTAAGCACAAGGTCGAAATCCCGCAAACCTTCCGGCGGAAGATACTCGACTGATTCACCGCGTTCCAAGCGGCTCAATGTGACGGGTGTATCCATATCGTAGAATACGGTCCGCGGAACTCTGGAATTTAGAACGAGATCGCAAGCCGCAGTGCCATCCGGACAGTACGAAGTGACTATGGCTGCGTCCGCATCCGACAGCTCGTATTTTGCGGCTGGCACGTTCTCGTCCCAGCCAGAGTAGAAGTGGAGACTTGCAAACGGCAGAGACTCGGCATCCCGATGCGCCGCATAGTAAGGGGTATCGCGCTCGAAGAAATGAACTCGATGCCCGTCATGGTTCAGAGCGCGAAAGAGACCACGCAGCAGTGTGGCATGGCCGTTGCCCCACGCCGAACTGATCGACAGGCCAAATATGACAATCTTCACCCTAAATGTAGTCTAAGAGATGCATCACTTAAGGCGAGTGCAATGAGACAGGTCCAGGCGCGGTGAATCTTCCCCTAGAGCTGCTGATCGTATTTGGGACCGCGAAAATAATGGCCGAGGTGTGCGAACGCCTAGGTCAGCCCGGAATAGTCGGCGAGATTCTCGCTGGCGTGCTGATCGGGCCGAGCCTGCTGAATTGGGTGCAGCCAGACCAGGTACTGCTGGCACTCGCCGAAATTGGTGTGATGTTCTTGCTTTTTCGAGTTGGCTTGGAAGTGAAGGCCTCCGATCTGGTTCGAGTAGGTCCGACAGCGTTGGTCGTAGCCATTCTGGGAGTCGCGATTCCATTCGCAATCGGCTGCGCGATTATGACTACTGTCCGTGCCTCTTGGATCGAAGCCTTCTTCGTTGGGGCGTCTCTCGTAGCGACAAGCGTGGGGGTCACGGCCCGAGTGCTCGCTTCTCGAGGACTCTTGCAAGAGAGGGCCAGCCAGGTGATCCTTGCGGCTGCGGTTATAGATGATGTGCTCGGACTCCTTGTGCTCGCGTTTGTGAGTAGTCTGGCGGAACGGCAGGTGCACGTCGCTGAACTGATTACAACGTCAGTTGTTGCGGCCGCTTTTACAGTGCTTGTGGCAAAATACGGCACGCACACGCTGCGGCGCGTACTTCCTCGAATCGAGGAGAAGCTCACTGCAGGAGAAACGCAGTTTAATTTGGCGCTGATCGTTTTATTCGGCCTGTCGTTTCTGGCCGTATGGCTGGGAGTCGCGACAATCGTAGGCGCATTTCTTGCAGGTATGGCGTTATCAGAGAGCGTAAATCGAAGAGTGCACGACCTGGCGCAGGGAGTTACCGAGTTGCTCGTCCCCTTCTTCCTGGCGGGCATTGGATTGAATCTCGACATTTGGGTATTTCGCGACCGCTATATAACTCTGCTTTCTCTAGTTGTGATCGTGGCCGCCATCCTGAGCAAGTTAATCGGTTGCGGAATCGGCGCTTGGCGCCTGGGACGAATGGACATGCTGCGGATCGGCGTCGGCATGGTGCCGCGGGGCGAGGTCGGGATGGTAGTCGCGCAAATCGGCTTGAGCCTTGGCGTAATAGACAAAGCTCTCTATGCTGTCGTAGTGGTGATGACGGTAGTGACGACGCTGGTTGCCCCGCCGCTATTGAAGTACGCCTATCGGGACTGCCGTCCGGGCCTTTCGGAAGAAACGTTCAGCTTATCCTGAGCTGTCGCTCGCGGAGAACGCTTTATAAATGTCACTTGAGCAGCGCCCGTCACCCCGCTTTCGAAGTTTACAGCCGAAGCCGCAAGGTAGAGAAGCCAGATTCGGTAGGTCGCCTCACCGACAAGCTGTTTGCAGGAGGCTTCGTTCGCGCGCAGACGCTCCACCCAAGCCCGGCAGGTACGGGCGTAATGCATGCGATACTCCTCCATCGTAAGCACCTCGAAGCCCGCGTTTTCGCCTTCGCGCACGACGTCAGCCAAGTGAATGAGTTCACCGCCGGGAAACACGTTGCGCTGCAGAAATAGCGTCTCCGGATCGTCCGAAACGCCTTCCGGCCGCACAATACCTCTGTTCAGAAACAGGCCGCCATCGGCGAGAATCGAGTGAATTTTGCCAAAATACCGCGGCAAGTTCTTCCTGCCAACATGCTCAAACATGCCAATCGAAGCAATCTTCTCGTAAGTTCCTTGCAAATCGAGATAATGACAAAGATTGACCGAAGCGCGGCTTTGAGGCCTGCGTCTTTCTATGAGGGCTCTTGTGAATTGCAGTTGCTGTGCACTGAGCGTACATCCGGAAACGGCCACATGATAGTGTTCCTCAGCCCAAAGCATTAAGCCACCCCAGCCGCAGCCAATATCGAGAAAGCACTCCCCCGGTTCGAGCTGAAGGTTTCGGCAGATCCGATCGAGTTTCGCCGCTTGCGCATCCTCGAGCGACATCTCCGAGCTCTCGAAGTATGCAGCCGAATACTGCATCCGCGAGTCGAGGAAAAGGCTATAGAACGCGTTCGATCGATCGTAATGGAACTGGATATCGCGCTCGGCAGTCCATTTCCGGGGCAAGAGCGAGCTCAGTCGAGCCAGGGAGCCGAAGTACCAATCACGAAGCTTTGACTTACGCTGGCTCAGAAAGAATCGGATCGCGGAGAAGATATCTCCTTGGATCGCGAGATCTCCCTTAATGAAGGCTAGCGCGGCTGAGTACGCGTCACCTTTCAGGTATCGCTCGACTTCTTGACCCGTGGTGCTGAGAATTGCAAAGGATCCGTGAGGATCGGTGTAGAGCGGCGCTGTCGCGTTGGACCGAATTGCTGCTCTCGATGCCATAGCAGGCGGTGAGTGTAATGATTATAACGCTCTAACGGATTTTGAATTTATAGAAGAATTCCAAATCGACGTCGCCGTTGTAGTCATGCAAGGCGACGGCAGAGAATCTCGGGGTAAAAGCCCACTCGACCCGTATGATCTGTGAGTTCGTCTGCGTGACATCCGTTATATACGTGAACGTGATATTGGGCGTGATCTGCTGTTGCAGTGTGACGCGAGCCGTGGGTTCTCCATTGCTGCCCTGGAATGATGGATCGATCTTCAACTGACTGATGCCGAAGACTCGCTGAATGCGGCTGGCAAGCGGATTCGCGACTGCTTGACCAAGCACAGCGGACTCTCCCATCTGCGTGAACGACTGCTGCGCCGGAGCGGGTTGACGAGCGGCAATTGTCGGATCAGTAGTGGGCGTTTTATTCGCTGCCAGAAGCTCCACGATCTGTTCGAACGTTAGCGGAGGATCGGAACGATAGCTTAGTTTGAGATCATTCATGGGACCGGAAACGCCGATAGTTACATCGACTCCCTGAGCATTCGTTTCGAGGGAAATGTTGAGGACGGGTTGGATTGCGGTCGGGTTATAGAAATAGATTGTGCCGGCGTTAACTGTATACTCGTTCCCGAAGAAAACCAGTTCCCCATTTGTCACGACTACGCGTCCAAGTATTCCCGGATTAGCCGCAGTTCCTCTGACTGTGAGATCGGCTTCGACTTGAAGCCGTTGCGCATACGCCGTGATGACGCGCAAATCTGGGGCGGTCAATATGTGAATATCCAACTTCATGCCTGCGACGATGCCGGAGGGGGCTTCAGGCGTCGAGGGGGGCGTCGAAGCGTTCGACAGCATGGACCCAACATCGCCTGACGATTCGTACGCGATCTTTTGAACTGTTACGTTCCCTGCAAGGAGCGAGTGTTCTGAGCTCCCGGTAAGCCTTAACGCTGCGCTCGAAACGACGCTTACTCCCGAATAGCGGCTTCGCACTCTGTTCGCCGAAGCTTGCAGATTGTAAGTTAAAGCAGAGCCGGTGAGGCCGACGAAGCCGGTAAGGGCGATCTTCCCTCCGCCGCTTTCCCCTGTAAGATTCTGGATGCTCGCGCTGGTTCCGTTCAACAGAATCACTCCATTTGCATTGGATAAGCCGTTGGGCGCGTCCGCGTAGTTCACGTTAGCGTTCTTCAACTCGACCCGGCCGTTCACGAGCGGTTGCGTGAAGTTACCACGAACGCGAGCGTTCAGCGCTATGGTCCCGCTCGAGTAAAAGTCTCGATCGATGTCCTGCAGCATGCCAAGGTTCATGTTGGCATCAAGCTGGAGGCGAAGAGGAGCGCTCGTGTTTTTGAAGTTGACTGACCCGGAGGCATTCAGAGATGTGGAAGGGCCCTGCATAGTAAGCTGCTGCACTTGAATTGCGGAATGATCCAAGCCGATGACTATTGCACGTTCGTTGTGAAACGAGACGGTTTTTCCAGGCGGAGCGCCGGTGGGCGACTCTCGGGGCAAAGTCGTCAGTTCGAGTCGATTTAACTGAAGACGCCCGATCAAATTGTCGGGCTTGAGAACGGGGCCGTTTACGGAGGCTTCGCCCTCGAGCAAAGCATCGAAGCTCGGCCGAATGCTCGGCTCGGTGGACACGAAGGGGGCGAGGTTCGAATATTTGATGTTCCCGAACGAGAGATTCGCGTTGACGGGATAATCGCCGGAGAGCTGGCTGTGCCCAGAACCGTGAATGCGGCTTTGGGCTATATCGGAATCCAGTGTGAAGTTCAAGTTCTGGCCCGTGGTATGGGCCGCGAACATCGCCTGTCCCAGATTCTGGCCGTTCATATGCAGCGCCCTTGCTGAAAGGTCGGCGTTCGCATTCGATACCAGCACTGTGGGCTTGCCGTTCTGTTGCCGCAGATCGCCCGTAAGTTCGGCCGCTAGATGCAGCACTCCGGCTAAGCCGCGCTTTTGGTGCTGGACATGCTGAATCCTGGCAAGTTGTATGTCGGTGCTATTGACGCGCAGTTTCACAACGCCAGCATTTAAGACGTTAGCCGGATGGGCAAAAGAAGCGGCAAGCGTTATGCGGCCTGCCGGTGCATCAAGCTCGAAAGAGGGAATATCGACGAGCGTATTTGAATAGTGGAGTGTGGCCTGAAGCCGATCAACAGGCTCGGCGTAGATATTGGCGTTGGCGAGCGTGAAATCGAGGTTCGCGCTGGGCGCTTTGAGCGTACCTGCGACATGAGCATTCGCGCTCAAGTTGCCGCGAGCCGGCAGCGCAGCCTGACCTGCAATGCTGAGCGCCTTTTCAATCGACAGATTTTGAATGGAAGCGTCGGCCGTGGTGGTCGCATAGTCTTTCATTAAAGCGGTGCGCCCGCCAATACTGATGCTCGAACCGGCAAAATCGGAGCTGAGTTTATAATTGACGTTTCCATTTGCAGTTCTAGCGGTCGCCACCAGATCACCGGCGTTCTGATTTTGCACTCGCAGCCCATGAGCGGATAAATCGGCATTGACGTTCTCGATCTCGAATTGCGACTGGTGATTCACTTCGCGCAGATCGGCTGCCGCATCGGCGCTCAGTTGCACGAGACCGGCGATGCCCTTGCCCTCGCGCTGAATAGTTTTGAGATTTGCGAGCTGAACATTTGAACTCGCTACATGCATCTGCGCATGTCCGACGGTGAAACTGTCTCGCGGATGCTGAAAGGTACCGCTCAGGTCAATACGCGCCGCGCCTGCTGCCAGCTCGAGAGTCGAAAGCGTAACGAGCTGGTCGGAAAGGTTGATTTTGGTGTATAAGCGGTCAAACGGCTCCTGATAGGCGCTGCCGTTAAGAACTTGCAGAGTGGCGCTCCCGAGCGGATTGCCGTACGTGCCGCCAATATGTACGTCCGCGCTCAGGTTTCCCGAAGCTGGAACATACGCTTCGCCCGTTAGATGTAGCAGGTCGGACACATCGCCCTTGCGCATGGAAAGGTTCGCGGTGAGCGGTGATCGCGGAAGCGGGCTCCACTTGCGCAGACCTATCGATCCGTCGAAATTGGTTTGGAGTGTCTTGCGGGTTAATAAGCCGTTTTGAACAACTGCCCCAGAAGGCGAAGCGTTGAGGTCGAGGGACAAGTGATCGAAAGAGCGTTGCTCGACGGCGAACTTGTCGATCGCGACGTGACTTGTAATGTGCGGGGCTGAAAGATCGCCAGTAATCTGCGCCTGAAGAGTTGCAAGACCGCCTTGCAGCGTAGCAGGCAACGAGGTTTGCGGCGCGCCGGTTGATCCGAAGTTCTCTGCCGGCAGGAAATCATTCAAGTCTCGGGAAGCCAGATTAACGTCAATGCGTTGATTGAGCGCGCCAGATAAATCGAGCCGCGAATGTGGCATGACGATGTAGGATTTTCCGATGATCACGGTACCGCTGGCGCCCATATAGTCGGCGTCGAGCCGTCCGCTCACTGGGACACCGCGGTTTCCCGGAACGATATCCAAGCGCGCCGACGCCAGATAGCCCGTCGTGCCCTTTGCCTTCAGATCTCCTTGGGCTTTTAGAGATCCACCGAGAGTTCCGTCATAGCCCAATCGCTTGCCCGTAAGCGCTTGCACCATGCCAGCTAGCTCGAAGCCGCGTAGGTTTCCTTCAACGCTCAGGCGCTGCAAATTTTCGATAAAGATTTTGGCGGCCAAGCTGCCTCCGAATGCGCTCAGCTTCAGACCGTCGAGGCTGACCAGATAGGGATCGGCATGGAAGGGCGAATAGAAACTCACATTGGACAACGGCCTGGCGCCGCTTTGAATCGAGAGATCGCGTGTATTCAAAGTACCGTCGACAAAGTAGTTGTTCTGCGCATCGAGCCTTGCAGTACCGTGAGCCTGTAGTTCACCTTGTGCCTCGGGCGAAGAGACCTTCAGCAGGCGTTCGAGTTCGGCGAGCGCCACATTCAGGTTGAACTGGGCGGATTCAGTTTTGGAAGCACTGCGCAGAGAGCCGGAGGCTTCAAAAGTCGTTTGGCCGACACCAACGCGCGCGGTTTGAATCTGAATGTCTTGGTTTTGATCCATTCCGACAGCCAGATCCGCACTGAGTGTCTTGGGCGCTCCTTTCGCGTTGGCATCAATGGGCAGGTCGATGCTCGTTTGCACTTCAGGAAGAGAAACGTTCGCATTCAGATGCGCCGATATGACTGGGGCATTCATGTGCTCGAGTGATCCCGACAGCACAATTTGCGATTGGTTGGTGCTGAGCCTGGCTCCCGCTACTCTCACAGCGTCCTTTTCCATCGTTATTGGCAAGTTCACATGAACGTTGAGTGGTGGCCTGTTTCCGGACGCGAGAAACAGCGGATCGATCCACAAGTTACCCTGATAGCCCGGTGTGGCGGGGTTATAGTTCAACAGCGCTCGAAGATTTTCGCCGCGCGCGCTGAAGGCGGTCTTCTGTTGTGAAAATTTGAGCAACCCGTTCTGGATTTGGAATTGGCCGATTGCCAGATCGACGACGGTTTGAAGGCCCGACGTTTGACTCGGCTTCTTCTGGATCTTTGGTTCGGGAACGTTAGTCTTCCCATCCGGGAAGACGATCAGATTCACGCGAGGTTGCTGGATGCCGAGGTATTGAAGATCGACTGCCTTTTTCAGCCCAGCGAACAGCTTCAGGCGCACTTCGAGCAATTGGACTTGAACCAGAGGATCAGTGCCGGACGGTTCGGTTCCGTGCAAAACAAAATTGCGGATACGGGCAGTCAGGTGAGTCCAATCGAATTGAAAGGACGAGATCTCTACCTTTCCGCCGGTCGATTCCTCCGTAACTGCAATGATCTTCTCGCGCACATAGTTGGCGAACCATGCGCTGCGGAGGACGAGGATAGAGGCAATGAGCAGCACGAGCACCAAGCCGGCCAGTGAGGCGAGGACGGTGAGAATCACTTTTTTTCGTTTAATCACCGCAGGCTCTCCTCGCGAAACTGAACCTTGGTTTCCTTGCGCTGTTCGTCGAGCCACGCAAAGAACTGTTGATTTACCTTCTCGTCCGTTAACGTTAGTCGAATCTGACTGCGGAGCTCCGGTAACGATTTACCGGGATACTGGCGGCCAAGGGCAGCGGCGTGATCCCGATAATACTTCTGAATGTCGTCACCCGTTATCAGCACAGCTGGTTTGAACCGGATGTCCACGAAACGGAGCACGGTCAACTGCCACTGAAATTGGGTGCGCAGGTCAAGCGGGCTCAAATCATAGCGGCGCAGCGCCAGCTCGAACCCGTTCTCATTCCTGAATCGCTCTTTCTTGATCTGCGCGAGCTGCTGGTCCGCCTGCTGAAGAGTCGCCGTAGGGTAATCTCCAACCGCGATCTCACGTCGAATGAATACCTGATCGATGAGACGGTCAACAGCCTTTCTTTGCGACGGCAGACTTAAATCCGGTGTTTCGTTATTGAGAAAGCTAGTCACGCGGATGTCGCGCTCTATGTCACTCTCCTTAACAATGCTGTTTCCCACGATAACTGCGATGCGGTCGATAATCACTCCGGAGGCTACTGAGGCAAGCAGCAGAAAATACGCAATGGTACGAAAGCGCATCAGAACGCCTGCCCGATGGAGAAAAAGAATTGAACGTGGCTCAGCCGCTGCGGTCCGATCGGGCAAGCTGTTGCGGGGGCACAATGATTCACCAAATCCTGTATTGTGAGATTCGTGCTGAATCCGGTATAGCTCGGGGGGTTGAGAGCGTACGCGAGATCGACGCGCACGGGCCCAAGCGGCGTCTTATACCTGATTCCGAAGCCTGGAGCTTGAACAGCGTAGTTAAAATCCTGGATATCTTTCTGACGGTATGCGAATGACAGATCACTGAAGGTGGTATAGATATTTCCCATATCGTGGAATACGACACCCGTGAGATTGGGCCACAATAGCGGAAAGCGCAGTTCAAAGGTATTGAAGAATAGCGCGTTTCCACCGATAGGAAATCCAGTGGCGCAGGCTTGGCTTGTTTTGCAACCGGGAGCTGGTGGGCCGTCAGGTAACTCAGTCACCGTCCCGATGTCACGAGGGCCCGCCTGATTGTCGCCGAATCCGCGCATTGAGACGCTGCCCCCTCCGAAAAAGCGCTCGGGCAAAGGAATGGCATCGAAGTCCGCAAGACCTGCCTCTTTATTGAATGGAATGATTGCGCCAATCTGAGTTTGCCGGGCAAAAACCAGATCTCTCCCGATGGGCGTATAAGTCGCATTCCGGGCGAGCGCCCGCACAAAATTGCGTTGAGAGCCGAAGAAGTTCCCCGCGATTCCGCTATCTACCGTGTTCCAGAATCCGCGATGCGCGTCAGCCGGGTTGTCACGGTGATCTTGAATATAACTCGCCGACAGTATCCCGATCCGAACGGGTTGTTGGAACTGGGGAATGAGCAGCGACGGAATGTTAATACTGGATGTGCTGACGCGCCGGTAGGCGAAGCGCAACAGAAGCGTCGAAGCCCGATTGAACCTCTGAGAGGTTTGGACTGAGCCTTCTTCGCGACGAGCCGCAAAGGTCTGAACGTCCTGGGTCGTGTCATAGAGCAGCGAAAATGTTACGGTGCGGTTGGCCGACCCAAGAAACCGCGGCACAATGTAATTCAGAGACTCGCGCTGCTCGAGGCTGGAATAGCGCAGTTGGAGGGATAAGGTTTGGCCACGGCCCAGGAAATTGATGCGGTTAACGTCTCCAGCCAATATCGGGGAAATGCCCTTTGCGCCCCCGGCCTGCGACAAATTGGTCGTGGTCCCGCCGAACTGCCCGACTTGCAAACCGAAACCGACGCGCATCGAGTAACGGGCGGCCTCTTCGAAGTCATAGAGAACGTACTTATATCTATTCGTCCCGTCGGGATCTTGCAAGCCGGTATTCACATTCGCAAAAATTCCCAGATCCGTAAGCCCACGAGCGATATCGTTCACCTTTACCATCGAAATGGGCTCACCGTCGTGGATATCGATTCTGCGCTCAACCAAAGAAGGACGTGTGCGGTAGAGGCCTGAAATGATCACCTTTCGGACAAATTCGCGCGGGCCCTCCGTGATGCGGTAGGTCAGGTTCACGGTTGCCGGGTCTGGTCCGGGTGTAACAGCGACACTGACCGCGGCGCTTGGGAAGCCGTTCGAGTAGTAATACTCGAGAATGCGATTGCGATCTGAAGCGACGTTTACATCTGCGTACGGCTGTCCCTCAACTGATGCGAACTGATCCCGAATCGGCGTGAGATCGAGACGAGCAGCGCCTTCAATTTGCAGTTTCGAGACCAGCCACTGCTTCCCGGGAGCAATATGGAAAGTGACCCCAAGGTCGTTTGGCTTACCTTTGTAATCTGTCTCAACGGAAGACGTCACCCTCACATCGCGAAATCCGTTCGCCTGGTACAAATTCTCGATTGCCTGTTCGTCGTTTTTGCGGAAGATCTCGCTATAACGGCCGTATCTCGCTACAAAGGAGTTGGTGTGGAGAAACATACGCTCGCGGATCGTATCTTCGGTGAAGTAGCCTGCTCCGGTAAAGTTGATCGCAACCAGGCGGCGGCGCGGACCGCGAGCAATGTAGTAGTTAATGACCTCCTCGTCGTTCTTCAGAGGCTGACGCCTGACATCGACCTGCACGTCAGGATAGCCCTTGGATTGGAAGTAATCCCGGAGATTCCGCGCACCCTCGGTCAGCAGATCGTTATCGACGGATCCTTCCTGGTAGACAGGTACAAGCTGTTGCAATTTGCTCTTCTTGACCTTCGCTTCAAGGGCCTTGATCGTTATCTTTGGTCCGGCTTCGATGTCGAGAGTTGGTTTCAGTCGCCGTGTATCGGGATTATAGTCAAGCGAAGCGATATCGACGGAAGCAGTCAAACGGCTTTGCTTCGCGTATTTCTTTTGAATTCCATCGATACCTTTGTCCGTCAGCGCTTGGGTTACTTGGCGCCAGCGGTGGATGAAGCGAATGCGCCAGCCGGTCGCGCGGACAATCGCCTGATCAGACAACTTCGTATCGCCCTTGATTACGGGCATCTCATATTTCGCCCGCTTGCCTGCCTCTATATCGAAGCGGATGGTCATTTGGTGGGTGTCGGGGTCCTCAATCGTCGCTACGCCCACCTCGGCTTCGTAAAGGCCGTTGTCGCGCAGCAATTGCTCGAGGGTTTTCTGGGCAGTGTTCAACGCCTCGACGTCGAAGGGGGCCCCGAGGTTGAGTTGCGTCTCGCTGAGCATCACGCCCCGGCTGGGCGGATCCGAGATCTGCCCTTCCGCCTCGACATGCCCGATAAATCGCCGCGGCCGGGTGATAAACGTCAGCGTTACTCCGCTGCCGCTTGGCTCGGCATCGACTTGAATATCGTCGTAGAGCCCCGACGCAAACAGCCGGTCGATTGTACCCGCTACCTGATTCGGATTGAGCGGCTCACCCGGTTGGACCAGCTGCATATTTCGGAGATCCCTGGGATCGATCGGCTGTTTTTCGGGATCATAGTGCACACCTGTGACAGTGCGGCCCGCGAACTGCTGAGGGTGCGCTACACCGGTGATGACAACCAGTAAGAGAAAAGAAAGGGAAAAACGGCGGCCGGCGAATAGAACGTACTTCATCTCTGCCGACAGTAAATTTCGAACTTCAAGCGAGACCCTCTGCTGAAAAGTGTAATACGTGGGCATTGCTCGTTACGGGCAGTTCGTAAAAGTACGAGAGTTCTCCGCTGTGTTCTGTCGAAACAGTCCGTCCGCCAACGACGGCGCGGTAAACTAAAGGTTCCCACCTGTTTTTCGCAAATGATTTCAGTCAGTAATGTGAGCATGCGGTATGGAGGCAAGATCCTCTTTGAAGACGTAGCCACAACGTTTCTGTCGGGGCGACGCTATGGCCTGACCGGTCCGAACGGCGCTGGAAAGTCCACGTTTATGAAGCTGCTCTCGGGCGAGCTCGAACCGCAGAAGGGCACGATCGTTCGGCCGCGGAAAATCGGTATCTTGCGCCAGGACCAGTTTGCATTCGATCAATACCGGGCGGTCGATACCGTGATCATGGGCAATCTCCCGCTTTGGAATGCGCTTGAGGAGCGCGAAGCGCTTTACGGCAAGGCGGACCTCACCGATGAGGATGGTATGAGGCTGGGCGAACTGGAAGGAATCGTGGCCGAAGAAGACGGGTACACTGCCGAAAGTGACGCGGCCATTTTATTGGATGGCTTGGACATCCCCGAGCCGCTTCACGACCGCAAGATGGGCGAATTGCAAGGCGGCCAGAAGGTGCGGGTGCTATTGGCCCAGGCGCTATTTGGGCAACCGCAGGCGCTTCTGCTGGATGAGCCCACGAACTATCTCGATCTCGAATCGATCCACTGGCTTCAGCATTTCCTGACACGTTATGAAGGCGTGCTGATCGTGATTTCTCACGACCGGCATTTCTTAAACAGCGTTTCAACACATACGGCGGATATCGATTACCAAACGATCATTACGTATCCGGGCGGCTATGACGACATGGTTTTGCAGAAGACGCAGATTCGCTCCCGCATTGAAGCAGAGAATGCACAGCGCGAGAAGAAGATTGCCCAGTTGAACGAATTTATCGCTCGATTCGCAGCCGGGACGAGAGCGAGCCAAGTCACCTCTCGGAAAAAGGAAGTAGAGCGCCTGCAGACCACTGAGCTTGCCCGCTCGAACATCCAGCGTCCCTACATTCGCTTCGAGATGAAGCGGCCTTCTGGACGGCACGCGCTTGAATGCAAAAGCGTCAGCAGGAGTTATGGAGATTTGAAGGTCGTCAAGGACTTCTCTGCCGCCGTCCAGCGGGGAGAAAAAATTGTCATTCTGGGCCGAAACGGCGTCGGCAAGACTACGCTCCTGAAAGCATTGCTGGCGAACGCGCCTGGAGTCGATGACCCGGATGTGGGCTTGGATTCCGGAACGGTCACGTGGGGACACGAAGTTCAGATCGGGTACTTCGCCCAGGACCATCGTCCCAGCATTCGTAATGGAATGACCGTCGCCGATTGGTTGCACGACTGGGATCCACAAGCGTCGAAGGAAGAAATCAGAGGGTTATTGGGCCAGATGCTCTTCAGCGGTGAAGAGGGCCTAAAGCCCACAGATGCCTTGTCGGGCGGAGAGGCAGCGCGTCTCATTTTTTGCAAGCTGATGCTGCAAAAACCGAACGTGCTTGTTTTCGACGAGCCCACGAACCATCTCGATCTTGAAACCATCAACGCGCTGAATATCGCGCTCCAGAGATTCGAAGGAACCGTTTTCCTAGTCACGCATGACGAGGATCTGGTGGATGAAGTCGCCACCCGTATATGGCATTTTCACGACGGCAGGACTGAAGACATGGCGGGCTCATACGAGGAGTACGCGGCTGCCGTTTCGAGGTAAGGTTTGCGCGGGCTTTTAGGGCGGAGTTGGCGCCGCGCATAGCGAACTTAATAAAACAACCGCCTGCGCCTCACAGGAGCGGCCTTCGCCAACGGGACCCACTTTCTCGGCCGTCTTGAATTTCACGCTGACACAATTCACCGGCAAATTCACGGCTGTCGCGAGACTCTCGCGAATTGGGGTACGAAAATCTTTTAGCTTGGGACGCTCCAAAATCACGGTCGAGTCAAGATTCGACAAGTGATATCCCTGATTGGCAGCCAGTTCGAGAGCGCGTCTCAGGAACTGCAGGCTATTCGCGCCTTTCCATTCTTCGGAAGTATCGGGGAAATGCGCGCCAATATCGCCGAGAGCGAGCGCGCCGAGCACCGCATCCGTAACGGCGTGAAACAGAACGTCCGCATCAGAGTGGCCAGCTAGGCCGAACTCGCACGGGATCTCGATTCCCCCGAGAATCAGTTTGCCACCTTGCTCAATGCGGTGTGTATCCCAGCCTTGTCCGATGCGGAGTGCTGCCGAGGCTGCCGTCATCCGTCTCAGGAAAAATGCAAACCCGAGCTCTCGAGAGCAAGATAAAGCCGCGCGAGTTCCATGTCAGCGGGTTTGGTTATCTTTATGTTGCGATCCGTCCCCGACACGACCGAAACTTCCACCTGCTCGAGCCGCTCTACCAACGATGATTCGTCCGTTCCGATAAAGAGATCCTGCCGAGCTTTTTCAAACGCCTGGCGCAGGAGTTCAAACTTGAAGACTTGCGGAGTTTGCGTCAATACGAGCCGCTCGCGCGGAAGCGTTGCTCGAACCTTATTCCGGTGGACCTGTTTGACAGTATCGACAGGTACGATTCCGACAATAGCGGCTCCGGTTTCGTTAGCTTCGCGGATCACCTTCTCTATAATTTCGACTTCGATGAAGGGCCGCACTGCGTCATGGACTGCCACGAGCTCCGTATCCGTGCTCAAGGACGCCAGTGCGTTCTCTACGGATTGTTGGCGCGTTTCACCGCCTTCGACCGGCCGCACCACCTTCAGGAAGCCTTGCCCTTTAAACAAATCCTGAGCCCAAGATAGATCCTCGTTCCGCAGCGCCACCACAATCTCAGTCACTAATGGGCAACTTACGAATTTCCGTATTGTGTGGACGAGAATCGGCGAGCCGTTCAGCAGCATGAATTGCTTTCTGCTGATTCCTTCTTTTTCCGGCGCACTCCGGCCCATTCGCGTTCCAAGTCCAGCTGCCGGGATAATGACACATACCTTCATGGCCGGAAGATTGGGGTTTCCAACTGCTGTTGCCCGTTTTCCTTGAACCTACATCATAGAGGAGTGGCGACTGCAAGCCGTTTAGGAACCACCTCTCGCGGCCGCCGACGAGGTGCCAGAGGAAGCGCTCAGGGAAACATTTCCTGCACCGCCGGACCGATGTTCTCCCGCAGTCTGCAGCCGTTCATCGTACTTTCCGAAAATCATTTTTCCCGCGGTAGTCTGCAAAACGCTTGTCACCGTAATCTCAACGGTTTTCGATACATGCCGTTTAGCGTGATCGACCACTACCATCGTGCCGTCGTCCAGATAAGCAACGCCCTGGTTGTGTTCTTTGCCCTCTTTTGAAATGAACACCCGCATGGCTTCACCGGGAAGAACTATCGGCTTTAGAGCGTTCGCGAGCTCGTTGATATTGAGCACTTCGATGCCCTGTACCTGCGCCAGCTTGTTGAGATTGAAATCGTTTGTGACAATTTTGGAGTTCTGTGACTTCGCGAGCTCGATCAGCTTGAGATCGACCTCACGGATAGCAGGGAAGTCGTGCGTGATGATTTCCACGTGAATGCGCGGCAGTTTCTGGAGGTGTTGAACTAAATCGAGCCCCCTCCGGCCCCTGTTCCGTTTTGCGGAATCAGGCGAATCGGCGACAAACTGGAGCTCGTTCAGCACAAATTGTGGGATTACCAATTTGCCATCCAAGAATCCCGCCTCTGCAATATCAGAAATCCTTCCGTCAATCAGCACGCTCGTATCCAGAATCTTGCCACCGGAGGACGGTTTGCGGTCAGGCCCCACAACGCCGAGCAGAGGTGAGCCAATCACATCAGATTTGGAGATCCCGAGAACAAGCCCCAAATAGCCCATACCCACGGGGACGGCAAGCCGGAAGAACTGGGCGGTTGGACCTGCTCGAAGCGCTGCCTCATCGAGAATGCAAACGAAGGCGAGGCCGAACACGATTCCCGCGAGCAAGCCTACGGCCCCACCCACAACCGAGTCCAAAGAGGCGTGTCTCAGCCTAATTTCAATAAGGCTGGTACACACTCCAGCGCACAAACCGGACACAGCACCGAGTAAGGGGGACACCCCGAAAGGGCGAAGAACCGCAGTCATTATCGCGATCAGAGCGATGAAGCAAATGCGAATGAGCACGATACCCCGATCCGCGTGTCCCAAGACTCTCGTCCTTTCAGTCATTACTCGAGCGCCCGGCTCAAGCGCGACCTCCGCAATATTGCTGCGGAGTATACCACTTATGGAACTTTGGAGGTGGGCAGAGAAGGAGGAAGAGAGAAGAAGGAGTGCGACGGGTCGGGCCTAGAGAGCTTTTGCGAGTTCTTCCGCGAAGGCGCTCTGTTTATTTTGGGAACCCGCCGGTCGGCGCCCATTGCTTTTTCCCGATTGCGCCCTTGGCCCCCCAGGTCCCGATCGCCTAGGGCGTTCGACAGGTCCAGCAGTTCGCGTGCCCGGCTTACCTGACTTTGGCGGCTGAGCGGGATTAGCTCGCAGAAGCCGATCCTCCAACGGTGCTCTGTCGAATCGCCGAATGATAGAGTTCATTTCCTCCTGATTCGGAGCGTCGATAAAAGCGAAGCCCTTCGACTCTTGCGTCTCAGGATTGCGGATGACTTTGATGGAGTCAGCCACCAGATTCTCTGAGGAAAGCCATGACTTGATATCGTCGGCTGTCACCCAGACAGGGAGATTTCCGAGGAAGACAGTGAAGCTCATTAGAAAGTGTGTAGTGCTCCGTGAGGGAAGTACGAGGCGGATCTCGCAGGAACAGTCTCCCGGAAGGCTACCCACATCCTATCACACGCACTCCAAGCCGGTAAACACCAAAATCTCGCTTAATTTGTTGCTAGATAAGAGTTAGCGAATACTTCGAAAACCTGTGACTGGCATTTCTACGAGTTTGATCTCGCCTTCGCGGTGGGCCGCTTTCGACGTACTCGAGGCAGTAGCTCGGGGCGCGTATGCTTCGGATGCACTCCTTGAACGCAGTCGAACTCTCGATTCAAGAGATGCGGGACTGGCTTCGCAAATTGTCTTCGGCTGTCTGCGATTTCAGGCGCAGCTTGATTACCTCATCTTGATTTACTCTGGCCGGAAAATCACCGAGCTCGACGATCCGGTGATCGTTGCTTTGCGTGCGGCGATTTTCCAGATGCGCTATCTAGAGCGGATTCCACGTCATGCCGCGGTACATGAGTCAGTGGAATTCGTTAAATGGCGCAAGAGAGCCGCGGCGGGATTTACAAACGCAGTCTTGCGCAAAGTGAATCGGGCGCCGGTCAAATGGCCCGACGCGAGTGTTGAGCTCTCCTGTCCCCGATGGCTGCTTGACCGCTGGATTGCGCACTTCGGGACCGAGCAGGCGCGCTCCATAGCTTCGGCGGCGCTTATCGAGCCGACAGCATATGTGCGTGTCGCTCCTGGCAGTCCAGCTCCCGCCAATTTAGACCTGGTGCCCACATCCGTTGCGGGATGTTTCCGCGTGATGTCCCGGCCGCTCGAGGGCGTGCGCCTGCACGATATTGCTTCTCAATCGATTCTGCCGCTCCTCGATCTTCAGGCCGACCATACGTTTCTCGATCTATGCGCCGCGCCGGGCAACAAAACTCTTCAGGCGCTTGAGACGCCGCTGGCATTCGCCGTCGCATGCGATGTTAATTGGAAGAGAATCCGGGAGATCCCGCCGATTTGTCCTCGCGTCGTTCTTGATGGATGCCATGAATTGCCGTTCTCATGCCCCTTTGATCGCATATTTGTCGATGCCCCCTGCTCGGGGACGGGCACCCTGGCACGCAACCCTGAAATTAAATGGCGCGTCCAAATTGAAGCGTTTGCAAGGCTTCGGGAAAAACAATCGGCCATGTTGTCACAAGCTATCCAGCTTCTCGCTCCGGGTGGAAAGCTGCTGTACGCCACTTGTTCGCTCGAGCCCGAAGAGAATCAGGAGGTCATTCACAACGTTTTGCGAATGCGCCCCGACCTGCGGTGCGAAACTGAAAATTGGCGATTGCCTGGCCGGGATGAAGGAGATGGCTTCTATGCTGCCGTTCTGTGCTAGGCTCACGTATTAGCGCGTTACACGAGTCGTCGAGTGGTTCAGATCGTTCCTTCCATTTTCGCTGCGAACTTCGTTCGTTTGGGTGAAGACATACAACGAGTAGAAGATGCTGGCGTCCAAATGCTCCATATCGACATCATGGACGGACATTTTGTCCCGAATTTCACGATGGGTACCCCGATCACGGAATCGGTGCGCCGGTTTACACGGCTTAAGCTCGACCATCACCTGATGATCGATGATCCCGATACATACGCGCCGGTATTTATAAAGGCCGGCGCTGATTGCGTGAGCGTGCATTATGAAGTGTGCCGTAACCTGGATCGCACTCTGCACATGATCAGGGATCACGGCGCAAAAGCGGGCGTTGTGATCAATCCTGCAACTCCCGTGATGCTTCTCGAAACCGTTTTAGACATAGCGGATTACGTGCTCGTGATGAGCGTTAACCCCGGCTATGGCGGCCAGAAATTCATTCCGCGATCGCTCGACAAGGTCCGCCATTTATGCCGCATTCGCGCTGAACGGGGATTGAGCTTCGCGATAGAGATCGACGGAGGAATCGGACACGATAACATTGAAGAAGTTGCCAGAGCTGGAGTAGATTGGGTGGTGGCCGGCTCATCGGTTTTTCACACTCGGGATGCTGCCCATGCCGTCCAGGCGATGCAGCGCGCCGCCGAAGAGGCAACCTCGATCAGAGTTTGAGATTGAATATGGCCGTTTGTAATCTATTGCCGAAACGAACGCTTATGTGCGTTCTCTCGCTAGGGCTTCTTGCTTCTTGCGTTCACAAGAAGTACGAAACGCCGATTACCAAGAACACCCAGCAACCGGACAAAGTGCTGTTCGATCAGGCCATGCACGACATCGAGCACGGACGCTATGAGGTTGCGCGCATCTCGCTTCAAACTCTGATGAACACTTACGAATCGAGCGAGTATCTGGCCAAAGCTAAATTAGCAATCGCGGATAGCTGGTACCGCGAAGGCGGCGCAAACGGATTCGCGCAAGCCGAAGCGGAATACAAGGACTTCATTCTTTTCTATCCCAATATGCCGGAATCGGCAGAAGCGCAGAACCGGGTTTGCGATATCCACTACAAGCAAATGGATAAGAGCGATCGCGATTGGTCCCAAACTCTTCGCGCGGAAACCGAATGCCGCACTTTGCTGGTTCAGTTCCCGAACAGTAAATTCGCCCCGCTAGCCGCTCAACGGCTTCGCAATATTCAGGAAAGCTTAGCCGAGCACGAGTTCGTCGTCGGTGAGTTTTACCATAAACGAGACATGAACCCAGCCGCCGCCAATCGGCTAGACGCTCTGGTGGCGCAGTACCCGCTCTATAGCAAAGCCGATGAAGCCCTTTACGAAGCTGGAGATTCGTATTCAAAAATGGGTCCGCGCTTCCGGCAGAAGGCAGGCGAAATGTTCGCGCACATCGTACGCGATTACCCGCTAAGTAGCCGGGCTGATGATGCCAAACGCCGGCTCGAAGATATGGAACTGCCTGTTCCCCGTGTAGATCCTGCTGCGTATGCCCGGATGAAATACGAGAAGGAGAACTATCACCGTCCCGGTCTAATGGCTCGCTCCACTGGTTTCCTGCGAGGCGCGCCTGATGTGAGTCATGCGGCGAAATCCGGCCAGCCGATCATGACGGATCCCAAGCCGACGATTCCCGCTAGCATTCCAGTGGTCAACAACGCGCCAGAAACTTCGAATGGCGTTGCAAGTGCCACGGGAACCACCGATGTAAGCGCAACCACTGTCAGCGGCAACAAAAGCGCTCTCGACACGAATCCGGATGCGCGCACTACGAACGGCACGGCTCAGCCTGCAACCGCACAGCCCAACCAGCCTTTGCCGACTAATCGCGACGCGGAACTGAAAAAATTGCGCGAGAAGCAAGCTAAGAAGCAACAGAAGCTTCAAAAGAAAAAGAGTAAAGGGCAGAAACAGCAACCGACCGATGAATCAAAACAAGGCCCGACCCAACCGCAGCCGAGTGCGCAGGCTCCCGGCGCCACGCCGAATTCCGTTCCGACGCCTGCTGCCCCTGCTTCTTTGCCCGCCACCCCGAATTCTCCGCAATAGCAATGAGCCGGATTTTGCTGGCCGATGATAGCCCCCAGGCATTACGGCTCGCTGAGAAGATTCTGACCAGCCAGCATTTCGAGGTAGTGAGTGTCACGGACGGCGCAACTGCCTTGAGGCGTTTGCCTGATGTGAATCCCGACCTTCTGATTACCGATGTATATCTTCCGACAAGAAGCGGGTTCGAGTTAGCTCGGTTCTTAAGGGCCCAAGCCGAGCATCGTCACATTCCTATCATCTTCGCCGCGGCTCCCGTTGACGAGTTCGATGAACAGGATGCAAGGAACGCTGGAGCGGATATTATTTTGCGAAAGCCTTTCGAGGCCTCCACACTACTCGGCTCTGTTCAGCAATTGCTCCAGCAAAGCGCGGCCGCACGGAATGGTGCTGGTAAACCGGATTCCGCCCCTCTAGATCGAAACACCGTTCGTGCGGCTGTGACCCTGGCGCTCGACAGCGCCATGCCGGCGCTGATCGAGGAGCTTACTGAGCGAGTTCTGCTGGTCCTGTCACATCGGGTGTAACCTGCCGCGATTTCAGCGATCAACTCCTTTCAGTTCAGGGATGCTATAAGAAGGTAAAGCGCAAGATCTTGGTTGTTGGTTTTCGCTGAGTGGGACGCCGTTCCTCCTCCATTCAAACCGTCGCACTCCTGATTCGGTACAGGTAGCATGCGCCGTAACCTGCGACTTGGTCAGGAAAAGGAGTTGGGCTGCCACCGCATGAACTAATGGCGGGCGCGTACGACTATCGATTGGTCGCGCTTTCTGTTCTCATTGCCATTTGCGCATCTTACACAGCGCTGGGTTTAGCTGCCCGAACGACTGCTGCCCGGGGGATGGGGTGCGCGGCCTGGGTAACAGGCGGTGCAGTGGCCATGGGTTTTGGCATCTGGTCAATGCATTACGTCGGGATGCTGGCTTTCACGTTGCCGGTACCAGTCAGATACGACTTGCCGACAGTAATCGCCTCTCTTTTGGCAGCGATGATCGCCTCCGGAGTCGCGCTATTTGTAGTGAGCCGCGAAACAGTAACCGCCGCAGAGTCTGCAGTGGGCAGCGCGTTTATGGGAGGTGCCATCGTGGCGATGCATTACATCGGCATGGCTGCTATGCGGCTTCAGGCGATCTGCCACTACGATCCTGGCATGCTCGCGCTTTCTGGCCTCATCGCGGTGGCGGGCTCTTTCGCCGCTCTCTTGTTAACCTTCCGTCTCCGCACCCCGGGCAAGGGGACATCGACAAAAATTTTGGCGGCGGTGGCCATGGGCTTTGCGATCGCTGCAATGCACTATACAGGCATGGCGGCCGCGAGTTTTTCCCCAACCGATCAGACGGTTGATTACTCGCACGCGGTCACTGTTTCCTCCCTCGGGACGCTGGGTATTGTTATCGTCACTTTTCTCCTGCTTGGTTTTGCCGCCTTCACCTCCGTAGCCGATCAGCGGCTCACTGCCCAGCGGAAAGTATCCGAAGAACTGAATTTATCGCGGCAGATGCTGCAATCCATTCTCGACAACATTCCGCAACGCGTCTTCTGGAAAGACCGCGAAAGCCGGTACCTGGGCTGTAATCGGGCTTTCGCCGCGGATGCGGATTTGCGCAATCCCGAAGACGTTGCGGGAAAAACGGATGCCGATCTTTTCTCGAAAGAGGCGACAGTCCCGTACTCGGCCGATCTCCGAAGCGCACTGGAACATAGGATGGCGGTTTTGAATTCCGAGTATCAGAAAACAGGTGTTGCCGGCCAGCAGCGTTGGTTGCGCGTAAACAGCATTCCTCTATTCGACCGGGATGGTGACACTTTTGGCGTCCTCGGAACGTATGAGGATGTTACGGAACACATGATGGCGGAAGAGGCGATCCGGCGTTCCAATGCGGCGCTATCAGAATTTGCACATATTGTTTCACATGATCTGCAGGCGCCTCTTCGGACCGCAAGCAATTTCGTACAGCTTCTTGCAAAGAGGTGTAGTGGCCGGCTTGATCAAGAAGCGAATGAGTTTCTCGGATTCATCGAAGATAACCTCGCGTATATGAAGGAACTGATTCGATCGCTCTTGAGCTACGCAACTGCGACCGAACCCGAGCCAAGTGGCCAAGGACAAATGCCGCTCGAAAGCGCACTACAGCGCGCGATAGCAAACCTTCAACTGACCATTGAAGAAACAAATGCTCAAATCACTTGGGACGAGCTCCCGACTATCGTTGCCCATCCAGCCCAGATGGTTCAGGTTTTGCAGAATCTAATTTACAAACGCCATCCAGTACCGCAGAGGAAAGACTTTCCCCCTCGTTCATGTGAGTGTACGAGATAGCGGCGAGAGCTGGATTGTCTGCGTGCAAGACAACGGGGCGGGAATCCCCCCTGAACACTGGGCGCGCATCTTCGCCCCTTTGAAGCGTCTCCATGGACGACAAGTACCTGGCTTCGGTATCGGGCTTGCGACCTGCCAAAAAATAGTTGAGTGGCACGGAGGCAGGATTTGGGTGGAGTCGGAGGTTGGGATCGGTTCGACTTCTACTTTACCGTCCGGAAGCAGCCGCAAGCCCCGGCTCCAAAGATGTCGTTGAACAGGATCCGACAGGCCGCCTCCGCACAGTAACGCGGTAAATCTCCAATAGCCTTCTTGAAGAGCTCTATCGTAAGAAATAGATGGTGTCGCATCAACCATCCTGCTTTGCGTCCTAACATGGACATAGCTGATTTTTATGCCCGAGAATACTTTTGACATCGCTTCCAAAATAGACCTGAACGAGGTTCTGAATGCCGTTCAGCAAGCGTCTAAGGAACTCCAGACTCGCTATGACCTGAAAGACAGTAGGTCGAGCATTGAGCTGAACGAAAAAGAGCATAAAATTCTTCTCGCGAGCTCGGATGAGTACAAGCTGAAGGCAGTATCGGAGATTCTCAACCAAAAACTTGTCAAGCGCAACGTGCCCCTTAAAGGACTTGAACCGGGCGCTACAATTCCGGCCTCGCAGGGCAGTGTCCGTCAGGAGATCAAATTACAACAGGGTATTCCTATCGAAAAGGCCAGAGAAATCGTTAAGGCCATCAAGGATAGCAAGCTGAGGGTTCAAGCCAGCATACAAGGCGACCTGGTTCGGGTCAGCGGAAAAGACCGCGACACATTGCAGCAGGTAATCGCGTTCCTTCGCGGAAAAGAGTTCGGCATCGACATGCAGTTCACGAATTACCGAACGAACTAATGCCTCGCCGCATCGAGAGCCTCTTTATTCAAGGTCCGGCAGGTAAACTGGAGGCGCTTCTCGAAGAACCGGAACACGTCGCTCCGGTGGAAGCGGCGCTCGTCTGCCATCCTCACCCACAGGGCGGAGGAACCATGCACAACAAAGTTGTGTACCGGCTGGCTCGCGGGCTCCGTAAGTCAGGTTGCGTAGTGCTCCGCTTCAACTATCGCGGCGTGAATCTGAGCGAGGGTGAATACGACGAAGGCAACGGGGAAACGGAGGACGGTCGCGCCGCTCTTTGCGAACTGCACCGCCTTTACCCCAATCTGCCTCTGTTAGCGGCCGGCTTTTCCTTCGGATCCAGAATCGTCTTGCGCCTCGGAGGCGGAGATAGCAGCATTGCGCGCTTCATACTCGTGGGGGTTCCGACAAAATATGTTGGGTACGCACAGGTGCATCAGATTCGTGCTCCTAAATACTTCGTGCAGAGCACTCATGATGAGTATGGTCCGCGCCATGAATTCGACGCCTTGTATCAGTCTGTACCGGAACCCAAACACCTCGATTGGATCCAGGCGAGCGATCACTTTTTCAAGGGTGGTTTGGACGCCTATGAACGCGTGATCGAGCAGATCGGGCTGGCGCGCCACGCGATCCCTCAGGAAGCGGTGCCGCAAAGCTCGGGTATGCCGACTGCCTGAGCTGCCGTTCCACGATGCGAGCTGCCCTTTGACTGATCAAGTCTGCTACTTTGCTTAGCAATCCGGGCAAATCCTCAGGTTTTATCAGTACTGGGCGGCCTCGATCGGGGCGCTTGTTCTGGTACGTGGTCAAGATGGCGGTCGCCGGTTTGTAATCCATAAGCCGGGCGTGCGCTAGCACTTTAAGTCCCGCTTCCGGCGATTCCATAGCTAGGTCGCTCAATACCAGCTCGTACTGCCGCTCATCCAGCTTGCCGACGGCTTCGGCTGCTGAAGCGGCTGCATCCACAAAGTAACCTCCCGCTTCGAGAACTGCCTTTAAAGTCAGCCGGGAAGTAAGGTCATCATCAACTAAAAGCACTCTCGCCAGCTCTAAGTCCTTGCGCGTCAACGCTCGATTGTCCGCCAGCATCTTGCGGGCCTCTTTGCCCACAAGTAGTGTAAACGAAAATGCCCGAAATCCCCATAGTGTCTTTTTCTATAGGCGGTTCAGTGATCTGCCGTACTAAACACTCGCTCAAAGAGCGCGTCAACATGCTTTAAATGCCGCTCGAGTGAGAATGTTTCATTTAGCTGAGTGTGGGTTAAGTATCTTTCGATTTGCGGGTCTACCCAGACAGCAGCCTTGAAATCCTCGTTATTTCGCCAAGCTTGGAGGGCGTGCCTCTGAACCAAAGCGTAAGCTTCTTCGCGCAGCATGCCAGCCTCAGCAAGATCGAGCAGCAATTGGCCCGAAAATATCAAACCTTTCGTTTGCTCCAGGTTGGTACGCATACGGTCGGCGTGCACTTCGAGTCCCGAGATGAGCCATTTGCTTTTCGCGAGAAGATAGTCGATCAGAATCGTCGAATCCGGTAAAATTACGCGCTCGACGGATGAGTGGGAAATGTCCCGCTCATGCCACAACGCTACATCTTCAAAGCCAGCCTGCGCATTCGCGCGCACGACTCGGGCTAGCCCACAGATCTGCTCGGAGACGACAGGATTGCGCTTGTGCGGCATGGCCGATGATCCCTTCTGGCCGGCAGAGAAGGGTTCTTCCGCCTCGCGTATTTCCGTCCGCTGCAAATGCCGGATCTCGAGCGCGATCTTGTCCAGAGTGGAAGCAATCCCGGCAAGGATGGCTAGGTAGTGCGCCTGCAGGTCCCGCGAGAGCACTTGAGAGCTGATGGGCGCCGGCTTCAATCCCAGGCGTTCGCAAATCTTTTCTTCGGCTTCAGGGCTTATGTGCGCGAAGGTGCCGACAGCCCCGGAGATTTTTCCGACACGAATCTCTTCGGCTGCCTGCTGAAAGCGCTTTCGTTGCCTGTTAACCTCATCCCACCAGTTCGCAGCCTTCAAACCAAACGTAATCGGTTCGGCATGCATACCGTGCGTGCGGCCTATTTGAACAGTATGTTTATGTTCGAAGGCAAGCTTTTTCAATGCCGCGCCAAGCTCATTAAGCCCTCGACCGATCAGCTCGGAGGCATTCTTAATTTGCAAAGCTTGGGCTGTATCGACCACATCGTTTGAGGTAAGGCCGTAGTGTAGCCAGCGCGAAGCATCCGCCGCGTCCTTAGCTTTAAGAACTTCGGCAACAGCTGTTGTGAAAGCGATGACATCGTGGCGAACCTCGCGCTCGATTTCCTGAATCCGGCTCAGGTCGAAACCGGCCTTAGAGCGAAGCGTTTGTGCTGCTTCTCGCGGCACTTCCCCGAGTTCAGCCAAAGCCTCGGAGGCCGCCAGTTCTACTTCGAGCCAACATTGGTATTTGTGCTGATCACTCCAGATGGCGCCCATCTCCGGGCGTGTGTAGCGCGCAATCATGCCACCGACTATTGTGCTAGATGTAGGCCAAATGAAGAGAGATCTTCAATAGCAAAAGGCTTCGGACTGGATGCCCGGCTGCGCTATGACAAGTCTTGTGAATAGCTCGCGGCCACGTAACGCCTTCGACGCTGCATGGCGAACTAGTTCCGGGTGATTATTATGCTCACTGATATGTCCAAGGACTAGCGTGGATACTCGTGGATCGAGATCGCGTTCAATAAACTCAGCGGCCACTTCGTTCGAAAGATGGCCTCGACGGCTCATGACCCGCTGCTTGATCGACCAGGGGTACGGCCCCACTCTGAGCATTTCCAGATCGTGGTTCGATTCCAGCAGTAAGAGATCAGTTTCCCGCAAGTGCACGCGAAGCGAGTCCGGGATATAACCTAAATCGGTAACTATTGCAACCTTGATCCCCTGTGCCGTGACGGTATAGCCGACTGGGTCGACAGCGTCGTGGGGAACTGTAAAACTTGCGATTTCAAAGTCACCAATCGACAATGAGCAACCCGCCTGGAAAGTTGTAACAGCAGGTTTTGACTCGCCCCAATCGATGAATTCGGACGTACCATGCGTCACAAATACGGGCAGGCTTCGCTCCGTTTCTCTAGGTTTTGTCAGCGCCAAAAGACCGCACGTATGGTCACTGTGCTCGTGCGTAATCAGAATCGCATCAATCGAAGCAAGGCTTTCGCCGATAGCCGCAAGCCTCTTCGCGATCTCCCGCCGGCTCAGGCCCGCGTCAACCAGCAGTCGTGTTCGACCGGTTGCGATGAAAGTCGAGTTCCCCCCGCTGCTGCTCCCGAGTATGCAGATCTTGACGATAAGAACTCCTGTGAGCGTCCCATTCTCAAACCAAATTCAAGGAAGCCCGCCGAGACGCTCCGACTCTTCTTATCGGTTATATCAGAGTTTCCAAACAATTTCTTCAAAATTGTTTTTTTCATGTCCTTTTACAATGAATAAGGTTCAATGAAAGCGCGTGTGTACGTCTCGATCAAGCCCGCGATCCTCGATCCTCAAGGAGAAACCATCCGCTCTGCCCTCATCGGTTTGGGTCACAAAGAGATCTCCTCCGTGCGCCAGGCGAAGTATTTCGAAATCGTGCTGACAGATGGCATCTCGCATGCTCAAGCAACCAAGGTGCTGGATGAGATCGCTCGTGACGTGCTCTCGAACCCAGTCATCGAAGACTTTCGGGTTGAGATTCTAGAGTAGATATATAGACTTCATTTTGTATGTGTGGAATCGTTGGTTACATCGGCAGCCGTGAGGCCGTACCCATCATCATCGATGGGCTGCGCCGGCTTGAATATCGCGGCTACGACTCGGCGGGCGTCGCCGTGCTTTCCGACGAGAAGTGCCTTGAAATCCGCCGTGCTCCGGGGAAACTGCGCAACCTCGAAGATGCTATCCGCGCCACTCCCCTATCGGGCCTGTACGGGATCGGGCACACTCGCTGGGCCACCCATGGGCGCCCGACCGAGGAGAACGCCCATCCTCATCGCGATTGCAAAGGCGAAATTGTAGTCGTTCATAACGGCATCGTCGAGAACTATCTCACCCTCCGTAAACAACTCACTGCCGAAGGCCATACGTTCAAGACCGAGACGGACACCGAAGTCGTCGCTCATCTGGTAGAGAAGCATCTGAACGGTAATCTGGAGCACGCTGTCAGGGAGGCTATCAAGCAGATCACAGGTGTGTTTGCAATCAGTGTGATTTCGAGCTCCGATCCGAATAAAATTGTCGCGGCGCGTTCAGGTCCTCCGGTAGTGGTCGGCCTGGGGCAGGACGAGTTCTTTGTCGCCTCCGATGTTCCCGCAATCCTCAGCCATACGCGTGACATGTTTTTCCTGAACGACGGGGATGTCGCCGTTCTTACGCCGAGTGGCGTAAGGCTTACAGACTTTGAGGGGCGCACTGTACGCCGCCAGATTTCCCATATTCTCTGGGACCCGATCATGGCCGAGAAGGGCGGCTATAAGCACTTCATGCTCAAAGAGATCTTTGAGCAGCCGCGGGCCATTAAGGACACCATGCTGGGACGCCTGGGACTCGAAAGCGGGCGTGTGTTTCTCGATGAGGTCAGCATTTCAGAAGCTGAGTTCCGCGAAATCCAGCAAATCAAGATTGTTGCATGCGGGACCAGTTGGCACGCCGGCTTAGCGGGCAAGTTCATCATTGAGCGCTTGGCGAGGCTGCCGGTCGAAGTCGATTACGGCAGCGAGTTCCGCTATCGCGATCCGATCATCCCTCCCAACACCCTGACGGTCGTGATATCGCAATCCGGTGAAACCGCGGATACGCTCGCGGCACAGCGTGAAGCGAAGCAGAAGGGCTCAAAGACGCTCGCCATCTGCAACGTGGTGGGATCCATGATCACGCGTGAAGCGACCGGGAGCCTCCTCACGCATGCCGGTCCCGAAATCGGAGTGGCTTCGACAAAGGCCTTTACGTCCCAGCTCACGGCGTTACTCATCCTCGGCATGCACCTCGGACAGGTGCGCGGCACGCTCACCCCGGAGGTTTCGTGCACGTTGGTTCAGGAACTCGCGCGTATTCCCGGACAGCTGGAGCATGTTCTTGCGAATACCGCGATTTACGACAGCCTCACTCGCGCGCTCTTCCGTGCCTCCGATTTCCTTTATCTTGGTCGGGGCATTCACTTCCCGATTGCCCTCGAGGGCGCACTCAAACTCAAAGAGATCTCTTACATCCACGCCGAAGGTTATCCGGCCGGAGAAATGAAGCACGGCCCCAATGCTCTGATTGACGAAAATCTGCCTGTTGTGGTCCTCGCCACTTGCGATCCTGAATCCGAAGAAAGCCGGGTGCACTACGAGAAGACGCTTTCGAACATTCAGGAAGTGAAAGCCCGGAGCGGCATCGTCGTCGCCGTAGCGTGCGAAGGAGATGAACAGGTCGCGAAAATCGCCGACCACCTGATCACTATTCCCGTCACCCGCGAATTGCTCTTGCCCTTACTTGAGATGATTCCGTTGCAACTGCTGGCTTATCACATCGCCGTCCGGCGCGGCTGCGATGTCGATCAGCCGCGCAATCTGGCCAAAAGCGTTACGGTTGAGTGACCTAGGAATTTCGCATACACTCGAACTAGGGACCGAATCAGTGACGGACTTACAAATGTTTATGCCCATGGCCACTTTTGTGGGCACACTTGCCGTCGTAGTGGTGGGTTTCCTATTCAACATCAGCCGGATCACAGATCTGAGAACCGACATGAATGCTCGGTTTACGGATATGAACAATCGGTTTGGCGACTTCAATAACCGATTCGGTGATTTCGAAAAAATGTTTGATGCAAAGCTTGCCCGCCTTGAAGAGATGATGCTTCACAAGTTCGCCGAACTCGATGACCGGCTTGTCCGAATTGAGAATCGATTAGACCTTCGCGAGTAGTTTTGCATTTCGCGAGCACTACTCTCATCGTTCCGACGCGCGGCAAGGGCCTTTATCCGTTCACTAAAGATGTTGAGAACTGGACCTCTAGGCAAAAGGTGGCGAACGGGCTCGTGACGCTATTCATCCAACACACATCGTGTTCTCTGGTCATTCAGGAGAATGCCGATCCCGACGTCACGCTCGACTTGCGCGATTTCTTCGAGCGGCTTGTGCCTGAGAAACATGAAAACTATCGTCATACTGCGGAAGGGCCAGCCGATATGACTTCACATATCCGCTCGACGCTCACGCAAACCAGCCTTTCTGTGCCTCTCACCTCAGGGCGGCTTGCACTCGGCACCTGGCAAGGCTTGTATGTATTTGAGCACCGCTCACATCCTCACCAACGGCGAGTTGTCCTGCAGCTCATCGGCGAATAGAGGCCGGTGTTACTCGATTCCCACATGGATCTCGATCTGGGCCTTGCCCCGATCAGACGCACGCTCATCGTAAATCTCGAAATCGGCTTTGTAGGTCCGCCGGAGTTCGGGGTTGGTCTGCGGCAATGACCAAATTCGCTTCCACGCTTTCACAACCACCTCGGGGATCGGGCCCCGCTCAGAGGTGAAGATCGCATACTTTCCAGCCGGTACTTCTCTTGCGACCATGCCCTGCGGAATCGTTTCAATTGATCGCACCTTCGCGCCCAGAACGTACGTATACAGCCCGTTTTCGTCGCTCTCGTAGTTCGTATACACCGCGATGATGTTCGAATCCGCTCGGTTCATGATTCTGGTAGGGACGCCCTCCCGCACCAGTTCGTCCCATAGCTTTGGGATGGCGCCATCGCCCGTCATCTCTCGCGCGTTGCTTGTGCGCGCTTCAATTCCGATAACGCTGAAACCCTTCTCCGTTACGATCTTCATATCCAGATAACGATAGAAGCCCAGATCGCCGCTGGTCAGAAGCTTGGTGATGTAGAGGATCTGGCCGTGGTGCATCCCGAAATGTTCAACGGCGTGATAGATGGCCTCGAGAGCCGTCGTGCGCTCAAAACCTTGAATCGTGTACGTCTCAGTCAGATCCCCTGCAGTGAGGCGGTTCAGAATCCCACTAATCTCTTCGAGTGTTTGGGCGAGGTTCTCCCTTAGCTGACCGCCTTCGATATGATGCCGTTCCGCAAATTCGGCCGGGCGATCGCGCACGTTTGCCACGTGTCCTAGCGGCGCCACAATCCATTGCCGCAGATTTCCGTTCAGGTGCAGCAGCAAGTTACCGATGCTGTTACTCTGCTCGTTCGGCCGCCACCACATCTGCTCATCAGTGAGCGAATCGAGGCAAGTACATGTCCTTGGCCAATATTCCTCGAGAAGCTTACGGCGCGAAAATTCGAGAAAAATTCGCGCCGATTCTTCCGGATGAGCGTTCATAGGCCGCTTCGCTCATCTTAGAACGAGCCTCCTCGCGCTGGGAACTTACTAGACGTACATGGTCTCTACTGGACCATCCTTCTCTGTTTCCGCAGGATGGCCGGCAATTCGTAATCGTTCACCGGCATCTCCTCGTCGATTGTGGGCTCCGGTTGACCATTCTCCCCTTTCATTGCCGCCTCCGCTTCGACCGGAGTCCCTTCCGGAACACCGTCGGACATGACCGGCGCGGTAAAAGGGAAATGCGGATTCCGGCGATCGATTTCGGGCAGCGAGTCGCGTTGGAATCCCGTCGCAATGACGGTTACCTTCACCTTGTCGCCCATTCTTTCATCCATCACCACGCCGAAATTAATCTGGCAATCATCATTCTGGGTCGCGGCTCGAATCAGATTGCAGGCTTCATTCACGTCGTGGATGCCCAACTGGCTCGATGCGGTTATATTGATCAGTACGCCGCGCGCGCCGAGCACGCCGCCCTCTTCCATTAGCGGACTGTTAATAGCCTTACGTGCCGCGTCTACTGGCGCATTCTCGCCGGAAGCAATTGCAGTTCCCATCATTGCGTATCCCATTCCGAGCATGATCGTTCGAATGTCTGAGAAATCGCGGTTGATCAAGCCGGGCGTGGTGATGATGTCGGCGATGCCCTGCACGGCCTGCCGCAGAACATCGTCCGCCAGCCTGAAGGAATCTAAGACACTGGTCCCCTTCGGCACTAGTCCGAGGATCTTCTCGTTCGGAATGCTGACAACAGTGTCGCAACATCCAGCAAGCTCAGCCAGACCGCGCTCAGCCTGCCTCATCCGGCGAGGTCCTTCGAACGGGAACGGTTTCGTTACTACCGCAACGGTAAGTGCGTTTAATTCCTTGGCTAGCGAGGCCACGACGGGTGCGGCACCTGTCCCTGTGCCGCCTCCGAGTCCCGCCGTGACGAAAATCATATCGGCGCCTTGCAAGATTTCGATAATCTGCTCGGTGTCCTCGAGCGCCGCGTGCCGCCCGACCGACGGATCGGAACCTGCTCCCAAACCGTTCGTCAGCTTTTTCCCGATCGCCACTTTGTTGGCAACCGGTGAAGCCCCTAAGGATTGCTTATCCGTGTTCAGTATGTAGAATTCGACGCCACCCAAGCCCTCCTGCAGCATCCGCGCTACGGCATTCGAGCCGCCGCCGCCTACTCCGACCACCTTAATCTTGGTTCCTAACTGAACCTCGTCCTCGATCGCGAATTTCAAATCATCTGTCATGCTTTCACCTCGTGTACCTTTCTCTCTCAGTCCTCATTTCGATACCAATCCCGCTAATCCCGCCGTGGCACGTTTCCAATCGCGTTTCAGCTTCAGTCTTCCCGAGTACATCGCGAGCCCGGCCGCCGTCGTCCATATCGGCGTATCGAGTTCAGGCGGCCAATCCTCGATTCCCGTTGCCAAGCCGTTTCTTGCCTGGCAATTCATCACGCGCTCGGCGACATCGCACATGCCGGGCAACAACGCGCCGCCACCGGTCAGAATCGCGCCTTCGAGAAGCGATTGCTCCATGCCGACGCGCAGGATCTCGGCATAAGCCCGCTCGAAAATCTCTTCCGCCCGCGCTTCTAGAATCTCGTTCAGCTGCTGCCGTGGCGTTTCTCGCGGAGCACGCCCTTCCGCAGACGGAATCTCGATGAGGCTGTGATCCGAGCCTAGGTTTGTCACCGCGCATCCGTATTCGCGCTTCAGATTCTCGGCGTCGTCGTAGTTCACCTTTAGCAGGAGGGAAAGGTCTCGCGTGAAATGATCGCCCCCTAGGGGAATGGCAGTCGCAAGCAGTAACGCGTCGCCGTCGTAGACGGCCAGGTGAGCCGATTGCGCGCCTATATCAAGCACTGCCACGCCCCGCGCTCGATCGGCGGGCAATACCGCTGCGTAAGCTGCCGCAATGCCCTCGAAAATCGTCTCCTCGACCGCCAAGTGCGCCTGGTGCACTGCCGCGATCAACCCCTGGTGCTCCTGGGCTGAGGCGGTTACTACGTGTACGTTGGCTTCGAGGCGAGCACAGGAAATGCTTTTCGGATTACGATAGCCCGCGCGCCCGTCTAGCGTGAAATCCTGGGGACAAATTTGAAGGATCTCCCGGTCATCTTCCAGCCTCACGCGCGCCCCGAGTTCCACTGCGTAGCGTAAATCCTCGGGCTCGATACCCCGCCTTCTCCCAAACTCGTATAGACCGCGGCTATTCACCCCCGCGACACTGCCGCCAACTCCGATGACGGCCGATTCGGCGGAAACCTGCGCCCGGTGCTCAGCTTCGTTGAGCGCTCGACGGATACTCGCTGCAAGCGCGGTTTGATCAATTAGCCGCGCTCTGTTCCAGGCCTGCACAGGCGCCTCGCCATAGCCCAGGAATTTCATCCCTTCTTCGTCAATCGCACCAATTAAAACGCGCGTGCTCGTGCTGCCCAGGTCGAGCCCCACGGCAAGCTTTGTTTTACTTCCCACCTGGATCGCCTCCCACTGCCGTGATTACGCCATCCACACGCAAATCCAACGTCTTCGCATCCGGGCGCTTCCGCTCAATCTCGCTATAATTTGCCAGGAAATTCCGTAACCTGTCGGCATAGTTTTCGTCACCGAGCATGAGGCTCACCACGTGATTCTTCACGTGTTCTGCCACGATCAAGTTATTTGGATCGGCAACGCTGATTTCTGAGATCTGGTCCGCCAAGGGACCCACCTCCGCGAGCATCCCGAGAACTCTGCGGACCCGCGCGCGCCGGTTCTCCAGACTCTCGCTTTCACGAACACCCGTAATTACTGGCAAAGTGAATCGAGCAGCTATTTTGGGCCGCAACAGATACCCATCTTTGTCGATAAGCGCAAGCTGTGACATTCCGTCCCTCGGATTCGGCTGCAAGCGTACGAAGGCTACTGGCCTGCGCTCTAATATCCGAACCCTTACCTTGTTCGGCCATATCTTCGATACGGTCGCCTGTTCCACCCAGTCAATCTCCAATAACTGCTTGCGCCGCTTCTGAAGCGGGACGAGATATAGACTGCGGCCAAAATCCTCTGCGAACACATGACGGATCTGGGAAGCCGACGCATAGTGTATTCCCTCAATGATTAAATTTGGGCTTTGCCCCGCGAATTCTTCCGCCTCCGCAATCCGAAAGCGGTCGTCCTTTATCAAGAATTCCTCGGTACGGCGCCACGCAAATAGAATTCCCACTACAAGAAACAGACCGAGAACGACCCACCCGATGAAAACGGCCCCAGCGAATGCTCGCCCACAGCGGTTCCTGGTCTCCGCGGCTGCTGCGTTCGTCGAGGCGCTGCGCCATTAAGCCGCCTCTCGCAATTTCTCGAGAATTCGCTCGGCTGCGTGGGAGATAGTGCCTGCGCCCAACGTGATGATCAAATCTCCGGGTAGCGCGGCTGCGGCAATGGCGGTGACGCCTTCCTCGATGCCCGGAACGTAATGAGCGGAACGATGCCCATAGGAGCGAATCTTTTCCAGTAGCGCCTCGGCCGTGACGCCTTCAATTTCCGGTTCGGAGGCCGCGTAGATATCGAGCAAATATAAGTCATCCGCCTGATGAAATGCCGTGCCAAACTCCTCGATCAAATGTTTCGTTCGAGAAAAACGATGAGGCTGGAACAATACGCGAATCTGGCGATACGGCGAAAGCCGGGCCGCCGCCAGCGTCGCTTTCACCTCCGTCGGATGATGCCCATAGTCGTCCACCACCGTGACGCCGTGCTCGATGCCCCTGACTGAAAATCGTCGATCGACGCCGCTGAACAACGCTATACCTTCCCGAATCTGTTCAAGCGGAACGTTCAGTTCTAAACCCACTCCGATCGCCGCAGCGGCATTCAGTACGTTGTGTTCTCCCGGGACATCCAGGTGGAAGTTCCCGAGATCCTCGCCCCTTCTGCGAATGCAAAAATCACTGCCTTCAGCCGAGAGTACGACTCGTTCGATCTCTAAATCCACTTGCGCCGACCGCCCGTAAGTAATTGTCCGGCGTCGTATCAAAGGAAAGATCTGCTGAATGTTCTCGTCCTCCATGCACAATACGGCCGCCCCATAGAACGGCACTTTATTTACAAAATCCGTAAATGCCTGTTGGATGTCCTCTAATGAGGCGTAATGGTCCAGGTGCTCACGATCTATGTTCGTGACGACAGCCACAATTGGAGCGAGCTTCAGGAATGAGCCATCACTTTCGTCTGATTCAACGATGAGAATCGTTCCCTTGCCGACGCGCGCATTCGATCCGCCCATGGCCGCAACGCGTCCGCCAACGACCACAGTCGGATCCAGCCCTGCTGTGTTCATAATGGACGCGACGATTGAGGTGGTAGTCGTTTTTCCGTGGCTGCCCGCGATCGCGATGCCGAACTTCAATCGCATTAACTCGGCCAATAGCTCGCCTCGGGGAATCACGGGAATCTGGACTCTCCGTGCCTCGGCAATCTCCGGATTGGCGGGATCGAGCGCTGACGTGACCACCACTGCCTTTGCGCCTTCCACGTTTGCGGCTTGATGGCCCACGTAAATGGTTGCGCCGAGTTTCGCCAAGCGTTCCGTGATCGGGCTCAGCTTCATGTCGGAACCTGACACCTGGTAACCCAAGCTGAGCAGAACCTCGGCAATCCCGCTCATCCCAATGCCCCCGATTCCCACAAAGTGCACGTGTTGAGGCTGAAAAAACATTTCTTTAAGGTATTGTTCCGGCTTTCTTCCGGAGTGTCAATGCGCAAAGCTGCCCTTTATCGATTCCTTAAAGCTTTTTCTTCACGGCCGCAACCTCTTCGAGTATTTCCGCCGCGCGTTCTGCCGCGCCCGGCCGGGCAAACTGGCGAACCCGATCTCGCATCTGATCCAATTCGTCCCGATTTTGGCGCAGCATTTCGATTTCCCGAAACAACCGCACCCCGCTCATCTCTCGATCGAGGACCATGCGAGCAGCGCCTGCTTCCACCAACACTTCGGCGTTCTTTCGCTGGTGATCGTCAGCCGCGAATGGAAGCGGCACCAAAATCGAGGCCATGCCAGCCGCCCCAATCTCGTTTACAGCGCCAGCTCCGGCGCGCCCCACCACCAAATCCGATTGGGCGAACACGTCCGGCATGTTCTGGATAAATGCGACAACCTCGCCTTCGATTTCCGCTGATGCAAATGCACTGGCAACCGTTTCGTATTCCGCTGCCCCGGTTTGATGAATAATCCGAACCGGCGTACCGCTCTCTTTGAAAATGGGCCAACTTTCGAGCGTCGCCCTGTTCAGCGTGCGCGATCCACGGCTGCCGCCCGTGATCAGCACGGAGAACGTCCCCTCGTGCTTCGGCTGAATCTCGAAAAACTCAGACCGCACCGGCACACCGGTTACCTCGCATTTCCCCTGTGGAAACCAAGCTCGCGTTCTGTCGAACCCTACCAAAGCACGGTACACTCGTCCTGCTACTCTGCGGTTCGCCAATCCCGGAACCGCATTGGGTTCCATCACAACCAAAGGAATCCCGCATAACAAGGCGGCTGCCATTACCGGCCCCGCGACATAGCCTCCCATGCTGAATACTGCTTGGGGCCGGAAACGCCGCAGCAATGGCCATGCCGCGCCAACACTCGCCGGCAATAGCGCTGCCGTTTGGACCTGTTTCCATAGCCCTACGCGTTTCAGCCCGCCACTGCGAATGAACTGAATCTCGAAACCGGCCTCTGGGACGAGCCGCGATTCCATTCCTTCCCGGGTCCCAATAAACAGAATCTGGTGCCCACGTTCCCGCAAGACCCGAGCAACCGCGAGCGCAGGGAACACGTGCCCTCCCGTCCCGCCTCCGGTCATCACGAATGAGTGCGGCACGAAACCTCACGGCGAATTCTTCTCATCCGGCATGCTCACTCACGCTCAACAACATGCCCAGCGAAAGTAGCGTGCTCAGCAACGAGCTCCCGCCATAACTGATGAACGGAAGCGGAATCCCTTTGTTCGGCACCAAGTCAAGCACGACGCTCATATTGATTAAGGCCTGCACCACTACCACCACCGTCACGCTCAGAGCGAGATATCGCCCAAATTCATCCGCCGCGTGAAAGGACGTTCGAATGCCTCGCCACAACACAACCAGAAATCCCGCAAGCAGCAGCCCGCAGCCCGCGAATCCTGTTTCCTCTCCCACCACTCCGTAGATGAAATCCGTGTGAGCCTCGGGCAAATACAACATTTTCTGTTTGCTCTCCATCAGCCCTAATCCGACAAATCCGCCCGAACCTACGGCGATCTTCGCCTGTCGCTGCTGATATCCCGGATCACTCGTCGAAGCTGTCTTTTTCGCGTAGCCAAGGATTCGCCCTTGTGGATCGATCTTCTCGAGCAGCACGTGGTTTTTGTCTATGAAATCGAGGGCACGTGCCAGCCGGTAAGGCTTCATGGCTATGAATCCAATCACCAGCACCACACCGAATACCGCGCATACGATCAAGTAACGGGAGTCCAGCCCCGCGACAAACACGACCACCATGCTGGTCGCGACAATGACGACGGCGGTCCCGAGGTCCGCAACTGCCACCGCGAGCGCGACGACTGAAATTGATATGGCGATCGGCCGCAGCGTGTGTTTGTCATTTACAGCACCCAAGCGCCGCGAGAGAAAGAATGCCAGGAACAACGCCAATGCCGGCTTTGCCAATTCGGAAGGTTGCAACGAGAACGGTCCCGCTTTCAGCCACCGGTGGCTGGAGCTGTCGGTGAAATAGACCAGCAGCAGCAGCAACAAAACGATTCCCAAGCCGGAGAACGCAAATCTCGGGTCATTCCATCGCCGGTAGTCTCGCTTCATGCAGTACAGCAGTACGAGACACGAAAATGCCGCCCATCCTAGCTGTCGCAGAAAAAAATATGTACCTGAAACGTGGTACTTCAGCTCGGCCACGATTGAAGACGCGCTGTACACCATCACCAAGCCGAAACAAACCAGGCACAGCACGGTCAGAAACAAAATCCAATCGGTCTTGAGGCGTTGCGCCATTTCTTTAAAACAATCCTGCCACTAGTTGTTTGAACATGCTTCCGCGCTGTTCGTAATTCTCAAATTGATCGAAGCTGGCACAGGCCGGAGCAAGCAGCACAACATCGCCAGGTGACGCATGTTCTCTCGCATACTCGACCGCCCGCGATAGGGTGCCACAATCGACGATCTGCACCGCACCCTGCAGGGCCTTTCTAATCAATGGCGCGGCCGCATGCGGATAAGGCGGCTCTTCGCCGATCAGTAGCGCCCCTCTGGCCTTCTGTTTCAGCGAAGCGCGTAACGGAGCGTAATCGCTTCCTTTATCCTTGCCGCCCATGATGATCCACAAACCATCAGGAAACGCATCGATTGCCTTCAACGCCGCATCCACATTTGTCGCCTTCGAATCGTTGTAATATGCAACGCCCGCGACCTCGCGAACAAATTCAATGCGATGCTCGACCCCAGGGAAGGTTTCGACCCCCGCAGCTATCGCGTCCAGCGGCGCTCCTGCAAAATGCGCCACCAGCCCCGCCGCCATCACATTCTCCACGTTGTGCAGCCCACGCAGCTTGATCTGGCGGCGCGTCATAAAGGTCCGGTCGTTGAAGAACACCTGCTCTCCCTCGATCCACATGCCATTCGGAACTTTGTCCGTTATGCTGAACCAATACACTTCAGCTTTCGTTCGACTCGCATACCCGCGACAGGTTGCATCGTCATAGTTCAAAATGGCAAAATCGCTCTTCCGCTGTGTCTCAAATAATCGTGCCTTCGTGTGGGCATAGCCCTCAAACGTGTAATGCCGATCCAAATGATCCGGGGTCACGTTCAAGCATGCTGCAATGTTCGCTCGAAATTCACGAATCGATTCCAACTGAAAACTGGATAGCTCAAGTACGTTCCACTGATCTTCGCGTGATGAATCAACCATTGATGTGGCGGCGCGCCCGATGTTCCCTCCCACCTGGCATGGGATTCCGCAATGCTCGAGTAGGTGCCCGGTCAATGCCGTCGTAGTTGTTTTGCCATTGGAGCCCGTAATGCCAATCACCGGCCCTTTCAGAAAATATGAGGCCAGCTCCACCTCACCCAGGACCGGAATACCGCGATTTCGCGCCGACACCAGAATCGGCAGATCGTAAGGAACCGCCGGCGAGAGCACGATCGTGTCCGGCGCTCGCCCGCCACGATTCATTTCCTCAGCCGACTGGACCACGACTTGCACCCCGAGCGCGTTGAATTTCGCCTGTTCGTCCCCGCTTAGCGGCCGTTCATCCATTGCCCGCACACGGGCACCCTGCTTACGCAATAGCTCGACCGCTGCAAACCCCGACCTCTTTGTTCCAATCACTACAACGTCACGTCCTGCCAGCTCCAAGTCGCCCGCCCTATCGCAGCTTCAGCGTCGTCAGCGCGAACAGCGCCATAACGAGTCCGGCTACCCAAAACCGCACAATGACCTTCGATTCCGCCCACCCCAAGGCCTCGAAATGGTGATGAATGGGCGCCATTTTGAAGATGCGCTTTCCCCCGCGCAGCTTGTAGCTACCCACCTGCAAAATCACCGACAGCGCTTCGATCACGTAAACGCCGCCGATAAACACCAGCAAAATCTCCTGCTTGATCAGGACCGCGATAATCCCTAACCCGCCGCCCAAAGCGAGCGATCCAACATCTCCCATAAACATTTCCGCGGGATGGCAGTTGTACCAGAGAAAGCCCAAAGAAGCGCCAAATATGGATGCGCAGAAGATCGTTAGCTCCTGGGAATTCGCGAGGCGCGCCAGCTCCAGATATTGAGAGAAGCTTGCGTGACTCGAAACGTAGGTGAGCGCCGTCATCGCTCCCGACGCAACGACCATCAGCCCGATCGCCAATCCATCCAGGCCGTCCGTCAAATTTACCGAATTCGACGAGCCCACCATTACGAAGACAATGAAGATGTAAAACGGCACGAAGGCTAGCGGATAGGTCCAAAAACTCTTCGTCAACGGCTCAATCAGCAAGTCCGGCTTGAATTGCTTAAAGAATGGAACGTTGATCGCCGTGGAATAGGCTTGGTTCGCGTGCAGCAGCAACAAACAGAATCCGATTACCATCGCGCACACAACCTGCGCCCAGAACTTCTGCTGCCCCGTAAGCCCAAGATTCCGCCGCTTCGAAAGCTTCGCGTAATCATCGATGAATCCAATAGCGCCGAACCCGAGTAGCCCCAACAGCGCAATCCACACGTATCTGTTCTGGAGATTCGCCCACAGTAAGGTCGGCACGACGATGGCTGTCACGATCAACACGCCGCCCATCGTCGGGGTACCCGCTTTCCGCTGATGCGATTGCGGGCCCTCTTCCCGGATATGTTGACCCAGGCTAAGCTCGCGTAGTTTACGGATCATCCAGGGTCCGAGCGCCAGTGCAAGGAACAAGGCCGTTAAATTTGCCAAGGCCACTCGCGTTGTAATGTAGCCAAAAACGCGAAAAGCGGGAACGTAATTGTGAAGAACTTGATATAGCAGCCAGTAGAGCATTGCTTATGCTTCCATTCTGGCGATTGCGATCTCGACGTGCGTTCCCCGAGATCCTTTGAACAGAACTGCATCACCCTCACGGACGAAATCTCGCAAGAACTCACCGGCCTTTTCCGGCGTGTCGAAAAAAAACGCGGCGTGATCCCCGAGGCCACTAGTTATGGCCTCTTCAATCATCGACCGGCTCACGCCGCGTACCCCGACCAGAACATCTATTCCCACGGTCGCTGCATAGCGGCCTAATTCCCGATGTAGAGCTTCCGAAACTCGGCCCAGCTCGAGCATCTCCCCCAGCACCGCGATCCGTCGTTTAGCGGGCTCCTGGCGGAGCACATCGATCATGCTTCGCGCCGCCTCCGGATTCGAGTTGTAGCTGTCGTTCAGAACCGTTATGCCGCGCCATCGGTTCCGCTCGCCTCGCATCTCGCCGGGCGCTAAACGAGCCACTGCCTCCACCATGTCGCCGAAATCAATCTCAAAAGCTCGCGCAACCGCCAGAGCCGCCAAAATGTTCAGCACACTATGCCGCCCCGTCAGCCTCGTTCGGAAGCGCACGCCTCCCGCCGCAAAGGCCGCTCCTTCGGCGTTCATGTCTACTTCAGTGGCTCGCACATCGGCCTGCGCGGAGAGGCCAAACGTCAAACTGCGCCCCATGTGTGCGGCGCGGAACGCCACAACCCGCTCATCATCCCCATTCAGAACCGCAATCCCGCTCCGAGGTAAGGCTTCGATCAGCTCCCGTTTCGCCGCTGCAATCTCTTCTATCGAGTTGAAAGCCTCAATATGTGCAAACCCGACGTTCGTCACGACTCCAATCTCCGGTTGAGCGATTGCTGCCAAATCACGAATCTCGCCTAAGTGGTTCATCCCGAGCTCAATCACGCCTACTTCAGCCTCGTCCGGAATTCGAAGGATTGAGAGAGGCAGTCCGATGTGGTTGTTTAAGTTACCGGGCGTCTTTCCCACCCGAAAACGAACGCCCAGCAACTCCGCGATGACATCTTTGGTCGTGGTCTTCCCCGCGCTGCCAGTCACGGCGATAACAGGCCGACCCCATTGCCGCCTTGCCCGGCTCGCTAATTGCTGTAAGGCATCGACGGTGTCCGAAACCCGAAGTAGTGGTCCTTGCACTTCGGGGAGCGGCTCACTCACGACGGCTGCGACAGCTCCGTGATCGAGCGCCGCGCGAGCGAACGCATGCCCGTCATACTGTTCGCCCTTGATCGCGAAGAACAGGTCGCCATTGCGAACCGTTCGTGAATCGATACTCCAGCCACGAGCGCACAGCTCTCGATTCGCGCCCGAACTCTGCGCCCCGATCATGGCTTCGATCTGCGCCAACGGGAGCTCCATCTCATCCCTACGAATGTGTCGCGTGATCTCTTCCAGAAGCTCGTGAACCGTGTCCACCCCGGGCGTATCCGAAAGAGCGCAGCACACGGCGTGCCACCTCCCGGTCATCGAACGGGACGGGGCCATCCTTCAACACCTGATACGTTTCGTGTCCCTTGCCCGCCAGGATCACAACGTCTCCCGAACTCGCCGTCTCAATCGCCCTTTTGATCGCACGTTCGCGATCCGGCTCTGCCAAATGGGGCGTGTCGAAGCGCTTTAAACCCACACTCGCATCGTTCATAATTGCGAGCGGGTCTTCGCTCCGGGGATTGTCAGAGGTCAGGACGACGTAATCACTCAACTCCGCCGCCGCCATCCCCATCAACGGCCGCTTCGACCGATCGCGATCACCGCCGCATCCAAACAGCGTGATTACCCGTTTGGGATGCATTCCCCGCGCCGCTGCTATCACATTCCGCAGCGCATCGTCCGTATGCGCATAATCAACAACCACCATGAATGGCTGGCCTTCTTCTACCCGTTCGAACCTTCCCGGCACGCTCGGCAAGTCTGCTAATCCTTTCTCAATCTCTCGCTCGCTCAACCCGTGAGTCAGGGCGACTCCGCAAGCGAGTAGGATGTTGTACACATTGATAATTCCGACCAGCGGCGAGGCTACGCGGAAACGCCTCTCTCCGGCTTCTATTGTGAAGCGCAAACCATCGAATGCAGACTCGACATCAACCGCGCGTATCCACGTGCCATGGCGGCCGCTCACTATCGATTCGTCCTGCTGTGGTTTTGTGCTGTACCAGAACACCCGTGTTTCCGGCGATAACTCCAACCGCCGTCCCCATTCGTCATCCGCATTCAGAACCGCGAACGCCGGGGGAGGCCCGTTCCGCGGCCTAAATAGCAACTGTTTCGCCGCGAAGTACGCCTCCATGGTGTGGTGAAAATCCAGATGGTCGCGCGTAAAGTTAGTAAATCCCGCAGTATGAAATTGCATCGCATAGATGCGCCCCAGTTCGAGCGCGTGCGAGGACGCTTCGAGCGTCACGTGTGTCCCGCCCAAATGCTCTAAGTCGTGAAACATCTGGAACAGATCGAGCGATTCCGGTGTTGTATTCACGGCCGGCAGCACTCGCCCTGCCAGGTGATACTCAATCGTCCCTATCAACGCCGTCACTTTGCCGGCAGCCCGCAGCATCGCATCGATTAGATACGTGGTTGTCGTTTTGCCGTTGGTCCCGGTGATTGCCGTCAACGCGAGCCGTTGGTCCGGCTTCTCATAAAAGTTTCTGGAGGCGGACGCGAGTGCTTGGCGCGCATGTGTGGTTTGCAACCATATCCCGCTGAATCCGCCCGGACTGGGACGATCGCTGATTACCGCCAGAGCGCCGTTTTGCGTCGCTCGATTCGCAAATTGCGCTCCGTCCACCTTTGCACCTTGGAAGGCGAAAAACAGATAACCATGTTCGACCTTACGGCTGTCGTAAGCGAGTCCCTGGACGTCCCGCTGAAGCACCTCGGCGGGAATACTCGATCTCAGCGGAACTCCTTCCAACACATGTTTCAGCTCCATGACCCATAGCCCTTCAGCGTGCAAACCTCACGCGTATGTGCTCGCCGGGATTCAGAGCTGCTCCTGCCGCGGGGACCTGTTCGCGGGCTAATCCTTCGCCGAACATGTCCACCTCAATCCCATTCTCGGCAGCCTCTTGCATAACGTGCTTTACTGTTTCCCCGATAAAGCTGGGAACGGTCGGCGTGTTTGAGCTTGCCGATGCAGAGCTAACCTGCTCAATCTCGGAGTCGCCTGAAGCTTCCTTCAAGTCCTGTTCGGTGGGAGGATTACTCAGTTCAGCAAGCGGCAGATCGTCAATTTCCTTCTTCTTGCCTTTGACCTTGCTTTCCTCCTTTTCGGCCATCAGTTCCTGGGCGTCAATCTCCTCCGGCACGTCTCTTTGAATTCCCATGAGCCGCAATGCAGTCGCCATTACCGTTTGGAATACAGGCCCTGCGGCAGGACCTCCATATCCCGCTAAGCCCGTGGTTCCTGAGACAGTGACAACAATCACGATGGCCGGGTTCTCGATGGGCGCGAAGCCCAAAAAACTCCCGTTATACCGATGCGTGTACACATGATGCGCGAAATCGTAAATCTGTGCCGTTCCCGTTTTCCCGGCCAGTGTATAGCCCGCAATGTGAAGTGCGTGTCCGGTACCACCAGGCATCATCACACGATGCATCATCATCCGCATCGTCATTACGTTCTCCGGTTTCAGCACCTGAACCGGGCGGGGAAACGTCATCACCTCCCGCGCGCCCCCCGGCGCTTGCTTCCAGGCGACCAGATGCGGATGCACCAGGAATCCGCCGTTCGCAATGACGCTCCCGGCTTGCGCCAATTGCACCGAAGTGACGCTAATCTCGTGACCCATAGGCACAGACCCGATCGATGTCGGCTGCCAACGCTTCAATGGGCGAAGCATGCCCGCTGCTTCCGCAGGCAGTTCGATCCCCGTTCGCCGCCCGAAGCCAAACCGCCGGATGTAGTCGTAAAGGTTTTTAGTCCCCACGGTCATGCCAATCCGGATGGCGCCAATATTGCTCGACTTAGCCAGCACATCTTCCATCGAGAGTGCTGGATATGACTTATGGTCGTGCACGACCCTCCCGAAGATCGTGATTGTGCCGTTCCCACAATTAATAATCGTTTCCGGGCGCAAATTCGTTGTCTCGAGCGCGGCCGAGAGCGTAATTACTTTGAATACCGAGCCGGGTTCAAACGGCGCAACTACGGCCAAATCCTCGCGCCCATACGGCGGTTCACCGGCATGCAGCCGTTCATTCGGATCATACGTCGGATAATTCGCTAGGGCCAGAACCTCGCCCGTTTTCGGATCCATTGCCACCACGCTCCCGTGCGAAGCATGGTTCTCGATGACCGCCGATTTCAGGGTTTCTTCCGCTACTTGCTGCAGCTCGCTATCGATGGTTAGACCGACATTTTTCCCGATTACAGGGCTCTTCTCTATATCCGACGCATATGCCCGCTGCTTCACATCGATCTCTACGCGCATCAATCCAGGCTTGCCTGCCAGCTCCTTATCCAGCTTCAGTTCAATACCTGCTGCACCCCTGCCTTCGCCTCCCACATTCCCGACCACGTGGGCTGCTAATTGCCCGTTGGGATAGCCCCGCAGGCTGCCTTGCCGAATTTCCAGCCAATCAAGTCTCATGCTTCGAAGCGCGTCGGCCTTCTCGGTTGTTACGTGCGGATCCACGATAAAGTATCCATGGTGGTGCTTCGATGACGCCGCGGCCTCCAAGTCTTTCTGCAGTCGCCCCGCATCCAGGCTTAGGATACGCGCCAATAGTGCGGCCGCTATCTCCTTGTTCGGGATTCTCTGCGGATTGACTACAGCGAACTGCGAAGGCGAACTGATCGCGAGGTAATTTCCGTTACGGTCGAGGATCGCCCCGCGGGGCGCTTCTATGGGTTCCAGCTTTTCTTGCTGCGATTCGCCTAGCTTCTTGTACTCATCGTGCGCGAAGACCTGAAGATCGAATAGCCGCAGCAGAATAATAAAGGCCCATCCGCATAGGATGAGCCCTGTAATTTGCAGCCGCTCGGTCGATTTTGTTAGCGGCTCAACCGGCGATCTCTCCATGTCCTTTTAAGCCGACACGGGGCCCGGAGCAAAGCGACCGGGGCTCCGTGCACCTAGCGAGCGTCTATCTCCGCGCCCGCTACGGGCAACCGGTTTTGCGCGTCATTCCCCGTCTTGCCGTCGAGATATTCAACCTGCTGTGGAACGGGCTCGGCCATCCGGAGCGACTTGGCCAATTGCTCGAGCCTAGCGGGGCTCAGCAGTTTCGCCTCGTCCAGGTCCAGCACCGATCGCTCCTGCTTGAGTTGATTTTGCTCTTGTTCCAGATTTTGCACAGTGAATCCCGCCATGGTGTTGTAAGCTGCCGGCAACAGGCCTGCAATCACCAGCATCGCGGCGATAAATCCCGTAGCTACTGAACGGCTTCGCGCACGGCGCGCCACCGGATCAACTGCCCTCACGACCGTGGTATTGTCAATGCGCTTTACGAATAGAAATACGTCCTCATTCGCGATCGGTCGCAGCCGGCACGAATCCGCCCGCGTCCATACGGCCGGCCGCACTTCAGCCAATTCACTGATACCGACAAAACGATTTACGAAACTTGCCAGTGACGCCATGCTCCCTTTTCCCTTCTAAATCCGCCTAAGTCCCGCCTTCTTTACATCCGCTCGATCGCCCGCAGTTTTGCACTGCGTGACGCCGCATTCTCCCGGATCTCCTGCTCACCCGGCCTGACCACATGCTTCGTCAGGATTGCCGCCCGCCCACTCCGCGAGAGCGACTGAAATGCCTGCTTCACCTTCCGGTCCTCGGCCGACATGAATGTCAGCACTACAAACCGCCCGCCGGGCCGTATTCTCTCCGGTGCCTCCCGAAGCAGAATTTCTAACTCCTCCAACTCGCCGTTTACCTCAAGCCGCAACGCCATAAAGGTCTGCGTTGCCGGATGCATCCTACCCGTTCGCGGCACGGCCTCTTCGATGACCGCCGCCAAGCGACCAGTCGTCAAAATGGGCCGGGCGCGAACGATTGCTCTGGAGATTCTTCGCGACCTCCTTTCTTCGCCGAACTGATAAATCAAATCGGCGAGCGCCTTTTCAGGCAGTTCATTCACTAGTTCCGCGGCAGTGACCCCGTGACTGCGATCCATGCGCATGTCCAGGGGCCCATCCTCCATCAGTGAAAAGCCGCGCTCCGCGCTGCTTAACTGATAGCGGCTGGCCCCCAGATCTGCGAGGACCCCATCCACCAGCTCAACGCCGTTCTCCCCCAAACTTTCAGGCAGTTTCGAGAATGGTCCGCAAAAAAATCGAATTCGATCGGCCAGGCTGACGGTTTTTGCGCGCGCTATCTCGAGCGATTCCTGATCCCGATCGCACGCAATCACTACGCCGCTTTGCAGCCGCTCCGCGATAGCTTTCGTGTGTCCGCCAAGCCCCGCGGTCACATCCACATAAACTCCATCCGGCCGAATCGCGAGATACTCCAGCGACTCCTTCAACATCACCGGATAGTGCCACGGGCCGTTCATACATAGGCGCTACCGCAAGCCTCTCTTCTCGAGCGCTTGCACCTTCTCCGGCAATCCTTCCATCGCCTTTGCCAGGCGCTGCTCGTAGACCTCGCGCCCAATCACATCGATCCGCTGCTTGAAACAGCGCAAGAACACCTGCTCGTTTTCGAGCTTCAACGCCCGCCGCAGATCCGTTGGCACCAACACGCGCCCTTGCGGATCGATCTCCGAATCCGCGCCGAAATGATCGGCAATGAATGCGACATCTTCCCTGATATCGGCATCCTCGGCCGCTTCCTCCAACAAATTCTCCGTTTGCAGCCAGACCGAAATAGGGTAAATTCGAACTGTCGTCCCGTTTAACGTCGTGACAAAAACTTTCTGTTCCCCGAGCGCACTCAGATACTGCGTGATCGCCGCGGGTAACTTCAATCGTCCCTTTTCGTCTACACGCGCGCTCAGAAAGCCGCGAGGGGCTTCGATCGGCGTCGCCGTATTGCCAGGACCGTTTTCTTCCGCCACTTTCGACCACTTTGGACTTCTTCAGACCACTGGATAGATACTCGCACGGCTCCTTCAACATTGCAATATGTTTTTTCGTAAGATTTTCCCGAAAAGTATTTTTTTCGCCTTTATTACGCCCGAATCGAGTCCTAGAACTTCGCAAATCTTTGCGGTGCAGAGTGCTTTCTAATAATCTGAACCCGTGTAGAATCCCTCAGCGCCCTCGCAACTCTTCTCTTGCTCGTCAGCTGCAATGCTCAGCAAAAGAGCCGCTGAGCATTGCGGCCGCAAACAGAATTTGGCGGAAGTGACTCGCTTCCTCAGGTACGCATCACTCGACGGTCGCAATCTCGCGCTAGTTTGGGCGGCGCAAACGTAAACGCCTCAGGTTCACAGGGCGAGACGGCTTTGATGATGGCAGCTGGTTATGGCTATACCCGAATCGCTAGCATTCTGCTCGAGCATGGAGCGAATGCCCACGCGACACTACCCAATGGAAAGAACGCACTCGATAAAGTTATCAGCGGTGTCACCGACATTGATCGCTTCAGCTGGGGCACATGCCAGAGCGATACCGTTCGTTTTTTGCGGCAGAGCGTCCCGGATCTCGAGCCAAAAGGAACGCGCCAAACTGAGAAACTGCTCGTGACCTGGCGCTTACAAGCGGGTCGCTTCTATCTTTTGAAGCTACTCGATGGTATAAATCGCGGTGCGTATCACGCTTTCCGAGAAAACACCGCCTACAGCCATCGCCTTGACGGTGGTGGTCTTGCTGATGTGGATTGCCCCGGTGTACACGCTGGATGAAGTGGTCGGGGTGGTTCCGTTTGTCGTGTAATAGATCTTGGTCCCCGGCGAGCTTTCCGTCATGGTGAGCGATATGGCCGAACTGTATGTCCCGCCATAGGGGCTGAAACTTGGTTCCGCAGCCCTCATCGTGTAGGTCGCCGACGCTACTGCACTTGTGTTGAAGCCGCCGCCCGAGGCGATGGCTTTAATCGTCGTTGTCTTGCCCACCGCAATGGCACCGCTGTACACCGTTGAAGACGTGGTGGGCGTGGTTCCGTTCGTCGTGTAGTAGATCTTTGTTCCCGAAGAGCTATCGGAAATGGTTACCGACTGCGCCTTGCTATAGGTCCCAGCGACAGGGCTGAACTTCGGAGCCGCTGCCTGCAGCGTGTAAGTCGCAGTGGCTACTGCGCTGGTACTGAAACCACCTCCTGCGGCGACGGCTTTAATCGTGGTCGTCGTTTTAACTGAGAGTGGCACGCTGTATACACTAGACGACGTGGTGGGCGTGCTCCCATTCGTCGTGTAATAAATCTTTGTGCCTGCAGAAATATCAGAAATGGTCACCGATTGCGCTGAACTGTACGTTCCGGCTGTCGGCTTGAATGTGGGTGTCGCGGCCGTTTGCTGAATCGTGTAAGTCGCGCTCGCCACGGCGCTGGACGAGAAACCACCCCCGGCCGCGATCGCCTTGATCGTGGTCGTCGTGCTCACCGCGATCGGGGTAGAATACACGGTCGACGAAGTCGTCGGCGTGCTCCCGTTTGTCGTGTAGTAGATCTTTGTTCCCGAAGACGTATCGGAGATGGTCACCGACTGAGCGGAGCTGTACGTCCCCGCTACCGGGTTGAAGGTGGGAGTCGCCGCCGTTTGCTGGATCGTGTAAGTCGCGCTCGCCACCACGCTCGATGAGAACCCGCCTCCCGCGGCAATGGCCTTGATCGTGGTCGTCGTGCTCACCGAGATCGGCGCCGAATATACGGTTGATGAAGTCGTCGGCGTGCTCCCATTCGTCGTGTAGTAGATGGTTGTTCCCGCAGACGTGTCGGAGATGGTCACCGACTGAGCGGAGCTATACGTCCCTCCTACCGGGTTGAAGGTGGGAGTAGCCGCCGTTTGCTGAATCGTGTAAATCGCGCTCGCTACCGCACTCGATGAGAAGTTTCCGCCTGCCGCAATCGCCTTGATCGTGGTCGTCGTGCTCACCGCGATCGGGGCCGTATATATGGTTGACGATGTGGTCGGCGTGCTCCCATTCGTCGTGTAGTAGATCGTCGTTCCTGCAGAAGCATCCGAAATGGTCACCGACTGAGACGAGCTGTACGTCCCCGCTACTGGGTTGAAGGTGGGAGTAGCCGCGGTTTGCTGAATCGTGTAGGTCGCGCTCGCTACCGCGCTCGATGAGAACCCGCCTCCTGCGGCAATCGCCTTGATCGTCGTCGTCGCGCTCACCGCTATTGGCGCCGAATATACGGTTGACGAAGTCGTCGGCGTGCTCCCGTTCGTCGTGTAATAGATCGTTGTTCCCGCGGACGTGTCGGAAATGGTCACCGACTGAGACGAGCTATATGTCCCTCCTAGCGGGTTGAAGGTGGGAGTAGCCGCTGTTTGCTGAATCGTATAAGTCGCACTCGCCACGGCGCTGGAAGAGAACCCGCCTCCCGCGGCAATCGCCTTGATCGTGGTCGTCGTGCTCACCGCGATCGGGGTAGAATACACGGTCGACGAAGTCGTCGGCGTGCTTCCGTCCGTGGTGTAGTAAATTGTCGTTCCCGCGGAACTATCTGAGATACTTACCGACTGCGAGGAACTGTAGCTTCCGGCAGCCGGACTGAAGGCAGGCGCGGTGGCCACAGGGAACAGCCCGTAAATACTGAAGGTGGCCTGCGATCCGACATACACCTTGCCGTTAGCCACTGTGGGCACGGCAAACTTGACTGCTCCTCCCGGAACGTCGGCATTGTTCGGAGCCTGGGTCGTGTTGTACAGCTCCGTAGCCAGGTTCGTGGCGTCGTAGGCGTGCAAGATTTGACAACAAGTCGAAGCGTATGCGCCATTTTCGAGAGCCCAGACAATCCCGCTCGCGTTCCCATTGGCTGAAACGGATGGCGTGGGTCCAGGGTAGCTGAACAGCTCGACAGTTTTAGAGCTAGGTGATGTCGAGAGAAGTCCATCACCGTTGGCATTCCATGAGAAAGCCTTCATGGCAACGCCATGGCCACCACCGATATAGACGCTGCCACTCCAATAGGCTGGCATCCCTCGCATCCCGGGGGCGACCTGACTGATCTCCTGAACAATTTGCGTGTCACCGGTCGTACACGTGGAGCAGTACTTTCCCATATTGTTGCGATCGATAAGGTATAAAACTCCTCCCTTGCCGACCACAATTAAAAGCTGGGGGTGGGCGGACCCGGACGGCAAATCGGGCAACAGCAGCACGCCACCTGCACCCAAATCAGTGTCGTTGGCATCGAGAGTGGCCTGATTGTAAGGCGTGAACCAGTCGGATAGAGGGATCGAGCCGCTACTGGGCTCGTTGAGCTTTACAATGCTATCGCCAAAGTTTGAGACCCCATCGTAATCGCCATTGCCGGTTGCGAAGTAAAGGTTTGAGTTCGCATCGGCGGTTAGGCCGGCTCCGCCCATCCACACGCCGCCTGCGCTTCCGTTGGGAGTTATGTTCAGGACGGCTTCCTGAGAGAGCGTCGATGCCCTATAGGACATAATCCAGCCATGCCACTGAGATGCATCGCAATGCGAGGCCCAGCTGATGACGACGTGTCCGTCTTCGAGAAGCAGACCCGCGCGCTGATTGCTGTACTGAGGATCAAAGCTGACGCTTCCGTTCACGCTTCCTACGCCTGTACCGGCCACAGTGGCCTGAATGACTACTGGGCCGCCAAATTTTTCGGCAGCAGTCGCTGTGTCAATGGCATGGAGACGCTGAATATAGGTACCATTCTCCTCAGTTAACGCCACCAGGTAAATGGTTCCTGTGTCGGCGTCAATCACTGGGGTGCCGGTGATACCGCGTTGTGGCGGAGAGGCGCTACAGGTACTACTCGAGACGGCCGTAATACCAGCTGAAGGGTTGATGAAACTTACGTGCCAGAGGATCGTTCCATTGTCGGCATCTATTGCGTAAAGGCTATCGTTCTCGGTCGCCACGTATGCGACGTTATGCGTCCCGTTACCCGGAATGCTGACGTTTGAAAGAATTAGCGGCTGCGCTTGGACATACCCATCCACCGTCACGGAAGACAATTTCCCGAACTGAGTCGAATTCACATTCCCGGGCGTCAGATTCGTCTCGGTAACGTTTTGCCCAGTACGCGCATTGTCGTTGTGGTAAGTCAGAACATTGGTCTGCGCCTGCAAACCTAGCGCGATTATGGCGAGAAAGGCAAACTTTGAACGCATTGGAGACTACGTACTTTCAAAATGACTGCGGGTTTGAGTGAACTTCGGCGCTTTCGGTCAGGTGCACTTGCTAACTAGCTCGCGATCCTCGGATCGAATGCGCCCAATTATGCCCACGAATAAAACTTTTTACGTAGACTTACTATATAGCCGAAGCCACTGCTAGCAAAGTTCTCTAAGTACTGGTACAACCGACCCCATCAGCCCCACACGCCTGCCGATGTGACATAAATAGATTTATGACTCGTAGATCTGCAATTCTGCTTTCTGCTGTTTCCCCTCTGCTCGCGCGCACGGCTTTTGCGCAGGATCAAAAGAAGCGCGCCAGTCCCCACGAAACAACTTCGGTTGATCTCGGCGGTAAAGAAATCAGCATTACCTACGGCCGCCCATATTTGAAAGGCCGCCATGTCGGCGATGAAGTCGCACCATACGGCAAAGTCTGGCGGCTCGGCGCTGACGAAGCCACAAAAATTACGCTTCCCTCTAACACCAGCATCGCGGGGCTGCAAGTCCCCGCGGGGACCTATTCGCTATTCGCCATTCCGGGGCGCGAGAAATGGACCGTGATCATCAACAAAGTCGCCGACCAGTGGGGTGCGTTTAAATATGACGAATCACAGGATTTTGGCCGCTTTGATTTGCCTGTGAAGCAATTGCCGTCGCCGGTCGAGCAATTTACGATCACGCTCAAGAAGGACACAAGCAATGCTGCCAACTCTCAGTCTCGCTTGGGGCAACGCATCAGTTTCGACCACTCTGAAGGTCAGTTGAGTTTGGCCTGGGAGGGAGGGCTAGTTATCCCTTGCCCTTCCCCTTCCATATCGTGCTGCCTCGCTTACCGAACAGATTCACTAGGAAGGTAAGCACAGCGATAAACCAGCAAAAGGCAGTTGGATAAATCATCCAGTTTGTGCTGTAGGGCCAAACAGGCAGGCAGACGATGCCCAGGATGAAGAACGCCAGCGCAATCCATCTGAAGTCCATGGAGGTCTGCTAATTAGACTGATTGCGGCGGCCCGTTGTTACTTCCGCTTCTCGGCTTTTAAGGCGGGGCCAGTCTGGTCGTTTCCTTTCACCCACTTCTCGGTCCCCGTGAACTCGTCGATGGCACGCTCGAGATCTTGCACCGAACGGGGCATGCCCACGCTCGCGCCCCCATAATCTTTGACCGACTTCTTCCGGCCATCGAACTCGATGCAGGTCGTATAGGTCGGGAGGTCAGTCACTGACGCGGCGTACTCGTCCTTCAAGGAAAAATAGTCTGCGCGTTCAAAGTATGTAACAAGGTCCCGAACCAGCTGCTTCGATATGCTGCCACGATGACGCCCGGTTACTAAGACATTGCTCTCCCCATTGAACTCAACCTCTCCATTCCCGTTCACCTCGACCGAATACGCAGGGCATGAGCCGTAGCATGCGCTGCGCTTGAGTCCCATTCGCAAGCTGCTCCAGTTCTTTACTTCCGGGAATGCATCCCCCTGAGCTAATCCGCTAAGCAGCAAAGCGATTCCGCCCCAACGTCCACAATTGCGGACGGTCCACATAGCGAGAATTTTATTCGATGGACAAACGCGGCAATGCGTTAGGCCAGAATGTGAGGATATGCCCATTGATGAGCCGACGCGGCGCCAATTTCTGTACACTGCCGGAGCCATCTCCGCAAGTGCGTCAGCGACGACAGATAGCTTTCATGATTTTTACTTCGCCGCCCTTCGCAAGAACGGAATTGTGGGGAGCAGTTTTCTGCTCATTCGCGAGAATGCGCCCACTATGTTTCGGTTCTTCAGACCTGGCAAACAAGACGCCTGTCGACCGGAACACCTGTTACCACTGGGCTTCCATCACGAAGACGTTTACCGCGATCGCCGTGATGCAGCTTCGTGACCACGGGCGCCTGCGCCTCGACGATTCAGCCGTCTCTTACATTCCCGAGCTGCGCGAGGTTCACGATCCGTACGGCTCCGTAGAAGCAATCACGATTCGTCATCTCGTTACGCACAGCGCTGGCTTTCGGAATCCCACTTGGCCCTGGCGCACAGAACCATGGCAGCCTTTTGAACCGACGAAGTGGTCGCAAATTGTCGCGATGCTGCCCTACACAAACGTGGACTTTCCGCCTGGAAGCAAGCACAGCTATTCCAATCTCGGGATCATCTTCCTCGGCCAAATCATCGAGCGCCTTACAGACGACGACTACGAGGTCTATATTGACAAAAACATTCTGAAACCGCTTGAAATGCATCAGACGTACTTCGATCAGTCGCCCTACTATCTCCTGCCCAACCGCTCACATAGTTACTTTCTCGAAAAGGGAAAACTGACCGAAGCGCCTTTCAATTTTGACACGGGCATCACGGTGTCGAACGGCGGCCTGAATTCGCCTTTCCCGGACATGGAGAAGTATCTGCGTTTCCTGCTCGGCAATTCTAGAGATGCTCGCTACGAAACAGTTCTGAAGCGCAGCTCACTCGAAGAGATGTTTCGCAAACAACTCGATGTGCCATCCAGCGACTCCTCACAATTGGCAGGCGCGGCGGGAACAGATTCAATCGGCATCGGCTTTTTTCGACATGAAGAAAACGGCCGTCTTTACATCGGCCACGGCGGAAATCAGAACGGGTTTCTAAGTCACTTCTATTTGGACCCGCAATCGTATCGCGCGTATCTGGTCGCCTACAACACAGACGCGACGGATGCGTCACAGAATACCAGCAAGCTCGATTTAGACGTTCGCAACTATCTGCTAGGCAGAGACCTGCAAATCTAAAACTCGTAGCGCAATGCTAATTGCATGATTCGTGGATTCGTGAGCAGGCCCGAGTAATTTCCGAAACTCGTCGAACTGCCCAACGTGAGCGCGGAAGACAGCAAGCTCGACTGCACATCGAAGCGAACCGAATTGGTGATATTGAATACTTCCCAGCGGAATTGCAGGCTCTGCTTCTCGCTCCAGGGCATCACCCAGCGCTTTGCCAATCCCATATCGATTCCAAAATAGCCCTGACCTCGAATCTGATTGCGGCCGCCCGATTGCCCTGGTTCGGTGTAAGTGAAGTTGCTAATGGCATTGGGGCCATCCTTGAAAATGTTGATGGCGCCTGCGTCGGGCCCGCTCTGAACGGTGTATTTGCCGGTCACCGGAGCAGTTACGAGCGTGGCGTTTCCCTCTTGCTCGAAATTGCTGGGATAGTTGCTGTATCCGTTGTCTACGTTTACCGGGAAGCCACTCGTGATGCGAAACAACCCTGAGAGTTGCCAGCCGCCAATGATTGCGTTTAAGACGCCCCCGGCATTTCCCGCAATCGATTTGCCCCGGCCGAACGGAAGTTGGTAAATCCAGTTCGCGTTCATTTGATGGCGTACGTCAAAGGATGCGACGGCGCGCTCCTGTTTGGGCGCCCAGGCATTGATGATGACGTTATTCAAACTGCTGGTGTAGCTCGCAGGTCCGACACGCTCTGCGTCAGAAGCTAAATCGATTGCCTTCGAAAGCGTGTAGTTGATGTCGAATTGCAGCCCGTTCGTCATTTGCCGTCTCAATGTAACCTGCGCCGCATGATAGTTAGCATTCGCCATCGAGCGCCATGCAAATAAGGAAGTGTATTGCGGGCTGTAGTAGGTGTATTGACCGGTTGACGGAAAGTAAACCCGGTTTGGATTGTTGAAATCCTGAATACCATTCGTATCTAGGTCGTATAAGGCTAGCGATTCGTTCAGACTGGTCGAGCAAAATAGATCGAAAGCGGCCACGACGGGACTCTTGGTTGAGGTGGCACTGGGAAGGCCGGTGCAAGCCCCGATCGTATAAGCTCCGCCAGGCGCTAGCGGCTGAATCATGTCCGTCCAGAACTGGCGAACACTCGCTGGAAGCTGGGAGGGCTTAAAGGTCGCTGTGGGGGCAGTATTTCCCGCCAGGAGCTCTGGCCGGTAAATACGGGAGAGATAAGTTGCCGCTGTGAAATAGTCAATCCCTGCCTTGGCATCATAGATATCCAGCGGCATCGCGAGATCGTCCTGGGCGAGCTCCCGGTGCGACAACCTGCCCACGTATGCTATGTCCAACGAGAAACTCGAAGACAATTGGCGGCTGATTGCGAAATCGAGCGTATACGCGTACGGCGTTTTCAGCTTATCGTCGATACCCCAGGTAATCGCCGATCCGCCTGTAGCAAGAGTACTTGGGAAAGGCTGCGGGAAATTAGCAGCGGGAGCGGGAATGAAAATCGGAGCTCCAGTATTGTCCGTCGTCGGAATCGTATTCAGGCTGGTCAACCGCGGAGCTGTAGCGGACGTTTGGACATCGGAAGGATTCGTAAGCTCAGTAAATAGCCCAAAGGAACCATTCTGGTCGAAGGTATCAACCAGGCTTTCACCAACACGGTCATAAACTACCCCGAAACCGGCGCGAATGCTGCTCTTCCCAGGTCCGCCGAAAATCGTTTTTAGGAATCCGTCTTGAGCACCTGGTGAATACGCGATCGAAACGCGCGGAGCGAAGTCATGATAATCCCAGCCGTAATAGCCGGGTTTCCCATTCGCCGGTCCCGCCCAGTCGAAGGCGACCAAGGGTTGGGCGCTGGAAGGCACACCCCTCCACATGCCGTTGGCGCGGTTGTTGAACCATGTATTTAGGCTCTGGGTGGGAGTAACCTCCAGTCCATTCGTTTCCCATGGTGGAGAGAATAAGGAGTAGCGCAATCCGTAAGTCACGGTGAGATTCGGCTTCACTTTCCAGGTATCTTGCGCATACATCTCGTAAGAATCCTGGGCAAAATTCCTTGCAACTGGCGTGCCTTGCGCTAACGGTTGACCATTCCGCTGATAGTTGTAATTGGCGTTTACTAACGTGACCATGCCAAGCAGCGACGTAAGCGGGTAATCGTAAGACGTGTTGAACTGTTGGGCAACTGCAGGATAGCCATTCACGGCGGGGTCTAGCGGAACACCCTGGTTCGCCATCCCCGAATTGAACATCCACTCAGGATTCGCTGAACCGTTGCTGAAGGAGTTGTTTGCGTTCGTCTCATGGTTGCGCAAAAGAGAGATTTGGAACCCAAACTGGAACGTGTGCTTTCCGTGGATCGATGTGACATCGTCATTGAAGTTATGAATGGGCCGCTGGAAGGCCTGCGAATAATAGATCCCCTGATCAATGGCGAGGAGATTGATCCAGGGCTGATTCGAATTTCCAGAAATCCCATTGCTCTGCCGAATAAAGCCGTAGCGAAAGTCGTTCAGCAGCGTGGGCGTCAGCGAAGCCGTGTAGTTTGCGATGATCCCCTTGTTGTAATTGACGGTTGTTTGCTCGGGCGCAGCACCCGGAAGGAACGGCTGACCTGCATTACTCTCATTGGCGAGCGCACCGCTTACCGACACGCGGTGCCGTCCGTCCTGAGTGATGTTGTAGTCCAGCTTGCCGATATACCAGTTCTTCACGTTGTATGTCGGCGCGCGGAATCGATAACCAGCGGTGTTGAGCAAATCGCCAGTGGTGAAGTCGTTGGGCAATGGATAGCTATTCATGTACTGCAGCACGACGGGATCAGGCCCATGTGGTCCCGGCGTACCGCTGTCCATCGCGGTAATCTGCTGAGGGCTCAATGCCATTTGGCCAGCCGGGAAAGGATATTGTCGTCCGCTGATTCCCGTCACTGTGCCGCCGGGGCAAGCCGAAGGATCCTGGCAAATGTATTGAATGATTCCGTCCCGCAGCGTCGCACTCGGAACTGTACGCAAGGCACTGATCGCCTCAGCATCGCGGTAGCCCTCGTAGTTCAGGAAATAGAACAAACGGTCCTTCTTTATCGGGCCGCCGAGCGATACTCCAAAAATATTCCGATTGAGCTGTGGAGGCTTGTTCTCCGCTCCAGATTCCAGCTGGGCGGCCTTCACAAAATAATCGTTCGCGCTGAAATAAGAGTTGCGATTGTACTCATAAGCGGAGCCATGTAGGGCGTTGGTGCCGCTTTTGGTGATTAACGCGACCTGCGCGCCTCCGGCGCTACCCTGATCGGCCCCGTAGTTGGTAGTAGTTACACGAAATTCATCGACGGAATCGAGCGTAACCGGAAGGATGGATTTAAACGCATACCCTCCCTTTTCATTGACCGAAACACCATCCAGGGTGACATTACTCTGGTCACTGCGGGCGCCGTTAACTGCGCCGCTTCGCGAATCCTTGTCGAGATCGATATCCTGCCGATTCCCGGTATAGACAACTCCCGTTTGCAGGCTTAACAGATCGGGCACATTGCGGCTTTCGAGAGGCAGTTGCTTGATTTGGGTTTCACCGAAGGCGTTGCCGATCGAAGCGTCCGTCGTGTTGATGGTTTCAGATTGAGAGGAAACCTCGACCCGCTGAGTGATGGAGCCGACCTCGAGAGTGACATTGTTCGTTACGGGCGAGTCGACCAGCAATCGAAGATTGTTCACTTCGTATCTGCGAAAGCCTTCCTTTTCGACCACCAGGGTGTACGTTCCGGGAGGAACCGATACGAACTTATACTCGCCTGAGCGGTTCGTCCGGCCCTCACGCTGAAACGACTGGGCAGCGTTGACGAGAGAGATCTTGGCATCGGCTACAGCGGCTCCCGATGGATCTTGCACGATTCCCTGCACCGATGAAGTGCCCGTTTGCGCTGGAGCCAACTTGAACAAGCACAGCATCGCCGCGCAGATGCACACGAATCTTAAGAAGCGGACCATACTTCCTCCTCAGACCCTGGACCTAAATGGTTAATTTGAATACTATACACTCCCAAACCGCAAAGCGCCATCGCTTGCCTGAACACGTTAGAAATTGTTTGGAAACTCTTGCGGGTAAATTGCGTAGTACATCTCAATGGGTTTCATCTTTCAACACATCCGATTTGGCCTGCGCACACTGATAAAGGATCGAGGCTTCCTGGTAACTGCCGTTCTCACTCTCGCCTTGGGAATCGGCTCGACGAGCGCCATCTTCAGCGTCATTGATAACGTACTGCTCGAACCGTTCCCATATACGGACGGTCAGCGATTGATGGCCATCGAGATACACGATTCCGCCATCAAGGATCCGTTCGGCCGGCAAACGTTCTCACCCGCTGAGTTTCTGGATTACCAGGAGCAGAATCACGTTTTCGATCGCTCCATGGGCGTCCGGCAAGACCGTGTATTGATGACTCGCAACGGCACGGCGCCGGAATCCTTCGATGGTGCCACCGTCACCGGTAACGCTTTCGAGTTCCTCGGAGTCCGTCCTTTGCTCGGGCGGGCCGCAACACTGGCCGATGCCAATCCTTCCGCTCCGCCAGTTTTCGTTCTGAGTTACAAGGCTTGGACAAGGAAATTCGCGAAAGATCCAAACATCGTCGGGAAGAGCTTCATTTTGAACGATAAAGCTCGCACACTGATCGGAATCATGCCTCAGCGTTTTGCATTCTGGGGCGCGGACTTATGGGTCCCAACGACGATTGAGCGCGGCGATACCGATCCCAATAGCCCTTTCTTCTTTTTATTGGGACATTTGAAGCCTGGACTGACCGCCAAGACGGCCCAACCGGATCTCGCAATCCTGGCTCAGCGGCTCGCAAAAGTGTATCCGAAGAATTACCCGAAGAAGTTCGATGTTCGCGTGCCGGCGTTGATCGACAACGTCGTCGGCAGATTTCGACCGACCTTGTACACGCTGTTGGCTGCCGTTGGGCTGTTATTGCTGATCGCGTGTGCCAATGTCGCGAATCTCCTGCTCGCAAAAGCGACTGTCAGGGAAAAGGAGTTTGCGATCAGGAGTTCATTGGGCGCGGGACGCCTGAAGATTATCCGCCAACTCTTCACAGAGAGCGTTCTGCTCGCACTGATGGGGACTGCGACCGGCTGTTTATTCGCTTGGGCCGGACTGAAAGCCTTGGTTGCGGCGCTTCCTAAATTTACGTTCCCCGATGAAGCCGATATCAGTCTCAATATGCGGGTGCTCGCGGCCACGGTCGCAGTTGCCATTGCTACTGCACTCATTTTCGGCCTGGCTCCTGCAATCGGAACGTTCACGCGTAATTTGAGCGATCCGCTGCAAGCTGGCGGTCGCGGAAACAGCGGATTCCGGCGAGGCTGGTTGCGCAAGGCATTGATCGCGTCCGAAGTAGCGCTTTCGCTTGTCCTGTTGACGGGCGCCGGTCTGATGATGCGCAGCTTCCTTATGGAACGCCAGGTCGATTTAGGATTCAAACCTGACAGACTTTTGACCACTCAGGTCTTTTTAGGCAAGAACTACAAGACCGCAGACCAGCAATCGCGCTTTCTGAGGGAATTGATCGGTCGTCTAAAGGCCCTTCCGGGCGTGGTGAGCGCCTCCGGAGCAGTGGACTTCCCGCCATTCGGGGGAATCGATACCGGCTTTGAAGCTGCCGGAACGACACATTCAGAGAAATGGACCGGTCAGGTAGGCTTTTGTGATCCAACGTTCTTCAGCACCCTAGGCGCTCGCCTTCTGAAGGGACGGTTTCTGACCGAGGCTGATGTCACTTCGAAACGCAAAATAGCAGTCGTGAACCAAACTCTCGCGGCCAAATTCTTCCCCGGACAGGATCCGATTGGAAAACGGATCGAGCTCACCGGACTCGAACGGATGCCGGAACCGATACCGAATCCGTGGTTTGAAATCGTCGGCGTGTCGTCAGACATCAAGAACCATGGCGTTCGCGAAGACGTTCTCCCTGAGGCTTATGCGCCCTATACGCTCTCCAGCTTCGGCGGTTTTATCGCCTACGTGCGCACCGCCGGTAATCCGAAAGCGATGACAACAGCGCTAGAGGGCACGGTTCTTGCCATGGATAAGAGTGTTCTGCCGCAGCAGACGAATACTATCGATGACGCATTAGATGCGTTCGTGTACGCGCAACTGCGCTTCGGACTGCAGCTCTTCACGGTTTTCGCTTGTATCGGTCTGATTCTCGTGACCGTAGGCGTGTACAGCGTCGTTTCATACACGGTTTCGCAACAGAATCGCGAGATCGGAATTCGTATGGCTCTCGGCGCCTCCACAGGAAATGTACGGACGATGGTCATGATGGCGGGAATGCGCTTCATCGCGATCGGTGTTGCCATTGGCTTGGTGGTTGCGTTCTTCCTTATGCGTCTTCTGAGGAGCCAGATCTACGGCGTAACCGCGTACGATCCGGCTACCCTGTTCGCAGTTGTATTGCTGTTAACGCTCGTCGGTGTGGTGGCTTGCTATCTGCCCTCGCGACGCGCCACGCGTGTCGACCCGCTCGTTTCTTTACGATACGAGTAGCTCGATTACCAAATGAACTTTAGGGCGAACTGAATCTGCCGATTGCTGGCGGCCGTGCTGCTAATGGTGTTAAACGTGCCAATCTGACTGATACTGGTGGCAGCAACCGGAAACCTGCCAGTCGGATCGAGATTCGTGTCGACGTACGGATTTGGCACCGAAAAGATTGCATGATTGAGCAGGTTGAAAGCTTCAAAACGGAATTGCAGCTTTAGCCTCTCTGTTACAGAGAACATCTTCTGTGCCGTGAAATCGAAGCTCACAAATTTCGGACCGCGCAGGGCTCCGCGACCTCCGTCGCCAAACACCTCGCTTGCGGTGGGCTGAGCGAATGCTGCCAAATTCCACCAATCGAGGATGTTATGCGGTCCGTCATTAGGGTTGATTCCATTGATGAGATCGCAGTTATCCTGTTCGAAGTTCGCGTTGTTTACTGCCGCGTCGCTGGTGGTAAGGCACGAGAGCGGAAAACCAGTACGAATTACGTTGATTCCGCCGATTTGCCATCCACCTAAAACGCCGTCTACCAACCCCGGCCAGTTCGAGCCCCAGTGTTTTGCCTTTCCAAACGGCAATTCATATAACGCGCTGTTTACCCAATTGAGTTTGGCGTCAAACGCGGACGGCCCATAATCGAGCCTGTAATCCCATACGTGCGGAGTCGCCGGGCCATTACCGCCGTCGCGTGTAGCGGAGGCGGTGTCTAACGATTTGGACCAAGTGAACGAGCTCAGAAACGTCAATCCCTGCGAGTAGCGCTTCTCCACTTTCGCCTGGAGTGAGTTGTAATTGGCCGAGGTGGCGCTCTGGATCTGATTGTAATAGGACGCGAGCGATTCGTACCGTTGTGGTAGATAAACAACCGGCTGAGCTACTTGCGTACCATTGAATGCGGGCAGCGTCTCGTTTTGATCCGTGAGATGCGGCAAGTGCGTGGAGGCTGAACCCACGTAGCCCACCTCCAAAATAAGGTTTTGCGCAAGCTCCTGCTGAACGTTGAGGCTCCACTGCTGGATTCGCGGCGTCTTCAAGTGCGGATCGATTGTGAACTGCGACGGTTGCACGATCGTTTGCGCAGTGTTATTGAACACCTGATCGACAATCGTGTATGCCCCCTTGCGGATTAGCTTCGCCGAGCGCGGCGCGCTGCGAGCGAAATCAAACCACGGATTGGCGTTCACGGGCGAGTAGAAGATTCCTCCTCCCCCGCGGATGACTGTCTTGTTGTGCCCCCAGCCGGGCGACCACGCGAATCCTAAACGAGGAGACCAGTTTGTGAAATCCGTGAAAACCAGGCTTCGTCCCAAGATGTTGCTCCGGATGTAGGGCAGATAGTAGGGTGACGTTGGATCGGAAACGAAATGCGCGGGAGGGAACCCGGCATAAGGATCGCCGGTACCGGGGCGAACTATCGTAGGAACGCCGCTTATGAAAGTTAAATTCGTTATATCGTTGCGATTGTCGTACCAATAGGGCGAGATTTCATAGCGCAGCCCGAAGTTTAGCGTCAAATTTCGCGAGAACTTGAAATCGTCCTGAACGTAGTAGGCTTGTGTCCACCGGAACAAGTGGTCGTGTGCGTCTCCGGTCGCGACTTCTGAGTCATTGCTGATTCCGAGCAACAATGAAGCAAGCGATAACCCCCCGTTTCCAGCCAGTGTTCCCGTTGCGGCAACAGGCATCTGATAGGTTGCGCGAGAGAGATTATGCGACAGCAGGTTGAGATACTCATGGCGAAAATCTACGCCTGCTTTGACGGTGTGGCGTCCCGTATTAAAAGACCAATCATCGCCGAAACCCCACACGTTCTGAATTTTCAGCAGCGGGTGACCAAATGCCTGCTCGCCCAGGCTGAGAAAATTGTCCCCCGCCCCGCTGAACATGGGTAAGCCATAGTCGATGGGAAGACCTGAAACCCCCGGGATTCCGAGCACAGTACCCGCAATATTCTGCGTGCCAGAGAGTTGGCCGAGGCTGCTCGCATTTGCGCGGACATAGTTCGCTTTGAGTTCGTTGACCATCTGCGCGCCGATCGTCCAGGAGTGATGCAGGGTGACGGTGGTGGTTTTCACAGAATTCGTGAGGTTGGTCCCCGGCAGCAGCCCATAACCCGACGGATCTAGCTCATCTTCGCGCGCATACGAATAGCGTCCCCACAAATTCATGTTGGGCGTCAGAACGTAGTCGATCCGCCCGGCACCCTGGTCGTCGTCTGTCGGATTACTGACTACCCCCGTGTAGTTGTTGAGAAGTCCGGGACGATTCGCGGTCGGTACGAAGCTCGATTGCAGGAACTTCGCGGTCGCCGGATTCCAGCACTGCTGCGGGATTGTGAAGTTGGGCCATGGCACGTCGGTATTGGGATTCGGATTGTAACAGCCCGCGGGGAGCGAATTTCCGGCCCGGAATAGCGAGTTCCCGTTCGCATCCGTAATGTGCGGCATGTAAATTGGAACACCGTAACCGGAAAAATCGCCGCTCTTCACACCGGGAAGCGGTACTGTCGCCGTTTGGAAGTTACTCGTCCGGTCCCGCAACCCCTCGTAGCTGGCAAAGTAGAACAGTTTGTCCTTCTTAATTTTTCCGCCCGCTGTGCCGCCGAACTGATTACGCCGGAAAGGTGGCTTCGGAGCTCCGGGAAAGCTGTTGATGTCGTTGAAGAAATCCTTGGCATCGAGCGCGCTGTTTCGGAGGAAATCGTAGGCGGTCCCGTGAAACGCGTTTGTTCCCCCTTTAGTGACGGCGTTGATCTGCGCCGCGCCACGCCCATACTCAGCCGTATAGGAATTTGTTTGTACTTTGAACTCTTGAATCTCGTCAATCGATGGGATCGCGGCGATGGTGTTCGAATCCGGTGACGTATCTACCGCGCCATCGAGAAGATAATTTGTGTCCTGAGCGCGCGCACCGCCAAGCGAATATTGGTTGTCCGAGCGCCGGCCGATATTCCGTGCATCCTGGAAACTTGTGTTCCCGTCTTTGGTGAAGGTTACGCCAGGTCCCAGCGTCGAAAGATCGAGAAAGTTGCGGCCGTTGAGCGGAAGATCAACGACGCGCTTATTATCGATAACCTGCCCGACGGTGCTCGATTCTGTTTCGAGAAGAGGGGCCGCGGCTGTTGCCGTAACGGTTTCTGACACTTGGCCCAGCTCGAGCTTCACATCGACACGCGCCATCTGGTCAACATCGAGAGCGAATGGCGGCACGCTCGACGTTCGAAAGCTGGGATGCTTCACCGTCACAGAATAGTGACCGGGCTCGAGAGCCGTGACAGTGTAATCGCCGGAGCTGGTAGTGCGGGTCACGTGCGGGATGTTGCGGTCCGCATTCAGCACTGTGACCTCGGCGTTGGGAACTACCGCTCCGCTCGTATCGTATACGCTTCCCGTTACGGTTCCAGTTCCGATTTGCGCTGAACCAACACTTACGCCTGCAGCGAAAACAACCAATACACGTGCTAACACGCTCGCCTGAACAGCTCTGCTCATTTCGGACACTCTGCCTTCCCCTTTCGCGAGAAATTCCGATAAGTTCCGATGCTCTGCTACGCTCCGCCCCCTTATGAGATCCAGACGCAGCAGACTGGTTTGCAGAAGTATACTCCGGTTAACAGAGCGGAATCAACTTCGCCCTCCCCTGTTCGATAATTAAGGAACCGCGTTCGCGAATGCTTTGCACTTGTTGTAAAACGCCGGTTCCGACCTCAGCAACCTGCTGTCCTACCTGTGGGACAGCAACTCCGCTCGACCTGGACGCAACCGCCGTTGTTACGCCCGATTCCGAGCAGACCGTACTCTCAACAGGTGTCGGTAAGGGCTGGTCGAAGGCTTATACCACTTCCGACGATCTCGCGTATCGCGCCGTGTCCATCAAGACCGGCGCTATTCTCGGGGGCCGCTACGAAATTCTCGAAATGCTGGGTGAAGGCGGAATGGGATCCGTTTTCAAAGCGCGTGATCGCGAGGTGGACCGCATTGTCGCTCTGAAAGTGATCCGCTCTGAACTCGCCGGTAGCGAGGACATTCTGAAGCGGTTCCGCCAGGAGCTGATACTCACACGCAAAGTCACGCACCGAAACGTCGTGCGCATCTTTGACCTCGGCGTGGCTGACGGTTTGCGCTTTATCAGTATGGAGTATATCGACGGCCGGGAGCTTGCGCACATTCTGCACGATCAGGGTAAGCTGCCACCCAAAGAGGCTGCGGAAATCATTCTGCAGGTGTGCAAAGGGTTAGCAGTTGCGCACTCGGAAGGCGTGATTCATCGGGATTTGAAGCCGCAGAACATCATGATCGATAAACAACGCCGGGCGGCTGTCATGGATTTCGGGATCGCCCATTCGGAAGACGCTGTGGCTCTCATTGCTCATCGCGCCGAATCCGGTTCAGGAGCGGAGTCTAGCCTTACACATGTCGGCTCCCTGCTCGGCACTCCCCGCTACATGTCGCCCGAGCAGTCGCGAGGCGGACAGGTAGATAAGCGCTCCGATCTGTTTACCGTCGGCTTGATCTTTTATGAGATGCTCACTGGCGATGTTCCTGCCGATAAGACCTCGCTCGCGGACCTGCTGAGGATACGCAGCGAACAGCAAATCAAAGCACCCATCGATGTTGACCCGCGCATTCCCCGTCCGCTGAACGACATTATCGTCCGATGCTTGCAGCTCGAGCCGGCTAAGCGATACCACTCGGCAGATCAGATCATCCACGATCTCGAGATCTGGCTGGGAATCCGCAAACGTCATACAGCGAATTGGAAGCTACTCGCCGCAGCTGCTGTGCTGATCGTCATTCTCGCAGCCGCGCTCTTCTACAATCTGCGACCTCGCACTGCGGTTACACACGCTCCGGTCAAGATTTTGATTTCCGACTTTGCTAATGCAACGGGCAACGCCGTCCTCACGGGAACGCTCGAGCCTCTTCTCAGTACGGACCTTGAAGGCGCATCCTTCATCACCGCCTTCAATCGCGGCGATGCGAGGAAAACACTTGCTAAACTAACCGGCTCGAATCGGCTCGATGAGAATTCCGCGCGGCTGGTCGCTCGCCGCGAAGGCGTTGGTGTGGTGATCGCAGGCTCCATCAATCGCGATGGTGACGCGTACCGGATTTCAGCTCAGGCAGTGGACACGGTAAGCGGCAAGGTTATCGACAAGCAAACCGCAAACGCCTCCAAACCTGAGCAACTGAATATTGCCGTCGCAAAGATTGCCGCCGGATTTCGCAAAGCTCTCGGCGATGTGGTCTCGAAATCGAAGCAGATCGCCGCGGCCGAAACGTTCTCCTCGCAATCACTCGCCGCCTCACAGCAGTACGCGCAGGCTCAGGAGCTGCAATGGGCGGGCAAATGGGATGAGGCGCTAAAGGCCTATGCCCTCAGTGCCCATCTCGATCCAGGACTCGGGCGAGCATACGCCGGTATGGCTGTCATTCTCGCCAATATGGGCCGCAGGAAAGAGGCCGAGACTTACTTTCGCCTCGCGATGTCTAAGATCGACCGCATGTCCGATCGCGAGAAGTATCGTACCCGCGGCGGCTATTACCTCCTTGAGCGCGACTATGAGAATGCGATAGAGCAGTTTAAAGCGTTGGAGAAGCAGTATCCAGCGGATTCGGCCGGCATCGCTAACCTGGCGCTTGCGGATTTTTACGCCCGGAACATGAGCGCTGCGCTCGAGGAGGGCCGCCGAGCTGTCGCAATCTACCCGAACAATCTCCTGCAACTCAACAATGTGGCCCTGTTCGCCATGTACGCTGGGGATTTCGATACCGCTATCCGCGACTCGCAGCAGCTATTGAAAATGAACCCGTCTTTTGAGAAGGCGTATATCTGCCTCGGTCTTTCGCAGTTTGCGGAGGGAAACGTGACGCAGGCCGCGCAAACCTATAAGAAGCTCGGCACGTTGGGCGATTGGGGCGCTTCAGCGTCGACCATCGGACTCGCCGACATGGCGCTTTTTGAAGCACGCCCTCGAGATGCCATTCCACTTTTAGAGCACGGCCTCGATGCCGATGCCGCCGCGCACAACAATAGCCGATTTGCCAGGAAGTGGATAATGCTGGCCCAGGCATGGCTGATGAGTGGGCAGAAGGAAAAGGCCATTTCCGCTGCTGAGGAAGCCTCGGTATCTGCCAGTGATGAAGACGTGCTGTATCCAGCCGCGATCGTCCTGCTTGAGACCGGAAGATCTGACCGGACCCTTCAACTTGCCCATAAGCTCGCCCAACGCTTCGAGCCCGATCCTCAGGCGTACGCCAAGCTAATCGACGCCGAACTGCAAATGAAAAAGCGTGACTACCGCGGTGCCGTTCGCACATTCCAGGATGCCCGAAAAATCGCCGACACCTGGCTTGGCCGTCTGGGCTTGGGCCGGGCTTATCTCGAAGCCGGAGCGTTCACCGACGCAGATACGGAATTCGACGCTTGCCTGAAACGGCGTGGCGAGGCAACCGCCGTCTTCTTAGACGATGAGCCGAGCTGGCGCTATTTCGCGCCCCTATACTATTACCTTGGCCGCACCCGCGAAGGGCTCGGAAGCCCGGATGCGGCTGATGCGTACCGCAATTACCTCAACATCCGAGAGAACAGCACAGACGATCCGCTCGCGAAAGACGCGCGCAAGCGCCTGCGCTCACTCGAGACAAGCCGAAGCGCGAATCGGTAAACTATTCGGACGTAAGCGGTAAAACATCAACGATACCGATATACCGCGATGCCGATGGGGGTCCCGTCCACCAAGCGCTCGGGCATGCTGTAACGAGCGCTCGGTCCATGCCCACGTAGTACCGGCCGAGGCTGTTCGGCACCTGGATCGTAACGCTCCCTCCCGTACCACTTGCAGCGCTGCCGCTTGAGCCAGGGAAGCCGCTCGGACCACAGCCTTGCGGAGCAGCATCGATATTTAATCCAATTAACGAGAAAATTACGCAACCAGGGCCAGTGCAACCGTCATTACCGTAGTTCGAGTCGAATGCGTAATCGAAGTTTACTGTCACCGGAATGCTAGAACCCGTGGACTGCTGGGGTACGATCAGCACATAGCGAAGCTGTGGGTTGGACCCTGGATTTGAGCCACTCGCGCTAGTTAACGAGACATTCGTCAGAGTGGTCCCGGCGAAGGTTACTGTGGTCCCGAGAGCATCCACCGAATCGATGACCAGAGGCGCAGGGCTATTCGGAAATGCCGGTGCCTGTTGGCAGGTTTGGTTTGTGCCATCGAAGAGGACATCGTAGCGGCCCGGCGATGGCGCGGTAAGCGAAATAGGGCTGCCCGGGTTGTTGGAAGCCACGCAGAACTGCGCTGTGCCGCCGCTCAACCCGAAGAGATAGCTACCGCTAAACGTTTCGTTGTCCGATCCGTACGTGCCGGGATTATAAGTGAACAACTGCCCCGGCGTCACAACGCCCTGCTGATACCCGCTCGGCGGCAAATGCCCGCTGCCGCCGGAATTCGCGTTGACGATCCCGTTATCCATTGTGGACTGTCCAACTACGGGCAGGTTCAGCGTGAACGTTTGAAGGGTCGTTTGATTCGCGCCGTAAGCGGTGAAACCGATCGGGTAACTGCCTGAAGGCGGGCCGGTAAAGCATCCTGTCAAAACGTTCCCCTGAAGCAGAGTGATCTGGCTCGGGGTCGGTAAGGAAGATGTGTTGATGGTCCACGACACAGCCCCCGCGTAATACAAAGGTGTGGTCGGGTAGGGCATAGTACAGTTATTGCCGCCCGCATATCCGGTTGCCAAGCCGATCGTAAGTGGCAGGTTCACGGTCTGCGTCGCAGCCGGAGTCGCGGAATCCGTCACCATGATCGGCACATTCCAAATACCCGCCTGGGCGGGTGCGCCCGAAAGAATTCCGGTGCTCGAATTGAGTCCCATGCCCACCGGCAGCACACCACCTTGCGCCACTGACCACGTGTAGGGGGCAGTCCCACCGCTTGCAGCTAGCGTCGATGAATACGGGCTTTCAAATTGACCGGACGGCAATGCTGTTGTGCTAATCGCCAGTCCTGGCGGCGTCACGATCAGCGTAAAGGTACGCTGCACCGTTTGCCCGCTTGTATCGGAAACCTGGATGGGCACCGTATACGTTCCCACTGCGGTCGGCGCTCCCGTCAGCACTCCGTTTTGCAGCGTAATGCCTGGAGGAAGCGATGCCGCGGGAATGCTCCACGAGTAAGTACCGGAACCGCCCGTCGCCTGCAGTGTCAGGTTATACGCCCCGTTCAATGGGACGGGCGGCAGAGCAGTTGTGGCAATCGACAGAACTGTTAAATTCGGTGGAGGCGGCGGTAATCCCGTATTGACGCCTTGGCTGCCGATTACCGGTGCTAGCGCCGTAAGAGGGTTGTATTGCTGAAGAGCTTGGGCCGGCGTCGTCGCATTTGGATCGTAGACGCGGAGCGTTACCAGCGCTTGCTCGCCGGGCTGAAGCGTGAACGTTGGAGCCAAAGTCGGTGGCGGGCCGTTCTGCAGCACCGATCCCGGCGTAACAAACGTCGGATTCGGAATGTTTGCAATTGGAACGTAATGCGCCTGCACAGCTAGCGTGCAGCCGTTGGCTACAGGCGTCAAATAAACTCCGGAAACAATCAGTTGAACTGTCACGCCCTGAGGCGGAGGTTGGTATTGCAGAAGAATCAAATTGTAGGCAGCCGATGTATTCCCCGAATTAGTCACTGTGAAAGATGCGTCCGTGATCTCTCCCGAAATCGCCGTATTCGAAATATTTGGATTCGAGATGTTTGGGTTGGAAATATTCGGATTCGAAATGTTCGGGTTTGAAATGTTGGGATTCGAAATATTTGGATTCGCGAAAGCTGTGTTCGAAATATTCGGATTCGAAATGTTCGGATTGGAGATATTTGGATTCGAGATGTTCGGGTTCGAAATATTGGGATTCGAAATGTTCGGATTATAGACCTCCATATTCGAAATATTGGGGTTTGAGATGTTGGGGTTCGAAACATCGCTGTTTAAGGTCGCGCTGCTCGTCATTCCGTTTGGAATCACGTTGCTGTTAGCGTCCGTTTGAACGGCATTCAGCGGCACAGTCGCATTCGGGTTCGAAGACGTGATAAAAACCGACCTTGAAGCGCTCGAGAACGCGGGGACCCCAATTTCCAGCTGCGTCATCGGATTAGGCAAACCGGAAACTGGGAATTGCAGAAACGACGCCTTGCCGCCGGCGGGCTGCGCCTCAATCGTCAGCAGATAATACACCGTCTGAGCTGTCGGATTTTCGATCGTTACCGGAAACTCGCGTTGGAGCGACGCTGAGAGCTGCTTGCGATCTCCCTTAGCACCCATAATCACGCCAGGACTGACGGTCGCCGTGTAGATGTCCTGGTTCCGAACGCCGGTTTGGCCCACCACGCACGCCGGAGCGTTTTCAGACGGGTTGAAGATGCTACGAGCACCGCCGCTCTCGCCGACAGGCGTGTAGTTGGCCCAGTTGCCATCCGCGGGCTGGACGACATTCCGATTGTCTGTCCACACCACGTGCGTGTGGTCCGGGTCCGTAGCGAGATTATTGAACCTCCATATCTCAGTGCTACCCGACATGTAGGGAATAAACGTCGGGCCCGCTACATCGATGTAATCCCCGACAAATGGCACCGTGCCCAACTGGAATAACGGTAGATTCGGCGCGTCAAATTCGAGTTGCTGGATGTTATCCGGATCATTCGCGAGCGGCGTCTCCGCACTAGGATCGAAAGCCGGCGTCCCATATGTGTATTGCGAAACCATCATCGATCCTCGGAAAGAAGGCGGAAAACCGGAGTTCGCCTGCGCTGCTCGTACATCGACTGTGTGTCGCCACACACTGCTCGGATAAGGAGGTCCCGCCGGGTCGGCCACGTAAGTCGAGTAGATTGGCGTTACGCCTTCCGGCACCTCATCTGAAAATGCGTAGTTGCCGCCGCCAGTCGCCGTATAAACCGCCACCTGGTCGTCATCGCGGAAGTCATACCACGCAACCGTCAGTTTTCCGCTCGCAAAACTCATCGCCGGCATGATTTGATGTCCGCGCTTCTGATAGGGGTCGACGGTAACCGGTCCCGCGAACTGCATGCCCTTGAGCCGGTTACCGCCCGCATAGGACGGCTTTCCGCAAAGCACCTGAATACGCGCATCTCCGCCCGTGGCAGGATTCGAGGTGACACCGCGCTGCGCCCACGCGACATAGACGAGCCCCGACCCGTCCACTGCAATGGAGGGATACGCGTTCGTTCGAAACGACACGTCTGTAGTTGCCTGGTCGAATGGCGAAATCGGATCTGTGAGGATTCTCGTGAACGTGTTCGTGCCGTACTGGAGTGCCGTGCCGGCGAGGGCGTCTGTCTGGTGGCTCGCGGCGAAAATCCGCCACACCACGTATACATTCCCCGTGCTCGGATCAATCGCGAGCGCCGCGCCTTGATTCGTTTGCTCTGTGCCGCTGACCTTCTGCGCAGTGCTCCACGTCTTTCCGCAATCGCTCGACTCCGAGAACATGATTGCCGATTGATTCGACGATTCCGGCCCATTGAACTGCGTATACGCGATATAAATGCGGCCAGCCGCTATCGTGGCCGCCTTGACGCTTGAGCTGGCTGGAATCGTGCACGTCGGTGACCCCGGACGTGGGATGTCTACTGCGATGGCCGGCTTGTCCAGAAAGTGATTCGCGTCTCCAGTCGCAACCACGCTTGTACTGAGATACCGAATGGTGTTTGCTCCTTGCACGTTGTTGTCATCGACATAACGCGCCACAAACACCGCGCTGGTCCCGCTCGCTTCGCGATTAAAGGCAAGCCCGCTGTAGTAGAACAACCCGTTCGTTCCGGCCCTTACCGTCGGATCCGCTCCCGCTTCGTAAGCTTTCAAGGGCGAAGCATTGCCCTGGCTGGACGTATCTTGCGGGTACCCGGGAACCAGCACGCTCGTCCACGTATCGCCGCCATCGAACGAAGTAAAAAAGCCCAGCCATGCGTCCCCCGTTGGCTTATTGCTTGCCACACCCGGCAGATCAACGGTGCGGTAATCGTTGTTTCCGGCTACCACGTGCAGCGGATTCCGGGAGGACACGGCCATTGACGGCTCGTTCTGGCGCTCCAAGAACGGATCGCCCCCCGGCCATTGCGTGCCAGTGACCATGTTGACGCTTTGACCCGCAACCTGTGCCTGCAGCGGTACAGCAAGTGAATAACTGACCAGCACGCAAGCGCCAATAGACGAAAAACGACACACAACACGACAAAGGGGAATTGACATGGAAACCCTAATCCTACCAGCGGCGCACCGGATCGCCCTACCGCCCGGCACGCCGTTAGTACTGGACCCCTAAGGCTATTTTCAGCCGCGATTACGACCATCCGTCAGTTTCTGGGTTCCACTGTCGCTTAGCGTGCCGCGAGCACCGTCGTTATCGAAATCCGTTCTGGTACATCAATCCCGGCAGGAATGAATGGCTCGCGTCCGGCTGCTTATCATCTTTTCCCCACGTCCAGTACATGCCCACGTAGGCGTAAGTCTCGGTTTGGCCGGCGACCGAGTGGCCGTAACAGAACAGGAACTGTTCACCGGGGTGACTTTTCAAGTGATAATAGCCGCCCAGGTCGATCAGCGTCGAAGCTTGAGTCTGCGCTGTGGCAAAGCCCTCCCGCGCATGGGAAAAGACTTCGCCACCAATCTCCAAACGGTCGCCGAACGAATATTTCAGGAGAAATCCACCGTAAGGGAAATCGCGGTAACCGCTCTGTGGAACCAGTTGATAACCGGCCCCGCCGTCCAAGAGCCAATGCCCCATATTCTTTTGCAGCCAAATGGGAAGTTTGTACCAGACTTTCCCAACGCCAAGACCCCTTGCGTAATTACCCGTCGGCATCTCGAACATAGTGAAGGTGCCAATCTGCGGACGCCGCTTGGTCTCTTTGAAGAAGGCAATCTTCGTGCCTAATTCCATATCTGTCAGCCCAAATTCTTCCGGGCCAGTGCCTCCCGGCAGATAAATAGGATTATTTGACGGCGCAATTAGGCCCAATGGCAGAATGGCGTGGAGCTGAACGCGCGGAATCGCCCCCCAATTGAACTCCAAAGCCGGCCCGATCGAATCGATCTCTGCGGGCGTCCCATCCATCGCGCCGAATATGTAGAACTCGTAGTGGTGAAGGTCAACCGGCACTGGATCGTCAATTTGAAAAGGTGGACCTTGCGCGCAAAGCCGAGCAGTCAAAGCGAACAGTAACGTCAGGACCAATGTCGCGAACCTGCCGGCAGCTACCATTTAATCCCGTTCGGTCTCAGACGCTTTTACGCCGCGGCGCCCGACCATAGACGCATACCCAGGATGCACGCCACGAATAAGTCCCTGTTGATCGGCAACGCGTTGCAAGAATCCCGCGAGGAGCTGCTGTTCATCTGGTGATAGAGCCGCCAGCAGCGCTTCCTGATGTTCGCGGGCGATGCGGCCGATTGCCTGGAGCGTCGAACGTCCCTTGTCTGTCAAATACAAAGAGTAGCGGCGGCGATCATCCGGATTGTCGCGCCGTTCCATCAATCCTCGAGATTCCAGATCATCGAGGACCGCCACTAGCCGGCTTGGAACCATTCCCAGCGCGACGGCCAGTGCTTGTTGGGTAATACCGGGTTTCCCACCTAGGATCCGCAAGATACCAGCATCTGACGGACTCAATTTTTGTTCTGCCAAGCGCTCTGCAAATTTCGATGCCGCGTGCGCCCCCACTTGGGCCAGGAGAAAAGCTGATGGCGGCCCCGCCCGGCGTGCGCACTCTTGATCGCTCTCAGCCCGTTTTTGCCCCATACGAAACACTATTGCATAATAGAATAGTTTCAATATAGAATGATTTAGGATAAGAACGGTTCTACATGGAGGCAAAGGAAAATGAACTCTAAACTGAACGCCGCTACCGCTGCGAGTCGTCACGCCGGCCCGCATCTCGGATTGCTCGCGATCGTCTACACAGTGCTCTTCAATGCAGGCCTGTGCGCCGTTAGCGGCTTCGGCATTCCGTTCGGTGTGAAACCGCCCTACTTTCCAGGGCCTTGGGAACCGGTGAGCGTTATACAGAGCTATTTCCAGACGCACCCAACCGCGGTTCTAATCTGCATGTTCTTCCAGTTCGGGGCACTGATTCCCCTCGGCATTTTCACCGCATCCGCCGTAAGCCGTCTGCGATTTCTCGGCATAACCGCCGCCGGCCCCTACATTGCGGTCTTCGGAGGCTTAATGACCGTGTTCGACGGCGCGGCTGCAGGCTTCATTCTCTGGGCGATGATCCACCCGGGAGTTGCGCACGACCCCGCCCTGACAACCGCGCTGTATTATCTTTCGTATGCCTTTGGCGGTCCGGGTTTTTCGGTCCCAATGGGTCTTCTGATCGCCGGCCTATCCATCCCTGCAGCATTCGGCAAGCTCTTGCCCAAATGGATCGTGGCATTCGGGCTGCTGCTTGCAGTTGCTGGGGAATTGAGCTGGCTTAACCTGGTCTTTCCGCAGGCCGTCTTTCTTGTCCCGCTGGTCAGGTTTCCGGGTTTTATCTGGCTGATCGCTGCAGGGTTCGCGCTGCCGAAAACAGTTTCTCGAGTCACCTCAGCTGGACCCGACAGGCAAGTTGCTGTGAGCGCCTGATGCGAGCGGCGATGTCTGCCATCTACGGCGTAGAGCTGAATTGCTCGTGCAGCTCCATCTCTCGAATCCTGAACTTCTGAATCTTGCCGCTCAGAGTCGTCGGGAATGAGTCGACGAACCTTATGCGTTGCGGGATTTTGAAGTGTGCAATTCGATCTCGGCAGAATTCGCGAATCTCATCCGCGTTCGCTGTCTCCCCGGCTTTCAGTCGCACCCACGCCAAAACGATTTCTCCCAGCCGCTCGTCGGGCAATCCGGTCACGTGAACCTCGGCAATTTTCGGGTGCGTATAAAGAAACTCTTCAATTTCCCGTGGATAGATGTTCTCGCCGCCCCGGATGAGCATGTCCTTCGCGCGCCCGGTGATCCCTATATAGCCGTCCTCGCGCATAACCCCGAGATCGCCGGTATGAAACCACCCCTCCGCGTCGATCGCATAAGCCGTCGCTTCCGGTTCGTCGTCATAGCCCTTCATCAGCATGTACCCGCGCGTGCAGATTTCGCCTTGCACCCCTCTTTCCACCGTCTCGCTGCTTGCAGTTGAAACAATCTTGATTTCCGTGCACGGCATCACCTTCCCCACAGTGCATACGCGCCGCTCGAGGTCGTCGTCAACCTCGGACATGGTAATCACAGGCGATGTCTCCGTTAAGCCATATGCAATCGTCAACTCCGGGCAGTGCAGGTCTGAAATGACTCGCCGCATCAGTTCCACCGGACATGGCGCGCCAGCCATGACTCCAGTCCGCAGCGTTGTGACATCGAAGCGCGAAAATTCCGGGTGCGAAAGTTCAGCGATGAACATCGTCGGAACCCCGTAGAGAGACGTCGCCCTTTCCGCCTCAATCGCCGCAAGCGTGGCGGCAGCATCGAACCACCAGTTCGGCAGAACAATCGCCGCGCCGCTCGCGAGCGATGCCATCATCCCGATCACATTTCCAAAGCAGTGCGAGAGCGGCACCGGCAGGCAAATGCGGTCATCTTCGGTGTAACGCAGCGTTCTGGCGATCAGGAACCCATTATTCAGAACATTCCTGTGGGTTAGCAGCACGCCCTTTGGTGAGCCGGTCGTCCCGGAAGTGTACTGCATATTGATCACATCGTCGAGCGTGCTCGGAGCAGCCGGGCTTGGTTCGCACCTCAGTAAATCCACCCACTCTTGTGAATCGAAGCAGATCGCGTGTTCAAGTTGGTTATCTGTGCCGGCCGTGGCCTGACCTAGGATCTCGGTATACGCCGCTCGGTCGTCGCGCTCGCGCAGGAACAGGACCTTCATGCGTGATTTTTTCACCACGAACGAAAGTTCCCGGGACCGAGACGCAGGATTCACGCTAACGACAATTGCACCCGCTCTGGCACACGCGAAGTGAACCACAACCCATTCGTAACAACTCATCGCCCAAATGCCTACACGGTCGCCCGGCTGGATGCCAATTCGCGCCAAGCCTGCTGCAACTCTGTCGGCGGTCGCCAGAAGCTCTCGCCATGTCATTCGACGATTTTGATGCCGGGAGACAAGAGCAAGACGACCCGCCCAGTGCGTAGCTGCATACTCCAACTGCTCGCCAGTTGTGCGGTTCAAGAGAGGCAACTCTGGTCCTTGAGAGTAACTCAGCACCCAATTCTCCCGGTCTCAGCTCGCAATCGGCATTTATTCTACTGCGTTTTTCTAGTGGGGTGAGCAGAGTTTCCCGCAATAATCGTACAGCGGTGACACAACCGAATTTCCGGCTCTTTGGTCCGGTTCATCTGACTATCCTGAGCTGTATCATCGCTCTCCCGGCAATGCTCGCCGCCATCGCGCACCGCGTCACTGCCTGGCGTCGACCCCTGCGGATCGGAGTGGCCCTAGCTCTCTTCTTGAATGCAATTATCTGGTACGCCTATCTGGTATTCCAGGGCTGGTTTACCTTTCCTGATACCCTGCCGCTAGAGCTCTGCGATGCAACGCTCTGCCTGACCGTGATTGCATCACTCACCCTGAACGCGACCGCTTTCGATCTGGCTTACTATGGCGCTGCAGCGGGAACGTCGATGGCTCTGCTCACTCCCGATCTATGGGAACCGTTCCCGTCGTTTTCAACAGTTCAGTTCTTCATTGCTCACGGACTCGTGATTGTCGCCGTTCTCTATCTGGTCTGGTCCGGACAAGCGCGTCCGCGTCCCGGCTCCATCTGGAGAGCTATGCTGGGCCTCAACGTTTTCGCGGCCCTCGTGGGCGCTTTTGACTACCTCTTTCGAACGAACTACATGTACCTTCGCGCAAAGCCGCCCAATCCGTCGCTGCTCAATTATCTGGGATCTTGGCCCTGGTACCTCGTGAACTCGGAGCTGATTGCTCTCGTGCTCTTCACGCTGATGTACCTGCCCTTCTCGCGGATCGTATGGCGCTCTAATCTCACCTCAACTTAGGAGATAGCGATCGAACCACGCAGTTGCCAGGGACGCCACACGTTCGAGAGCCCCCGCTTCTTCGAAAAGATGGGTCGCTCCCGGAATGATCTCCAGTTTCTTGTCGCATTGCAATTCGCTCAAAGCTCGTTCATTCAGTCCTATAACAACGTCGTCATTGCCGCCGACGATCAGCAGAGTAGGCGCCTTCACCTTCGGTAATGCCGCTCCGGCCAGATCGGGCCGGCCGCCCCGAGAAACCACGGCACGTGTCGTGTCCGAGAGTTGAGCCGCCGCAATGAGTGCCGCGGCAGCTCCAGTGCTTGCCCCGAAATATCCCACAGGCAATCCGCCGGTTCCAGTATCGCGGCCGGACCAGTCCGTCGCCTGAACCAGTCGGTTAGCAAGCAGCTCTATGTCGAATCGCAAATGCCGCGTTCGAAGGTCCACCTGCTCCTCGTCTGCGGTGAGCAGATCAAGTAACAACGTCGCGAATCCACTTTGCTGCAGCACCGCGGCGACGAACCGGTTGCGCGAGCTGAAACGGCTGCTTCCACTTCCGTGCGCAAAGATGATCACGCCCCGCGCCCTGTCCGGAACCGTTAGATCGCCCACAACTCCCAATGGGGAAATCTGAACCGACCGCTCGAAAAGTTCGGGTCTATCCGGCATGTGACTCTCGCTTTCAGCGGCGGAGCGACCGTTTCCTTACTCGTTCGAGATCGTCGCGATAGTGCCATCTACTTTAGTTAGCTGCACGGTGAACTTTTCGTTGTAGGCGTCGGCACGGTTTTGCAGCACGGTTAATGCAACCGCCTCGCCTAACTGGATGGATGTATCCGTATCGCTACGCCAGTGTATACCGGCGTGAATACCGTGGCCAAAGCTGATATTGTGCGCCAGCTTATTGAGTTCGCCGTTCACCGTGATCTTCCCGGCGTCGCCCCCCGTATAGTCGGACAGCTCCGATCCATCCTTGAGCGCCACTTGCGGCTTCGGAATGATAAAACTTCCGTCGTAAAAAAACTTCAGCGCGGTGATACAAGCTCCAGCGACAGTGCCATGTCCAGTCGGATAGGCCGGATGTGCCGGCGACCCTTCTGGGAAGGCTTGCGACAAGAAATACGTTCCGTATTTGTTATGGCTGTTGTGCACCGCTTGTGAGTTCAGAACGGTCGACCTGGGGTGGCCTTCAATCGTGCTCCCTTGGCCTGTCTTGATCAAATCTACAAGCGCACCTCCCGCTTCCGGACGATGGCGCAGATGAACGTACCACTTCTGGTACCACACTGCCTTCAGCGCCTCGCTCGCTACTGCGGCCATGGTCGAAGCGATATCCGGTTGCCCCAACGTATTGAATCCATTTTGGGTTTTCCATGCATCGTGAGGATTGCCTGGATTGTACGGATTCCCCGGATTGAGCGGCGCTGGATTATCCCCAATCGCGCAACTGATTCCGTTAAGAGTGTTCAACACCAGGTACGCAGTAAAGTAAGCCTGATACAGCACGTCATTGTGCGTAAACCCAGCCAAGCCCCGCCCGTCATGCAAGTACACAGGAGGCCGCGTCTGGAGTTGTTGTCCCGTTGCAATCCCGTTCTGCACCTGCAGAAAACTGGTCGTGTCCACCATGTAGTCCACGTTCGCCGCGAACCTCGTGTACCGTTGCGTGAAGGGTATGGCGCCCAAGCAGGCGTTTTTCAGAAGGAATTGCGAGAGATACGGTCCAGTGGTCTCGCCTTCGAACTTACCTCGCAACAACAACTCCGGAATGACATTCCCATTCGCGTCTCTGGGTCCGCTGTAGGCGGGCATCGATGATAGCTCGCTCGCGGCTTGAATCGCTATCGGATCGTTTTGATATTCGCTAAACGCAACGTCTCGCAAAAGCGAGCCCCAGTACATCTCCACTAACTCGGTCGCATATTCTTCGCTCGCCAAAGCTGGCGCCGGCGGCGCTGTAAACTGGCTGGCATCAAGACCTTCCAGGTCGAACGCCAGTCCCCCCTGAGGGCCATTCAGCTTCCGCGCCCCCCCTAAGACGATCTTGTTAAAGTCCCGAGCCTTCCCGCTGTTCAGCGCCTTCTTGAAGCTTTCGTATGCCCGAAGGTCCACCCGACCCACGTTCGATTGCAGAATGCATTTCGTGTAGGTTCCACACTTATCCGAGTAGCGGTCTTCGTCTCCGTTGTCGATCTGCTCCGCCGCACCAACAGATGCGTCGCGTGCAGCCGTGGCCCTGCGCAAGCGCAAGCATCGTTTCACTCGGTTTCTGTTTGATGGGGTTGAAGGCACAGAGTGTGGGCTGCTCATCCTCACAGCCTACTATCTCGATGCAAGATGAATAGAATCGAGCGATCTTCGAAGCGGAGTTCAGCGAGGCACGGCTTCGGCTGCCACGACAACGCCCTGTTCTAACTTTGCCACCGTAAGTTGCGTGCGGTCGTTATTGAAATAGTAGTAGCGCTCGACAAGCTGGCCCCCCTCCATCGCGGTGATGCGCGCGGCGGGCTCCCCGTAGGTGGCGCGTACCTGACTGCCCGGAATGCCCGCATGAAGATCCTTCCGCGTCGGGAACGGCGCACGCGATACCGGCACATCCACCTCGATCTTCGAATCGGGAAACCCGCCGATTTTGAAATCGCTCGTCACGGTGGACCGGCCAGTCTTGTCGCCTCTATTCTTGCCTGAAACCCGGACCACTTTCGACTCCGGGTCCGCGGCGCTTCCGTCCGCAGCCGCTCCGAACCCGCTCCCGAAGTCCCGTTCTGGCATCCATTGCGGCGCCTTCCAGACCCCAATGGCCACAAGGCCTACCAAACCAGCCAACGCTATTATGGCTCGCATCTTGAATGTACTCCTACTTACAAACGCTCCGGAACCGCAAGCTCGCCCTCATCTCCTGCACAAAGCGTTCCGCAATCCCCGCCCCGGGCCATCGTCGGCCCGTTTTGCCGCTGCCTACACCCGAAAATTGTTCCAACTCCCTGTATCTACGGCACAGCCGGGCCTAACCTGCACAATCTCGAATTAGATCAGGACTGAAATTATACTCCCGCAACGTTCCGCGAATGTCTAGTTCCTGACAGATGGGCAACCTGCGGTATCCGAGCATACTCCACAGGTGTAAACAAGGCTATACAATTGCGTAGCTCTGGTAGACAATCGTCGATAAATCCCCAATCGGAGTGTCCGATCCCAACGGGTGACAATTCCAAAAAAGTGGAATATCATTCGGGATCTCCAGCCGCCTTCGTCTTAACCCCAGAGCAACAACGAAAAATGGCCAAGCCTTGTCATCAATTACCGATAGCGAGATAAGACTAGCCTGTATCGGCAAAGGATGCGAATCGATGGACTCTATAGCTCCATCGTTTTCGTCATGGAAAGTCCAGCGATACCAAATCGGTCAATATCTTGCGATCGGCACGCCCGATATCTCAAGTGGAGTCCACGTAATGAATGACGGTGCGCCTGAAGACGCAAGCCGAGCCCTCCTCCGCGCGTTAGAACTGGTAAGCATCTAATTCGATGTAATCCCGTGGTTCCCGTTTACGACTCCAATTCCTCCAGGACCGAAACTCTGCCTCATAATCGGTAACCCCAAGTTGCCGATTATGATTGTCTCACCCAAACGGTCAATTGAGCCACGACCAGCCGCCTAAACCTATTGACACCACCCATAATTAGTTTTACAGTGTGCGGACGAGCCTCTCCGAAATCTAATGTGTATTTCTCCGCGTTATTTTTATTTTCTTTCTGGAATCATCTTTTTCTGCTTCACAGTTGGATGTTCACGCCCGTTGCTTAATCCGCTTACGGCCAAACGGCCCAGAATCATGGCTAGACTGTATGATGATTGCGCATACCTAGCTGACAAAAGGCTCTACTACCTTTCACTAGGTCAACCAGCTCCCAAGGAACCGAACAAGGTTGAATCAGCTTGTGCTGCTTCTTCCTGTCCTGCCACTCAGTGCCCACCTAATGGCAAGGAAACAGCTAAATTAGCCCGAAACAGCATGGCCTACGGGGTCATGGCGGATATTCAACAATCATACGACACATTCAAGAGTTTGGTTTTTGCCGGAAAGGGGATGGAAGGAGTTTCGTTTGATTTCATGCAGTTAGGTCTAACCGCAGCAACGGCAATCGCGCCAGCGGCAAGAACAAAGACTATCTTCGGTGCCCTCGCAACGGCAGTCACGGGACTTAACCTATCAGTTGAAACAACTTCTTTAGCAAAACAAACGTATAGTGTCATCGCCGTGGCGATGGACACGCGCCACCAGAGACTTACGACGCGATAGTCAAACACCTCCAAGATGATGTCAATACCTATCCTTGGTCAGCAGCTTGGCACGATTTGGTTGAATATTACGGCTCGGGCAGCTTAGGAAGTGGCCTTCAGGAACTTCAGCAGCAGGCCGGAGCCGCTGCTCAACAGCAGCGGCCAGCCTCGACACCGCAGATGTCAATCGATCAGTCCTCTATCCCTTCTTCAATTCCCTCTAACGCAAACTCGCTGCTGGTGAGCTTGACCGGTCAAAATCTGACCGGAGCCATTCCTTTACCATTTCAAAATATGGACACAGTGAAGATTACCAACTGGAAAGGTGACGCAAATGGCAAATCACTTACTTTCAACATCACGATCACGGGTTCTTCATTGGCGGGTACGCAGATCCCGATTCTAATTACTTCACCAACGCCAGGGGTACCCTCTTTGAAGATATCCCTAACCGTGGCTAAATGAAACAGTGCCCGAAGTTCAACACGACGCACCAATTAAAAAAACGCTGTGCGGCGTTGAGCCGATACGCTTCGCCCACTGACTTACCTGCATCACAGCGACGCGCCCCAGCGCTCGGTCACACATCTCGCTAGCCCCCTCATCTCTCGCAATTTCTGGCACTTACACCACTTCCACTGCCCACTCCTCTAGAGCCCGCCGTACCGTTTCAGCATCATGTCAACATCGGCTCAGCTCTCAGCGAACCAATCGAACGCGCAACACTCCACCGGTCCTAAGACTCCGCAGGGCCTCGCAGCTTCCGTGCGCAACAACTTCCGCCACGGCCTCACCGGCGCTTTCACCGTCCTCGCCTGGGAAAAGCAGGAAGAGTTCGACCAGCTCTTTGAAAGCCTTCGCAACGAGCATGCACCCTCCACGCCCACTGAGACCTTGCTCGTCGAGGGTATGGCGCAACATCACTGGCTTAGCAAGCGCGCCCTTCATCTTCAGAACATGTGTCTTCAGGACGGATTCCCGAACGCCGACGACGGCAAAGGTCTCGCTCTCTACATCCGGTATCAGGTCACGCACCAGCGCGCCTTTCACAAATGCCTGAACGATCTCCTAAAGCTAAGAGCCGAAAAACGCAAACCCGAAATTGGGTTCGAATCGCAAGAGCGAAGGCGGAGGGACGAGGTTAGAAAAGAAGCCGATCACAACCGTCGCGAAGCAGCCGAAAAGCGCAAGCAAGAAGTCCACAGATGGAACGTCCTGCTCGCACAGGCGAAAGTGGACAACCAGGAATTGCAAAATATGCAGCTCGAAACTCCCGGGCATCGCATTCAGGGTCGCGTCGAGCGCATCATCGCCGCAGAAAACGCTGCCTGATTCGCACTCTGTCGGACTGCAGTCGCGCGACTTTGCTCGAGTGCAGCCGTCGCCCGCTCAATCGCTGCCGAAAGCTCTCGCGCTTGCGCCTGAACGCCCTCAATGTCATTCGCCGCAAGAGCTTCGCGCAATCCGGGCAGTGTCTCGGCCTCATAACTCGGCAGCGGAGCATAAATCAAATGACGAAACCACGGCCGTCCAGGGATTCCACCTTCATTCAGAAGCGCGCGCTCTTCCGCCATCAGTCCCTGATTCAAAACAGCCGTTGAAATTTGGGTCGTTTTGTTCCCGTCGCCCGCGAAGCCTTGCATCTCGGAGGCGAACTCGGTCGCGGCTGCCTGCCACCTTTCACACTTCGCCAGCAACGATTCGAGCGCAGGCCGGCACGACGCCGGAGCGGTCTTCTGCAAATCGCGCACGTACGCAGCAATCTCGCGCGGATACAGCGAATAATCGAGAGGCACAATATCCGCATCCGCAAATCGCAGAGCAAGCACTCCCCACAGTCGCGCCATCGTGGCGTGATACCGGAAGCCAGGATCCCCAAACCGGTTCATCCACTCGAAATCGTCGTACAGCGAGTGATACACGCCATACGGGCCGTCGAAAATCATATCGAGCGAAGGTACACCGTCGTGCTGAAGAAACACCATAAAATCCGACCCGCCTCCGAGAACCCCATACGGAACCGGAGCGTCGGCCGCACCCTCCACCCGATAGCTGCGAACGTTTTCCTTTCCGCTGGCTTGTGCCTTCCACCCGTCATACACCGAATGCCCTGTCGCCTCGTCCGTCACCGCCTGCGTGGCATCGATAATCGCGGGCAGCATCGCCGGCACCGTACTTACGCTGAACTGGTTCCCGCTCGTCGCCGAATCCACATTGAGGCACACCACTCCGTTCTGCCGCAGCTCGCTTTCGTGTTCCTCGCCCCATTCAGTCGATCCCGTCAGCGTGTATTCCTCTGCGTCCCAGTTCCCCAAAACAATTGTGCGCCGCGGTCGAAATCCCTGCCGCCCCATCGCGCCAAATGCGTGTGCGAGTTCGAGCATTGTGGCCGTCCCGCTTGCCGGATCGACAGCCCCGTACACCCACGCGTCATGGTGGTTCGAAAGGGCGATAAGCTTATCCGGCTCCTCGCTCCCGCGAATCCGTCCGATGACATCCCAGATCGGCGTCACGCGGTTCTCCATTTGAAGATCAAGATGAACGCGAGTCTCGCCATCGCCGACGCGATAGCGCCCGATCTCCCCGATGAGCCCGCCTTGCCAATCCTTCGGAGCTTCAGCCCCGTGCAGTTGACTCAAGATTTCTTTGGCATCCGCAGCTGAAAGGGGAATCATCGGGATCTTTGGCAGAATCTTGGAGTCGCGCTCGGATATCCGCCGCGCGCCCTCCGTCGATGCCCACCCCGGAGTCAGCGGATCGCCCGGAACCAAAAAATCATACACAACGGCACCGCGTTGGAAGTGTCCCGCAGGACCCCAGGGCCCATCGGGATACACCTTGCCTTTGCTCGCGCCGTCTTCGGCTGGATCGGAGTAGACGATTACCCCCGCCGCGCCCCGCCTCTCCGCTTCCAGGCTCTTGCCGCCCCGGTAGCCCTGAAAGTAACGCGCCAGCACGATCCGTCCCTTTACGTCCACGTGCATCTGTTCAAGCCGGTCATAATCCTCCGTCCTGCCGTAGTTCACGTAAATCACCGCTCGAGTGATATCCGCCGAGGGCGAGTATCCATTCCAAGGCATTCGCGCCATTCGGTCCGATGGCCGTGTGTCCGCATCACCGGCAACTGGCGGCTCAGGATTCGCAAGCCGGCGACTCATTGGCGCGACCAGCTCCAGGCTTACATGCTTGGGATAGGAGAGCAGCACTTTGTACTCGACCATTTCGGTTTCGAGGCCATCCGCCCGAAACTCGCTCGCGATGTAATCCGATACGCGGCGATCGCCTGCCGTACCCGCCACATGCGGTTCCGATGTAAGCTTCCGCAAATGCGCTCGGCAGCGCTGCGGGTCAACAGAGCTCATCAGCTTTTCTTCCCAGCCGCGCTCGCTCTCAAACGACTTCGGCGTGAAGCCAAGCGGAACCTTGGGCGTCGGTTCTACGACCGCCACTAACAACACGACGCTGAACGAAGCAGCGATGAATCCTCGTAGCCTCAATTGCTGTGGCTCCTGGCGTAAAGCTCGCGCAAAGCGTCCAGCTCCGCCGATGTCGGCGCAGCAGTGTCGGCCATTTCGCAGTTCACTTTCAGATCCCAGCCGGTTGCGGCTTTCACCTGCTCGACCGTGACGCCCGGGTTCAATGCTGAAAGTCTCAGCTCACCGCTTGCTGCATCAGGACGCAGCACCGCAAGATCCGTGATCACCGTAACTGCCATTGTGTGCCGGTTGCAAGTAGTAACAAAGTCGAGCTTCTCGACGAACGTGGATTTACTCTGCTTCAGCATGATGCACACTTGCTTCGCTCCCACAGCAATCTCAGGCGCACCGCCGGCCCCCGGAAGCCGAACGCGCGGGTTCCCATAGGTGCCGCCGATAATCGTCGTATTGATATTGCCGAACTTGTCAATCTGAGCCGCGCCCAGGAATCCCACATCCACGCGCCCGCCTTGCAGCCAATAGCGGAAAATTTCTGGAACCGACACGACTGTGTCAGCCGTTTCCGCGAGTTCTCCGTCGCCAATTGAAAGCGGCAGTGCATGCGGTTTGGCTCCAATCGTTCCCGACTCGTAGATGAGAACCACCTTTGGTGCATGGGTCATGCGAGCCAGGTTCGCCGCCGCACTCGGCTTTCCAATGCCTACAAAACATACCGCCCCGTTCACCAGCATCCGCGCCGCCGCAATCGTCATCATCTCGTCGCCCGTGTACTGTAGCTCACGCATTCTCTCGCGCTCCCATTTCCGAGGGAAGACTGCGCCTGTACTCGGCGAAATCGGCGCTCGATACTACATGCCTGTTCATCCATGCCAGAAACTTCTCACGGTCACGAGCAATCCCATCCCACGCCATGCAGAATGCGTTATCGCGGCGATAGTAGCCATGCGCGTACGAAGGATGCGCTCCACCCGGCGCCTCGCATACATAAGTCACCACCCAATGCGGAAGCACGCACGCGTTCATCGGCGCGTCGAGATCGTCCACAATCTCCTCCACCGTGACAATCGCCTTCTTCGACGCAAGCACCGCCTCCTTCTGAATCCCGATGATCCCGTATAACAACACGTTCCCCTTTCGATCGGCCTTTTGTGCGTGAATGATCGCTAAATCGGGCATCAGCGCCGGGGTCGCCGCGAGTACTTCGCCAGAGAACGGGCAAGTCACCGACTTCACCTTGGGATTATATTTGGGCAGATCGGAACCGATATAACCGCGCATAACGGCGAATGGCAATCCGGAAGCTCCCGCCTGATAACGCGCCGCCATATCCGCATGGCTGTGCTCTTCGATCTCGAGAGGACCAGGCCAACCATTCTCGACAGCGTCCCGGAAGCGATGCAGCGAGCCCACGCCGGGATTTCCGGCCCAGGAAAACACCAATCTCTCTGCGCACCCCATCCCGATCATCTGGTCATAAATCAGATCCGGCGTCATCCGCACCAGCGTGAGATTCCGTTTTCGCTGCCGAATGATTTCGTGCCCCGCGGCGAAGGGAATCAAATGGGTGAATCCTTCGAGCGCGATCTCCGCGCCATCGCTCACTAGCTCGGAAACGGCCCTGCGCAATGACGTGATCTCGGCCAAGATTCCTCCTTCAATCCCTGATTATCTTTATTAGGACATGAGTCTGAATCAAAAGAACTACTGGCTCGAAACTTGCGCAATGCCCAACGGCCCTCCCGGCGATCTCCCGCAGCAAGCCGACATCGCTATCATCGGGGCCGGATTCACGGGACTCTCGGCCGCGCTCGCTCTATCAAAGCGCGGAGTCCGCGTTGCCGTTCTCGAGGCCAACTCCATCGGATGGGGCGCCAGTTCACGTAACGGCGGGATGGTGCTTACCGGAACGAAACTCAGTCCGCAAACTCTCCTCGCGCGCTACGGTAAAGAGCTCACCCAACGCATCTACGCCGCCTCGCTTGCATCCATTGATTCTGTCGAGCAGATTGTTCGAGAAGAAAACATCGATTGCAATTTTTCCCGCTGTGGCCACCTCGAAGTCGCATCCAAGCAGTCGCATTTCGATGCTTATGCACGCGCAGCCGATCTCGTTGCCCATACGTTCAATCACAACCTGCGCCTCATCCCTCGAAATGCTCTTCACGACGAGATCGGTTCGAACCATTACTACGGCGGCATAGTCGATGAAATAAGCTCAGGCGTAAATCCCGCGCGCTACGTTGCCGGGCTTGCCCGTGCGGCACTGAGTCGAGGAGCCTCGATTTACGAGAATGTTCGTGCCGAACACATCGAGCGCGTCAACTCAACCTTCCAGATCGATACTTCTCGCGGACGGCTTCGCGCCCATAAGCTTCTTGTCGCTACTGGCGGCTACACCTCGAACCTAACGCCACAGCTCAAGAACAGAATCATTCCGATCGGTTCCTTCATCATCACGACAGAGCCGTTATCGGATCAAGTCGCTCATGAGCTAATTCCCCGTAACCGCATGATCTTCGATTCCAAACACTACCTTCACTACTACAGGCTCACGCCCGACAATCGCCTGCTCTTCGGAGGTCGTGCCGCGTTTTTTCCTGAGACGAGCAAAACTATTCACCGCAGCCGCGAAATCCTGTTCCGCGACATGGTCGACGTCTATCCTCAGTTACGCACTTCAAAAGTCGAATACGTTTGGGGTGGCACGCTCGATTTCTGCTTCGATACGATGCCTCATGCCGGGTCGATCAATGGACTGTATTACGCAGTCGGCTATGCGGGGCACGGTGTTGCGATGGCTACTTATCTCGGAATAGAAGTCGCCAAACAAATATGTGGAGAATCGAATGAGAATCCCTTCGCCGAAATCCCATTCCCTCACGCTCCGCTGCACCTCTACAATGGCCGGCCCTGGTTCCTGCCGTTCGCAGGAGCGTATTACAAAATTCTGGACTGGGTCAGCTGACGGAGCTCTGCGCGACGATCTCTTTCCGATTCCTTCGAAAGAACGGATAAACAAGCGGGCCCAGGAGTAACGCAACGGGTCCCCATAGGAGAGAGAACTTATCGCTCGCAATCAGTGCCACGCCGCTCATCAACACTGGCGCGATCACTGCATACGCAAGCCCTTTTCTTCCCCACGGAATCCGGACCACGCGCTGCAGATCCGGCCGCTTCTTGCGCAGCTGCCACGCCGAGAGCACAGTCAGCAGTGACGTCGCAATCCGCAGCCAAACGTACACAGAGATCAGCTCTGTCAGGCTCTTCCATGCCAAGAGCGCGTAGATCGCGGATGACAGCAGAATCGCCAGCCACGGAGTGCCAAACTTCGGATGAATGCGTGTCAGGAAGGGCGAAAGATACCCGTCTTCTGCCATGGCGAACGGCATGCGTGTCGACGCGACAACCGTCCCGTTGAGAATCGAGATCTGCATCGCGATCGCGGCCAAGGTCATCGCCGCTCCCAGCCAACTGCCTCCAATCAACTGCGCTGCATCGGAGAAGTATCGCGTGTGCCACTCCTGCCAGTTGCCTAACGCTGCAAGCGCGCATGCCGTAGGAATGAAATATGTCGCGACCGAGAGCGGAACCACCCACGCCAATGCCCGCGCATAATTCCTTCGAGGATCTTTTACTTCCCCCGCCACAGTCGATAGCTGCTCGTAACCCGAGTACAGCCACAACCCCAATGCCAACCCAATTCCGAACACCTGAAACAGTGGCCTATGAGGCGGCACAATCGGAAGAAATGGATTGTGGTGCCACATCCGTACACTCATTACGCACATGGCCGCGATCGGCAGCAACGTCACGAGAGTCAGCGCGGTCGCAACCTTTCCGACCAAGTCGATACCGCGAACATTGATGTAAGCGATCACCGCAATCAAGGAAACGGAAATCCCGTAGTGCTTCCATCCGGACATCCCGGGCACGACGAACGAAAGATAATCCGTGAACAGAACCGCGTATGCGCCGCCAAGCAGGAAAGAGGCGCACCAGTTCCACCACCCCGCCAGGAATCCCCATAAATCTCCGAATGCGGCGCGCGTCCATCGATAGAACCCGCCCTGCACCGGCATCGCCGATGTGAGTTCCGCTACCACAAATGAAATCGGAATGCACCAGAAGAACGGCAGGACCAAGTGGTAGATCAGTGTCATCCCAGGCCCCGAGGTCGGAACCTGATCTTCCAAGCCGAACGGCCCTGCGGTCGTATACGAATACATGACAAACACGAACGAGACGAGACCGGCTTTACTCAACGCTCCACGGCTAGGCATTGTTGACGCATTGTAATAATACGCAGGAGACTTGGAATATAACCAGCCACCATCCAAATGGAGCAAGCGTTTATTTGTGATGCGATCCGGACGCCATTCGGCCGCTACGGCGGAGTGCTCGCGAGCGTCCGAATTGACGATCTTGCTGCCGTTCCGATTCGAGCTCTGATGGACCGGAATCCACGCGTGGACTGGGCCGCTGTTGACGACGTAATCTACGGATGCGCGAATCAAGCTGGGGAAGATAACCGTAACGTAGCGCGAATGGCGCTTTTGCTCGCAGGTCTGCCAAAGGAGGTTCCAGGCTGCACGGTAAATCGTCTCTGTGCTTCCAGCCTCGAAGCCATCGCACTCGCCGCACGCACGATCAAGAGCGGCGAAGCCTCCATCATCATCGCGGGTGGAGTCGAAAGCATGTCGCGTGCGCCCTTTGTCATCGGCAAGTCCGCAACAGCTTTCGCCCGAAATCAGCAGATGGAAGATAGCACGCTGGGGTGGCGCTTCGTCAATCCTCTCATCAAAGAACAGTATGGCGTCGATTCAATGGCCGAGACCGCAGAGAACGTTGCCGAAGAATTTCAGATCTCGCGGCACGATCAAGACCGTTTCGCCTTGCGCAGCCAGCAGAAAACCGCAGCGGCTATGGCGAATGGCTCCCTTGCGCGGCAGATCACTCCAGTTCTGGTGCGATCGGCCAAAGGCGATCCAGTGCAGATCTCCGCTGACGAGCATCCTCGTCCTGACACGACGTGCGAAGCGCTTGCTCGACTCAAGCCGATCGTCAGACCGGAGGGCTCCGTTACGGCAGGAAACTCTTCAGGGATTAACGACGGCGCAGGCGCATTGCTGATCGCGACCGAGAAATCCGCGCATCAAAACGGTCTGACTCCCCTGGCGCGAATCGTCGCCGCCGCATCTGCAGGAGTTGCGCCGCGAATCATGGGAATCGGTCCGGTACCCGCTACCCGGAAGGTGCTTGAGTTGACGAAGCTCAAGCTCCTAGATATGGACGTCATCGAGCTGAACGAAGCCTTCGCATCGCAAAGCCTTGCCGTCCTTCGCGAGCTTGGAATTGCAGATGATGCCGAGGAAGTCAACCCGTCGGGCGGCGCGATCGCGCTCGGACATCCTCTCGGCGCAAGCGGAGCTCGACTTGTGACCGCCGCGGCCTACCAGTTGCAGCGCGCTGGCGCGAGATACGCACTCTGCACGATGTGCATCGGCGTCGGCCAAGGCTTGTCCATGATCATTGAGCGGGTTTAGTGTTCGCGAAGCGGTTGTATTTCTTCAACACTGCTTCTAGCCGGTCATGAGGCAGGCCGATCACGGTGTGATTGTCAATCCCGGTCATGGTCTTCGCCGCTACAAGTTCATTCACGATGGCCTCTTCGGTCGCCTCGACAGTCGCAGCGAACAGCGGGCTGATGCGCTCGTTCGCCACCGTTTTGATCGTGTTCGGACCCGGTGGATCCCAGGCACCCGAGTTCGCCGTCGAAAACGCAATGAAGATGTCGCCGGAACCATTACCGGATATAGATCCAGTACGCGCCAACCCCATCGTCGCCCGCCGTGCCAGACGCTTCAATTGCGTTGGAATCAGCGGCGCATCGGTAGCCACCACGATAATGATGGACCCGAGATCACCTCGCGTTTCGTCGTTCAATCTTGCGAAGTCGGGAACTCCTTCCGGAATCTCGCGACCTACCGGCACCCCGGCGATTCGCAATTGCGAGCGGCTTCCGCAATTGCACTGAACGAGCACGCCTACCGTGTAGCCGCCTTGCTCTTTCGGAAGCACGCGAGAAGCGGTTCCAATACCGCCTTTGAAGCCGTAACAGATCATGCCCGTGCCGCCGCCCACCGCACCTTCCAGTACAGCTCCTGTGCTAGCCTCGTCCAACGCCTGAAACGTGTGCTCCGGCTTCACGTGAAAGCCGTTAATGTCGTTCAACTCGCCGTCCCAGGTCTCTGCGACAACCGGAAGAGACCAGTCCTGCTTCATGCGCTTGTGCTTTACGCTCCAGGCGATCATGGCGTCCCGGACCACGCCGACGCTGTGCGTGTTCGTAATGCCGATGGGCGTCTCGAGAAACCCTGACTCCTCCACCCATGTCGTGCCCGTCATTTCGCCGTTTCCATTTTGAGCAAACCATCCTGCGTATACAGGCTCAGGATCTGCCTTTCCCCGCGGAATGATGACCGTCACGCCAGTCCGAATCGGACCTTTACCAACCTGAAGCGCGCCGCTCCCCTCGATCAAAGTAGTTTGACCGACTTCAATGCCTTTGACATCGGTTATTGCGTTCAGAGGACCAGGCTTGCCATCGAAAGGTACGCCTAAGTCTCTCGCTCTGGTCGAGTTTTGACAAAACGCCATTTGTGCGAGAGTCACAACAAGCGCAACCAGAGTAGCGCGAGCATTCATGAATGTCGAGACTACCACGCTCCGCTAGAAACTTGCTTTAAACCCAAACTGGAGAATTCTGGGCTGAGCCGTTCCATACGATGTCGGCCCGCCGTATGCACCCGAACCCGCCGTTCCTGTGATTTGCCCGAACCCGCCACTCGGACCATAAGCAACTACATTGCCGGGTAGTCCAAAGTTAACGTTATTGAATATGTTGAAAAATTCAGCGCGCACCATCAAGGAGAGTCGCTCGGTTACGTGGAAATTCCTAATTGCCGCGACGTCCGTGTTGAAGAATCTCGGCCCCCGCATCGCATTCTTTCCCGTATTGCCGAAAGTTCCAATCGCATTGGGAGCGAAGTTAGCAGTATTGAACCACTCTTGAATAAGGCTGGAATGTGGGCGTCCCGTGCTGAGCATCGGATTTTGTCCTATCTGCACCGCGCGGTCCGCTCCTATCGCGCTGAAAGAATTGTCATAGCCACTGAAGATAGTGAACGGTAGCCCGGTGTGCCACTCAGCAATCCCGGTGAGTCCCCATCCGTTCAACACTGCATCCGCCACTTTCTCGATATGTACGCGCGGAACATCATAGGTTCCATTGATCTTGAAATCCTTCCCGATATCGTCCGCCGATGGACCGTAATCGAACCGCCGCCCGCATGTGCAGGTATTCGTGAAGTACGGCGAGCCCTGCGGGGCAAAATCGTCCAGGGCTTTTGACCAGGAGAAATTGGTTAGAAGTGATAATCCACTCGAAAAGCGCTTTTCAAGCGTGAATTGAGCCGCATTGTAATTGCTGTTGATTCCGGAATCAATCTCCGCAATCGATCCGTAGTCTGGATAAGGACGCCTCTGCTGAGTATTTGCTTCCGACGATTGGCCGGGAATATAGATCGCGGGATTCAGCTGCAGCAACCCGCTCTCCTGATCGCCAGTTCCATACAGCCGGTGTGCATCGTTTCCCACATAGGCCGCGCGCACCATCCAGTTTGTCCCGAGCGCCCGCTCGACAGTAAGGTTCCAGGCCAAAACCATCGGCATCCGGAGACGCGGGCTCTGTATCTGCGAAAACGAGATATCGGAAGGAAAAGTCGCATTGGGGCCGGGATTGCGCGGACCGAAACTCGCCGGAAACGGATTAGCTATTCCCGCGCTTCCGTAGGGATCGGAGAGGCTCACGTTAGTGAGATTGACAATGGGCGCGAAAGGCGGGACGCCTACCATCTGCTGATAGATCAAAGAATTCGGAGGCTCGTAGTAATAACCCACGCCGCCTCGTATGCTCGCCTTTCCATCGTTCGTGAGCCGGTACGCAAACCCCAACCTTGGACCGAAATTCTTGTAGCTTGGGAAAATACCCGACTCCGGACATCCCGGGTCATGATTCTTTCCACCAAACACCAAATCTGGAGGAGCATTGGGATAGCGCAAGGATCGGGGAGCACCGGGCTCAAAACACGCGACTCTTCCCAGGCTGTCCTTGGAAGGGATAAACGGGTCCCATCGCAGACCGGCGCTGATTGTGAATCGCGGAGTTACTTTCCAGTCGTCCTGCACAAACGTGCTCCAGTTGACGCCCGTGAAATTCAGATACAACCCTCCGCCTTGAATGAAGTTCGAAACGACTCCCAGCTCAAAATCTGCTATGTTGTTGCCCGTCAAATCGTTTGTGAACTGGAACGTGCCGCCCTCCTGGAATGTATTCCCCATAGGTTGCGTAAGTCGAACGGCTTGGCCCCCAAATTGGATCGAGTGATTGCCTATGTTCCACGTGGCAATTTCGCGTATCGCTTGATCCCCTCTATTCCAGACGCCGTAATTACCGCCCCCGAGGCCAAACGCGCCTCCGATTCCAACATTCATTGACGCAATCTGTCCGGCTCCGCCTTTTGCCGGAACAGCAATATTCGATCCAGCATCGGCTAATGTGAATGGATTCGATGCGTACGTCGTTCCATCAAGCTTCGTGTACCCGTAATAGCTGCCCAGCAGGAAATGTGGCGAGATCGAGTACAGGTCGACAATACTAATGTTTCTATCGATCAGCGTTTCTGCATTTCCCGTCATCTGCAGCAGGTTCGATGCCGGGGGCTGCACGAGCGGCTGAGTATACTTGTGCTGGAAATAATGACCGCTCAGATGGTGCTTGCCAAAAATGTAATCTACTTTCCCCAGAAACTCATCGGTGTTTTGAACGGTAGGCAGGCCATTATAGTTCAGCGTGTTATTCGGACCATTCGGAAGCGGAACTCCCTTAAGCAGGAATGCCGCAACTGGGTTGACAGGAATCTGGTTGTTTGGATAAGGCGCTCCGGTCATCGGATTTACGAGCTGTGTGCCCGGAAGCAACTCGGAAAAGTTCCCCGTGCGCTCGGCGGCGCTCGGCACAAAAGAGATCAGCCCATTGTTGGTGGAACTGAACCTCGTCCCCTGGTAGCTTCCAAAGTAGAACAGCCGGTCTTTAAGAATCGGGCCACCAACGTCTCCACCAAACTGATTCTGATTTAACGGACTCACCGACGTCGCAAAAAAATTTCGTGCATCGAAAACGGAATTCCGAAAAAATTCGAAGGCATCGCCGTGGATTGAATTTGTTCCCGATTTTAACGTGACGTTCACGACGCCGCCGATTGCATTGCCGTAAATGGAGCTCATGTTACCGGTCGTGACATTGAAGTCTTGAATCGCATCTGGGTTTGGAAACGGCAGATTGGTGTTGATGTACGTATCGTTGTAATCAGCTCCGTCCAGCTGATAACTCACCCCATTGGCGCCGGCGCCATTGATCTTCGCGTATTGCTGATCGGGGAAAACTCCTCCTTCGCAATTCGCGGCGCAGTAGTTGGCCGTTACGTTTGCTGCTCCGGGGACAAGGAAAACCAACTGCTGGGCGTAGCGGCCGTTTAAAGGCAGCCCAACAATTTCCTTTTGATAAATGACTTGGCCCAACGTCGCCGAGTCGCTCGTCACGAGCGAAGCATTCTCAACAACTGTGACCTTTTGCTGAAGCGCGCCTAACTGCATCTGGACCGGAACAGTCACCGCTTGGCCCACTGCTAATGTAATTCCCGACTGCACGTAGGAATTGAACCCCGCCACGGACACAGTAAGCTGGTAACTCCCGACTGGCAGGCTGGGGAACAAGTACTCGCCAGAGCTCCCGGTGGTTGTCGACTGTGTGTATCCAGTGCCCACCTGTTCTACTTTGACCGTCGCTCCCGTAAGCGGCAGCCCCGAAGGATCGACGACATTGCCGCTTAAGCGGCCAGTCGTAAACTGCGCCAGCATCGGCACACTTAGGGATAAGGCCAGAACAATGCCCGCTAGAAAGCCTATGGCCCTATCTGCTCCAGCCTTGTTTCTAGAGAAAATCTTCATTGAATTAGTAATTCCCACCGCTACGCGATGCCGACGCGGCACGCCCTCATTCGACCATTTCTAACTCTCACCGGCGGAGCGGGCAACAGGAAAAAGAAAGCGCCAGGGTGAACATCCAGCATATTGAACGAAAAACTGGGAGCTTGATGGTTTATGGTCTAAGCCCGCTTAACAATGGGGAAAGGTAAACGATGAACCGAATAAAGTTGACATTTATCACGGGCATTCTCGCTGCGCCGGTTGCGCTTTGCGCGGGTCACAATCCTCTGGTTCCCCGTCCACAGGAGATCCACTACGGTGCGGGCTCAATTTCACTGCGCGGCATGAAGATCTCGTTTTCTGCTCCCCCTACCGAGGAGGACCGGTTCGCGGCAGAGGACCTATCCAGCTTTTTATACGAGCGCACAGGTCTTCGGCTTTCCCTCGAGAGCTATGGAGAGAAAGCCAGCGAACCTCGCCTCATCGTTCTGGAGCGGGTAGGCTCGGCGGATCCGCTCGCGGTCCCTGGAGAATCGCCCGGCCCGAACTCGAGAGAGGCGTACAACTTGACCGTTAGCGCCCAGGGAATAAAAATACACGCGCGCTCAAGTGCGGGCATTTTCTACGGCATTCAAACCCTGAAGCAGCTGGTGGAGGGAAGCGGCGTCGAATCAGTTTTTCCGCACGTTGAAGTCCGTGACTGGCCTTCCTTGGCCTACCGCGGAACCATGGTCGACATAAGCCACGGACCTTTGCCGAAAGAGAGCGAAATCGAGCGACAGTTGGATTTCCTCGCGCGATGGAAGGCGAACCAATACTATCTCTACAGCGAAAACAGCATCGAGCTTGCCGGATACCCGTTACTCAATCCGGACGCACGCCTGAAAAAAGATGAGGTGCGGCGAATTGTGGCATATGGCCGGCAACGGCACATTGATGTAATCCCGAACTTGGAACTCTACGCCCATCAGCACGACCTCTTCCGGATCGAGAAATATTCCGGCCTGTCAGATCAGGCGCACGGCACGGAATTTGACCCCGGCAACCCCCAAGTCATGCCTCTTCTGACTGACTGGATAAACCAATTTGCCGATTTGTTTCCCAGCCCTTTCGTCAGTATCGGTTTCGATGAGACATTTCAAATCCAAGCGGCAACGAGCACCCCTGGTGGCACTGCGACACCCACTGCTCTCTTTGTCAAGCAACTCACCGCCGTTACCCGGCTGTTTCAGGAGCGTGGAAAACACGTATTCGCGTGGGACGACATCATGGTCAAGTTTCCGCAAATCATTCCCAGTCTCCCGTCGGGACTCACGGCTGTCGCTTGGTATTACACGCCCGAAGATCCAACGTACAAGCGCTGGCTTGGCCCGCTCGTTGCCCACCACGTGCCTCACTTCGTCCAGCCTGGAGTGACAAGCTATGACGACATCACTCCCGATTACGATACGACCTTCAAGAACATTGATACCTTCCTCGCCGCCGGACGCCACTCCGGAGCTCTGGGCCTTATCAACTCTCTATGGGCCGACGATGCGCAGCTTTTCTTTCGGATGTCACTGCCCGGCTTGGCGTATGGTGCGGCAGCCCCCTGGCAATCGGCTCCCATGGATCCGAATACTTTCTTCTCGGACTACGCGGCCGTGATGTACCCGCAATCCGTCGCTCCCGAGGTTGCCTCGGCACTCGAAAATATGTCGAAAGCTGAGACGGAGATTCAGAAACTCTTGGGAGATCAGACCATGTTTGCGCTCTGGTGGGATCCCTTCTTCTCCGCCCATTACAAAACTCTGCCTGCGCACCGGGAAGATCTGCATCAGGCACGAATCCATGCCGAGCAGGCAGAAACATTTCTGTTTCGCGCCAAACAGCTCGGCGCGGATCCCACCACCATAAATAGCTTGATGATAGGAAGTCAGCTCCTCGACTATGCCGGGCAAAAGTTTCAGACCGCTCTGGACCTTTCCGATCTTTGGTCAAAAATGGGGCCGAAACGGCCGAGCAGTGAGCGCTGGTGGAATGAGTGGGAGTCTCAAGTCACGCACTACGACCACTCCTTTGTAGTCGATCTCATGGACAGGATTACAGGATTGCGCCCCGCATATCGTGACGAGTGGCTCGCGGAATATGCACCCTATCGCTTGGGCTCGGCTCTGGGACGCTGGGACGCCGAATACCAGTATTGGCGCGGCGTTCATGGAAAATTGCGGGAATTCAACGACATCACGCACGAAGGCGATCCGCTGCCCCCTCTCGAAGTGGTCATCGAGAAAAACAACCCTTCCGCTATGCTCGAAAAGTAACGTGCTTTTGTTTCCCGTTCTGGCGTATATCGGACCAGGCGCGGGATTCGCCTTCTTCGGCTCGTTCCTCGGTTTACTCGCTTCTCTTTTCTTCACAGCGGTTTCATTCCTGCTCTGGCCCTTCCGCATCGTGCATACTATGGTGCAGTCGCGGCGTGCGTACAAAACGGCAAGCGTCCGGCGTTTAATCTTCTTGGGCCTGGATGGCCTTGATCCTCAAATTACGGAGCGTCTGATTGCCGAAGGCAAGCTGCCCAACCTCGCCAAATTGAGGCAAACGGGTTCGTTTCACCGGTTGCGAACCACTTTCCCGCCTCTTTCGCCTGTTGCCTGGTCCACCTTTGCTACGGGCGTTAGCCCAGCCAAGCACAACATCTTCGATTTTCTAAACAGAAGTCTGCGGTCGTACGCGCCTGAGCTTTCTTCTTCTAAAATCAGACCGCCGCGACGGATCTTTCGAATTGGAAATCTGCGGATACCGCTCTCTGGGCCCACAATCGAGATGCGCCGGAAGAGCAAAACCTTCTGGAAGATTCTGGGCGAACACTCGATAGACAGCACCATCCTGCGCGTGCCTATAACGTTCCCGCCCGAAAAGTTTACTGGCCGCCTGCTCTCAGCGATGTGTACACCTGATCTTCGCGGAACGCAGGGCAGTTTTTCTCAGTTCACGACGCGGCTCGATCGCATCGATTACGAGAGCGGCAGCCGCTACCCATTGCAAAGGAGTGGTGAGTTTCTAACGGGTTCAATCGAGGGCCCCCCGAACGAATTCATTGCCAATGACGGCGCTCTCACGATTCCATTCCGTATGTCTCCTGACGCGACAGACCATTCCGTGATGCTCGAGATTTCGGGCGAGCGCTATAGGCTACTGCTCGGAAAATATTCCCCCTGGATCAAATTGCCGTTCCGCGCGGCCCCGGGGCTTGTGATTCACGGCATCGCGCGCTTTCTGATTACTGAGCTCGAACCGGAATTGTCGATGTACATGACGCCTATCCAGATCGACCCCGAAGCACCGGCGCTGCCGATCAGCCACCCCGCTATCTACGCCCCGTATCTTGCGAAGCTGCTGGGGCCGTTTGCGACGGCAGGAATGGCGGAGGACACCTGGGCCCTGAATGAGCGTGTCATCGAGGAAGGTGCTTTCCTCGATCAAGCCTATCTCACGCTGGCTGAGCGCGAGGCCATGTTCGAGGACGCGCTACGCCACAGCACAGATGGCGTAGTGGCCTGTGTCTTCGACACGAGCGATCGCGTGCAGCATATGTTTTATCGTCAATTTCAGGGCGATGGAGATGTCCGCTGGCAGGGCGTTATTGAAGACCTCTATAGACGCATGGACGATCTCGTCGGTCGGACCATGAGGCACGTCGATGCGGATTCTGTGCTCTTCGTTCTATCCGATCACGGCTTTTGCAGCTTTCGACGCGCGGTGAACCTAAACTCGTGGCTTTATCAGAACGGGTATCTCGCGATCACGAATGCGGCGCGCGAGTCCGGCCGCTATTTCGAAGGCGTTGACTGGAAAAATACGCGAGCCTATTGTCTCGGCCTGAGCGGCCTCTATCTGAACCTTCAGGGTAGGGAAGCATTCGGTACCGTCGCGCCCGGGTCCGACGCTGAAGCCCTGAAACAGGAACTGATTGAAAAGCTTTCAGGTCTCACGGATCGAGAAACCGGCGAGATTGCCATACTGCGGATTTACGCGACAAGCCAGCTTTACTCCGGTCCCTATCTCGAAGCTGCGCCCGATCTCATCGTCGGCTACAACGAAGGCTACCGCACGTCCTGGGAGGCCGCCGTTGGCCAAGTAACACAGAAGATTATTGAAGACAATCCCAAGGCTTGGAGTGGTGATCATTGTGTTGATCCACACCTCGTTCCGGGGGTTCTGTTCTCCACTCGCCCGATCAAGCGCAATGATCCCGGCATTGAAGATATGGCTCCCACTGCGCTCGAGTTGTTTGGTGTGCAGCCGCCCGCCTGGATGGACGGTACATCTGTCTTTGCCGAAAAATGAAGGTGCTCGTTGCCGCACTGATTCTTGCGATGCTCCTCGGCTGCGGGGGCAACCATTCGCTTGCTCACAACAAACGGGTAATCGTCCTCGGTGTAGATGGAATGGATCCCAATTTCGTTCAGCGGCACTGGAGCGCACTCCCCAATCTGGCGAAGCTTCGAGACCTGGGCGGTCTTACCCGGCTGCGTACGACGACGCCGCCTCAGAGTCCGGTGGCATGGTCGACCTTCATTACTGGAACAGATCCCGCGCAACACGGCATATTTGACTTCGTGCACCGGGATCCCACGACGATGCAACCCGTCTCCTCTATGGGCGAAACCCTCGAACCCGCGCACAAGTTATTTGTCGGCCCGTGGCAAGTGCCTCTCTCGAAAGCTCGCGTGCGCTCGTTTCGGCAGGGCCAAACCTTTTGGCAGATTCTTACCGGCCATGGCGTGCCGGTAACGGTCATTCGGATGCCGACAAACTATCCTCCGGTCGGTGTCGGTGAGGCGCTATCCGGGATGGGGACGCCGGACCTGCAGGGCACCTTCGGCACCTTCACCTATTACACTGAGAGCGAATCAGAGTCAGACCGCGACGTGCCGGGAGGCCGTATCGTTCATGTCGCGGACAGTGATGACCGCGTGGTTCTGCCCATCCAAGGTCCAGCGAACACGCTCCGTCGGGACCACCGTACCCCAGTACTCGATCTCACAGTCGATATCGATCCCGATCAGCCAGTCGCCCGTTTTCACATAGCCGATGAGCGCTTCATCTTGCGTCAGGGTGAATGGTCTCCGTGGATTCGGATCCGCTTTGCCATGATCCCGTATCTAGCGCATGTCTCAGCGATGTTCCGCATGTACGTCGCCGAGCTGCATCCTGCAATTCGCATTTACCGCTCGGCGCTGAACGTGGATCCTGCGAATCCCGCGCTGCCCATTTCAACGCCGGCCAATTACAGCCGCCAAATAGCTTCGCGAGTCGGTCCATTTTATACGCAAGGTATAGAAGAAGATACTTCGGCGTTGCGGCAAGGTGCATTAAATTTGCCCGAATACCTGGAGCAGGTCCGTCTGGTTTCACTGGAACACGCAGCGCTGTTAAACGATTCCCTAACGCACTTCGGTCAGGGGCTCTTATTTTTTTACTTTTCCGAAATCGATCAGAATTCGCATATGCTGTGGGGGCGTCACGAAGCCGAACTGCTCAACACCTACCAAACAGTCGATCGCGACATCGGCCGCGTTTTGACGCGCGCGAAGAACACTACCGTCGTCGTCATGTCAGATCATGGGTTCGCTCCGTTTCAACGCAGTGTCAATCTGAACACCTGGCTTTGGCATCATGGCTTCCTCGAACTCGACGGTTCCCCCGATGCAAACGGGAATGAAATGTTTGCGCATGTGAACTGGCATGAGACACGGGCTTACGCAATGGGCCTGAACAGCCTGTACATCAACCTCGCCGGGCGCGAGAAGCAAGGTATTGTGCAGCCCGGTCGCGAACGCGCGCTAGTGATCGCCGATCTCATCCGCCAGCTTCGAGCTTTTCGTGACCCGGAAACAGGGCGCACGGTAATCGCGGACGTTTCTGCTATCGAGAGATCGAATAGCCGGTTCGCCCCGGATCTAATCGTCGGGTACGCTCCCGGTTATCGGGCCTCATGGGAAACGGCCCTAGGTGGACTTCCCGCTAACCTCATCGAGGAAAACGTTGACGCCTGGATCGGCGATCACTGCATTGCCGCTTCCGCGGTTCCCGGCGTTCTTCTCGGTAATCGTAAACCGCATGTACAAGACCCGGAATTAAAGGACCTTACTGTCACGATCTTGAAAGAGTTTGGCGTGCCGCCGGATTCGTCCATGACTGGCCGCCCCGTCTACTGAGCATGTCAAAATCGGTCAAGCTAAGCTCCGATTTGTGGGCCCGCGTCCAGCAATGCGCAAAGGAAGCTGGGTACAGTTCGCCCCAGGAGTTTATTGAACACGTTCTCGAAAAGGAACTGGCGCACCACGAATCGGAATCCCATGATGAAGTCGAACGCCGATTGAAAGGCCTCGGCTATCTCGAATGATCGCGTGGAGTCTGGCAGCAATCAGTGCAGCTTTTGGCCTAATCGCTGCATGGACCATCGCTCAGCTGACGGATACCGTTGCCGCCTCTCGCGCCCGCAAGAAAATCGGTGCCCATTTTCTAGAGCTGCGGCTATTTGCCAACCAGCCACGTTTGCTCTTTCGCGCTCAAAAAGCGCTCATCACGGCTTACGCGCGATTTTTCCTTGTTATGCTGCGGCCTACTGCAATCCTTGCTGTGCCCGCAGCCTGGCTTCTCATGCAACTCGATTGCGTGTACGGAATTGCGCCTCTGGCGATCGGCCACGCGGCTATCGTCACGGTACAGGTGAATGGGCCGCTTCGCCTCGAAGATGTGCACAGTGCTCTAGCCGCGCCCCCAGAGATCGCCGTCGAGACTCCGCCCGTGCGAATTCCGTCGGAAGCACAAATCAGTTGGCGCATCCGCCCGCTGCGTCCGGTTTGTGGTCGTCTCAGCTTTACGATTCGTGGCATCACTTATGCGAAGGCGATCTGTGCAGGCGAAAGGCGGGTTTTTCTGCTGCCCAGGCGCATGCATTCGCTCTGGATATTCCTTCTCCATCCCGAAGAAAGCCGTCTTCCGTCCGGCGATGTTGAATGGCTGGACGTAGCTTATCCCACTCCGGACGTCAATTTCGCCGGAGTCGCCTTGCCATGGCTCGCTTGGTTTGTCCTGATCTCGACGATCACCGCGTTCGGCTTCTCCCGATTCATGCGAGCGCCTCTTTGACGACTAGCGAATTCGTCACCGTCGTTAGTGGCGTTCCGCGCTCCGGGACATCCATGATGATGCGCATGCTCGAAGCGGGCGGCATGAGCGTCTTGGTGGACACCATTCGCGGGCCCGACTCACACAATCCGCACGGATACTTCGAGTACGAGCGTGTCAAACACTTGGCAGCCGACGCCGCATGGGTGAAAACTGCACGTAACCGCGCCGTGAAAATTACTTACCATCTTTTGCGCTATCTACCGTCTGACCTAGACTATCGGGTCCTGTTCATGGAACGGAATTGGACTGAGCTCTTCGAATCACAGCGTGACATGCTCATTTCGCGCGGAGATTCGGCAGCAACCCAACCCGCCGATCGCATCATAAGAGCGTTATCCGCAGAAGTGCAGGACACGAAGGCATGGCTCGACAAGCAATCCAACTTCAGAGTCCTCGCGGTTCCCTATGAGGAGGTGCTTCGGCGTCCCGAAATTTGGTCCCATGAGGTCTCTCTTTTTCTGGGCGGAGATCTGAACGAAGCCGCAATGGCCATCATCGTCGACGCATCACTCTATCGTCATCGGCATGAGGCCGGCCAGCCTTGAATGTAAGTATCACTCGGGAACCGTTCTGGTGTAAAGCGGAGGTGTGGTGACGTTTCCGGCTCGCTTTACATCGGTGGGAGCAGCCATCGCGGCAAGCCTGTCTAAATCGAAGTACTTGTAAAGATCGAGGCAAAATAGGTCGGGTGCGGAGCGGTAAGCTACGGGTTTTGCGAGCAGGTACCCGAGACTCTCGATCCCTCCATGATTCTCGATTTCGTCAACAATACCGGGTTGTAGTGCAGCCGCGATCAAAGCGATTACTTGAGTCCGAGGACCCTGCGTTTCGATGCGGATGCGATGGTTGCCTGCCTGACTCCGGATCCATTGTGCTAACGCCACCAGTTGGGCGGTTTCGAGACCCAGCGGACGGCCTCCGGTAGTCGCGACCAGCATCTCCCAATCGGCCGAATCGGGTTCTTCTGGTAATGTCGCGCCAGTAAAAAGCAAATCGACGGCGAGCACTTGTTCTCCGCTGTTAATGTGTTCAGAAACCATCTCTGCGCCCGCTTTATACCCCTTGTCATTCAGCACAATTACGGCGGGCGCGTCGGCCGGCGCAGAAATTGCTTTTAGCCACACCCCCGTTGCACTCAGATTGTTTGAGAAATCGAACCGATACGACAGGCTCTCAAACCCCAGCCGCTTGGTATTACTCATTCTCCAGGCATGCTCGACCGAAACCGGAGCCTCGCGGACTATCGATTTCAACTGTTCCCTCTGAGACTTGATCCACGCGCTGCGCTCTGTGTTCGGAATCTCTGGGCGTGTAATCTGACTGGCCAATTTCCTGGCCAGCCCAAGGATCGTCAAGTTCTGAGGCGGCAACCCGGCTGCCAATTCGTTTGCCGGTCTGATCTCACTATCGCTCGGGATCTCCGCTGAACTGGCCTGAATGCCAAAGTGCTGGTCGAAGAAGCCGTACGCGTGTTCGCGATTATCGAGCTGATAATTGTGAGTGCTCGGATCGCGGTTCTCGTGCCAGCCGAGGTTATCGCCCTTGCCGAACAATTCAAAGAAAGGCTTGATCCGATCGTAAATGTAAGGCTTCACAAGCGCAGCACGGAAACAGCAGTCGTCTTCGGCATTGTGAATGAGCATGGTCGGACGGGGCGCGCGTATAGCTACAAAAACAGGGTAATCTTCGTGCCGGATCAGGTCCGTAGCGTTCTCTTCAATCTCATCGGTATCGAGTGGCCGAATGAGATTGGATTCCAACGCCCCGAATCCTGCGACCTCCACCGAAACCGCTATACGAGTGTCGAGAGCGGCCAGGATCGTCGTTTGCCAGCCGCCGCCGGACAATCCGGTGACGCCCAGGCGAGTCGTATCTACCTCCGGCAGCGTTGCGAGATAATCAAGCCCACGGCGCATCGCCAGGTAGAAAAGACCCAACGCATTCGATCCCACGAGATCGAGGTGAGCTCCGAAATCGTGCGCGTCTTCCGGTTGCGCCAGCTCGCCGAAGCCAAACCAATCCAAGCTCAGCGCGAAAATGCCGCGTTTCGCGAAGTTGATGCAGCGCTTCTGCTCATATTCGACCGCATTGCCCGCCGGCTCGTGCCCGATTACATTAAGGATCCCGGGCATCTTTCCGTGCGCATTTACTGGCTCGTAAAGGACTGCGGTCGATTGAAATCCCGGAACAATGTCGTATCGGAACTTCCGCAATCGGTAACCATGCCCGGTCTCAATGACACCAACCTGCTCAAATTTGGGAGCGGAGTCCACCCACTCGCGGGGCCATCCGTGGAAAGCCACGTCTTCCAAGACACGCTTACGGATGTCCTGCTCCTTCGCGCGCCACTGCTCGGGACTCGAAGGAGAGGGTAGCTTCGGAATGCGCTTCATTAAGTAGCTTTGCGGTTGCGAAGCCGTGACTGCAGTGGGTTGAATGCGTCTTCCGAGAACGCTCTCAACTGAAGCCGCAGTAGTCTGCGCGTGGGCTGAACCAACCAGCCCACAAAGCGGTATGGTGCAAAACAGAAGAGAGAAGACCGGTCGCGGTAGCTTCAACCGATTTCTCTCTCTGTAGCTCATGTATTACTGACAGCCCTTGTCGTCAGAATCATGATCGCCATCGCACGAGTGCAGGAACCAATCGCGCAGATCCTTTGTCTTGTCGTTCGCGGCGGCTCCTAACAGCGGCTCGACGTCGAAGATTTCCTCTAGCGTTTTCAGTGTCGAGCTATGGTCGTAATGGACGTAGTTCTCATACTCCCTCTTACCCTCGCCCTTCGCAAATGGCGAAAGCAAAAATACGCCAATCGGGCCATCGCTAAATTGGCCGCTGTCTTCACCTTCATCCCAGATGATGAACAATGCGCCACCTTCCTTGTACTCGCGTGACTCAAGAATTAGAGGAACGTTTTTCTTGAGCCAAGTGTCGCCGCGCAGGGTGTTGTCCGAGGGCTCCGTCGAATCGCAGGGAGAAACACCCTCGTGCCCGTCATGACACACGTTCGGAACAATAAAGTTGTATCGAGCAGTCGTATGGTCTGCTAGATCGGTTGCCAACTGATAGTACGGCCTCACGTGCTCGATACAGTATTTCGAGTTCGGATTGAAATTGTCGGTGACATCCGAAAAGTAGACTTGCGGCAGATGCTCCACGTCAAGGTAGGTGAAGTCGATCGGGCAAGTGTCGAAGACGGGGGCGCCAAAATCTGGTTCCGCGTACGTCCTCCAACTGATTCCTTTGTCCTTCAGCAGTTCAACGAGATGCGGCGCGTTATCGGTCGGCACTTGCCCGGGCTGCGTGTCCGCAAGCACGCCGAAATTTGTTCCCGCTTCGAGCCACAAGTAATTGGGCTGACTGGGATGATTCCCAGGTGGATTGAAGTAGCGCTCCGAGTGCGCCGCGTGATGTAATATGAACCCGTTCAAATACGGTGCCAGCGGGTTGCCTTTGAGGTCTGGGTCGCCGAATGCCGCACCGGCGTTATTGCCAGTCCAGTTGTGGTTTTCCATCATAATGACCCAGACAGTTTTTACCTTGCTCATCTGTGCATTCGAGACCACCGGAAGCACGAAAAGCAATGACAGCATAGCTGCGCTAAATGTCAAAATACTCCGAGAATGTTTCACTGCACCCTCCAAATGTTGTAATTCAGAAAAACTATATTCGACGGTTGCGCTCCTGTCCACACGGCGGCCTTCGATTTGCTCCCGACGTTCAATAGCTTGGACAATTTGTCTGACAGACGCTATCCAACAGATTGGATAATAGTCGCCAACACGCTGATCGGTACTTTACAGCGTCCCGATCTTTGAGTAGATTCGATCATAGTCATAATTTTGTCTTGCGGACATTTATAGGAGAGGGGTCATGAATAGCAAGACGCTAATTAAAGTGAAATGCAGCTTCCTTGTGGTCGTGGCACTGTTGTCGTTCACATTGTGCGGCCACGCTCAAGTGGTAACAGCGCGATTGGACGGTACGGTCAGAGACACTGCCGGCGCGGTCGTTCCGGAGGCCGCGCTCAGTGCTCGTAACGTAAGCACTGGCGTAATTACAACCGCTACTTCGGATCAATCTGGAAATTATGTCTTCCCTTCACTAGCTCCCGGAACCTACGAGCTCTCCGTCGAAAAGCAAGGATTCGCGACCCGAGTGATGACCGGAATCGTCCTCAATGTCGCCCAAAAAGCCACTGTCGATTCGACGCTAAATGTTGGGCAGGTAAACCAAACGGTCACGGTCGAAGGCAGCGCACCCCTTGTCAACAGCGCAAGCGCCAGCATGGGGACGGTGGTAAACCAACAGTCCATCTTGGATCTTCCTTTGAACTTACGGCGGACGGGTGCGCTTGCTCTAGTCGTGCCCGGAACGATTGACACCACCGGAATGTCGCTGAGCTCGGCGAACGAAAACGGTTCCGGGTTCAATGACAACAGTTACAGCGGCTCCGGCGGGCGCTCTTCGAGCAACTTGGTCCTGATTGATGGAATGATCTCGCGAGCTCTCAACAATGGAGGCTTCGCGCTCCAGCCAGTTCCGGAGATGGTCAAGGAATTCAAGATCGAGAACAATACGTATGATGCTGCCTCGGGCCTGAGTTCGGGTACCACCATGAACCTGATCACGGAGTCGGGCACCAACGCATTCCACGGTTCCGCTTGGGAGTATCTGCGGAACCGCGACCTGGATGCGCGCAACTTCTTCGCGACAGATCGGCCCGAGTATACCCGCAACCAATATGGAGGTGCTTTCGGCGGTCCGATTCGCAGGAACAAGACCTTCTTTTTCGGAAGCTACGAGGGGCTGCGGCTCATCCAAGGTCAAACTGTCGGAAGCGATGTACCGACTCCCGCCGAGGCAGCCGGAAATTTCAGCTCTTTTCTGACAGGACAAACCGCGAACCTCTGTGCGTCGAGCGGTGCCGCTGCCCCTGCGAACCTCAACTTCGACACAGGTCAGTTATTCAACCCGGCTTCCGAGCATCTCTTCACATGCCCGCCAAATCCCACCAATCCCGGCGCCGCGCCTTCAACAGTTCTGGTCGGTACCCCTATTCCCGGAAATATCATCACCAACATCAATCCGGTTGCCCAAAAGATCCTTGCGCTTTTTCCGGCGGCCAATCGCCCGGGCTTTCCCAATTACATCAACCAAACGCCCCTACGCCGTCCCGACGAGCAGTTTGACGTACGCGTTGACGAGGACCTATCGGATAAAGATCGCTTGTTCGGCCGGTACCTTTTCGGCAACACGAACCAGCTATTCCCGGGCAATTTCAGCCAGTTCAACAACAATCAACATTTCAGAGGGCAAAACGTAGTCGGCGGCTGGACGCACATTTTCAGCCCCAATTTAATCAATGACGCGCGCATCGGCTACCAGCGGGATTATCTGAAGGTCGATTGCCAGGAGTGCCCGCGACCGGCGGGAACTCTGGCCGGTTTTGGCATCCAGAATCTGGCGGCATCCGCGGCTCAATATGAAAAGTATCCGCTCGTAAACTTCAGCAACTTCTCAAGTGTGGGAGACAGCGGTTACTTCCCGGATGTTATATCCGACAGGATCGAGAAGTTCGAGGATACCGTCACCAAGACCACTGGAAAGCAGACCATCACTTTCGGCGCCGATTTGAATTTCTGGCAGACCCCTCAAGTAGAAGATCCGATTCAGCTCAACGGAACCATCACCTTTAGTGGACAGTACTCGTCTCTGGCCGCTGAGATTCCGAACGTCGGCGGAATCTCAGATTTGGCCGATCTGGAATTGGGCTATCCTGCGAATGGCTTTTTCACAAAGAACCCATTCGTAAGCCAACTGCACGGGGGAGGATGGTTCAGCCTATTTGCGCAAGACAACATCCGCCTCAGTCCGAGGTTGAGCCTGGAGCTCGGGCTTCGCTGGGAGTATCGCAAGCAGCCGTATGACCTGAACAACAAGTTGGCCACCATCTATCCGTTGGCATACAACGCCACACCAGGGGACGCGCTGTTAGTCACTCCGCTACCTGCTGCCGCGAATGACGCATTATGCTCAAACTCGCTCTTCATCAATGCGGAAGGAAAATGCCTGATTATGAGCTCGGCGATGAGAACGCAAGTCGGGCTGACAGGCAATAAGCTGCGTGAACTCAGCTATGGCCCAGGCCACGGCAGCTTCGATCCGCGCTTTGGGATCTCCTGGCGGCCGACCAATTCCGACAGGCTCATCATTCATACCGGTGCCGGCATTTTCAATGATTTGCCGATTACTAACCTAATCGGTTCATACGTCAACAACAACCCGGTGTTCACGCAAACACCGACATACACCACTGCTTTCGGCGCGCCGCCGCCCTTGACGAATGGAGTCCCGACTACGACTGAACTCATGTTTGCGAACGCCCCAGCGGCTCCTTTGTCTCAACTCACTTCGCAGTTTATGCCGACGCCGTTTTACCACACACCGACGGTGTACGAGTGGAGCGTCAGCGTACAAACGCAATTGGCACAGAACTGGGCGGCGGAGGTAGGGTATATCGGCAATCGGGGCGTTCACATGGACAATGCTCATCAATGGGGCAATCAGCCTGTGCCTGGTGTCGGGGATCTGCAGCCACGTCGGCCGTGGCCGGATTTCAATCAGATGCTCTATGACACTTTCGATGGCATCTCAAATTACGACGCTCTTCAGGCAAAACTCACCAAGAGGTTCTCTAGCAATTTCCAAGCCTTGATCTCTTACACCTACGGCAAAATTCTTGATCGCAATGGAGGCGACACGGATTTTGTCAATGCGCCGCAGAATGACAACAATCAGAGAGAAGACTATAGCTTGGCCGATATCAGCATTAGGCACCGGCTCGTCATTAGTCCGGTCTGGCAATTGCCGCTCGGAAAGGGCCAGCGGTTCTTGAACGGTGGCGGCTTCACGAATGCTCTCGTAGGCGGATGGGAGCTTTCCGGCATCATCACATTTCAGAGTGGTTTCCCTTTCACCGTGTTATCAAGTCAGGATTTCTCAAATACCAACTCACGCTCTCCCAGGCCCGATCGCGTTTGTAATGGCGAAGGCCCACAAACTGTGGAGGAGTGGTTTGATGTGAATTGCTTCACGACTGACGCCCTGGCGCAAGCACTGGCGAATGGCACCCCACGCTTCGGAAATTCAGGCCGCAATATTTTGTTCGGGCCGGGGTTGCAACAGTGGGACCTGTCTGTCATCAAACGAAACCCGATTACTGAGAGAGTAAACCTGCAAATCCGGGCCGAATTTTTTAACCTCTTCAATCATCCGAATTTCGGCACGCCAAGTCCCAACACAGGCGGTGCCACCATCGGCACCAGCACGGCGGGCCAGATCACAAGTGCAGGCAGCCCTCGAGATATTCAGTTGGGTCTCAAGCTGAGCTTTTGAAGAATCGCGCGGCGCGCAAAACAGCATGATCCGCACAGCTCCGTTCTCCATCGTGCTGATTTTGGGCATAACACAAGCCTGCCTGTTTGCAGATTCGAAGCCCAAGAATCTCGCCTTGTCGGCTTTAGGGGGAACAGCTCATTCATGGGAACCAGACGTTAGAGTTGTCCCTGAACACGAGCCGTCCAAAGTCAATGATGGAAGCCTGCTTAGTTATTGGTCGGCAGCCGCTGTCGATCTTCCTGCCGACATTGGTATCGAATGGCGAAAGCCGCAGCGAATTTCGAGCCTGGTAGTTCGCTATTTTGACGGTCGAATGGTTCGCGGACCAGTCATGGCTAGAACTCAAGAATGGGCGCGTCTCCAGTTTTGGGCCCAAAATGAATGGACCGATGTGCAGGCCCGCGTGGTTGGGCAGGAGACATCGTCCGTACGTTATTCGTTCGAGCCGTTAAGCACCACGCGTCTCCGCTTGCTTTTCACCGAGCCGCCGGATCCGGAATCGCGCCGTGTGCCGGATCGATTGGGAATTTATGTTTGCGAGCTCGAAGCGTATGGGGAGATTCCTTTTCAGGTAGTGAACGCTCCGCCGCGTCTGGTGAAAGTTAGGGTCGGGCAGCACGACGGTGCCTACTACAACGAATGGTCGAGCGACAATCCCTATGACCGCGCGGGACCACTCGTAATCGAGCCCAAGCCAACCCGAATTGTCACCGATACTCTCCGGCCGACTCTGATTGTCGCCGAGAGCCGGTGGGCAAAGGCGCCCCGTGCCGTTGAGAAATCGCGGTCCGGGCGGATTGTTCTCAAAAACGGGTTCATCCAACTTGAAATCTCGACCACCGGTGGCTTGAAGGAAGCGTTACTTACGAATCTCGTAGCTGGCGAAAGCGTCTCAACCTCGAATTCGCAGCCGTTCCTTTTCCGAACGTCGAAAAACGAACTATTTCCAGACGCTTTTCACCTAGTTGGACAAGACATTTCCGGATCGGATCCCGATGTTAGTCGTGTGCGCGTGGATTTAACCGCGCCCACGATAGATCTATCCGTCCACTACGAACTGCGCCGAGCGGACCATTTCTATCACAAGTGGCTGGTCATTAAAAACAAAACTGGCGTGGATCTCCAGATCCTTGACGTGACGGTCTCGTCTCTCGGCCTGCAAAAACTGCTGGATCTGTTTGCCGGCCCTGAGCTGACTTACCCCATCGCCCGAATGCAGAAGGGCGGCTTTTTTGAATGCCTCGAAACAGTCTACTGGGATCACAAAGGCGATTCGATGACTTACTACCCAGGCTTCACTCTAGAGCCCGGGAAAGTCTTCGAGAGCGACAAAGCGGTCATCGGCGTTTACCGAAATATCGGCGAGCAGGTCGAAGGATTCGATAAAGGAGTGCGCGATTGGGTTATTGAATACCACACGCAAGTGACCCCGCTTCAGAAACAATTCCCGGATATTTACCTGGAGGGCTGGTCGGCGAAGGTAGGCGTTGAGGAGCTTCAGAAAAGTCCCGAATGGACGGACCGCTTTTTCTCCAACGCCCGCAAGCTAGGAATCCGATATATGGATGCCTACGAGCCCACTGATCTTGCCCTGCGAATGCCACCCGATTTAATCCAACGCTGGGTTGATCTGGCCAATCAAAACGATATCGCTACGGGTTGGTGGAACGATTTTGGTTCAAGCTACGGCTGGGGATTTATGGCCCCTTACTGGGAACCATACTTGTGCAAGCTCTCGCCGGAGGCCGAAACCTATTTTCGCCAGATCGTTGAGCTGGTTCGCAAATATAACCTACGCGGCTTTCACTGGGCCGACTTCTGGACAGTCTGGCCGTGCGACAACCCGGCCCACGGGCACATGCCGGGCAAATACTCGATCTATGCGCAGGGAAAGCGTATGGTCCAGTTCGCGCAAGAGATACATGAAGCGGCGCCCGGTCTTATGCTCGGCGCGGATAGCGGGCTTGATAATCCCCAGTATGGTCGCTACGCCGATAGCCGCCATCACGGCGGTGGATACGACGCCCAGCCCGCTGCGGAGCCTGACATTCATATCGATCGACTCTACGCTGACATGAACCGCGCTTATCTTTACGGCTTGGCGCATGAGAACCTCTTGCGGCCTTGGTATCACGTGCTGAATTGCGTCAACCACTTCGGTATGGAGACGCACTTGCATGACCGCGCCGGTTACCGTTATGCCCTGCTCAGCGCCCTTGCACTCGCGGGCGAGTTGACGTTTGACGACGTCCCGGACGACATCCCCGAAAGCGAAATTGAGTTTACTCAGCGATGGGAAAACTGGGCCAAGATCAATAAAGATTATCTAAAACAGAATGACAAGCTGTTCGAGCGTTCCGTCCACTTCGCCGATATTCTTTACGGCGACGCAGAATCCTTGACCGGGTACTCTCATATCCGCGGTGATCGAGGTTTTGTTTTTCTGATTAATCCTGGCGCTGCGGAGCAAATTGCAGAGCTGACGCTCGCTTTGGATGCGCCGAGCACGACACGCTTCCTGGTACATGAGGTTTACCCCGGAGGCATGACTCTGCGAGGACCATCCGACGGCGATTATTCACAGAGCGACGTGCTTCGGGTAACCGTGCCCGGAAAACAAGTCCGAATTCTCTGGATCGCGGCTGCTCCGGCTGCGAGTATGCCGTCCCAGCTCCAACCGGAGGACGCGCGCGCGGCGGAAGCGACGCGCTACATAAGCCAGTGGGCGGTCGTCAGTTCTACGCCTGATACCGCAGAACTTGAAGCCAACTTCACCTTCCCTCAAGCTGACGCCAAGTACATCTTAATTTCGACCCCGGAATCAGCTTGGTCAAGGAATCCCTGGGCTTACGATAAAGCGTATCTCGTCTTCCTCCTCAAAGACGAGAACATCGAGCAGAATAATCAGTGGATACCGGATCACTTACTCGCAAACAAGGAAACATTACCCAAAGGAGAAGGTACCGATAAACCACCTGAGGCGCTCACAGCAGTCATTAATGGTGTTCCGAAGGCTCTTCATCCTTTCATCACCGGCCGCAACCAGCTCCCTGGCAAAACGCGCGGCTATCTCGCAAGCCTTGGCAGCGAAGCAAAGCCCGGCTCTCTTAACCAGGTAAAGATCACGCTGCCCATTGAACGCGGTCTTGTCTTCTCGGGCGCCTATCTGGACCTGCCGGATCAAATGCCGTATGGTGAAAACCCGATCGGCACACAGCCTTAACCGAACGAAATGGAGCAGGAACACATGGCGTCCACAAGAGAACGAATCATAGTAGATCCTACAACCGCATCTGATCAGCGCGGCGCACACCCGCCACTTACCCAGCGCCTCATTTCTCTCGATGCATTTCGCGGTTGGACCATGTTTTGGATCGTGGGAGGCGAGGCGCTCGCCTTGGGGCTCAAAGCTTTAGCCCCGAATGCCGTTACGAATGGTCTTGTCTACGAGCTCAGCCACACCGATTGGCAGGGATTACGGTTCTACGACATGATCTGGCCCTCGTTCATGCTCATGACCGGCATGTCAGTGCCCTTGTCGTACGCCAAGCGGTCACTTACTCAAACACACCACCAGATTCTGCTCCGCGTGCTCCGCCGCTGCATCGTTCTGTTTCTCCTTGGTTCGCTCCGGGAATCGATCTCTTTCAATCACCCCTATCTCATTGAACTGAGCAGCGCTCTGCAGCCGATTGCAGTTGCTTACTTCGCGGCATTCTTGCTGGTACGCAAATCGTGGCGGGTTCAGGCCGCCGTCGCCGTAGGCATCCTCGTCTTCTATGCTCTTCTGCTGGCATTTGTACCCGCTCCGGGCGTTCCAGCCGGCAGCTACGGGAGGGATGCGAATCTCGTGCTCTTTACCGATTTGGCTACCGTTGGACGCGTGCTTCCGGAACACTGGGGCACGGTCATCTGCACCATTCCTACCGTATCGACCACGATCCTCGGCATGCTTATTGGCGAGCTTTTGATGACCAGCCGCCCCGCAGCCTACAAAATGAAAATGATCGCTTTGGTCGGTGTGTCGAGTGTGGCGCTTGGTTGGGCCCTGAATCCGATAATTCCGATAATCATGAAAATTTGGACCACCTCCTATGGTCTCGCCACGGCCGGATGGGCATGTCTGATGTTTCTGTTCTTCTATTGGGTCATAGATGTGCGAGGCCATCGCAAATGGGCGTTCCCATTTGTGATGTTCGGCATGAACGCGGTGGCCATTTACATGTCTCAGAGCATCGTTCCCTGGCGTAAAATCGTCGAAATCTTCACGACACCAATGAAACCGGCACTCGGCTCGTTCGAGCTGCTCTTAGAAGCGATCCTCGTCCTCGGAATCGAATGGCTCGTTCTCTACTGGATGTACAAGCGCAAGATCTTCCTGACTGCCTGATCATGCCAATCCGCTTCTGCCGCTTGCTCCAGACCGTATGCTTATTGGCCGGGGCGATTCGAGCCGCGCCCCAGGAACCTTCGAAGCCCGCGCTACTGAAACCGTACCGCGCTCTCTTAGTTGTCGAAACCTGGGGCGATCCCGCCAGTCAGGTCATCACCGATAAAGACGCTTTCCAGCCGGTAGCCGCCCTGCTCAAGGCCTGGTCCATACCCTTCGACATCCTCCGCCTCGACCAACAAAACCTCAATCCCGCGGATTTGTTCGATCGTTCCGGCGTACCGCGATACGGAGTTGTGGTCTGGCTCGCGGACTTGCAGTCCTATGCCGGAAAAAACATGAAGGCACTGGCCGATGCCGCCCACAATGGGACCAGTGTCGTAGTTGTGAGTTCGCGATTTGCGGACCCAGCCCTGGAAGACATTCTGGGACTGAAGTTCAAGGCCAACTACAGTGCGACCGATCCCTTTCTCGTGGGACCGGCACACTTTATTACACGCGATACGGCAAAGCAGCTGGCCGCCTCGAATGAGTATGGCGCCCGCCTTTGGGTCGGAACCCAGGGTGCCCAGGTTCTAATCAGCCAAGGGCCGCATCCGGTTCTGACCGTAAATCAGCCCCGGATGGACACGGCAGCCGTTTGGATCGGCGCGGCTGACGCGCGCATGCTGCGTGACTCCCCATACTGGCGAACCATTTTTCTTCGTTCGCTGGAATGGAGTCTGGGCTATCTGGTCTTGCCGGATTTCGATTATTCACAGCGCATGTTGGTAATGATCGACGACTGGGGTTGCGCCGATAAATCTTTCCTATCTTATTGGCGATATCAGACCGTCACCGAAGAGCTTATGCGCGAGAAAGTAATACCGGTATTGGCTAATTCCAACGCTGTTGTCTCCGCCAACGTGGTCACCGGTTTTGTAGATCGTAAGAGTCACCGCGTTCTCATTCCGTGGAACCAAGACTTCACTGACATCTACGGAGTGCGGCAGGATTACGCATCCACGCGGCGCGCCCTCAAGGATGCCGTCGCGGCTGGCGTACTCGAGATTCAAAGCCATGGGTGGACTCACATGCAACCGGACCTCGACTCTCCGCCTGGCCCATGGTGGACCGCCGATTTGGACGGCGAAGGTTCCGTAGAGAGCTGGTACGAGGAGTTTGCGGACACCCGGCGCGGACTCGACGCCCCCGCACTGTCGCAGCTATTTCATCTGAAGCGGTCAATCGAGTACCTGCATGATGACTTCGGTGCGCGCCCGCTTTCTGTGGTCGTTGGAGGTGGGGGCTGGACGAAATCGTACGCCAATCACAGCGCACGGGTCGCCGCCCAAGCCGGCTTCGGAGTTTTTGATATTAACGAGCGCTATTTCTATCTCGATCGGGATCTGGCACTGGATATGGCAGGCATTTCGCCCGGAGCGACTCATGCCTACGATCGTGAGTTCCACCCCGAGCGATGGCCCGCGCATCCCGATGGGCCTTACGTTCTGTTCTTCCATGATCGGGATATTTCACTGCAACACGATTTTGTCGAGCGCACGTTCGCAGCTCTACCCAAAGGTCTAAAGACCATTAGCATGAACCACTATGTGGGCGTTCTTCACGCCGGAATTGCATCCATGGAAGATGGCCTTGGTTTTGAATTTCAATACGATCAGCCTTATGGCGCTTACTTCGCGAAGCACCCTTCTTCGTGGAGATTGCTGATGGCCGATCCGCTACTACAGAAAATCAAAAACGCGGGAGACCTCAGTGTGGTTGTGGATGGGCAGGTTGCGCGAAAATTCAAATCCTCCGAGTTGATCAACCAGCCCGTGTCGATTCAGATTCCTGCGGGCTTGGGTACTCATACCTGGAGATTGGAAACGAAATAAACCTGCACTTTGCTCCACTGCACTAGAGACTCGTTGTCGCGGGTCGTAACTTTCCCGTTTGCACTCTTAGCTTGCTTCAACACTAGTGCACAGCCGCCCCCGCCAGTCATTCTCATTTCAGTCGATACGCTCAGGGCCGACCACCTTGGTTGTTATCGATCGGCACGTCGAAATACACCCCACATCGATACCCTCGCCAGGAATGGCACGCTGTTTTCTGGAATCAGTAGCTTGGTTCCACTCACGCTTCCTTCCCACGTCGCACTCTTCACTTCGACATATCCATTTGCAAATCACGTGGAGGAAAACGGAATTCCGCTTGGGGTGAATGCAATCACGTTGACCACTATTCTGAAGAGCAAGGGGTACCGTACTGCGGCGTTTGTCGGAGCATTCATTCTGGACCGGCGATTTGGGCTAAACCGCGGCTTTGATGTCTACGACAGCCCTTTCGATCTTCACAAGCAGGCCGTTACCGACGTGGGCGAGCTTAAGCGCCCGGCCTCTCAGGTTGTTGGGGCCGGAATGCGCTGGTTGGAGCGCAATTCGAATGCGCCCGTCTTCCTGTTTTTGCACTTGTACGATCTACACACGCCTTACACTCTGGCGGCGGGCACTCACCTCCGTACCGGGCAGACCGGCTACGACGCGGAATTGGAATACGTAGATCGAGTTCTCGGAGATTTCTTCACGTTTCTCAACGCTCATAACATTCTGAAGCGGTCGATCATCGTGTTCACGTCAGACCACGGCGAAGGATTAGGAGACCACGGCGAGAGCACGCACGGTTATTTCGTATATCAAAGCACGATTCACGTGCCGCTGATTATTCACTGGCCCGAAACATCGAAGCCGCGGCTTCAGGCCCGTGTGGACGAACCAGCCAGCTTGCTCGATGTCGCGCCAACCATTTTAGATGCGCTCGGAATTCCGCGTCCCAGGGAAATGCGGGGACGAAGCCTGATCACATCGAAAAGCGCGGAGCCGATCTATTCGGAAAGTGTCTATGCGCGAAAGCACTTCGGGTGTGCGGTGTTACGAAGCCTCCGGGTCGGACCCTACAAATACATCGATGCTCCCAAACCAGAGTTGTACGATTTGGCGAGCGACCCAGGCGAGTTGCGCAATCTGTATGATCGACAGCGCCCCAAAGCGGTAATTCTAAGGCAGCAGATCGCGGCAATCCGAGCCAGCTCCCCGTCCGCGCCATCCAGCTCTCCCGAGGCGCCCGATGCCCAGGCAATGAGTGCCCTGCGCTCGCTCGGTTATCTAAGTGGAGCTTCACCCTCCAACCGTGTCGAACCTAACATCGATCCGAAAGATCGCATCGCCGATTTTGAAAAGTTTGGCCGTGCCTCAGCCCTGGCGAGTGCCGGCCGGCTTGCCGAATCTAGCACGATACTGGAACAATTGCACGAAAGGCTGCCCGACGTGCCAGACATTCTGGTCAACTTGGGTTTGAACCAGCAGCGCCTCGGGAACTTCGCGGATGCCTCTCGCAATTTCGCCCGCGTGGTTGAGCAGAATCCGACTGACGCACGCGCCCATTTCGATCTGGCCCTCTCCTACGACCACTTGAACCGGCCGGCTGACGCGATTAGGGAGCTTCAAGCCGCTCTGGCAATTGAGCCATGGTATACCCGGGCCGAGGAACTGCTCGCTGCCATTCACCTCAAAAATCGAGATTACGAACAAGCGCGCGCCAACTTGGAACATATTCTTTCCATCGACTCTGACGACTACACAGCGCACTATGATCTCGGCGTGCTCGCAGCCATGCAGGAGAACTGGACTCAAGCCCAAGAGCAAGTGCTTTCTGCTCTTCGAACTGATTGGAAGTCGGCCGAGGCCCACAACATGCTAGGCAGCATCTATCTTCGTCGCGATCAACTCGATCAGGCTCAAGCCGAGCTCGAGCAAGCCATCCATTTGCAGCAGAACTTCACATCCGCGCACTACAATCTCGCTCTGGTTCTTGAAAAGCAGGGGAAGAAAAATCGCGCGGCCGAGGAGCTCGAGGCTGCTCTGAAGATCGACCCACAGTTCACAGCCGCGCGAAAAGAACTGGAAGCTCTCCAAAACCCCCCACGCTAACTGAAACAGGTGCATCCCTGAATGACGATCGCCGATCTTGATACTCCCGCAGTCCTTATCGACGTTGATGTTATGGAGTCGAATTTGCAGCGCCTCGCCACCTATTGCGGCGAACACGGCCTGAATCTCAGACCTCATACGAAAACACACAAAATACCTGAGCTGGCGCGCCGTCAGATCGCCCTCGGCGCAGTCGGAATTACCGTGGCAAAAATAGGTGAAGCCGAGGTCATGGCCGACGCCGGACTCGAGGACATTCTGATCGTGTACCCCATCCTCGGTGAATTGAAATTGCGGCGGCTCACAGACTTGGCATCGCGTGTCAGGATCACGGTTGCAGCGGATTCGCTCGATGTAGCCCAAGCAATCTCATCTCACGCCGTAGCGGCGGGACGCAAAATCGGTTTTTTGGTAGAGTTCAATACCGGATTCGGCCGATGCGGCCTGCCAGTTGGGATTCCGTCGATCGACATCGCATCCCGGATTCGCGGTTTGCCTGGGCTTGACTGGCGCGGGATTCTGGTTTACCCGGGGCACATCATGGGAACGGCTGCTACCCGTCCCGCTTTAATCAATGAGGAAAACCGCATTGTGAGCGAACTGATGGGCCTGCTCGCGGCAGCAAACATCCCATGTCCAGTTGTGAGTGGCGGAAACACCCCGGCCGCCTATGCCAGCCATGAATTCACAGCAATCACAGAGATTCGCCCCGGTACCTATATCTTCAACGACGCAAACACAGTCTGCGCTGAAGCGGCGTCGTGGGCGGGTTGCGCTGCTCGTGTGCTGACCACGGTTGTGAGCCGTAGCGTCGAAGGCACAGCTATCATCGACGCTGGCAGCAAAACCCTCACCGCCGATCGTTTGCTCTCCGGCGACGGAATTGGCTTCGGACACATCTGCCACTACCCCGAAATCGTTATAAAGGAACTCTCCGAAGAGCACGGCCATCTGGACATGACACGCTCCTCGCGAATTCCGAAACTCGGTGAACGCCTTCAGGTTGTACCGAATCACATCTGTCCCGTCATGAATCTTCACGATGCTGTTTATGGAGTTCAGGGCGAGAATGTCGTTTGCACCTGGAACGTAGCCGCCCGCGGTAAGGTCCGTTAGCGCGAGATAGCCAACGCCGGATTGCGCGGCATCCCCAGTTCGTCGAGCGCATTCAAAATCTTGCTGTTTAGAAAGTCAATATGCTTTGTCTCGTCCTCTCGAAGCTCAATTGCTGCTTCTCGTACAAAAGCATTTTCTAAGATTCCGCGCGCCTTCAAGAGCCGCTTCTCAGCGTGATGGAATAACTCCAAGTTCTGAAGGCTGAAAACAATCTGCGGACAGATATGCATGAAACTCTCGTAGGCGCTATCGAAGTCGTTCGCTCGCGCTTGGCGAAACGATAGCGCCAGTAAGTCGCTTACACCCAGTCCAGGCATAACGCCGGCAATGCCCGCCCGGATAAGTTCGACCATATACAGACCGCCCCAACCCTCCAGGACGCCAACCCTGCCGTTGCTCGCTTCATGAATCTCGCGGACACGGGCAGCCATGAGCGGCTCTTCCAGTTTGATGTGCCGGAAATGCGGAAACGCGGAATTCAATTCCGCGACCCAACCTGCGCTCACGCCGGCGCCACCCGGATTAAAGTCTTGAATGACGAATGGAAACTCAACCCGCTCCAAAATCCGCGTGAAAAAACGCAAGAGATCCCTTTCGCTCAGTGGCATCAGCCGCGGGACAGCCGAACACACCGCAGTAGCGCCGTTTTTCCTTGCCGCCGAGGCCGCATCGATCACCAGATTCGGAGCTGCAAAATTCGCTTGGGCAATTACTGGAATCCTGCCGTCCGCATACTCCACAGCCCGCGCGATTGCTTCACTGCGCTCGTGCTCGCTCAGTTTGTAAAATTCACTCGCATACGCGGGCAGGCAAATGGCGCACGCGCCCCCTGCATGGGCGAAATCGATTAGCCCCTGCAAGCTCTCCCAATCTGGCCTGCCGTCGGCAAAAAACGGTGTGGGAATGATCGGAACTATCCCGTCAATTTGGAAATCGTTCAATGATTTTTCCTCGACCTTCGACCGCGCTGCTGTTCGCGTTTACAGAGGCAGAATCTGTTCCCGTTCCGTATCGAAGTCGATCCTGCGCTTCTGTTCATAGGAAATATTCCCCAGATGCGAGGCTTGCGCCGACCGGTGTCCGACCAGTACGTCGCCGTTGGGGCGATTCCGTGTTTTCAAACACTCCACGAAATTGTTTACGTGCTCTTGCGTGAGAGCGTCGTGCGTGTCTGGCAATTTCCTCGCCTGAACGACTTCGATCGGCTCCTTAGCGCCCACTGTGTAATATTCATACCGCGAGCGGTCGATCCACAGCCTACCCTCCGTCCCGCAGATCTCAATCGCTTCGCCTTTAATGCTTGGCACCAAAGTGGCTTCGAAAGTCGCAGTGAACTCGGAAGGCCCCGGATACTGTAGTTGAACATTGATCGTATCGGGCGCCGTCCGGCCGTCCTTATAGTAATAAACACCTCCGACGCCCGTAGCAGAATAGGGAATGTCTCTCCCGGTAAACATATGAACGACGTCGATCCAATGCGTAAACAGGTCCGTCACCTGCCCGCCGCCGTAGGCCAGATAGGCGCGCCAGTTGTAATATTGCTGCGGATCGTAATCCCGCCAGGTAACTGGCCCGAGAAACCGATCCCAGTCCAGGTCCTTCGGCTTGGTTTGAAGATACTCTGGCGCTTTGCGGAGATGCCACGCATTCCCGTACCACCATGTCCGAGCTAGCGTGACGGCGCCGATCTTTCCGGAATCGAAGTACTTCTCCTTCGCTTGCAAGTAGTGTGTTCCGGAACGCTGTTGCATGCCGACCTGGCACACGCGGTTGTTCTCTCTCGTGGCCTTCACAACCGGCATGCCCTCTTCTATAAGGCGCGTCAGCGGCTTCTCGACATACACATCCTTCCCGCCCTTCAGCGCATCAATCGCGATAATCGTGTGCCAATGATCCGGAACGGCGATATACACCGAATCCAAACTCGGTCCTGCCAGCAGCTCTCGGTAATCGGTGAAGGCCTCCGCATCCGGAACTTTCTCCTTGGCTTTATCGAGATGCGCGCCGTAAATGTCGCATACCGAGCTGACCCGAATCGCGCCATTGTTGAGGAAATTCCCCATCACGGACCTGCCGCGATCACCCGTTCCAATCACGCCGAGGTTGGCCCGCTCGTTCGCGCCCAACACCCGGGCGTAGGAGGCGGCGCTGAAGGCCATAGCACTTGAAGAAGCCAGCTTGGTCGCCCTCCGAAGAAATTCTCGCCGGTTATTGTCCTCCATCGTCCGAATTCATCCTTTCCAGTTCTGGTCCACGATTCTCGAGCCACCCTTGAGGTCGCCGATCAACGCGCCTTATCAACATTTTGCGGCGTTCCAGCCCCAGTTTTCAGGTTTTCTGGTACCGAGAGCTTACTTAGATACTTGCCTCCTCCTACGAAAGCAGGTAACCTACCATAAAAGCATTAGAACCGTGTGAGCCGGATTACATTAGCTTCTTCCCGCCAGTAACCGCTCGCAAGTGGACGCTCGCGCCGATAACAGCGTGGCTCGTGTCCGGCTTACGGTTTTCAGAACCTAAGAGGTCGCGCTTAGAACCATTCGCAGCGCAGAAGCGAGGAGTGTGTCCATGCAACTGATTAATGCTACAAGCACTTTGCGTTTTCACAGACGGAATCGGGCGGTGCGTGTTCTAGCTACAGCACTGATAGCAGCAGTTTCTTGCCTCCCACAGAAGGATTCCGGCCCGCGCACTGGGCCGCCGGGAGCCGGCAATGGCTATTCCGGACTGAGTAATGAAGACCAGGCATTCTTTACTCAGGCTCTCAGCCGCTTTGGCGAAATCGATTCAGTATCCGGCACAATAGAGGCCGGCAGTGGTCTAGGGCCCACCTTCAACGGCAATAGTTGTGCTATGTGTCACGCACAGCCTGCCGTCGGAGGTAGCAGCCCTGGTTTGACAAGTCCGCAGAATTCGGTTCCAAATCCCCAAGTCGCACTCGCAACACTCGACGGTGCGACAAATATCGTTCCTTCTTTCATCACTGTGGACGGCCCTGTCCGTGAAGCTCGCTTCGTTCGGGTTTCGAATTCACTGGGGGCCGCGCTCGATGGCGGTGTTCATGGCTTATACACGATTACGGGCCGCAGCGATGCGACCGGCTGCAATCTCGCGCAACCGGATTTCCAACAGCAGCTCGCAAACAATAATGTGATATTGCGGATTCCGACCCCTCTCTTCGGTCTCGGGCTGGTTGAGAATACATCCGATGCGGCTCTACTCGCAAACTTGGCCGCGAACCAGTCTATGAAAGCCAGGTTGGGCATCGGCGGACAATTCAACATGAGCGGCAATGATGGCACGATAACTCGCTTCGGTTGGAAGGCTCAAAACAAATCGTTGATGGTCTTTTCGGGCGAAGCCTATAACGTCGAGCAGGGCGTATCCAATGAGGTCTTTCCAAGCGAGCGCTCCGCCGTACCTGGCTGCGTTTTTAACGGAACCCCAGAAGATGGGACAAATATGACCAATTCTAGTGACGGCGGCACCACCGGCACCGCATCCGCGATGTCTTCTGATATCGTTAATTTCGCCGGGTTTGCCCGGTTATCCGCTCCGCCCACTCCCACGACAGCTTCGGCCTCAGAGCTGCGTGGCCAAACACTCTTTGGAAGCGTCGGATGTGCGGCCTGCCACACCCCGACCCTAACTACTGCCCCATCGCGCGTGGCCTCATTAAATAATGTCAGTTATCATCCATACTCGGACTTTGCGCTTCATCATATCGGTACCAACCTGGCGGACGGCATTGTCCAGGGGGCCGCGACTGTAGACGAATTTCGCACCGCTCCTCTGTGGGGTGTGGGTCAGCGGCTATTCTTCCTTCATGATGGGCGCACGGCCGATCTGCTCCAAGCCATTCAAGCTCATTTCAGCTCGGGCCGTAACTGCGTATCAGGGCAGACTGGTTCCCAATCACAAACGGGGCCTTGTGGCTCGGAGGCTAACGCGGTTATCACTCAATTCAACTCGCTTACCGCATCTCAACAGCAGGATCTGTTGAATTTTCTTCGGTCCTTATAGTACGCTCGTTGCTCACGTGATATTTTCTTGAGTTGACATCCCCAATCTACTTTGATAGAAATCATCGTGATCAGGGTTAACTGTTGAATAGCTGGCTTCAGGGAGGCGGTTTTATGTTCACGAGGCAACTGCATTTCCGCATTGTGTCTCTTGCGTCGTTCTTTTTACTCGCAATTGGCATTGTGCTTTCAACTTCGCCGCTGCGGGCCCAAACGACTTACGGCTCAGTAACCGGTTCGGTGACGGATGCTTCGGGAGCCCCGATGGCCGGGGCGCAGGTGACGTTAACGAGTACCGGCACCTCTGAACGCCGAACGCAGACAACCGGAAATGACGGGCTGTATCTGTTCCCGAACATTCTGCCCGGGGCGTACAGCGTTGATATCGAAAAGCCAGGCTTCAAGAAGTACTCTCGACCGGATGTTGTCGTCCAGGTCAACCAGACCGCCCACATCGACGCTGCCATGCAAATTGGAGAAGTGAGTCAGACAGTCGAGGTCACGGCCGAAACGCCCTTGCTACAGCCCGAGACTTCGTCCCTCGGCACGGTGGTCGAGACGCGTGAGGCCAACGAGCTCCCTCTGAACGGCCGCAACATTTTTAACCTCACGACGATTACACCTTCCGTCGTCCCGCAGGGAAACACGCTTGGCACGGTAGTCGGCAAGAATCCCTTCGACTTCGCCAATTATCAGATCGGCGGTTCCTTCGCGAACGAGGGCGCGATGTATCTCGATGGCCAACCGCTCAATACTGGCTATATTAATCTCCCGCTCATCGTTCCCACTCAGGATGCCGTCTCGGAATTCAAGGTCCAGTACAACAACTTGGGACCCGAATGGGGCAAGTTCGCCGGTGGCGTGATCAATATCAGCACGAAATCGGGAACCAACGAGATTCACGGCGAGTTGTACGAATACTTGCGTAACAGGGTCCTCAACTCGAATGAATTTTTTAATAAGACCGCTGAACTTCAGAGTGGCCGGCCAAACAAGCCGCCACCGTTCACCCAAAACCAGTTTGGGGGAACCATTGGAGGGGCTGCGATCAAGAATAAAACCTTCTACTTCGGCAGCTATGAAGGGTTCCGCTTGCGTATGGGCACCGTCTACACCACCACGGTTCCGACGGCTGCGGAGCGAACTGGGGATTTCTCCGCACCGGGGCTTCCAACAATCTACGATCCGTTATCTGTGAATCCCGCTTGCCCAGCGAACGCTACCTGCCCTCGTACGCCATTTGCCGGGAATATGATTCCGGCGAACCGTATTAATCCAACCTCCACGTACCTGCTCGGGCTATTTCCTCTACCAACCAACGGTGCGTTGACCAACAACTTCACTACCGCAGCCAGCGGCGGTGGGAATACCGACCAATATGTAGCTCGCGTAGATCAAAACATCACCGAAAAGCAGCAATTCTACGGCAGGTATGCGGACTGGAAGCTTCTTAGCCTCGCTCAAGATCCGTTCGGCACGGGCCTTTGCAAGGACCGTTGCACCGAGGACACTCACAGCCGAAGCATTGCTCTGGGCTACACGTACGCAATGACTCCCACAACCACGCTCAGCCTGAACGCCAGCCTGGGCCGGTTCATCTACCTGCGCACCCCGAAAAACCAGGGTTTCGACTTCACCACCGAAGGTTTTCCGGCAACTTACAACGGCGCGGTTCCCACTCTTGAGGCCAACCCCTTGACCCCTTGCCTCGCTGTCAGCGACCCGCTCGTTAGCTGCAGCCAGGGTCAGAGCGCCATCGCCGACTACGATACGACCTACAATCTTTCCCCGCAAATGACGATAGTCCACGGGCGTCACACATTCGTTTTTGGCGGTCAGCTCGAGTATACCTACGACAACTACCTTCAGACGAATAATGGCGGTGGAATCATTTCGTTCAACGGCTCTTGGACTCAGAGCCTGGCGCGAAATGCAGCCGGCGCGACCGGCGGTCTCGATATCGCCGACTATATGCTCGGCTTTGGCCTCGGGGCCGGTGCCGCATTCGGTAATCAGACCACCGGTAATCTCGTCATTTCCCAGCCAGTCGCCGGGAAGGAGACCTACCGTGCCCTGTATTTTGCCGATAACTGGCACGTCTCGACCAAGTTGACCCTGAACTTAGGTCTTCGCTACGAGCTGCAAGGTCCTTACTCGGAACGATATAATCGCCTGACTTACTTCGATCCGAGCGCCACGAATGCCAGCGTTACGGGCTGCAGCGGTGTTCCAGGCAGCCCCTGTCAAGGTGATCTCTTCCTGGTCCAGACCGGACGAAATAAAACCAGAAGCAGTCTACCGCTATTTAAAAATAATTGGGCGCCTAGAATAGGCTTTGCCTACGCCCTTGACAGCAAAACGGTCATTCGTAGCGGGTATGGCATATTCTACATCCCAAATTTTGTTTCCTTTAATACCAATCCGTACATCGATCCTGTCAACAGCGGCACTTCGCCTTTCTTCGCCAGCAACAACCAAGGGCTGACTCCTTCGAGCACTTTGAACGCGAGCAACTGTACCCTAACCGCTCCCGGCGCGGCTAACTTTGGCTGCACTACTCCCGGTCCATTCGGCCCCTCCCTCGTCATCCCGCCCGGCCGGAATCCGCAGCCCAACGTATCCGCATATGCCCTTCAACAATCCCCCTTGGGGGCGACCGGTTACACCGTGCAACAGCCCGGATATGTGCAGCAGTGGAATTTCGATATCCAGCGGCAGCTGCCCGGCGGCTTTTTTGCGGACGTCGCCTACGCCGGCTCTCACGGCATCCATCTGCCAAACACCAATCAGCCGATCATAAACCAGATCCCGGATTTCTTCATCAGCCAGGCACAGCAACAGTTCGATGCAGGGCAGCCCGTCACCATTGCGCAGCCTGTCACAACCTATCCGTTTAGCGTGCCTTTGCCTGGAAATTTGAGCCCCGGACATCTGATTCAAGGGCAACTGGACCGGCCGTTTCCAGAGTGGAACGCCGTGCAGCTCAACGGCCTCAGCTGTTGTTTCAGCAGATATAATGCGCTTCAGGCAACAGTGACGAAGCGCTTCGCAGGCGGTGGAACATTGCTTGCCGCGTACACTTGGTCCAAGCTGATCAGTAACACCGATACCACAACCTCCTGGTTGGAGGGTGGCACAACGGGTGGCGTTGGCGTACCCCAGGATTGGAATAACCTCAGCAACGAACGCTCGCTCTCCTCTCAAAACGTTGCACAGCGCCTCGTAATCAGTTATGTGCTCGATTTGCCGTTCGGCAGAGGCAAGCATTACATGAGCGGTGTCTCCGGCTTCGCAGATAAAATCATTTCCGGTTGGGGAATCGATGGGGTTACAACCCTGCAAACCGGTTTTCCGTTAAAGATTCAAGAAGCTAAAGGCAACGCTCTCTCCGCTTTGAATCTGGGCATCGGGACGCTCCGGCCTGATGTCACTCCCGGATGCGACAATGCTACGTCGGGCAGTGACACCCAAAGGCTTAGCCAATGGTTCAACACAGCCTGTTTCACGCCCCCTCCAGCGTATGGTTTCGGTACCGAGCCACGCGTGGATCCCAAACTCCGCATGGATGGCCCAGCCAACTTCGACTTCGCTGTCTTCAAGCGGACAACCTTCGGTCCCTCTGAACGGATGGGTATTGAATTTCGCACCGAATTTTTCGACCTGTTCAATCACCCGCAGTTTGGGCCGCCCAATCAGTCTCAGGGCAGCGACACTTTCGGAGTGGTCAGCTCGACTGTCAATACGCCCCGTTTGATCCAGTTTGGATTGAAGTTCGCCTTTTAAGAGCCGCATTCCGGATATAGCGGGCGCGTGAAAGCGCCCGCAGGGTAACCCCGCGGAAGACCGCTCTACTGGCGCGATTAGTTCCGGATGACCGACCAACCATAAGCAGCTTAGTTGAAGCATTCCGAGCGTTCTTGAACTTTGGCCTTTACAGTCCTGCGGTCGAGTTTTAAGCGGCGCGCCGCCTCCTCGTAGCTTCCGCTTTGTCGATAGACAAGCGCGGCGTAGTAAGACAGGACCTCCGACGAATTGAGGCGGCCAGCACGGAAATTTTCAAAAAAGGTATTCGCAGAAGCGTCTGGTGACTGCCGAAGCGGCCGGTAAGATCGGCGGATAATAATATTCCTAACGCATTGCTCAAATTCACGATAGTTCCCTGGCCAACGGTAGTCCGCGGGTACATTTTTCTTGACCCATTCCTCGATCTCCGCCAGGCAATGCTCTCCTTCATCCCCGACAATGCGCCGGGTCATGTAGAGGAGAACTTCGTTAATCACGCTTGGCGAATCTTCGATCTGCTCGGCAAGTGAGGGAGTTTCAATAAGATCAGCGCAGAGCCGGTAATAGAGATCCTCGCGAAAACGTTTGGCATGAATCTCGTCCGGCAAAACGCGATTGGTAGCGGCAATCAATTTCCCACGAAACTCCCGCTGCCCGGTATCGCCAACAGGTGAAAATCGGCGCGTCTCGATCACCCGCAAGAGCTTGACTTGGAGGGAGAGATCCAGTTCCCCCAATTCGTCGAGAAAAACGGAACCGAGCGGAGGGCAGGTATCGAGCCATCCCTTGCGATCTTCAATTGCGCCTGTGAATGCGCCGCGACGGTGGCCGAAGAGTTCCGATTCGATCAGTGTCGGCGAGAGGGCAGCGACGTTGATGGGTAGAAACGTTTCTTTATTTTCATCGGCAAATTCCAGCCTGTTTGCGTCGAATGGCACATATCGCGAACTCGCGATCGCTCGCGCCACAAGTTCCTTACCGGTCCCTGACGGCCCTGTAATAAGCGTTGCGAAATCACCCATGCGGCGATACAAAATACGCCGGTAGCGGCGTATGTCGTGCGTGAAAATGGATTGCCAGATCGCCGCTCGCAGCCGTGCTGCCGGCATGGAACTACCGATGACGTTGTCAAAAATGCTGTGGAATGCCCGTTGGATCTGGCGGAAGCAGGCAAATACGTGCGTGGGCTCGAGAGCTGTTTCGAAGCGCTTGCCTTCGATGCCAAAATAGTGATTCCAGTCGGAAAGGAACTGCCTGTAGAATCCCCACTTGTGGCCTGCGGAAATAAACTGGGGGTAAAACCGCTGGTATAGCAAGTGGTGAACACAGTCTTCGTAGAGCGTAAGCTCGTCGACACTTACCTCCCGCGCTCGCACGAGAGCATCGCGGACGCGATCCAGAAGGGGTTCTAATTTCTGATGGACGCGGCTAACGTTTGGTCGCGTAGCATTGGGGTCGGCCACCGAAACGCTCCAGACTGTCTCGCCGGGGACAAATTCGGCGCGCAAGGCAGCCCTTTCGAAGTCGATGCGCTCCGGAAGAAAATGATTGCAGTGTGCCAGATTAGCGACTGCCTGAAGGAACTGTCGATCGGGTGCTCTGAGAAGAGGCATGGCACGCATTGTACGGCTATGTACAATGATTGTCCAGGACGGGATTGCACGTTAAAGTGGCGTATTGCGTAAGTACTGGATACAGTAGAGAAACTATGTTGGTCGTTGACATGCGTTGATCGAGGCATGAACACTCAAGCGACAGCAAAAGTCGGACGTTACGCCCAACTACTCGGGAACGGCGGGTTTCAGAGCTTTCTGTGGACACAGTTCCTCGGGGCGTTCAACGACAACGTTTACAAGATGATGGTATCGATCCTGGCGGTCGAGATCGCCGCGAACCGACAGCTTGGCGCGCGCTATCTTTCCATATCGCTGGCGGTCTTCGTCTTGCCGTTCCTGTTGTTCGCGGGACCCGCAGGTCAAATTGCGGATCGCTTTAGCAAGACGCGAGTTCTGCAAGTTACCAAAGCTCTGGAAATCGTCACTATGGGCCTGGGCCTGAGCGCCTTGTTGCTGAACCGGATCGAGCTGTTGCTAGGTGTTCTGTTTTTGCTCGCAATGCAGGCGAACTTCTTCAGTCCGGCGAAGTACGGCATTTTACCCGAAATGATGAGTGAGGCGGAGCTAACGTCTGGTAACGCGCTGGTTGAGTTCTCGACCCTTGCCGCTATCGTGCTTGGGACGAGCTTCGGTGTTTTCTTGATTGGCCTCTGGCGCAATGAGCCCTGGAGACTTGGCGGAACGCTTCTCGCGATTGCGATCATCGGCACTCTTACCAGTCTTCGCATTCCGCGAGTTCCCGCTTCGGGTTCGTCAGAGCCGTTCCATTGGAATCCGTTCCATGAGGTTTGGATAGGCGCTCGCCGGTTGAAAGAGAATCGCGCTTTATGCCTGACGGTTTTTGGAATTTCCTACTTCTGGTTCATCGGCGCTTTGTTCCAAATGGCCATTTTGCTGATGGGTAAGGAAACGTTGCATGCGAGCGAGAACAGAATCGGTTACCTGGCCATGGCGCTGGCGATTGGCATCGGCCTGGGCAGCATCGCAGCAGGCTGGTTTTCACGTGAACACATTGAACTTGGGCTCGTTCCTTTAGGATCGCTGCTGCTCGGACTCTTCTCGGCGTTTGTGAGTTTTACTCATTCCTACGGATGGGCACTCTGCTGGCTGATCTTGATCGGCATTTCAGGCGGCTTATATTTTGTGCCTTTGAATGCATTTCTGCAGGAGCGCGCGGGTAACCAGGAAAAGGGAAGGCTGCTCGCCACGAACAATTTCCTGAATACAGCGGGTATGTTGCTCGCATCGGCTCTGCTTTGGCTGCTTCATGATCGATTCCATTGGCCTGCACATTACATCCTCGGCGCCCTTGGAATAGCAACTCTGCTTGCGACGTTCTATGTCGTTTCCATCTTGCAGGCCAATTCACTGCGATTCCTCATACTGGGCCTAATAAGGATTTGGTTCCGGATTCGCGTAATTGGAGCGGGGAAGATTCCGACTAGCGGCGGCGCACTGCTGATTTCAAATCACGTTTCGTATGTTGACGCCCTTTTACTCGGCTGCTGCACACATCGCTTCGTCCGCTTCCTGATGTGGAAGCCGTATTTCGAGATTAAGCTCCTGAATCCTTTCCTGAAACTGTTTCGCGCGATTCCGATTTATCCGGCGTCCCCGAAGCAAACTTTGCGTGCGCTGCGCGAAGCTTGCGACGAGCTGAAACGTGGAGAACTCGTGGGCCTTTTCCCAGAGGGCGCTCTCACGCGAACTGGACACGTGCAGGCGTTTCAACGGGGCGTCGAAAGAGTCATTGAATGCTCTCCGGAAACCCCAATAATCCCTGTTTATCTAGACGGTCTGGCAGCACACCCGCTGAGCGCGAGTGGGCCTAGGAGCTTCTCGAATTGGTTAAGCAGCTGGCGACGGCAAATCACGATTTCAATTGGTGAACCAATTTCTGGCCCTATTTCCGCGACTGAAATTCGGCAGCGCGTGATCGAACTCGGCAGCCAAGCGATGGCTGTGCGAAAGACGCCCAAGTCGACCCTTGGTCATCGTCTGATTTCGGCGGCGCGGCGCAACTGGTCTCGCCCTGCAGTTTCGGACTCAACTAAAAAGCAGCTGAAATTCGGCGAGATGCTTACGGGAGCGGTGCTGATCCGTAATTGGCTGAATCATGAGCATAAGGAAGAACAGAACATCGGGCTGCTGCTTCCTACATCAGTCGGCGGGGCAATTGCCAACTTCGGGGTTACCCTCGCGGGAAGAACTGCTGTCAATCTGAATTTCACGGCGGGTGAGGAGAACCTGCGCTCTGCGATTGAGCAGTGCGAGATCCGAACTATCATTACGTCTCGAGTTTTTGTCGAAAAGATTGGGATGAGCAACTGGCAGGAGATGGTCTACCTCGAAAGTCTGTTTCCTCGATTTACCCGAGGCGCTAAGATTCGTGCTTTCATCACCGCCCGCTTCGCTTCGGCGCGATCGATTCTCGGCCAGCTTAGCCCGGACGACATCGCGTGTATCGTGTTTTCGAGCGGAAGCACCGGCGTTCCGAAAGGCGTGGAATTATCGCACTGGAACCTGGTCTCAAACATCGATGCAGTCCTAAACATCTTTCCACTGAATCAGACCGACTGCATGCTGGGAGTGCTACCCCTATTCCACTCCTTTGGCTATACCTTTGCTCTGTGGTTCCCAATAATTCAACAGTTCCGAGCCGTTTTCCACGTGAATCCAACAGATGCGAAGACAATCGGTGAGCTTACTGAGACACATCGACCCACGTTCCTGGTTTCTACGCCGACGTTTTGCTTGCAATATGCGCGAAAATGCACGCGCGAGCAGTTTTCCTCTCTGAAATACGTTCTGGTCGGCGCGGAAAAGCTTCGGGAATCTCTGGCCGAAGAGTTCCGCAATAAGTTTGGAATCACTCCGCTCGCTGGTTATGGCTGTACCGAAGTAGGTCCTGGAGTGGCAGTCAACACGCCCGATATCGTGGACGGGGAAATTGTCCAGGAAGGAATGCGGCGCGGAAGTGTGGGGCGGCCCCTTCCGGGGGTTTCAGTGCGTGTGGTGGACCTCCAAACATTTGACCCATTGGCTGCGGGTGAACAGGGGATGCTACTGGTGAACGGGCCCAGCCGTATGGTGGGTTATTATGGCGCGCCCGAGAAGACAGTGCAGGTCTTCCACGACGGCTACTATGTAACCGGCGATATCGGCTACGTGGATGAGGACGGTTTCCTGTACATTACGGACCGGCTTGCACGCTTCAGTAAGATCGGCGGCGAGATGGTGCCGCACCTGAAAATCGAAGATGCACTAGGCGATCTTCTCAAAAACGCACCATGTTTCGTGACTGGCGTTCCTGACGAGCGTCGTGGAGAGCGGCTTGCGGTACTCTACACTGCGCCCGAGTTCACGCCCGCAGAAATGGTGGAGCATCTCAACGTGGCGGGTCTTCCTCCGCTGTGGATTCCGAAACGCGAAAATTTTTATCTGGTAGAAACCATTCCAACGCTGGGCAGCGGAAAGGTTGACCTGGCGAAAGCGCGGGCACTCGTTATCGAGCGAATGGCCCCGGAGCACGCCGCTCAGCCCGCAAACACAGTTATTTCCTAACTCGCCGTTAAGCAAGCTAACAATCGTCGTAACGCGTTGCAAAGGAGATTTTCAAATGGGCTTTCTACTATTTGTTCTCTTGGTAATCGTGCTGATGGTTTGGTGGGCGCTGCGGAATCGGATTGCTGCACTAGAATCGCAGCTCAGCCGGACTGAGTGGCGCGCGAATCCTGATCTAGAGATCCGAGTTCGTGAACTGACGAAGCGTGTGTTTCAACTCGAACGCGCATTTGATCAGGGCGCTAATGTTAGCCCGGTGAAGAACACAAAGCCTGAACAGCCCTCATCACAGCAGAGCGTTAAGGAGTCGCCTGAAGAGCGGCCGATCGAAGTCTCGGCCGTGCCGAGCGCTGAGGGATCCCTCATCGAAGTGCCGCAGATACAGCAACCCAGGGTTGCACCACCCACACCGTTCCCCGTGTCATCTCCGCCGCCAAGACCAACCTGGCTTGGGCGTCTTCGACAGTCTGCCGGAAACGAAGAATGGGAGGGCTTAGTTGCGGGAAACATTCTTAACAAAATCGGCGCTTTGGTGCTGGTAATCGGAATAGCGCTTTTCCTCGGATATTCATTCACTCGAATGAGCGCTGCTGGAAGAGCTTCTATCTCGGCACTCATCAGCCTGGCACTCCTCGGAACAGGCGTGCTCGTGGAACGTCGTCAGGGATATCGGATCTTTTCGGCAGGACTGATCGGTGCTGGATGGGCCGCAGCTTACATCACTTCATACTCGATATACGCGTTGCCTGCCGCTCGCGTGATCGAAAGCCCTTTTGCCGGTTCCGTCGTGTTGCTCGCCGTTGCAGCAGCGATGATTGCTCACTCGTTGCGCTACCGGGTTCAGGCAATCACATCAGTAGCATATTTCACGGCCTTCGGTGCCCTCGCTGTCACCCCGTCAACCCCATTCGCAACAGCGAGCCTAATACCTCTAGCGGCTTCCCTACTTTACTTCGCATGGCGTTTCCGCTGGCATGCCATGGCGCTATTCGGTCTCATCGCTACTTATGGAACGTGTATATCCCGCGCCAATTCGAATGCGCCGCTCTACGTCACCGAGACTCTGTTCATCATCTATTGGGCTCTGTTCGAAAGCTTCGATATCCTGCGCGCTCGACGGAAATCGGCGGGCTTTGGTATGACCTGGATATTTCCGCTGAATACGATCGCTTTTCTTGGCCTGTCGTATAGGGCTTGGTCGGTTCACGCGGAACTAGATATGTGGCGGATGGCAGCGCTCTCGTCCGCACTGTTTCTGCTTAGCGCGGTTCTGCGCTTTCCGCTGCCTCTGGAGAGTGCCGATATCAGCAATAGGGATCCGCTGAGCCGTGTTCGCGCGGGAAGTTACGAAGCGCCCCTGACAATCTCGTCCGTGCTTGCTGGCCTTGCCATTCTCGGCCGTGTTCCCGGTCTCTGGGCGACGGTATTTCTTGCCTGTGAAGCCGAGATCATCTATTTGGCCGGTGTACGTTTCCGCTCGCAATTTCTTCGCGGCCTCGGCGGATTCGGGTTCGTGGTCTCTTTAGGCAAACTCTTGTCGAGAGGTGACTCTGGGTTGAGAACGTCCGTTTTGAGCCTATCTCTTCATCGCTGGACACCACCTGCACTCTTTAGCGTCTTTCTGTTCTATCTGAATCGAATCCTATGGCGACCAAATTGGCCATTTTCGTTTGCTGCAAGCACTCTATTCGCTGTGATCATTGCCTCCGAGACGAACCAGCACCTTACAGGAATTTGCTTGCTCGCATTCGCGCTGATTCTGTTTGAGGTAGGAGTCCGAAAAGCGCTTATTGAGTTTCGAATACAAGCGTATTTGGCCGCGCTTAGCGGTGTGATGGCAGCTCTGCTCATGGGGCACTTCGGCCCACACCCGTCTGCATCTATCTGGGGTTCCTGCGCGGTCGTAGCGATCGAGTGTTGGTTGTTTACCGCCCGGATTCTACTTACGCCGGCTGACACAATCGACTCAGAAGAGCGCGCGCGAGTTCGTGACTTCTTTGCCGCTATAGGCTCGCTCTTCGCAGCCGTGACGCTCTGGATGGTGCTGCCCGGCTGGCCTACTTGCCTCGCCTGGACAGCCCTAGCACTCACCTGGATTCAGGTCGGTTTTGCCTTGGAGGTGCCTTCATTCCGTTGGATCGGAAATGCCGCATTCCTAGCGGCTTACAGCCGCCTTCTCGGGATCAATCTTTTTGAGATTGCGCGAACGGATCTCCTCCGCCATCTGATGATCCCTCTGGTGATCCTTATGGCTCTCTACTATCTTTCTAACCGTCTGGAGCGTTCGCCTGCGGCGGAAGAGCAAACCGTGCCGAGGGTTTATAGCTGGCTGGCCGCCGTCCTTGCGTTGCGTGTGACGTATCTCGCGGTCAATCCCCTCTCACTGGCGCCAAGCTGGGCAGCGTTGGCGATCCTATACTTCATTGCTGGCTTACGCACGCGATCAATTGACTTCCGTGCTCAAAGCTACTGCGTCACTCTGCTCGTTGTATTACGTTGCTTCTCAACTAACTTCGTGAGTTCGGAATCCTTGAGCTTGGCACCGCGGATCGTCGCCAGTTCAATCTGTGTCGCTCTGTTCCTTGTTGCTCAATTTTTGGCAGCAAAGAATACCGCCTCGCTAACGGGCGTAGAACGTCATGCACGACCATTCTTTTCTCTAGTTGCAGTGCTTTTATTGACAGGCCTCTTGTTCCACGAAGTTTCTGGCAGCTTGCTCACCATGGCCTGGGGCTTCGAAGGACTCGCATGTCTGAGCACCGGGTTTGCGCTGCGGGAGCGAATTCTGCGATTAGAGGGACTTGGGGTACTGCTCTTATGTATCTTGAAGCTATTCCTCTACGATCTTCGAAATTTGGAAACTGTTTATCGGATTCTAACGTTTGTGGCGTTGGGACTGATTCTGCTGGCCGTTTCATGGATCTACACTCGTTTTCGCATCCAGATTCGGCGATACTTATGAAACTCGTTTACGCAGTACACTGGAACGGGGAACTTCTGGCCCCTTTCGCGCGTTAGTTCAAGAGAGGTCGAGAGATGTACTGCAGATCCTGTGGCATTGAGGTTTCTGATGCTTTTCGCTATTGCCCACAATGCGGGGCGGAGACCGGGAAGAACAGTTTATCGTCGACCACGGGCAGGCCAGGACGTGTACTTCGCCGGTCGCGCGATGACAAGCAGATTGCGGGTGTATGCGCGGGTATTGCGCGCTATCTGGGTCTTGACGTAACGCTGGTACGCGTGCTGATGGTCTGTCTCGCGTTTTGGCCGCCAGGAGTCGGGCTGATCATCTACATCGTTTGCTGGATCGTAGTGCCCACAGATCCACTTTTGCTGATGCCGCCGCGGAACGCTGACGAACCGGGACAACAACACGTCACGGCAGAAACATAGAATACGGAGCCGGAACTCGTTTATCCCTGATCGGCATCGAGGACAATCTCGTAAGCGAAGAGCCCGGGCGCCAGCTCTGTCAGGACACGTAGGACGCTGTTTGCGAATCGAAGCAAGCGGCTGTCCGGGCGCATTGGAATGAGTCGCTCGATCGGAATCACAGTATAATGGAGGCCCGTAACGCGCCATCCCTGCTCCTCGACCAGTGCCGTTATCGATTTGGCGGCAAAGAAGCGCAGGTGTGACCAATCAAGAATGCCGCGCTCGCTATATCGGAAGCGGCCAAAGAGGACCATAAGCCTGACGGTCACGTTGACAACGTTCGGAACTGAAACAATCAACTTGCCCCTCGTTGCTAATAGGGTCTTGGCTTTGGCAAGAATCTGATCCGGATCGCGCAGATGCTCGAGAACGTCAAGCATAAGAATACGATCGAACTCCTGGGATGAGTCGCGGAAGAGATCGCAAAAATCGTTCTCTGCATTCGCTCGCAGCACCTCGTTACCAGCGCGGACCAATTCGGCGCCGAACGCACTCGAACTGCAGCCGAGCTCGAGAACGCGCTGGCCTTTTCCCACCAGATTGGAGGCATAATAGTGTGCCGAATAGAGGCTGTGTTTGATCGGGTAGGGGACAAAGTATTCTTCGAACTCTGGATAGGGCCGCACTGCTCTCGATGTGGCTGAGTAGCGGTATACGGCGCGAAGGATGGCTTTGGCATATTTCAGGCCATTGACATAGCAGATCTCGTCGCCGTAGAAGGTCGGAATCGGAACTTCCAAAATCCGGAAATTCTGGTGATGCAACTTGATGATAATTTCTGTGTCGAAATGGAAATCATCGGTAAGATTATCGAGCTTGATCTGCGATAACGCATGCAGATTGTAAGCGCGATACCCGCTGTGAAATTCAGTGAGATTCAGCCCCAAGGCACGATTTTCAATCGAGGTGAGAACTTTATTACCAAGAAACTTGTAGAAAGGCATGCCGCCTTTCAAGGGGCCGCCGAAATCTTTCATCATGCGCGAGCCAAACACTGCGTCCGCTTCGCCGGAGACGAGGGGAGCATACATGTGCGAGAGCAGTTCCGGCGCGTATTGGCCATCGCCGTGTAACAGCACGACAATATCGAACCCCTGCTCGATGAAATAGCGATAGCCGGCCTTTTGATTTCCGCCGTACCCTAAGTTCCGCTTGTTTTTCAGTACGCGAAGCTTGGGAAGATTCGTCATGGCCTGAATGCCCACTGCGAGTTCGTACGTTGCGTCTTCGCTGGCATCATCAAAGACAACCACCTGCTCGACATTGCGCCAGACATCAGGCGTGATGCGCCTGAGCACTTTGTTCAAAGTTGTAATGGCGTTGAACGTGACAATGAAGATTCCTATGCGCTTGCCCTTATTGGCGGCGCGGTCGGGCGTTTCCTCCAACACGTTCTGACGGAATGCGGGCAACGGCTCGAATGGCAAAGTTAGACCGGATGAGAGCTGCGGAGTGGCAGAAGACATCGTGGAGCGTGCATACATACGGAAATACGGAGCGCTTTGCTGTAATCGCCAGATTAGCAAGCAACCAGCCTGCGGCAAGCGCTAGAGTATAGACGCAGCGGGGAGGCGCCAGGTCACTTCCGAGTCGGGCATCCAAATCCATCCATGGAATGCTGTTTCGTCACTTCGCGCGGCGCCGGTTCGAAATAGCCGGGGTCAACACCAGTATTAGCAGAGCTGATGTGCTCACTCCGAAGAGGTTGCGCATAGTCTCATGGTCGGCTATGGATAGGGCGACAATATGCCCCGTGCAATACGCGCGAAATCGTTACGGCAGATTCAGCGGCTGATCGAGCTTGCGGATGAAGCGGGCTTTCCGGTACGTTCCTGCCGCGATCCACGAGGGCGCGGCGGTGTGGTGGTGGTTGAAGTTCCAAACGAAGGAAGTCACGAGCGAACTCGCACGACGCGAGGTGCTGGTTGACTACAGGGCGAACGCGGGGATTCGTATTGCGGCACACTTTTACACCATAGACGAGGAACTGGACCGCGCGATGGATGAAATCCGGTCGATTGTGAAATCGCCAGCGTTTGTTTCCGCGCGATCCGCAGAGGGTTGAAGTAGCGCGGCGCTTCTACCACCTCCCCTGAACCGAGAAAATTGGCCCGCGCAGATGCACGTCCACGCCATTTCCGCCGTTGCTCGTCGAATGAAGATCCACGCTCTCGGCGCGATAACCGGCTTGAACTGTGAGGGGGCCGAAACCAATGCCACCGTTAACGGTTCCCTCGACATAGTGGCCGTAAGCGCCATACGCCATTCCGCGGACTCCCCCATCGATTTCGAGCAGCTTGCGGCCGGGGATTACAAATACGCGGCCTTCCGCGCCGGCGAGCGGTAGGCCAAGTGTTTCCGATTTGGTTGCAGACAGGCCGCTCTGGACGCCGTTGATGGTTCCGGTCGCGTTCAGATACGCGCCTCCGACGGAAAACCCGAGATGTCCGGCTGGCCGGCTGATGACATCATATTGATATCCGCCGAAGAAGTAGTTCACGTCAGCTGAGGAAGTGAGCGTCTCACCGACGTTGAATGTCTGTCCGTGATAGATGACGGTCCGGTTCAGCGTGTTCATTCCATCTAGGCGGACCGGCGTGCCTTCAAGTAAAATGCGGTGCTTCCTGCCGGGCTTGATCACCAGCCGGCCATAGAAGGTGGGCTGCCGTTGTTTGACGCCGAGGTCGCTGACCAGATCGATTGAGGTTCCAGTGGAAAAGAAAGATGGAACCGCACCGCCGGCCTGAATGGTCCCGCCCGAATTTACCAGCCAGGCCGATCCGGTCACTTCGATCCGGAAGCTTTCGGGGTCGCCACTGGTGCTGGCTTGGTCGGCCGCACGCACTGGGATTGAGCTCTGCAACAGAGCTCCGCAGGAAAGAATGAGGCAAAACTTCGAAACAGGCCCTGCCATCTAACCAAACAGTAGCGCAGAGGACGCAAGTCCGACTTGTTACACTGGCGGTGTTGCACGTCTAGACTTGTCACCGCGCCGGGGCGGAGGACATGGATACGGACCACATAAGACAGAAAATTGTAGGTGTTCTTGCTGCAGGTCTGATGCTTCCCTTATTGGGGCTCGGCGCGCCGGACGACAATCCCAAGAACGACAGCAAAGCAGCTTCAGCAGTCATTATCAGCAAGTATGTGCAGGCGACACAGAACCACGGCGATGCTTCGCGGGATGTCTCGATGCAAGTCGATATTGAGGCATCGGTGCCGAAGCTCAAAGAAGAGGGGCGGCTACGCGCACTACGAAGGATATCCAACATGGGGCAGATTACGTATCACGTCCTCGGGTTTCAGGGCAACAGCACCGTGAAAAGCCAAGTAATTGCGCGTTACCTGCAAGCGGAACAGCAAGGTCAAGGCAATAACACGCTTGGAATCACGCCCACGAATTACAAGTTCAAATTTAAGGGCGAATACTCGTGGGAAGGTAAACCAGCTTACTTATTTCAACTTTCGCCGCGCACGAAGCGGGTGGGCTTATTCAAGGGTGAGATTTGGCTCGATGCGGCGACGTATTTGCCGGTGTTTGAAAAGGGCCGGTTTGTGAAGAACCCCAGCGTTTTTTTCAAACGAGTAGTATTCGACCGAGGCTTCACAATCGAGAATGGCACGTCGATTCCGCGCTATATGACCAGCACAATCGATACTCGCATTATCGGGAAAGTAGAAATCACGATAACCTACTCGAATTTCTCGAATAATCCCGGCCCTGAGGCCAAGGAAGCAGAGTCTACGGTGCAAGCGAGGGTTGCTAAGTAGGTTCGGCGTTCCGCTCAATGCCACAATAAAACCATATGGGTCTGGTCCCTCGCCAATCACCGCTTCGAGGATTGAGTGCGGGCCGCGAAACAATTACGCTAAGGGATTAACGCCAAGGGAGTCCATGAGAACGCTTTTTCTGAACCCTCCTTCTTTTGAGGGGTTTGATGGCGGCGCAGGTTCGCGCTGGCCCGCAGCCCGAGAGATTGAATCGTACTGGTATCCGGTTTGGCTATGCTATCCGGCCGGTATGCTTCCCGACAGCAAGGTCGTGGACGCGCCTCCTCACAAGATCTCGATCGACCAGACAGTGGCGATGGTAAATGACTTCGAGCTGTTGGTGCTGTTTACTTCGACGCCAGGGTTCGATGTGGATGTAAGAATCGCGGAGATGATGAAGGACACCAACCCGAAGCTTAAGGTCGCCTTCGTTGGACCTCCCGTCACTGTAGAGCCCGAGAAGAGCTTGAGTGCCTCAAGCGCCATCGATTTTGTAGTAAAGCGCGAATTCGATTATCAGATACGCGATTACGCGATGGGCAAACCGCTCGAGGAGATTCCGAGCGTGGTGTTTCGGAAGAATGGCGGATTCCAGCATAACCCCGAGCGAGGAGTAATCGAGAACCTGGACGAGCTGCCTTGGGTGACCAAGGTTTATAAGCGCGATTTGGATTTTCGCCGATACAACGTTCCGTTCCTGCTGAATCCGTACATTTCGTTCTACACGACTCGCGGGTGTCCGGCGCAATGCACGTTCTGCCTTTGGCCTCAGACGCATTCAGGGCATCGGTGGCGGCTACGGTCGTCAGATGACATCGTGAATGAATGCCGCTGGGCGCTTGAGAATTTCCCCGGACTTAAAGAGATCTTCTTCGATGACGATACGTTCAATTATCAGAAGGCCCGGACGGTGGAGCTTTGCGGGAAACTGAAGCCGCTGAAGTTCACTTGGAGCTGCACTTCGCGCGTGACTACTGATTACGATACGCTGAAGGCCATGAAAGAGGCCGGTTGCCGGTTGCTGATCGTGGGCTACGAATCGGGCGATCAGCAGATTCTGAAGAACATAAAAAAGGGCGCGACGATCGACATGGCTCGGCGGTTCACGGCAAATTGCAAAAAGCTGGGGCTAACGATACATGGTGATTTCATCGTGGGCCTGCCCGGAGAAACGCGCGAGACAATCCGAAAGAGCATTGATTTCGCTAAGGAACTGGATGTCGAAACCATTCAGGTCTCGATTGGGCACGCCTATCCAGGTACAGAGTTTTACGAGCACATCACGACGAACGGCCTGATCAATCTGGAGCAAAAGATGGCCGATGAAGCCGGGCACCAGCTCCCGAATTACGCGTATCCGGGGCTCGATCGAGGCGAGCTGGTGGATTGGGTTGAACGGTTTTATGGCGAGTTCTATTTCCGGCCGAAGGTTGCGTTGCGACTTGTGAGAAAGGCCATGTTCAACAATGCCGAGCGGCGGCGCCTCTATAAAGAAGCGCGCGAATATTTGTCGTTGCGATCCAAGCGCAAGCAGTTCGTTCGGAAAGAGAAGCAACACTCCGCAGTTCTGAGTGCGGGTGATTGATCTGGGTTGCGTTCTTACCGGCCATAGGCTATCAGTGCCTCGCGATGTTTGCGGGGCTACGGCATCTGTGGAAGCGGTACTCAGAGCTAACGCTTCCTAACGAAGCATTCAGCCCGGGCATTTCGGTTTTGAAGCCCCTTCGCGGGCTTGATCCCAATACTTACAAAGCATTTGTCTCGCAAGTAGAACAGGACTACCCTACATTCGAAGTGTTGTTCGGAGTGCGGCATGAAGACGATCCTGCTGCCGCCGAAGTGCGGAGATTAATACGGGATTTTCCAGAGTGGCCGATTCGCTTGATCGTCGGCGCAGGGCCGGCGGCGAATGGAAAAGTCGGCGTGCTGATGGAACTGGGTCGACATGCGCGCTATCCGATTTGGGTGATCAATGACAGCGATATCAAGGTGACTCCCACGTACCTCTCAAAGGTGGCGAGTTCGCTCGCGGGGGATATCGGCCTTGTAACATGCCTCTATCGGGCAGGAGCGCACAGCGCCGCCGGAAGTTGGGAAGCACTGGGCATCGCGACGGATTTCATGCCGAGCACGCTGGTCGCGCCGCTGATGGGGGTGCGAGAGTTTGGACTTGGTTCGACCCTCGCGTTTCAGGCCGCCGACTTAGAGCGCGTGGGTGGTTTTGCTGCCCTAGCGGATTATCTTGCCGATGACTATCAGTTGGCGAAGCGAATCACGGGTCTTGAGAAGAAAGTCTATCTCTCGACTTACGCTGTTGAGACCTCCGTAAATGAATCGACGTGGCGCGGAGTTTGGCGTCATCAGCTCCGTTGGGCTAGAACGATACGCACTTCTAAAGGGCGCGGATACGCGGGGCTGCCGATTACCCATGCGGGGGTGTGGGCGCTCATTGCCGCTGGTTGCGGAGCATGGTGGCCGCTCGCCGTTCTACTCGCGACGCGAATCGCCTCAGCTTTGATCACCGGCTGGTTTGTGCTCCGTAGCAGAGTTGCTCTCGTGGCGTGTTGGTTGACGCCGTTTTGGGATGTTTACGCATTTGCGGTGTGGGTGGTCTCATACTTCAGCCGTGAGGTTCAATGGCGCAATCGCGCATTGGTTATTGATGCGCAAGGCAGGATTCAGATCTGATAGGAGTTGGGCTATTTGCGTGTTAGCCTGAGTATCGGCACAATCAGGAACAGGAGTCGACAAGAATAATGTTTTTGAAATTTAGGAGCGCTGCGCTCATTGCTTCGATTGCCGTGATTGCGGCATCGCACGGTCAGGCACAAGCAATCGCTCCTTCGAGAGTTGCGATTATCAACGCTCAAAAATCGGTCGCGGATACTCAGGAAATCAAGAAAGCGCAGGCTGCGCTCGAGGCTAAGTACAGGCCCAGGCAGCAAGCCATCGATAGTCTTCAGCGCGATCTCCAGAACATCCAGCAACAACTGAGCGCGCCTAACGTGAGCCCTGACCGGGCAGCCCAACTCAGGGCAGACGGCACTCACAAGCAAAAGGAAGCGCAACGTCTCAGCGAAGACTTGCAGGCTGATGTGAATAACGAGAGGCAAGATATTCTTGGACGCGCAGGACGGCAGATGACTGACGTGGTCAGGAAGTTGGCTGAGGCGCGAGGCATCGATATTGTTATCGACATCACGAACACGCTCTATTTCAAACCCGCACTCGATATCACCGCGGATGCGACTGTGGCGTACGACAAGGCGTATCCTGCTAGGTAGACGAGCCGGAGGCAACCCGCCGCTTCGCTTCGGGCTCCGCTTGGAGTCTAGTAAGGAAAAGCATGGGCAGCTATTTGCAGCATTACGGAGCAGGCGACGAGCGGCGCATCCGCATCATCAAGACTGTCGTCATTATTTGTGCGGCCGTTTTAGTTGTAGCGATCGCCGCCTATTTCTTTTTCCGGAACTATCCCGAGAAGCAGAAAATTAAGCGGTTTCTCTCCGAAGTAAACGCGCACCAATATGAGGTTGCATACCGCGATTGGGGGTGTACGGCGGAGCACCCGTGCCGCGACTACGATTACAACAGGTTCATGGAGGATTGGGGTCCGAACGTATCGTCACCTTGGAAGATTGCATCCGTTGACGGCTGTAAGAGTTTTGTGACCGTAAACGTAGCGGCTAAAGGAGCGGAATTGCAATCCCTAATGGTCCAGCGGGGCACGCACATAATGGGGTTCGCTCCAGCGCCTGAGTGCCAGGAACGGCAGTGGCACTGGAAAGAGTTTTTTCACCGGATCTTTGGCGGCTCGTAGGTCTGGGTCAACGAGGTTCGGCCAGATCGGGCTCATAAGGCGGTAAAACGTCATGGTCGCCTGCAATCCATGTATAGATTGTCGGCAGTACATAGACGCTCAGCAATAGCGTTGCACTCAGGCCTCCAACGATCACAATTGCGAATGGCTTTTGGGAATCGGAGCCAATGCCCGTCGATATTGCCGCAGGCAGCAGGCCAAGCGTGGCCACCAGCATGGTCATCATAATGGGGCGCAATCGTAAGACTGCGCCTTCCACTGCTGCTTCTTGAATCCCATAACCGCGCGCGCGAAGCTGATTGATGTATTCGATCATGATGACGCCGGTTTCAACCGCCACGCCGAAAAGAGCGAGCGTTCCTATTCCGGAAGAAACACTGAAATGCGTCCCTGTGAAGTACAACGCAAAAAGCGCGCCAATGGGAGAGAGCGCAACGCTTACCATGGCCAGGCCCGCCCATTTGAAGGAGCCGAACATGGAATACAGAAGAAAGAAAATCACTGCAACCGTGACCGGCACGATGATGGCCAAGCGCGCGTTCGCACGTTTGGCGCTCGCGTATTCGCCAGCCCATTCGAGGTAATAGCCGGGCGGCAGCTTCACCCTTTCGTTTACGCGGCGGATGGCTTCTTCGACTGTACTGCCCAAATCGCGTCCGCGAACGCTGTACTTGATCGCAACGTAGCGAGAATTGTTCTCACGGTAAATCTGTGAGGCGCCATCGCGCATTCCGATGTCGCACACCTGAGCTAAGGCGACACGCTCACCCGACGGGGCTAAAAGGCGGATATCGCGAATCGCGCTTGCCGCATCGCGAAATTGCGACTGGTAGCGGACCATCAGATCGTAACGTTGCTCGCCCCGCAGCACTTGCCCTTGCGCCTTTCCACCGACGGCCGTCTCGATTGCGTCTTGGATGTCGGAGACGTTCAAACCGAACCGCTCTGCCTTTGCGCGATCCACAACGATATTCAGGTTAGGCTGTCCGATCACGCGAAAGAGGCCCAGGTCCTGCACGCCGCGAATGCCCTGCATCACCTTAACGATTTCGCCCCCTTTGCCTTCGAGTTCCGGTAAATCTGTGCCGAAAACTTTGATGGCCAGTTCACCCTTTACGCCGCTAACGGCTTCTTCCATGTTGTCGGCGATTGGCTGTGAAAAGTTCCAGAGCACGCCAGGTATCTTCGTCACCTCGCGATTCATCGCGCGAATCAGCTCTTCTTTATCCTGATGGAAGACCGGACGCCACTGCGCCTTCGGCTTGAGGTCGACGAAATACTCGGTATTGGAAAAGAGGGAGGAGTCTGTTCCGTCGTCTGGACGGCCCACCTGACTGACTACCTGGGTCACTTCGGGAAAGCTGGCAAAGAGAAGACGCGCGTGTCTCATAACGCGCTCGCCTTCTCCCGGGCCGGTACTCGGAGCCAATGTGCCGCGCGCCCAGATCGCGCCTTCGTCAAGATGCGGGAGAAACTCGGAGCCTATGGCACCGCTTATCATGAGCGATCCTGCGATGACCAACAATCCGAGAGCGGCGCCTAAAACGATCAATCGGCGACTGCCAGACTTCATCGACCATTCGAGTGACCGGCGATATCCGCTGATAATTGCATTGAGAACCGGGTTGCGCCATTCTTTTGTTCTGGGTCCGAAAAGAAGAAGCGCCAATACCGGCAATATCGAGAGTGAGAACAGAAGGGCGCCGATCAACGCGAAAGCGACAGTCAACGCCATGGGCCGGAAAAGCCGGCCTTCGACATGTTGGAGAGTGAAGATGGGCAGGTAGGCCGTGATGATAATGGCGCGCGCGAAGAATACCGGCCGTTGTACTTCATGAACGGCTTCGCGGATCAGTTCCATTACCGTTCGCTCGCCGTGCCTGTGGCTGCTGATATGCCGAAGAACGTTCTCCACGACAACGACCGATCCGTCCACGACCATGCCGAAATCCAAAGCGCCAAGCGATAAGAGATTTGCGGGAACGTTGCTTATATCGAGACAAATCGACGCAAACAGCAGTGCGAACGGGATGGTTAACACGACTATCAGCGCCGAACGCACATTACCCAGGAAAAGAAAGAGAATCACGGAGACCAAAAAGATGCCTTCCGTGAGGTTGTGAATCACCGTATGAGTGGTGAAGTGGACCAGGTCGCTGCGATCGAGAAATGGCACGATTTTAACGCCGGGCGGAAGAAAGCGATCGTTCAGGTCCGTGACTTTCTCGTGAAGCGCCGCTAACATAGCGTCGCCGTTCGCACCCTTTCGCAGCAAGACGATGCCTTCAATAGTGTCGGGGTTGTCTAAAATGAGACCGTCCTTCGGGTGAACCGCCTTACCGATTTGTCCCAAGCGGATCTTTGGCCCTTGAGTAACAAGACCCAAGTCTCTTACGTGGATCGCGGTTCCGTTTGAATTCTTTAGAAGCGTTTCGCCGATGCTGTGTATGTCGCGGAAGAGACCCACCTGCCGCACATTGATTTGCTGCGAACCTTCCTGAATGAAGCTGCCTCCCGAGTTCGTGTTGTTGTTGGTGAGAGCCTGCTCAACAGCGGGCAACCCGAGTCCGTAGGAAATGAGCCTATCGGGACTCACTTGCACTTGATATTCGCGGGTAAGGCCGCCGAAGCTGGAAACATCGATCACGTCAGGTACGGACTTCAACTGCTTGGCGATAACCCAATCCTGGAGAGATTTGAGCTCCATGAGGTCGTACTGGGGATTGGTGCTTGTAAGGGTATACCAGTACAACTGCCCGACCGGACTGTAATCGGGCCCGATTGCCGGCTGAAGGTTGTTCGGCAAGGTGACTGCGGACAAGCGCTCGAGCACTTTCTGCCGGTTCCAATCGTTATTCGAATCATCGTTGAAGTTCATCGTCACGACTGACAACCCGAATTCAGAAATGGACCGCACGTTCGCGAGATGCGGGATCCCTGCCATCTGCACCTCTATAGGAATGGTTACCTGCTGCTCCACTTCCTCCCCGGCACGGCCTGGCCATTGAGTGATTACTTGAACGTAGTTATTCGCGACGTCAGGATAGGCCTCAATAGGCAGATTCTTGAAGGAAATAGCGCCCCAGGCAAGCAGCAAGATTCCCACTGCGAGGACAAGTAACTTGTTGCGGAGCGAGTAATCAACAAACGCGCGAATCATCCTAAGGACCCGATAAAGATTTCAGCCCTACTGCTCGTTCTCTGTATTCAGCGCCAGAGCGTTCGCGACAACTTTCTGTCCAGGTGAAAGGCCCGAAAGCAGGTCCTGAGTTGCGTCGATGATCTTGCCGCCGGTTACTTCCGTTCTGCGGAACCTGCCATTTGAGATGGGTACGAAGACCCAATCACGATCGTGCAGATGCAGCACTGCGCCTGTCGGCACCGTCGCGTAGGTTCGTCCGTGCTGGCCGTAGAAAGTCGCCGTAACAAACATTCCGGCTCGCATCAGCCCCGGATTGCTCAGGGCGATTCGGACCTTCGCTGTACGGATGTTCGGGTCGAGAACTCTGCCAATGTTCGTGACGCGGCCATGGAACGTAAGGTCCGGGTACGCGTTCAACTTGATATCCGCGGTGTCCCCCAATCTCACCATCGGAATATCGTTCTCATAAACGTCAGCGATGACCCAGACAGTTGAGAGATTTGCGATGGTGAATAAGTTCGGCTGATTATCAGGCGTATGCACGGAAGACGAGATGACCACATTCTGCTCGACGATGGTTCCGTCGGAGGGAGCGTAGATATTCACGACGGGATCCGGGTAATGCAGATCTGCGCCCATTGTGCGGAGTTGCTGAGCGGCCGTTTCGAGGCTCACTTTGGCTTTCTCTTCGGTATCTTCGGCCACTTGAAAGTCGTTCAGTGAAATCGCCCCATGCTCATAAAGGAGCTTCGCTCGCTCCAGTTGTTTGAGCGCCAGAGCCTCGTCGGCTTTCGCCTGGTTGTAAGTCTGAAAGCTAGCGGCGATATCATTGCTCAGGATTTTCAGCAACAGTTGACCCTTTTTCACGTCATCGCCGAGCTTGGCATAGATTGCCAGTACACGGCCTGATGCGAGCGAGATCACTGGGATGGATTTTTCTACGTCGGGGTTCACGACGCCGGTCGCGTTCAGTTCTGGAAGTTCTTCCCTTTGCCCTGCGGTTACAATCGTGAACCGCTCCGGCCGGTCGACCTGAATGATGTTGAGGTCGGGCTGCTCCACTACAGTCGTCTGGGGAAGAGCAGCGGCCGCTTCATCCACCTTTGCATTCGAGCGACACGCGGCGAGGATCACTGCAATTGCAAGTACCGAGCCGGCGAAAACGAAACGCGTGCATTTCATCGAATCACCTCCCGTCCCACAGACATATTCAACTGATTGGCAGCAGAGAGGTACGAGCCAACCAGGGTCAGGTAGTTGAGTTCCGTATTGCGATATTCCTTTTGGGCATCGAGAAAATCCAGCAAAGACGCCGCTCCATGCTGGTACGCAAAGGATACGGTGGACCGCACGTCTTGCGCCTCTTTCAAATATTTGGTTTTGTACGGCCGTAGCACCTGAAGAGTGCTCTGGACGGTGGCATATGCGGAATCGACATCGTGCAAGACGGTCTGCTCGGCTGCATCGCGGAGCTTCTGATTGCGTCCGATATCGAGCGATGTGTGCAGCTTTTCGCCCTGATTGCGGTCAAAGATGCGCAGCGGAATACTGAGACTCAAGCCTACGTAGGTATAGAGAGGCGCAGGCTGGTGTGATGCGTCGATGCCGAAGGTGGGGTCAGTCGAACCATTCGCGATTGCAAGCTGGTGATCGGTTCTGGCCTTATCGAGTGACTGTTCGGCTTCCTTTAGATCCGGCCGACTGCTCAACGCCAAACTCCGCAGTTCCACGATGGTGGTCACGGGCTCATCGAAATCAAAACTGCCAGCCAGGTCAAATTCATCAACGGGCGTCCGGTCGTGAAGAAGATTCAGAAGATCGATCTTGGCCGTGCGCAAATTGACTTGGGCGGTCGCGAGATCCGATTCGAATTGCACTCGCTGTAATTCGAGGCGTTGAAAATCCACTTGTGCAATCGCGCCGGCCGTGTAACGGTCTCGATTTATGGCAATTTCCTTGTCGTAATATTCAAGGTTTTCTCTTGCGAGCGCCAATACGGCTTTTGCCTGAAGTACACGCACGAACGCATCGCGTAAATCGAACATCAGGGTTCGCTCCAAGTCAGACTGGGCGGAGATGGAGATATCGGTTGCTTGCCGCGCGCTTGCCAGGCGTAGCTCGCGTTTATGCCGACGCTCATGCAAATAATCCAGATCCCAAAACAGATAGGACTGCGCAAGAGGCTGGTAGGGATTGGCATTGAAGGGCCTGAGCTGATCCAACCCAACGGTCATATTCGGATTGGGCCGTAGATACGCTGTGATCTCGTCAGCGCGCGACTCGTCTATAGTTACTTGTCCCGCGAGCAACGTGGGATTATTCGCTCTGAATCTTTCTTGGGTCTCCTGCCATGTAAGTGCTCGCTGCGGAGTGCCGGTCTGGGCTTGGCATCCGGCTGCAAACAGGAGACCGAAATACAAACGCCAAGATAGGCGCCGCATCTGTCCTCCTAAAACAATTTGCTGATTGGAAGTTAAAGGGTTGAGAACAGAGGCGGTGAACGCCCGGCGTGAAGCGGGGCAATCCGGTTGATCAATCGAATGACTGGCGCAAATACGAGGAAGATGAAGAACAAGACCAGCGCGACCTGGCAAACGGGGCAGACCAGTGGACTATCCATGGTCTCGTAGAGGCGCATAAGGCTGTCATTCTGGGTCTTTTTGCCGGGATGACTGGAATCGTGCTGGGCCTTAAAGTGCTCGATACTGAGCACGTCGTCCGTTGCGGAGATATAGGGAAACAGGGCTGCAACGATGAGCGCAACGCCAACGATGTGAAGCCATCGGGATTCTCGCGAATGGCCACGGCTGGCGCGAACGGTGCCGGCAAGGGCCAATAGGCCGAGCAACACCCACACTAAGTTTAAGGCTGCGTCAAAATGCACGCACTTTCACCGTAACATGTGTGCTGCTCACCATAACCGGTCATGGGTGCCGGGGGGCAACATAGGTTCCGAGCGATGTCTAGGGGGCAGTCGCGACGGGGGCCTCCCGGTATGCCGGAAAAAACCCCTGATTCGGATCAAACTGATCCTTAGCAGCGGATATGAGCTGTGCATATCGATTTTTATCGATTATTGCCGAACAAGTCCAGAAACTGGATCGCAGCTTTGAAAATCCTGCTTTGAAATAGAGCAATGAATCGGCACGCGAGGCTACCCCGCCACCGAGGTGAAACCGATTCGCACCAGCTGATTTCAACCAGATCAGTTGGGAATAGGTCATCAATTTCGATGGGCCAAGCTGCAGATATTTGTCGAGGGTGGCTGCTAAATGGCCCTGAGAAATTCCGTTTTCAAGCGTGAAAAGAGCGCCTGAGCCGACTTCGCCATCGGGAGCGTGCACCGTGCAGAGGTGAAGATCATCGCCGAGTGATTCTCGCAAGTCATGGAAATAGGATTCCGGAAAGCGATAGAAATTGCCGGCTGAAACTCGGTCCATTGTGGCCCGGTAAGCCGCAATGAAGCCGTCTAGCTTCTCCCAATTGTCGAACTCGACTGTGAAGCCAAGCCGCTGAAGCTTCCGAATGTGCTCACGGTGGTCGCGTCGAATGTCGCGCCAGATTTCTTCCTCGGATTTGCTTAGATCCACGTATACAGTTTCGCCCTGTCGAACTGTATCACCGATTTCTGCGAAGATTTGCGGATTGTTGGTCAAGAGCGGATGTAAACGGATAAAGATGCTAACGACATTACTTTTGACCGCCTCGGTTTGAACTGCTCTTACGAGTAAACGCGCAATTTCAGGATCGTCCGCGTTATGGAAAAGCGGACCGGGGTAGCCATAGGGACTCGACGCATCACTCCAATTTTGCGGGGCACCGAGGGATTCCGGTAGAGGGCGGATCAATAAGGGCAATAGGAAGGAGGACTCGCCTGCTTCAGCGTAGAAGGCAACCGGCGTACCCCCTTCGTATTTAGAAACCATGCGTGCGTACGAGGGCAGGTGATAAAAGTCGTGGGGCGAATTATCCAAGAAGTGAGCCCATCTCGGATCGTCGGGACCGATGAATGCCGAAACTAAGGGCGCGGTTGTCGAATTTTCCACGTTCAACGAGGGACTCTGCATTGCGTTGCTGATAAATTTGCTAGCGAATTGTCAGAGAGAGCGCGGAGCAAGCGGCGTAAAGGTAGCGCAATCTCATCGATGCTCTCAACGTAACACGCGTTCTGCGGCTCGCAGTCTCCACGCAAAACGATTTAAACCTATATGGGTCTGTGGAGCATCAGTTGCAAGTAGAGGTCGTACCGAATTCGGGACCGAACAATGAGGCAAGTGCAACTCATGCTTGCGGCGTTTTTTATTTCCGCACTTCTGTCGTCTGCGTCAGACATCCCGCAGCAGCGGCTGCAAAGAACCATAGTGCGTGACACCGGCCAACCTGTTTATTATTGGCAGGCGACGGAGGTCGGCAGAAGCGCCCAACTTCTCACGCTCTTCTGTCGATGGCCTGGCGGTAAAGACCAGAGTACTGAAGGTGTGCCGCTCGTCTCGGTTTTGCGCGATACGCTCGGCGATCGCGATCACGAGAATGATCGCGTGTCTTACGTATGGCTTCTCACGTACGCGCGCCCTAACTTCGGGCAACGCATTCTGTCTGCGGTGCCCTTCTTTTATTGGCGCATCACGGACGGATCGAAAGACGTAAGCGTACACGATACTGCGCCGCTTTTGGACCTGACAGCTCCGCAGCACCCGGTCATGTCCGAAATCGGACGCGATGTCCTGCAATGGACAACGCTTGATCCGCTCACTATGCCCGTGCGCGCGAGCACCCGGGCGTATCGAACGAATGAAATCGACCACGAGCGATTGCATCTCGAAGAAGCAATGAGCTATCTGCGGAATGCCCCGGTAGGAAATACCGATTCCGTTCTGACACAAATGCAGCTAAGTACAGTGCTGGCCCGTCTGGAATTGCGTAAACGATTGCTCGGCGGTTTGGTTTCTGAACACTGCGCTGCACAACTCGGGCGGGAAGATAGCTTCGAGGAGGAACGGATTCGCAGCCGCAACTGGGAGTTGTTGCGGCAGTGCGCGGAGAGAACGGGGCTAATTTTTGAACCGCTCGATCTCGCCGGAAATACTGGGCACTATGCCGTCCTATGGTTTCCTATGGGACAAACAGTTGGTCCCTCTGGCACCAGATTGGGAGCCGTCTGGAAACTTCTGAACATTCAGGATCCGTGGAATGATGCGCGCCTGAAGCATTGGTCCCGACCGCAATACGATCGGTGGCTCGATGAAAACGGCCTGTTAGTGCCGGCCGGCGCTCAAGGGGTGCGCCAGATTCGACTCGTGCCGCTTGCGGTCTACAGCTTGCAATACCCGACGTCTCCTTTGCTGCTGGTAGATTTTCGTGACAAGCTCCGATTGCGGCGGCATGAGGTGACGCAGCGCACGATCAACGAGGTCACTGCGGGCGTGATTGGAATATCGCACTTTACGAACTGGTACTATTACGTCGCTGCCGATTTGTATAACTTCGTTGCGGCGCGCCACGGGGCAGCGGTAAGCCAGTCAGCAAGGCTGGACTGCTATTCGCAATTTCGTGTGGAACTCGCGCTCGACCATCAGCTGGATGCCGATTTCCGCAACGAGATGCAAGGGCGGGTCGAGTCTCTCGCCGTGAATCCGCTTGAAGGCGCTCCTGACCGTGAGATCCAGTTAGCGAAGCTACGTTACGCTCGCCTACAAGCCGAGGCGCAAGATGGCAAGCATTTGGAAGAGCGGCTTGACAAGCAGCGCCGTTCTGAGCTGGCCGAATTCGGAGAGAGCGCGAAAGCGCGCGTTTCTTTTAGCGTGCTCCACGATGCTACCTTGGGCCTTTACACACATCGTGCACGGAAGGGCGATGGGAATCTGGCCTCGCTCGACCGCGCCCGTCGTCTTGAATACGACCTCAACTTCCTCGATTCTCTTATTGAAGCCGGCACTCCACCCGAAATCGCTTACGATAGCTCCCGTGTTAGGGCGTATGTCGTCGAATTGAGCAGCCTCATGCCCGGCGTGCGTGCGCAGCAGATGCGCGTTCATGTCACCGAAATTTTAGAGCGACTGCAAGAGTTATCGCGGGATCTAGGTTTACAAGCGGACTGTTCGATTGCGCTCGCCGCACTTAAAGGGAATCAACCCCCGATGGTTAGGGCCTCGATCGAGCAGAGCATCACGGGGGTGCCAAGTCTCTCATTCGTGAAGCGTGCCCCGGAACCGCGCAAGTGAGCGGCAGGTATTTTACCCCGCTACTCGGGCTTTTACTTGCGCTGGCTGCCGCTCCTCAGAACATTCCGCCGAAGCTTTCGGAGCACCTACGAGATCATGCGCGTCGGCTCGTCATCTTTAAGATCGATGGTCTGAATGCGGATCTGCTTTACCGCACGATGCAGACCACTGATCCGGAAACCGGCAAGTCACGGCTGCCATGGTTTTCGCATATCTTTTTGGATCATGGCGTGGTTTTTGAAAACTTCTACACGCGGGGAATCAGTCTTTCTGCTCCATCCTGGTCAATGCTTGATACCGGGCACCACCTGATTATTCGGGGCAATGTGGAGTACGACCGCCTTACGGGACGCGTTTACGATTATCTAAATTTTTTCCCCTTCTATATTGGCTATGCCCGTCTTCGGGAAGTCGACATGCCGGCCGTGGAAGTACTGGATCGTGCCGGTATTCCTCTCGTTAGCGATGCTTTCCCTTATTCCGAGAGATTTCAGAGTTTCCAGCTCTTTCAACGCGGAGTTCGCTGGCCTACCCTCGAGCATGTTCTCGAACGCCGCTTCTCTTCGAAAGTCCTGTTTTCAATGCTGGAAAATGCGGGTACTCCGTCACTGGACGAATTTCTGGCTCACGAGACCGAAACGGAGTTAAAGCGATCACTTGAGGATCCGCAGATTCTTTATCTTGATTTCTATTCCGGCGATATCGATCATGAGGGACATGCAACCAATAACCCGGCTGCGCTCTTCGATGTGCTTCGTCGCCTGGATGCGTTGGCCGGGAGAATGTGGACAGCGATTCAGGCCGGTCCACTACCTGGTCAGACCCTGTTCGCGGTGGTATCGGATCACGGCATGAACAACGTTCCCGGCGTTTTCAGCCAAGCGTTCAGCCTTCCGGACCTATTGAACAGCCCGGAAGGCGGCGCTCACCACGTGATCACCAACCGGCATCAGCTGAGCGATTACACGCTGAAGGGTCTCAATCCGCTCGTTCAACGCGTAATCAATCCGAGCACGGCCTCTTTTTATTTGAAGGGTCAAGCCGCGAGTTATCCTACCGCTTGGCTCGATCTAGACGGCAACGAGCGCGCCTCGGTTCACCTGCGTAACAGTGATCTCAACAAGATTCATATTCTGCTGTTGGAATTGGAAAAGGCGGACTTGCCGGCGCCGCTCCGGAAAGGTGCGGCAGCATACTTGCGAGAAACCATTGACCGGCACCGCCCAGCGTGGATCACCACTGCGGTGGAACTCAATGAGGAACTGAGCGCACTTGCGGAAGCTATCGCACAGCGCCAGAAGATTGTGAACGGCCTGCCTACGAAGTGGACCGCAGGGCAGGAGCAGCGCGGCGAGGACAAGGCACAGCGCCGGTTGATCGACGAACTGCGGGACTGGATCCGGGAGCAGGGCGAGTATAGCCGGTATCTGGAACATCTGCGTGCTCTGCTGAGTCTGCAGCCGGATCCAGAACGGAGTTTTCATGGAAGGGTTGCGGACTTCGTTCCGGAACTTTCGCTCGGAGAAAACAACACGGTCGCCGATATTGAGCACTATGTCATCGGGCGAAGTGCTGAGGGACTGGCTGCCGACGCAAGCGGCCGGCTGGATGAGGAACGATCGTTCCGATTCGTGAATTATCCATCTCTATTTGCCGAGCAGCGCGTGCGGAACAATCCGCAGCGCGAGTTATCGTCGCGACCAATCGACTTCCTGGCCATGCGCCTGCCGGAAGGCCCTTTTGACGTGACGATAGCTGCTCCCCAGCACGGCTATTGGCTGTACGGCGACGAGGAGTCTCAACTGCTGATTCTTGTGGATAGTGACGGACGGATTGCCGTGAGGCCTGTTTCGCATCTCAGTCAAGACAGAAGCGGGAAGCTCCATTGGTCTCCTCAAGACTGGCGGCCCGGCCTGCCTTTACATCTTTTTGAAGATGCTCAATTGCGAGTGCCCGAAGGAGCGGCCCGCAGCTCGTGGCTCTCGGACTGGCATAGCGAGCGCGAATGGTTTCAGGCGATTTATATGTGCCAATACTCAAATGCGGTAATCGGCATAACTGAAGAACTCTCCCCGGTTGTCGAGAATATACCGGGGCCGCCAGGAAGCAATCCTGTACTGCTGCGTTATGAGCGACGCCGCCGGGAGCTAGTTCAAGCCGATTTCCATGTTTTCGCCGCAGACCACTGGAACTTCAATGTTAGAAATTTCAATCCCGGCGGTAATCATGGCGGTTTCTTTCGTATCTCGACTCATTCGGTCTGGATGATGGCGGGCGCAGGGCTGCCGACTGAACGAGTGAGCGAACCCTATGACAGCCTGAACTTTGCGTCGACTGTCCTCGCAATGGTTGGGCGGCCAATCCCCATGCCGGACCGTGCAGTCTGGACTCAGTGAGTTGGAAAAGAACGTAAAAGATACCATTCGCAAGAAATCTCTTCCGTCAAGAAGAAAGATAATGTAAGATAACAAAAATCTCCCTGGACGGAGTTTTGGGTCGTGGTGCTTGGCTCACGTGAACGTGTCGATATCCAAACGCAACCCTAACCGGCTACTTGCTGAAGAGCGGCGGCGAGAGATTCTCGCTGTTTTGGACCAAAATGGCAGAATCACCGTCGAGGAAGTGGTCACACGCTTCGGGGTCTCCGCAGTTACAGCGCGAGGCGACCTCGATACGCTCTCCGACGCCGGCGCGCTCGTGCGCTCGCATGGCGGAGGCATTCGGCCTTTGGCTGCCGCTCCCGAACATCCGCTGAAAGCGCGGGAAAGCATTCACCACGATGAGAAAGCGCGTATCGCCCAGGCTGCGCTGCAATTCATAAAGCCTTTGCAGACCGTCATCCTATGCACGGGATCTACTTCGGCGGAACTGGCTACGCAGATCCGGCGCGCGGCTCCGGAAGGGCTAACCGTCATCACATACGCTCTGAACGTAGCCTCCACATTGGCTGACTTGCCCGGCTTATCGCTCGTCATGGTGGGAGGAATTCTGCGTCAGGTATCGAGCGCTTTCGTAGGGCCGCACGCCGAGCAGATGATGGAGTCGCTGCATGCCGACCATTGCTTCCTGAGCACCGTAGGTCTGGACGCGGAGGTTGGACTCACCACTCTCGATATTATGGAAGCCCAGCTGAACCGGCGCATGATCAAGGCTGCCGCTCAAGTGAGCGTGCTCGCAGATTCGAGCAAGTTCGGCCACCGCAGCCTATCAGTGATCTCAGACTTCCGGTCTGTCCGGCGCGTGATCACCGACACGAAGGCATGTCCGGAAGACGTCGAGAAGCTTCGTGCCAAGGGCGTGGAAGTGCTTCTCGCGTAAGTGGGCCTACAACTTAGCGCAGAGTTGCAAAGTGAATGACAGCTTACAGAAGCCTCTAACCCATCACTTACTTTCTTTTGATTGTTTTTTTCTTGACAGCCCTTTCGTTTGCGCTTACAATTCCGACAAAGCTCGCAAAAGCGCGGGACTGGTGTTTGCACCAGGACCGCCAGGGGAGTTGGCAGCCTTGGAAAAACCCACAAGTGAGCGAAGTTCGGTTAAAATGATGCTCAACAGGAGTCTTTTTATGCACGCGAAATATAGTTCCATTTGGTTGAAGTTCGCCGTTCTCCTCATCGGGCTTTTGGGGGCGATGCCAATTTTCGCGCAGCAAGTGACTGCGACAATCGACGGGCAAGTGACCGACCCAAGCGGGGCCGCGATGGCCGGAGCCAAGGTAACCGCAACCGATACGCAACGTGGTACGCAATACACCGCAACCACTAACGGAGATGGGCGTTACACCATCTCGAACATTCTCGTCGGCACATACAACGTCAAGGCTGAGAACGCGGGATTTCAGACGGCAGCGGTGTCCAACATCACGCTGCAATTGAACCAAGTTGCCAAGCTTGATTTCGCGATGCAAGTGGGCAATGTAGCCACGACCGTTGAGGTCACCAGCGCCGCGCCGGTATTGCAGACCGAATCGACGCAGCTCGGTCAAGTGGTCGACTCGAGAACCGTCACAACTATGCCGTTAGCGACGCGGAATTACGTGCAACTTACGCTGCTGGCTCCTGGAAGCGTTCACCCCGACCCTTCCAGTTTCACGAATGGCCAAACGACGGCGAATAGCGGGCGCCCGTATGTCAACGGGAACCGGGAGCAGGCGAATAACTTCATTCTTGACGGCATGGACAACAACCAGGTCTCAGACAACCTGGTCGGCTACGCGCCCAGCGTGGATGCCATTCAGGAATTCAACGAAATTACGCAGAATGCCCCGGCGGAGTTCGGCAACTTCATGGGCGGGATCATCAGCACGCAGATCAAATCGGGCTCCAATGGATTTCATGGCGATCTTTTCGAATTTTTCCGAAACGATGTGCTGAATGCCAATACCTGGTCGAACAACTTCACGGATTCCCCGAAAGCGAAGCTGCGGTGGAACGAGTTCGGCGGGACTCTCGGCGGCAGGATCATCCGGGACAAACTGTTCTTTTTCGTCGATTATCAGGGGCAACGGTTCGACACGCCGACGAGCGTCAGTGCTACGAGTGTGTTCACCGCGGCCGAACGCCGGGGAGATTTCTCGCAGCTACTGACACTTTCCACGCCGATCCAACTCTACAATCCCTATGTCCTCAGTGGGGGAGCGCGAGTACCGTTCGTGGGGAACATCATACCGCCGAACCTACTCAACCCGGTGTCGCAGGCCATCGTGAACTCATCCGTTTACCCCCTCCCCACGAGTCCTGGGCTAATTAACAACTACTTGTATTCGACTCACACCGCAATCAACGGGGATCAGGGAGACGCAAGAATCGACTGGAATGCTTCGGAAAACAACCGCATTTTCGGACGCTATTCACAGAGCATTATCGATAACCCGAGTACGAACAGCATGCCGTTGTTCTACAACTCGTTTGCAACCTACCCCACGCACAACGGCGTGCTCGACTGGGTACACACGTTTGGCCCGACTATCGTCAACGATGCGCGCGTTGGCGTGAATTACGTCCTGGTAAATAATGGCGCCGCGCCCAATGGGACAAGTAATTTTCCGGCTACTGTAGGCCTCCCAGGCGTCCCCTCCGATATTCTCCCGGCGATGACCATCAAGGGCAATGGCGGTTTCGCTAACGATATTGGTAATTCGAACGTGTATCAGCTCTTCGCGGACACAGTGATTCAGTACGAAGACACCATGAACATTAGCAAAGGTGTTCATACGCTGCATCTTGGGTTCCAGGGTTGGCGGCAGCGCATCAACACCTTCTATTCAGGCAATAATGGCGAAGCCGGCACATTCACTTTTGATGGCCGCTACACCGCGGGTCCGAATCCGTTGGCCACGGCCAGTGCAACTACGGGTTTGGCCGACGCAGACTTTATCCTCGGTTTACCAGCCGAAATTGGAGGCGGTGTAAACGGCGGTACCTGGGGGCAACGCGCGAACATCTTCGCAACTTTTTTCCAAGACGACTGGCATGTCTCGCCTACATTGACCTTGAACCTAGGGGTGCGTTGGGAACTGCACACCCCATGGGTTGAGGTGAAAGATCGTCAGGCGAACTTCGGGTTGTTCTCGGGTGCGTTGGAGCTGGCCGGGCAGGATGGCAACAGCCGGGCTCTTTACAACCAGTACAACGGGATCACGAACTATCAGCCTCGTGTCGGATTTGCCTGGAATGCGAGGAAGAACACAGTCGTTCGCGCTGCCTATACTTTGTCGAGTTACTTGGAAGGCACAGGCACGAACCTGCGCCTGCCAATCAATCCCCCGTTTGCGCATGAAGAAGATTTGAAGTACCAGTCGCTCCCCTTTCCCGGATCGACGCTGAGTGAGGGTTTCCTGCCGTTCCTGGCGAATACGGCTGATCCATTTGCCGGGGCGACATTGCGCGTTTGGGATCCAAACGTTCGGCCGGCCGTGTCGAATCAATGGAATTTCACGATACAGCAAGAGTTCGGCGCCTCGACAACTTTCCAGATAGGGTATGTCGGCCAGCGCACGACGCATCTGGCTGTGCCGATGCCCTATTTGCAAAGGCAGCTTTTGCCTGGCGGTGCTACTGCACCCAGCCCTTATCTCGCGGGTAACCCGACTCTGCAAAATGAAATCGGACAGATTTCCGGAACTGCGAGCAATGGCAATCAAAGCTATAACGCGTTACAAGCAGTGCTGCAGAAGCGGCTTAGTAATGGTCTGGAGTATTCGGTATCGTATACTTATTCGAAGTGCATGACAGACTCGAGCGGGTATTACGGCTCGTGGTCCGGTCAGACCACGCCAACGTCGCCCTACTGGCAAAATCTCTACGATAAGAAGGCAGAATGGGGGCCCTGCTATTACGACGCGGAACATATTTTGACCAGCTACGCGACTTACGATATTCCTATCGGACGCGGCCGCGCAATCGGTAACAACATGAATAAGGTGGTCAATGCCGTCGTAGGTGGTTGGCAGGTGAATGGCATTCTCAGCCTTCACACCGGGTTCCCGCTTACAGTGAATGCGGGCGACGCTTCGGGTACGAATTCCCGTGGGTCGCGCCCGAATTGCATCGCTCCGGCACATGTTTTCGGGGCACAGAATTCGCCGTTAGGCGGGTATCAGTGGTTTGATCCGAATTCTTATGGACCGGCGCTTCCCGGAACTTTTGGGACATGCGGTGTCGGCACAGTTCGAGGACCCGGATTGCACAATCTGGATCTCAGCCTGGCCAAGTACTTTGATATTACTGAAAGGCAAAGATTGGAGTTTAGGGCGGAGTCGATCAATCTGACGAACACGCCCATCCTGAACTCGCCCAACGTCAGCTTAGGCAGTACTCTCGGACTAATAAACACTTCACAGGGCGCGAGGAACATCCAGTTCGGTTTGAAATACCTGTTCTGACCGCTTCAGTACAATCGGGAGCCGGCGTAGCGGCTCCTGAGCAGTTACGCTAGTAGTACATGCCCAAGGCTGCGTGCGCAATCGCGCTATTGCTCTTCGTAAATTCGCTCATTGCGCCATCAACCACTGCGCAGTCAACAGGGCCGGTCACTTCTGCCAAAGCTGCTGCAGAGCATGCGGCAACACTTGCGGATACTGGCCATTGCCGAGAAGCGCTTCCGCAGCTTAGTAAGGCGATCGGACACGTTCAAGACAACGATCTCAAGCGTAAGGTCGGGGTGGCCGGCGTGAAATGCGGCATGGCTGCGAATGACGCGGGCCGAACAGTGTCATTCCTAATCTGGCTTAACCGTGAGTTCCCGCGCGATCCCGAAATCTTATATCTCTCATCGCACGTTTATTCCGATCTTTCGATTCGGGCCTCAAACGAGCTTCTGACCACTGCTCCGGGGTCGACGCAGGTTCGTGAGTTGAATGCCGAGGCGCTCGAGACAATGGGCAAGTGGAAGGAGGCGGCCGAGGAATATCGCGTTGTTCTCGCGAAAAACCCGCAAATGCCTGGAATTCATTACCGGCTTGGGCGCTCACTGCTTTCGCAGCCTAACCCGCCCACGGATGTGAAGGACCAGGCACGTCGGGAGTTTGAAGAGGAATTGAAAGTTGACCCTTCGAATGCAGGCGCGAATTTCGTCCTGGGTGAACTCGCGCGCCAGGCTGAGAAGTGGCCAGAAGCGATTGCATATCTGTCTAAGGCGACAAAACTGGACGCCAGTTTTGCAGATGCTTACCTTGCGCTGGGGCGCTCTTTGCTGGGTGCCGATAAGGCCGAGGAAGCCATCGCGCCGCTACAAACCGCGGAGAAGCTTCAGCCTGACAATCCCGTAGTGCATTTTCAGCTCGCGACTGCTTATCGCCGTGCCGGGCGCAAGGCCGATGCAGATCGGGAGTTCGTTGCACACCGCCAAGCTTCCGAGAAGTCGGCTCAGACTCAGGACGAAATCAAAAAGCAGCTCTCCGGCGCAAACGCGGACGATTCCGCGCAATCTGAAAAAGCTCCGAAATAACATGCGCGGTGTTGGCGCTGGAGTTATCGGTCTCGTGGCGCTGGCCGTCTGCGCGAGTTCGTTCAGCACACTTTCTGGGATTCAGTTCACCGATGTAGCAAGAGCGGCTGGCATCAATTTCATTCACTTCAAGGGCAATCACGGACTTTCGACCATTCTCGAAGAAGCGGGACCGGGCGTTTGCGTCGCGGATTTCGATGGGGACGGCTTCGAAGACATCTATTTGGTGAACGGGCGTGACCTCTACGGCGCTGGTGTTCAGGTTCGAAACGCGCTCTATCGCAATAACGGCGATGGGACGTTCACGGACGTCACGGAGCGGGCGGGCGTGCCGGGCACCGCGTATGGCCTAGGTTGCGTTTGGGGCGATTACGACAACGATGGCCACCCGGACCTTTACGTCACGCAGTATGGCAAGAACGTTTTGTATCGAAACAACGGGGACGGGACATTCACGGACGTTACGCAGAAAGCGCATGTGGATGGCACGGACTTCGGGACCGTATTTCACACGGGGGCTACGTTCTTCGATTATGACCGGGATGGCTACCTCGACCTCTACGTGGGCGGATACGTGAATTTTGGACCGGGAAGCCAGCGGACTTGCATCATCGGTACGAATGTTCAGGCGAGCTGCAGGCCCGCCGTGTACAAAGGCACACCGGCTGTGCTGTATCACAACAATCGCAATGGCACGTTTACCAATGTCACGAAAGCCGCCAAAATTTTTCAGCCGAACGGGAAGAACCTTTCGGTCGCAGCGGCCGATTACGACAACGATGGATGGCCGGATCTTTTCGTCGCCAACGATGGCATTGACGTATACCTCTATCACAACGAACACAACGGCACGTTCAAAGAAATAGCGCTGACCACCGGGATCGCGCTAACCGCCAACGGAGGTGCGATGGCGGCCATGTGTATGTCACTTGGTGATTACGACAATGATGGCCTTCTCGATCTGTACATCTCAGATTGGCAGGGTGCGGGCGACCACATGTGGCACAACGATGGAGCGGGTTTCCTTGAAGAAGTGAGCGATCACGCGGGAATAGCAGCGCAGACACAAAACGTGCTCAGTTTCGGAGGCGGGTTCTTCGACTACGATAATGACGGTCGTCTCGACCTCTTCATCGCAAACGGGCATGTTTATCAGGATGTGGAGAAGACAGCCACGAACATTCACTACAAGCAGATCAATTCGCTGTTCCACAATGAGGGCAACGGCAAGTTTTCAGACGTCACTGCTATCTCCGGACCCGGATTCACGGTCCCGCACCTTGGGCGCGGCGCGGCGTTCGCGGACTTCGACAATGACGGTTTCGTAGATATTGTGGTCGCCAATAACGGCGATCCGCCATTACTGCTGCACAACGGCGGAGCGGGTGCCGAAAATCACTTCGTCAATTTCAAACTGGTGGGCACGCGCAGCAATCGCGATGGGATGGGTGCGAGAATCAAGCTGACCACGGGCGGCGTCTCGCAGATCCGGGAGATTTCAGGCGGCGGCAGCTACCTTTCACAGAGCGATCTACGAGCTCACTTCGGACTGGGACGCCAGACGCACATTGCGAGCGTGGAGATCTCGTGGCCAAGTGGACTGCGGCAGAGCTTTAAGGATGTTGAGGCAGACCGATTCTATGTCGCGGAAGAGGGTGTGAATGACTTGCGAAATCAGATCGCAAAGCATTGAACACGCTAACTAGCGATACTCTTTCCTTCCACAATCCGTACGTAGCGATTGACCGGCAGATTCGTGAGCCTGTCGATTTGCTTGCTTGGCCCAGGCCAATGAATCTCGAGCTCATCTACTCTGGCGGCACTCCCGATACCGAGCACTTCCCGCAGATCGTGCGAGGAAAGATAGCTGCCACCATTATTCTTCAGCCTGGATCGCTTTTTACCTGCCGCGGTCCAGTAAATCCTTGCTCCAATCGCATCGCGATTGCAGTTCAGGCCCTCCAGCTTGATTCCCAGCCAGTTGTTCCGCTTGGCAGCGTTGTTTTTTAATAGCACTGGCGGTCCACCGTTGACACAAATCAGGACGTCCACAGCGCCGTCATTGTTGTAGTCGCCGATGGCAAGCCCTCGTGCGGCGAAATCTCTTTGAAAAGCCGTACCTCCGCGATCACTCACGTTCCGCAGCTTGCCGTTTTCTTGATGGAAAAGTAGTAGCGGCTCCTTGTACGTGACGTGTGGCGCATACACGGCGATCATGTCGTCCGGGTGGCCATTGGCCAGGATCAGGTCGATCGCTCCGTCATTGTCGTAATCGAAATACTTCAGTCCCCACCCGCTGAGCAGCCGGGTGGCCTGTGCCACCCCCTCGCCGAATGCGACATCCCGGAACGTCTCGTCTTTATTGTTTTGATACACAGAGAACATCTCCTGGTCGACATTCGCCACAAAAAGATCCTGCGAGCCGTTGCCGGTCAGATCTCCTGCGTCGACCCCCATACCCGACCGAGCTTGGCCGTTTTCACTGAATGCGACTTCGGCCTGAACGGCGGCCTCCTCCCACTTCCATTTGCCGTTCGGCCCAGGACCGCGATTGACGAATAAGAAATTCTGCACCGTATCGTTCGCGACGAACAGATCCATCCGGCCGTCGTTGTTGATATCGGTGGCAACCACGCCGAGGCTCTTACCAATCGCTTTGGCAATATCGGTTCCTTTACTGACCTCGGTGAATGTGCCATCGCCGTTGTTGTGAAAAAGGAAGCTTGGAGTGCCATTGAATAGGCGCGGGATGCAGTAATAGTGCCGGCCTATTTTGTTATCACCGCACGCCATCTTGTGAGTGCCGGAATAATCGACAAAGCTGCAGACGAACAGATCGAGCTTGCCATCGTTGTCGTAATCGAACCAAACCGCGCTTGTCGTCCAGCCTTGAATCCCTAAGCCAGATTTCTCAGTGACATCGGCGAATGTGCCATCACGATTGTTCTTATAGAGGATGCATTTGCCGTAAGAGGTGACGAAGATGTCCGGCCAACCGTCGTTGTCGTAATCGCCGACTGCCACACCCATCCCAAAGGTGCCGCCGGAAACGCCGGCCTTCTCAGTCACATCGGTGAATGTTCCATCTCTGTTGTTCTTATATAGTGCGTTGCGGATCGGCTTAGATGGCTTCCAAAAGTCGCAAGGCCCGCTATTGACGATGTAGATATCCATCCATCCGTCGTTGTCGAAATCCAGGAACGCTGCACCTGGTCCTAGAGTCTCGGGCAAATAGCGGTTGGGCGACATGGCGTTGTCATGCACGAATTCAATGCCGCTCGATGATGTTGGAACTTCGATGAACAGGGGAGCGGAATCATTTGCCTGTCCAGCCCATAGGCGCGTAGCGCTCAAGCCTAAGCCCAAGCGCATCAATTCTCTTCTACTTGTTTTCATGACCGGCCCGCTACACCGGCAAGCCCCTTTACGGTTTGGGCGTTTAGCAATTTTTCTGCGTTCAATGCGCCCGCAGGGGTCTCTTCATGCTTGAAAATTGCATAAGTAGGGTACTCGTTAGCGCGATATTGCTGGACGCGGTAAGCGATACTCGTTAACTCCGATTCCGCATAGTCGGGCCTTCTGAGGCGCAGATAGACAAAGTCGGCGGTTAACACGTGAGGCGTCTCGATATTCTCGTTTTCCGCCATACAGAGAGCAACGTTTTCTCCTCTGAGAACCTCGTACGTAGCTTCGTCAAACCAGCTTGCATTCCGAAACTCGAATGCGGTCTGAACGGACTTGGGCAGTAGACATATGAAGTCGGCGAGCGTTTCGACATCGGCCTTGAAGGATGGCGGAAGCTGGAACAGAACAGGACCGAGCCGGCCTGCACTGCGCAAAGGCGCGAGCGAATCCAAAAACACGCGTGTGAACTCTTCGGCGTCTTTCAGCTTTAGCGAGTGCGTAATCTTCATGTGCGCTTTCGGCAGAAACATGAATCCGTCCGGGGTGGCCGAAATCCATTTTTCGAACGTGCCGGGTTGGGCAATACGGCGATAGGTGTAGTTCACTTCGACGGCATTGAGACGGGTCGCATAATAAGAGAGAAATCCGGAGTTGGGCAGCTTCTCCGGATAGAAATCGGGCTTCCAACTGTTATAGGCGAACCCCGAAGTTCCGCAGTAAAGTTTCGCTTCAGGCATTGGCTACAGGCCCGCGAACCAGTCGTATCCCTCTTCGGCCCAGTAATCCGCCGGCCTGTCGTTCGTGTATTGAATAAGAGCGACTCGCTTCAGATTCTTAATGCCATACTTCACGGGAATGACAAGCCGAAGAGGTGCTCCGTGTTCGGCGGCGAGGGGCTTCCCATTCTGTTCGTAGGCCAACAGTGTCTGGGGATGCATGGCACTTTTCATGTCGAGTCCGACGTAATAATCCTCGCCGGGCGTTGCGAGGTAGACGAAATCGGTCAGCTTACGATCTGGAGGAAAATATTTCTTCGTGAAGTCCGAAAAACGCGCTCCGCCCCAATAGGTAATAGTGCTCCAGCCTTCGATGCAGCAGAACCTGGTGATCATTTCGACCTTGGGCAGTGCGACGATGTCCTTCAACGGTAAAGTCAGGTCAGCGCCTCCTGCATCGTTCGTAACCTTGATGCTCCATTTGTCTGAATCGACATTGTCGTCCATGCCGATATCGCCATTCGGCTTGAGCCATCCTACTTCGTCGCGCGAGTAGGTCGGCATCAAATGGGAGTTGCTGACGTAATCTTTCGCTAATTTGCCGTTAAAGTCGAGAACGCGGCGTTGGGGCCACTGAAGTCCGTCGTCTCGCTTTCTTGTGCGCAGCCATTTATAGCCGCTAATCGCCCCCACAGCCGCTACGCCTCCGATTAGAAAATCCCGGCGGGTCCTTCGGCGCAATTCCCGCTTCGCCGCGTCGTTGGGCAGAACGATCTCTGGGTGACGGTCAATCATTTGTCATTCACCAGCTCGTAGCCTACGATCATCCCGCGGAAGTTGTTCCATCCGGCGCGGATCACTTGTGCGATGTGCACCACGAAGAACGCGATGTAACCGAGGGTCAGCAGGAAGTGGATCAAGCGAGCACCCGTGTATCCTCCGAACAGAGCGGCCAGCCAACTTAGCTGTGCTGGCTTGTAAATCGCAAATCCGCTTAATACGGAACCCATTCCCATCACAATAATGGCCGAATACGTGACCTGTTGAGCGGCGTTGTACTTCCCTTGAATGGCAATCTCCTTATGCAAGCCGAAATCGTGCAACATAACGTACCACGCGTCGCGAAATGTGGACCAAGACTGCGGTACTAGCAAACGCCACTCGCCGGAGATCAGCGTGTAAGTGAAATAGAGAATGCCGTTGATCACAAACAGCCACATGAATACAAAGTGCAGCCCCATGCCATCCGCGAGCCGGAAATCCATATGCAGCGCCTTGAACGCGGAAGCGGAAAACAGGTGAATGGGACCGATGTAATACGCCGGGTATGCCCAATAGATCAGCAATCCGCTCCAAATCATGAGAAACAGCAACGGAAAGTTGATCCAGTGAAACCACCGGATGGCGAGCAAATGCTTCAGCTTCAGTGTTTGCATTGAGGCTTTCTGGCCCATGACAGGGTCCAGTAATTTTGGAGGCTACTAAAAGAGTATCCTGATTTCTTCAGGTATGCAGCAATCGACGACAATCACCCCGCCCCCATCCTTAACATTGTTGTGCCTGGCGAGCTATGAAAAAGGGCACGGCTTTCTGCGGGAAGCGAAACGTCAAGGGTGCAGAGTTTTCCTTCTCACGTCCTTAAGCCTTCGTGATAAAGCCAAATGGCCATTCGAAAGCTTAGATGATATCTTCTACATGCCGGATCAGGACAATGAGTGGAACCTTCACGACATGCTGCTTGCGGTCAGCCATCTGTGCAGAAGCCAACAGATCGACAGGGTTGTGCCGCTTGACGACTTCGATGTCGAGAAGGCTTCGTTCCTTCGGGAGCACCTGCGTCTGCCTGGCATGGGCGAAACGGCGACACGTTACTTCCGGGACAAGCTGGCAATGCGCATGTGCGCTGCAGAGCATTCGATTCCGGTTCCCGAGTTTACAGCGACTTTCAATTTCGAGAGGATCACGCGGTATCTCGAAACTGTGCCTCCGCCGTGGCTATTGAAACCTCGCCTGATGGCCGGGGCCATAGGAATCAAAAAATTCAGCAATCCGCAAGAGGTTTGGGACAAGATTCACAGCCTCGGCGACGAGCAGTCCTTTTTCGTGCTGGAGCGCTTCGTGGCTGGAGACATCTTTCATGTAGATTCCATTTGGTTCAAGGGCGAGATGGTGTACGCGGTAGCGAGTGCTTACGGAACGCCTCCCCTCGATGTAACGCAGGGCGGAGGAATCTTCACGACCAGGATTCTGGAGCGAGGCTCGGATACCGAAGATGCGCTGAACTGGCTCAATGAAAGGGTGCTGAAGGCGTTCGGTCTCACGGACGGCGTTTCGCATACCGAATTTCTGAGAGCGCATGAAGATAAGACGTTCTACTTTCTGGAGACGTCCGCTCGCGTCGGGGGCGCTCATATTTCCGATCTTATTCAGGCGGCGACGGGAATCGATATGTGGGCCGAATGGGCCAAAATTGAGGTCGCTGCTGCCGGGGGGGCAAGCTACGCGGCACCAAAGGGCGGCAAAGATTACGCGGGCCTCCTGGTCTCTTTAGCACGCCAGGAATGGCCGGATACGTCCAGTTTTCAGGAGCCGGAACTGGTGTGGCGGATGAGCAAGCGGCACCACGTCGGTTTCGTCGTCAAGTCTCCCGAGTACAAGCGAATCGACGAATTATTGCAGCTATATTCGGAGCGCGTGCATCGGGACTATCATGCTTCCGCTCCCGCACGCGAGAAAGTTCGCGAATAGATCCGGGTTACGGCGCCCATTTGCGTGCTAGCCTGAGGGCGATGCGACGTATCACTGCGGCAGCCGCCACTGGCGGCGCAGTGCTCGGCGGTTTTTCCGCAGCTCTGGCGTACGGTAGCCTATCGAAATCCTCACAGTTCTTCGGGCCTTCGGTGTATCGCGGGTCGGGACGCAGGCGTTCGATCGCATTGACCTTCGATGATGGACCGAGTGAGGGCACGCTTCCGCTACTCGAATATCTGGAAAAAGAAAGAATTACGGCGACCTTCTTTCAATGTGGCACGAATGTGCGCCGTCTGCCAGCTATCGCAGGCGAGGTGGCGGCAAACGGGCATCAGCTCGGGAATCACACCTACTCGCATCCCAAGCTTCCCTTCAAATCGCGCAGTTTTATCGATGAAGAGTTTACGAGAACGCAGCGCATCATCGTATCCGAGACGGGCGTCACTCCGATGCTGTTACGCGCGCCGTATGGCTACCGCTGGTTTGGCATGGCTGAAGTGCAGCAAAAGCTGTCGCTATTAGGCGTGATGTGGACCGTCATTGGCAATGACTGGAAATTACCGGCAGATCGCATTGCGAAACGCGTATTAGCGCATTCGTCTCCGGGCGGAATAATCTGTCTGCATGATGGACGCACAGTGGAACCGAAGCCCGACATAAGCGAGATGTTGAGCGCGCTGCGGCAGATCGTGCGGGTGTTGAAGAGCCAAGGGTATGGGTTTGAAACGGTAAGCGATCTGTTGAGATGAGGCCGATTCCAGCCTGAACCTATTGGCTCGCGCCTGCTCCCTTGTGCGCGAGACGGCTGCACGCTTCGCCGACACCTAGAGTAGCTACGGCGTCCTTGCCGGCTTCGATATAGCTGGGCGGTTCATTTGCGCCGGAAGACTTGGTTTGGCCCAGTAGCAATTAGCTGAGCATGGCGGCTAGCGCCATAAATTTTAGCGGCTTCATAGCTAACTCCAATACTCAACGCAACTCTAGCACCGCGAGTCCTTGGGCGGCAATGGTGAGTGGCTCGCTGATGGCATGTTCTTTCATAGGAGGAAGCTGCGAAGCTTGGATCAAATCCCGGATTTGCTTGGGTGTTGGATTAGCTGGACTTCCCATGGCTTGCCATGCTTTCAATGCGGAAGCATGATCGGGATCAACGAACTGAAGGCGGTATCGGGTGATGTGCGAGGCTTTGATGTCGATCCGGAACGTCTTGGGTGCGACGTGCTCGCCAGGCTCGGCGTAGTTCCACAACGCGACAACGAGTGTTCCATCGGGCCGCTTTGTCGCCAAAACGCTTTCTGAGTTCACGGCGAACCGCCGGTCCCCAAGCTGATGCAGCAGCTCGAAAACACGAAACGCCGCCTTCGGAATCCCCCCTTCCGCAATCAGGCCGTAACCACCGTAAAAGGGGGTTTTGACGACGCCCTGTTCTTCAAAGACGTCGGAAAAGGTCCAGTAGGACATGGATGTTTGCAAGACCATCGCATTCGCGGATGTTATTTGCAAGCCATGGACCCATAAACGCGCCATCCGTCACCTCTTGCTGCGTCATATAGCTGGCGTTGTACTCAGACCAGATGATTGGAGTGTTTGGGGCGGCCGATGCTTTTACCTGGTCGTGCACTTTCTTTACCGCGAGAGCCACCATATCGCGACGCGCTATAGCAGCGTCATTGCCAAAGACGTCTTTCGAAGTGTCGTTCCCGTAAACGTGTGTCGAAACAAAATCGAACGGCACATGGTTGTGGGTGCAATGTGCGATGAAATCGTCGGCCCATGCGGCCTGCGCGGTGGCGGGTCCGCCAATTCGAATGTTGGGATCCACTTTCTTCACCGCAGCCGCAGTCTCGTCGTAAAGCTGTAAATACGTCGACTGCTTCGGAACGCCATCCCAGAAGTCGATGTTGGGCTCGTTCCAAACTTCGAAATACCAAGTTTCGACTTCTTGCTTTCCGTAACGATCGACGAGATGGTTTGTGAACGCTTCGATCAACGCGCTCCATTTAGCCGGGTCTTTGGGCGGCGAAGGAAACGGCTTGTACCAGAAAGGGTGAGGCGTCAGGTTCGCCGCGAGCTTACGAGGCATGAAGCTGAGCTCAATGAAAGGCTTGACGCCGTTCTCGAGAAGCCCGTCGTAGATCTGATCCACATATGAGAAGTTATAGACCGGTCTGCCTTGTGCGTCCTCATCATAGACACCGATATCGTCGTCGAGAATGGCGTGAAAGCGCACGTATTCGAAATCAGTAATTTTCTTTACAGATCTCAAGTCCGCGCGATAACTGTCTCGCATGCTCAGCACCGCCCGGCCAGATCCGAACATCTGCTCCCAAATATGGGGAAACGGATTCGTGGGGGCGTTCGCGTCGATGGTGATCGTTTCGGAAGAGGCGGCTTGGGCCTCAGCGCAGGGACTCGAGCCCAGTACACCCAGAGTCATGGCTGTAACTAAATAGAACCCTCTCACGCCTGTTAGAACACAACAGAACCCGGTATGTTGCTTGTTACCATACGGGAAAGTTCCGCCTTTGGAATGAGGTATTTCAAAATGAGCGAGCGTCTGCTCCTTGCACTGGCCACGATTGCAGCGATCTCGGGCACGGCGCGTGCTCAGAGCACGGATTCGAACCCTGCACATCAGCCAAGCGTGTTTCTTGGGAATCACCGGCCTCCTAATAAGAAGGAGAAGGCGCCTACTTCGCGATCTGTGAAAGGCAAAGTAGTGGATCGTTCGGGGCAGCCTTTGCAGGGCGCGCTGGTCACTCTGACGGACACCAAGAGCAACGAGAAGCGCACGTTCATCACCAAGCAGGACGGGCGCTACAACTTCGACGATTTGAGCTTCACCATCGACTATCGCCTCGAGGGACGGTACAAGGACATGGTGAGCGAGCCCAGAAAGTTGAGCCAATACGATCGCACGCCGAATCTCGTACGCATTCTGGACATTAGCTCACCTCCCAGCCCCGCGACAGAAGCCAAAAAAGAAGAGGCCGCCCCGAAGAAGTAGCGCCCCAAGTTACCGCGCACACATCTGCGGGTACTGTTTTTTCAATTGCGCCAGCTTCGGAAGATCATTGTACACGATGTACGGATTGTTCGGGTTGTGATCGAGGAAATGCTGGTGATAGCTTTCGGCTGGGTAAAACCCGTGAAACGGCACAACCTGCGTAACAATGGGCCGGGAAAAAACGTGCGCATCGTCAAGCTGGTGAATGTAAGCCTCGGCCACGCGTTTCTGGTCATCGTTCATGTAGAAGATTGCAGACCGGTATTGGGTACCGCTGTCCGGACCTTGGCGGTTTAATTCGGTGGGATCGTGCGCGACCGAGAAGTATACCTTCAGCAACTGGCCATAACTAATCTGGGCGGGATCGTAGGTAATTTCGACCGACTCGGCGTGACCAGTTGAGCCGGTGCTCACGGTTTCGTATTGCGCGGTCGATCTGTCTCCGCCCGCGAAGCCGGAGACCACGTGGGTGACACCTTTGAGACGATCGAATACTGCCTCGACGCCCCAAAAGCATCCACCTGCCAACACGGCAGTCTGCGGGCCTTGTGCTACCGATGCAGGAATATCCTGCGCTGCATCCGGAAAAGGAGGTTTCGCCTTAGCGTTGCAGAGCCCAGTTACCAAAAACACGGGTAAAACGTAGAAAATCGATCGCATCAGAGTCATATTCCTCTTCCTATACTTCGTATACGAGATTCCGGAAGTTACGGGGAAGTTGCTGATTTCGACCAGCCCTACTTCCACTCCGGGTTTTTCGCGATGCTCACGAGATTCGCCAAGATCCGGTAAGCGCCTGGCACGCCCGAGGGCAACTGGCGGTAGAGCGCGAAGGCATCGTATACGTAGGTTCCTTTGCCGTAACGCGCGATAAGCAGGCCGCCTCGCTGGGGATCTTGCTCAGGATCGTGAGTTTCGATCGGCGCCTTATAATGCGGATCCCACGTCTGCATAAACCCATGCCCGCGCTCCTCTTCCCAGCCGCCGAAATCGGCGTCTGTGATTCTGTTGGGCCACTTGATAACGGGATTGCCGGGGTCCAGAATCTTTACCGCCGAGGACTCGTCTACTACTTTTTGCGGATTGGATCCCAGACTGAAGGGATAAGGACCGTAGTCGTGATCGAAGTTTTGCAAGTTATACTGCACGATCAGCGCACCTCCGCCTTTCACATAATCGAGCAGCCGAGCATTCGCGGCTCGCAGGGCCGCATTGACTGCGTACGCTCGCACGCCTAAGACAATCGTGTCGTATTGCTGCAAATCGCCCGTCTCAACATCGTTCGCGGAGAGTATTTTCACAGTAAGGCCAAGGTCCTCGAGCGCTCGGGGAACATCGTCGCCGGTACCCGGAAGGAACGCTACGCGCAATCCGGGGGCAGTTTTCACATCTACGCCGACGGCCTTGTAAGCCGCGGGCCGGTAGTACGGATAGGGTCGTAAACCTGGATACCCAACCATCCGGTATCCTTCTTCATACGTGTTACCTTGACATTCCGCGACGGCGTTTATTTCGTAACTCTCCGGCTTAATGGATTGAGGCGCAACCTGAAAGGTAAGAGTCTGGGTTTCGCCGTCGCCAGCCATAGCAAACGGATGGTCGGCAGGCGTGGACCGCCAACCGACAGGCAAACGCAACCTTAAAAAGCCTTTGGCGGGGCCTTTCACGTTGCTGCGCAGAACGCAAGAGAATGCAACTGATGTAGCGCTTAAGGGAACAGCGCCAGCAGCAGGAGAAACCGCCACCGAAATCGCAGGCCCAATCATTAACGGCTGAGCCTCCAACCCGACATTTTCGATTCGCTGCATCGTTTGGACGACCTGACCTAATTCCAATGCAGTGCCGCGGTATGTCACGCGCGCGATCGCTGACAGTGGATATGGAGCAAACGATAGATTGCGATAGCGCTCATCCGTCAGGTCGTAATAGGCCTGTTCCTGATCGGGGCGCGAGAAGTACGGCTTCGTTAATTGTGCATCGCCCGGCGCTGTTATTGCGAATTTCAGCCGCATGTCTTCACCAGGAGCCAGACTGGGTTTTGGCGAATGATCGGGATGAATTTTCCATGCCTTCCCGTCCGTGGAATGAATCTCGAGACTCTCGATGCCCACTGCTTCGGAGCTTTGGTTCAGTAAATGGGTTTGGACTCCGAAAGACTGGCCGGGAATTGCGATGCTGAACGTAATCTGTGGGCCGGCAAATGCCGCAAACGGTCCTGTTGGTTCTTTGTCGGGCGCAACAGTCGCCTGAAAGGAGAGGCCGAGGGCGACCGTAAGTGCGTTCTCAAACTGCTTTTCTTTCGTCTGAAGTTCGAAGAGGACGTCGTCCTTGCCTGGCGCTTCCATTTGGCTTGCGCGTACTTGCTGAATCAGGGCCCGGGTGGCCTTCAGGCCGTCGGCCAGGATAGGAGTTATCATCCCAGGGTTGTCTAGCTTGTACCGGGCGCACGCGTCATTTGCGAGCTGCGAGATGCGTTCCAGTCCCTGCTTCAGGAATCCCATGTCGCCTTTCGCCAGCGCTGCGATGCCCATCAAGGAAATATCGATGCCGTCGTAAAAGGACTTCTCCTTCTCGCCCGACTGCACGCGCGATCCGTACCGGTGATAGGGAGCATTGTATGGGGAAGGCGGCGGAATCGTTGCTCCGCCATTCTGGCTCTTTTGGTGGCCCCATCCCTCCCGGCCGATTTGCAGAGACGTCAAACCCACGGCGGTATTTGGGCTGCCTTCGGGGATCTGGACATTCGCCGGAGGTTTCCCGTCAATCCACTTCTGGTGGACATAATCGAAGAAGCGAATGGGAACGTATTTATCGGTCGCGTAATCGTATATGCCTTTCTTAGTGGTCTCGAAAAAAGGTACGCGCGCATAGACTTTCAGAGGCGTCCAGGGACGCAAGCCGTCACGAAGCTGCTCAGGAAAACGGTTCGGATCGCCTGCAGCGAGAAATACCTCTTGCGCCATTTGCCCCGAGACCTGATGATTGCCGTGGCCGTCAGTTGGGGCGCCGGCGAAAACGGAAGCGATGACGAGTGGGCGGGTCATGCGCACCACTCGAACTACATCCGAAAGCACACGGTCATGGCCCCACTTTTCGAGCGCCTCTTCACGCGTTTTCGAGAACCCGTAATCGATGACGCGCCCCCAGTACTGATCGACGCCGTAGTAGCGGTCGGAGGCCAGGAGCTCCTGGGTTCGGATAAGGCCAAGCGCGTCATACAAGTCCATTGACATGACGTTCTGGCCCCCTTCACCGCGGTTCAGAGTCATCAGGATTGCGCGCGCGCCCAGCCCACGACTTTGATACGCCAGCATTCCGCCGTCTTCATCGTCCGGATGCGCGACAACCATGAGAATGCTCGCGCGGGTACGAATCGCAGCCAGCCAGCGCGATAATCCGGGGGCGCCGCGATCGACGTCCGCGCTCATCGGATAAGGATCGATGTTTGCTGCTTCCGCCGCGGGCTCGTTCGTTGAGGCGGCCCAGATTCCAGCGGCTATAATTGCCAATCCAACCAGGGTGAAAGCGGTTCTCAGAGCGAACCGGGTTGCGCTTTTCATGTGCGCTTCTAGAATAGCGTCGAGCTAGGCGAGCGGGATGCCGTGTTGCTCGAGCGTTCCCCGGACTTCCGGCGGTAATAGCCGTGAGGCGTCATACTCGACGAACAGCTCGCTGCCTGAGGGTAGGAGGCGAGCCGCAAGGATGCCGTACACGGCGTGAATGCGCGAGATGCTTTCGAGGTCGCGATCCGTGAGCGCACGCGAAAGCTTGTAGGTGACATCCACCTTCGTCATCGCGATTCAGAATAGCATCAGGCGCGTTCTGCGCATTCTTTATGAGCCGGGCAGGATGAGAGTATTCGGTGCCAAGAGGTTCGCCAGCGTGACGAAAATATGCAGACTCGGACTTGCGATCTTGGTATTCCCCTTCTCATCGTAGGCGCCGGGCGTGTAGGTTGTGACAACCGATACAGTGAAGCTTTTCGATCGAAGGTATCCTACTGTCCCCCCGGAACCCGCAAAGTCCTTGGTCTGGGTGATCCAGGGACCAAGGTTTACGACCCCCAGCCCGTAATTGAACCGTTCAGTGTTTGGACGGCACACCGGGCATTTCGGATCGAAGTGCCCGAAACCGACGAGATTCGGGCCGACCTGCGCCTCGTACGATTTCTTAGACAGCACTTTGCCGGTGCCGACCGCCTCCATCGACTTGCTCATGTCGTTGATGTCCGTAATCTGAACCGCCCCGTGCGCAGTGGTCCAAGATGGATTCCAAAACGTCGATTCTTCATAGAACTGCGACTCGGGCGGGATCCGCAAGTCAGCCCGGCGCTCGGAACTGAATGCATGCAAAACCGGGTCTGGAATTTGCGGCGTGTCTAAGCTCTGGGTCTGCTTCAGGTCCATGGGATCGAAGATGTACTTCTTCATCGCATCAGCGAGGGGCATGTGCGTGAGTTTCTCGAGCACCCGGCCCAGAATGACGTAGTTGGTATGGGAATAGCCCCAATTCGTTACCGGGTCGAACATCATAGTTTTCGAGATGCCGATTTGGATGAGCTCCTCCGATGTCCATTGCCGGAACGGATGGAGATTCACGCCGTGTAGCACCTTCGGCTGATACACGTAATCGGCGTATCCCGATGTCATGTTGGCAAGGTTCTTGAGCGTAATTCGGTCAGAGCTGGGCAGTTCGGGGAAGAAGCTACCAAGCTTGTCTTCGAGCTTTACCGCTTTCTCGTCAACCAGCTCCATCAGCATCGTGCTCATATAGGTGAACGCCATTGCGCCGTTCCGGAAATGCATGTCGGAAGCCGCTGGCACGCCCGTCATCGATTCACCGAGTGCCGCCGTATAGACGTCCTTCCCGTCCCACTTCACTTGCACAATAATTGACTTCAGATCGTACTGGTTCACAGCGTCCCGTGCGATTTTCTCGATCTCGGCGATCTGCTTTTGCTGATCGTGGCGGTCGCGGTCTGATCCGTTACCTTGCGCAGCAATCGCTCTGCCTTGCTCCACCGGGTTCCCGCCCAGCGCTAAGAGCATGATGAAAATAGGTTTAATCATTTTTGAGCCGTTCTTACGCATGATAGTTCCGCAGGTATATCAGGTTATATTGGTTATACAGGCTCCGACGAACAAGAGAAGCTTTCTCGCTCTCCTTGAGCCGTTAAGAAGTTTTTTGCAGGCTCGGGAGACCAGCGGCAGATTGTTCCGACCCCGTAAACCGATGCACTGTTTATAGATTAAATTTCTTGACTCACACTATATATAGGGGCAAACTGGCGGAGTGCCGCTAAGTTCCCCCGGTTCGTTCGGCACCCTCCCCCCGGAAGAAAGGCTCATATGGGACAGCTCACGGTTAATTTAGCCCTTAAGGTCAAGGAATTGCACCGCTCACTCAAGAGGGAGGAGCGCACCGGCATCTCGTTTCCCCGCTTCTTCAGTTCAAAGCTGGAGCAGGGAAGAACCCCCTACGACGAAATCACCTGGGAGTTGCGGACGGCAACCATCGGGAACGACAAGGGGTCAGTCATTTTCGAGCAGCGCGACGTGGAAGTCCCTGCCGAGTGGTCGCAGACCGCGACCAACATCGTGGCCAGCAAGTATTTTCATGGCCGGCTTGGTTCGCCCGACCGCGAATCGAGCGTTGCGCAGCTTGTACACCGCGTTGTCGACACCATCGCCGATTGGGGGCTCGCGGGCAACTATTTCAAGACCGCCGAAGACGGTGAAAACTTCCGGCTCGAGTTGGCGCATTTGATGCTCACTCAAAAAGCCTGCTTTAATTCGCCGGTCTGGTTCAACGTCGGCGTGCGCGAATCGCGCGGCTACGGCTTTTACTTCGACGAAGCTGAGCAGGTTGTAAAGAAACTGATGCCGGGCGAAAACCATCCACAGTGCTCGGCCTGTTTTATCAATTCCGTTTCCGATTCGCTCGAGTCGATTCTGGATCTGGCGAAGACGGAAGGCATGCTTTTTAAGTGGGGTTCGGGAACGGGTACGAACCTTTCGAGCATTCGTGAGGAAGACGCGCATCTCTGGGGCGGCGGCCATGCATCAGGCCCACTCAGCTTCATGAAAGGTTTCGATGCCTTTGCGGGCGTGATTAAGTCCGGCGGCAAGACACGGCGCGCGGCCAAGATGGTCATTCTGAACTCGGATCATCCCGACGTGGAACAGTTCATCTGGTGTAAGGCGAAGGAAGAGAAGAAAGCGCACACGCTCATCGACGCCGGCTACGATCCGTCACTGGACGGCGAAGCCTATAGCTCAATCTTTTTCCAAAATGCGAACAACTCCGTTCGTGCCACTGACGACTTCATGCAAGCCGTGGTCGAGGATACCGACTGGTGGACTCGCAGCGTAGTGAACGGGCAGCCCGTGAAGCGCTATAAGGCGCGCGAGCTGATGCGGCAAATCGCCGAAGCTACGCATCAGTGCGGCGATCCCGGCATGCAGTTCGACACCACGATTAATCGCTGGCATACGTCGAAGAAGACTGCTCGCATCAATGCTTCGAACCCCTGCTCCGAGTACATGTTTCTTGACGATTCGGCCTGCAATCTTGCGTCGCTCAATCTGATGAAGTTCCTCGGCCCGGATGGCAGTTTCGATGTTGAAGCGTTCCGTCATGCTGTCGATACCGTGATCCTCGCTCAAGAGATCCTCGTCGATAACGCGAGTTATCCGACGGAGAAGATCGCCAAAAACTCGCACGACTTCCGGCCGCTCGGTCTGGGCTACGCCAATCTTGGCGCCCTGCTGATGTCCTTAGGCATGCCTTATGACAGTGATCTCGGCCGCGACTTCGCAGCTTCGATTACGGCCATCATGTGCGGTCAAGCGTATCTCACGAGTGCACGTATTGCCGAAGCCGTCGGCCCGTGCCCCGGCTATCCCGAAAACGAAGAGTCTTTCCTCGATGTCATTCGCATGCACTGGAAAGCGGCGAAAGATCTCGACAGCCGCCGCGTACCCAAAGCTTTGTACAGGGCTGCGGAGGAATGCTGGCGTCACGCTTATGAACTCGGTGAGCGTACCGGCTTCCGCAATTCCCAAACGACGGTTCTCGCGCCCACTGGAACCATCGGTTTCATGATGGATTGCGATACCACCGGCATCGAGCCCGATCTCGCCCTTGTGAAATACAAGAAGCTGGTCGGCGGCGGTGTCATTAAGATCGTCAACAACACCGTTCCGCAAGCTCTCATCAAACTCGGCTATACACCGGAACAGACTGAACAGATCGTCACGCACATCGATTCGACGGGAACTATCGAGGGAGCTCCGCATATCAAGCCCGACCACCTCGCGGTATTCGATTGCAGCTTCCGGCCCCAGAATGGAAGCCGCTTTATCGCTCACATGGGTCATATCCGCATGATGGGCGCAGTGCAGCCGTTCATTTCGGGCGCTATTTCAAAGACCATCAACATGCCTGAGGAATCGACGGCCGAAGATGTCATACAGGCCTATACCGAAAGCTGGAGGCTGGGCTTGAAAGCAGTGGCGATTTATCGCGATGGCTCGAAACGCGTGCAGCCGCTCAGCTCGGGAACCGGTAAGGGCGAAAAGAAAGCCGCCCCGCAACCTCAGGCCGTGGAGAAGATCGTTTACCGCCCCGTTCGCCGCAAACTACCGGACGAGCGCCAATCGGTGACGCACAAGTTCTCGATCGGCGGTCACGAAGGCTACATCACGGTTGGCCTCTATGAAGACGGTACTCCGGGCGAGGTCTTCATCTCGATGGCGAAGGAAGGCTCGACTATCTCGGGTTTGATGGATACGCTCGCCACATCCATCAGCTATGGCTTGCAATACGGCGTTCCGCTGAAGTTTTTCGTCGACAAATTCAGCCACGTCCGCTTTGAGCCCAGCGGCTGGACCGGCAACTCCCAAGTACCCTACGCGAAGTCAATCATCGATTACATCTTCCGATGGCTGGGTGCTCGCTTCCTCGGCATCACGGAAGCGACCGAGGCCGGCGAAACGCCAAAACTTCGCCCGACCGAACCCGACCCGCAAGTCGCGCTGCCCTTCGACGCGAGCGTGGTGAGCGATGCCCCGCTCTGCTCCGAGTGCGGCAGCATCATGACTCGCAACGGCTCGTGTTACAAGTGCGAGAACTGCGGCGGGACGAGCGGGTGTAGCTAGCCAGCCGGGCGAGCGTACACGCACGACGACTTCTTTGAGGGTCGAGAAAGGGCCTCGGTAGGCCGGAACTGGCACAACAAGATTTCGTGCCAGGTACTGGCGCGAATGGCTGGTGTTGAGTAAGAATTATGCAATGTCCACATTGCTTGCAGCATTTCCATGAGTCCTGGAGCTATAGCATGTTGGGCCACGAAAAGAAAAGGGGTGAAGAAATCCGCGTCCTGACTGCGCAGGGTTATGCTCTCGGTCACTCCCTAGCTCTCGGTCGCAGCCAAAGCCTGATCGGGAGGACGAAATCGATATGGAAAGGGCGATTCGCGCAACTCTGAAAGTTCCGCTTCTGGGTGCTTTCCAGGACTCTCCGCACACCAGTGGTAGGCACGGGCGTCACCACCTTTCGGAGTTCCAAATACATTGATAACTCCGTAGTACTCTCCAGCGGCATGGTCTGGATAGCGCCGCAGCTCATCGAGGATCGCAGGGAGCGGATCGAGGTCCCTTCCCGTTCTCGTCTGCGGATTGCAAATCATCACCTTCAAATTAGTTTTGAACCACAAAAGCCTCTTGAAATCCTCCGCGACTCTACCAGGGTTACCCCACTCGCATTCGATACCAAGGTCGGGCCGGTTCGTATCGAGATTACGCCAGATTACGTCCAGAAGAAACTCGCGTGACTGCGACTCGTTGTCAGTACACAGCACCTGTTCTCCGCGATCCCTTCCAGCCAAACGCAAACTCTTCTTGACAGAATTCGTCCATATGGCCGCTCTGAAGTCTTCGGGTCGGTATTTAGGTATATCGCGCTCGAACCCTTCAGTTATGATCTTTACCAAATCGGGCAGTGGAATGATAGGTTCACATGGCATAAGCGCTCAGCATATCGCATTTCAGAAGTGGTTTAGCTTTGGGATTTGACAAAGGAAAGCTAGCTCGTCACACCGGTTGCGCATAGTGCTGACCATATGAGTTGGCAAGTGCGTTACGCAATAGGGAACTCGACCTGCGTTACAAACACTCACTGTGCAGTCGCCGCGAAATCTCGGATTCATCCGCTACCTTAAAGAAAAGCGTCAGAGGCCTCGAGGAGATTTTCCCGAGCTTCTTCAACAGACGTGCCTTGACTGGCAATATCTAACTCAGGGCAGAGAGCTACGAACCCATCGTCCTCGTGCTCGATTACTGCCGTGACTCGCTGTACCCGTTGCATCCTCTCAGTCTACTGGCTTAACATCCCGGCCCGTATGTAAGCAGATCTGCGCTCAAGCCCCCGCACGCCACTAGCAACTAACGTGGCGCCATCTGATGCCTCATAAGGGAAAATCGGGTGTACGAGTCACCTCGCTATGTGGACACTTTGAGCCCGTACGTCTAGAATTTCGGCATGGAAGTGCACCTCACCCCCGATCAGGAAGCATTCGTTAAGCAGGGTCTGGAAACCGGTCGATTTCAGCATCCGGAAGAAGCGATCCAAGAGGCTCTTCAGCAGTGGGAAGAACGTGAGCGTACACGAGCTCAGCTTTTGTTAGCGATTGATAGTGCTGAGGCCTCCCTTGCACGCGGTGATGGGCGAACGATAACGCCGGAATCCATGCGGCAGGTCGCGAACGAGGTGAAGCGCCGCGGGCGCACTCGCTTGGCCCCTGAGCAAGAGATCGATCATTGAATGGGACGCGTCGCGATGAGGATCTGCGGCCTGGCCTGCGTAGCTTCTCTGTTGCCGACTACGTGATCATTTATCGCGTTGAGGGCGAAGATGTGCTGATTCTCCGTGTCTTGCGAGGCAGCCGAGACATTTCGGCACTGCTAAGCTGAAACGTCAAAGCACGTTCGCACATTCTTGATACGGTGCGCTCTTCTGGAATCATCCTTCTCTTATGCGCCAGCGCCCTTCTCCGGGCGCAATCAGGAATCGGTGAGCTACGCCTTTCCGTCACTGACGCAACACGGCTTCCGCTTCCAAGCTCAGGCACGCTCGCGAGCGACGCCCCCCGAATCCGCCGCGATTTCGAGACGAACGATACCGGCCATTTCACGTTCCAACGGCTCCCTTTCGGCATATACCGGTTAACAGTTAGGCATTCCGGGTTTTCACCGTATTCGGCCCTTATCGAAATCCGCTCGGGAGTCCCGCTCGATAGGCGGGTTCAGTTGAATCTTCAACCAGCCTCGACCAACATAAACGTCACTGACGAGCAAACGCTTGTAGACCCTCATCAAAGCGGAGTCGTGTACTCGATCGGTGCGGAACAAGTGCGCGACCAGCAATCGACTGTGCCCGGGCGGGGAATTCTCGATTTGATAAACATGCAGCCTGGCTGGCTGTTTGAGGGCAATGCTACCCTTCACCCGCGGGGTTCTGAATATCAAACTTTGTTCGTGATTGACGGAGTGCCCATGGACGAAAACCGCTCACCGGCATTTGCTCCGGGTCTCAAGACTGGAGAAGTCCAATCTATAAGCGTTCTTACGGCAAATTATCCAGCGGAATATGGACGTAAGCTCGGCGGCGTTGTTGAGGTGACAACAAGCCAGGACATTCAGCAAGGATTTCACGGCTCGGCTGAGTTCGGCGGCGGCAGCTTCGGCACCGAGACCGGCTTTCTCTCCGGCACATACGGCTGGAATCGAAGTGCTCTGAGCGTGAGTGTCTCGGGCGAGCACACAAACCGCTATCTTGATCCCCCGGTTCTTGGCAATTACACCAACTCTGCCACTCTTGATGGTCTTACGACAGCTTATGATCGCGATCTTTCCGATTCGGACCGCATCCACTTAGATGTCCGCCGCACTCAGGCTTCTTTCGAGGTGCCGAATGAAAATCTTCAAGAGGCGGCAGGACAGCGTCAAGACCGGAACAGCCGCGAAGATCTTGGCCAAATCGCATGGACTCACGACATCTCGGCGAACCTCGTCCTCGGCGCGCGGGCATCCGTCGAAAATCTCTCAGCCAATCTGTGGTCGAATAACTTGTCCATTCCGATCATCGCTTCTCAGCAGCGCGGGTTCCGCCGCACTTACCTGAACGCTAATCTGTCGGCCCATACAGCCCGGCATGAAATCAAGTTCGGCGGCGATGCGTACTACGCGCCCGTAACGGAAGCCCTGCAATACCAAATCACCGATCCGTCCTACTTCGATCCCGGCACACCCGCGCGCTTTGATTTCTTTGATCACGCCCTAGACCGGGAGCAGAGCGCGTTCGCTCAAGATACGATGCGATTCGGCAATCTCACATTAAGCGCTGGCCTGCGCTGGGACCGTTACTCGCTATTGGTAAAAGAAAATGCCTGGAGTCCTCGCCTCGGCGTTGCGTGGTACTTGCCGAAGGCGGGTGTCGTCTTTCACGCCTCCTACGACCGCGCCTTCCTCACCCCCGCTTTGGAGAATTTATTGCTTGCGAGCTCTCCGCAGGTCGACAGTCTCGATCCATTGGTCCTCCGGCTTGCTGTGAGACCATCTCATGGGAATTTCTACGAAGTCGGCCTCACAACAAGCCTGTTACGTAAATTGAGGCTGGACGCCTCGGTCTACCGCCGCGCATTTAGCGACTACGCCGATGACGATGTGTTTCTGAACACAGGCATCAGCTTCCCAATCTCCTTTCACAATGCCGAGATTCATGGGATTGACGTGAAGCTGGATCTGCCGCGCTGGGGCTCGTTTTCCGGATTTCTTAGCTATTCGAATATGACTGGCTTCGCTCAACTACCGGTCACTGGAGGACTATTCCTGGGCGATGACGCACAAGGAGTGCTAAGCACAAGAAGCACGTTCCCGATCTCGCAAGATCAGCGCAATACTGCGCGCGCACGGATCCGGTATCAGATTCATCCTCGTTTGTGGATTGCGGTGACGAGTGAGTACGGCAGCGGTTTACCTACGGAAGTGCAGGCGAACCAAGCTGATCTCAGCCGTCTGGTTGAGCAATATGGCCAAGCGGTGATTGATAGGGTCAATTTCCAGAGGGGTCGCGTGCGCCCGAACTTCTCGCTCGATGCCAGCCTTGGGGCGGAGTTGTGGAAGCGCGAGAAACAAGAGTTGCGAATGGAAGTCGAGGGCGAGAACCTGACCGATCACCTGAATCTGATTAATTTCGAAGGCCTGTTCTCCGGAACGGCCATCGCGCCGCCCCGGAGCGGCAACCTTCGGCTCCAATATAGCTTTTGATTAGAAGGCCTCGGCGGCGGCTTCGGCGACCGCTTGATCCTGCTTCCCCAAGCCGCCGCTTACTCCGACCGCGCCCACCACCTGGCCTCCCCGTTTCAGGGGCACGCCTCCGGCAAAAATCATGACGCGGCCCCGATTGGAAACGTGAATGCCAAAGAACTGGTCGCCGGATTGACTATTTTCTCCTAGATCCTTCGTCGAAATATCAAAAGCCCGCGCCGTCCAGGCTTTGTTGATGGAGATATCCACGCTGCCGATCCAAGCGCGGTCCATGCGGACGTGAGCGACGAGGTTTCCCCCTTCATCCACAACCGCAATATTCATGGGCTGGCCGATATCGGCAGCCTTTTTCTCTCCGGCGGCAATTACGCGCCGCGCATCTGCTAGTGTGATCATCTCCTGATTCTATTTCAGCGTGTACAGATAACCCGCGATGTCCTTGGCGTCGTTTGGAGTGACACCCAGATTCGGCATTACCGTCTTCGGATCCACGGCGGGCGGATTCTCAATCCAGTGCATCATGTTCTCAGGCGTGTTCTGAAGAACACCCGCGATGTAGATGCGGCTGGCGATTCCATCGAGCGAGGCGCCTACTCGCCCCTGAGCGCCGGAAATACCGGGAATGATGTGGCAGGAGCCGCAGCCATACCGCTCAATTGCTGCCGCCCCACGATGCGCGCTGCCTCCGGTGGTAACTTCCGCGATGTGCTGCGCTTCGTCGCTGCACCCCGCGAGACAAATGCAGCCCGCAAGTACGAGCGCGAAGATGGATCTACTGCGCACGCTGTGTCCTTTCGAGCATGGCGTCACTTTCTTTCAGCCATGCCGCGAATAGCGCCAAACCCACCGCCAGGTAAACGAGTCCAGCCGGAATCCACATCACCAACCCACCGATCTGCTGGTCTTGCAACGGCGTCAACCCCCAGGCTTGCGTTGTCGAGCTGTAAGCCGGATACCAAACGTGCGGCGCGAACGTCAGCAGTGCCCCCAGAATGCTGGTGTGCACCGCGGTTGTGAACACATACAACACTGCTGCGCCGTAGGCGAGCCGCCCATGCGCGTAGAACAGAGCCCACCAGAAGAGCAGAGCGGACAGTAAAAAGCTCAGATGCTGCGCGGTATGCGCCAGCTCGCTCGTAAGGGTTGCCTGAAAGAGCACCGGGACGTGCCAAATCCAGATCGCGGCCGCATGAATCGACCAAGCCGCAAAGGGATCGATTAAGAACGCCCATGTTCTGCGCACGGATTCTGTTTTTGACCAGCGGCCCAGACTGCGCCGCCATTCGAACGGCAACGCCCAAAGAAAAGTCACTAAAGGACGTGAAAGCACCATCAGCGGAGCGGCCACAAGCATTAAAATCTCGTGCTGCACCATGTGCGCCGAAAACAGAACTTCTCCGACCGGGTGCAGTGGTGAAACGAGCGCGAGAGCAAGCATCGACCATCCTGTCCAGAAGCAGAGTTTTTCGCGAGTGCGCAACCCGTGATGAAGCCTCGTTCCGCCCGCGTAGAGAAATGCCGATAAAAGCAGCGGTATTACGACGCCAGGGTCAAATTCCCACGCCGACCACAGATCGTCGGGCTGCAGCCGCTCGCCAGGATGTGCAAAAGCGGTTAATGGCGCAATGACGACGAGAGCCGCGACGCGCTTCCGCATTCAGTCACACGCCTTCAGGATCACTTCCGGAATAGCCTGCGCGAGAATCACGAGGAAAAACATCGTGCTCATGAGTACCCCGCCTACTGCCATGATGCGGGTTCTCGAAATCGCAGCTTCAGCATCGTCCGGCCATTCTTTCCCCAATTGGCTCCATTCGCGCCAGGCGAGCAGGCCCGACCCGGCACAAAGAAGGAGGGCGATGATCGAGACCGCATAAAGTGCCGCCTTGCCCTGGATGACGCAAGCCCAAGGCGCAAGCGCAAAATTAGCCTCGAAACTGAGCAGCCAAATGATGGGGCCGGCGAGAACACCGGTCCAGAGCGCGAAATCGCGTGTCATTACGGACTCCCTACGATTCGCGGACCCCAGTAGATGGCCATGTAAAGCGGGATCCAAATGGCGACTATGAAATACCAAACCACGCTATCTACGTGTACGCCCTGTCGTTGCTTTTCTCCGTACCGACCGCTGACGATTATGACGATTAGAACGCACGTATATGCGACATCGGCGATCAAATCGAAACTGTGCAACCCAAGAATTGCCCAGACAAAACTGCCCTGAATATCGGTCTTCCAATCGAAGTTCAACCCATACCATTCGATGACGCGCATCACGAAGAACACAGTGGCCAGCACCACGTTCACAACCATGCCGCCGATCATTCCGAATAGGTTGTCCTTTTTCGCGGCTTCGCTCGCCCAGTAGGAACCAACCGCACTGAGAATCAATGGAATAAGGGCCAGGGTCGGCAAGGTCAAATGCGGAAACACATCGCCCGGCGGCGGCCAGACATCCACGCGCAAGCGGACGTAAAGATAGCCTGCGATGAGGATCGAAAACATCGTCGCTTCGATCCCCACAATGCACACCTGCCCCCACCACAAGGGTGCCTGGTTAGAGATATCGTACGGCGGAAGATGCGAAACGTCGAGCGTCCTCCCTTCGCTCATGACTTCAGCTCAAGCGGCCGGCGTGGCCAGAACCAGCCAATGAGTGCGAGGCCTGTGAGGATCGATCCGTAGGTGATGTACCAGGAATTAAATACTGATCCGGCAAACCCGATCGTGACAGCAATAGCAGTGATGAGCGGCCATATCGTCGGGCCCGGCAGCACATAGCGATGATGTGGTCTCGCATCCATCAGCGTGACTACCAGAACTTCTCGTCGATCGTCTCGTAATCCAGTAACGACGGTGCGATCGGCTTGCGGTACCCACAGAGGCGAGCGGCTTGATGCGACCGGAAGATATTCGAAGTTGTAATTTTCGGGAGGCGAAGCCGCGGCCCACTCGAGCGTGTCTGCCTCCCAAGGATCGTTCCCGGCGATCTTGCCGTGCTTTCGGCTGAAGTACACGTTCAGAAGAAAGACAATACCGCCTAACGCAATCACGCAAGCGCCGAATGTCGCAAGCAAATTCGCCGGCCCCCAGCCCATCTCGGGAGAATACGTGTAAATTCGCCGCGTCATCCCCTTCAAGCCCAGGATGTGCATCGGGAAGAACGTGAGATTAAATCCCAAGAAGAGAATCCAGAAATTCAGCTTTCCGATCGCTTCGTCCATCATCCGGCCCGTCATCTTGGGAAACCAGTGATAAAACGCACCGAACAATGGAAAAAGCGCGCCGCCGATCAACACGTAGTGGAAGTGCGCGACCACAAAAAACGTGTCGTGTACCTGCAAATCGAGCGGCACCGATGCAAGTATTACTCCAGTCAACCCACCCAGAACGAAGATGGCAATGAAACCGAAAACGAAGTGCATTGATGTCGTCATACGCAACCGTCCGGTCCATAGCGTTGCGATCCAGCAAAACATTTGAACGCCGCTCGTGATTGCAATCATCATGCTGGCAGCGGTGAAATACGCTTCTCCGATTTGGGGCAGCCCGGTTGCAAACATGTGGTGCACCCACAACCCGAAGCCGATAAAACCGGTCGCGACGAGTGAAAGCACCATTGCCGGATAGCCGAACACTTCGCGCCGCGAATTCGCGCTCACGATTTGTGAAACGAATCCGAGCGCGGGAATGAAGATGATGTACACCTCCGGGTGTCCAAAAAACCAGAAGACGTGCTGATAAAGAAGCGGATCGCCGCCTTCTGCCGGATTGACGAAATGGGTTCCCACCGTGCGGTCGGAAAGCAGGAACGAGCTTGCGTTCATAACGGCGGGCATGGCGAAAATCACCATGAATGATTGCACCAGCATGGACCAGCAGAACAGCGGAATTCGGTTCAAAGACATTCCGGGCGCGCGCATCTTGAAGATGGTGACGATCAGCTCGGCTGCGACGCACATCGCCGAGACCTCGGTCCAGGTGATCATCTGACACCAGAAGTCGACTCGCTTGCCGGGAGAAAATGCCGGTCCTGAAAGCGGCGGATAAGCGAACCATCCCGCATCGGGCGCAGTATTGGTGAACACTCCCCAGTACAGGAAGAGCGCCCCTGCGAGGTACATCCAATATCCAAATGCATTGAGCCGCGGGAATGCCACGTTCCTGGTACCGAGCATCAGCGGCACCAGGTACAGCCCCATCCCTTCCATCATCGGCACCGCAAACAAGAACATCATGGTCGTGCCGTGCGTCGTGAACATCTTGTTGTAGCCGTCGGGGCCGAGTAGAGTATTGTTCGGCTGGGCCAATTGGAAGCGCACCAGCAACGCCTCTATGCCTCCTGCAAGCAGGAAGATGAATGCGGTTACGATATAGCGCATCCCAATCGCCGTGTGTGTCGTGAACGAGAACCAGCCGATGATGCCTCGAGGATGACGCCAAGACGCTTCGAGTTGCTGTAGGTCCTGCGCCGGTTTCTCCAGGCCTGGCGAGAACTGTTCGGTCCGATTCATTTCAGACTCTCCAGGTATTCAAGCAAGGGCTGCAGGTCACTCGAGTTGAGAGCGATGGTGGCCATGTGATTTCCGGGTTTGACGCTCTGCGGGTCTGTAATCCAGCCGCCGAGATTCCCTTTCGTATTGGGAAGTGTGCCCGCTGCAATCGTTCTTCGGCTCCCGAAGTGCGTCAAATCGGGGGCGACCTGCCCGGAAGCACTCGTCCCACGAATCGAGTGACAGAAGACGCACGCGTTATTCAAGAACACTTGCTGACCGCGCTGCCTGACAGGATCCGAGGGCGAAACTGCCGGCTGCAACTGCTGATCCATCCATTCCTGAAACTTGTCTTGGGGCTCCGCAACCACCCATAGAGCCATATGCGCGTGTTGCAATCCACAAAACTCGGCGCATTGCCCCCGAACAGCGCCGGGCCGGTCTGCTTCGATCCATTCAGTCGTGATGCGGGAAGGAATCAGATCGCGCTTGCCATTCAAGTTCGGCACCCAGAAGCTGTGAATTACGTCATTTGAGGTGCCGCGAATCATCACGGGCGTACCAACTGGAATATGAATCTCGTTCGCAGTTACCAAAATCAATCTCGGGTTGTCGTTCTGGTAGCGAACGTGCCACCACCATTGGTTCCCGGTCACCTCGATGGTCATGCCGTTCTGTTTGCCGCTTATCTCCGAGATCGCCTTGCCGGTCGAGATGCTTGCGACAAGTAGAACGAAAAGGATCAGGACAGTTCCAATCGTCGCTCCAGCAACGACTCTTGTCAGCTTGTGTTCCGTTCTTTCGGATGGTCGGTGGCGAGGTTCGATCGGCTCCTGTTCTATCCCGCGATGGCGGCGCGTCAAAGCTAGCAATGTGAAAACCATCACCGCAATGAAAATCGCTCCGAGCACCGCGACGAAGAACCACCAAAGCCCGGTGATCTTGCCCGAAAACACTCCCGCCGGATCCACAGCCGATTGCTGACGACCAGCACAGCCCGTCAGTGCGAGAAAAAACAAAGTGCCCCAGAAAGGTCGGATCGAACCCTGGAGGCTCATTTGGTCTCCCCGGGTTTACCGCGTTTCAGAACATCCTGAGGATTCGTTTGGATGGTATCGGAGCGAGCTGCTGTCGCGGATCTTGGTTGCAGACCATTCAGAGAACGGACGTACGCAACGATCTGCCAGATCTGGTATTCGGGAATCCTGCCACCCCAGGAGGGCATTCCATTCGGCCTACCCTTCACGATGGTGTCGAAAAGATTTGCCGGCTCGCCGCCATAGATCCACTCAGTTTTGATCAACGGAGGCCCGATGCCCCCGCCACCGTGTGAATGGCATCCCGAGCAGTTGTACCACTCGAAGAGACGCTGCCCCTCCTGAATGTCGTAGGCGCTGCCGTTATATGGATTAGTGATTTGTGCCTGCGGCACTGAGCCGCCCGGCCGCAGCGGGCTTTCGCGTGCAGCGTCGCCGAACAGGGCTAAACGTGCTGGAGACGGCCGGATGTCGCGATGTTCGCGTTGGCAGGAATTCACTAGCAAGAGAGAACAGCAGGCGAGAACTCCGTAAATGACGCGCATCTTTGCCTCCCTTACTCGACCTGTGGCACCCCGTATTCGGAAAGGATGTGCTGTATGGTACGAGCTTCAAGTTCGAGGACGCGCTCGATTTCAGCCCGCAGCGCTTCATTGCCTTTACGCACGCCGACGGAGATGTCGTACGTAAAAGGAACCGCAAGGAAGAGGGCGGGCGTTACCGGTACGACATCAAGCGGCACGCTAGCCTTCTTGGCGAAATATCCCGCCACCGGACCCCATACGATCGCGAGGTCCACGTCTCCGTTTGCGACGGCGTCGATGATTCTGGCGGGAGGATTTGCTTCTCCATATTCACCAAAGAGACTGAATCCGACGATATTCGCCGTAATGCCCCTTCGGGCCAATGCAGCAGCGGGCGGTGCGTAATCATCCCCGACGACATGAATTCCAATGCGCCATTTGCCGAGGCGCGGGTCACTCAGGGAAACGATGCCGAGGTTACGGTCATCACGTGAGACAAAGACGTAAGTCGAACGGTAGTACGGCTTCGTCGGAGTGATCGATTCGAGCGAAGAAGGGATACCCATGACGACATCGCAGCGCCCTTGGTCCAACGAGTTCTTGATGAAAGATTTGCGCTGGGACCACCAGATGTATTCGACCTTCTCTCCCAACTGACTTGCGACCAGTTCCGCGAGTTTGTTCTCGACGCCTTCTCCTTTGTCGTTCGAGAAGGGCATATTGTTGGGATCGGCACAAACACGCAGCACGCCCGGCTCTGCCGCCAGACAAGGAAGAAGGCTCGCTAGCGCTACGCTAAGGCAACGAAAAAACATACAGCATTCCGCCTTTTGTCGTGTACTTGCCCAAATCAGACATAGCGTTCGTAAAGCCCAGTGCAGCGGTACCGTCGACCGTATTGATTCCGCCGGCGACGACAGCTCCCGACCAGCCGCCCACTCCGGAGAGAACGGCGACGTACTGCTTGCCGTCAGGACCCTTATAGGTCACGGGTTGACCAATGATTCCCGATCCGGTCTTAAACTGCCAGAGCAGATTTCCGTTACGCGCGTCGAGAGCTTTGAACCAGCCCTCCATCGTTCCGTAGAAAACAACATCTCCTGCCGTGACCACGGTTCCGCTCCAAGCCGGGAACATTTCCTTCACGCTCCATACGGCTTTGGCCTTGACTGGATCCCAGGCAGAGAACTCGCCGCGGTTCCCTCCAGGTCCGGCATACATCCGAACATTCATGCCGACAAACGGTGTCCCGGCGATATAGTTTGCCTGCACTCCTTGCGTCTCGTAGCAAAGATTGTTATGCGGTATGTAAATGAGACCGGTTCTCGGCGAATAAGCGGAGGGTTGCCAATCTTTGCCGCCCGGCGGCGCTGGACACCCGTCACGCACAGTCTTGAAGCCGGTAGCTTTCTCCGGATTGATTTTCAGACGGCCCGTCTTGAGATCGACGCCTTCGGTTGTATTCAAGTAAGTGAATGCCTCGGCCGATAGCACTTCGCCCGTGGCGCGATCGATGATGTACATCCGGCCGTTGCGGTCGGGGTGCGCCAACACCTTTCGCAAACGGCCGCCAAAATTGAGGTCGAGCAGGATGTTTTCATTCACGCCGTCGTAATCGTGCTCATCGTGCGGATTCAGTTGATAAGCCCAGATGACTTCGCCGGTTTCAGGCCGTCTGGCCAACAGCGACGATGCCCATTTGTTATCGCCCGGTCGTTGCTCGGGATTCCAAGGCCCGGGATTAGAGGTGCCGTAGTAGATCAGATCAAGATCCGGGTCGTACGAAATCCAACTCCAACCCGTTCCTCCGCCGATCTTCCATGAATCGCCCGGCCAGGTGTTTACGCCGAGGTCTTTCTGCTTATCCGCTGAATAAAAGGGTTTGAAATTAGGCCCGATCAGCACGTCCGTGTCCGGGCCGGTTGAGTAACCGCGCCAGGCGATCTTGCCGGTGTCAGCATCAAGCGCCGCAAGCCAGCCACGCACTCCGAATTCACCGCCGCTGTTTCCGACAAGCACCTTTCCCTTCACTATGAGGGGTGCCATGGTCATCGATTCCCCGAGATTGATATCGCCCAGCTTGGTTTTCCAAACTTCCTTCCCGCTGTTCGCGTCGACAGCGACGGTCTGAACGTCCAAGGTGTTGTAGTAAATCCTGCCGTTGTAATAGGCAGCGCCACGATTCACAACGTCGCAACAGGCAACCCCTTGCGAAGCCGGCGACGGATTGGGCTGGTACACCCACTTCATCGGCGCACCCGGTTTTGTGAGATCCAGCGCGTACAGGTAATTTGGCCACGGGGTCACAATGTACATTGTGTTGTTTACGACAAGCGGAGCTGCTTCATGGCCGCGCGTTACGCCGGTCGAAAAGGTCCAGGCCAGTTTTAGATTCTTGACGTTCGAAGTGTTGATTTGATCAAGAGTGCTGAAACGAGTACTCGCGTAGTTTTTCGGGGCCATCGCCCATTGGCCGTCATCCGCCTGATTCTGAATCTGCGCGACTGCACAGGTCGCGAACAGTACGACGGTTGCCGCCTGAAAGGCCAGGTTCATTTCAGCTTCCGTTGGTAGATCAAAACCCGTGAAGAATGTTTCACATCAGCACTTTCCATGCGAGTTCTGCGCGTCCGAAGGCACTACCAGGATGAGCCGGGGAGGCCTCTGTCATGCAGCGTCTGTTTGCCGCTTTTCTCGTCATACCACTTCTGGTTGCGGTCTTGGCAATACCCGTAACGGCGACTTCGACCAGCCGGACCGTGCACAGCCAGCGCGCGGCGACTCCCAACGATGCGCAGATTGAGGCCACAATTCGCACGAAGTTGGCGAAGTCCAAGATTGGCAAAGACGGCTTTCGGTTTCGCGTGCAGCGCGGCGTGGTTACCTGGGAGGGAAGCACGAACGTGATGCAGCACAAGGGCTCGGCGACGCGGATGGCAAGAGCCGCGGGCGCAGTGCAGGTGATCAATAACATTCAGGTGAGCGGGAGCGCTAAAGCACAGGCGAGTTCCAGTCTAAAAAGGGCTTCCGTTCAGCCCCAATAGGCTTCAATCCAAACCCTGGAACTAGTTAGTTCGCGTGATAGAGTGAAGGTGTCAACCTTCGCCTATTGAATGAAAAGCAGCCTCTTCGCCTTCTTACTTTCCTGTTCTGTCCCCATTTGGTCGCAGACATCGACACCGACTTCTTCTGCTCCCGCGACCAAAGCACCTGGGCAAACCCAAGCTAACCAGCCGTCCTCCGGGCCAGCGGCCGGGCAATTAAAGGCACGCGGACCGGAAGCCGTTGCGCAGGAAGATCCGAAGCGGGTCGTAGCGACGATCGATGGAAAACCCATCACTGCGCAACAGGCGCTTGACATGATAAAGCCGATCCGAGCTGAGGATAGGAAGCGCTTCAATGGAAATCTATCGACGCTACTCCAGCAGTTGTATATTCAAAAGCAATTTGCTGAGGAAGCGACGAAGCTGAATCTTGACCAGGAGTCCCCTTGGAAAGAGCAATTGCAAATGGCCCGCGCGAATATCCTTGCGCAGGCCTATGCTAACCGGATCACAACAAACTCGACGGCCAGCGCACCGGCGCAAGACCCGAAGCAGTATTATGACGCGCATCCGGATGAGTTCGACCAGGTCAAGCTGAGCGCTATTTTCGTGGCGTTCAATGCTCCGGGAACTCCTAACGCGAACGCCAGTGCTTCGCGAACCGAGCAGGAGGCGCGCGATAAGGCGAACGATCTCGAGAAGAAGCTTAAGGGCGGTGCAGATTTCGCGGCGCTCGCGCGATCGGATTCCGATGACAAGCGATCGGGCCCTCAGGGCGGCGAAGTAGGAACCTTTCTGAGCAGCGCCCCCAATCTTCCAGCCGATATCAAAACCGCGATTGCGAACCTGCAGCCAAACCAGGTTTCAGATCCTGTACGGGTGCCCTCGGGGTTCTATATTTTGAAGGTAGACAGCCGGACCAAGGTGCCTTTCGACCAAGCCCGAACGCAGATCCTCGACAAATGGAAGAATGAAAGAAGCCAAGCCGCGCTGAAGCAGGAATTCGACAAATACAAGATTCAGGTTCAAGACCCGGCCTTCTTCAATGCCTCGAACGGTTCAGCGCCAAAGATCCCTTCATTGCAACAGTCCGCGCCGCCTTCCCAGTCCAGTCAGACGCAGCCTACTCAGGCTCCGCCTAAGCCCCAAGCTCAGCACTAAGATCGCGGCATCTCTTAGAGAGTGCCTTGTGAAATTGCCGGAGCTTACTGGCCATCCGATTTACGTGCGTTTCCAACCGGAATTGACCGCACATCGCGGCAAGCTGTTATGCGACCGACCCCATCGTGGGGCCGCCGTGTACGCAGCTGCCTTTCTTCGGAGTCGAGAAATCGTGCTCGAAGCAGAACTAGCAAACCAGCCCCGCCTCTTACAGATGATTCTGATCCATGAGCTGTTGCATTTCGTTTGGCTACGGCTGGGGAATACCGCGCGGAACCGGTATTCCGAACTGCTGACCGAAGAGCATATATATAGCGCGAGAGGCGAGCTGGGAGAATCATCTGCTGTGAAAAAATCTGAGCTGAATGATCGCGACTGTCTCACCGGCTCTAAGGCATGGCGGGAGTACGTTTGTGAAAGCTTTTGCGATAGTGGCGCGTGGCTGTACTCCGGCCAGAAGCGAAAAAGCCCATTCACTCTAGGTGCGCGTTGGAAAAAGCGCCGGGAGATATGGTTTGAGGCGCACGTTGGTAAATGCTCAAAGTGCTAGAACAAACGATCCGGGCGATACACTAAAAGTTGTGACCTTGCTGCTCCGCTCGAAATCTTGCGCGCTCGTCACTTTGGCTGTGGTGGGGATCTTATGGTCGTGTTCCGCTTCCTCTTCTACGAAGGCAGCTGCCTCGAGCGCAACGAAGGAACGGAAACAAGCCCCGGACTTCATGCTGAAGGATGCAAATGGCATGCCGGTCAAGCTGTCGGACTACAAGGGCAAGGTGGTTCTCCTGAATTTCTGGGCGACGTGGTGCGGCCCCTGCACGCTGGAAATCCCCTGGTTCGTCGAATTCGAGCAGCAATTTAAATCGAGAGGTTTTGAAGTGGTCGGCATTTCCATGGACGAAGATGGATGGACCGCTATCAAGCCGTACGTGACGGAACACAAGATGAATTACCGTGTGTTGCTAGGCAACGATTCGGTAAGCGATCTGTACGGCGGGGTCGAGGCGCTGCCGACAAGCTTTGTCATCGATCGTGAGGGCAAGATCGCCACGGTTCACGTCGGGCTCGCTGAAAAGAATGAATACATTGACGAAATCCAGGGCCTTCTCACTGAAAGACAAACTAGCGCTTCTCGCAGCAATAGGCACTCTTTGCCTGCCGCGCTTCTCCCCGGCACAGCAAAATAAGCTCGCGATCGGTCCGGTAGAACAGATTAGCGTAAAGCCAGGCGCCAGCGTTAGACAGGAGCTGAAGGTCGTTGTGCAGCCGGGCTTGCACGTTAATAGTGACAAGCCGAAAGACGAATTCATCATCCCCTTGAAGCTCACCTGGGGTGGCGGGCCGCTGGAGGCGAAGTCCATCAGTTATCCGAAGCCGGAAGAGATTCAAGTCGGCGGTCAGACGCTTACCGTTTTTACGGGCACTTTCAAAATTGAAACGGACTTTCGGGCACCCGAACACGCACAAGCTGGAACGGCAACGATGACCGGCAAGCTTCACTATCAAGCGTGCAATAACCAGATGTGCTTCCGGCCGGGGACAATCGATGTTCGGCTGCCCGTCGCGATCGAATAGCTAACCGTTCACTCGTGCGCCGGCTTCTGATCCGCCCTGGTGCAATTGGGGACTGCATCGTTTCGTTACCGGTTCTCGAATATCTGGCGGCGGAATTTACGGAAGTTTGGATTCCAAGCCCGGTCGTTCCGCTCCTCGAATTTGCCGATGCGGTGCATCCGTTAGCGTCCACCGGTATCGATTCGATGGGTCTTGGCGATCTGGAGATTCCCGAATCTTTGAACCGGAGGCTTCGAAGCTTCGATTCGATCATCAGCTGGTATGGGGCCAACCGGCCGGAGTTTCGCGAGGCATTGACGAGCATCGGAGTGGATTGCGCATTCTATCCCGCGTTGCCGCCTCAGAGCTATCGCGATCACGCGACGGACTTTTTCGCGTGGCAGGTTGGCGCGCCTGAAGGGCTAGTACCGCACATCGACTTCGAGCCTCCAGCGCCTCGAAGCACGGTTATCATCCATCCGTTCTCGAGCAGTGCCCGCAAGAACTGGCCGCTTGATCTATACCGTAAACTTGCTGCTCAGTTACAGTCACCAATCGAATGGACTGCCGGTCCTGAAGAAGCATTGCCGGAAGCAATCCGCTTCACGAACCTGGGGGAGCTGGCGCGATGGATTCGGGGTGCGCGGCTCTACATCGGTAACGACTCGGGCATCACTCACCTTGCGGCAGCTACAGGAGTTCGAACGTTGGCTTTGTGGGGACCTGAATCGCCGCTCAGTTGGACCCCGCGCGGCGATAACGTCACGGTTGTGCATGCACCATCGCTCGAGAGATTGGAGATGGAGACGGTGCTCGGCATCGCTAATCGGCTGCTTGACTTGCTCTAGTTCGTGGGGCCCAGCGGACGATTGGCCGGCGCGCGGCTGTCACTTCGTCAACCCGGCGCGTACGCGTGGAATGCGGCGCTTTCAGGACGACCTCGGGATTGTTCTCAGCTTCCCTGGCGATGGATATCATCGCGTCCGCGAACAAATCCAGTTCGCGTTTGCTCTCGGTTTCAGTAGGCTCGATCATGAGGGCACCGCGCACGATGAGCGGGAAACTGACTGTATACGGATGAAATCCGTAGTCGATGAGGCGCTTTGCGATGTCGCCCGTCCGCACTCCCTTTTTTGCCTGGCGATCATCGCTGAACACGCATTCGTGCATGCTTGGGGCGCGATATGCAAGGTCGTAATCACGTTCGAGCAGCGCTCTGAGGTAGTTCGCGTTCAGTAAGGCATCGAGCGTCGCTTGGCGCAGGCCGTTGCCGCCGTGAGCCATGATGTAGGCGAGCGCGCGAACCAGGACGCCGAAATTCCCGTAATATGCGCGTACGCGGCCGATGGAATCCGGCAGATCGTAGTTCCATTTCCACTGCTCGCCTTCGCGCTTGAGTCGTGGGGAGGGCAGAAACGGAGTCAGTACCTTCGCGACCGCGACGGCTCCCGATCCTGGTCCGCCGCCACCGTGTGGGGTTGAAAAGGTCTTGTGAAGATTCAGATGCATCACATCGATGCCGAACTCGCCGGGACGGGTTATTCCGACGAGCGCGTTCATGTTCGCGCCGTCCATGTAAACGAGCGCGCCCTTATCGTGCATGATGCCGCAGACTTTACGGATATTCTCTTCAAATACTCCGACGGTATTCGGGTTCGTGATCATCAAGCCTGCAACATCTTCGGTCGCGGCGCGCTCCAAAACCTCCAAATCGACCATGCCGCGATCGTTTGATTTGATGTTCCCCACCGTATAGCCGACCATCATGGCCGTTGCGGGATTCGTGCCGTGCGCGGAGTCAGGAACAAGAATCTTTTTGCGTGGATTGCCGCGTGTTTCGAGCAGCGCGCGAATCATAAGAATGCCGGTAAATTCGCCGTGCGCTCCGGCGGCGGGCTGCAATGTGACAGCGTCCATGCCCGTAATTTCAGCCAGTGCCTGTTCGAGTGCGGCAATCACTTCCATACAGCCCTGGGATAACTCTTCGGGCTGATAGGGATGAGCCCACGCCAATCCTTCGGTTCGGGCGACCAGCTCGTTGACACGCGGGTTGTATTTCATCGTGCAGGACCCGAGTGGATAAAGGCCCAGATCGATGGCGTAGTTCCAGGTGGAGAGCCGGGTGAAGTGGCGGATGGCTTCGATCTCGCTCACTTCGGGGAAGTCTTGAATATCGGAACGAACATTCTCCGGGCCCAGCGCCTGGCTTGCGTCAACTGCCGGAACATCGAGCTCGGGAAGCTGATAGCCGCGCTTGCCGGGCGAGCTCAGCTCAAACAACAGCGGCTCGTTCTGGACAATATGTGGCGCAGCTTTCTTGATCATTCTCAATAGTCCGCTATTGGCTGGTGAATGCCGCTGCTACGGTATCCATGTCCTGCCGCTTGTTCATCTCCGTCGCGCATAGCAGCATGCAATTTTTCAGCTCGGGGTAAAAGCGGGATAGCGGCAGTCCACCGATGATCTTCTGCTTCGCGAGCTGCTGGTTGATCTGGTCTGGCAATGTCCCATTGGTTCGTGCGACAAACTCGTTGAAAAACGGCGCGTCGAACTCGAGAGGCAGTTTGCCCGCCAGATAGTGCGCTTTAGCGAGATTCTGCTCAGCGAGCTCGCGCAAGCCTTCTCTTCCATAGACCGTCATGAATACAGTAGCCATCAAGGCTAGCAGCGCTTGGTTCGTGCAGATATTCGATGTCGCCTTCTCACGGCGAATATGCTGCTCGCGGGTGGCGAGCGTCAAGCAGAAGGCACGGTGTCCTTCAGCGTCGGTGGTTTCGCCCACCAGGCGTCCGGGCAATTGGCGGATGTACTTCTCGCGGGTGGCGATAATGCCAGCATACGGGCCGCCATAACTTGGCGAAATCGCAAAACTTTGCAACTCTCCGGCGACGATATCGGCTTCTTTGGGTGGTTTGATAAGCCCAAGCGCGACAGCTTCCGTAAACACAACGACCAGCAGTACACCTTTCTGGGAAACGATCCGGGAAATTTCTCCGATTTGCTCCAAGATTCCGAAGAAGTTGGGCGTCTGAACCACCAGAGCAGCAACGCTGTCGTCGAGATTTTTCCGCAAATCATCGAGATCCAAGCGTCCCTTCCTCGCGTATTGCACCTCGGCAACTGGAATACCTTGATGCTTGGTATAAGTCTGCAAGACCTCGCGATACTCGGGATGAACCGTGCGCGCGATCAACACCTTGTCCCGGCGCGTCACACGAACCGCCATCATGGCGGCCTCGGGCACAGCCGATGAGCCATCATACATAGAAGCGTTCGCCACTTCCATGCCGGTTAACTGGCAGACCATCGTCTGAAATTCGAAGATGCTGGTCAGGGTGCCTTGCGCAATTTCCGCCTGATATGGGGTATACGAGGTAAGAAACTCACCGCGCGACACCACCGTGTCCACTAAAACAGGTCGATAGTGATTGTAAACACCAGCTCCCAGAAAGCTCGCGTAGCCATTTGCATTTTGCTCCGCACGCCTCTTGAAATAGTCGATAATTTCGTATTCGCTTTTCCCGTTTTCAATCGCTAACCGCTTGTCAAAACGCACATCAGCGGGCAAGTATGAAATCAAGTCTTCTTCGGATTCGAGTCCGATTGCCGCGAGCATTTCCCGGCGCTCGGAATCTGACTTCGGTAAATATCGCAACTACGTGTCCTAATGTCTTGGATGCTGGTTCGAGCGGAAGCTATTCTGCGCCGACGTATTTTTCATAATCGGCCGCAGATAATAGCCCGTCGACCTCGCCAGGAGTCGCTAACGTCAGTTTGAGCAACCACGCGCTGCCGTGCGGATCTTCGTTTAGTTTTTCGGGAGCGGTGGAAAGCAACTCGTTTACGGCCGTTACTACGCCCGATACTGGAGCATAGATATCGGAGACCGCCTTCACTGATTCCACCGAGCCAAACGTTTCGCCTTTGGTCAATCGGGAGCCGGGCTTCGGCAACTCGACGAAGACGATGTCGCCCAACTCATGCTGGGCGTGGTCAGTAATGCCTATCGTTCCAGTACCACCTTCGACGTGCACCCACTCATGCTCTTTGGTGTACTTGTAAGTCTCGGGATAGCTCATGATTTGGGCCTCTTATAGAAGGGCGTCGGAACGGTAACGGCTTCGACCGGGGAATTGCGAATCATCACCTGGATCGGAACCCCGGGGACGGCTTTGTCTACGGGCAAATAACACAGTCCGATATTCTTGTTCAGCGTTGGAGATGGTCCGCCGCTAGTCACCCAGCCGGCAGGCTTATCCTCGATCCAAACTTCGTAACCATCACGGCCGATACCACGGCCTCTCATTTCAAAGCCCACGAGCTTCCGGTGGATGCCTTGCTGCGCGGCTTTTTCGAGTGTCGAGCGGGCAACGAAGTCTGCCTTATCCATTTTGACGATCCAAGCTAAATCCGCTTCGAAGGGATTCACGGAAGGCGTCAACTCGTGCCCGTAGAGGGCCATTTTCGCTTCGAGCCGAAGGGTGTTCCGCGCGCCAAGACCGCAGGGCTTGATTCCGAACTCGGCGCCTGCATCGAGAATCTTGTTCCAAACTTGTTGTGCCGAGTCAGGCGGAATGTAAATTTCAAACCCGTCTTCACCCGTGTAGCCCGTATGAGCGATGCGCGCGGGAACTCCCGCAACAGCGCCGTCGGTGAACCAGTAGTATTTGATGTCTTTAAGTGGAGTAGCCGTCAATTTTTGAAGAGTCGCGGCCGCTTTCGGCCCCTGGATCGCCAGCTGCGCATAGCGATCGCTTGTAAAGTCCACTTGGGCATCGAAGTGATTATGGGAGCGGATATGCTCGAAATCCTTCTCCTGATTCGAGGCATTCACGCACAAGAAAAAGTGAGTATCCGAAATCTTGTGGACCAAAATGTCGTCCACAAATCCGCCATGCTCATAGAGCAGCGCAGAGTAATGCGCTTGGCCGTGCTTCAGTTTTTCGGCGTGGTTGGTTGAGACATAATCGACTAGCTGCGCCGCTTGGGGGCCATGGATATCAATCTCGCCCATGTGACTGACATCGAAGACGCCCACGCCCGTCCGAACGGCATTGTGTTCTTCCAAAATGCTTGAATATTGGACTGGCATGTGCCAGCCACCGAAATCGACCATCTTTGCATTGCAAGCGGAGTGGACTTCAAACAGCGGAGTCCTCTTCAGGTCGGCGGCTGTAGTCATTCAGGCAAGAACCCTCAGCGTAGCACGGCCAGACGAATGCTCTTTCGGTCCGTGTTGGCCCGGTGTTTGGGGCTGTAATGTGGGCTGCAAGTAACGAACCGGACGCTTTCGCTTTCCGCTCCGGTCGCATCATGTGAGCGGGCCGATATGGCCGGTGCCGGTGGCCTTTTCGCGTTCGATGATGGCGAGCCAGTGCGGCCAGAGAATGCGCTGCATGGCTTGCGGGAACTCGCCGTCCCGGGGCGGGCGAAGTCGCGCCCAAGCGTATTCGGCAGGGACGATTCGGTCGGTGAACATCAGCCAGGGGGCGATGTAGATGGGCGGGGCCAGACGCTTGGCGGCGATCTCGAGCACTTCTGCATTGGTCGGGTGCAGGGAGGTGGCTGCGATTCCGTCGGCGACTTCGATCTCAACGATCTGATCGAGGCGGACTTCTTTGAGCGCGGCAGCATCGGCTTTGTCGAGGCGCTTGAATTCGACTGACGCTTGTTTGGCGAAGGCGAGTTCGCGGGCTTGTTCGTCGCGGTGCAGGCGATGATAGTGCGCTTCGACTTCTTTGAAATAGCGCAGGAAGGAGCGCTCGGCGGTGGTCAGGTAGCGGGTGAAAGTAGCGTAGCGTTTCTGATGCTCTTCGGTCCAGTGGTGCGCGTTGCCGGGAAGCTGCCATTCGATTTCGTCGAGGCGCTTTTGATTGCGCTTGAGTTTCCAGTGCGCGTGCGCGAGCTGTTCGACGAGCGTGAGGGCGGTATGGGTGTCGGGGCGGTATTGATCGAACCAGGCTTGGACAGTGGCTTCAAATTCGGCAGAATCTTCGTCGGGCAGGACGGTTTTTTCCGAGCGGCAGCCGTGTTTGAGCGCATTGAGACTGGATTTGGCTTTGCCCTCGGGGGTGCGCGGGCCGGTTGAGCCCGGGGCGCGATCGGGCGGGAGCGCGTCGATGAGGAAGTCGTGCATGGCGGCTGACGTGGAAATTGTGGCGGGGCGGGAGTGCGGGCGTGAGCGCGGAAGGGGCGCAAGCGGCTGATTCGGAGCGGGATGGAAGATTTAGCGGATTTGTGATGGCGGACGGGGTTGCGGGGTTGGGATCGGGTGAAAGGCGATTTTACCGAACGAACTGGGGGGACAAGCAGGCAGGAGTAAGTTCCGGTCTGCCGACTATGCGCTCCGAAGCCGTCGGGTCCTCTCCGGCGTGGTCAGTTGCCCTTAACTTCGCAGGTGAAGTTTGCAGCGTCGTTCGTACTGCCACTGCCTTTATAGACAGCTTGCTGCGGGTATAGGCAAAGGGGGCGGGTCATATCAATCCAGCCACGTTCGTTGACTCTGGCGGCGGTGATAGATTTTGGGGGCTCGTTCTGTTCGCGCCAGCGTTCGAGCGCAGCGAGCTTATTGAACTGATTGGGGCCGGTGCCTCCCCCGCAATGATCCATCCCGGGAACCATAAAAAGACGAAACCAGTCGTCCTGGTTCGGGCCCATGTATTTCAGGACGGACTTGTAATAAGAGACGGTATTCAAGGCGGAGATCGAGCCGTCGGAACCTCCGTCGCTCCAACCGTGATACATGAGGAGCTTGCCCCTGCGTGCTTTGAATTTCGCCAGGTCCGGGTTGACGGCGTGAATCTCTTTCCCGTGCAGAAGTCCTCGGTCAATATCCTTTTCGAGGTCGAAGCTGCGCCAATCCCAGGCGGGGTCTTGATTGGCGATAAAGCGGAAGATGTCGATGTCCATGGCTCCAGGCGCGGTGGCGTCCGCTGGAAGGCGCCAGCCGAGTTCGCCACCCAAGGGAAGGCCCGGGTAGAGGAGTTCGCCAGTAGATTTCCGTAGGTCGGTATAGGCGGTGTTTACCGTTTCCAATTGCTGCCGGGTGAGGCAGCTTGCGGTCTCGGTACCGTTGCACTTGAGGGCGCTGGGGTCAAAGTTGCAGTTACGGGGGTCTTCGATGAGGCGGTCTTTAAGCCGTCGTTGCCGTCGCATTTGTCGAGGACTGCGTCATTGAGTAGCTTCAGTTTCTCGGGCGGCAGCGCGTGTTGTGGTGACTTGAGCGCCGTCATCAACAGACGCATGCGCCAGGCGGAGATGTAGATCTGATTGTACGCGGGTGCGCCGGCGATGATGCCGTCGAAGTCCTCCGGGTAACGCTGCGCGGACATCAGTCCCTGCCGTCCACCGGTTGAACAGCCTTCCCAATAAGACAGGCGCGGGCCAGGTCCATAATAGGCCGCAATTAATGCTTTCGCCTCGACGGCGGTTTCGTGAACAGCGCGATAGGCGAAGTCGGTGATCTTATCGGGACTGCGGAGGGCAAACCTGCCGCTGCTTCCGGTGTGACCGGTGTCGGTGGACGCGCTGGCATAACCCTCGCCAAGGGCGTGCGTCATCCCCCCGGTGTTGATGCTACCGACCAAACCACCTCCACCTTCCATAAGAAGTTTGCCGTTCCACACGGAAGCGGGCGGCAGCCAGACTTCGGATTTGATCTCAGAATCGGCCGCAGGTCGGAGAGTAATGGAAACCCGACAGTGAGTTGCGGTTTGTGTTGCGGCGGTGACGTTACGCAGGCGCGCCATCTCGGCACAAGGTGTCTGAGCCAAGAAGGGGACGGTGAGAAAGAGGAGCAGGCGCATGCTTACAAACTAATACGTTCCGGCGCCCCGACGGTTAGGGCCAACCACGTCGCACACCGAGATCCGCTTTCCAGTGTGATTCTGAGCGAGTCACGGGCAAACAGGACAGTGGGAGCACCAGTCCCAAAAATTTTGGCTCGTCATAAGAAATCGTGGGTGCATTCCGGCTCAGGCAGCTTGCCAAGCGGGTGATATAGGGAGAGTTCGAGCACCCGGTAGGTGCGAAAGGCCTCGGCCGTCTCTTTCCATGACAGCCGCCGCGCCCAACGGGCTCGGAAGAGCATGTAGGCTTTGGTTAATGTGCGTTTGCCGTCGCCCCAGGGAACTTCTTCGACGGTGACAACGCCCCAGCGGCGACAGTCGACCCGACGCATGATGTACAGAAGGAAGACGAGAAACCCCCATAGGGGAATGAACTCAAAGCGCTGTTCGCCGAGCTGATCGTAACCGGGCGCCGGCAAATGGCAGCGCGAGCAGATTGCGACCGAACCCTTGCGCGGTCGTACGGCCACTTCGATGCTCTTCTTGTCGGCACTGAAGTGGGCCTGCTGGTAGACAAAAGCCCGGAAACGATGGCAGCGGTTTAAGATCGTGATCAGTTCCATGGTGCGGACGGGAGCGGTAGGCGAAACCTCCACCATAAATCCGTCACGGACGCTGTTCGCCTCTCAGTCTCAACAGGCTGTGGCCTATTTGGGGAGATCACATAGAATGATGAACGAGATCCCTACCAAGACCCGGACCGGCGAACGCACTGAACCTTTTCTGATGGTTGGTCAGAAGAAATCGAGGGTGGATTCCGGTTCGGGCAACTTGCCAAGTTTGAGGCGGCCAGAGAGGACGAATCAGCCACACGAGCTGGTAAGGCGCGTTGGAAAGTCTTTGGGCATCTTTAAGATGCTTGGCCATGCATAATTCCGGGGCTCGACCTCGTATATAGCGTATGGTTGCCGTGGTGACGGCCTTTTCGCGTGTGGCGGAACCCGAGTCTCAGTGCATCGCGCGTGCACTGCGGCGAAGAGACTCGGAATTCATTGGCCGAATGGTGTCGCGGTATCACTATCGGCTCCTCCGATATCTGGTCTACTGGACATCCAGGCGTGAACAGGCCGAGGACCTCGTTCAGGAAACCTGGTTGCGTGTACTGGAACACGCGGGGCAATATAACGGCCGCCTACGTTTCGAGCCGTGGTTGTTCTCCATCGCACGAAACCTGGCGATCGATCAGCTGCGAAAGCAACAAACGGCGACGGCAAGGCATCGGATGTGCCGAGAGGACGAAGCGGGCCTGAACCTTCCGGCGCCGGATTTCGAATCGCCGTTCTTCGCGGCCGCAAGAAGCGAAGATGCCAAACGAATCGCGGCCGCTTTAGGTGCGCTAGAGCCAATTTACAGGGAAGCGCTTCTCCTGCGTTTCCAGGAAGAACTGTCGCTCGCGGAAATTGCCCAAGTCGCAGGCGCTCCCATCTCGACCGTTTCGTCGAGGATTCATCGCGGCCTGTCGATGCTGCAAGCCTCTCTCGGAGGAGGCGCCAATGCCGCTTGAGAACCATGAAAAAGCCCGCTTTCTGCTTCATCGGTCCCTCGTTGAAGGAATTTCACTGGAGGATCGGCACTGGCTCGATGCTCACGTCGGACAATGCGCCGAATGTGGCCGGTATGCCGATCTCTCGGCGCGTGCCGTACGAGCGCTGGATTGGTTCGCGCTTGAACTCGACCCGGCAGCAGCGCTTCGGGTTGAGAACGTAGTCCGCAGCCGTGCCGAGGGGATGAGATCGGCCGAGGCGCATGCAAAAAGCCTTTGGATCGGCACAGCGGTCGCAATATTCCTCACGTTCACGGGATCTGCCGTTACGTGGCGCCCTTTGGCATGGCTGGCCAGTCAATGGAATCTCCCCAGCCGCGTATGGCAGATCGTATTCGCGGCGTTCTGGTTGCTGCCATCCCTTCTACTCGCGTTGCTGCCGCTTTTTCGAAGAAGGCTTCTGGGAGAGGATTCCGATAGCAACGGACCAACTGTATGAGCTGGCGGAGCGGATTCGGTCTCATTCCAGGTACGGCCAAAATCCTGGCCGCTTTAGCCTTCGTGGGTTTCTTTTTCGGGGTCTTCGAGGAGCATCGGGCGAGCGGCCTCGGGACCTTGATCGGTCTGGCGGGCGGTACGCTTGCCGGCGCTTTCTTTCTTCTCGCCGGCTATGTTTACGCAGACGCAGTGCGGCGCGGTATGCCGCCGATTCCCTGGACGGCGCTCGCAGTGCTCATTCCGAACTGCGTTGGCTTCGTGCTCTACTTCCTGTTGCGAAAGCCGATCCTCCATCCGTGTCCCAGTTGCCGGCGCGGAGTTGCACCAGATGCCGCGTTCTGTCCCCGCTGTGGCCAACCGCAAATGAACATGGGACCGCAACCCTCACGGGAAGAATCTTGAAAAATGAACCGTCGGACCTCGGTGCGCGTACATGAGGCGCAGAAAGGCGAATCTCACATGAAACAGACCGCTATGTTGACCACAGCGTCGCTGCTCACCATTCTATTGATGACGTTTCACCTGACCGGCGACATCCTATTCAAGATGGCCCCGGCAGGTCTCTCAAATCTGTTTGCGGTGTTCATCTTCGTAGTCTTGCTGTGTGGAACGCTGCTGCTCGCCGGACGGCGAGCGGGATACATCATCATCTTCTTCGGGTCGGTCCTCGGGCTGGTCATCCCTGTCATCCACATGAAAGGGACGCGGGGTGTTATCGGTGGCGAGATCGGCAACTCAAGCGAAGCTTTCTTTTTCGTGTGGATACTCCTCGCGTTGGGTATCACCGCGACGTTCTCCATCATCCTATCGGCGCGCGCACTGTTGAGCTTGCCCTGGCGCCGGAGCCGCCGCGCGTCAACTGCCGCATAACGTCCATCCCGCTTCAATGGTTGGGTGCCAGACCTGAATCACAAAGGCGGAGTGCCGACTTTACGTCAAAGTGGATTTGTAAACGCTGGGCCGTTTTTGGCGGGTAATCTCCCAGAAGACTTCGGGCCAATTGAATTGGACGAAACCTTAATCCTGCCTTGGCTGCATGAAGCGTGTGTTTGCCCGGCTGGAGCTTTCGCCGTGGTAACGCCGTGCTATTCGGTTGTGATAGGAATTTGTTGGGCTTAGAAGAGAACATGACAAAACTAACCTGGGGAGTCGTCTTTCTGGCGGGCTACTGGTTTACGCCGAAGAGCCTGTGGGTGCTCGGCGTGGCGTTTCTGATTATCGGTATAAGCCTCGTTGTCTCGGTGCTCTTCGATTTGTTCCGACGCAACCTCGGCGGCCCGACACCGCAGCAGGCGTTTAGCCTTGTCCAAGATGTGTTATGGGAAATGGGCGATTTCTATGATGAGATTGAGGTGATCACCAACAAGGGCATCGAGGTCCGTGTGGTTTCCGATAACAGCAAGCACCATGCGGAGATCCTGCGCAGTATACGTTCCAATGCTGCCGGGGAATACGAGCGCGCCGAGAAGCTCGGGCTTCTCATCCAGGATGAGTACGGCGATTACCTCACACCGCTTGGCCTGAAGTACCGCGATCACGGTCGCGAGCCGGGCAACAGCAGATTTCGGCTTAGCGACCTGAAGGTTTGGCGCATCGAAAACGTACGTTGCGAGCGGTCAACCGCTGCTGGAAACCTCACGCTAGAGTACAAACGAACCGCTGTGGCGATAGCGATCCAGTACACGCCGGTTTTGCTTCGTACGTTCGAATGGAAGGCTGAGCGAACGACCGACGGCGAATGGCATCTGGCCGAATTGAGCGAGATTGGCGGTCATGAAGGGCGGAAGCCCTTCGACCTCGCCGGATTGAATAACTGGCGGGCAATGAAAGCCCGCTGGGCACAAGAAGAGCACGACCGCGACCGTTGGCACGATGAGCCCGATGTAAAGGATGCGCTAGCGCGATACAACGCTGAGGTTGATCCTGAGAAGAAAGAGGATCTCCGCAAAAAGTGGGTTGAGATAGGTAAAGCAGCTAGAATCCGCCTGGGTATTGGCTAGGACTGGTAGATGCAGTGGAGTGACCGCAGTCCGCGACTTAAGTGCCGTAAAATTCATCCTCGGTTCAGAATCCGCGATTTCAGTGCAGCATGATAGTGTGCACGTGCCTGACTTGGATACTTCGGCCTGAATGCCGACCGCCCCTGCCCGAAGTTCATGACCGGCCCGTCAAACGACGTATCCAGAAAGCCGCGAACGCCGAGCCACATAGATCTGGGGTAGTCCGGAAGGGTTTACGGATAACAGCTCCCCGCATCAGCCACTTTGCCGCATAACGCCCGTTGCTGACATTTGCCGGGATCGGCCCTGTCTGACGGAGCGTTTACGTGAGGGAGCAACTCGTTCAAAAGGCAACTAGCTACAAACAGCAAAGAGCTGAAGCCCGCACAGCCGCCGCCATTGGAGCGTATCAGTGACCCCACAGATTCCTTCGACGAGGGAAAATTTTCTTGACACTGAGTTATTCCGCCCTTATGCTTGCGGGAATGCCAGGGTCCCAGTATCGATCCGAAGTGGCTGATACTACGAACGTGCAGAAACGTTATCGGCTCAGCGCAAGGGGCCGACCAGAGGCGGAGGATGATCGGCTGGGTCTTTTGGAGCGGATCTTCGATCCGGCGTCTCGCCGGCGGCGCGCAATGGTTCAGCCGGGCTGGCGGTGCCTTGAGGTCGGTGCGGGCCGAGGATCGATGGCGGTCTGGTTGGCCGACCAAGTGGGTCCAGGCGGCCGCGTTGTGGCTACGGACGTGAATGTCGCTTATCTCAACCGACTCAATCTGCCGAATCTCGAGGTGCGCCAGCATGACATCCTGCGTGATCCTTTGGACGCCCTCGGCCTCGGCTCATTTGATTTGGTGTGTTCGCGTCTCTTGCTGTTCTGGCTTCAAGGCGTGCAGGAGACGGCAATCCGGCGCATGCTGGAGTGTTTGCGACCGGGAGGATGGCTCGTGGATGAGGATGGTGACTGGGGCACAGTGAGTCCGGTAGATCCCTCTCATCCGCTCTACTTTCCGTATCAAGAAGTTTGGCGGGATGGCGAATGGTGGGTTGCGCGCGGGTGTGACCCTGTTTTCGGTCGCAAGCTTCCGGTGCTGTTCGAGCGCTGCGGCCTGGAAAACATTAGCCACGAAGCGACTGCGAAAGTTGTACCGGGCACATCCCAATGGGCGCAGTGGTGGCAGCAGACTCTGCAGGCGATTCGCGATTGGGAACAGGCGAATGGTGACGTCACAGAAATGCGAGAGAGAGAGTATAAAGCGCTATTGGCGCCCTTGACAGACGCCTCGTGCTGGGTTCTCAGTGCACTCCTGCATACCTGCTGCGGCCAACGTCCAGCACACATCTGACCACGGCACCCGCTGAGACCCCGTCACCTCCGGATCTGAGTCAGGTGCCGATCTCGTTGGCAACGGTTTACTAAGCCTGTCAGGAGTTTCCTGATCGCCCCATGATGAGGCCTAACAGGAAACTGTGCGGGTGATTTTACGGAACGACCTCGGGTGGCTTGCTCACGCCGCGCGGTTCCGTTAAGGCATTCCCGCAAGCTAACCTATGCGTTGACGTCCGCGGGTTCCGATGCGCCGTACTCTTTCAATTTGTTGAACAGAGTCTTGAGGCTGATTCCCAGAATTTCGGCGGCACGCGTCTTGTTGTTTTTCGTATGCTGCAACGTAGCTTGGATCAAAGCCTTTTCGGCATCGGAAACAGTGGTGCCTACGGGCAAACGAACAGTATCCGGTTCGAAGACTTGGACGGGAGGACGGGAGCCGACAGATGCGCCGAAATCGTACGGCAAGTGACTCATCTGGATAACGCCTTCGCCCGCCATGATTACGGCGCGCTCCAAGACATTGCGTAATTCGCGCACATTGCCCGGCCAAGAGTGTTTTCTGAAGGCCTCCATGACGTCGGGCGTAGCGTGGGTGATATTGCAGGAATGCTTGCGATTCAAGTGCGTGATGAGCGCCTCGCATAATACAGGCAGGTCGCCCATACGCTGCCGCAAGGGAGGCAGCGAGATCTGGAAAACATTCAGCCGGTAGTAGAGGTCTTCGCGCAGGTCGCCTTTTTTGAGCGCCTCGTCGACGTTACGGTTCGTGGCCGCTATGACGCGCACATCGACGGAGATCTCGCCCTTACCACCGAGGCGGCGGACGAGCGAATCCTCTAGAACGCGCAGCAGTTTGGCCTGAGTGCCTGAAGGCATTTCCGCCAACTCGTCGAGCAACAACGTTCCGTGCTGTGCGAGCTCGAAGCAACCCGCGCGACGTTCGAGCGCTCCGGTGAACGCACCCTTCTCATGGCCGAACAGCTCGCTTTCCATGAGCGTCTCGGGCATCGCGGCGCAGTTGATGGCGACGAAGGGTCCGGCGCGCCGAGTACTCAACTGGTGGATCGCGCGGGCCACTAGTTCTTTTCCGGTTCCACTCTCGCCAGCAACCAGAACGGGCGCCTTGCTGGGCGCGACCTGCCGGATTACCGAAAAGACCTGCTGCATCTCAGGCGAGGTCCCGACCATGTCGACGAGAACACCCGTGTACGACAGCTCCCGACGAAGTCTCTCGGTTTCTTCCGCCAGTTGGCTCTGCGATGCCGCACGCTCGAGTAAGACACGCAAGGCAGCCGGCTGAATCGGCTTTTCGAGAAACCAGAATGCACCCAGGTCATGAATCGTCTGAATGGCAGTTTCTATGTTGCCGAAGGCCGTCAGAACAATGGCAGGTACTGTGTTGCCGTCGCTCGCGAGACGTTTCATCAACTCGAAGCCGTCCATACGGGGCATCATGAGATCAGTCACGATGACATTGGCTGGGAAACTGGCGAGTTTCTCGAGGGCTTCCTGGCCGTCCGAGGCGGTTTCAGCCGCGAATCCCCAGGCCGAGATCATCGCAGCCACGAGAGAGCGCTGCGTTTCTTCATCGTCCACAACGAGGACGTTGATAGGCGATCGTGTGGCGGCTTGATTTCCCACGGTCTTTCAGTGTAGCGGATGAAGCTGTAGTTGGAGTCTCCAAAAACAGTAGCTTGCCACGAGTCGATTCGTGGCTCATGCTGACAGTAATGGAGAATCGGAGCGGCAGTTTTCGAAAGGATGACGTTGACCACTCGGCTTTCCCAGGCAACTGGCCCGGAATCTATACGGCAGTTCTTTGCTACCTTTTTATCTTGATCGCCGCGCTATACACGCTGTCTCGCCTCTTCAGTTATTAGGAGCCCCTCTCACGCGAACGCTCGAAGTGATCATCACCTCGGTTTGCGAAGCGATTGAAGCCGAACTTGGGGGCGCGGATCGACTCGAGCTCGTGAGTTCTCTCGAGAATGGCGGGTTTTCGCCGGGATTTGAAGTTGTTCGAGACGTGGTGAAAACAGTATCCATTCCAGTGCGGGTAATGCTCCGGGAGACTGCTTCCATGTCGATCGGAAGTCAAGCCGAAATCGGAGTACTGCAAGCACAGGCGCGCAGGTTTGCAGAACTGCCGATTGATGGGCTGGTTATCGGCTTCATAAGGGATGGCATGCCCGCTATCGAAGCTACGGGAGCAATTCTGGACGCTGCGCGTGGCTGCCGCGCTACTTTTCATCGGGCATTCGATCATGTGCTCGACCCCGCCCGCGCATTGGAGCAGCTGAAGACAATTTCGCAGATTGACCGTGTATTGACGAGTGGCGGCGAAGGTTCGTGGCAAGAACGCAAAGAGCGGATTTTAGAATGGCAACGCGCCGCTGGACCAGAGATCAGGGTGATCGTCGCGGCTGGCTTGTGCTCTTCGGTGCTCACCGAGGGCGGTGAGATGGATCCCGAGTTGGAAGTACACGTGGGACGGGCGGCGAGAATTCCGCAACTGACGTTGGGCTCGGTTAACCACGTGCAAGTAGCCTCCTTGAAGAGGCTTCTTGGATGAGAACGCTCGACTGGATTGTCCTATTCGGCTGGCTGATTTTCCTGGTCTCGTATGGCCTTTATCGTGGGCGCGGGAGCGACAGCGTCAACAAGTATCTGCTCGCAGGAAAGAGCATGCCCTGGTATGCCATGGGCCTCTCGATATTGGCTACCCAAGCCAGTGCCATTACATTTATCTCAACGACAGGGCAAGGCTACGTCGATGGTCTGCGATTCGTGCAGTTCTACTTTGGATTGCCGATTGCGATGGTCATTCTGTCGGCCACAGCGGTACCGATCTTTCATCGGGCAAATGTGTACACAGCTTATGAATATCTCGAGCGGCGCTTTGACGGAAAGACGCGAGCGCTCGTCAGCCTCGTATTTCTGATTCAGCGCGGCTTGGCGGCTGGGATCGGGTTATATGCGCCTGCTGTTGCATTATCCGTAGTGCTGGGGTGGTCGGATCGGCTCACGACCGCTCTGATCGGGGTGCTCGTAATCACCTATACGGCAACCGGCGGTATTAAAGCGCTTACCTGGGCCGACGTGCAGCAGATGACGATGATTTTCATCGCGCTTATGGCGAGCTTTTTCGTTGCGGTGCACGCATTGCCCTCTGGAATCTCGTTTCTGGATGCGGTGCATCTTGCCGGGGCGGCGGGCCGCCTGAATGCCGTCGATTTTCATCTGGATTTCAGCGACCGGTATAACGTCTGGAGTGGCCTCATAGGCGGAGCCTTTCTCGCCCTAGCCTACTTTGGATGCGATCAAAGCCAGGTACAGCGGTACCTAACGGGAAAGTCTATCGCGCAGAGCCGCCTCAGCCTAATTTTCAACGCGATCGTAAAGATTCCGATGCAGGTGTTCATCCTATTTATTGGCGCGATCGTATTCGTGTTGTCGTTGTTCATACCCTCGCCGGCAATTTTTCAACCTATCGAGGCGGCACGAGCCGCAAAGAGCCCGGTTTGGAAACAGGTCGAGACAAATTACAGGCATGCGTTCGAGGAGCGCCGGAATGCAGCATACGACCTGTCGAGCGGGATCCGCAATGGTGGTCCGCAAGGGCGCACTGCGCTCGCCAAGTTCCGCAACGCGCAAGAGACATTCACGCGTACGCGCCAGGAAGCCCTTCACATTGTGGAGCGCCAACACGGCGGTGAGAAATTCGATGACACCAATTACATCTTTCTGTCATTTGTGACTTCATATTTGCCGGTGGGACTCGTCGGGCTAGTGATCGGGGTGATCTTTTCAGCCTCTATGGGATCGACCTCGGGCGAGATAAATTCGCTGGCTACGGTATCCGTAATTGACATATACCGGCGGTATGTCGTACGGAATGGCAGTGATCGCCACTACCTGATCGCATCGCGGTGCTTGACGGTTTTCTGGGGTGTTTACGCGATTTCCTTTGCGGCTATAGGCGCGCGCGGATTCGGCGCGTTGATCGTGCGTGTGAACATCGTCGGCTCTCTCTTCTACGGCGGATTGCTTGGGGTTTTTGTACTCGCGTTCTTCTTCAAATGGGTGGGGGGAACTGCGGCTTTTTGTGGCGTGCTGGCTGGCGAAGCAGCGATTTTCGCTACGGCGTGGTTTACTCAGATCTCATTTCTCTGGTACAACGTGATTGGCTGTGTTGTGGTGCTTGCGGTAGCAATGTCGTTATCAGCGCTCCCCCGGAGGCCGAAGCATCTCTTATTGCTATCCTGAAGTTCTGCGGCGCTCGCCGCGGCACTTCCCGTAACGGATTTAACGCCACTTTGAAAATTGGATTTGTAAGTCTCGGCTGTCCAAAAAACCTTGTCGATACAGAGGTCATGATGGGTCAGCTCGTCACGGCCGGCCACGAGTTAACCCAGCAGCCGGCCGATGCTGACGTGATCGTGGTTAATACGTGCAGCTTCATCGATCCCGCCAAACAGGAGTCGGTTGACACCATTCTCGAGATGGCCGAGTACAAGAAGACCGGCAAAGCGCAGCGCCTGGTTGTTGCGGGTTGCCTAGTTGAGCGCTATCGTTCCGAGATCCTAGCGAACATTCCCGAAGTCGATGCGGTTATCGGGACAAACGAGCTAGAAAACATCACTGCGCTCTGCGAAGGCGTGACGCCGAAGCCACCCGCGCCCGAGCCGTACCTGTATCATGACCTTACCGCTCGCGTATTCTCGACTCCGCGGCATTCTGCGTACATCAAGATTGCTGAGGGGTGCGATCATCCCTGTTCCTTCTGCATTATTCCGCAGTTTCGCGGGCGATTCCGCAGCCGCCGTTTTGAAAGCGTAATTAACGAAGCGTCTCGCATGTTCGAGAACGGCGTGCGGGAGATAAATTTGATAGGGCAGGACACAACCTGTTACGGCGAAGATTTGGGGCTCAAAGATGGTTTAGCTGTTCTACTAGAGCGACTGGCTGCGATTCAGACAGAACTGCCGAAATGGGTGCGGTTTCTCTACGCTTACCCGAATAAAATCACGCAGAAACTGCTGGATACGATTGCTGCCCATGACTCGCTGGTGAAGTACATCGATATGCCGCTGCAACACGCCAGTGCATCCGTGCTCAAGAGCATGAAGCGAGGCGCGAATGCGGATATCTTTCTCAAGCTCATTGAGCGCATTCGGAACACCATCCCAGGTGTCGCGATCCGCACCAGCATGATCGTTGGCTTTCCTGGTGAAACGGATCACGATTTTGAGCAGCTCTGCCAATTTGTCGAGGCCGCCTGCTTCGATCGGCTCGGCGTGTTCTGTTACAGCGATGAAGAGACCAGCCGCAGTTATCACCTCGCCGGCAAAATCGGGAAGCGGACGATTTATTTGCGCAAGAGGAATCTTATGGCGCTGCAGCGGCGGATTTCTCTCTCCCGTAACAAGCGGCTTATCGGGACTGAATGGACCGTTCTCATTGAGGGGCCTTCGCAAGAAACGGGCTTGCTATGGGAAGGCCGCCTTGCAACCCAAGCGCCCGAGATCGACGGTGTGTGCTACATCAACGATTTCGGATCTTCAGAACCCGGTCCCGGTGAGATGCGCATACTAAGGGTCACCGAAGCGCACGACTACGATCTCGTGGGTGCGCTGGTGGGGCCGCCCGAACCAACCAGCTACTCACGTTCCGATCCCTTTGTGATTCTTCCGTCCTTCGCCAGAGCGCCCATGGCCCTGGGGACCCGATAATAAAAGTTGGAGGCGCCAATGCCGGCAACTTTGCGTTGCCCCATTTGCAAGAGAGAAGTCGAATTGGACAACCCTGACATGCCGTTCTGCAGTGAACGCTGCCGTATTGTCGATCTCGGCAATTGGGCTTCTGAGAAATACGTCGTCTCTACGCCGATGCAGCAGAGCGAAGTCGAGGAACTCGAGCAACCCGAGCCGCCTGAAGGTTCCCGGTGAACCGCGCGGCATTGGTTTTCGCAACGTGGTTCGGCTGCGGCTACTTCCCTTGGGGACCCGGCACTGCCGGGTCGCTCGCGGGGATCATCATCGCGGTGCTTTTGCATGCTTACGCGGGAACCGGGCGACTGGCACTGCTGGTCCTTATTCTGGTACTGCTCGCGCCTGCCACGTGGGCGGCCACGAAAACTGCGCGACTCCTCGGCAGAAGCGATCCCGCAGTGGTTGTTGTTGACGAAGTGCTCGGACAATGGGTCACGCTGTTGGGAGCCACCGCCCTGCGATGGAAAAGCTTCGTTGCAGCTTTTCTCCTGTTCCGCCTGTTCGATATTTGGAAGCCGTGGCCCGTGCGGAACTTTGAGAAACTACCCGAAGGCGTCGGCATTGTCGCCGATGACCTTGCAGCTGGAATTTACGGCGCACTTATTCTGTATATTGGCGGAGAATTGAGACTCTACTAAGTATGGCCAGCAAACATGAGGTTCGGAATCAGCCGATGCTTCGGCCCACTATCGTGACAGTCGAGCCGTTTGCAGCTATTACCGGAGGTGACTTGCATATCCGGGGATACAACCTGACGGCTGGTGGGCGGGCTATGGTGAAGCTCGGAAATGAAGCTGCGCATCTCATTGTTGCCGGTGATGCGTATATAATCGCCCGCGTTCCTGAATCGGCTATGGTTGGCGACCTCACGGTTTCCAGCGGAAATCACCACAGTGAGATTTTCGAAACTCATGTCGGCATTCAAGTAGCCGACAGTCTGCATCCTGTTGCGAATCCGGCGATTGACCGGGACGGAAATCTGTACAGCACTTTCAGCGGTTCGCGTGGACAAAAGTCGCCCGTTTCCATTTACAAGATCGATAGCAATTACACGCCCAAGCCTTTCCTGACGGATTTGATGAACCCGACGGGTCTCGCTTTTGATCGCGATGGTTTGCTGTATGTATCGAGTCGGTACGACGGGATCATTTACCAGATCACGCCAACCGGCAATATGTCCGTTTACGCCGAAGGGATGGGTGTTGCGACTGGGATTGCGTTCGATAGCGAGGAAAACCTCTACGTAGGCGATCGCAGCGGCACCATTTTCAAGATCAGCCGCTCGCGCCAGATCTACGTTTTCGCTACTCTCGAGCCGTCGATTGCCGCTTATCATCTTGCATTCGGTCCGGAAGACTATCTGTATGTGACCGGCCCCACTACTTCCAGCTTCGATTCCGTGTATCGCATTTCGAAGGCTGGCGAAGTCGAGACATTCTGCCGCGGGCTTGGGCGCCCGCAAGGGCTCGCGTTCGATGCCGAGGGCCGGCTGTACGTTGCCGCTTCTCTCGGGGGACGCCGCGGAATTATACGGATCAACGCAACACGCAAACCCGAGCAGTTCCTCTCGGGACCGGGAATTGTCGGTCTCGCGTTTTCCCCGTCTCGTGCGATCATCCTTGCCACTCAGAACGCGCTCTTCCGGGCGGATGTGAATATCGCGGGCCGGCTCCTTTCATAGCGAGACCCAGCTTGGCTTTTGCGGAGATCATAGCTGTGGGGACCGAGTTGTTGACACCGCAATATGTCGACACAAATTCTCTGGTCATCACTGAGCATCTGAACATCCTTGGAGTGGAAGTCACCTCGAAGGAAGTCATTGGCGATGACCGTACTCGCCTCGCTGAAGCCATTCGTGTTGCGTTAAGCCGGTCCGAAATAGTTGTTCTGAGTGGCGGACTCGGACCCACCGAAGACGACGTGACGCGCGATGCCGCGGCTGCCGCTCTTGGACGGCGGCTGATCCTCTCTTTGGAGCAGGAATCCATCCTCGTTCGCCGTTTTCGGCAGATCAATCGGCCCATGGCCCGAAATAATCTGCGCCAAGCGTACTTGATCGAGGGCGGCGAGGCGCTCCCAAATCCGAATGGCTCCGCGCCGGGACAGTTCGTGTGTCTTGGGCCACGCGCGCTCATTCTTTTGCCGGGCCCTCCTAACGAGCTCAAACCGATGATGGCCAACGAAGTGGTGCCCCGCCTGAAGCACATGCTTCCCCAGCAAGCGATCAAAGTGCGAACTTTTCGCATTACTGGAATTGGCGAATCGGATCTGGATGCGTTGATCGCGCCAGTCTACAAGAAGTACACGAACCCGGTTACCACGGTGCTGTCTTCGCCCGGAGATCTGCTTGTGCATTTGCGCGCATCCGGGAAAACCGAACAGGAAGCGTGTGCGCTGCTTCGCGAAGTAGGAAATCCCATCGCTGAGCTGTTGGGTGAACGCCTCTATTCCGAAAAGCGGGAAGAGCCTCTCGAATCCGTAATTGGGTGCCTACTACGGAAGCACCGGGCGACAGTTGCCACGGGCGAGAGCTGCACGGGAGGCCTGATCGCTTCTCGTCTGACGAACTGCGCGGGGAGTTCCGACTTCTTCGTCGGCGGCTTCGTCACGTACAGCAACGCACAGAAGCGCGACGTTCTGGGCGTCAAGCCCGATCTGCTTGCAAGACACACTGCGGTGAGCGAGCCGATTGCAGCCGCGATGGCGGAAGGCGCTATTGCTCGGACGGGCGCGACATACGCGCTTTCTGCAACCGGATATGCCGGGCCAAGTGGAGGAACAGAGTACGACCCCGTCGGTACTGTTTATCTCGGAATTGCCGGCCCGTCCGGGACTCGTGTACTTAAAGTCCGGCACGGCGGCGATCGCCAGCGTGTGCGCGCACTGGCAGCACAAAGCGCGCTGGATTTGCTGAGGCGGACGTTGCTGAAAACGTCGAAAATTTGAATTGAAGCGTGGGGCGAGCGAGACGTGATCGCCGCTTACGGGGTGGCTTTAAGGTCGGGAAACTCCGCGCCAGTGGCTTCGGTCGCTCTGGTCGAGGCGGCAATGTCAATGCTCGCTACAGGAATCTTGCGTGCCGGCTGACGGCTGAAATCCCAGAAAGTCCGATCCATCACGGCGTAGTTCTGAACTTGCAATTGCTGGCCGTTGCGCAATACGACAGTGATCGGCACGTGTGGCGTCGACTCCTGCGCATCGGCTTCCGCCGGTATTGCGCCGCGTTGCTGTGAATCCCTCAACTGCTCGAGCTGATCACTGAGCATCTGCACTTGCCTGCCCAGGGCTGCTTCAGCTGCTGTCATGTTCTGCGCGCCAGGATCCTCAGGTGGCGGAGCATCGTATGAACCACTTGCAAACCCCGCATCGCCATAGCCGAGAGATGGGTAGTAGGAGGGAGCGAAGAAAGCTCCGTAACCAGCGTTCCCGTAACCTAAGCGGTTGCTTCTCTGGATCTGTCTCCAAGCAAGCGGGCTGATTCCGCTTGCGGGAGGCGGTAAGGAATTAACACCTCCAAATGCCTGGTTGCCGAAATGCGCTCCTGCATTGCCGTCGTGTATTCCGGAACCACTCGCGTGAAAACCTGAACCAGCGCTGTGGAACCCTGCTGAACCACTCGCGTGTCCCGTCGAGTGCTGAGCATACAGCAAACCGTTGCACACTACTGCCGCCAATAGGCCTAACAGGAAACGCACTGTCAACCGCATATCACACCCTTGTCTTCAGCGTAGCGCCATTAATCGGGAGCAGCAGTACCACTTTAAGATGCGGCAAAGACGCATATGGTTGCAGCCGCCGATACAATGAGAGTTCGCATGCGGATCGCCCTCGCGCAGATCAACACCACCGTCGGAGATCTGGATGGCAACTCCGCCAAGATCCTCGATTTTGCGCGTCAAGCGGAGCGTAGAGGCGCCGAAGTCGTTGCATTCCCTGAGCTGGCTCTGACCGGCTATCCGCCGCGCGATCTGGTAGAAAAGCACTCGTTTCTGGACCGCACTGCGGATGCTCTGCAGAGTATCGCACAGGAATCGGCCAACCTCAATCTAAGCCTGATCATCGGGTACGTTGCACGTTCTCCTGAAAGCGCTGCGATCAAAGCTCAGAATGCCGCGGCGGTCGTTGAGAATGGCCGCATCGTCTGCGACCAGCGCAAGATACTCCTTCCCACGTATGATGTGTTCGACGAAGCCCGCTATTTTCAGCCTGCCGAGCACCAATGCATCTGCAATATTCGTGGGACGAGAGTTGCCCTGGCTATTTGTGAGGACTTCTGGAACGACAAGCAGTATTGGGAACGCCGCCGGTATTCCCGCGATCCGATCGAAGAGCTGGTTCAGCAGGGCGCGGATGTAATTATCTCGATTAACGCTTCGCCTTGGAACATAGGCAAACGCGAGCAGCGCGAGGCAATCTTTTGCTCGAATACGAAGCGCTTCGGTCTGCCGGTCGCCTATGTCCACATGGTGGGCGGTAACGATCAGCTGGTCTTCGACGGCACGAGCTTTGCCATGACGGGCCGGGGTGAGCTGGCCGCTAGAGCGCAATCGTTCGCCGAAGATCTGATTCTGTTCGATTCGGCGACCGGGGTCGGCGACGATCACGCGAGTCACCTCTCTCCCGATGAAGCTGTTTTCGAAGCGCTACTTCTCGGCACCCGCGACTATATCCGTAAGTGCGGATTCCGAAGCGCCCTGGTCGGATTGAGCGGCGGCATCGATTCCGCTCTGGTAGCCGCAATTGCAGTCGAAGCGGTTGGAAAAGAAAACGTGACTGGGGTCGGTATGCCTGGTCCGTATTCGTCGGAGCACAGCCTCACCGATGCTCGTGAGTTAGCACGCAATCTCGGCATTCGCTTTGAAGTCGTCCCTATCAAGTGCGGATACGACGCCATGATGTGCACGCTTGGTCCCTTGTTCTCAGGTTTTAATCCCGATGCCACTGAAGAGAATCTGCAATCGAGGCTGCGGGGGATCACGCTCATGGCGCTCTCGAATAAATTCGGCTCTCTTGTCTTGACAACCGGGAATAAGAGTGAGATTGCGGTGGGCTACTGTACGCTATACGGCGATATGTGCGGCGGGCTTGCCGTAATCAGTGATGTGCCGAAGACTCTGGTCTACCAGCTGGCGCGTATCGCAAATGCGCGTTACGAAGAGAAGGGCCTCGCAGGCCCAATTCCGGAAAGCACATTCACCAAGCCCCCATCCGCGGAGCTTCGTCCCGATCAGAAAGATACCGATGCTCTCCCCGAATATGACGTGCTCGATGCCATCCTGGCCGGCTACATCGAGCGCTACGAATCGGTATCGGAGATCACCTCGAAAGAGGGGCTACCCGAAGATCTAGTCCGCGACATCGTTCGGAAAGTCGACCGGAACGAGTACAAGCGCCAGCAGGCTGCACCAGGTTTACGGATCACACCCAAAGCATTCGGCGTCGGACGCCGTTTCCCAATCGCACACAGGTTTACTGAATGAGATTCGCAACAACCTTGGTTTTTGCGGTAGCCGGGCTTCTAGGCGTTGCAGATGCCGCTCCGCAAGATGCTGCTCGCGAGCAGGTCGGTCCGCTTCCGGGCGGCGGATTCCTCCTGAATAGCGGATGGACCATTCGCCCGGTGGGGGACCAGGTGTCAGTGGACACGCTTCCCATGAGCGCGGCTGTCTCGAGCAACGGCAAATATCTGCTGATTCTGAACGCAGGCTATAATCCGCCTTCGGTGAGTGTTATTGATGTCGCTCAAAAGCGCCAAGTGGGCCGCACGTCTCTTCCGGATGCATGGCTGGGTTTAACGATCTCGCCAAGAGGGAATTACGTGTACGTTGGCGGGGGGAGTCGCGCCGTTGTTTACGAGCTTTCCCTGGATCCGGAAACCGGCGCGCTCACACGGAATCGCGAGTTCGCTGCTGTTCCCGACCTCAAGCGCAAAGGTCTTTCATTCATCGGCGATGTCGCCGTCTCTTCCGATTCCCACCTGCTCTATGCCGCGGATCTGCACACTGACAGCATTGCGGTGATCAATCTTCAATCCGGGCAACTGATCGCACGCTGGAAGTGTGGCCGCCGGCCGTACAGGTTGCTTTTAACACCGGGAGACCGGCAACTGGTTGTGAGCAGTTGGGCTGATGCTGCCGTGTATCAATATGACGCGAACAGCGGAACGCAAATCGCCATGACTCGCGTCGGCGCACATCCTACCGATATGCTTTGGCTGAACAAGCCGCCCCCAACTGAAGAAAATGCCAGCTCGGAGTATAGCGCGCGGCTCTTCGTTGCAGCCGCGAATACCAACTACGTTTATTCGCTGGGTGTTTCCCGCGACGGCCAGCTCAAGACTCTTGAATCCATCAATGTCTCGCTCACGCCCATGCACCCGCTAGGCATGACGCCTTCGAGCCTGGCGATTGACAGGCAAGGTGCCCGTCTTTATATAGTGTGCTCGGATGCTAATGCTGTTGCCGTTGCGGACATATCCGCCCCGGAGACCCGCGTGCTCGGATTCGTTCCAACCGGATGGTATCCGACTGCGGTGCGCGCACTCGGCGACAACAGGTTGGTGATTTTGAATGGAAAGGGGTTGGGGAGCCGCCCCAATCCGAACGGGCCGAATCCAAACGTGCGCGGGCGGGGAAGCAGAAACCCGGCGGTTCAATATGTCGCGCGAATTCAGACCGGGACTGCGGCTTTTGTTCCGGCCGTTACCGCCGAGACACTTCGCACTTACACCGATACCGTTTTGCAGAACTCACCGTACCGGGACGAAATGATCTATGGCAACGTCACAGATGCGCAAGAGGCTCGCTTCTCGCGGACTCAGGAGCGCACGTCCCCCATTCAGCACGTCATCTACGTCATCAAAGAAAATCGCACGTACGATCAGGTCCTGGGCGATATGGAAAAGGGCAATGGCGATAAATCGCTTAACTTGTTCGGCGAACAGATCACGCCGAACTTGCACGAGCTTGCCCGCGAGTTCATCCTCTACGACAACTTTTATGAAAATGCGGACGTAAGCGCTGAAGGTCATAACTGGGCTACTGCCTCAATCGCTCCCGATTACACGGTCAAGCTGTGGCCGAACACGTACGCGGATAGGCGCCACGTATACGACTTCGAAGGTGGGGAGCCTGCGAATAACCCGCCCGCGGGTTACATTTGGGATAACGCGCTCCAAGCAGGCATAAGCATCCGCGATTATGGTGAGTGGGTTACCGATATCCCTTTAGCCTCGGTGAATGGTACTCGCCAGGTTGCGAAGGTGAATGACCCTGCGCTGCAGCCCTACACGGACCTGAACTATCGCGGCTTCGATCTCGAGTATTCAGATCTCGATCGAGCTCACGAGTTTATTCGCGAATGGAAAGACTTCGACGCGAAAGGGCAAGCGCCACAACTGATCGTCGTTCGGTTGGGGAACGATCACACCGAAGGCACTGCACCAGGAAAGCTGACGCCTTTGTCCTTTGCGGCTCAAAATGATTATGCTTGCGGGCTACTTGTCGATGCTGTGTCACACAGCAAAGCCTGGCCTTCGACAGCGATCTTCATCATTGAGGATGATGCGCAAAATGGGCCGGATCACGTCGATTCGCATCGCGCCCCAGCTTGGGTGATTTCGCCTTTCACACACCGTGGGATCGTCGATTCCGCCATGTACAACCAAATGAGCGTGCTCCGGACAATTGAGTTGATCGTGGGTCTTCGTCCGCTCACGCACTTCGACGCCGCTGCGCGGCCGATGTTCGGTACTTTCAGCCAGCAAGCCGATGCGCGTGCTTACACCGCCATCCAGCCGAAGATCTCGTTGACGGACCGCAACGCAGGCACGGCCCGAGGCGCGGAAGAATCAGCCCGTTTGGATTTTTCCGATGCGGATCGAGTCGATGACGATGAACTCAACGCAATTCTCTGGCGTGCGATCAAGCACACGGACCCTCCACCTCCTACACGCAGCGCTTTCGCTAAATAAATCGAAGGGCATAAGATTACCTCATGCGCCCGATCCGCCGCTTTTCGCTCGCTCTGCTGTTCGTAAGCTTCGCTTTCATCACGGGTCGCGCGGCCTACGGAGCAGCTTCAGACAACAATTGGTGGAAGCACGCGGTCATCTACGAGGTGTATCCGCGCAGCTTTGGCGATACGAACGGCGACGGCATAGGCGATTTGAACGGAATCACCGAACACCTCGACTACTTGAAGGAGCTTGGAGTTGATGCCATTTGGATCACGCCCTTTTATCCATCGCCACAAGTCGATTTCGGGTACGACATCTCCAATTTCCGCGGGGTCGATCCACAGTTCGGAACGATGGCGGATTTCGATCGGTTGCAGGCCGAAGCAAACAAGCGCGGAATTCGGATAATCGTGGATTTCGTCCTGAATCACACCTCCGACCAACATCCGTGGTTTATCGAGTCCAAATCCTCCAGAACGAATCCCAAGGCCAATTGGTACGTCTGGCATGATGGCAAACCCAACGGCCAACCACCCAATAACTGGCAATCGATCTTCGGCCATTCGGCATGGCAGTACGTCGACACGCGCAAGCAGTACTACTATCACGCGTTCTACAAGGAACAGCCGGACCTGAACTGGCACGACAACGACGTTAGAAATGCGATGTTCGATGTCACCCGCTTCTGGATGCGAAAGGGCGTCTCCGGCTTTCGTCTCGATGCAGTCACAAGCCTTTTTGAAGACCTTGCGCTCAAAGACGAACCTTATCTGGCGGGCACGAATGCTTATGGCGACCGCACGATCTCACGGATTTACACGGACAACCTGCCCGAGCTGCATGAAGTGTTGCGACAACTTCGGAGCGTCATCAACGAGTTTCCTGGCCGTGTTCTTATTGGAGAGACTTACGTTCACAATATCGGCGACCTGGCGAAGATGTACGGGAGAAATAGAGACGAGCTGCAGCTTCCCATGGACACGCAGCTCGGGTTCACGAACCATCTTTCGGTACCGGAGTTTCGCACCAAGATGGAGGAAGCTGAAACGAAGATGAACGGCAACGTTCCGCTTTTCGTCTTTGAAAACCACGACAACGCCCGCAGTCTGGATCGATACGCGGACGGTAAACGCGACGTGCCAATGGCTAAGTTGCTGGCAACAGTGTTGCTGACGCCGCGGTCTGCCTCACTTATGTATTACGGTGAAGAGCTCGGAATGATGGACAACGATCCTAAGCGCAAAGAGGACGTGAAAGATCCGATCGGGAAGCTGGGATGGCCTAAAGACAAGGGCCGCGATGGCGAACGCACGCCGATGCAGTGGAATAACGATCTCAATGCCGGATTTACCAGCGGCAAGTCCACCTGGTTACCGGTCAATCCCGATTACAAGACCGTGAATGTGGTGGCGGAAGAGCACGCGCCCGACTCGATTTTCAATTACTACAAAACGCTGATTCGCCTTCGCAAAGAGAATCCGCAACTACGGAATGGCGATTTCGTTCCTGTGGATGAGAGCAACAATAATGTCCTCTCGTTCCTAAGGAAGACGACCGACGGAAAAGCCGTTCTCGTGACGCTGAATTTCACACCGCAGCCCCAGACCGTCGGCTTCGATCTGCGAGCTCAGGGCTTGACGGGCAAGAGCATGAAAACGGTGCTCGCTTCGTTTTCAACCGGTGAGACGGTGGATTTGGGGCAAATCAAGCTACCGGCGTACGGCGCGTATATGGGCGAGGTGCAGCCGTAATTTCGAAATCTCAGCTGCTATTTCTGTCCTTGTTTCGTTTGTGCTTGGTTCATTCTTTCCGTCGAAGGCGGCACTAGTCCCTTGATCCGCATATAGGTGACCATGTTGCCGTAATGCTCATCGTTATGGGCATTATTAATGGACAGGATGGTCAATTTAGCCATATCGCGTCCCATAAACTTAACCATGTCGGCCGCGTGCGCGTCGGTCATGCCGTCGTACGCTTTATCGCAATACGCGAAAGCGTCGTTCAATGCTTTCACAAGATCGGCTTTGCTGGTTTTGCTCTTCTCGATGCCCGGCGGCTTCGTGCCATCGCCAAGTACAGTCGAGCAGAACCCGTATTGGGCATCCGCTACGTGACCGACGATCTGGCCGAAACTGCGAACCTCCGGCGTGGGTTTGAAGCTATAGTTTTCTTCCGGCATTTTCTCGGCTGCCTTTACGAGGTCGCCCTTGAAATACTCATAGACCCCCTTCTCGCCAGCGCTGAGCGGATTGGCTGGGGATTGAGCGTAAACGGGAGCGATGGCAGGAAACAGCGCAAACAAAAGAACCGATATTTTCATAGATTCACCATTGATGCATCATCGCACAATGCGCCCGCTTCAGCCGATGCCTGCATACGTTGCGTAAATCGACGTGCAACAAGGTTTCGGATTCGAGCAGAATATAACCTCCCGCCTATCACCCGCACAGTGACACTCCGACCCAAAAACTTATCTCCCGCATTTTCTGGACCTCCCTCGAAATCCACTGACCTTGCTCACTCCGGAAACGCGGTACGCTCCTCTCGCGCAGATTGACGCTAGTGAGGCGTCCCGTCGCAGAGGCAGGCGACTCACATGAAACAGCCTTGTCGAAAGTGCTCCAGTCGGTTTTTCTTGTCCTGTTTCTTAGCCCCTACTCGCCGCGCCGCGTCAATTGGCCACTGGGCGATTCGGTTAAACTGGAAGCGAGTGAGAACGAGGGAGCGGGCTCAATATCCGACTAGCGCGTTATTCGTCAACTTGACAGGCTCGGCGGTGCGGCGGGTAGGCCGGGCGCAATCGAAAACGGGCAGGCGTATGCCGCTGCTTGTTCCCAAGCCGGATTTGATTCAGGGCGGGAAGCACACACCACCGCAGAGCGACGAGGCTGGTTGGTCCGCCTGCACATTAACGGAGCCAACGCTCGGGAATCCGTAAGCCCGTGGGTAGTCGCGTCTCCCTATTACCTTTCGCAGAATCGACCTGTACCTGGGTCAGGTTCAGCGCCTCACGAAGGTCAGCACCCCTGAGGTCTGCCTCCGTCAGGTCAGCCCGGCTGAGGTCGGCTCCGCTGAGGTTCACGACGCTGAGGTTCGCTTTTATGAGGACTGCTTCGCTCAGTTGGGCTCCTCTTAGATCTGCGCCCCCCACCTGGACAGCCAAGTTAGCTTCCGGAGACCCGGCAGCCAAAGGATTCATGTAGACAGGCACGGTGAGCACTCTGCCACCAAAGTCCACACCACTTTATGGCCAAGTGCATTGCTTACGAGCGAGTGATTATTGAATCGTAGCCATCGTCGCGGTGGGGCAGGCGAGTGGCAATGGTAGGTTAGATAATCGAATCGAGAGCTAGTCCTGCGCCAGAAGACGAAAAAAGGGCGCTAAGTCGAGGATAGTCTCTTGCGAGAATGGAATGCATTGCGGCCCAACAAACACGTCTGCCGGGATCGTCTTGTACAAGAGGAGAATAGGCTCGATACTGTGAGCCTCACCCCAGGGCTTAGTCTGCGCCAACTGACCCGCGAGCCAGTCTAAATTTGCGGTTCGTCGGCAATGCTCGCTCGTGCTTTGATTTCGTCGCCACGGCTCAGTGAGCGACCTGGGCGAGCGCTGAAAACTCAGAGCTTGAGATTACCTAACTGCTTGAGCTGCCTACTGCTGATGCTGAAGGCTCACCGTCAGCACCAGCCGGCCACGGTGGCTGATCAGCGTGCCACGGGTCGCGAGAACGGTGTCGCCAACAATGGTCAAACCAATTGCGAAAGGAATTCGCTGGATGACACGACATTAATACGTCTCGAGCGGCCTCAAATCGCCAATACGGCGTATTGTCGCCATCCAGTTTCCCATCACGAATGTTCACATGTCCAAAGCGGGCATTATTGGCCGGAAAGCCTCGTCGAAGGGCTTGTAAAGCTTGTACTCATCGGTGCGACGAGTTTGAGCACTCTATTTCGCCAGGAGTGACCCCATAGTTTCACTGCCGGGCTGCCATAACGCGTCCACTGAAGGACTCGTACATCTTTGATCGCGGCCGAGTCAGGATCAATCATTAAACAACGCCACTGAAGATTCCGTAGCTCACTGCGCTCATGTAGGATCTCGTCTACCAAGGGCCGCCAAAATTCCGCCATATCCAAAGCCCAATGGCGGACGGAAACTTGAGGGCCGAACTCGACGTTCACCTTTATGAGGCTACTCGGCCATGCCCCCACATGTGAAACTTAGACGCGTGCGCAGACACAACCCCCAAGCCGTGGTGTCCTTCGCGTTTTACAAGGTCACGAATTTGCTGAACCGGTCCCCCGAGTGCCGTCCCAAGAAGAGTCTAAAGATTTGCAACTGGGCCTTTCGGGTGATTTATTCTGTTCTTGTAGATCAGGCCCATAAGTTCCGCCATCCTCCGTTCAACTCGTAGTTGAGTAGGCTGAAATCCAGCCAAATCGGTCAAGACCTGCCACGGCTTCAAGCACTTTCGGGAAGGCGCGTTTGTAAGCGCAGATGATTGACGAACAACCTGAGTTCAAACACGACATTGTCGCGCGGTACAAAAGCCGCGTTGTCTCGGCTCTGGACAACATCATCGGGCTCAAATAGAATCAAGCCGAAATCGAATGCCGAGGCTGCTCGCATTACCCCATCCGCAGAGAAACTGTCGCCGGGAACGTTCGGGGATCAGTTGACGAACAAAGTCGGCATGTCCGACAATTCCGTCCACAAGAATTTCAACAATAGGGGTACTTTCACTTGATGAGCCAATAAACAGTCTCGGTAAGGGGCGGCTGGACATGGGTCATTCTGCCAAAAAAGGATGTGGAATGAGTCTACAACACAACCACTCAGACTGTGTAGCTGGTTGTTTACTTATCACAATCACAGCATTGCGGTTAAAGAATCTTGGCGCACTCTCGTCCAGACTGTGATTGCTGAATCGATCACTCCTGATAATTCGTCCCTCGGATCGGAAGCGGAGCCAGCAATAATCTCTTCTGTGCACCGCAAGGCTTGGATCTCCCGTTCCTCAAGCAGAGTCCAAACCAGGCGCGGAACAGGAGTTCTAACATCGGGTGGATGGAAGCGTTTTCGTCTCGCGATATCAATATGAGAACTGATCTAATATCACAGGGATTCCAGCTACTGATCCCTACCGTTACCATGAAATTACATCCATGGTGAATGTTTCGTCCGTTGACCTGAAGAAGACGGTCAACCTGCCCAAGACAGATTTTCCGATGAAGGCGAACCTGCCCGCGGCCGAGCCGAAAATGCTCGAACACTGGGAGTCCATCAAGCTCTACGAGGGCATCCGCAAGTCTCGCGCCGGGCGGCCTCAGTATGTTTTGCACGACGGGCCGCCATATGCAAACGGAAACATTCACATCGGCACGGCTTTCAATAAGATCCTCAAAGATCTATTTGTGAAATCCAAGAGCATGGCCGGCTTCGATGCTCCGTATGTGCCGGGTTGGGACTGTCATGGGCTGCCCATCGAGTTTCGTGTGGATCAGGAGCTAGGAAAGCGTAAAGCCAGCATGAGCGTCGCGGATATACGCGCCGAATGTCGGGCGTACGCATCGAAGTTCGTCAACATTCACCGCGCTGAGTTCAAGCGCCTCGGTGTTCTCGGCCGTTGGGACGATCCATACCTGACGATGAGCGCGGAATATGAGGCGGTCATTGCCCAAGCATTCGTCGATTTTCTCCAGGGCGGATACGTCTATAAGGGGTTGAAGCCGGTCCATTGGTGCATTAAGGACCGCACGGCGCTTGCTGAAGCAGAAGTCGAGTATGAGAATCATTCGAGCCCCTCCGTCTACGTCCGGTTCAAGCTGGCTTCAGATCCGGCAGCGCTCGATCCTGTGCTCGCGGGCCGCGATGTATACGCTCTCATCTGGACGACCACGCCCTGGACCATTCCCGCGAATCTTGCGATTTCGTTTCATCCGAAGTTCGAGTATGTCGCCGTCGATACGCCGGAAGGAATCACGATCGTTGCCGAAGGTTTGCTGCCGCAGGTGGCGGAAGTGCTCGGGTGGGATAACGATATCATTGCGCGGATTCCCGGGACGAAGTTCGAAGGAGCTGTTTTCCGGCATCCATTTCTGGATCGCGATTCGCTCGGCATTCTCGGCGAGCACGTCACATTGGAGCAGGGAACTGGCGCAGTCCATACGGCCCCAGGCCATGGGCAGGATGACTTTGTGGTGTGCCAGCGCTACGGGATTCCAGTGTATTGCCCTGTCGATGCCGCGGGCCGTATCTTTCAAGCCGGGGGCGCGAGTGGCCCTTTACCGGAAGCGCTGCTCGGCAAAACGATCTGGGAAAGTAATCCCGTAGTTATCAAGCTGCTGCAGGAACACGGCGCGCTCGCCTCTCAAGCGAACCTCGATCATAGCTATCCGCACTGCTGGCGCTGTCACAATCCGGTGATCTTCCGCGCGACCGAGCAATGGTTCATCGGCTTGGATCGCGAAGAATTGCGTACCAGAGCGCTTGAAGCCATCAAGAGAGTGAAGTGGTATCCGGCCTGGGGAGAAGAGCGTATTTCGAACATGATCGCCGTGCGCCCCGACTGGTGCATCTCGCGGCAGCGCGTGTGGGGCGTGCCGATCATTGTCTTTTATTGCGAGCAATGCGGCGAGCCGTTTACTGAGAAGGGCGTGTTAGAGGGTGTTGTCGAGCAATTCCGGAAGCACACGGCCGATGTCTGGTACTCAAAATCGGCGGCGGAGTTGATGGGCGAGGGTTGCTCTTGCGCACGATGCGGCGCGACCTCATTCCGGAAAGAGACCGACATTCTCGATGTCTGGTTCGACTCAGGATCGAGCCATCTCGCGGTTTTGACGCCAAGGAATCACCTTGAGTGGCCATGCGATATGTATCTCGAAGGCGGTGATCAATTCCGCGGCTGGTTTCACAGCTCGCTGCTGGTTGGCGTGGGCTTGAAGGGCAGCGCGCCCTACCGGGGCTGCGCGACACACGGCTGGACGCTCGATGCAGATGGCCGAGCGATGTCGAAATCTGCAAATAGCATCGGCCCCGAGAAGATCGTAAAGCAGTATGGCGCCGATATCCTGAGGCTGTGGGTCGCTTCCGTCGATTTCATGGAAGACGTCCGGATATCAGACGTCATCCTGAGCCGCCTGTCGGAAGCCTATCGCAAGCTGCGAAACACGTTCAAATACATGCTCGGCAATCTCGCCGATTTCGATCCCGTGCGCGATGGCGTGCCGGGTGAGCACCTCAGCGGGATTGACGCCTGGATTCTGGTTCGGGCCGAAGATCTCGTGCGCCGCTGCCTCGCGTGGTACGAGGAGTACGCGTTCCATAAGGTCTATCGAGCGATCTACGATTTCGCGATCACCGATTTGAGCGCGGTTTATTTCGACGTCTCGAAAGACCGCTTGTATACACACGGCCCGTCTTCTCAATCACGGCGTAGCGGTCAGACTGCTCTTTATCGTTTGAATCTTGCACTGGTCCGTCTGCTCGCTCCGATTCTGTCCTTCACGTGCGAGGAAGTGTGGCGGCACGCGGACGTTACCGCCGATGCGCCTGAAAGCGTTCACATGGACTACTTCCCCACGCCTGAGATGCTGACTGAAGGCGTCACGCGCGGGCAGCGCGAAGCCGCCGCCGAGTGGGATCAGCTTGTACCTGTGCGTGAACAAGTTTTGAAGGCTCTCGATACAGCGCGCGAGGACAAGGTGATTGGCTCATCGCTCGAAGCTGCGGTTTCCCTCGAAGCGGACGAGACGCTTTTTCCTTTCCTGCAACGATTCGCGAGTGAACTTCCGGGATGGTTCATTGTCTCTCAAGTGGAACTGGAGCGCGGAAGTGCGCCGGGGCTCGCGATTCGAATCGAGCGAGCGCGCGGCGATAAGTGCGAACGGTGCTGGAAATATACGACTGATGTGGGCAGCAACGAAGATTTCCCGGGTGTCTGTGCGGCTTGCGCCTCCATCTTGCCTGAATTTCTGGATTAAGTGACTCAGCAACGAATACCGAGCATCCGGGTGATGCCAATTGTCATCTCATTACTGGTCATCGTTGCGGACCGGCTGTCTAAAATTTTCATTCATCGTTCCATGAGTCTATTTGACAGCACCCCCCTGGTCCCCGGTTGGCTGCGCATCGTTCATTCGGAAAACCCGGGCGCTGCTTTTGGTTTTATGGCTGACGGGAATCCCATTTTGCGAACTGCCGTGCTGGTCGGGCTTTCGGCGGTGGTGCTCTTGTTTGTCGCTTCAGCTCTATGGGGCAGAGGGAGTAGTTTTACCGATGCCGGTTCGCAATTGGCCCTTGCGCTTATTCTTGGCGGCGCAGCCGGCAACCTTTACGACCGGATCGCCCACGGCACCGTAACCGATTTTATTGAGGTTTACCATGGTACTTGGTCTTTTCCGGCATTTAATGTCGCCGATAGCGCAATCACAGTAGGAGCCATCCTGCTGCTCATCAGCCTCTTGCATAATCGCGAGAAGCAGACCGAAGAGAGCCCCGAGCTGGCACACAAGCGGTAGTTATGTATCCAAAGCTCATCAGCATCGGTTCGTTCTACCTTCCCACTTATGGCGTCTTGGTCGCGCTTGGATTTCTGGCTGGATTATGGGTCGCGACGAGGCTGGCCCGTCGCGCCGGATTATCTTCTGAGAAGATTACGAACTTGGCCGTGTATTGCGCCATTGCCGGCATTGTAGGGGCGAAATTGTTCATGTTTCTCTTCGATGCAGGCGAGTACCTGAGTCATCCACGAGAGATTTTTTCCTTTGAAACGCTGCAAGCTGCAGGGGTCTTTCATGGAGGATTAATCGCTGCGCTCATCGTTGCATGGCTGTACATCAAGCGCCAGCATCTGCCGGTATGGATGACCATGGATGCATTCGCGCCCGGTATTTCGCTGGGCCAGTCCATAGGAAGACTTGGATGTTTTGCGGCGGGGTGTTGCTGGGGCAAAGAATGCTACCTGCCTTGGGGAGTGTATTTCCGCTCGGATGCTGCCGCGCCTGTGCCGCTCGGCAAGCCTCTGCACCCTGTTCAGCTCTACGAATCTGCCGCCAATCTCGTTATCTTTGCGATCCTGTACCGGCGATTCAATCGCGCGCATCCACCAGGCCAAGTCATCGGCCTCTACTTAGTCCTGTATTCGGCCGTTCGATTCGTCATAGAATTTTTCCGCGAGCACGAGCAAGCGCTGGTTGGTCCGTTTTCTATTACCCAATGGATTGCAATAGCGTTATTTTTTGTGGGCGCGGTGATCCTGGTTCGCACGCGACAGACGGCCCTGGTTTCTCCCCGACAACCTGAAACCCTTCACGCCTAGTAACGATTTCGTTTTAAGATCCGAAATCCGTTCTTGATCCCTATCAGGTCATAACTCAAATGCAGGTAGCGCTCCAGTTTCAACTGCTCCTGAGGAGGCTGGACATAAGCGGGAAACCATGTGCGTAGGTTCACTCCATCTACAAGGGTGTCCCAAAGGACGTACTTCACGTGTTTGGTTTCGAGATCCCGAATCACTTCGTCGAAGTGCTCCGGGGTGTTGTAGTGATAAAGCAGAATACTAAAGCGCGTGGGATTTCTGACATCGGCGAGGTAATAATAGAGCGGGTAATACGGGTACACGAAAACCCATTCGCGCCGAGCGACATTGCGGTTCAAAAAAGTGAGCGCGTCATCCTGAGTGGTATGGAGAACCGTGCCGCGGGGACTTTCAATTCGGTGCCAGGACGGATATTCGGTCAATTTGAAGAAACCGAGCAGGACGAGTCCCACTGTAATTGCACCGAAAGCGAGCTTCTTTAGCTGGTAATCGTGAAAGACGGATTCTGCAGATACGACCACCGCAGTCACCAACAGCGGCGCCCCGTATAGCAGATGGAAGATATCTTTCCTGTGGATTTCCGATAACCAGAGGGCGATTCCGATTAGCCAAAGGGTCGCCAAAGGGCCTTGCATGAGGAGCAGCCGTAATTGAGGCTTGAACCGGCATATTAAGGCACCCGCCAAGAGAAACAATGGTAGAGCCGCTACTATGAGGAACGGCAGCAAGCATATACATGCAATGACGATACCCAGCGGAACCGGAACACTGCCCAGGAACAAGGTGCACGGCTGGATTGCTGCGCCTACGAGTCCATTAGCGTAGTAAATACTGTTGACGGTCTCGTAGCTGGTCAGCGGCCAAGCAAAGTTTGCATAGAGCACATCGCGCAGGGCACCCGCCCGAAAAAACAGAAGCAACACAAACACGCCCACGCACGCATACGCCGTGAGCAGTCGACCAAGCGCACTGAATGCACTCAGCCGCGATTTAACTGACGGACTTGCAAAGATTGCGGCCGTAAAGGCTAGGAGCAAGAATAGGCCTTTCTGTTGCATAAAGCATGACGTGAGACCCGCAAGCGCCCCTGCCGATACTAACCAGGTATTGCGCTCAGTGCCTTGCCACTTCAGGAAACAGGCGACGGTCGCCAACGCGAAAAGATTGCTATCCCAGTGATGACTGCAGGCGGGCCAAAACGGCAGGCCCAAGATAAGTGCGAATAAGGAAGGCAAAAAAGACACAGCGCCGCGAATATAGCGCCGGGTGATCCAATAAATCAGTAGAGCGGTTACGACTCCGTTGAACAGCAGGAAGAAACGTGTGACGTGCCAGTTCAGTCCGAAGAGCTTGAAAAATAGCGCCAGCCAATAGAACGATCCTGGCCCTATCAATTCGAGGAAATCGCGCGAGGGCACCTGGCTTTCGAGCACCCGCTGGGCCCCATAAACAACCGTTCCCTCATCGCCAACACGATGCAGCAGGCGAATCACGGGAAACAGGTACACCCCCGCTACGAGTGCTACCGCGATGGTGCCAAGAATGCCGGAGCCGCGTTTAACCGGCTTTTTCAGCGAACACTGCGTATTGACCTCCAAGAGGAATATCTCGTAAGCAGGATTCAACGAAGGAAAACTTGGAGTACAACGCTTCTGGTAGATAGAGGAATAGTTCTTTACCAATTACGTTCAGACCGGATGCTTTCACGAGACCAACGGATTCGGAGATTCCGAGCAGGCGAGCATTTACGTCAACGGATGCACGACGCACAATGAGCTGGGTTATGGGATTCAGGGGATTGTGTTCGATCAGGCAAAAAACGCCGGACGGCTTCAGCACTCGATTGATTTCGCTCGTCAAACGTAATTGCATATCGTTGGACCCGATATGGTGGTACACACAAACTGCGGTGACGAGATCGAATTTTTCGGACTCGTACGGAAGCTCATCTGGCCGATTTTGCAGACGTACTTCCAACTCGCGCGCATGGGCAAGCATTTCCGGACTGACATCGCACCCCATAGCCTGCCGGAAAGATGATTTGCCTAAACGGAGCAGATCGCCGAAGCCGCATCCTACATCGAGCCAGTGTTGATTTGCAGTATTGGCGCCGCGGCGGCTCAGGAAGTTTTTTAATAGCTCCCATTTCCTCAGAATGAAGAACTGCGCTCCGGAGGCAAATCGCTCACGAAAAGGATCGCGCAGCAACTTCTGATAGGACGCTGCATATTCGTCGAATTCAACTGGCATCAGACAGAGCTGCCGATTTTCTGCTGAAGCCGTAGCAATTCATGCTGCGGGATTACAACGGGCCGAGGCTGCATGATCGCGATACGTTGCACTTCGGGCGCTTTGACATTTACAACGTGGTCGAGAACGTAGAGTGGCCTGACTTTGGACTCTTCATATATCCGGCCGACGTACTCGCCGATCGCCCCGATGCCGACGAGGGTGATTCCAAAAAACAGGCATTGCAAGAAAACGATGGATGTCCAGCCCGGGACTACTCTCTTGAGCACGAATGCTCCGTAGGCGGCGTACAGGAAGTACAACATCGATATGCCGCTCGATGCCATTCCCGCGAGCATTGTGCAGCGCAATGGCAATGCCGAAAAGGATGTAATCGCAGTCCAAGAGAACCGCAGCATTTTGAGCATCGGGTATTTGCTTTCCCCGGCTGCGCGGGGCTGCCTATGAAACGGAAGAATGGCTTCTCGTAAACCGAGCCACGCAATCAGCCCTCGTAAGAAGCGGTGTTGCTCTCGAAATTGCCGCAGGGCATCAACAGCGGCGCGGCTAAGCAGACGAAAGTCCCCCACCTCGGAGCGGATTCTTCGGTCCACCAGGTTGCGCATCAGCCAATAGAACAAGGAGGCCGTCGCCCGCTTGACGACACTTTCTCCTTCTCGCGAGGCTCTTTTGGGCGAGACCACGTCGTAGCCTTCGCGATAAAGCTCGATCATTAGCGGGATGAGTTCAGGGGGATCTTGAAGATCGGCATCGAGAATAACGACCGCTTCGCCGCTCGCGACGTCTAAACCAGCGGTGACCGCGGTCTGGTGCCCAAAGTTCCGTGGAAAACTGAGAACTTTGACCCTGTCGTCTTTCGCCGCTTCCGCGAGTAACATCCGCAAGGATCCATCTCTGCTGCCGTCATTTACGAAAACGATCTCGTAGTCCCAGCCAGTGCCGGAAAGCACTCGCTGCAGCCTACGGATGAGCAGGTCAAGAACCGGAGCTTCGTTATAAACGGGGATGACGATCGACAGCGTCCCGGGTGTCCGGTCGGGAGTCTTGTGCACTTGTTATTAAGTGAGAAGAATTGGCGGATTCGCTCACAGAAAGCGCGGACAGTCTGTTGCGGGCTGGGGAATGGCCCGGCTACGGCGAGGTTTTCTTTGAAACGGGTGCTGAGGCGGAGGACGAATCGAGAATCTTGCGGTAATCGAAGAAAGTATCGTCCGCCTGATCGGAACGATTGAATACGTACAGGATTTTCGCCGAAGATCGCATCGCGAAGTGCTTGGCGAGCCAGATGTCTTTGTCCACAGGCATCTTTTCCAACTCGAAGCGGGTTCCGGGCTGGACTTGCGCCAGGAAGCCTTCGATGCTCGCCGGACGTATGACTTGCGCCGTTACCTTGACCCACTGAAACGTCTGTTTGTCAATCCAGAGCTCACCGCGCATGGCCGGCAGCACCTGTGTTTCCATGTTTGGGGGTTTGTACCCTTTACGGGGCGTAGCGCGCAGGACATACGAGTCATGTCCATTGACGACGTGCTCACCAATCAGCTTGAAATCGAAAGCTTTCGTCAACTGCTCCATCATGAGATGATCGCGCTTGCGATCTTTCTCGTAGGCGGCAATTCTCTTCTCCCGCTGGTCGGGGGATTCCGCGCGCCGGTGTGCCATCACTTGCTCCAGCTTGTGTTGCTCTCTTGCGCTCTGCTCGGGCGAGAGCGGCTCGTCGTCAATCGCGATCAGACGGCGGTACGGCGATCCTTCAATCATGGTCACTTCGTATGTCTTCGTCCCGGTGCCCTCGCGACTCCGCTCACGATGAGCATAATCTGGAGCGGCGTTCCAGTCGGCTTGGTTCCGAGCGACAGAGTTCTTGATGATCGTTTCGACATCAGGAACCGCACACAAACCAGCTATGCCGTAAAGTGTGAGCAGGCCGGTCATCCCCGTGATCCACGTGTAGATGTTGCTCAGATGTAAATACCTATCAACTAGTGTAGTAACTGTGAAAAGAGTTTCAAGATGAAGAAATCCGTATGAAAAAATCCATTGGCGACACGATATTCCCGAAAGGAATGAGCTTTGAAGATGGGGTGAAGCTCCTCAATCGCGCTGGTTATCAGGGCGTTGAGCTCTGGCTGGGAGATCGGCCCTGGTTTCAAATGCAGACCACGGACGCCGAACTTCGGCAATTGCTGACGAAGGTTCAGGACGCGGGTCTCGAGGTCTCGAACGTCGCCAATTCCCTGGATTGGGAGGAGAATATCTCGGCGCGCGATCCAGCGAAAAGAGAAGCGGCGGCGCGTCACATCGAGAGGCAGATTGAGGCCGCCCAGATCTTCAAGACCGACGCGATTCTCATCGTAGCGGGAGTGGTTACGGCGGATACGCCGTACAACGAGGTCTACACGCGCTGCGTTGAGTCATTGCGGAAATTAGGCGATGCGGCCAGCAAGGCGCGGGTGAAGATCGGGGTTGAAAACTGCAACTCGGAGCAGCGGTTCTTGCTCAGCCCGCGCGAATTTAACACGTTCCTGAAAGACGTGAATAATCCTTGGGTGGGTATTCATCTGGATGTCGGCAATATCCACGATACGGGGTTCGCGGAGCAATGGGTTGAGATACACGGTCCGCGAATTACTCGCGTGCATGTCAAGGATGTAATGAAGCACAGAGGGCGATGCGGGCAGGAGAGTGTGTATACGAATCTCTTTTTGGGTGACAACAATTGGCGGGCGATCCGCGACGCGATGACAAAGGTGGGATACGACGGATGGATTATTGCGGAAATGGAGGCGCGCTATCATTACGCCCCGGATCAGCAGATCTTCGATACCTCGGCCGGCATGAGCCGGTTTATTTCAGGGCAGCTTTAGACGAGCTATGCCGACACGCCGCGAACTTTTGTTCAGTATTGCCGCGAGTCCAGCTGTCGCCGTTCTCGTCGGGAAGCCGGTGCTGCTGCGGCCTCACGGGACCGAGATTATTGAGGAGCCGCACTGTCTATCTCAGGAGTCTGGTAAGGGCTTTCGGCTGTTGCTGAGCCGAAACGCGCACGCGCTCTCTTCGGCGGTGATACTCGCGCCGGGAAATCGGAAACTGTCTCTCGAAGGCGCAGTAAGACTGCTTCGCCGAGTAGCGGCAGGCAAATGGCTAATTCTTGAAAGCGGTCTGGCTTTCATGCCCCAGGAAGAAGCAGTTGGACAACTGAAAGTGCTGCGTGACGTGTTCGGGTTTAAAGTGCATGACCCCGTCGCGGTTGACGATGCTTACATCGAATACACTTGGCCGCTGCAGCGCCTCGTGAGGCACTTCAGCATGATTACGCCAATGGAGTGCCAGCGATCCGAAAGCATTGCCGAGCGGCGGGGAGTGCCTGTCTGCGCGAGGCGCTCCATTGGTAGCGGCGGAATCATTTTTCTCGGCTCGATGTTAGGCCCTGGATTGTTGGCCGAGGAGAGGGAGGCGCATGACGTTGGAACCGGATTGCTGCGTGAGATCGCCCTCAGATCTTAAGAAACAATTTGCGGTTATACATCCAGTACAGGAGCACCCAATAGGTCAACAACACGGCGCCGCCGAGCAGCAGCGGCTCGAGTGCGGTTCCGAAAATCTGGAATGCTCGTTCGCCCAAGTGGATGCGGAAAGAGCTGGCGATGAAATCTTCGAATAGATGCGCCATCATATAGGCGGCGATGGAGTTCATACCAATCACGACAAGTGGGAACGCCCATTTTCGATAGCCTTTAAGATCAATCACCCAACTGAAAGCGGCCAGAATCAGAAAACATGCTCCACCGCTGAATAATGTCCAGCTCGGGGTCCAGATGCGCTTTACAACTGGACAGATGCCGGTGAGGTGGAGCAGCAAACCAGCGAGAGATTCCGATGACTCCGGCGAGAATGAAGCGCTTGAATGGGATCTTCGGCGCAAATGTCCGGAACCATCTCCCTGCCACCAAGCCGAGAATCATTGTGCCGAGCGTCGGAATGAAGCTGAGGGTTAGGTATCCTCCGTCGTTTGCGACAAAAGGCTTAACGCGAGGGAACAGATTCAGAAACCACTGATCGAACGCCACGCCGAGGTTGCTGTTCTTGTTCCAATGCGCGGCAAAACCGGTGAAATTGTGACTCCAATGTTGGGGCACACCGACCGCTGTGTAATCGAATGCCAGTCCGGGGGCGGGATAGAGAGCCCAGGCGAGCCAATACCCAACGAGGATGGCGGCAAACGCGCTCCATTGCCAGCGCGGCGAACGGAACCCAAGCAGGAACAGAAATGGGTATCCTAAGCCGATCTGCGTCAGAGTATCTTCAAACGTGAAATAAGTCTGGGGATGATTGATAGATCGTAAAAAGATGCCCAGTGCAATGAGCAAAATCGATCGCCAGATTGCGTGGAGAAACATTTTGCCGAATGTGCCCCCGCGGCGAATGCGGCTCGCAATCGAGTAGGGCAACGCCACGCCGACCAGAAACGAAAATGAAGGCTGAATCAGGTCATGGACTGAACAGCCTGCCCATTGAACGTGCGTTTGATTGAAGGCGAGAATGCTCCAGAACCAATTGCCCGGATAGGCCCGGGCGATCCGGGCGAATTGCAAGACCTCGGCCATCATGAGCAGCATGACCAATCCACGATAGGCGTCTACCGCGACATTGCGCTGTATAAGGGGCGTCTTGGCGGTGGTTGCGGCACCGTCCCCAGTGGGAGCGATAACCGCTATGTCGTTGGGAGCCGTCTGTTGCATGCTATAGCCGCCCATCATTTGGTATTAGACCATTCCCTTGATCACCTTGGGGCAGGGCGGCGCTCAGAGTTACACTGGCTGGACAAAGCTGTGCCGAATAAGTCACGGCGGATCCTATGAGTGAACCTTTGAATGTGGCTGTTGCTGGGCTCGGGCGAATGGGAACGGTTCATGCACTTCACGTGCACGAGTTGGCTCAGGATACTCAGGAATGTGAACTTGTCGCGCTGGCCGACATCGATGTTGAACGCGCTCGCCAGTTTAATGCCGTTACCGGAAGGCAAGTCCCTATTTTCAGGTCAATCGAAGAGCTCGCGAAAGCGGGGGTGTGCGACGCAACGGTGATAGTGACGCCGACGGACGATCACCGCGAACATGCCGCGATTATGATTGCAGCCGGAAATCGTGTTTTGCTCGAGAAACCGCTGACGGGGAGTCTAGAAGCAGATCGAGAGTTTGCGGCGGAACTGGATCGGGACCATCCGCATGCGTTGATGCTGGCGTTTCAACGCCGGTTCGATGAACCTCTCACGTACGCAAAAGGGCTGATGGAGAGTGGCGCCATTGGGCCGGTTTTCAAGATCTACTCGGCGCTGGAAGATTCTAACCCCGCTCCGAATGGCTACAGAAGCGGTGGAATTTTGCCCGACATGTCCGTTCACAACGTCGATGAAATTCTTTGGCTCACGCGGCGCACCCCTTCTAAAGCGCTGGCGATTGGCTCCAGAATCTACAGCCACGCGCTTACCACGTGCGTCGAGGATTTCGATGATGCCCTTTTGTATCTCTGGTTTGACAACGATCTCTTGGCTCAAATTCAGGTCAGCCGCAATCACGTATCCGGCTACCGGGTGGAAACGATCATTTTTGGACAGGAGGGCCAGATTCACATCGGCCGCTTCGAGCAGAAGCCATTCGAGGTTTTAGTGGAGGCTTATGGGCGGCGAGGGCGCACGAACCCAATCGTCCGGGAGACGTTTTCGATGCGCGATTATGGCCGGACATTACCTGAGTTCGTGGACCGCTTCGGAGCGGCATATAAAGCGGAGCTTGCGGCATTCATCGAGTGCTGCAGAACGGGCGCATCATTTCCAACGACGCACCGGGATGGTGTTCGGGCGCAAGAAGTGATTTCTGCAGGCATGCGGGCGATGATCGGCCTCGAACACGCGGCAGGGGTGCCTGGTGCTAAGTAAACTTAGTGACTCGCCATAGCGCGAAACCGGCGGCCAGCAGGACTAGCAGCATCGCCGCGGTCAAGGCGATCAGCCATCCAATCTGAATTTCCATGTGAGGCACTTGAGCCATAGCTCCAAGCACGATAAAGATGAGCGTCGCTCCACCGACCAGGAGCCAATCGAACCAGGTGCGGCGAGGATGGCTGGAACTCAGATCATGGCCTTCCATTCGAGTCATAACGTATTCGGGGTTGATCCCGTATAGGGTGACTTCGCGCTGGGCGGCTTCCTTCCAACTGGAGTATTCGCTTTCGGAGGCGGATGAAGAGGCGATCGCGACGGCTCCCGCGGCCATGAGAAATGACCCGCCAATTACCTCGACGTACACATTTCCGGTAAGGCCGTGCAGCTCGTGAAAAACCAGGATCGCCCAGATTAAGCCCCAGAGCTGGTTCGTATTCGACAAGGGAATTCCGCGACTGATCCCGACATATTTTGCGGCGTAATTTTGAAATAGGTCGCCAACCACCCACATGAATCCACCGAGCAGGGGCCAAAACAAGATATGGCGATTGGCAGCAAGCTGATGCCAAAAAGGCAGCACGCCACCGAGAAACAAAAGGGCCAAGATGGTGACCGTGGTCATCTCGCCAAACGTGAAAAAGGTTAGAAAGGTGAGCGGATTCATCCCGGTGATGTAGGCCTTTCGATAGGGAATGTACATCGATCCGAACATCAGGCCAGCACCGAGCGCAGCGGCCATCCCGCGAACTGCGCTTGCATGTGTTGCTTCTGAGGTGGAGGCCGCCGATATGAATACCGCACCAACGAAGATGACGAGCCCACCCCCAACCACTCCGACTTTTCGGAACCAGGCTGCCCTATGCAGCTCTTTGAAGAGGAGCGTGCCCCAAAGAATACCGATGAGGCTGTTTGAATTCCATAACGGGAAGGCGAGACTCAGACCGATATCCCTTACCGCAAATATTGTCAGTGTGTTTCCAACCGCCCAGAGGCAACCTGCCATGATGCCCCAAACAACAAGGTGCGGGACGTGGCGTGTATCACTGAAGACGTCCGAAGTGCCGCGTATAAGGGCTGGCAGACTCCAGCGCGAGACGAAAGCGCCCAGCACCATCATGAAGGAGATGACCAAAGGAGAAACGGAAACCGTTACCAACTTCGTAGGCGCCTCAGCCCCTGCGAGCCACAGCGCTGCAGAGATACCGCAAAATATGCCGAGGCGATGAAGTTGTCGCTGGCGAGAGTGGTCAATTGACGTTTTGGCTGCTGTAGAATTCAAGCCATTTTTCCGGCGCGGTTCATTGGACTAAACGCAGAAGCAGTAATCCCACAAGCAGGATGACAAATGGAACCCAAAATTGGACATCGCGCAGTATGGCCCGCTGCCAATCTCGTGGTCGCCCATCTTGGTGGTCGCTCATGGCGATCTTCGGAACTAAACCGCTGCCGCCGTTTTGCCGAGTTCGCGCGAAGTGCCAGTGAGGATGCTCAACTTCGCGCGCGTTATATCCAGAGGCACGTGGCCGAAACCGCATTCACTTGTCAGCAAGAGCCGCTCAGGGGCAAAGTATTCTAACGCAGGCTCCACCCTTTCTCGAATGACTTCCGCTGTCTCGATGACATCACTGCGCTGATCGATTACACCAAGACCGAGATCACCTTTAAAGTCCCAAAGCTTCCATAGGTCCATCAGATTGTAGCCGAGCGTGCAGTGCTCGAGGAGAACTTCGTCAATGTGCGCTTTCCGGAACGCAGGCGCCAAATCTGTGTACTTTGTGAAATAGACGCGCTTTCTTCGCGGATTACCGCCGCATACGTGAAGTCCGATCCGGACGCCATCGAGCGAATCGATCAACTCATTCAGGATGTCAACGGCCCACTCACTCTGCTCCGGCGACTCGGTCCATGCGGGCTCGTCAAACTGAATGTGTTCGCAACCGGCGGCGATCACCTCTTTCAATTCCTGTCGCAATAGGTCGGCGTAAGCACGGCACAGCGCCTGGTCATCCGTATACAAATCGGGCCGCTCGTTGACGCTGAACCTACTCAGCATGTGTGGCCCGGTAACGGTTTGCTTAACAACAACATTTGCTGGAGCGGCCTCGCGCGCAACCTTCCAGTTGTGAGCTAGATTGAACCGGGGATTACTGAGCGTGCCGACCACGCGCGCGCACTCGATACTAAAACCAGCCGTTCCGAAAGAGCGCGGCACCATGTTGTCCATGGAAACGCCGTCCATGCGCTTCTGGTAGTAGTAATACATGTTTTCGCGGTAGCTTTCGCCGTCGGTGACGGTTTCAAGGCCAAGATCCAGTTGCTGCCGGACCGCCCAGCGGATCAGCTCATCGATTTCCGCCTGCGTCAGTGAGGGCCGTTTCATTGTGTCCGCAAGGGCATTAGGTCGCGGGAAACTCCCGACGACAGTGGCACGATAACGTTGCATGTGTTTCTCCTATGATGGCGTGAGAGGCGGTAGAGAAGCTGCCGCGCGCGCCTCGTTGATGTGAGCAAGAATAGCTGCTTTCAAAGGTCTCGGCGAAAAATCGATCTCTTGAATCAGGCGGTTGCCGTCCAAGTCGTCGACAAGCGGGGTGGACGGCTTATTTTCATCGAAGCTGATCTCAGCGTTCGGCAACCAGTGACGAACCAGGTTTGCGAATTCACGAGCTGAGACGGACCATGCGGTGGAATTGTAAGCGAAATGCGCAAGGTTCGGCTTGAGAGCGAGCCGCACGAGTTGTTCCGCGCAATCATCGACATAGACCCAACAATCGCGAGTTTCCGCCGGGAAAGGTAAGCTCACCGGTTCACCGATCGCGGGCAACGATACAAAATCCTCCGCCCAAAGAAGTGAGCCTCTCTTCCGTCCATGCCCAAATACAACCGGAGGGCGGGCACAAGCAATACTGATCCCGTGCTTTTGGGCGTACTTCTGCGCCATGAATTCATTTAAAATCTTCATCACACCGTACGTAAACACGTGATGGGTCGGCGAGCAGAAATCGACCTCCGCTACGGGGCGATCTCCGTAGACTCGCTGACACGCGCCATAGACAGTCTCACTGCTTGTGAATACGATTCGCTTGAGTCGTTGCTTCAGCGCGGCTTCGAACATGTTTGCCATGCCCAGGACGTTTACACGGACACCCAGGGGCGGATCTGCTTCCACTTCCGCGCTCATGAGATAGGCAAGGTGTACGGCGTGAGTGATGTCAGGATGGGTTTCAAAGATGCGCGCGACGTCGCGAGATTCCGAGACATCGCACTCAACGAAGCTGGGAGGGCCGTCGCATTCCGTCTTCAAACGGAGCCGGACTGATGAATCTATATTCCAATCCGCTACTACCACCGGCACTCCTCGCGCAAGGAGATTGCGCGCGACGCGCCAGCCGATGAAACCGGTACCACCGGTCACCAGGAATTTCATGGAAACAAGTCTACTTAATCACCTAACCTGTGCGATGGGGAAGCTTGGAGCCTGCAGCGCCCTTTCACGGATAGCATTTTATAGAATATCGCTCGGATGATGTTTTCACCAGACGCCCGAGTCTGCAACCGGCTTGATACTGCGCGGCAATTCGTGGTCGAACGGCTGTTTACCCGCGGCTCTCTTGGGCCCGTCCCTTTTGTGATGTGGGTTCATGCGAGACCTTTGAAGAGAAGGCATCACGATTGTAACTGTAGCGTTGAATATACGGTGACGGGGGAGAGCGTTCTCCAGCGGATGGGCCGCAAATCCGGTGATCATTTCGTTTGCCCTTGCATGGGTCACTTCATCGAGTGACAATTGGTTTTCGTATGCTTAGGAACCCAAGCTCTGTCCTAAGACGTCGTTTACATGCCCGGAGATGCCAATATCGAACGTGATTCGCGCAGGTGGGCGGTCGTCTTCGCTGCGTTCTTAGGATCGTTTGTTAGCTTCGGCGTGACGTATTGCTTCGGAGTGTTTCTCAAGCCGATGGCCACCGAGTTTCACGCCAGCCACGCCGTGATGTCGGCCCTTTTCTCGACTATTACTGCCTTATCGTTCTTTCTCGCCCCTTTCACTGGAGACATCGCCGACCATTACGGCCCACGTCCTGTGGTCGGCGCCGGCGCAGTGCTGATCGGCGCTGGGCTGGTCCTGACGGCGCACATTCACTCTCTGCCTCTGATCTTCCTTACCTACGGAGTCGGACTGGGCGCAGCGGTGGCGTGCACCTACATCCCGGCGATTGCGGCTGTGGGCGAGTGGTTCAAGCTGCATCGTGATATTGCACTCGGCATCGCGATCAGCGGCATCGGTTGTGGAACCCTGGTTGCTGCGCCACTTGCCGCTATGCTTACAAGCCACTACGGCTGGCGAAAAACATTCGAAATGTTTGGCTGGACCGGAGCCGCTCTTCTGTTGGTGTGCGCCGCGCTGCTCGCCCGGCCCCCCGTTGCCAGTGAAAAGAAAAAAGTCAGCGTCGCACGGGAGGTCCGGACTCGGGATTTCGCATTTCTTTACGTCAGCCTCTCGTTCGCGGGGATTGCCGTGTATGTATCTTTTGTCTTTCTAGCTGCCTACGCGGTCGAAATCGGCACGAGTCCCGCGGCGGGGGCGGCCCTTCTCGGCTACATCGGGGCAAGCAGTGTAGTGGGACGCCTTGGGCTTGATATGTTGGCACCACGATTCGGGCTGATGACGATGTACCAGGTCGCATACGCAATGCTATTAGTGAGCTTCAGCTTCTGGCTGACAGCTCACTCCTACTCATTTCTTGTGCTGTTCGCTTTGGTTATGGGAATAGGTTACGGAGGTATTGCGGCCATGGCGCCGGCCGTTACTGCGTCTCTTTTTGGGGTTGAAGGATTGGGCGAGCTACTTGGAATTCTTTTCACCGGCTTCGGAGTAGCATGCCTAATAGGGCCGCCCGTCGCGGGCATTATGGTCGACTACACCCACGATTACAAGTGGCCAGTTTTCGTCGCTGCCGCCGCCTCAGTCATCGGGCTGATCCTTGTCGTTCCGTTGCGGAGTTCTTCCGTGAAACGAGGCGCTTCCGCCTAAAAGCGTAAGCCGCCATATTCAGGGTAGCGGCAAGCGTTGTAGATGGCCGAGAGGTAGGTCACCTACTATTATCCCGGAAGCGGGCGCAATCATGCCAAAACCGGAATGAAATTGCATCGCAAATCTGAAAGTAAGTGGAGAAAAGTGCCGGGAAACCAGCGGTGTAGCGATCCCCTTGGGGCATGGCAACTAACTTGCATATTGCTGTCACGTCTTGATATGCGCTTTCTAAGCCGACGTTCGCTTCTCCTGGGCGGTATAAGTCTTTCCGCGCTGCCCAAGTCCGAACCCGAACAGCTGCATTTCTTTGCAACGGACGAATACAAAGTTCGAATGACGCTAGAGTATTATGACGGCTACAACGAAAATGGCTTAAGATTTCAGGAGCGCTCGTCTCAACGCAAATTTTGTCTGTCAGCTCAGGGTGAGGAGAACCGAAACTGCGCGAGCGATTTCAAGGGTTCAATTGCCGTGGCCCGCTACAGAATTTCGTCTCAATTCAGATCGGAGAGTTCACCTTCGTTACGCGAGCACGTTCGCAGTATCGATCAGAGTGATCATGTTCCGGCGCGTCCGCCCTTTGATCGGGTTATCGAAATCGAGCACGGACTTGCGAGCGATATCCAAGTTTTCGGATACGAGGAGTCTTCTCAAGCGCAAGGCGCTCGTTCGCAGGACTCGGACAATGCATGGTGTTTGCTCCGGCAGGACCTGTATTTGAAGAATAAGACTGTCCCATTCCTAGTGGTGCATTGGAAACACACGTTGAGCTCGATTCGTGTTCTGGACGTTATTCCGGAAAATGGAACTTTGCAAATTTCGCGACGTAAGCGAGATTAGAGGCAAGTACCTGTGACGGGCTGGTTCCAGAGAGAATCCGGAGAAAAGGGTCGCTGGTCCACTGCGGAACCTTTCCAGCCTAAGGAGTAGAGCTGCTTATCTAGCTTACCCTCGCGGATGCTTCTGAACGTTCACCTCGGATTTGTCAGAGGACTTCGGCTGACCAGTTCTCGAGTATCGACTTGGTCTTTTGACAGAATTGGTCCGCCAAGGCTCCATCGATTAGACGGTGGTCAAAGGTCAAAGCCAGGTGGGCCTGGGAGCGTACCGCAATCGCATCGCCGTCCACGACAGCAGGCACTTTCTCCACAGCGCCCACGCCGAGTATGGCCACCTGCGGCTGATTAATCACGGGGGTAGCGAAAATGCTGCCAAAGCTGCCGAAATTTGTGATCGAAAACGTGCCGCCCTGCACTTCGTCAGGCTTAAGTTGGCGCGACCGCGCCCGCGTTGCTAGATCAACAATCGCGCGCTGCAAGCCCGTCACGTTCTTTTCATCGGCGTTGCGAATTACAGGCACAATCAGCCCGCCTTCGAGAGCCACTGCTATGCCTATGTTGATATCCCGTAAATAGACAATGTTCTTGCCGTCAATGGAAGCATTAAAGATAGGGAACACCCGCAGAGCTTCCGCCGCCGCTGCCGTCACGAAGGGCAGGAAAGTCAACGAGAAGCCGTTGCGCGCTTGGAACTCGGTCTTGGACCTGTCGCGCAGCTTAGCAATTTTGGTCATGTCGACCCGGTGCACAGTCGTCACATGAGCCGAAGTACGTTTGCTCATGATCATGTGTTCGGCGATCTTCTGGCGCATGTTGCTCATCGGCTCGGTGCGCGTCTTCGCCGACTCAGGTAGGGGTATCGGCGCAGGAGGAGGTGGCTGTTGTCCGGGAGCCTGCCGCTCAGATATCGGCGGGGCTTGGGCGGCAGCAGGAGCGCTGTAGGTTCTGGCTGCCTGCGAGGACATGTAGGATTCAACATCCTGCTTCGTGATCCGTCCGCCTGCGCCCGTTCCTTTCACTCGGGAAAGGTCGATGTTATATTCGCGAGCCATCTTGCGCACAAGCGGAGAAAGCGGCCCTTGTTCCTCGGCTCGAACTTCGCTTCCGTCCGCCTGCTCGGAAGGAGCGGGAGGTGCCGGGGCGCTCGTTTGTATCGGCGTTCGCCGCGCCTGAGATTCGGCCTCCGGCTGATCGGGATACGGTCCTGCGGAAGTAGCATGCGGAGCGGGCGGCGGCTCGGGCGTTGAAGTCCGCGCTTCAGGAACTGTCGCGGATGGGCCCACGTCCACGTCCGGCTTCGTCCCTGCTGCGGGCTTTACCTCTTGTTTGGGAGCCTCCGGCTTTGGAGAACTTGCCGCTCCGGCGCCAGCGCCATCGCCCTCGCCAATGCGCGCGACAACCGAATTGATCGCGACCGTCGCACCCTCTTGAACGAGAACCTCGCTCAACACACCCGCTGTGGGGGATGGAATCTCCGTATCCACTTTGTCCGTCGATATCTCGAACAGCGGTTCGTCGCGCTCCACCTTTTCTCCCGGCTTCTTCAGCCATCGGGTCAGTGTTCCTTCCACGATGCTTTCGCCCATCTGAGGCATCACTACGTCAATCATCGGGTCTCCTGAAATACCTGGTGCGCCATCACCGGGTGATAATCAAAAACATTTGCGAATGAGGCGGCAATGGCCTGTTGAACCTCTTCACGTTCTGCTCCGCAGCCTAAGCTCCGGAGCGAACAAACCGGCTTCGTCAAACCGCACGGGACAATGTACTTGAAATAGCTCAAATCAGTGTCCACGTTGACCGCAAATCCATGGGAAGTGATCCACCGGCTGATGTGTATTCCGATTGCCGCGATCTTTGCTCCATCTACCCAAACGCCTTCGTAGCCGGGCTCTGGAACGCGTTCTGCAGCAATGCCGAAAGCTGCGAGAGCGTCAATCAGGGATTGCTCGACACCCTTGAAATACGCGCGTACATCGCGCCTCCATTCTCGCAAATCGACTATAGGGTACCCCACGATCTGACCTGGGCCATGATACGTCACATCGCCGCCGCGATCGGTCTCAAATAGCTCAATACCGGTGCGCGCAAGAATCTCCTCGCTTGCGAGCACGTGCTGCGGTTTCGCATTACGGCCAATCGTCACGACGTGCGGGTGCTCGACAAAAAGGAGCGTATCTACGCCTTCCCCCTGTTTTCGCTGTTCAACGAGATGCTGCTGCATCGCGAATGCATCCGAGTAACGCATTCGGCCAAGATCCATCACCTCAAGCGATTTCATGCTATCTGGTCAGATTCGTAAAACAGCCAAGCCGCTAAATGTTAATCGCCAATCCGTACACGTTATTGAACGCCTCGCCGATGGCCTCGTAGATCGTGGGGTGCGCATGAATAGTCGACATCATGCTTTCGACCGTCGCCTCAGCTTCCATAGCCGTGACGGCCTCCGCGACTAGTTCGAATGCTTCGGGTCCGATGATGTGAACGCCGAGAATCTCACCGAAGCGCTCATCGGCAATTACCTTTACAAAACCCTCATGTGAATCAAGAATAGTCGCCTTGCTATTGGCCGCGAACGGGAACTTGCCTACCTTAACTTTGAAACCTTGCGCGCGCGCTTGCGCTTCCGTAACACCGACACTCCCAATTCCTGGATCAGTGTAAGTCGCTCCAGGAATCCGATTCCGGTTGATCGGCCGAACAGGTTTCCCAGCGATGTGCCCAACCGCAACCATGCCTTCGGCTGTAGCCACATGAGCGAGCTGCGGCGTGCCCGCCACAATATCTCCGATCGCATAAAGGTTCGGCTCCGCTGTCCGCTGATAGCTATCCACGGTCACGAAACCACGATCCAGTTGCGCCTTCGTGCTTTCGAGTCCAACATTATCTGTATTCGGTTTCCGCCCCACTGCCACCAGCAACTTATGGAACTCGAGCTCTTCAGTTTTCCCGTTTGCCAGACTCGCGCTCACGCTGACGCTGTTCGCGTTCTTCCGCACATTGCCGACCTTCGCGCCGGTTTCGATGCGGATACCGCTCTTCTTGAAATGCTTCTCGAGCTCTTTCGAGATTTCTTCATCTTCGACCGGCACCAGCCGCGGCAGCATTTCAAGGATCGTAACTTTCGATCCGAAGCGGTTGAAAATCGACGCGAACTCAACGCCTACGGCGCCCGCCCCGATGATGCCGATAGTCGCAGGCACCTCTGGCATATCGAGGATCTCGATATTCGTCAAAATCAGCTTTGGATCGGGCTCCAGGCCGGGCAGCATCCGGGCTTCTGACCCAGTGGCAACGATGATGTTCTTCGCTTCGACTGTCTGCGTTTTGTTTCCGTCTTTGACGTCGATCCGTCCGCCACCCAACAGTCGTGCGTGCCCCTTCACCACGTCCACCTTGTTCTTGCGCATCAGGAACTCGATGCCCTTCGAGTGCTTGGTCACGATCTTGTTCTTGCGATCCAGGACCCGGCCGTAATTCAGGCGCGGATCCTTACACTCGATTCCGTCTACCTCCGGGTGCTTGAAATGGTCCCAGACATCGGCCGTGTGGAGAAGAGTCTTGGTGGGAATGCAGCCCACCAGAAGGCAGCATCCACCAAGTCTTGTTTGCCTTTCAATGAGCGCCGTTCTCAGGCCGTATTGCCCGGCGCGAACCGCTGCGGAATATCCGCCCGGACCGCTGCCAATCACAGCGACGTCATAAGTCATTTTCGCCTCAAGTGTATCATTCAGCCCTTATTTTTCAGGTATTTCGCGACACTCGAAACCTACCCGGCAGCGGCTGCGTATCATGGGTTAGTAACATGCGTTCCGTCTTTTGTGCGGCGCTCGTGTGTTCCTGCGCGCTGGTGAGTGTCGCACAGCAGGACGCGACCAAACCTGCCCGGAAAAGAGAGCCGCCACCCGGCACTCTTCATTCCATTTCTGTGAAGGGCAACCGCCTATACTCGTCCGCCGCCATCATCAAAGATTCGGGCCTGAAGATCGGACAACGAGTCACCGGACCCATCATCGAGCAAGCACGCGCCAAGCTGCAATCGACTGAGTTGTTCAACAACGTTGCCGACGAGTTCCGATTTTTGGGAAACCCTCCGGCCTATGATTTAAGCTTCCAAGTCGCTGAGAACGAGCAACTCTTCCCAATGCGCTTTGAGCGGCTCGGTGTCTCGCAGGAGGCAGTCCAGCAGTATCTTCATGACCACGTCGCTCTGTACTCCGACCGCATTCCGGGTACGGAAGGCGTCCTGAAGCGATACACGGCTGCTGTGCAGGACTTCGTCAGTCAAAAGGATCCCTCCGTTAAGGTCAGGGCTCGTGTCTCGAACGATGACCCCAAGCAACTGAGCATTTTGTTTTCGCCTGACACGCCAGCGCCGACCATTTCGCAAGTCATCGTGACCGGCAATCAAGCAGTCGATACGGGTACTATTTTGCGCGCGGTAAATCAGGTCGCTATCGGTGTTCCGCTCTCTGACACTCGTCTCAAATTGATCCTTGACGGTGCGATCAAGCCCTTGTATGCAGCAAAAGGATACGCGGATGTAACCTTTCCCAAGGTCGAAACCGAGCCGTCCAAAACCAATCGCGGTGTAGTCGTGAAGGTAGATATCAGTGAGGGTCCGGTCTTCAAATTCGGTTCCATCCATTTCCACGGCAGCGGGATGGACGAAGAAGAGATCCGTTCGAATATCCCGTTTAAGCCCGGACAGGCTTTCAACGGGCAGCAGGTGGATAACTTTCGCCTGGATCTGGTTCACAGGATGAAGCGCCGCGGCCTCTTGGATGCCAGCGTGACCACCGAATTTCAGCCCGACCCCAGTAAGCAAACCGTTGACATTACCTATGATGTTTCGCCCGGAGGCGTGTACAATTTCCAGACTCTCGATATTCAGGGGCTCGATCTCAACAGCGAGCCCCTCATCGCGCGCCTCTGGGGCGAAAAGCCCGGGAAGCCGTTCAACCCTGATTACCCCGATTTTTTTCTGCAGCGGGTCCAGGAACAAGGTCTCTTTGACAATCTCGCAGACACTCGTGCGGATTACACCGCCGATGCCGCCTCCCACTCCGTAACCGTCCATCTCTATTTCAAAGGCGGCAAATCGAAACAGGCCAAGGAAAAAGAAAAGAAGGAAGAAGAAGAGCGCAAGCAAGGTGGCGACGGCACCTGGTCGCCGTATCCGCCGTTCAAGTAGAGAGCAGTTTCGGCTACACTCAAATTTCCCCGTCGGCCCATGCCCAACAGCCCTGAGGCGCCCCGCTCTCAACGCCTGATTGCCATTTATCCGGGCTCTTTCGATCCGCTTACGAACGGCCATCTCGACCTGATCGCGCGCGGTTGCCGTCTCTTCGATCAGTTGATTGTCGCCATTCTGAACAACGCACAAAAGCAGCCGCTGTTCAATGTCGATCAGCGCATCCAAATGATTCGTGAGGCTACTTCAATGCTTCCGAACCTGGAGGTGGATTCCTTTGCCGGCCTGCTTGTCGACTATGCGGCTTCACGCAACGCAAACGCCATTCTCCGGGGCATCCGCGCTATCTCCGATTACGAGACTGAGCTTCAGATGGCACTGATGAACCGGCGCATGCGCCCGGAAACCGAGACCATTTTTCTGATGGCGCGCGAAGAGTATTCGTTCATAAGCTCGCACATGATAAAAGAAATCATCACCCTCGGCGGAGATGTTTCGACATTCGTCCCTGAACCCGTTGCGAATCGATTACGCGCCAGGTTTGGCACGACATAGTTCCGGGGCGAGATACTAAGTGAGAAGGTAACCGTACCATGCAAGCTACCGCAGAAATCGCCGATCGCATATCGACCATTAGCGTTTCGTCGACCATGAAAGTTGCAGCCGACGCCGATCGGCTGCGTCGCGAAGGCGTGGATGTTGTGGATTTCGGCGCGGGTGAACCCGATTTCCCGACACCCAGCCATATAAAGGACGCTGCCATTCAAGCGCTCGCTTCTGATTTCACGAAGTACACGAACACAGCCGGAACTCAAGAGCTTCGGGAAGCAATTTGCGACCGGCACCGCCTGGATTTCGGCACAAGCTATTCAGCGGCCGAGTGCATGGTGACCGTCGGCGGCAAGCACGCCATCTTCAATCTCATCCAGGCGCTCGTGAATCCCGGTGACGAAGTCATCATCCCTGTCCCGTACTGGGTCACGTATAAGGATGTCGTAAATTACGCAGGCGGTGTCTGCGTGTTCGTCGAGACGGACGAGAACACCGGTTTTGAAGTGACTGCAGCAATGATCGAGCGTTATCTGAGCCCCAGAACCAAGCTGATCATCATCAATTCGCCATCCAATCCCAGTGGTGCCGTCCTCTCTCCGGAACAGTTCCGGCGAATTTTTGATCTCGCATCAAGACGCGACATTTTTGTGCTCACCGATGAATGCTACTGCCATTTTCTATACGACGCGAAGCCGTTTTCGATTGCCGCTGCTCCAGGCGCGCGGGAGAAGGTCGTGGTGGCGGGCTCGCTCTCGAAAACTTACGCTATGACGGGCTGGCGGATCGGGTTCGCGCTGGCTCCGGCGCCGATCATCAACGCAATGACAAAATTGCAGAGTCACAGCACCTCTAATCCCACTTCAATCGCACAGAAGGCGGCTGTCGAAGCCATGCTCGGGCCGCAGGATTCGGTGCCGCAAATGCTCGCCGAGTATCGTCGCCGCCGCGATTTCGTCATAACCCGATTGCGCGACATTCCCGGCGTCTCCATCGTCACGCCCAAAGGCGCTTTCTATGCGTACCCCAACATCAGCGTTGCTTACTCGACGGGCCGAATCAAAAATTCACTCGATTTCGCCGCTGAGTTGCTCCGCGACGCGCACGTCGCCGTCGTTCCCGGCGAAGCGTTCGGCACCAAGAACCACGTCCGCATCTCCTACGCGACTTCAATGCATGAGCTCGAGCGCGGCCTGGATCGCCTTCACAGTTTTATGGACAAAGTACGGCCGTAGGTCTCCGCTTCGAACACACTCGCCGCGTCGGTTTAATCTCCGACACCCACGGGTTGCTGCGGCCCGAAGTCTTGGACGCGCTGAGCGGCTCGGACTTGATCATTCATGCTGGCGACGTGGGTAAACCCCAGATCCTCGACGCTTTGAAGCGTATCGCTCCAACGATCGCCGTCCAGGGCAACGTCGACCCAAGAAACTCTGGACTTTCGGTCAATGCTTTGATCCAAGCCGGTCCGGCCAGAATCTACGTCCTCCACGACGTGAGGCAATTGAAGGCTAATCCTGCCCCGCAAGAAACACAGATCGTAATTAGCGGTCACTCTCATAAGGCATTACAGATACAACGTGACGGAGTGCTTTACGTAAATCCAGGAAGCGCAGGTCCACGACGGTTCCGTTTACCTGTGAGCATCGCTAAACTCGACCTCGCCAAAGTCCCGTGGTCACCAGTGTTTGTTGAGCTGAAGGCCTGAAAGCCTTGACGGCATCATCGGAATTCACGCGTACATTATTAAAATAATCTGGCGGAGAGAGTGGGATTCGGAACCTGAACCCCTCCATGCCCTGCCGCAAGTCACAGATTAGAGGTTGCCGTGCCAGCCAAGGTTGGCGTATTTCCCGGGACTCCTCGTCCGATTTCAGCCTATGGATGCTCTCGATGGACTAACTGGGGACTTGAACCGACACTTCCGCCCAGTGGGGTTACGTTTCTCGGTACCGTAATCACGCACATAGGCCGTCAAAACTGCTGTCATAGGATCACCAGTCAATAATGCCCGCGGCCTTGAGTTTTTCGTACAGGTCATAGTACTAGGGGGATCAACTCCTTGGCTGTTGCGAGAGATGTTGTGATGAACCCAAGGGAGGATTTTAACAACCCCAGTCTACGCTGATCAGGTTGAGATGAAACTTCCTTCGATACCAGCGCAAGGTTTTCAAGCAGGTCCTTTCGATCCGTATCTCTTATCTCCATCGATTCGCTAATCGCGGTGGTCAATTTTCCTATCGTGTCTGCGATCTGCTGGTCCCCATGGGTCTGAAGATTCTGGACCGAGGCGGTCGATCTCCCAGCACGGTGCCAAGATTCAGGGCTGCGATCGTACTGTTCGAGATGTTGAATATCGGCTTGTCGCTAAAGGGTAAGTTCTTTGCCATCGTTCGTTTTCGCAGGCGCACAATGTCCAATGCCTCACCGTAAGGATCTGGCCCGGACGGAGCGTCTTTTGGCCGAAAGTTCTGAAGTTCTAATAGTCGTTTCAATTCTAGATCGTATTCTTCGCCAATTCCTTCTTGGTATGCGGTGCCGCGCAATTGCTTCCGTTCCTCATTTTGGACAATTACGGCAAAAACAATAAAGACGAGAAGGATGATGCAGATTATTGATAAAGAAATTTTATCCGACACCTATTGCGATCCGGTCGAGTTTTGTTACTTCTAGGTTAACCACTGTTCCGGCTCAGCTCTGTAAAGCGCTTATCACCGACGCATCGCTTTGTCCAGGACCGTCCGGGCAAACCGGGGAAGAGAGGGTCAAGGTGGAGTATGAAATTCTTGAGGTGTTGGAGTATATGCCGTCTATGCCCATCGAATAAAGTGGGCCGCAGTAAACTGAGCGTATGGGTACGTCGCCCAGACATCCCACTTCGCCGAAGGTCGATGAGAAAACGAAGCGGATTTTCGACGAACGTCGGAGGGCGATTGACGAGGACAGGAAAACGGCGCGGCCTGCCAAGGAAGTGTTAGCGGAACTGCGCGCCAAGTTGAAAGCAGACCGCCTGCTTATAGATGACTAGAGCCGACTCCCGTTGTTGGGCACTCTCGCGGAATGCTCCGCACAACCGCTAAAGTATCCCCCTGCGGAGGGTGTTAATTGATTCGCGCTTGGAAGATGCACCGATGAGTTCGCGCACCCATTGATAGCAGTCGCGAATGCGTTCTTGTGCCATTGCTTGCTTCTCTCAATATCATGCGCCCGTTAAGAACATAGGTTCTTTCAGGCCTCGTCATGCCTCAGGCGAAATAGGAGCGACTGGCGGAGAG